>CAVOYK010000001.1:0-182500 GCA_963700665.1 uncultured Actinomycetes bacterium
GGTCTTTGCGATGGCTGCACCTGCCGACATCCGTTTTGGAACCGACGGCTGGCGAGCCGTCATCGGCGCCGACTTCACCTACGAATCGCTGCGCCGCGTCGCCGACGCCGCCGGGCGTGTCTTCTCGGCGGACAGCCCCGGCGGGCTGGTGCTCGTCGGCTACGACACGCGCTTCGAGGCCGGCAGCTTCGCCGCGGCCGCTGCCGAGGTGCTCGCGAGCCACGGGCTGCGGGTGAAGGTGTCCGACCGCTACCTGCCCACGCCCGCGCTGTGCTGGTCGGTCGCGCCCGACGACGAGGCCATCGGCGGCGTGATGCTCACCGCGAGCCACAACCCCAGCGAGTACCTGGGCTTCAAGCTGCGCATGGCCGACGGCGGCGCGTCGCCGGTCTCGTTCACCGAGCGCGTCGAGGCCGCCCTGCTCGACGAGGCGCCCACCGCGCGCGGCGAGTTCGAGCTCGTCGACCTCGCGGGGCCGTATCTGGCGACGCTTCGCTCGAAGGTCGACGAGGACGCGATCCGCTCGGCGAACCTGCGCGTGGTCGTCGACCCGCTCTACGGCGCCGGCCAGACCTACCTCGCCGAGACGCTTCGCTCCTTCGGCGTCGAGGTGCTCGAGATCCACGCCGAGCGCAACCCCGGCTTCGGCGGCCTGCACCCCGAGCCGATCCCGCCGTGGATCGACGCCGCTGCCGAGGCCGTGCGCGAGGGCGGCTACGACGCCGCGTTCGTGACCGACGGCGACGCGGACCGCATCGGCGCGATCGACAGCACCGGCGCCTTCGTGAACCCGCACCGCATCATCGCGCTGGTCGCTCGGCACCTGGTCGAGGACAAGGGCGAGACCGGCAAGGTCGTCAAGACGCTGTCGACCTCGGTGCATCGTCGACCGCCTCGGCTGCGCGCCTTGGACCTCGAGGTCGTCACCACCCCGGTGGGCTTCAAGTGGATCTACGAGGAGATGGTCAAGGGCGGCGTGCTCATCGGCGGCGAGGAGAGCGGCGGCATCGGCATCCCCAGCCACGTGCGCGAGCGCGACGGGCTGCTCATGTCGCTCATGCTCGCCGAGATGATGGCGCAGCGCGGGTGCGGTCTGGGCGAGCTCGTCGAGGACCTGTTCGCGCTCACCGGCCCGATGGAGTACGGCCGAGTCGACCTCAAGCTCACGCGCCCCGTGATGGACGCGTTCGTCGCCGAGATGCCCTCGATGGAGCCCACCGAGCTCGGCGGCGTCGGCGTGCACGAGATCGTGCGCACCGACGGCATCAAGTTCCTGCTCGACGACGACGCGTGGCTGCTGCTGCGCACCAGCGGCACCGAGCCGCTCGTGCGCGTCTACGCCGAGGCCTCCTCGGCAGGCGTGGTCGACGACCTGCTCGCAGCTGGGCGCTCGTTGGCTGAAGGGGCGTAGATGTCGCCCGCTCCGCAGCGCGTCACCATGGTCAACAAGTACTACCCGCCTCACCTGGGCGGCGTCGAGTTCCACGTGCGCGACCTCGCCGAAGGGCTGGTCGAGCACGCCGGCATGCAGGTCCGCGCGATCGTGTGCAACTCGGAGAACACGCGGCTCGAAGAGACGCTTCACGGCGTCGACGTGGTGCGGCTGCCGCGCGCGTTCGAGCGCGCCTCGACTCCCGTCGCGTGGAGCTTCGCGCGCGAGCTTGCCGCCGAGGCGCGTCGCGACCCGTGGCCCGACGTCTTCCACTTCCACTTCCCGTACCCGTGGGGCGAGCTCGCGTGGCTGCGGGCGCAGCCCGACGCGCCCACGGTGGTCACCTACCACAGCGACATCGTGCGCCAGAAGACGGCGCTCGCCGCCTACCGGCCGCTCCTCGAGCGCTTCCTCGACAGCGTCGACCTGATCATCGCGTCCTCGCCCAACATGATCGAGCACTCCGAGTTCCTCTCGCCACGTGCCGAGAAGTGCCGGCACGTCGACTTCGGCCTGCACGTCGAGCGCTTCGCCGGCGACGCGTCGACGCGAGCGGCGTGCCGACGAGCTGCGGGCCGCGCACGGCGGGCGCAAGATCGTGCTGTTCGTGGGTCGGCTCGTCTACTACAAGGGCGCCGACGTGCTCGTCCGCGCGATGGAGCACGTCGACGCCGACCTCGTCATGATCGGCACGCGGCCCGCTCGAGTCGCGAGCTGCGCGAGATCGCGGTCGCGCGCGGGCATCAGCCGACCGGATGACGTTCCTGCCGCCGCAAGACGAGCGCCGAGCTCGCGGCGTGGTATCACGCTGCCGACGTGTTCGCGCTGCCGAGCGTGGCGCGGAGCGAGGCGTTCGGGCTCGTGCAGATCGAGGCGCACGCGGCCGGCACGCCGGTCGTGTCGACCGACCTGACCACCGGCGTGCCCTACGCCAACCTCGACGGCGTCACCGGACTCACCGTGCCGGTGGGCAGCGTCGAGCGGCTCGCCGACGCCCTGCGCACGCTGCTGGCCGACGACGAGCTGCGCGCGCGGCTGGGCGCCCAGGCCAAGGAGCGGGCGCTCAGCGAGTTCACGATCCCGCGCATGGTGGACAACGTTCGCGATGTGTACGCCGAGGCGATCCGGCGGCACGCACGGAGAGGGGCGTAGGGCGCGATGTCACGCAGCCGCTTCATCGTGCTGTCGGTCGTCCTCGACGCCGTGCTCGTCTTTGGCGGCTTCGTCGCCGCGTTCCTGCTGCGCTTCGGCGGCGACCTGCCCGCCTTCAACTTCAACGCGTTCCTGCTCATCGCGCCGGTGCTGGTGGTCGTCTACCTCGGGGTCGCGTGGACCTACGGACTCTACGATCCGGAGCGCTCCGAGACCGCGTGGACCGTCATCCGCACCGTCACGATCGCGGTCACGTCTGGGCATCGTCTTCGTTGCGGCGTTCGCGTTCTTCCTCGGCAGACCCGCGCAGGCGTGGGCGCGCTGGACCATCCCGATCGGCTGGGCGCTCTGCATCTTCCTGCTGGTCTCGTGGCGGCTGCTCTTCCTGCACTTCGGTCGGATCCGCTGGCCCGAGCAGCGCGTGCTGCTCGTGGGAACCGGACCGATGACACGTCGAGCTTGCCGACGAGCTCACCGCACGCTCGCAGTGGGGCTGGCACGTCATCGGCCTTCTCGACCCTCGAGAGTCCCGCGGCGAGTCCGCTGCCGCGGAGGTGGGCGGCTTCCCGGTACTGGGCTCCGCACACGACGTGGCCCAGATCGCGCGCGAGCACAAGGCGAACCGCGTGATCATCGTGAGCCCGGTGGCCCTGCGCGAGCTCGTCGAGTCTCTCGTGCTCGCCGACGAGCTGCGCGTGCGCGTCGACGTCGTCCCCGAGCTCTACGAGATCTTCATCGGCTCGGTCGACGCACTCATCGGCGACATCCCGCTGATGCAGATCACCTCGACCTCGGTGCCGCGCTACTACCGGATGGTCAAGCGCGCCATCGACGTGGTGGGCGCCCTGCTCATGATCGTGCTCACGAGCCCGATCCTGCTGCTCGCCTCACTCGCGATAGTCGTCTCGGACGGGGCGCCGGTCATCTTCAAGCAGGAGCGGGTGGGCCGCAACCTCAAGCCATTCCACGTCTACAAGCTGCGCACCATGGTCAAAGACGCCGAGAAGCACACCGGTCCCGTTCTCGCCGAGGAAGAGGACCCGCGCATCACGGGCGTGGGAGCGTTCCTGCGCAAGTACCGCATCGACGAGCTGCCCCAGCTGTTCAACATCCTGAGCGGCGAGATGAGCTTCGTCGGCCCGCGGCCGGAGCGGATGTTCTTCGTCGAGGAGTACCTCGAGCAGATCCCTGGCTACCGAGAGCGCTTCCGCGTCAAGCCGGGCGTCACCGGTCTCGCGCAGGTCTCCGGTGGCTACGCGACGACTCCCGAGCGCAAGCTCAAGTACGACCTCATCTACATGTTCCACCAGAACCTGGCGATGGACGTCCAGATCGTCACGAGACGCTGCGCGTCGTGCTCACCGGCCGAGGAGCTCGCTAGGTGCTTCTCGGGCAAGCGACTTGCTCTGGTGAGTCGCGAGCTGGCGGTCCATGGGCCGAGGTGCCTGTGCGTCCACACTCTTTGCGTCACAATGGGCACGCACTGCCGTAGGCTCGTCGGCTACTTCTCGGCTCGTCGGGTCGGCTGACCACACCGCGAACAGGAGTCCTACCGAATGGCGAAACAGAAGCAAGGGGTCGGCGGCACCTTCGCCGCGCCCGGCGGCTTCCGAGGAGTGGAGCATCTATCGCAAGATCTCATGGTGGTCGCTTCTGGCCCTCGTCTTCGTGACGCCCGTCGCCATGTCGAACCTGACGTTTCTCGGCTTCCAGCTGCCGCTCACCTTCGACCAGTTCGACATCGTCAAGGTCTTCATCCAGCGCGTGCTCGGCCTCGTGGCCATCGGGGCCTGGGCCTGGGACATGGCGCTCAACGGGGGCAAGATCCGCAGGACACCTGTCGACTGGCTCATCTTGGCGTTTCTTGCGTGGGTGGCCCTCTCGGCGGTCTTCTCGATCCATCCCCCGACCGCCGTCTTCGGCAAGTATCGGCGTTTCGAGGGGCTGCTCTCCTTCGTCAACTACGCGCTGATCTACTTCCTGGTCCTCCAGTACGCCGATCGTCCGTCCCGCATCCGCACGCTGGCCCAGACGGTGTTCTGGGCGGGCGTCGTGGTCGCCGGCTACGGGGTCCTGCAGAGCCTCGGGCGCGACATCGTCCGGTGGGGCAAGCTTCCGTTCGAGGTCAACCGCGCGTTCTCCACCTACGGGAACCCCGATCTTCTGGGCGGCTTCCTGATGTTCTCGGTCTTCATCTCGATCGGTCTCGCGCTGGCCGAGGAGCGCCTCTCGTGGCGCGCCGTCTACTGGACCGGGTTCCTGCTCAACATGTGGTGCATCGTGGTGGCGTTCACTCGAAGCGCGTGGGTCGGAAGCGTGGTCGGGTTCTTCTTCCTGGTGCTCCTGGCTGTGCGGCAGCGAGTGCCGTGGAAGCCGATCGACTGGGGTTTCGCCGGAACCATCGGCGCGTTGGTGGCGGCGATCGTCGTCCGCAGTCTTGTCGAACCCCAACGAGGTCATGAACTTCGGCAAGCGAGTCGCCTCGATCCTCGAGTTCGGACGAGGGCAGCGCGAAGACTCGCTTCGAGATCTGGCAGGCCGCCAGCGACGCGATTCAGGATAGGCCGGTCTTCGGATTCGGCGCCGACACGTTCAGGCTGGTGTTCCCCAAGTACAAGCCGGCCGAGTACGTGGCCGATGCCGGCTACCTCTCGGTGGCCGACAACGTGCACAACTACCCGCTGCAGCTGGCCGCCGGAATCGGCATACCGGGCATGCTGATGCTCTACGCGATCGTGATCTGGGCCGCGATCCGCTCGTGGCCCACCGTGTTCGCCAAGGGCGGTGGGCCCGGTCGCATGGTCCTCGTCGGATTCTGGGCTGCGTGCGCCGCCTACGTCACCCATCTGTTCTTCGGGCTCTCCGTGACCGGCACGAGCTTTCTTGCTGTGGGCGTCGATGGGGGTTGTTCTCGCACCGACCGCGACGTCCGTCGAGATCAAGCGCCCGAGCTGGGGCATCGCGGCAGCGGTCGTCCTGACCCTGCTCGTTGCGTTCGGAATCGGCTACCAGATCCGCTTCACGATGGCTGACAACGCCTATCTCGAGGCGCGTATCGCATCTCAGGGCCAAGCGCGAATCGAGGCTGCGCAAAGAGCAGTCCGACTGAACCCGTTCAACGACATCTACCGAGCGGAGGTCGGACTGGCCTACGTCGATCAGCTCTCGACCAGCCTCAATGCTGCGTCGCAAGGTAGCGACCAAGAGGCGATCGCTGCGGCACAGGCCGCCTTCGTTGGGGCGGAGACATCGCTCCGGGACACGATCTCCTTCGTGCCTTGGGAGTACGACAACTACGTCTTCCTGTCGAACCTCTACAACCTGGGCGGGCAGGTGTACGGCTCGCAGTACTACAAGCAGGCCCTGGAGACCGCGAGACAGGGCATCGAGGTCGAGCGGTACGGCCCTGCCATACGCCTCCAGTTCGCGCGGGCGCTCGACGCCACGGGCGATACGGATGCGCGCGATCAAGCAACTCGAATACGCGCTCAAGCTCGACCCCAAGTACTCGGAGGCCTCGCGTCGTGCTCGCGCTTCTGTACGAGAGTCAGCAACGCTACGACGATGCGGTCCGAGTCCTGAAGGCTTCTGAGGCGATCGTTCCCGGGGCGCCAGGTGTCGCCGAGGAGCTGCAGCGCATCGAGACGAGCGTCACGACGAGTCCCTAGAGGCCGGTGCGGTGGTGCCACGATGAACGAGACTCGCGACGCAGCGCTGGGCCCCCGATCGCCCGCTGACCGCCAGCGGCGAATCCGGGCTCGCCTCCCGGGCTCGCGACTGCTGCTGCTCGTTGGTATCAGCGGCGGGGGTCCTCCTGTTGGTCGGCGGTCGCCTACTTCGGCTATGCGTGGTGGGCCACCCGGACGCCCGAAGGCTCGGGGCCAGCCTACCTGACCGAGTGGGAGCGTGTCGTGCGGTGGCGCCCCGACGACGTGCGGGCGCGAGTCGAGCTCGGCTACGCATACCGGCAGGTCGGCGAGAACGCGGCTGCCCTGGAACACCTCGACTATGCCGTGAAGCGAGAACCGCTCAACACCGGCGCGCGCTACAACCGCGGCATGGTGTACCTGTCGGTTGGCAACGACAAGAAGGCCGAAGAGGACCTGTGGGTCGTGCTGGAAGCCCAGCCGGACCACGCCCTGGCGGCGGTGGCACTCGGCGACTACTACGCGAAGAAGGGCCAGTACCGATCGCTGCTGGTAGCTGTCCGGCCCGTGCTTGAGCAGCAGCCTCGCATCGCTCGGCTGCAGTATCTGACGGGGCTTGCCTACGAGAACACGGGCCAGCCGGACTGGGCCATGGCGCGCTACAAGATGGCACTCGAGCTGGATCCCGAACCTGCTGGAGGCCCGCAGGGGTCTTGATCGGCTCGAGGGCAGCCGATAACACACGTGGCGGAACTCGCGCCAAGGAGGCGGGTGCTGCCTCAAAAACACCTGTCCGACCTGTGGGCTAAAGGTTCATTCAGCCTTCGGACCGTGCTAGACTCAAGTAGCGTGTGCGCACAGCGCCGTCGCAGCGTTAGTGCGCGCCCGCTCAACAGGCCGAGGAGGGTCGTTGACCGACTCCGACGTCGTCCAAGACGGCACCGACAGCGACTACCAAGAGGAGACGGGCGGACACCGGCGGCGATGGTACGTCCTCATTGCCGTCATCGTGGCACTCGTTCTCTTGCTGTGCGGTTGTGTCGCGGTCTCGGAACTCTGGCTGGTCCGCAGCAACGAGCAGGCGCGCTTCGTCGCGCGCAATGTCGAGTGTCTCCAGTGTCATACGGACATGATTCCGGATCTCGTGAAGGAGTCGGTCCACAATCCGTTCGCGCTCAAGCAGTGCACGACCTGCCACACGCCTCACGGCAAAGAGGTGGGCGTCACAGTGGCGCGCGGTCCCCAGGAGATGTTGAACCGCTACAAGACGCTCATCCAGTGGCTTCCGCTTCGCTGGTGGCTGACGCTGCGGCAGGGCACTGCCACGGTGAGCAAGACCGATGCGGGGCGTGACGGTCACGACGTCGGCCAAGGTCGAGGCGGGCACTTCGTACCTCGTGGCGCCCGGAGTCCGAGCTGTGCTGGACGTGCCATGGCTCCATGGGCGGGAAGCTCGCCGACGCCTTCCAGCACCAGCCCTTCGCAACGGGTCATTGCACGAGCTGCCACGACCCGCATGCCTCGGACTACACGGTGCTGCTCACCGTTGCGCCCAACGACATCTGTTTCACCTGTCACCCGATAGGCAACGAGATCAATCGCGCGCAGGCCCATCCGCCCGCCAAGGAGGGGTGGTGCATCGACTGTCACGATCCGCACGCCTCCAACTTCAGGGGCATCCTCGTCGCGCGGCAGCGCGAGCTGTGCTTCAGTTGCCATCCCACGGTCGCCGGACTAAGCGGCATGCCCGTGCAACACGCGCCGTTCGTCAACGACAACTGCACGGGGTGCCACCAGCCGCATGGTTCGGACTACCAGCCGCTGCTCAACGCGGAGCAGCCGAACATCTGCTACGACTGTCATCCCGGAATCGAGAACCAGTTTGGCCAGCCGAGCCACCACCCTGTTGGTCTCACGATGCAGTGCGGTACCTGCCACGATCCTCACGCTGCGCAGTATCCCGGTCTGTTGGCGGCAGGTGGCGGCAGCAACAGCTTCTGCTACCAGTGCCACTCCCAGATTCGTCAGACGTTCAACGACTCAGACCATGACGGGCAGCTGTGCATCAACTGTCACACGCCGCATGGCTCGCCCTACTGCGCCGCTTGCTCGTGGACGGCAACCCCGATGTCTGCTTCCGGTGCCACGCGAGTCAGGGACTACGATCAATCGTCCAAGACCGTGTATCGCAACAAGCACCCGGTCAGGCCGAATCACTACGACGTGAACAACGATTCGCCGCTCACGTGCACGTCCTCATGTCATAATCCGCACGGGACAGACAAGAACCACATGCTCCGGTACTTCGCGTCGCCCTACGACGGCGGGTGTCTCATGTGCCACGCCGTCACGCCCGGGGCACGAGTCGGTATCGACTACTGAGGAAGGTACATGCCGAAGATCTCGCTTTCAGGGTTCACGGATCCGACACGTAGACCGCGCTACATCGTCTGGACGGCTGTAGCGGTGCTGGTGCTGGCAGCCGTCATGATCAGCGCACTCGGCATCACGTCGACCAGGTGGTTCTGCGCCGAGGGCTGTCACAAGGTGCAGGACGACACCATCATCGCCTACGAGCGCTCGACTCACGCCGAGATCAGCTGCATGGCCTGCCACATGCCCGTTGGGGCTACGCCTGTCATGTTCCTGCTCCACAAGGCCGAGGCGCTTGGCGAGCTCTATCTGACCGTCACGAACAACTTCGAGCTGCCCTTGAACGCGGAGAGCGAACTGGCGCTCACCATGCCTTCGACGCAGTGCACGCAGTGCCACGATCCCGAGAAGCGGGTGACGACGCCCAGCGAGGGCATCCTCATCGACCACGCCGTGCACGCCGAGGAGGAAGTCGACTGCACGCTGTGCCACAACCGCACCGCACACGTCGAGGACTTCGAGCTGACGCTCAGCGACCCCGCGACAGCGATGAGCCCAATCGCAAGCACGAGCAGTTCATGGAGATGACCGCGTGCTTCCGCTGCCACTCGCTTGGCGAGACGCCCGAGGGCGGCCTCGAGGCACCTGGCGACTGCGCGGCGTGCCACCCGCCGGACTTCGAGCTCAAGCCTGAAAGCCACGCAGCGCCCGACTTCTACCCCGAGGGACACGCGAAGCTCTCCTCCGTGGAGACCTCACGCTCTCGCGCTGCTGCGGCGAAGGCACGCGGCGAGGAGGACACTGCAACCGAGGATGCAGCCTCCGAAGAGGGTGCGCACGGGACCGAGGAGTCGCTCGGCCTCGGACTTGTCGACCCCAAGACCCTCAACGAGTGCTATACGTGCCACACGGAGAAGTTCTGCTCGGACTGTCATGGTCTTCCCATGCCGCACCCAGAGGACTTCAAGGAGAACCACGGCGAGACCGGGAAGAAGAGCCCGAAGTCCTGCGTCCTTTGCCACGGCAACGCTGACACCTTCTGCGACGAGTGCCACCATGGCTCGAGCATGAACGTGCCGTATACCGCGGGCAAGAAATGGGGCACCCAGCATCCCGCGACCGTCTCTCAGGTGGGCGCGAGCACCTGCTTCGACTGCCACAACCCCACGTACTGCGCGAACTGCCACGTGAACGGCCCCGGTCAGCAGAACTAGGGCGGCGGCTCAGGCAGGGGAGCGCTCGCGAGCGCCGAATACAAGCGTGTCGTCCGCCGGCGGGCGATCGCACGGTTCACGAGTTCTTCAAGAACGGATGCTACACTCTGTTTTCGCTCGTAGGAGGTCTTGGGGGGCCGCTCACGAGCGAGGGGAGGCGGTTCGCCGCCTAGGGGTCCGGAATGCCAGTACCGGACCGAAAGGAACCACCACACAATGTCGCGCGTCGACCTCGTGCTTCTGCACGCACCGGCGGTCTACGACTTCCGCGAGCGCTCGATCATGTTCGGGCCCGTTTCCGACATGGTCCCGTCGACGCCTATCTTCGAGATGTATCCGATCGGGCTGACGACCATCGCCGAGTATCTCGAGCGTCACGGCCTCAAGGTCCGCATCGTCAACCTCGCCGTCCTCATGCTCATGAAGCGCGACTTCGACGTTGAGGCCTACATCCGCAACCTGGACGCGCGCATGTTCGGAGTCGATCTGCATTGGCTGCCGCATGCTCACGGCTCCGTCGAGATCGCCAAGATCGTCAAGCGCCTTCATCCCGGCAAGCCGGTGATCTTTGGCGGTCTGTCCTCGACGTACTTCCACGAAGAGCTCATCGGCTACGACTGCGTTGACTACGTGATGCGTGGTGACTCGACCGAGGAGCCGATCCGCCAGCTGCTCGAGGTACTCAAGGGCCGCGGCCACCTGAGCGAGGTGCCCAACCTCACGTGGAAGGACGCCAGCGGCGACGTGGTCGTCAACCCGCTCACGTGGGTCCCGCCGGACATGGACGCGATCTCGCTCGACTACTCCTTCAACATGAAGTCGGTGATCCGCTACCGCGACCTCAAGGGCGTGGTGCCCTTCAAGGAGTGGCTGAACTACCCGGTGTGCGCCTCGTTGATCTGCCGAGGATGCACGCACGACTGCGTGACGTGCGGAGGCTCGGCGTACTCGTTCCGCGAACACTTCGGCCGCGACCGGGTGGCGTTCCGCGATCCCGAGCTGCTGGTCAGAGACATCGCGCACATCCAGCGCTACATCCCCGGCCCGATCTTCGTCCTCAACGACTTTCTGCAGGCGGGACGCGCCTACACGCGCGACTTCGTGCGGGGGCTCGAGCGAATCAAGCTGCGCAACCCCATCGGTTTCGAGTTCTTCAAGCCGCCGCACGAGGAGTTCTACGAGTTCCTTGACGCGCACCTGCCCGACTGGTCGGTCGAGATCAGCGTGGAGAGCCACGACGATGGGGTGCGCGCGGCCTTTGGCAAGGGGCACTACACCATCGACCAGGTCGAGCAGACGGTGAAAGACGCACTGCGAAACGGGTGCTCGCGTTTCGATCTGTACTTCATGACGGGCATCCCCACACAGACCGCCGAGTCGGTACGCCAGACCGCGGAATACGTGCGGCACCTCTACCAAGCGGTGGGCAACGACCCCCGGCTGTTGTGCTTCGTGAGTCCGATGGCTCCCTTCCTCGATCCCGGCTCGCGAGTCTTCGACAACCCCGAGAAGTACGGCTACACGCTGCGCGCTCGGACGCTCGAAGAGCACCGCGAGAGGCTCGTGATGCCATCGTGGAAGCACATCATGAACTACGAGAGCGACGCGATGTCGCCCGACGAGATGGTCGAGGCCACCTACGATGCGGGGCTGGTAGTCAACCGCATCAAGGCCGAGGCGGGAATCGTGGATTCGGCCACCGCCGCTGTGACCGAGAAGCGGATCGGCGAGGCCCAGACGATGATGAGGCGGATCGACCAGGTCATGGAGCGTCCAGCCGTCGGCAGAGACCTCGCGTTGTGGGCACTCAAGGAGGAATCCGAGCGCCTGTCCGAGTCGACGGTGTGCGAGAAGACCGAGCTGAACTGGCCCGCATCCGCCGGAATCTCCCATGTTGCCGCCGCCGCCGGCTTGCTGGTTCGTGAGAGCGTCGGTAACCTGATCGGACGCGGCAAGTTCCGACCCGCGTCGTCCGATCAACATCCGCGGCCTGTGGTCACGACCGCGTACGAGCAGCCGGAGGGCTAGCTTCGATGACCTCCGAGAACCCCGCGCCCGGAGAAGCGACAACCGAGCGCGTCAAGACGATATTCTCGGGGATCGCCGACAGCTACGACGCCTTCAACATGCTCGCCAGCATGGGCATAGACAGGACCTGGCGCCGCCGGCTCGTCAAGGCGTGCCGACTCACCCCCGACTCGCGCGTGCTCGACCTGTGCGCGGGGACGGGTGACGTCTCGTTCGCGATCGCGGATCAAGCCCAACCGGCCGAGGTGGTCGTCACGGACTTCACCCCCGAGATGCTTGCGGTCGCCGAGCGCAAGGCGGCCGAGCACGCGGGGCGCACGAACTTGAGCTTCCAGCTGGCCGACGCTCAGGAGCTGCCCTTCGCGGACTCGACCTTCGACGTCGTCACCGTTGCCTTCGGCGTGCGCAATCTGCCGTCGCGAGAGCGCAACTTCGCCGAGGTCCTGCGCGTTTTGCGGCCCGGTGGCCGCTACGTGATCCTGGAGTTCTCTCAACCGCCGTTCCCGCCGTGGCGAGGCGCGTACCACGTCTACTTGCGCCACGCGATCCCCGCCATCGGCAGCATGCTGACCCGAGGTGATCGCGAGAGCTTCGTCTATCTCAACGACTCGATCCGCAGGTTCCCCAACCAGCCGCAACTCGCAGCTGAGCTGCGCGCCGCCGGGTTCTCGGTGATCGACTGGGTCGACCTGACCGGCGGAATCGTGGCACTGCACACCGCCATCAGATAGGCGCTTGTCGGCGGGAGCTGCGGTAGAATCGCCACAGGTCGTCTGACCGGGGAGGAACCCGATGCTTCTGACCGCACGCTACGTGCTTCCTGTTGCGGCGCCGCACATCGAATACGGCGCGGTGCTGGTTCGTGACGACAAGATCGTCGAGATAGGCGATCTCGAGCACCTCAGGGCGCTTCACCCCGAAGAGCCCGTGAAGGACTTCGGGCTGGCCGCGCTTCTGCCAGGCTTCGTCGACATGCATACCCATCTCGAGTACACGGCGATGCGCGGCCTCGTGGACGACCTGCCGTATTCGAGCTGGAAGTACCAGCTGCTACAGAAGGAGCAGCTCTTCACGTTGGAGGACTGGGACGACTCGGCGCTGCTGGGCGCGCTCGAGGCGCTACAGTCCGGCATCACGACCATTGCCGATGTCACCGAGTCCGGAGCATCGTGTCACGCCGCCCAGTCCGCCGGGCTGCGCGGCCTGATCTACCGCGAGGTCGCCACGATGGAGAAGAAGCTGGTTGCTCCGGTGATGGAGGCGGCGGCTGCGGACATCGAAGCGTGGCGAGCGACGACCGACCCCGGCCGTCTGACCATTGGAATCGCGCCGCACGCGCCCTATTCATGCCACCCGGAGCTGTTCAGGCGTGTTGCTGACTACGCCCAGGACGGGACGCCCGTCTCGTTGCACCTCGCCGGAAGCCGTGAGGAGTATCAGTTCGTCAAGTACGGGTCTTCGATGCTCGCGACCGACGTGCGCGACGTGTTCGACGCCGACGCCCCCTTGTGGCTTCCTACCGGAGTCAGCCCCGTCCGATACGTCTTGCAGTGGGGAATCCTCGACGTCCCCAATATCGTCGCTGTCCACTGCACGCAAGTCGACAGCGACGACATCGAGATCCTAGCCGGGCACGACGTGGCCATCGCACACTGTCCCCGGTGCAACGCCAAGCTGGGCATGGGGATCGCGCCCATCGGCGAGTTCTTGCGAGCCGGGATCCGCGTGGGCCTGGGCACCGACTCGCCGGCCGCCTCCAACTCGATGGACGTCTTCGAGGAGATGCGCATCGGGCTGCTGCTTCAGCGGGCACTGCTGGGCGAGGACCACTTCATGATCGCCCGCCAGTTCGTGAAGATGGCCACGCTCGATGCAGCACGGGCACTGGGCATCGACGACAGGGTCGGCTCCCTCGAGCCGGGCAAGCAAGCCGACATCATCGCGGTCGACCTCTCGAAGTCCCACCAGATACCTACGCACCATCCCTACGGAACGCTCGTCCACACGGCCAACCAGGAGAACGTGCTGTGGACGATGATCGGCGGCAAGGTCGCCTACGAGTCGCGCGAATGGCCACTCCTCGATCAAGAACGCGTCTTTGGTCGCGTCGAGGAGATGCGGATGAAGTTGCGTGCATAGGATGTAGAAAGGCGCCTTGGCGCACCCGTTGCTCAGCACGCCCCTAGCCCGCCATTTTCGCGCGATTTTGCGTGCTATACTACGCGGGTTCAGGCAGCTAAAGGTTCGGTGCCGCAGGCCCCAACCCCACCACACATGGAGGATTCTCGACGTGAGCGACCAGGATTTCTTCTTCGACGAAGACGAGCAGCCAGCCAAGGCTCCCGCCAAGGCGCCTGCGAGCGCCAAGGCGAGCAAGTCGGCCCAGCCCGCAGCGTCGTCAGGCGCATCGGGGCAGAGCGTGTCCATGACCATCACGGCACTCGTGGGGGTCATCGCTGCGCTGCTGGGCATGATCATCGGCATCTTCGTGGGCCAGAGCATGGCCGGCCCTTCGATTCCCACCGCGGGACACAGGCGTGCCAGGAGGCGTGCCTCAGCAGGCAGCTCCGCAGCTCACTCCCGAGCAGCTGCAGGGCGGAGAGCTTCCGCAGGGTCACCCTGACATCGGCTCTGGCGGCGCGCCGTCGGCCGAGACGACCGGTCAGTAACGACAGTCCAATGCGCCAGCCCGACGTCCGGCCTTCGGTCGGATCGGGCGTGCGACTGCGCGTATCCAAGGAGGCTGCTCGGTGGCTATAAACAAATCGAACTCTCCCGTATGGGTGAAGGTCACGCTGATCGTTCTCATCGTCGCCTTCGTGCTGTCGTTCGTCACGATCGTGGCGAACCCGTTCTCGTCGGAGCCTCAGACGCAGACAGGTGCAGCGGCGAGCGGCCCTCTGGCGGCAGGCTGACGCACAGTATCAGCCCCAGGTCGCCGCGCTGACCGCTCAGCTGCAGAGCGACCCGCAGAACTACGCCACCTTGGTCTCTCTCGGCAACGCGTACTTCGACTGGGCGCTTGCCAAGCAGCAGGCGGCGCAGACCGACGCGTCGGCCGCGGGTGCCGACCAGCCGCTATGGATTGCGGCCAAGGATGCCTATTCGCGAGCGATCGCCGTCAAGGGAGACGAGTCGCCGGTCCGCGTCGACTACGCGATCGCGGTCTTCTACTCCGGTGACACGGTGACCGCCATCAAGCTGGCAGAAGCGGTCGTCGAAGGACGACCCGCAGTTCGGGCCGGCGCAGTTCAACCTCGGCGTCTTCTATGAGGCCCTGGGTCAGAACGACAAAGCAATCGCGGCCTTCAGTAGCTACCTTGAGCTCGATCCCACCGGCTCGAAGGGCGGCGATCCGGAGTTCGCCAAGCAGCGTATCGCTGAGCTCAGCGGTGCGACCGCAACTCCGGCCCCCTCTACGACTACGACGCCGTAGAGCGCGTCACCAAGCAGTCCGAAACGGGCGCCCGTATGGGCGCCCGTTCTTGCTTCAGGGCTTCTGAAGGCGCGACCTCGGGACTCAGCTCACCGAGCCGGATACGATCTGTCTGGCCTCTTCGAGTGAGATCGCG
Organism: uncultured Actinomycetes bacterium; assembly: GCA_963700665.1. GTDB lineage: Bacteria > Actinomycetota > Coriobacteriia > Anaerosomatales > PHET01 > CAVPCY01. The sequence goes on from CAVOYK010000001.1 coordinate 15,419, forward strand.
GTGGAGAAGATGCCGTTGAGCCGCGTCAGAGACAGGATGTTGTCCACGGTCTCGTTGGTCACGAGCACCAAGCTGCCCCCTTGAGACCCGTACTCCTTTGACAGCGACAGGAGCAGACCCAACCCGGAACTGTCGAGGTACTCAAGCTCTGAGAGGTCCACGATCGTCGCGGGCGGGGCAGACTTGAGGATGCGGTCGATGTTGATCCTGAAGGCGGAGCACTCGCCGTAGTCGAGATCTCCACGCAACGTTAGCACCCAGCAGGCAGGCTCTTGAGCAAGATCTATGGAGAGGGCCATGGTGTCCTTCCTCCGGACGGAATCGTAGAAGATGGTACCCCGTTGTGGCGTGACCTCCACGGTCGAGTCGAGCGCGGGCCTCTAAGTGGTCAGCGTGGCCGCCGAGCGGTACAATCCTTCTCACTGTTGTCGTATGGACCGGCGAGGAGTATCTGCAAGCATGGAACTCGACATCAAGACGGATAGGGACGGTGGCGTGTGCACCGTTGTTCTCGAGGGCGAGATCGATGTCTACTCGGCTCCTGTGTTGAAGAAGGAGCTCGTCTCGGCGATCGAAGGCGGCTGCGCCAACGTGATCGTGAACCTCGAGAAGGTCGGCTTCATCGACAGCTCCGGACTCGGTGTGCTCGTCAGTGCGTTGCGTCGGGCACGTGAGCGTGACGGCGTAGTGCGTATCGTGTGTACTCGTGACAACATCCTGAAGATCTTCCGTATCACAGGGCTGGACAAGGTCTTCCCGATCTTCGGTGATTCCGGCGAAGCCAGCCGTTTCTAGCGGAGTCTCGAGTTCGACGGCCGGTACCGTCGGTGAGATCTCCTGATCGCTACTACACGGTTGTATCCGTGAGATAGGTGGGGTTGTGTTCGGCATCGGCGGCACACGAGCTGCTCATCATCGCGGTGTTCGTGCTCATCATCTTCGGACCCGACAAGATTCCGGAGATCGCTCGAACTGCGGGCAAAGCGATCCAGATGTTCAAGCGCGCCCAACAAGACGTCGAACACGTCATCAAGACCGAGATCTACACACCCGACCTGCTCAGCGGATTCGACGGGTCGTCCAAGGAGAAGCCGGCTTCGTCATCGCCTGCGCCCGCGCCGACCCTTGCGGCCGAGCAGGCATCGAGCGCCTCGGCCATCTGGAGTGCGGCGAGCGATGGCGATGATGAGGAGGGAGAGGAGGAGTAGTCCTCCCTTCAGACCATGCCTATCGGACCCAAGCGACTACCGTTCCTCGAGCACATAGCCGAACTCCGCCAGCGGCTCATCATCGTCGTCTCCGTGGTGGGTGTCGCCTCTCTCGTCCTCTACACGTGGGCGTGGGACGTCTACGAGTTCGTTCTCGCGCCCGTCATGCCCTATCTGATGGACGCGGGTGTCGACCAGTTCGTCGTGGGTGGGCCATTCGAGGGCTTCACACTGCGTTTCAAGGTCGCGATGTACGCGGCGTTGGTGCTCGCCAGCCCGATCATCATCTGGCAGGTTATGGCGTTCTTCCTGCCGGCCCTCAAGCCCCGCGAGCGTCGCTACGTGATCCCGACATTCCTGACGATGCTCGCCTTGTTCTCGGCGGGCGTGGTGTTTTGCTACATCGTGGTGGCCCCCGTGGGCTTCGAGTGGATGATCTCTCAGACCGCGAACTCCGTCGTAGGCCAACTTGGACTCGCCGAGAAGTGGTTCCAGGGCGTGATGCTGTTGCTGCTCGCGTTCGGGATCGGCTTCCAGCTTCCCGTTGTCGTGTTCTACCTGATGATCTTCAACGTCGTGCCCTACCAGAAGCTTCGCAAGAACTGGCGCATCGCCTACGTCGTCATCATGGTCGTGGCCGCTATCGCAACGCCTGACTGGTCGCCGGTGACGATGGGGGCGCTCTTTGTCGCTCTCGTGGCCCTGTACGAGGGGAGCATGCTGCTGGCGCGCGTTGTGCTGAGCAAGCGCATCGCGGAGCAGCAGCGTCTCGAAGCCGCCGAGGTCTAGGAGGGCTTTCCCTTGCACGAGATGGGCATCACCCAAGGCATCTTGGCCTCGTCCTTCGAGGCCGCCGAGGAGTCCGGGGCGACACGGATCACCGAGATCCGCATCAGCGTCGGCGAGCTCACCGAGATCATGGAGTTCGCACTTCAGTTCGCCTTCGAGTCGCTCACACCCGGCACCATGGCCGAGGGCGCCACACTCAGCGTCAATCACATACCGGCTCGGTCGCACTGCAACGACTGCGGTACGGACTACTACCACGACCGCTTCCAGATGGTCTGCCCCAACTGCGAATCGATGCAGGTGACGCTGTTGCAGGGGCGCGAGCTGCGCATCGACTCGATCGAAGCCGAAGACCCCGACGAGGTCGGCGCGCAAGCGACCGGCCCTGCAACTGAGGAGTAGCCGACGATGGCCACAATCGACGTCTCGAAGCCGATTCTCGATCGCAACGAGAAGCTTGCCGCCGAGAACCGCGCGCGCTTCGACGCAGCCGGCGTCTTCGTTCTCGATCTGATGGCATCTCCCGGCGCCGGCAAGACCTCGACGATCCTCGCGACGATCGAGGCGCTTGCGCGATCGCTACGGGATCGCCGTCATCGAGGGCGACATCGCGAGCAAGGTCGACGCCGAGAAGGTCAAGGCCCACGGGATTCCGGCGGTGCAGATCAACACCGGCGGGGCGTGCCACCTCGAGTCCGACATGATCATGCGAGCCGTCGATACCCTGCCGCTCGACGAACTCGATCTCATCATCGTCGAGAACGTCGGCAACCTGGTGTGTCCCACCGAGTTCTACTTGGGCGAGCACGCCAAGGTCATGATCCTCTCGGTCCCCGAGGGCCACGACAAGCCGTACAAGTACCCAGGCATCTTCCAGATATCTGAGGCGGTCATCCTCAACAAGGTCGACACCATGCCGGTCTTCGACTTCGACGAGGCCGAGTTCGACAGTGTCGTGCGCTCGCTCAATCCCGGCGCACCCATCTTCCGCATGGCGGCGACCAAGGGCAGGGCATCGACCAGTGGGCCGAGTGGCTCGCGAGTCGGGTCGAAGCGGTTCGCATCGCGGCCGGCAAGGAAGCGCGATGATCTCTCGCGACGAGGCCTACGCGCTCGTGTGCGAGCGCATCCCGCAGCGAAACCTCGTCTCGCACTGTGTGGCGACTGAGATCATCATGCGCGCTCTGGCCGAGCGTCTCGGCCACGACGACGCCGACGCGGACCGATGGGCGCTTGCGGGACTGCTGCACGACCTCGACTACGCCGAGACCGCCGACGACCCCGATCGCCACGGGCTGCTCACCGCGCAAGAGCTCGCGGGTCAGGTCGACGACGAGATGCTCCACGCGATCCTCGCGCACGCCGGCAAGGCCGAGCGCGAGTCACAGATGGACCATGCTCTGTGGTGCGCGGATCCCACGACCGGATTCATCGTGGCGGCAGCGCTCGTGCGCCCGGAGAAGAAGCTCTCCGCGGTCGATGTCTCCTCGCTGCTCAAGCGCTGGAAGGAGAAGGCGTTCGCTCGGGGTGCCAGCCGCGAGCAGATGGCCGGCCACGAGGCGCTGGGGCTGGAGCGTGAGGAGTTCTTGGGCCTCGCGCTCTCGGCGATGCAGGCACGAGCCGACGAGCTCGGTCTGTAGCTGCAGACAGCACCGAAAGCTGCTCCAGAAGCCCCCTGGCAAGACCCCGCTTTGCCCTCGCGTCCACATAGCGGGGTTGACTGCCGTGTGTATACTCGGCACCGAAACCCCGCAGCCGGAAAGGCGTGTACGTGAATCTGATCGTCACCGAGAAGAACATCGCCGCGAAGAAGCTCGCGGAGATCCTCGCCGTGGGCAAGCCGTCCGCGGACAAGGTCTACAACACCCCGACGTACTCGTTTCGACGCGACGGGGAGGACTGGGTCGCGATCGGCCTCAAGGGCCACATCCTTGGGGTCGATTTCCCGCTTCAACTCGTGCATGACAAGAAGTGGAAGGCCGTGTGGGACGAGGGCGCGGCGACGCCTGCCCGGATCCCGGACTCGCTTGCGACCCCGCCGTGGCCCAAGCGAAAGCCCTTCACCGCCGACGGCGTGGACCTCAAGACATGGAAGCTTGCATCGCTTGCCCTACCTGGTGTGGGCGCCGATCGGCAAGGTGCCTGCCGAGCGAGAGATCATCCGGGCGCTGAAGAACCTCGCCAAGAAGGCCGACCGCATCATCATCGCGACCGACTTCGACCGCGAGGGGGAGCTCATCGGCAGTGACGCCCAAGCTCTGATGCGCGAGGTCAACGCCAACGTGCCCATCGTGCGGGCGCGGTTCTCGGCGATCACCAAAGACGAGATCGAGCGAGCGTTCTCCGAGCTCACGGCGGTAGACGACTGCCTGGCGCAGGCGGGCGAGTCGCGCCAGGACATCGACCTCGTGTGGGGTGCGGTGCTCACGCGCTACCTCACCATGGCGAAGTACTCGGGCTTCGGCAACGTGAAGAGCGCGGGTCGCGTGCAGACCCCCACGCTGGCACTGGTCGTGGAGCGCGAGCGCGAGCGCGAGGCGTTCGTGCCCGAGAAGTACTGGCAGGTCAAGGCGAGCATGCGGGCGGGAGACGCACCGAGCGAGGACGGCGAGTTCTCGGCGGGGCACGCCACGGACCGCTTCAAGAGCGAGTCAGACGCGCAGGCCGTCATGGAGGCGGTCGCCGGGGCCACGAGCGGCACCGTCACCTCGGCCGAGAAGAAGCGCCGTCAGGTCAAGCCGCCGACGCCGTTCAACACCACCGCACTGCAGGCCGCCGCCGCTTCAGAGGGCATCAGCCCGGCGCGAGCGATGCGTATCGCCGAGACCCTGTACATGAACGGGCTGATCAGCTACCCGCGTGTCGACAACACCGTCTACCCGCCGTCCCTCGACATCCCGGGGATCCTGCGGACGCTGAGCGAGGTGGCGGTCTACCGCGAGCACGTGGCGCGGATCCAGAGCGGCCCGCTGCATCCCACGCGCGGAGCCAAGGAGACGACCGACCACCCGCCGATCCACCCGACTGGCGCGGGCGACCCGGACAAGCTCAAGCCCGAGGAGTGGAAGCTCTACAACCTCGTGTCTCGGCGCTTCCTGGCCACGCTGTCCGACGCTGCCGTGATCGAGGGCACCAAGGTCGTCATCGACGTGGCCGGCGAGCCGTTCGTGGCCAAGGGCGACATCTTGGTCGAGGCCGGGCTTTCGCGCGATCTACCCGTACGGCCTCAAGAAGGACGAGCAGCTCCCGCCTCTGAACGAGGGCGATAGCGTCGCCTTCCTCGGCGCGGAGCTGCTCGCGAAGCAGACGGAGCCGCCGGCGCGCTACTCTCAAGGCAAGCTGATCCAGGAGATGGAGAAGCGCGGTCTGGGCACCAAGGCCACTCGCCACGCGATCATCGAGCGCCTCGAAGAGGTCCGCTACACCGAGAACGATCCGATCGAGCCGACCTTCCTTGGTCGGGCGGTGATCGACGCGCTGTCGAGCTTCGCTCCGCGGATCACGACTCCGGGGATGACCGCCGAGCTCGAGAGCGAGATGGACGACATCGCCAACGGGCGCGTGACGCGCGAGACCGTCGTCGATCACTCGCGCCAGCTTCTGGGCAAGGTGATGGACGAGCTCATCCCGCAGGCCGCCGAGGTGGGCGAGACTCTCAGGGAGGCGACCGCGGCAGATGCGAAGGTCGGCAGCTGCCCCAAGAGCGGTCACGACCTGCTCATCAAGAGCTCGCCCAAGACCAAGGGACAGTTCGTCGGGTGTTCCGGATGGCCCGAGTGCGACGTCACCTACCCGCTGCCACAAGGCAAGATCGAGTCGGTCGACGAAGCGTGTCCCGAGTGCGGCACCCCGCAGGTGAAGGTCATCGCGTTTCGCACGAAGCCTCGGGTCATCTGTCTGGATCCGAAGTGCCCCACCAACTACGAGCCGGAGATCGTCATCGGCACGTGTTCGAAGTGCGCCGAGGAGGGACGCAAGGGCGACCTCAAGGTCATGCGCTCGCCTCGCACGCTCAAGCGGTTCGTCCGCTGCACGAACTACGACGTCTGCGGCGTGAGCTACCCGCTCCCGCAGCGAGGCGAGATCGAGCCCACTGGCGAGGTATGCGAGCCGTGCGGATCGCCCATCGTCGTGGTGCAGACGGGACGCGGTCCGTGGCGCATCTGTGTCGATACCAACTGCTCGACCAAGACCGAGTCGGCCAAGAAGCCGGCACGCGGCAAGAGCGGTGCGCGCAAGAGCATCCTCACGCAAGGGCGGTGCATCGGGCTAGCCACTCGTTCGTGCGTGACTCGCCCGCTCGTGGGGGAAGAACTGACCAATCGCCCGGATGGTGGGAGCCGATTTGAGAATCGCCGTCGTGCAGCATCGCTTGCGAGCCACGTCCGCCGAGGACGCCGAGGCGCTCATGGTGGCGGCTCGAGACGCGGCCGAACAGGGCGCGGAGATCGTCTTCTTCCCCGAGGTGTTCTCGCTCGAAGGTGAGGACAATCTCGACCGCGACGCACTCTTCGCCGAACTCGACACCATCGAGGGCAAGCGGTTCATCCCGCAACTGGGTGCCGAAGCGGGCGGCTTCGCTGGAGTCATCGACACCACGGATGGCATAGAGCGGCTTGGGACGATGGCGCTGTTCATCGGCGACGGGTGCACGGACATGAACGCCATCCGCGCAGCTGGCGTTGAGCTTCCCGAACGTCGCCGTGCTTCTGCCGCGCTCTGAGAGCGACCTGCAGGCCGAGGCGGTCTTGGAGTTGGCGATCGCGCTGTCCGACTCGCTGGCCGGACTGGTGATCGTCGTCGACACCGACGGCTCGGAGCCAGGACACCCCGGTCACGGAGGCAGCGCGATCATCATGTTCGGGAAGGTCGTCGCCGAGGCGATGAGCGGCGATGACATCCTGTTCGCCGACGTCGAGCTCCCTGTGGGTCGGCCCGAGCCTCGCGAGCCGCTGCCGGAGATGCCGACCATCCTGCAGCAGCGCCTCGCCCATCACCAAGGTCATCACCTCGAAGTCGACTACCTCGCCGACCTCTCGGATGGGGCCTCCGAGCGCTAGGCGCCACGGGTCCCGAGCCTTCTCGGCGTGCTAGAATCGGCACGTGCGCGCCGCCACCTTGCAGGCGCGCTTGGTGCATCCGGCCGGGAGGGGATCGATTGCGCTATCCGAAGGTCACGGTGGTGGGTGCGGGTCAGGTCGGAGCCACCACCGCCGAGCTCCTGCTCCTGCACGAGATCGCCGATGTGTGCATGATCGACGTGGCTGAGGGGCTGCCTCAGGGCAAGGCGCTCGACTTGATGCATCTGCGCTCGGTCGAGCGATTCGGGCCTCGCATCGCCGGGACCAACGACTACGCAGACACCGCGGGTTCAGACGTGGTCGTCATCACTGCCGGGCTGCCGCGCAAGCCGGGGATGACGCGCGACGACCTGCTCGCGGCCAACAGCCGGATCGTGAGAAGCGTCATCTCTCAGGCGGTCGCGGCATCACCCGACGCGGTGTTCGTGTGCGTCACCAACCCGCTCGACATCATGACCTACCTCGCGTGGAGCGAGTCCGGACTGCCCCCGCAGCGCGTGATGGGCATGGGGGGCGTGCTGGACTCCGCGCGGTTCGCCTTCGCTGTGGCCGAGAAGACAGGCGCTCCGATCACCGAGATCGATGCGCTTGCGATGGGGGCCCACGGCGACGCCATGGTACCGATGCCACGGTTCACCACGGTCAACGGAGTCCCCATCACCCAGCTCTTGTCTGCCGAGGACGTGGAAGCGCTGGTACAGCGCACCATCTTTGGCGGGGCGGAGGTCGTCGCGCTTCTCAAGTCGGGTTCGGCGTTCTACGCGCCCGCCGGAAGCATCGTCGCGATGGTGCGCGCGATCCTGGCGGACTCGGGCGAGTCCCTGCCCAGCTGCGTGTACCTCTCGGGCGAATACGGCATCGACGACGTATACGTGAGCGTGCCGGCGCGGCTCGGGCGCGCCGGAGTGCTGGGCGTGACCGAGCTGCCGCTCAACGACGAGGAGCTCGACGCGCTCCAGCTCTCGGCCGAAACGGTCGCCGAGTCCGTCGACAACCTCGGACTGCGGGGGTAGGGTGCTTCACGCCTCGCAGATCGCCGACACCGTGCGCGATGCGGTGGCACGCGCCGCGTGTGAGCTGCGCCCAGACGTTGCCGAAGCTCTGAGAGCGGCGGCTGTCCACGAGCGCTCCGTGCGGGGTCGAGCCGTGCTCGAACAGCTGGTCGCCAACGCGGAGATCGCGTCGGCCGACCGCGTGCCCCTGTGTCAGGACACTGGGACGGTGTGGGTGCGAATCGAACTCGGCAGTGAAGAGAGGCTCACCGGCAACGTGCAGAGCGAGATCGATGCGGCTGTCGCCTCGGCGTACCGCGACGCGGGCCTGCGCATGTCGCTCGTACGTGATGCCTTGCTCGACCGTACCAACACCGGCGACAACACACCGGCGTTCGTCGACGTGGTGTGGCGCCCAGGCACCGGCGCGACCGTTCATGTGATGCTCAAGGGCGGTGGCTCGGACAACGCCAGCCGCATCGTGATGCTCTCGCCGGACGCCGGTTTCGAGGGCGTGCAGCGCGTGGTGGTCGAGACGGTGGAGGCCACGGCGACAGGCGCGTGTCCGCCGCTGCTTGTCGGCGTCGGCGTGGGCGCGACCTTCGACAAGGTCGGCGGTCTTGCCAAGCGCGCGCTGCTCCGAGAGATCGGTACCGTGCCGATCGACGATCGCGTCGGCGAGCTCGAGCGAGCGCTGCTGGATGCGGTCAACGCGACGGGCATCGGGCCCGGCGGCCTGGGCGGCGACACGACGGCGCTCGCAGTGCACATCGTGACCGGCCCGTGCCACATCGCGGCGCTGCCCGTCGCGGTGAACATGGGATGCTGCGCGGTGCGAAGCGCGACGGTCGAGGTGCACACGTGAGCGACCAGCCCTGCACCGATCCCGCCGCCGAGAACCGGTCTGCCGCCAACGACCAGGGTTCCAGCAGCGACCCCAGCGGCTCAACGGCAACGGCTCAACGGCAACGGCTCCAACGGCGCGTTCCGTCGGCTGATCCGCACCCGGAACTTCCGTCGCCTGTGGTACGCGCAGTTCGTCAGCGGTATCGGAGACTGGCTCGTCATCGGCTTTCTGATGCCGCTCGTCACCAAGCTGTCAGGCGGCTCGTCGTTCGCGGTCGCCGGCATCCTCATCGCGAAGCTCATCCCGGCGCTCGTCCTGAGTTCGTTCACCGGCGTACTCGTCGACAGGTTCGACCGTCGCAAGGTGATGATCGCCGCCGATCTGGTTCGAGCCGCTCTCGCAGTTGGTCCTGGTGGTCACGAACTCGCTGTGGGTCATCTACCTCGTGGTGCTGCTCATGGAGACCGCATCGCTGTTCTTCTGGCCCGCGCGCAACGCACTCATCCCGCTGCTCGTCGAGGAAGAAGACATCACGGCGGCGAACGGCCTGGCCTACACGACGCAGCAGGCGAGCATGTTGATCGGCCTCACGGCCGCTGCGGGAATCCTCGCCGGTTTCGAAGCGATCGTGCGCGCGGTGGTCGAAGCGCAGCTGCCCATCGTGGATCAGCTGGTCGGACTCGCCGCGCCGGCGCTGCTCGGTCCGCGCGCGGGCGTCGTACTGGACGTGTTCACGTTCCTGTTCTCGGCGATCGTGATCTCCACTATCCACGTGGCGGCCCGTCCGCCGATGGAGGCGGGCGCACTTGACCTCCGCCTTCTGGGCAAGGACGTCATCGAGTCGTTCCGATTCCTCGGCGAGCACAAGGAGCTTCGCGGATTGCTCATCACCGTGGGGCTCGCGATTCTGGGTGGCGGCGCGATCATCCCGGTCGGCACCACGTACGTGCAGGAGAATCTCAGTGGCGTGCTACCCTTCGCCGATCGTTTCACGCAGCTGCAGCAGCTCACCGCCACTCCCACGACGTTCATGCTGGTGTTCATGGCGCTGGGCATGGTGACCGGTGCGCTCATCGTGCCGCGTTTCGAGCACCGTTTTCCGCTCCAGATCCTGTTCGCGGGCAGTGTGGCGGCGTTCGGCGGGGCTCTTCTCGGATTCGCCACAGTCGACACGTACTGGGTTGCGAGCATCTTCGCGACGATCGCGGGCGCGTGCATAGCGACGCTGACCGTTGCGGGGAACACCTATATCGTGAAGACGACGAAAGACGAGATCCGCGGGCGCGTGTTCACCGCCATGGAGGCGGTCGTGAAGGTCGCGCTGCTGGTCTCGATGGTGGTGATGGCGCCGCTCGCCGACTTCATCAGCGGCATAGTCGAGAGCTGGGTCGAAGCCAACAACCTCGTCCCCTCGACGGTCCAGATCACAGGTTCGCGCATCACGTTGCAGCTGTGCGCGCTCATGGTGATCGGGGCGGCCATCTACGGGTTCCGGGCCATGAGGTGGCGCGAGTGCGAAGACGAATCAGGCACCGCCGCTTCGCCCCCGATCGCCGAGGCTGGCGAATGAGCGCTCCCACGCACATAGCGCTGCCGGTGTCGCGCGAGACGCTTGCCGGCCTGCGTGCGGGCGACGAGGTGCGGCTCAGCGGCCCGGTCTTCACGGCTCGCGACGCCACACACGTGAGGCTGCTCGAGGTCCTGGAGCGCGATGGCGAGCTGCCGTTCGGGCTGTCTGGCCAGACGCTGTTCTACGCGGGGCCCACGCCGCCTGCCGCCGGTCGGCCCGCAGGCGCCGTGGGGCCCACGACCGCAAAGCGTATGGACTTCGCGACCCCCGCGCTCCTGGGCGCCGGAATCGTCGCCACGATCGGCAAGGGCGAGCGAGGTGCCGCGGTGCGCGACGCGTGCGCGCAGACCGGCAGCGTCTACTTCGCCGCGATCGGCGGCGCTGCGGCGCTGCTCGCGACGTATGTTTCGAGCACGGAGACGGTTGCGTGGGCGGAGCTGGGCACCGAGGCGCTCGTGCGAATGGAGCTCGCCGACTTCCCGGTATTCGTTGCCATCGACACAACGGGCACGGACCTCTACGCTCAGGCGCCGGCCGAGTGGCGTAGCGAGGTGAGTCGATGAGCGAGCGCGGTGTCTTGATCACCTTCGAGGGCGGAGAAGGGTCGGGCAAGTCGACCCAGATTCGGATGCTGGCTCGTCGACTCGAGGCAGCGGGCCTGACCGTGCGCATCCTGCGCGAGCCTGGCGGTACCGCACCCGGCGAAGCCATCAGGGATATCCTGCTCGACCCGCAGCACCTCGGACTCGATAGCCGCGCGGAGCTTCTGCTCTACGAGGCATCTCGGGCGCAGCTTGTGGCCGACGTGATCGAGCCCGCTCTCGAAGCGGGCGAGGTGGTGCTGTGCGACCGGTTCTTCGACTCCTCGACCGCGTATCAGGGCTACGGGCGCGGACTTCCGGTCGATGAGGTCATGCGGCTCAACATGGCCGCGACCGGAGGGCTGCTGCCGGACAGGACGCTCGTGTTCGACCTCGACGCAGGGTTGGGGGTGTCGCGCGCGACGACTCACGGGGCGGATCGGCTCGAGGGAGAGGACCTGGCGTTTCACGAGCGGGTCCGGGCGGGATTTCTCGCGATCGCAGCCTCCGAGCCTGAGCGAGTACGCGTCGTCGACGCAAGCGGCACCGTCGACGACCTGGCCGAGAAGATCGAAGCGGCGCTGGCCGACATCGCGATCCTCCGGCCGGCGCTCGGGCCCGAGCGATGACGCGCTGTGTGTGGGACGACATTGTCGGTCAGCCGCGCGTCGCTGCGTTCCTGAAGCGCGTGACAACCGACGGGACCGTCGGTCACGCCTACCTGTTCGTGGGGCCGCCGGGTTCCGGCAAGAAGACCGCGGCGGTCGCTCTGGCGTGCGCGGTCTTCTGCGACGACGACGGTTGCGGGTCGTGTCCGGAGTGCACCCGGGTCCGCCGAGGCGCCCATCCCGACGTTCACCTCATCGAGCCGGAGGGAGCTGCGGGGTATCTCGCCGAGCAGATTCGCGACGTGATCCACGACGTGTCTCTCGCCCCCGTCGAGGGTCCGCGCAAGGTCTACCTGTTCGACGGCGCCGACCTGTTCAACGACTCCTCGGCCAACGCCTTCCTCAAGACGCTCGAGGAGCCGCCTGACGACGTCTTGATCGTGCTCATGGCGCACACCTACGAGCGCGTCTTGCCAACGATCTCGTCGCGCTGCCAGGTGGTGAGGTTTCGCAGGATCCCTCCGTCGGAGGCAGCCGCCGTGCTCGTCGAGAAGACAGGAGCCGATCCCGACGAGGCGCTCGCGGCACTCGCTGCTGCCGGCGGGGTCACCGCCCGGGCGCGTGACTTCCTCGGTAGTCCGTCCAGGCGCGCGGCCCGCGCGCAGATACTGCGGACACTCAAGGATCTGGCCGTGCTCGACGACTACGACGTGCTCCTGGCCGCACGCGAGCTGCTGGCCGCGGTCAAGGCGCCACTGGAGGACGTGAGGAGCGCGCAGGCCGCCGAGATCGCCGAGCGGGCGGAGTTCCTGGGCCGGGGGGCCACAAAGACGCTCGAGGAGCGACACAGGCGCGAGTTGACCGCCAGGGAGCGCGAGGGAATCGCCGAGGTTCTCAACGTGGCGGAGAGCTGGCTTCGGGATTGCTTGACTATCTCACAGGGCGTAGGCGATCTGGTGGTCAACCGAGACGCTGCAGACGCCATGGAAGAGGTCGGAGCGGTCATCACTCCTGCCGCCGCTGCGACCGCACTTTCGGCCGTGAACGAGGCCCGAAAGCGTATCTCGTATAATGTGAGCCCTCAACTGGCTGTTGAGGCCATGCTGTTCGATCTCCGGGAGGTCCTGCGATGCCCACGGTAGTGGGGGTCCGGCTCCGGTTCTCGAAGACTCTCTGGTTCGACCCTAGGGATGCGACTCCCGCTGAGGGCGACCTTGTGGTTGTAGAGACTGAGCGCGGAACCGAGCTAGGTACGGTGGCCCAACCTCCTCACGAGGTGACGTTGGACCAGTTGCCCGCGCCCTTGAAGCCCGTCGTGCGAGTTGCCGACGAGGACGATCTGGCGCGCGCCGAAGAACTCGCCGCAGAAGGAACGCGAGGCGATGCCCGTGTTTCGGGAGCTCGTCGCCGAGTACAAGCTCGACATGAAGCCGATCGACGTCGAGTACCTGTTCGCCGGCGACAAGATCGTCTTCTACTTCTCGGCCGAGGAGCGGGTCGACTTCCGCGACATGGTCAAGGACCTCGCCGCCCGCTTCCACGCGCGCATCGACATGCGCCAGGTCGGGGTGCGCGACGAGGCGCGCATGGTGGGCGGGCTGGGCCACTGCGGTCAGGTGCTGTGCTGTGTGCGATTCGGCGGTGACTTCCAGCCGGTGTCGATCCGCATGGCCAAGGAGCAGGATCTGCCGCTCAACCCCTTGAAAATCTCGGGACTGTGCGGCAGACTCATGTGCTGTTTGCGCTACGAGTTCGACGCCTACAAGGACTTCAAGGGTCGCGCTCCCAAGCGCGGTGCCATCATCGAGACGGCGGCCGGCCTGGCCAAGGTCACCGAGATGAACACCCCGCGAGAGACCGTGACGATGCGGTTCGAGGACGGCAACCGCGTGACCGTGCCGCTGGCCTCGATGTCGTGTGCGAAGGGGAGCGGCTGTCCGTGCCAAGTGAGCGCCGAGGCGCTCGAGCAGGCCGGAAGCGCGGCCGCTGCGGCGCTGAGCTCCAGCGTGGCGACGGCGGTGGCGAACGAGCCGAAGCTGCGTTCGAGCCGGTCTCGGAGAAGCAGGCCGAGGAGCGCAGGCGAGCCGCAGAAGGCCGCCGAGAAGAGCGGCTGGGCCCGGGCCACAGCGCGAAGGCGGCGGTGGCAGCAGTAGTCAGGCGGCGGAGGCGTCGTGGAGGCGGCAAGTCCGGCGGTGGCTCGCAAGGCGAGCAGCAGGCCAAGCCGTCGACGGCACCGGACGCGGGCAAGCAGGCGACCGGAGGTGCCGCAGGGCCGCAGACAGCGGCGGACGGCGGTGGCGCGGGCGCTCCGACGGCGGCGACGTCGTCGAAGGCGTCGCAAGCCGGGAGGCGGCGACACGAGCGGTACGTAGCGCGTTGAGAACGGGATACAGGCCGACGTAGCTCAGCTGGTAGAGCAGCGCACTCGTAATGCGCAGGCCAGCGGTTCGAGTCCGCTCGTCGGCTCCAGACAATCAAGCTCGAGGGCGGCGCCGTACTGGTGCCGCCCTCGCTTCGTATCGGCCGCGGCGGCGTCTCGGAGCACCGCCGCGACGGAGCCGGGCGGTATCCGCAACCACGCTCGGTTCGGTATATTCTCGCCAGTCACCGCCGAGTGGTGCCGTTCGCCGATGAGCTTGGGCGTTCGGCTGCTACGATTCGGGCGTGCGTGTGGTACTGTCCGACGACTAGCCGCGTCGGCGCTCGCGCGCGAGGGCTAGGGTTGCTTTCGGCGCCCGGTTCGGATGAAGGGCACGAAGAGGGTGGAACTCGAGCGGCTTGTCATCGCGGGGTTCGTCGTCATCGGCGCGCTGTTCACAGCGGTCGCGTTGGCATCGTCGTGGCTGCTCTCGCCCAAGAAGCCCTCTGCCGAGAAGTCCGAGACCTACGAGTGCGGTGTCGAGCCGATCGGCGGCCCGTGGGTGCAGTTCCGCTCGGGCTACTACGTCTACGCGCTGCTCTACGTCATCTTCGATATCGAGACCGTGTTCCTCTATCCCTGGGCGGTGACGTTCGGTCGACCGGGTGTCGGCTGGTTCGTCGTGATCGAGATGATCATCTTCGTGTCCATCCTCTTCGCGGGTCTGATCTACGCGTGGAAGGAGGGCGCGCTCAGATGGCGATAGACCGATTCACCGGCGAGAACTCGGTCCTCTTCATTCGCAGCGAGCAGCTCTTCGACTGGGCGCGTCGGCGTTCCCTGTGGTACATGGCGTTCGGTATCGCGTGCTGCGCGATCGAGGGACTCATGCACGCATCCGGGCCGCGCTTCGACTTCGACCGCCACGGCGTGTTCTTCCGGGCGAGCCCGCGCCAAGCCGACGTCATGATCGTGGCCGGCACCGTCAACCACAAGATGGCCGAGACGGTGAAGCGGCTCTACGACCAGATGCCCGAGCCCAAGTGGGTCATCGCGATGGGCGCGTGCGCCAGCACCGGCGGCCCGTTCCGCGAGTACCCCAACGTGATCATGGGCGTCGACAAGGTCGTGCCGGTCGACGTCTACATCCCGGGCTGCCCTCCTCGGCCCGAATCGGTGCAGTACGGCTTCCTGAGACTGATGGACAAGATCAAAGCGCAGACGGAGACACGGCTTGAAGCCAGACGTGACTCACATAGCTAGCGCCCTCGAGCGGGCCGGTGTCGCTGGCGCCATCGTCGAGGACGTCGCCGTCCTCGGTGTTGTCGCGCGCGTGGAGCCGGCGATGGCCCAAAGCGCGCTGACCGCTCTCAAGGACTCCGATCACGGCTTCTGCTTCCTGGTCGACCTGTTCGGCATCGACACCGGTGAAGCGATCGAGGCGGTGTATCAGCTGCGCTCGTTCACTCGCGATGAAGAGGTCTACCTCAAGGTCACCCACGAGTATGGGTCTGACCTCGCGAGCGTGTGGTGCGTCTTCCCCTCGGCGCTCATGCCCGAGCGCGAGTTGGCCGAGATGTTCGGTCTCACGCTCTCGGGTCACCCCAACCCCAAGTATCTGCTGCTGACCGAGGGCATCGAGCCACTGCTGCTCAAGCGGGTTCCCATCCGGACGCCGGAGGAGGTGCGGCACCGGTGAGCGATCCTCGCAGCGTGGTCAAGCATGCAGGCTGGCTGACCGCCGGCGAACCCGAGCTTCCGGAGAACCTGCCCCTCTCGCTCTACCGCGCACCCGCGGGCGTCGACCGCCCGTCCACCGAGCACCTCATCGTCAACATGGGACCGCAGCACCCCTCGACCCACGGCGTGTTGCGCGTGCTGCTCGAGCTCGACGGCGAAGAGGTCGTCGCGGCCGAGGCCGTGATCGGGTACCTGCACCGCGGCATCGAGAAGCTCGCCGAGTCGCGCCGCTACAGCGCCGTCGGCACGCTGATGGACCGCGGCGACTACGTCTCGGGCATCCACAACGAACTCGCCTTCGCCCTGGCCGCCGAGAAGCTTGCCGAGATCGAGGTGCCGTCGCGCGCGAACTGGCTGCGCGTGCTGATGGGCGAGCTCAACCGCCTCGCGAGCCACCTGGTCTGGTACGGCACCATGGGGCTCGACACCGGAGCGATGGGCCAGTTCCTCTACGCGGTCCGAGACCGTGAGAACCTGCTCGACATCCTCGAGGACGTCAGCGGCCAGCGCATGATGTTCAACTACGTGCGCCCCGGCGGCGTGGTGCGCGACATCACGCACACCGCCGAGCAGAAGATCCGCAGGTTCCTCTCGACGATCGACACCTACATCGAGGAGCACGACCAGCTGCTCGGCGGCAACGAGATCTTCCAGGCTCGGATGCGCGGCGTGGGCGTCATCGACAAGCAGATGGCCATCGCCTACGCGCTCACCGGGGCGAACCTGCGTGCGAGCGGCGTGAGCTTCGACGTGCGACGCGACATCCCTACGCCGCCTACGACGAGATGGAGTTCTCGATCCCACTGGCCGAGGAGGGCGACTGCTACGCTCGCTACCTCGTGCGGATGGAGGAGATGCGACAGGCCGTTCGCATCTGTCGGCAGTGCATCGACGGCCTGCCCGAAGGCGAGTTCACCGCCAAGGTGCCCAAGGTGCTCCGCCCGCCCGCGGGCGAGGCGTACGCGTCGGTCGAGTCGCCGCGAGGCGAGCTGGGCGTCCACCTGGTCTCCGACGGCACCGAGAACCCCTACCGCATGCGCTATCGGCCGCCGGCGCTCTACTCGCTGCAGGTCGGCGAGGCGCTGCTTCCCGGGCATCCTGCTCGCCGACGCCGTCGTGGTGCTCGGCAGCCTCGACGTGGTGCTGGGGGAGATCGACCGATGAACCCCTTGCTCATAGTCGTGCTTGAGGGTGCTCGCGGCGTTGGGCCTGATGCTGCTCAACGGAGTCGTGCTGATCTACATGCTGCGCAAGGTGCTCGGCCACCTCCACGTGCGCCTCGGGCCGATGGAGCTCGGGCCGAGCGGGCATGTTCCAGACGCTCGCCGACGTCCTGAAGCTGCTCACCAAGGAAGACCCCACGCCAAGCGCGGTCGACAAGGGGCTGTACTTCCTGGCGCCGGCCATCGTGTTCGTGCCGTCGCTTGCGGCGTACGCGGCGATCCCGTTCTCGGACTCGGTGGTCGCCGCCGATCTCGACTTGGGGCTGCTGTTCACCTTCGCGGTCGTCTCGCTGGTGCCGCTCGGGATCGTCGCCGCCGGCTGGGCGAGCGCCAACAAGTGGTCGCTTCTGGGCGGCATGCGCTCGGTCGCGCAGCAGATCACCTACGAGGTCCCGATGCTGCTCGCGGCGCTGCCCCCGGTGATGATCGCCGGCTCGCTCAACATGAGCGACATCGTCAAGGCGCAAGACCCGGTGTGGTTCATCCTGCCGTGCCTTCCGGCGTTCCTGATGTTCTTCGTCGCAGGGCTGATCGAGATCAACCAGACCCCGTTCGACATGTCCGAGGCCGAGTCCGAGCTGGTCGCCGGTTTCGCCACCGAGTACGCCTCGATGAAGTTCGGGCTGCTGTTCCTCTCGGAGTTCAGCAACATGTTCATCTTCTGCAGCGTGATGGTGACGCTGTTCTTTGGCGGGTGGACGATCCCGTTCGTGCCGGTGGACGCGCTGGGCGGATTCGGCGCGGTCGTCTTCATGCTCAAGGTCTACCTGCTCATCGCGGTGCTGATGTGGATCCGCGGCACGCTGCCGCGCGTCCGCATCGACCAGCTGCTCTCGCTCGGCTGGAAGGTCCTGCTGCCCGCGTCGCTTGCCTGGGTGATGATCACCGGCGTCGCGGTCAAGCTGTGGCCCGTCCTGTTCGGGGGTGCCCGATGAGCGTGTGGGGCACCGGCATCCTCAACGGCATGCGCATCTCGATGCGCAACATGCTGCGCGGCCCGATCACCGTGCAGTACCCGCGCCAGAAGGTCACGCTGCCCGAGCGTGCACGCTGGGCCGTGCAGCTGAAGCTCGACGACGCCGGCGAGCACAAGTGCACCGCCTGCATGGCGTGCGAGAAGGCGTGCCCCGACTACATCATCAAGATCGACGTGACCACCGATGAGGACCGCAACAAGACGATCGACCGGTGGCACTACGAGATCGGCGCGTGCATGATGTGCGGCCTGTGCGTCGAGGCGTGTCCGTTCGACGCCATCGAGCAGGGCCACGACTACGAGCTCGCGCGGTTCGCCCCGCAGGAGCTGGAGTTCGATCTGCTCGTCGACACGCCCGCCGCCAAGCCCAAGCGTGCCGAGCGCCCAGCCGCACCGGCGAAGCCCGCTGCGGCCGAAGCCCGCGACGCCGGCGGTGCCTGCGACGCCTCCGCCGAGGCCGCGCCGTCCGAATCACAGGCACCCGCTCCGTCTGACCCGTCTGCTCCTGCGCCGAAGGCCGAGGAGGCGAGCGATGAGTGAGACCGTGAACGGAGTCGCCTTCGCCCTGCTCGCGCTCGCCACGGTCGGCGGGTCTGCCGCGATGCTGTGGACGCGCAACGTCGTGCACGCGGCGTTCTGGCTGCTCGAAGTGTCGGTGGCGGCTGCCGGCATCTACATGCTGCTCGACGCCGACTACATCGCCGTGGTGCAGCTGCTCATCTACGCAGGCGCGCTGGCGATCCTGCTGATCTTCACGATCATGATCACGCTTCGCAGCCGAGAAGACGCGGTGCGCTCGCGAGATGCATCCCCGCTGGCGATGGTGTTGGCGGTGGTGTTCTTCGCGGTCGTGGCCTTCGCGGTGGTCGGCTGGGAGGCGCTTCCCGTGACCTTGCCGGCACAGGGCCCTGACCTGGTCGCTTTTGGCGAGCAGCTGTTCAGCCTCGACGGATGGGTGGCGCCCGTTCGAGATCGCCTCGCTCGTGCTCACCGCCGCGCTCGTCGCGGCGGTCCTGTGGTCGAGAGAGGGGGAGGAGTAGCGATGCGGGCAGGACTCGAGGCCTTCCTGTTTCTCGGCGCGCTGCTCTTCGCGCTGGGCATGTATGGCGCGGTCTCCAAGAAGGGCGCCGTCCAGGTCCTGATGTCGCTCGAGCTGATGTCGATAGCGATCGGCGTCAACCTCGTCGCCTTCACGCGGTTCCGCGCACCCGAGGCGATGACCGGCTGGTACTTCACCGTGTTCACCATGGTGATCTCGGCTGCCGAGGTCGGGCTGGGCCTGGCCCTCGTGCTTGCGATCTATCGCCGCTCGCGCACGAGCGAAGTGACCAACCTGTCGGAGCTGAAGGGGTAGAGCATGGACTGGGTCCTCCTCATACCCGCTCTACCGGCTCTGGCCTTCGTGCTGCTGTTGCCGCTGTCACGTGCGCTGCGAAACAGGCTCATCTGGCTGTCGATCGCAGCGATGGCGACCTCGTGCGTCTTGTCTATCGCGGCGTTCGTCCGGGTGTGGCCGGGCGGCCAACACGAGCCTGTGTGGAGCGTGTCATGGACCTTTGCCGAGATGGGCGGGGCGACCTTCGACGCCATGCTCGCTCTCGACCCTCTCGCCGCCGCGACGCTCGTGACCGTCACGATCGTGGCCACGTGCGTGCAGGTGTACTCACTCGGCTACATGCACAAAGACGAGCGCGTGGGCTGGTACTACGCGGTTCTGTCGCTGTTCACGACCGCGATGCTCGTGCTCGTCATGTCCGAGAACCTGCTGTTCACCTTCGTGATGTGGGAGATGATGGGGCTGTGCTCCTACCTGCTCATCGGGTTCTGGTACGAGCTGGAGGGGCCGCGCAAGGCATCCCAGAAGGCGTTTCTCACCACGCGCGTGGGCGACCTGGGCTTCCTGATCGCCCTGTTCGTGATCTTCGCCAACGTCGGCACCTTCGATCTGCCCGAGGTGCTGCACACGATCCCCGAGTGGGCGCCGGGCGCGGCGACGGCAGCTGCGGTCGGCCTGCTGTGGGCCGCGATGGGCAAGTCGGCACAGGTGCCGCTGCACGTCTGGCTGCCGGACGCGATGGCGGGCCCCACACCGGCGTCCGCACTCATCCACGCCGCGACGATGGTCGCCGCCGGCGTGTTCGTGGTCGCTCGCACGCTGCCGATCTTCGAGGCCGCGCCCGCGGTGCTGAGCGCGATGCTGGTGATCGGTGTTGCCACGGCGCTTCTCGGCGGTCTACTGGCGTGCGTACAGCACGACATCAAGAAGGTGCTGGCGTACTCGACGATCAGCCAGCTGGGATTCATGTTCATCGCGCTCGGTGCGGGAAGTGCGACCGCAGCCCTGTTCCACCTCACCACGCACGCCTTCTTCAAGTCGCTGCTCTTCCTCGGCGCAGGAGTGATCATCCACGCCGCGCATACGCAAGACATGCGCGAGATGGGTGGGCTCGCGAAGCGGATGCCGGTCACCACCGCGACGTTCAGCGTCGGGGCGCTTGGCGCTTGCCGGCGTTCCGCCGCTGGCCGGGTTCTTCAGCAAGGACGAGATACTGGCGGTGCTTCTGCACGAGGGTCATCCCGTGGTCTTCATGCTCGCGATCTTCGCGTCAGGGCTCACCGCGTTCTACATGACGCGGCTGTGGTTCCGGGTCTTCGCCGGCCCGGAGCAGTCCGAGCACCTCGAAGAGGGCCACACCTCGATGCTCGCGCCGATGGTCCTGCTCGCGGCGATCAGCGTCGTGGTCGGGTTCGGCACGACGCTGTACGCAGCGTTTCTGGGACACGAGGGCGAATGGCCGAGCACGGCGATGCTGCTCGTCTCGCTGGTCGTGGCAGGCACGGGCATCGGGGTCGGCTGGTGGGTCTACGGGCGGCGGTCGATGGTGGTCAACACCCGGGTGTGGAAGCAGCGCTTCGGCTACCTGTACGACATGCTCGTCCAGAAGTTCTACTTCGATCTGACCTACGAGCGTCTCTTCATCCGCGGCTACATGAACGCCGCCGATGCGATGACCGTCTTCGACCACAAGGGTGTCGACGGGGTCGTCAACGGAGCGGGGCGCGCTTGGGTGGGCGCCTCGAAGGGCGCGTGGTCCTTCGACGGGCGCGTCGTCGATGGCGCCGTCAACGGGGTCGCCTCTCTCGCCAAGTCGATAGGCCGCAGCGCGCGGCGGCTTCAGACCGGACATCTCCAAAGCTACCAACGTCTCGTGGTGGGCGCAGTCGTCGTGCTCATGCTCATCCTCGTTGTCGTCTCAAGGGGGGCCTAGCGTGCTGCTCAGCTGGATAATCTTCCTACCGCTCGCAGGCGTGCGTCGCCTGCGCGCTGCTGCCCAAGAGCAGAGGTGACCTCGCCAAGTGGGTGGCCTTGGCTGTGACCGCAGCCGATCTCGTGCTTGCGGTGGTCATGCTGTCGCGCTTCGTTCCCGGCACGCAGATGCAGTTCGTCGAGAAGTTCTCGTGGGTCCCTCAGGTCGGCATCCAGTACTACATGGCGGTCGACGGGATCTCCATGCCGCTGCTCGCGCTCTCGGCTCTGCTGTGCTTCCTCGCCGTCATCGCAAGCTGGAAGATCGAGAAGAAGCCGTCGTTCTACTTCGCGATGCTGCTGCTGCTGCAGGTAGGCATGAACGGCGTGTTCGCCGCGCTCGACTTCGTGCTGTTCTACGTGTTCTGGGAGCTCGTGCTCGTCCCGATGTACTTCCTGATCGCCGAGTGGGGCGGACCCCGCCGCGAGTACGCAGCGGTCAAGTTCTTCCTCTACACGCTGCTCGGTTCGGTGTTCATGCTGGTGGGCATCGTGGCGCTCTACCTCCAGACCGGCAGCTTCGACCTGATCGAGCTGTCGATGATCGGGCCCGGCTTTGCCGCTCGGCGTGCAGTGGTGGCTCTTCTTGGCGTTCTTCCTCGGCTTCGCTGTCAAGGTGCCCGTGTTCCCGCTGCACACGTGGCTGCCCGACGCCCACGTCGAGGCGCCCACGGCGGCGTCGGTGCTGCTCGCCGGCATCATGCTCAAGATGGGCACCTACGGCTTCTTGCGGGTGTCGCTGCCGATCCTGCCGGATGCGGTTCTCGGACTGGCAGATCTTCCTCGCGGTACTCGCGGTGGTCTCGATCATCTACGGTGCGGCGACGGCGTTCGCGCAGACCGACGTGAAGAAGCTCGTGGCGTACTCGTCGGTGTCGCACATGGGCTTCGCGATGCTGGGTATCGCCTCGGCGACCGCGGCCGGTCTCAACGGCGCGATGGCGGTCAACATCAGCCACGGCCTGACCACCGGCATGCTGTTCTTGATGGTCGGCATGATCTACGACCGCACGCACACCCGACAGATCGCCGAGCTCTCCGGTATCGCCGGCCAGATGCCCGTCATCGCCGGGCTCGTGGCGTTCGCGTCGTTCGCCAGCATGGGCCTGCCCGGGCTGTCGGGCTTCGTCGGCGAGTTCCTGTCGCTGCTCGGCGGGTGGCTGTCGACGGTCGATTCCGCGTGGTACGTCGTGGTCGCCTCGCTCGGCGTGCTGCTGGGTGCAGCCTACATGCTGTGGATGCTGCAGCGCGTCGTGTTCGGCACGCCCAGCCAGGCGGTGGCCGATCAGCCTGACGCGACGCTGCGCGAGCTGATCGTAGTCGCACCGCTGATCGCGCTGATCGTCGTCATCGGCATCTACTGGACCTCGCTGCTCCAGTACACCGATCCCGTCATGCAGTCTCTGTCGAAAGTGCTGGGTGGGTAGGTGACCGGCTACGCCCTGATCGTCCCGGAACTGCTGATCCTGCTTGCCGCGGGATGGGCGCTGTTCGCCGAGCGTCTGCCCGGCGGAGACAGGGGCTCGGCGTGGGTGGGCGCGGGCCTCTGCGGCCTGCTCGGCGGTGGTCGCGGCGCTGCTGCCGGTGGGCGACGCGCTGTTCGGCGGGATGCTGCTGTTCGACGGCCCCGCTCGCTTCGCCCGCACTGCGGTCGCGGTGCTGACTGCGCTGTGGCTGCTGTGGACGGCGGGGCGCGGGGAGGGCCGCATCCGCGAGGCCGTCGCGCTGGCGCTCTTCTCGGCGACCGGCGCGATGCTGATGGCCGAGGCCGGCCGAGCTGGTGACGCTGGTTCTCGCGCTCGAGCTGGCCACGATGCCGGCCTACGTGCTGATCGGCTATCGACGCATGCGCATCGACGGGCTGGAGGGCGCGCTCAAGTACTTCCTGCTCTCGATGCTCACGTCGCTTGTGATGCTCTACGGCATGTCGTTCCTCTACGGCGTCACCGGCTCGTCGTTCATGTCTGAGTTCGACCTGAGCGCTGCGGGCACGCTGGGCGTGCTCGCGGTGCTGTTCACCTTCGTGGGACTGTTCGCGAAGCTCTCTGCGCGCCGTTCCACTACTGGGCGCCCGACGCCTACGCCGGCTCCGAGCCTTGGACCGTCGCGTTCGTCTCCACCGTCCCCAAGCTCACCGCCGTGGTCGCCGTCGTGCGCCTCGCATCGGCGGTCGGTCCCACGGCGCCGGCGCTGGGCCCGGCGCTGTCTGATAGCGGCCGTAGCCTCGATGCTGCTCGGCAACCTGGCGGCGCTCACTCAGACCGACATCCGGCGCATGATGGCGTACTCGGGAGTCGCGCACACCGGCTATCTGCTGCTCGCCGTCTCGACCCTGACGGCGACGGGCTACGCTTCGGCCATCTTCTACGTCGCTCGCATACTCGGTGCCTTCGCTCGGCGTGATGCTGATCGTTGCCGAGGAGGGCCCGGAGCTCAGCGACTTCGCGGGACTCTCGCGGCGTCGCGCTGCGACGGCCTGGCTCATGGTGCTCATGCTCGTCTCGCTCGTGGGAATCCCGCCGCTCGTCGGGTTCTTCGGCAAGCTGTACGTCTTCCTCGCGGCGCTCGAACGCCGGACTCGGGGTGTGGGTGGTCGTCGCAGTGGTCGATGAGCGTCGTGTCCGCCGGCTACTACCTGCGCATCGTTCACTCGGCCTTCTTGGTCGAAGGTGGCCCTGCCGAGAAGGGCGCCAACCCGTGGCCCGCGGTCGTCGCGGTTCTCGGATGCGCGGCACTCACGGCCGTGCTTGGCATCGCTGCAGGCCCGGCGCTCACGTGGATGGGTGCCGGACTACCGTAGGGGTCACGCGTCGTGGTGATTGTGTGTGCCCGCTGGCGTATGTGAGCGACGGGTATTAACGTTGCTGCTCAGCGGGCACAATGCTCACTGGAACCCGCTTTCCACCCCGAGGTGAATCCGACATGCCAGACGACAACGACCACAACGGCCTTGCGGGCAGCCCACAGGCGCCCGACCAGCAGTCCGCAGAGGACCTTGCCTCCCAGCAGGCGCGCATCGCCGCCGAGGCGGCCCGTACCGACTGGCACGTTCATGGCGAGCCCGAACCGAGTGCCTCGGAGGGTGAGGCGGTTGCGTGGATGGCCGACCCCGACTCGCACCTCGACGATATCGAAGCACATATGGTTTCGCCGGCCTCGACCTCTTCGCCGCTGCCCGTGTGCGACTACACGGGCGAGGGTGACGAGCCGTGCGAGGAGCCGGCGGTCGAGCGGCGCTGGACGAGCGCCGCGGTGGTGACGGCGGCTACGGTCGGAGCTCTGGTCGGGGGCGTGCTCGTCTCTGCGGCCCTCATGTGGGTCCTTGGCTACATTCCGGGCACGCAGCCGTTGCGCGCTGCCCAACAGCAGGCCGCTCAACCCGCTCGCGAGGCAGATCACGATCAACCCCGGCAACAGCATGGCCGAGGTATCCGAGGCCGTTGCGGCCAAGGTCGTGCCCGCGGTCGTCAACGTCACCGTTCAGCAGCAGGGATTCGACCCGTTCACCGGCCAGAACGTGAGGCGGGATGTCGGCAACGGGTCCGGCGTGATCGTCCGGGAGGACGGATACATCCTGACCAACTACCACGTGATCGAGGGCGCAGACAGCATCGTGGTCACGGTCGGCGTCGAGGACAAGCCCGCAACGGTGGTCGGCATCGACACCTCCAGCGACCTTGCGGTTCTCAAGATCGAGGGGGACGGGTATCCGGCAGCGGAGGCCGGGTCTTCGAAGGACCTGAGGGTCGGGCAGTACGTCATGGCCGTGGGAAGCCCGTTCGGCCTGGAGAAGACGGTCACCGTCGGCATCATCTCGGCGCTCAATCGCTCGTCGCTCGTGGATGGCACGAACGACCTCACGACCTACACGAACCTCATCCAGACCGACGCGGCGATCAACCCCGGCAACTCGGGCGGTGCTCTGGTGGACTCCCTTGGGCGGCTCGTGGGGATCAACACGCTCATCCAGTCGCCTTCGGGCTCGGTGGGGGCGCCCCAGTCGGCCGGAATCGGCTTCGCCATCCCGGTGGACTTCGCCATCGACATCGCGAAGCAGCTCATCGAGACCGGCGGGCAACCCATCCGTATCTCGGCCTGAGCAGCGCGACCGTCGACCAAGACGTCGCTGCGCAGTTCGGCCTTCCGGTCGAGAGCGGCGCGCTTGTGCGCTTCGTTCAGCCCGACTCGCCCGCGGAGATCTCGGGCATCCAGCGCGGCGACATCATCATCTCGATCGCGGGCAAGCGACATCGCCAGCGTCGAGGACGTCTTCGCGGTCGTGCGCGAGCACAAGATCGGCGAGACGCCTCTCCGTCGAGGTCGCTCGCGGTGACACGAAGCGGACGTTCGACGTGGTGCTCGGCTCCGACGCGGACCGGCAGTAGCGGATGCGGATCACGCTTGTCGCTGTCGGACGTCTCAAGGAGCGGTTCTGGCGAGAGGCAGCCGACGAGTACCTCAAGCGGCTGCGCCCCTACGCGGACGTGCGCGTGGTCGAGATCGCCGATCGCGATCCGGGGCGCGGGGGCGAGGCGAAGGCCCTGGCCGAGGAGGGCGCAGACGTCCTCAAGGCGATTCCCGACGGCGCGCACGTCGTCGCGCTGGAGATCGGGGGCAGGCAGCTCTCGAGCGAAGCGTTCTCCGAGCAGGCTCTCGGCGCTCGGGCTGGAGGGCCGCAGCAGCGTCGCGTTCGTGGTCGGGGGATCGCACGGGCTTTCGGCCGACGTGCTGGCCCGTGCGGACGAGCGGCTGTCGCTCGGCCCGATGACGCTTCCGCACAACCTCGCGCGCGTCGTGCTGCTCGAGCAGCTGTACCGCGCGTTTCGCATCGCCCGCGGCGAGCCGTACCACAAGTAGCGACCCGCGCCCGCAGTCGTCGCCGCGGCTCCCGTCGAGCTCCGTCGGTGCCGAGTCAGGTGCGCTTGGCCACCCGCACGGCGGTCACCTTCAGTCCGGGGATCTTCGCCGAGGGGTCGAGCTCGCCGCCGCTCGTGACCCTGTTCGCGGGAGCGTCCGCGAAGTGGAACGGCATGAACGCGACGCCGCGCTTTGGGACGCTCTCTCGGCCGACGTGTGCCTCGGCGGACACCGACCCGTGCTGTGCTCGTGATCTCGACCGTGTCGCCGTCGCAGATGCCCAGCTCCTCGGCGTCGCTCGGGTTGAGGTCGATGTAGCCGTGGTCGTTGAGTTCGGATAGCCCTTCCGAGCGCTGAGTCATCGTGTTGGTGTGGAAGTTCCACAGGTGTCGCCCGGTCGTGAGCACGAGCGGCTTGTCGGTGTCGACCTGCTCGGGCGCTGGCGTGTAGTCGACCGCCAGGAACTCGCCCAGGCCACGCGTGAAGCGTCTCGGCGTGCAGGATCGGCGTGCCGGGGTGGTCGTCGTCGGGGCACGGCCACTGCAGGCTGCCTTCGGCCTCGAGGCGCCGATAGCTCACGCCGCCGTACTGCGGCGTGATCGCCGACATCTCGTTCATGATGTCGTTCGGACCCTCGTAGTCGGTCTCGATCCCCATCGCCGAGAAGAGACGCAGCAGAGATCTCGCCGTCTGTCAGCGCCTCTCCGGGCGCGTCGACGACCTTGCGGGCGCGCTTGATGCGCCGCTCGGTGTTGGTGAAGGTGCCCTCCTTCTCCAGGAACGACGCAGCGGGCAGCACGACGTCGGCGAAGGCGGCGGTCTCGGTGAGGAAGATGTCTTGGACCACGAGGAAGTCGAGCGCCTCGAGCGCCTCGATGACGTGCGTCGGTGTCGGGGTCGGCGATGACGGGGTTCTCGCCCATGATGTACATCGCCTTGAGCTCGCCGCCGATGGCGGCGTCCATCATCTCGACGAGCGTGAGACCCGGCTCTGCCGAGAGCTCGCGCTCGGTCTCCCAGTAGTCGCAGACGCGATCGAGCGCGCCGCGCTCGCCGAGCTTCTGGTAGCCGGGCAGGCAGTTGGGCAGGCACGCGAGGTCGCAGGCGCCCTGCACGTTGTTCTGCCCACGCAGCGGGTTCACGCCGGTTCCCGGCCTGCCGATGTTGCCGGTGAGCATGGCGAGGTTCGCGAGCGAGCGCACCTGGTCGGTGCCCGAGGTGTGCTGCGTGACGCCCATCGCGTAGACGATCGAGGCGGCATCGGCCGAGCCGTACGCGATCGCGAGCTCGCGGATGTCGGCCAGCGGGATGCCGGTGACTTCGGCAGCCCACTCGAGGTCGTAGTCGGCGACCAGTGCGCGCAGCGCCTCGAAGCCCTCGGTGCGCTCGGCGATGAACGTCGTCGTCGGCCAGGCCCTCCTCGATGATGATGCGCATCATGGCGTTGAAGAGCGCGATGTTGGCGCCCGGCTGGACCGGCAGCCACTTGACCGCGTGGTCGGCAAGCCGGATCTCGCGCGGGTCGACGACGTAGATGCGGGTGCCTCGGCGGGCCGCCTTCTTGAGCTCGACGCCGATGATCGGGTGCGCCTCGGTGGTGTTCGAGCCGATGCACAGCACGACGTCGGCCTCGCCGAGGTCGGCGATCGAGTTCGTCATCGCTCCGCTTCCGAACGCTGCGGCCAGACCGGCCACCGTGGAGCTGTGTCAAAGACGGGCGCAGTGGTCGATGTTGTGCGTGCCGATCGCCGTGCGCAGGAACTTCTGGAACAGGTAGTTCTCCTCGTTGGTGCACTTCGCCGAGGCCAGGCCCGCTACGGCGTCGGGTCCGTGCTCGTCGCGAACGCCGCCGAGCTTCTCGGCGATGAGCGCGATCGCTTCGTCCCAGCGTTGCCGAGACGAGCTCGCCGTCTTTGCGGACCAGCGGGGTGGTGAGGCGGTCGGGGTGGTGCGTGAAGCT
Organism: uncultured Actinomycetes bacterium; assembly: GCA_963700665.1. Classification (GTDB taxonomy): domain Bacteria; phylum Actinomycetota; class Coriobacteriia; order Anaerosomatales; family PHET01; genus CAVPCY01. Next base: position 43,517 of record CAVOYK010000001.1, read on the forward strand.
CCACCCGTAGCGCCCCTTCGCGCACAGGTTGCCGAAGTTGGGCGCCTTGCTCGAGCGGGGCGCGCGCTCCCACGACCTCGCCGTCCTTGGTCGCGTACTCGATGGTGCACCCGACGCCGCAGTAGCCGCAGGTGGTCTCGGTCCACGCGACCTCCCACGCGCGGCCCCTGAAGCGGCTCGGCCTGTCGGTGAGCGCACCGGTGGGGCAGGTGGAGACGCACTGGCCACAGAACTCGCACCCGGCCTCGAGCAGCGAGACGCCGAACGGAGTGTTGGGCAGGGAGTCGAAGCCGCGGCCGGTGGACTCGTAGACGTTGCAGCCCTGGACCTCGGCGCAGATGCGCGTGCAGCGTCCGCACGAGATGCACTTCGCCAAGTCGCGCTCGATCAGGGGGTTGTCGTCGACCACGTCGACCACGTGCTTGTCGCCGTCGATCGCCGCGATCTCGATGTTGTGTTCGTACGCCACGTCCTGCAGCCCGCACCGCCCGCCGCTCTCGCACGTCAGACACTCGACCTTGTGGTCCGAGAGGAGCAGCTCGACGACGGTCTTGCGCAGGTCGAACAGCGTCTCGCTCGTGGTGACGACGACCATGCCGTCGGTCGCCAGCGTGGTGCAGGCGGTGGGGTAGCCCCGAAGACCCTCGATCTCGACGATGCACAGCCGGCAGCCCCCGTAGGGCTCCAGGCGCGGGTCGTGGCACAGCGTCGGGATGTGGATGCCGGCTTCTCGGCAGACTTCGAGGACGGTCTGGCCGGGGCGCGCTTCGATCGCCCGTCCGTCGACGGTCAGCGTGATGGTTGCGGTGTCGGTGCGCAGGGTCACTTCTGTGCCGCCCTCGGCGCAAGGACGCGCACTTCGCCCTCGACTAGGACGCAGTCGATGAGCTCCTTGGCGAACGCCGCGATGTCGGAGGTCGACACGATGCCCACGGGCACGCCGTCCTTGATGACCGGAAGCCTGCGCATGGCGAGTTCGCACTGCAGGCGCACCGCCTGGAGCAGGTCCATGTCGGGCTCGAGCGGCACGAAGTCGGTGAACATGATGTCGCTCACTCGCACGGTGTTGGGGTCCGACACCGTCGGCGACCACGGTGTGGGTGATCTGGCGGTCGGTGACGATGCCCGACCATCTCGCCGTCCCGGGTCACGATCACCGAGCCGACGCGCTCGTCGCGCATCCGTGCGCGCCACCTGGGTGACGGTCGCGTCGGTCGGCATCGCGACGACTCGCGCGGTCATGATGTCTGAGACCTTCATCGCGCTGGTCCTTCCTCTCGCTGCTGCATGTCCCGCCTAGACCTTGTGGATCGCGTCGAAGGGACAGTGGGTCTCGCAGATGCCGCACTTCACGCACGCGTCGACGTCGATGACGTACGGTTCCTTGAGCACTCCTTCGATCGCCTCGGCGGGACAGCGCTTCTTGCACACTCCGCAGCCCTTGCACGCGACGGCATCGATGACGTAGGTGGAGATCGCCGAGCACGCATGCGCGCGGCACTTGTGCTCGTAGACGTGCTCCTCGTACTCCTGGCGGAAGTAGCGCAGCGTCGAGAGCACCGGGTTGGGCGCGGTCTGGCCCAGACCGCACAGCGATGTGGCGCTGATGACGCTTGGCGAGGTGTTCGAGCAGCTCGATGTCGCCCGTCCTCGGCCTTGCCCTCGGTCATGCGCGTGACGATCTCGAGCATGCGCTTGGTGCCCACGCGGCACGGCACGCACTTGCCGCACGACTCGTCTTGGGTGAACGTCAGGAAGTAGCGCGCGAGGTCGACCATGCAGGTGGTCTCGTCGACGACGACCATGCCACCCGAGCCGACGATCGCGCCCGCCTTCATGAGCGTGTCGTACTGGATGGGCGTGTCGAACAGCTCGGCCGGCAGACACCCGCCGCTGGGCCCGCCGATCTGCACCGCCTTGGTGGGCACGCCGCCCTGGCATCCGCCACCGATCTCGTTGACGAGCTCGCCCACGGTCAGGCCGAACGGCACCTCGACCAGACCGCTGTGGCGGACCTTGCCGGTGAGCGCGAAGACCTTCGTGCCCTTGCTGTCGCTCTCGCCGATCGACGAGTACGCCTCGGCGCCGTGGCTCACGATCCACGCCACGTTGGCGAGCGTCTCGACGTTGTTGATGCAGGTGGGTCGGTCCCACAGCCCCGAGGTGGTGGGGAAGGGCGGTCGGGGCCTCGGCATGCCGCGGTGGCCTTCGACCGAGGCGATGAGCGCGGTCTCCTCGCCGCACACGAAGGCGCCCGCCCCTTCCCTCACGCGTACCGTGTAGGAGAACTCGGTCCCCAGGATGTCCTCGCCGAGAAGCCCGCGCTCCTCGGCATCGCAGATCGCCTTGCGCAGCCGCTTGACCGCCAGCGGGTACTCGGCGCGCACGTAGACGAAGCCCTTCGCTCGCGCCGGTCGCGTACGCGCCGATCGCGAGGCCTTCGAGCACCGAGTGCGGGTCGCCCTCGAGGACGCTGCGGTCCATGAACGCGCCCGGGATCGCCCTCGTCGGCGTTGCACAGCATGTACTTGAGGTCGCCCGGCGCCTCGCGGGCGAGCCGCCACTTCAGGCCGGTGCCGAAGCCCGCGCCTCCGCGTCCGCGAAGGCCCGAAGTCGCTCACCTCTTCGATGACCTGCTCGGGGGTCATGGTCTCGAGCGCCTTCTCGAAGTCCCGAGTAGGCCCCGGCTGCAAGTGCGCTGTCGATGTCCTCGGGGTCGATCACGCCGCAGTTGCGCAGCACGATGCGATGCTGGCGGGCGTTGAACGGGATGTCGGCGTAGCGCGCGATGGGCTCGGCCGCCTCGTCCTCGCGGTAGAGGAAGGCGTCGACGGGCGGGCCGCCCTGCACGAGCGCGTCGACGATCTGGTCCGACGCGGTGCAGCGTGATGCCAGGGTAGAAGACGCCCTCCGGCGAGGTCACCACCACGGGGCCCTGTGCGCACAGGCCGTGGCAGCCGGTCCGAACCACGCGCGCCCACTCGCTGGCTCCCCGCTCGGCGAGTTCTTGTTCGAAGCGGTCTGCGACCGCGAGCGAGCCACCCGCGACGCAGCCCGAGCCCGCGCAGACGCGGATCTCCACGGTCCCGGCGCCGGTGCGCTCGATGGTCGCAGGCGCGCTGCTCACTCGAGGTGCTCCTCGGTAGATCTGCTTGCCGAGCTTGCGGGCGGCAGCCGGGATCGAGCTGGCCGTGCGTCTCCTCGCCCACAACCACTACCGGCGCAAGACCGCAGCACCCCACGCAGGCCACGGCCTCGACCGTGAAGCGCAGGTCCTCTGAGGTCTCGCCGACCTTGGTCATCAGTTCGTCGGTGATGGCGTGGGTGATCTCCGGCGCGCCGGCGACGTGGCAGGCGGTGCCGTGACAGATCTTCACGATCGTCTTGCCGCGCGGCTCCAGGTGGAACTGGCTGTAGAAGGTCGTGACTCCGTAGACCTCCGAGAAGGGCACGTGGCGGGCCGAGGCGATCGCTGCAAGCACGGGCTTGGGCAGGTAGCCGTAGACCTCCTGTGCCTGCTGGAGCACCGGAATCAGGGCGCCCGCTTCATCCGCGTAGCGCTCCAGTACCGGATCGAGAAGGCTCAGGTCGACGGTGCCAGAGGTCTCGTCGGCACACGTGCAGTGGTGCATTCAAGCCATCCTTACGTCGGCCGGCATGCGAGTCGTGATGGCGAAACAGCGAGTAACCCGAAGCGTAGAGCCCTCGTGCCGCACGTACAGCGAACCTCCCTGCGAGTGGCTCGAGCGTCTTCGGTCAGCGGAGAACGCGCCACCGCGAGCGGCTCGAACGGCCAAGGGTTGTGCTGTTGCGAACCGAGACGATGATACCCGTAGTGACTGGCGCTCGGCAGGCTCGGGCAGCGACATCTCTTTGAGACGCGCGGTGATTCGGGTACCCTGAACGCCACCCGTTCGCGCCTGCGAGAGGTCGCAATCCACTGTGAGAGAAGCCATATCTCATCTCGTTTCGGCCGCTGTGGCCGAGGCCATCGCGGCGGGCGAGCTGCCGCTTTCGGAGACACCCGATCCGGGCATCGAGCGTCCGCGCGACCCGAGTCACGGCGACTGGGCGACCACCGTCGCACTGCGGTGCGCGAAGGCCGCCAAGATGCAGCCGCGTCAGGTCGCCGAGATCATCGCGGCACGCATCGCCGAAAACGACGACATCGCTGCGGTCGAGATCGCCGGCCCGGGCTTCATCAACCTCCGGCTCTCACCGCACGCGCTCCAGCGCGTGCTGCGCGAGGCGCGCGAAGCCGATCGCGACTTCGGCCGGCTCGACCAGGGCCGCGGGCTGCGCGTCCAGGTCGAGTTCGTCTCGGCGAACCCTGTGGGTCCGATGCACGTGGGTCACGGCCGCTGGGCGGCGCTGGGCGACTCGATGGCGCGCGTGCTCGAGCACGCCGGCTGGGACGTCGAGCGCGAGTTCTACGTCAACGACGCGGGCGTGCAGATGGACATCTTCGCGCAAGTCCGTCGCCGCGCGCTATCTCGAGCTGTGCGGACGCGAGGTCGAGTTCGCCGAGGAGTGGTACCAGGGCGCCTACATCACCGAGATCGCCCGCGAGATCTTCGCCGAGGAGGGCGTCGGGCTGGGTCGACGCGACCTCGGACGCTCGCGAGGCGCACTTCAGGGAGAAGGCGTACGCCCAGGTGCTCGAGCATCTGAAGCGCGTGCTGCACGGCATGGGTGTCGACTTCGACGTGTGGTTCTCGGAGCGCACCCTGCACGCGCCGGGCCCGACGGCGGACCGAGCGAGATCGAGCAAGGTATCGCGGCGCTTCGGCGAGGCGGGCTACATCTACGAGCACGAGGGCGCGGTCTGGTTCCGCTCCACCGACTTCGGCGACGACAAGGACCGCGTGCTCGTGAAGGCCGACGGCGAGTACACGTACTTCGCCGCCGACATCGCGTACCACAAGGACAAGTTCGATCGCGGGTTCGACCGGGTCATCAACATCTGGGGCGCCGACCACCACGGCTACGTCGCTCGGATGAAGGCCGCGGCGCGGCGCTCGGGCACGAGGGCCAGCTCGATGTCGTCATCGGCCAGCTCGTGAACCTGCTTCGCGGCGGCGAGCCGGTGCGGATGAGCAAGCGCACCGGCGAGATGGTCACGTTCGAGGAGCTGCTCGAAGACGTGGGCGCCGACGCGGCACGCTACTGGTTCCTGCGCCGCTCCACCGACCAGCAGGTCGACTTCGATATCGAGCTCGCCAAGGAGCAGTCCGCCGACAACCCCGTCTACTACGTGCAGTACGCGCACGCACGCATCTGCTCGATCCTGGCCAAGGCGGCGCGTGAGGCCGACGGTGCGGCGGCAGACATTGCAGAGCCGTCGCGCGACATCGACGCGCTCGCGGCCTCGCTCGTCGCGGCCGACACTGATCTCTCGCCGCTCACTGCTGACGCAGAGCTCGCGCTCATGCGCGGCCTGAGCGAGTTCGCCGACGTGGTCGAGGTCGCTGCGCGCGACCTGGCGCCCCACAAGCTGACGCGCTACGCCGAGGACCTCGCGGCGACATTCCACCAGTTCTACACGCAGTGTCGGGTCGATGAGCGACGACGCGGCGCTGACGGACGGCACGGCTCTACGCCGTCGACGCCACGCGACGCGCGCTGCGGTGCGTGCTCAGGCTTCTCGGCGTGAGCGCTCCGGAGCGGATGTAGCAGTCGCGAGCGGGCCACGCTGCGGGGAGTCTAGCGCTGCGGGTACGGCGGATCCGCCGGCAGATCGACGACACTCACGCGCCGCTCGCCTGCCGCTGCCGCGAGCGCGCGGTCTGCAGTGACGAGGCCGGCATCGAGGCGGTTCGCGAGCGCCAGGTACGCCGCGTCGTAGACGGTGAGCCCGTGGGATGCAGCGATTGAGACCGCTTCGAAAGACAGCGCCTCGTCGATCTCGTGCCATTCGAGGCTGAAGCCCTCAAGATCACTCGCAGCTCCGAGAACCTCGGGAATCGGCATCTTCCGAGAGACGAGTGCGTTCATCGTTTCCAGTCGCATGTGGGCTGGCGCTGACAGCCTGATCTGGTCGCGCGCGTTGAGCTCGAGCAGCCACAGCGCGTGATCGACGTCGGCCTCTTGGTGGGCAAGAAACCACTTCACCGCGATCGACGCATCAACGACGACGCCGTGCGCGGCGTTCATTCGAAGTCCTGCGGACGGAGAAGCCGGCCACGGTCGGTGTCGCGGTCCCGGCGGATGATCTCCTCGGCAGGAGGGCCGGGGGGCACCGTCTTCGAGATCTCGCGCGCATGTGCCATCGCGGCGCGGATCCGCGCCTCGCGCTCGCGGGCAGCGCGCTCCTCGGCGATTCCTGCGACGTAGCGCTCGGTCGCCTCGGCGACGAGTCCGCTTCGCGAGCGGTTGAACTCGCGGGCGATGGCGTCGACCTCGGCGAGCAGCTCATCGGGGATGGATACGTTGATCTTGGCCATGGGTCGCCTCCATGAAGATGTCAGCGGGTAGTGCTATACGGTAGTCATACGTGGTAGTGCCATGCGGTAGTGCCAACCACAGTGTAGCACCGTTGCGGCGCACCCGTTACCATGCGAGGACACGTTTCGAGCAGGGGAGTTCCACCATGGGCAAGCCATCGACACCGCGACCGCCCGCGACGCCGACCTCAAGACCGGGCACGACCTGATGTCGGTCCTGCCGATGACCGCCGAGGTCAAAGACGGCCACCTGTGGATCGGCGGCGTCGATACCGTTGAGCTGGCGCACGAGGCTGGCACCGCCGTCTACGTGATGGACGAGGCTACGATCCGCCACCAGCTCTCCGAGTACGTGAAGTGGACGCGCTACCACTGGAAGGACGTCGACGTCGTCTACGCCGGCAAGGCGTTCATGTCGCTCGCGATGCTCAGGCTCGTCGCCGAGGAGGACTGCTGCCTCGACGTGTCGAGCGGCGGTGAGCTTGCTTTCGCGCTGCGCGCCGGCTTTCCGATGGAGCGCGTCTACGTGCATGGCAACAACAAGACGCCCGCCGAGCTGGCCGAGTGCCTCGACGCCGGAGTGGGCCGGATCGTGGTCGACAGCTTCGAGGAGATGGAGCGTCTCAGCGCGCTGGCTACCGAGCGCGGCGTGTCCGCAGAAGGTCCTTCTGCGCGTCACGCCCGGTGTCGAGGCCGACACGCACGACTTCATCATGACCGGCGCCGAGGACTCGAAGTTCGGCTTCGGCCGCAACCAAGGCCTCGCGATGCAGGCGGTCAAGCGCGCGATCGAGCTGCCCGGCATCGACTTCGACGGACTGCACATGCACATCGGCAGCCAGATCTTCGCGCTGAACAGCTTCGCGAAGGCGATCGAGGTCATCGTCGAGTTCATCGCCGAGATCAAGGCCGAGACGGGCGCCGAGGTCCGCATGCTCGATACCGGTGGCGGCCTGGGCATCGCCTACGGCCTGCCCGACGAGCCCTCGACGATCAAGGACTACGGCAAGGTAGTGGTCGACGGCATCAAGGAGGAGTGCGAGAAGCACGGACTCGTGGTGCCCGCGATGGCGGTCGAGCCGGGACGTTCGATCGTGGCCAACGCCGGCGTGACGCTCTACACCGTGGGCTCCATCAAGGAGATTCCGAGCATACGGACGTACGTGGCGGTCGACGGCGGGATGTCGGACAACATCCGCACGTCGCTCTACGACGCCCACTACGAGGCGCTGATCGCCAACAAGGCCGACCAGCCACGCGAGATGGTGGCGACCGTCGCTGGCAAGCACTGCGAGAGCGGCGACATCGTGGTCAACGACGCCCCGCTGCAGTGCCCCGAGGTCGGCGACGTTCTGTGCGTCTGTGCGACCGGCGCGTACTGCCAGTCGATGAGCAGCAACTACAACAAGCAGGTCCGGCCTGGCGTCGTGTTCGTGGGCGATGGCGAGTGGCGCTGGGTGGTGCGGCGCGAGACGTACGACGACCTCATGAAGTGCGAGGTGGAGTAGGACCGGTGGGCGACGCGCACGTGTCCGAGCCACACGGCGACGAGATCGCCCGCAAGGCGGCCTACTGGACCTCGGCGGTCGTCGACGCCCGGCTGCGGCAGACGTTCTCGGACGAGGAAGTCTTCGAGGCCTCACTCGCCCTGGCAGCACTCGCTCCAGACCCGGATTGCCCGCCCGAGGCCGACGAGGCTGCCTGCCGCCTGATGCTCGCAGCACTCAAGGTGAGCGAGGGCGACCTCGTCAGACTTGCCATGTGGATCGCCGCGGGCCGAGCGGACCCTCGCGACCTTATCGCGGCAGCCGAGTACCGCTTGGAGCTCGTGGACGGCGACCCGCTACGGCGCGGCGAGGACCTCGACGCCTACCTCGACTGGGTGTCGGGCGAACGGGGCGCCAGCCTGGATCGGTAGGGTGGTGGCATCGCGATTGCGTGCCACACGTGCGTGCATGGCGGCGTTGTCGGGGAGCTGGTTTCCGATGAGAGGCGCATGGCGGTATCTGTTGATCGCGGTCGGAAGCGTGGCGCTCGCGATGGGAGTCATTGGTGTCTTCGTCCCGATGTGGCCCACGACCCCGTTCCTGCTGCTCGCTGCTGCGTGCTACATCCGCAGCTCAGAGCGGCTGTATCGGTGGTTGCTCGAGCATCGGTACCTGGGGACCTACGTGCGAGACTTCGTTTCGGGCAAGGGGATTCCGCGGCGCGCCAAGACAGTCTCGCTCTCGGTGATGTGGGTGACGACGCTCATGTCCTCGGCGATCATGCTCTCGCGCTTCGACGCCAACGCTCTGGCAATCTCCTACGCAGTGGCGCTCACCCTTATCGGTGGAGCCGTGCACTACTACATCGGCTACCACATCCCCACCCGCGCCGAGGATGAACAGCCCGACCAGAGCAGCCGAGGCTAGCGAGCTGTGACGGGTTAGACGCCTGGTGCTACGAACTACCTGACTCCCGCACGCGAGCGGCCTTGGCCGCGGCAGCGCCCTTCTTGAGATCGCTGGCGAGCAGAAATCCCCACAGGTACAAGCCTGCCGCGACGAGTTCGGCGATGTAGAAGAGTCTGGGGTCGCCGGTCGCTGCCATGCCGCCGGCCGCTGCGATGACCAGTGTTGCCGCTGCGATGAGGACGTTCGCCCACATGCGGTATGCGAACTCCTTCTTCCTGATGAAGAGGAAGATCGAATGGATGGCGCCGTAGAAGAGAACCAGGGCGCCGGGAATGGAGATGAACGCCGAGAGCAATCGAGGGAACGTGCCTTTCGGGCCAAGCGCAGCGTAGCTGGCGACATTCGCTTTCGCCAGTTCGGCGGGATCCATCGGGTGGGTGAAGATGCCGTAGGCGAACACGCCGACAAGCGCGACGTTGATCGCGATGTAGGCCCATCCCCACCACGCGCGCTTAGTCATGAGGCGGATGGTGCCGTAGCCGAGCACCGGGACCAACGCAGCTGTTGTGATGATATAGAACCGGTACAGCATCGCGGGCCATGCGCCCAGCACGATCGCCGCGAACTCCATGTACGAGGCGGCCGCCCACATCGCGAAGCCGATCGTCCACGCAAGCTGGTGAGCCTTGTGGCGCTCGCGGTACTGCTTGGCCAGCAGAACGGTGAACACGGTGGTCACCAGCGCCGCCGCGAGCGGCCAGACCCAAAGCGACAGCACGTCCATCGGTTCCTCCGTGTAGGTTGGCTACGCTCAGAGTGTGAGCATACTCCGACAACCCCGCCTGTGGCGCAACAGCGGGTCCGTCCACGGCGGCGGGGCCGGCATCCGCAAGGACACCGGCCCCGATAGTGGTACGACTGCTGCGCCACGAGAGGGGCGCGAGCCTGCTACTTCTTGTGCTTCTTGCCGCCGCTCTTGGAGCTGTGCTTCGATGTGGACTCGGATTCGTGGCTGTCCTCTCTTGGCCTTGGATTTGTGGTTCTTGGAGGTCTTGGTCAGCTTGATGGTCACCTTGGTCTTGGCCTTCTCCACCACGACGGTCTTCGTGTAGGTCTTCGTGCCCATCGTCAGCGTGAGCTCGTACGTGCCGTACTCGACGCGCTTGAGAACGACGCAGCTGCGCTTGCTCTGATGGTCTTGGACGTGCCCGTCTCGGTGTTGACGAAGCGTCATGGTGTAGCGGTGGTTCTTGCCGTGGCGCTTGAGATAGATCTTGAGCATGCCGGTCTGCACGGGTGCACTGGCTTCGGCCGAAGGATCTGCGGGTGGCGCCGCCTCGGTGGGAGGAGCCGGTGCGGGAGGCTCGGCGGGCGGAGCCGGCGGAGCTGGTGGCTGCTCGGCTGGGGGCGCTGGAGGCTCGACCGGCGGAGCTGAGGGCTCGGTAGGCGGAGCCGGTGGAGCTACGGGGCGAATCTGCACCGAGGCCGCACCCTCACTCGTGCCGTTGCTGACACCCCACACGGTGTAGGTTTCGCCATTCGGCACCTTGAAGGTTCCGGTTGCGGACTTGTCCCTCACGATGTTGACGCCACCGGAGATCACCGCCCAGCCTGCGACGCCGAACGGATTCGTCACGGTGACCTTGTAGGTGGCGTTGGTACCGTCGTTCGCGGTCTCGACTGCTTCGAGGACGACGGCCGGATTCGTCCCGTGGCACCCTGAGCAATCCGCCGACTTGGTCGTGTAGGCCTGTGCGACCGAGGCCGCTGCCAGGGTCAGCACCGCAACCGCGACTGCCGTGATGATCCTGGGCTTGAGCGTTCGTCTCATGTAGCTACCTCCATCGTTTGCATCCGCCGCGCGCTCGTGGAGCCCTGTCGTGTTGCGCGGCAAGAACCCTCGCCGTCTGGCCCTAGGTAGGCGTTATCGGGCGCCGTCCCGCTGCCGACAAGCCCGCGAATCACGATTCGTGTGACTTGCAGCACACCCTTCCGGCGCGCCCAGTGTGCGCAGGGAACACGGCTGCACAGGACGCTCGGAGCACTCGACCGCCTCGGGTACAATGAACCCGCCCACATTTGCGTGCGGCGATATCCCGAGAGGTAGTCACATGCGCACCATTCGTGTCGGTCTCATCGGCCTGGGAACAGTCGGCAGCGGTGTTGTCGAGATACTGCGTCGTCACAGGGAGGACTTCCGTCGCCGCGCAGGCGTCGACATCGAGCTCGCGGCCTTCGCTGATCGGGCCGAGTCGCGCTTCAGCGAGCTGGGGCTCGATCCGGCGGCATGCACCACCGACGCCTTCGCGCTGATCGACGACCCGTCTCTCGATGTGGTGATCGAGCTGATCGGCGGGACCGGTGTCGCGCGCGACGTCGTGCTCACCGCGCTTGGGGTCCGGCAAGAGCGTCGTCACCGCCAACAAGGCGTTGATCGCCACCAATGGTGAAGAAGTGATGGCGGCTGCCGAGACAAGCGGCGTCGACATGCGCTTCGAGGCGAGCGTCGGCGGTGGGATCCCCATCATCGAGCCGCTCAAGCACTCGCTCACGAGCAACGAGATCAGTGCCGTCATGGGGGTCGTCAACGGGACGACCAACTACATGCTCAGCCGCATGGCCGACGAGGGCCTGGACTACGACTCCGCGCTCGCCGAGGCCCAGGAGCGCGGCTTCGCCGAGGCGGACCCGACCGCAGACGTCGACGGGCTCGACGCCGCGGCCAAGATCGCGATCCTGTCCTCGATCGCGTTCAACAGCCGCGTCGTCATGAGCCAGGTACCCGCCGAGGGGATTCGGTCGCTCTCGCCGGCGGACATCGAGTACGCCTCCGAGATGGGGCATACCATCAAGCTGCTCGCCATCGCCCGGCGCACCGACACGGGCATCGACGTGCGCGTGCACCCGACGATGATCCCGAACTCGCACCCGCTCGCATCGGTGAACGGCGTCTACAACGCCATCTACGTCGTGGGCGACTCGGTGGGCGAGACGATGTTCTTCGGAGAGGGCGCCGGCTCGCTGCCCGCGGCCTCGGCCGTGGTCGGCGATCTGATCGAGGTTGCGCGCCGCATCCAGAGCGGCTGCGCGCCGCTGGTGGGCTGCACCTGCACCGAGACACTCCCGGTCCGCGACATCTCCGAACTCGAGACCGGCTACTACGTGCGGCTCGAAGTCGCCGACAAGCCCGGCGTTCTTGCCGCGGTCGCCAGCGTCTTCGGCGATCACGAGGTCTCGATCGCCTCGGTGATCCAGAAGCGGGCCGACGCCGGGGTTGCCGAGATCGTCTACGTGACGCACACCGCACGCGAGTCAGCCGTGCGCGCCGCGCTCGCCGAGATCGAGGCGCTGGACTCCGTCGATGCGGTCTCCTCGGTCATTCGCGTCGAGGATCTCTAGCCAATGGGCGCAGCCGTTCTCGTACCGGCGACCTCGGCCAACCTCGGTCCGGGCTACGACAGCTTCGGGCTCGCGCTCGACCTGCACAATCGCTTCGAGGCCGAGCTGGCCGCCGAGTGGCAGGTCGACGTCGTCGGCGCGGGCGCGGGCTCGCTCGCGACCGACGGAACGAACCTGGCCGCCGTCGCGATGGCGCGGGCTTTCGCCGAAGCCGGGCACCCCGAGCTTCGCGCCGAGATCGGCTGCGCCAACAACGTGCCCACCGGGAGCGGGCTGGGGTCGTCCTCGGCGGCGATCGTCGGTGGGCTCTTGCTCGGGGCGGCGCTGGCGGAGGCCGACTTCGGTCCCGAGCGGATGCTCGAGCTCGCGGCCGAGTTGGAGGGTCATCCCGACAACGTCGCGGCCGCGCTGTTCGGCGGCTTCACCGTGTGCTGGACGGACAAGGGCGTGGCACGTTGCGCGCGGTTCGAACCCGCACGGGGGCTTGCCGCAGTCGTGGTACCGGCGGTCGAGGAGCTTGCGACGCGCACTGCTCGTGCGATGCTGCCGGACGCCGTACCGCACGAGGACGCCGCGTTCAACGTGGCTCACGCGGGGCTGCTGGCTGCCTCGATCGCCACCGGCCGACCCGAGCTGCTCGGCGCCGCGCTCGCCGATCGCCTGCACGAGCCGTACCGGGCGGCGGCCGTAGCCGACCTTGGCAGCCGTCCACGACATCTTGCACGATGCGGGAGCCGCGGGTGTCGCGCTTTCCGGTGCAGGCCCCACGGTGATCGGTCTGGTCGCCGGCGACACCGACGAAGCCGCGCACGACTTGGCCGAAGAAGTCGCCGCGCGCGCCGCGGACCGGATTCGCGCCCTCGGCGGCCGGCACGCACCACAGGCCCTGCGAGTCGATCGCGCCGGCGCGCGGATGCTGTAGCGCGCGACCGTGTTGACCCTTCCTCGCTGGTGGGGAAGAATCACACGTATCCCCGCACGCGCCCCGAGCGTCGTGCTCCTCTCCCGAAAGGTCGTCCATGACCGAGCAGCTGCCTCCCCAGGTGCCGCCACCAGTCACTTCCAGGCCCGCGGTACCGTCTGCGCTACCACCTGCGGGTGACGCGCCGCCTTCTCGGCCGGGCAGAGGCCGTGCGTGGGTGTGGTGGACGCTGGGCATCTGTGCCGGACTGCTTCTTCTCGTCACCGCCTGCGTGCTGCCGTTCGCGATGCTCTTCGGCGACGGTACCGACATGTTCGCTTCGAGCGGCTTTGGCAAGTCGGTGGCGGTGATGCACATCGATGGCGTCATCGCGGGAACGGGTTCGCCGGTGGATGGCTACATCACACCGGAGTCGTTCAAGGACCTGCTCGACCAGGCCGAGGAGGACGACGCGGTCAAGGCCATCGTCCTGCGCGTCGATTCACCTGGAGGCACCGTGGCGGCCAGCGAGGAGATCGCCGCCTACGTGAAGGCGTGCAGCAAGCCGGTGGTCGTCTCGGTTGGCGACGTGAATGCGTCGGGTGCCTACATGGTCTCGTCTCAGGCCGACGAGATCTGGGCGATGCCCGGATCCGCGGTGGGCAGCATCGGCGTGATCGCCGAGATCCCGAACGTGAGCGGACTGCTCGACAAGCTCGGCGTGGAGTTTCAGGTGATCACTGCTGGCAAGTACAAGGATGCCGGCAGCCCCTATCGCCCGCTGACCAAGGAGGAGCAGGCGCTCATCCAAGGCGAAGTCGACGACGCGTACGATCAGTTCATTGAGATCGTCGCCGACGGTCGCGACATGCCCCGTTCGGAGGTCGAGTCGCTGGCCACCGGCTGGGCGTGGAACGGGGATCGGGCCAAGGAGCTGGGGTTGGTCGACAAGATCGGTACCTACGAGGATGCGCTCGACGCGGCCGCCAAGCGGGGCGGCATCGAAGGCGACTACGATGTGACCACCTACGAGGACCAGTTCCAGGACCTGTTCGGTTCGCTGCTGGGGATCGTGCGGCGGCTCGATCAGCTCGATGCGCTATCGCAGGGGCAGGAATCTGGCCTACGGCGCGCGCTTCCGCGCTAGCACCACTCGGCGACCGAGGGGAGGGGAGATGGCCGACTCCACCGTCATCGCGCACATCTCAGACCTGCACTGCGGGTCGCGCTACCACATCCCCGCGCTGGCCAAGCGGGTGGTCGACGAGCTCAACGTGCTGTGCCCCGACATCGTCGTGGTCACCGGTGACCTCACCGACATGGGTTTCCGCCACGAGTTCGAGCTTGCGCTACAACCTGATCGACAGGATCGCGTGCAACCATCAGAGTCGTGCTCATGGGCAACCACGACGCGCGAAACGTTGGCGACGAGCACTTCTCGGAGCTCTTTGGCGCTCGCAGCACCGAGCTCGTTCATGCGGGCATCCGAGTGCTCGGCATCGACTCGAGCGAGCCCGATCTCGACACGGGGCGCGTGGGACGCGAGCGTCACCACTGGATCGAGGAGCGGTTCGCCATCGAGGACGACGAGTTCCGGGTCGTGGCGATGCACCATCACCTCGTGCCCGTGCCGGGCACCGGGCGGGAGCGCAACATCGTGCACGACGCGGGCGACCTGCTGCGTGTGCTCGCCAACTGCGGAGTCGATCTCGTGTTGTGCGGACACAAGCACGTCCCCAACGTGTGGCGACTCGAGGACATGCTGATCGTCAACGCGGGTACGTGCTGCACGCATCGGCTGCGGGGCACGCGTCCGTCCCTGCTACAACGTCATCGAGATCCACGACGGCTCGCACGTACGCGTCATGCTCAAGGAGCCCTACGTCGACGCCGAGGTGGTCGCTGACTTCCGCGACGTCAACAAACGCTACTGTCGCTGGCGTCCGCACGAGGGCCCTCCGGCCTCCGGCTACGAGCTCGATGCGGATGAGCAGCGATGAGCCGCGTCGTCGCGCTCATCGATGGCGAGCACTACCCGCCCGTGGTTCGCTTCGCGCTTGGCGAGCTGGCCGAGCAGCAGCGAGGTCGCGGGTGCGGCCTTCATCGGGGGTACCGAGAAGGTCGATCTCGAGCGAGGACTTGAGACCTACGGCGTCCCGGTCGTTACGGCCGATAGCCCCGAGGACGCGATCCGGTCCGCGGCCGAGCGGTTCACCCCCGATGAGTTCGTCGACCTCTCCGACGAGCCCGTGCTCTCCTCGGCGGACCGCTTCCGCCTCGCGTCGCTCGTCGCTCTCGCTCGGCATCGGGTATCGCGGCGCGGACTTCGCCTTCTCGGCGCCGCGCGAACTGGTGAAGCCGAGCACGCCGACGCTGGGCATCATCGGGACGGGCAAGCGGGTGGGCAAGACGTCGGTCTCGGCGTACGTCGCGCGCAACCTCAAGGCCGCGGGCCGAGACATCGTGGTGCTGGCCATGGGCCGAGGCGGTCCCGCCGAACCCGAGCTCATCCACGGCGAGCACGTCGAGCTGTCCACGAGCGATCTGCTGGCGTTGGCTCGGCAGGGCAAGCACGCCTCCAGCGACAACTACGAGGATGCGGTCATGAGCCGCGTCACGACGGTCGGATGCCGCCGCTGTGGAGGCGGCATGGCAGGCGAGACCTTCTTCAGCAACGTTGCCGAGGGCGCGAGACTCGCTGATTCGCTCGGCAAGGAACTCATGGTGCTCGAGGGCTCCGGGGCCGCGATCCCACCCGTCTTCGCCGACGCCTCGATCATCGTGATCGGTGCGGGCAGGGGCGTGGGCTACGTTCGCGACTACTTCGGTCCCTATCGGCTCTCGCGCGCCGACCTCGCCGTGATCGCGTCCGCCGAGGAGCCGCTTGCGAGCGCCGGCGATGTCGCGGAGCTGCGCGCAGCGATCGCGGAACTCGCGCCCGAGATGCCGATCGTCGCAACGACGTTTCGCCCGGTGCCGCTCGCGCCCATCGAGGGGCGCCGCGTGTTCTTCGCGACCACAGCCCCTGAGGCCATCGCACCACGTCTCGCCTCTCATCTTGCCGAGGAGTACGGGGCGCAGGTGGTCGCCGTCAGCACCAATCTCAGCAACCGAGCGAGGCTGCGTGAGGATCTCCAGCGTCACGCCGGGTCGTTCGACACGCTCGTCACCGAGCTCAAGGCGGCCGCGATCGATGTCGTGGCCGAGGCGGGCGAGGAAGTCGGAGTACCCACGGTACTGTGCGACAACGTCCCGGTGGCCGTTGACGGTCACGACGTTGGCGCGCTCGTGGACAGGGTAGCGGCTCTTGCCGTGGAGCGAGGGCTTGCCAGGAAGGACGGATCCTGATGCCCGACAGACAGCCGATCATCACGATCACGGACAAGGCCCACGGGCTGCCGTTCAGCAAGGGGCTGCTCGCCCAGTCGTTCACCGCGACCGGACTGCCGCCCAGCAAGGCCTACGAGGTCGCACAGTCGATCCAAGACGACCTGCGCGAGCGCGCCGAGCTGAGTATCACGAGCGACCGCCTTCGGGCTATGTCGGCAGAGTACCTGGAGCGGATGGCGGGTGAGGAACACGCCCGCCGCTACCTTCGATTGCGACATGTCTCTCGCCTCGACCGGCCGCTGGTGGTGTTGATCGGCGGGAACGACCGGAGTGGGCAAGTCGACGATCGCGACAGAGGTGGCCCACCGGCTGGGAATCACGCGTATCTCGTCGACGGATTCCATCCGAGAGGTGATGCGTGGTATATTCAGCCACGACCTCATGCCCGCGGTCTACGAAAGCGCGTTCAACGCGTGGCGGGGTCTGCGAGTCCCGGTACCGCAGGGT
Source organism: uncultured Actinomycetes bacterium (assembly GCA_963700665.1). GTDB lineage: Bacteria > Actinomycetota > Coriobacteriia > Anaerosomatales > PHET01 > CAVPCY01. Next base: position 60,493 of record CAVOYK010000001.1, read on the forward strand.
GCCAATCCCGTCATCGTAGGTTTCCGCGAGCAGACTGCCGTCGTGACCTCAGGCGTGAAGAGTCTGATCGACCGCGCCGTGCTCGAGGGAACTTCGATGGTGATCGAGGGCATCCACCTTGTACCCGGATATCTCAACCACCGTCAGTTTGAGAACGCGCGCGTGGTCCAGCTCGTCATCGGGGTGGATGACGAACAGTCGCACCTCAGCCACTTCTACATCCGAGAGGTACAGACCGAGGGGACACGGCCGCTCGAGCGTTACAAGACCGGGTTCGGCGCGATCAGGGAACTGGGCGGCTACATCGAAGAACTCGCTCGCGAGCACGACATCCCGGTGATCTACAGCCACCAGCTCGACCGGACGGTGGCTGATGTGCTCGAGCACGTTGTCGCTGCGGCGATAGAGGACTGACACGACAGCATCGGCCTCAAGGCCGGTATGAAGACGAAGGGAACGGAAACGTGAAGTTCTTCCTGGACACGGCGGACATCGCCGAGATCGAGGAGGCCGCAAGTTGGGGCGTGCTTTCGGGTGTGACCACCAACCCCACGCTCTACGCCCGCGTCGGCGGCAAGCTCGCCGACTTCCACGACCACCTCAAGCGCATCTGCGAGATCGTTGACGGGCCCGTCAGCGGGGAGACGGTGGGACTGACTCGTGACGAGATCGTCCGAGAAGGTGAAGAGCTCGCCGCAGATCGCACCGAACCTCATCGTCAAGGTGCCCACGATGCCGGAGGGCCTGGCGGCGACCAAGACGCTTCACGAGCGCGGCATCAAGGTCAACATGACGCTGTGCTTCACGGTGCCGCAGGCGATGCTCGCCGCGCGGTCCGGCGCCGTCGTACATCTCCCCGTTCGTCGGGAGGTTCGACGACATCAGCGAAGACGGTATCGCGCAGCTCGCCGACGTTGTGGTCGCGCTGAACAACTACGACTTCGGTCACGACGTCGAGGTCATCGCGGCTTCGATCCGCTCGGCGAACCACGTCGACGCAGGCTGCGCTCATGGGCGCAGACATCGCGACGGTTCCGTTCGCGGTACTCAAGAACTTGGTGAAGCATCCGCTGACCGACCGGGGCTTGGAGTCGTTCCTCGCCGACTGGGAGAAGGTGAAGAACGCGTGAGTGCTCGTCCCCGCAAGCGCGGCCGCCGCGGTGGCGGCGGCGCACCCCAAGAGGTAGCGCCGTCCATCACTCGGGCCGAACTCGAGGCGAAGACCGTGGCTGAGCTCAAAGCCATGGCAACCGAGCTCGAGACTCGACACAAAGGCCCTCAAGAAGAAAGACGAGCTTATCGAAGCGGTGCTCGAGGCCAAGGCCAAGGCCGAGGGTTTCGTCGAGATCTCCGGAATCCTGGACGTGCTACCCGAGGGCTACGGTTTCGTTCGGACCAGCGGCTATCTGCCCGGAGATCGGGACGTCTACGTCTCGATGTCGATGGTGCGCCGCAACGAGCTTCGCCGAGGAGACCTCGTCGTGGGCCAGGTGCGTCCGGCTCGCGACAACGAGAAGTACCCGGCGCTGCACCGCCTCGATACCACGAACGGTCTGGACCCGCAGGCCGCCAGGGGCCGCCGTCGATTCGCGGACCTCACTCCCGTCTACCCTGACGAGCGGCTGCGCATGGAACACGGGCCCGCAGTTCCTCACCGCACGCACGATCGATATGGTCGCCCCCATCGGCAAGGGCCAGCGTGGACTGATCGTCTCGCCGCCCAAGGCCGGCAAGACCACGGTGCTCAAGGACATCGCCGCGGCGATCACCGCGAACAACCCCGAGGTCTACCTCATGTGCCTGCTCGTCGACGAGCGGCCCGAGGAAGTCACCGACATGGAGCGCTCGATCCACGGCGAGGTCGTCTCATCGACGTTCGACATGCCGTCGGATCAGCACATCGCAGTCGCCGAACTCGTGATGGAGCGCGCCAAGCGTCTCGTCGAGACCGGCATGGACGTCGTCATCCTGCTCGACTCGATCACCCGTCTGGCCCGCGCGTACAACCTGGCGCAGCCCGCATCGGGACGCATCCTGTCCGGTGGTGTGGACTCCACCGCGCTCTATCCGCCCAAGAAGTTCTTCGGAGCGGCGCGCAACATCGAGCACGGCGGGTCGATGACGATTCTGGCGACAGCTCTGGTCGACACCGGCTCGAAGATGGACGAGGTCATCTTCGAGGAGTTCAAGGGCACCGGCAACATGGAGCTCCGCCTCGACCGCGGCCTTGCCGATCGCCGCATCTTCCCCGCCATCGACGTCATCACGTCCGGAACGCGCAAGGAGGAGCTGCTCCTCGATCCGCAAGAGGCTCCGTTCGTGTGGGGTGTTCGTCGAATCCTGCACGGCGTGAACAGCCCCGAGCGAGCGATGGACATGCTCCTCAAGGGGCTCAAGCAGACCGAGAGCAACATGGAGTTCCTGGGCAAGATGGCTCGCAAGGCATCCGAGAAGAGCAACGGATACGACCTGTAGTATCGCGTTGCCGCTCCCCTCGAGCGGTGATATACTCGCGCGGCTGTCCTGAAGGCCTGGTCGGAAACCAGGCCGCCATTCGGAGGTGTACGCACGTGAAGCAAGGAATCCATCCCGACTACGTGGAGACGACCGTCGTCTGCTCGTGCGGGAATCGTTTCACCACTCGTTCTACCGCGGGAGGCGAGTTGCACCTGGAACTGTGCAACAAGTGCCATCCGTTCTTCACCGGTCAGCAGAAGTTCGTCGACACCGGTGGACGCGTCCAGCGCTTCAGCGACAAGTTCGGCTCTGCTGCCAACGCCGTGCTGGAGAAGGAAGCCGCCGAGAAGGAGGCCCGCCGCAAGGCTGCCGAGGAGGCTGCCATCGCCGCAAAGCAGGAGCGCGAAACAAGGGCTGCCGAGAAGGCCGCGAAGGCTGCGAAGTACGAGACCAAGGCTGCTCGAGACGAGGCCAAGGCCGAGGTCGTCGAAGAGGCCCCGGGCGAAGAGGCCCCGGCCGAAGAGGCTGTCGCTGAGGTTGCCGACCAGGCCGCCGAAGCTCCTGCCGAGGAGAGCGCCGAGTAGTCCGCTCGCCATCTGATGCACGACTAGAATGGGGAGGCGCTTCGCTCACGGAGCGCCTCTCTGCATGTAGAGTCAGCCCGCGATGCGCGCGCAGGCGCACGAGAAAGGGACGCATGGACGTTCGTCTGCTGAACCACACTCCCGATCCCGAGCGTGCCGTGGCAGTAGCGGCACGGCTGTGCTACGCGCCGGTCGGTGCTGCCGAGCTGATGGAGCACATGGACGATGCGGCTGTTCGCAAGGTACTCAAGGTGATCATGGCGAGTGGGCACTACTCGGCGCTCGAGCACGCGAGCTACACCTTCGCGATCGACGGCGTCTCTCGGGCCATGACACACCAGCTGGTCCGACACCGCCTTGCGAGCTACAACCAGCAGTCGCAGCGCTACGTTTCGTTCGCCGAGCAGCCCGTGTCTCATCGTGCCCCCGGCCATCGCCGCCGACTCCACCATGCTCGAGCGCTTCGAGTCCGCCAACAAGGCCGCGTTCGAGGCGTATCGAGCCCTGATAGCGGCTGGCGCGAGTGCTGAAGACGCCCGATACGTTCTTCCCAACTCGGTGGAAACCAAGATCGTTGTCACGATGAACATGCGCGAGCTCCTGCACTTCTTCGAACTGCGCTGCTGCAAGCGGGCGCAGTGGGAGATTCGCGAGCTGGCGTGCGAGATGCTTGAACTGGTCGAGCCTACGGCGCCCTACGTGTTCATGGATGCCGGAGCGTCTTGCCGGCGCGGTCCGTGCCGCGAGAACAAGATGACCTGTGGTGATCCCTATCCCCGGGCACCGAAACGGGAGGATTCGTGAGCGACACTACGGTGGAGCGCATAGAAGCGCCGATCACGCACACCCACATCGGGGGCCAGGCGGTCCTTGAGGGAATCATGATGCGCGGCAAGTACAACTGGGCGGTCGCCGTACGTAGCGCTGACGGCACCATCCATACCGAGGAGCACGACCTGCACTCGGCTGCCGAGAATCGTTCCTGGATGCGCAAGCCGATCATCCGCGGGGTGGTCGCGCTGGTCGAAACCCTCTCGCTTGCGATGCGCGCCTTCACGATCTCGGCGTCGCTCTCGGGCGAGTCCGAGGAAGAGCAGCTGTCGAGCAAGGAGATCGGATTCTCCCTGATCATGGGCGTTGGCCTGGCGGTGCTGCTCTTCATCGTGGCACCGGCCATCGTCACGAACTTCGCGCTCAGGCCCTTCTACGGCGAGAGCCCCGCAACGGCGTCCCCGTTCGTCTGGAACATCGTCGACGGCGTCCTGCGCGTCGCCGCGTTCTTCGTCTACATCTGGGCGATCAGCCGGCTTCAGGACATCCAGCGGGTCTTCGCGTACCACGGCGCCGAGCACAAGACCATCCACGCCTTCGAGCATGGGATCGAGCTTGGAGCCGGCCGCCATCCAGCGCTTCTCGACCAAGCACATGCGCTGCGGCACGTCGTTTCTGCTCATGGTCATGGTCATCGCGATCCTCGTCTTCTCGCTGGTGCCCGTGCGTGCCATCGCCGCCGACATGGGGTGGACCAGTGGATGGCAGATACTCGTCCTGCTGATAGTCTCGAGGCTTCTGCTCCTTCCGCTCGTCGCTGGTCTCGCCTACGAGGTCACCGTCAAGTGGGCGGGCACGCGGCCCAACAACCCCGTCGTGAAGGTGCTGCTGTGGCCGGGACTCCAGCTCCAGCGCATGACCACACGCGAGCCGGACGACGATATGATTGAGGTCGCGATCGCTGCGATGCAGCCGATCATCGTTCGCGAGAGCCCCGGAGGGACGAACCCAGAACATGCGTGAGAAGCTTCAGAAGATACTTGACGCCTACGACGAGCTGACCGCGAAGCTCTCCGACCCGGCGACGCTGGGCGACCAGAAGGAGTACGCGCGCCTGGCCAAGGAGCAGCGCAGCCAGACCCCGATCGCCGAGAAGGCGCGGGAGTATCTGAGCGTGCTCGACGAACTCGACGAGGCCAAGGAAGTCCTTCACGCCGAGAGCGATCCCGAGATGAAGGAGTTCGCCGCCGAGGAGGTCAAGGAACTCGAAGCTCGCCTGCCGGATCTTGAGGACGAACTCAAGGTGATGATGCTGCCGAGCGACCCGAACGACGAGAAGGACATCATCGTGGAGATCCGAGGTGGCGCCGGCGGTGACGAGGCCGCGATCTTCGCGGGCGACCTGTACCGCATGTACACCCGCTACGCCGAGCTCCAGAAGTGGAAGGTCGAGGAGATCGACGCGAACGGGAGCGACACCGGTGGATTCAAGGAAGTGTCGTTTCGCATCAAGGGCAACAAGGTGTACTCGAAGATGAAGTTCGAGTCGGGCGTGCATCGCGTCCAGCGCGTTCCGGTCACCGAATCGCAAGGGCGTATCCACACGTCCACCGCGACGGTGGCGGTTCTGCCCGAGGTCGAGGACGTCGAGGTCGGCGGTCAACCCCAACGACCTGCGCATCGACGTCTATCGCTCGAGCGGCCCCGGCGGCCAGAGCGTGAACACGACCGACTCGGCGGTTCGCATCACGCACCTGCCGACCGGACTCGTCGTCCAGTCGCAGAACCAGAAGTCGCAGCTGCAGAACCGCGAAGCCGCGATGCGTGTGCTGCGCGCGCGCCTCTACGAGGCAGAACTCGAGAAGCAGCAGGCCGAGCTCGGGGCGCAGCGCCGCAGCCAGATCGGATCGGGCGACCGCTCCGAGAAGATCCGCACCTACAACTACCCTCAGGACCGCGTGACGGACCATCGCATCGGGCTGACGGTCCACAACATTCCCGCGATCATGGCCGGCGAGATCGACGAGCTCGTCGAGACTCTCGCTGCCGCCGATCGCGCCGAGCGTCTCGCGGCGTTCGCCGCCGGCTAGACTGGCCGGGTGCGCGCCTGTGGCCGAGGAGATATGGACTCTGAAGGCGGCTCTCGACTGGACCCGTCGACTACCTCGCAGACCAAGGGTGACGACAACCCCCGCCTGAGCGCCGAGTGGCTCCTCTCGGCGGCTACCGGGCTGTCGCGCGTCGAGGTCTACGCCTACCACGAGCGTCCCCTTACTCCCGAGGAGCGCAGTGCGCTGCGCGAGGGGGTGCGCAGCGAGCGGCAGCCGGCGAGCCGCTGCAGTACGTGACCGGAGAGGTCGCCTTCCGCCACATCGTGGTCAAGGTCAGACCCGGCGTGCTCATCCCGCGACCGGAGACCGAGGTGCTCGTAGATGAGGTCCTCTCGGCCACCCGAGCGGATCGGCACCGTGCGCGTGGCCGACATCTGTACCGGCTCGGGCTGCATCGCGCTTGCGATCGCTCACGAGATGCGAGGGTGCGAGCGTGTGGGCGAGCGATCTCTCGCCTGGAGCAGTCGAGGTGGCCGCGCGAGAATGCCGTGCGGCTCGGGCTCGCCGAGCGGGTGATCGTGCTCGAGGGCGATCTGTTCGGATCGCTGCCCCCGGAGCTTCGAGGAACGCTCGACGTCGTGGTCTCGAATCCGCCCTACATCCCCACTGCAGACGTGCCCGACGCTGCCTGCCGAGGTCGCCGGGTTCGAGCCGCATCTTGCTCTCGACGGTGGGCCAGACGGGCTCGATGTGTTTCGTCGGCTCGCGCGTCGAGGCACGCGAGTGGCTTGTGCCGGGTGGGCTGCTCGCGGTCGAACTCGACGAAAGAATGGTCGCAACAGCAGCCGAAGAAGCACTAGAGTGGTATGAAGAGGTCAGGGTCGTCTGCGACCTTGCGGGGCGCGAGCGTATTGTCACCGCGAGGAAGCCATAGATGATCCGCCCGTCGGCGCAGAGCAGCGGCAACAGGAGGCGGTAGCGATGACCAAGCAGTACCGAATAGACCCGGAGAGTCCCTCAGCAGAAGTGATAAATCTCGCCGCCACGGTACTTCGTGACGGCGGGATCGTCGTCTTTCCGACAGAGACTGTGTATGGCCTTGGCGCTCTGGCCGACTCGAAGTTCGGCCCGCACGAGATGTACGAAGTCAAGGTGCGCCCCGACAAACCTCCCCATCCCGCTGCTCGTCGAGACCGAGGATGCACTCGACACCTGGGGATCCGACGTCCCGGAGTACGCTCACACCCTGGCGCACGAGCTTCTGGCCGGGTGCGGTCACGCTCGTCGTGAAGGCCTCGGATCGCGTGCCGCGCGACTTCCGGGCCGAGGACGGCACGATCGGCTTGCGCAGCCCCGACCACGAGGTCGTCATGGAGCTGCTGACCGCGGCCGGCGGTCCGATCTTCGCCACGTCGGCCAACACGCATGGCAACCCTGCGCCCGGCTCCTTCGACGAGGTCGAGCCGCGCATCATCACCGCCGCCGACCTGGTGCTCGACGGGGGAGAGACCGAGCACCAGCAGGCGTCGACCGTGGTGCTGTGCACCGGCGCCGAACCCGTGATCGTCCGGGAGGGTGCTGTGCCTGCCGAGAAGATCATGGCCATCGCGCACGGCGAGGTGCGCGGCAACTAGCACCACGTGAGATCGCACTCGCACGGCACCCGATCCTCGGCGGACCGGGTGCCGTCGTATTCGGGCGACGAGCGCGCCGTTCCTCGAGGATGGGTTGCGGTACAATCACCACGCTTCGCACGCTCTATTGAGGGAGTCTCGCCAGACATGCGTATCGCCATCGGCTCAGACCACGCTGGATTCGAGCAGAAGGAGGCGCTCAGAGTCCACTTGGCCGAGCAGGGGCACACGGTCGCTGACCTCGGTACCGACTCGGCCGAGAAGTCCGTCGACTACCCGGACTACGCGATCGCGGTCGGCAAGAGCGTGGCTCAAGGCGACGCCGACTACGGGGTGCTGGTCTGCGGCACCGGGCTCGGGATGGCCATCGCGGCCAACAAGGTCGAAGGCGTGCGCGCGGTCAACGTCACGGACCCCGAGTTCGCCAAGCTCGCGCGCGAGCACAACGACGCCAACGTCGTCGCCGTCTCGGGCCGCTTCATCGACGAATCGGTCAACGAACGGATAGTCGATGCTTTCCTGGCCACCGCATTCGAGGGCGGAAGACACAGCGATCGGGTAGGCAAGATCACCAAGGCGGAGCGAACCGCCTCTGACCAGTAGCGAACCGGCGTGCAGCGCGGTAGCGAGATGAAAGGATCGCAGCAGCACATGACGTTGCGCCACATCCCCTCCCAAGACCCGGAGGTCGCCTCGGCCATCGACGCGGAGCTGGCGCGTCAGCGAGGCTCGATCGAGCTCATCGCATCCGAGAACTTCGTGTCTCTGGCCGTGCTCGAGGCCGCCGGCACCGTGCTCACCAACAAGTACGCTGAAGGGCTTCCCGGCAAGCGCTACTACGGCGGGTGCGAGCAGGTCGACGTCGTCGAAGACCTCGCGCGCGAGCGCGTGAAGGAGCTCTTTGGCGCCGAACACGCGAACGTGCAGCCGCACGCCGGCGCGCAGGCGAACATGGCCGTCTACTACGCCGTCTGCGAGCCCGGGGACACCGTGCTCGGCATGAATCTGGCGCATGGGCGGACATCTGACTCACGGCTCGCCCGTGAACTTCTCGGGCAAGTGGTTCGACGTCGTCCCCTACGGTCTCGACATGGAGACCGAGACGATCGACTACGACGAGGTCGAGCGACTCGCCCGCGAGCACCGGCCCAAGATGATCATCGCCGGCGCGTCGGCGTATCCGCGCATCATCGACTTCGAGCGGTTCTCGGCGATCGCGAAGAGTGTGGACGCGGTTCTGATGGTCGACATGGCCCACATCGCCGGACTCATCGCCGGCGGCGCGCATCCCTAGCCCGGTGCCGTACGCCGATTTCGTCACGTCGACGAGCCACAAGACGCTGCGCGGCCCGCGGTCGGGCTTCGTCCTGTGCACCGAGGAGTGGGCGACCGCGCTCGACAAGGCGGTGTTCCCCGGACTGCAGGGCGGTCCGCTGGAGCACGTCATCGCGGCCAAGGCCGTGGCCTTCAAAGAGGCGATGCAGCCCGAGTTCAAGACCTATATCGAGCAGGTCGTCGTCAACGCCAAGGCGATGGGGGCGGCGATGGTCGAGTACGGCTTGCGGCTCGTCTCGGGCGGGACCGACAACCACCTGATGCTCGTCGACCTGCGCCCCGCAGCGATCACCGGCAAGGACGCCGAGAACCTGCTCGGAGACGGTCGGCTTCACCGTCAACAAGAACGCGATCCCCAACGATCCTGAGAGCCCGTTCGTCACGAGCGGCATCCGCGTGGGATCGGCCGCGATGACGACACGCGGCTTCAACGAGGACGAGGCCTACGAGATCGGCGGTCTGCTCGCGCGCGCCATCTTCAGCCGAGACGACGAGTCGGCACGTAGCGAGATCCGCGAGACGTGTTGATGGCCTTCTCGCCAAACACCCGCTCTACCCGAGCCTGTAGGCCTTGGGATCCGGAGGAGGAGTCTGACGATGAGCAACCCCGCACTTCCCGACAACGTCGTCTTGGTCGATCACCCGCTCGTCCAGCACAAGCTGTCGATCCTGCGAGACATCGGCACGGGCGCAAAGGAGTTCCGGGAGCTCGTCAAGGAGCTGGCGATGCTCGAGGCCTACGAGGCGACGCGCGATTTCGCAGCTTGGCCGAGACGTCTGTCACCACACCGATCACGACGACCCAGACCAAGGTGCTCGCCGGCAAGAAGGTCGCGGTCGTGCCGATCCTTCGTGCGGGCCTGGGGATGGTCGATGGGATCCTCGAGCTCATCCCGGCGGCCAAGGTTGGCCACGTCGGCCTGTACCGCGACCCCGAGACACTCAAACCCGTGGCGTACTACCACAAGCTTCCCGAAGACATCGCCGAGCGCGACGTGCTGATCGTCGACCCGATGCTGGCCACCGGCGGCTCGGCCGCCGCAGCCGTCGAGTTCCTGCGCGAGAAGGGCGCCAAGCACATCAACCTGCTGGTGCTGCTCGCGGCTCCCGAGGGCATCGCAGAGGTCGTGCGCTGCTGCAACGACATCAAGATCTACACCTGCGCGATCGACAGCCACCTCAACGATCACGGCTACATCGTCCCGGGCCTGGGCGACGCCGGCGATCGCCTGTTCGGCACCAAGTAGCGCGGGGGCACGAGCCGATGCCTCGCCCCTCGTGGGACGAGTACTTCATGTCGATCGCCGAGCAGGTCTCGGGGCGCTCCACCTGCCTGCGGCGTCGCACGGGCGCCGTTCTGGTCAAGGACAAGCGCATCCTGGCCACCGGCTACAACGGCGTCCCCAAGGGGCTTGCGCACTGCGAGGAGGTCGGATGTCTGCGCGAGCAGCGCAAGATTCCCTCGGGAAGCCATCACGAGCTCTGTCGAGGCATCCACGCCGAGCAGAACGCGGTGATCCAGGCGGCCAAGCACGGCATCGCGCATCGACGGGGCGACCGCGTACTGCACGCACCAGCCGTGCGTGCTGTGCGCGAAGATCCTGCTCAACGCCGGCATCGTGGACATCGTCTATCCGCGATCCCTACCCCGACCCGCTCTCAGAGGAGCTCCTGGCCGAGGCCGGCGTGGTTCCTCGGCAGGTGTCACCGGGAACCTCAGGCTAGGAGGTGAGCTCGTGAGCCCGCGCCACTACGCGCTTCTCATAGCCACCGCCGCCGTGGTCACGTTGGTCGTCACTCCCCTCGTGCGCGTCATCGCGCTGCGAAACGGTCTTGTGGATCAGCCCGGCGGCCGGAAGGTCCACTCCGATCCGATACCGCGCCTTGGGGGAGTGGCGATCTTCCTGGGTATCGCGGCCGCCATCGGTCTGCAGGTGTTTGGTGAAGCTCGCCTCGGATGGAAGGGCACGCTGATCGACGGGGCAGATGGCAGCGTCTCGTTGGCAGGCGTCGCGGCCGGCATGGTGCTCGTGTTCTTGGTCGGGCTCGCGGACGACGTCTTCGACCTCACGTGGTGGGTGAAGCTCCTCGGGCAGATCGCCGCAGCAGGCCTCGTCGTCGCGGCGGGACTGCGAATCGACTACGTCGGAAGTCCGACCGGGGGCGGACTTGTCCTGCTCGGCCTGCTGTCGGTCCCGGTGACCGTTGTCTACCTGGTCGGGTTCGCGAACGTGATCAACCTCATCGACGGACTCGATGGCCTTGCTGCTGGGGTGACAGCGATTGCGGCAGCGAGCCTTCTGGCGCTTGCGGCCCCGGCGAACCGACTCGACGCCGCGATGCTTGGCGGCTGCGGTCATCGGCGCGTGTATCGGGTTCCTGCGCTACAACTTCAACCCGGCGTCGATCTTCATGGGCGATTCGGGCTCCATGTTCCTTGGATTCACGCTCGCAACGATCTCGCTTCTCGGAGTGATGAAGACGACCGCGGCCATCGCGCTTGCGGTTCCACTGATCATCATCGGCGTCCCCATCTTCGACACCGCGTCGGCGATCGTGCGCAGACTTCGCAGCAACAGGCCTATCCAGGAGGCCGACCGCGGTCACATCCACCACAGGCTGCTTGACGAGAGGCTTCAACCAGCGGCAGACCGTGCTGATCATCTACGTCTGGTCTGCGGCGCTTGCTGTGGGTGGCTACGCCGTGCGCTATGCGCCAGGGCCGTTTCGGCTCCTCGCTTTCGTCGTGCTGCTCGGCATCACGGGGTTCATGGCCCAGTGGATAGGGCTCTTTGAAGCTGCGCACAGGGACGCAGCGGACGAGGAGCCGCACGTCGGCGAGGTGTGAAAGCGTGGGCCGGCGTGCCGTTGGCCGATGTGCGATGAACGTTCCTTGCCCGAGACTGGACGTTCGGCTACGATGTTCGCGCTGTCGGGCTACTCGACGGCTTCCGGCGAAACGGCAGATGGTCATCGCGTACTTCTCGCGTGAGCCTTCCAGAGTGTCCGGTGTCCCGCTGGACGCATGCTCTGATTCGCGTCTTTACATGTCGCAAGAGGGGAAGCGCAACTGAGCACGGTAGTGAGCTATAGCGTCGAACTACTCGGCAATCCTGTCGTCGGCGTCGTCCTCGGTCTTGTGTGTGCGGCAGGCTTCTTCTTGGTTTCCCGCTCGAGCTTCAAGATGATGCGACCCGACGACGCCCCCACCGGGCTCGCGCTGGTTGCGGTCTCTCTGTTCGCGCGGCTCGCTTGTCGCGACCGCTCTTCTGTGGGCGTACAAGCACATCGCTCCCTCCGGATTCAAGCCGTTCGCGCTCACCTTCGCGGGCGGCTTTCTCGTCTTGTACACGATCGAAGTGGTCCGCTACGCGGGTCTGCAGAGATATCGCAGGCCTGCGGGGACCCGACAGTAGGAGGGAGTCAGGCGCGTGAATCCCATGGAGCTGCTGCCCGAGAAGATCGATGAGCTCGTTCACGAACTCGCGGTGCTGCCGTTCGACAACATGCATCACGAGGGTCCGGTCGTGGATGCGTTGGTGCTGACGAACTACGTCGTGTGGGCGCTCATCGCCCTGTTCGTCATCTCTCTGCTGTTCATCATCGTCGCCAACAAGGAGAAGAGCCGCCTCGCTATGGCCGGTGACTCGGGCGACGTGAAGGCCCTCGCGCCCGCTGGTCGTCTCGTCGGCGTTCTCGAGGCCGGCGTCGAGTTCATCCGCAACCTTGCGGTCGACGTCATCGGACCCAAGGACGGGCCCAGGTTCGTGCCGCTGCTCGGCACGTTCTTCTTCCTGATCCTCACGTCGAACATGCTCGGCCTGCTGCCGGGCGGCAAGTCGATCGGCGGCACCATCGGCGGCACCGTCGCCCTTGCGCTGATCAGCTGGCTCGTCTTCGTGTGGGTCGGGTTCACCAAGAACGGGTTCTTCGGCTACATGAAGAGCCTGATTCCGTCGGGAGTTCGCGAGATGCCGCTTGCCGCTCGCATCGGGCTGGGCGGGTTCATCTTCTTGCTCGAGTTCGTCTCCACGTTCATCGTTCGGCCGCTCACGCTGGCGGTTCGACTCTTTGCCAACCTGTACGCCGGTCACATCATCCTCGGTGTCTTCTCGGCGTTCGTGCTGCTCTTCATCCCGGTCACCGTCGAGAAGTTGAGCGTGAGCGTCGGCGGTACGGCGGTGGGAGTGGTGGCGTTCGCGTTCCTGCTCATCATGTACGCGTTCGAGGTCTTCGTGGCGTTCATCCAGGCGTACGTGTTCACGATTCTGACAGCGGTCTACATCCAAAGCTCGGTGCACGCCTCCGAGCACTAGGTCAGGTGCCACTCCGGCGCCGTTGCGGTGGCTCGGTGAAGGTTGACGGTTGAAAGCCGACCAGCTTGCGGTTTTCAAAACAGAAGGAGGAAGTAGTGGAAGCAGGTCTCATCGCCATCGGTAAGGGTCTCGCATACGGTCTTGCCGCGATCGGCCCGGGCGTGGGCATCGGCATCGTCGGCGGCGCGGCTCTTGAGGCCATGGCCCGCCAGCCCGAGATGGCCGGTCGTATCCAGACCACCATGTTCATCGCCATCGCATTCACCGAGGCGCTTGCGCTCCTCGGCTTCGTCCTGACGTTCCTCCTGTAGGTTCGGGCAGGAACCATCCCCACGGACGGAGGTTGACGAAGTGTTCTTCACTCAAATGGCATACGCCAGCGAGGGCGCAGCTGCCGAGGCCGGCGGCGAGGGTTTGGCTTGGACGCTCGGTTCGGTCTACCCGAACCCGGCGACGATCTGGCCGACGGTTCTCGCCTTCCTCGTGCTGTTCTTCCTGCTCTACAAGTTCGCGTTCCCGGCGATCATCAAGATGATCGACGAGCGCGCCGACAGGATTCGCGAGTCGCTCGAGAAGGCCGAGGAGACCAAGATCGAGGCCGAGCGCCTGCTCGAGGACTACAAGAAGCAGATGGCCGAGGCCCGCGGAGATGCAGCCAAGGTCATCGAGCAGGGTCGCAAGGTCGGCGAGTCGATGAAGGAAGAGATCATCGCCAAGGCCACCGAAGAGGCTGCCGGGATCGTCGCCAAGGCTCACGAGGTCATGGAGGCCGAGAAGCAAGGCCGCTGTCGCTGAGCTCCAGGGCGAAGTCGCCGACTCTGTCGGTGGCTGTCGCCGGCAAGCTCATCGGCGAGAAGCTCTCTGCCGACGATCACGCGAAGCTCATCGAGCAGTACGTTGCAGAGGTGGGCGGCCTGAATGACAACTAGCGAGAGCATCGGGACCTACGCACGGGTCCTGTTCGAGCTCGCCACCGCTGCCGGTGACGTCGACGCTGTCGACGCCGGGATGCGGACGGTCGTCGAGACCGTTCGCGGCAGCGTCGAGCTGCGCGATGCGCTCGCCGACGAGTCGCTGCCGGCCGAGAAGAAGCGCGCGATCGTGCGCGACGTCTTCTCTGGCCAGGTCGCACCTGAGGCGGTCGCCATCGCCAGTGTGGCGATCGAGCGGGGTCTGGGCGGCTCCTTGGGCACGATTGCCGAGCGGTTCGGCGAGATCGCCGAGTCCGAGCGCGGCATCGTCGTCGCCGAGGTGACCACCGCCATTCCGCTTACCGACGCGCTTCGCGCGTCGCTCACCGAGAAGCTTGCCGCAGCTCTCGGCCGCCCGGTCACGCTGCGCGAGCGCGTGGACGGGTCGATTCTCGGTGGTATCCGCATCAACGTCGCCGGGCGTGTGCTCGACGGGAGCCTGTCCTCACAGCTCGACGCGATGCGCACCACGCTCTCGAACGCATCGCAGGGAGGTGAGGCATAAGTGACCCAGATCAGCGCAAGCGCTATCAACGAGGTGCTCAAGAAGCAGCTCGAGGACTTCAAGCCCGAGGTCGACGTACGCGAGGTCGGTACCGTCATGCAGATCGGTGACGGTATCGCTCGCTGCGACGGCCTGAAGGGCGCCATGGCCGGCGAGCTCCTCGAGTTCGTGGGAGCGGACGGTCATACGATCTACGGCATGGCTCTGAACCTCGACGAGGATGAGGTCGGCGCCGTTCTCATGGGCGAGACCTCGGTCATCGGCGAGAACGACACCGTCCGCACCACCGGTCGCGTCGTGCAGGTTCCCTCCGGCCCCGCACTTCTCGGCCGAATCGTGAACCCGCTTGGCGAGCCCCTCGACGGCAAGGGGCCCATCGCAGCGGAGGGCTACCGCCCCGTCGAGTTCCGCGCACCCGGCGTCGTCGAGCGCAAGCCGGTGCACGAGCCGATGCAGACGGGCATCATGGCCATCGACGCGATGATCCCGGTCGGTCGCGGTCAGCGCGAGCTCATCATCGGCGACCGCCAGACGGGCAAGACCGCCGTCGCGATCGACACGATCATCAACCAGAAGGGCAAGGACGTCATCTGCGTCTACGTCGCCGATCGGTCAGAAGGCATCGACCGTCGCCGGCGTCGTGGAGACGCCTCGCCGAGTACGGCGCGATGGAGTACACGATCGTCGTCGCGGCCAACGCGTCCGACCCCGCGCCGCTGCAGTACATCGCTCCGATGGGCGGCTGCGCCATGGGCGAGTACTTCATGTACAACGGCGCCGACGGCAAGCCCGCGCAGCGAGTACAACCCGGGCCGCCACGTCCTGTGCATCTACGACGACCTGTCCAAGCAGGCCGTCGCGTACCGCCAGATGTCGCTCACGCTGCGCCGCCCGCCGGGCCGCGAGGCGTACCCCGGTGACGTCTTCTACCTGCACAGCCGTCTGCTCGAGCGCGCGGTCAAGCTGTCCGACGCGAACGGCGCCGGCTCGCTGACCGCGCTGCCCGTCATCGAGACGCAGGCCGGCGACGTGTCGGCCTACATCCCGACGAACGTCATCTCGATCACCGACGGCCAGATGTTCTTGCAGGCCGACCTGTTCTACCAGGGCGTCCGCCCCGCCATCAACGTGGGCATCTCGGTGTCGCGAGTCGGCGGCAACGCTCAGATCAAGGCGATGAAGCAGGTCGCGGGCTCGCTGCGTCTCGACCTGGCCCAGTACCGCGAGCTCGCGGCGTTCGCGCAGTTCGGCTCGGACCTGGACAAGTCGACCCAGCAGACGCTGAACCGTGGCGCGCGCCTGGTCGAGCTTCTCAAGCAGGGCCGGTACGTGCCCATGCCCGTCGAGCACCAGGTCATGGCGATCTTCGCCGGCACCAAGGGCTATCTCGACGACTTGGCCGTCGAGCACGTGCAGCGCTTCCGCGACGAGTTCCTGGACTTCGTCGAGAGCGCGTATCCCGAGATCGGCAAGTCGATCGTCGTCCGAGCTCAAGCTCACCGACGAGACCGCCGAGGCTCTCGGCAAGGCTCTGACCGAGTTCAAGGCCCAGTTCGCGGTAGAGAGCTAGGGGACGATAGACGGATGGCTAATCTTCGCGACATCAAGAAGCGGATCGTGAGCGTGCAGAGCACGCGCCAGATCACGCGCACCATGGAGATGGTCTCCACGGCGAAGATCAAGAAGGCGCAGGAGCGCATCGAGGCCGCTCGTCCGTACGCGCTCGCGATGATGGAGCTTCTCGGCAACGTGACCCGCTACGCGAGCGGCGCTGCGCATCCGCTTCTCGAGGAGCACGACCGAGCGCCGCCGGGTCGTCGCGATCTCCGTGACGTCCGACCGAGGTCTGGCCGGCGCGTTCAACAGCAACATCCTGCGCCTGACCGAGAAGTACATGCGGGAGATGCAGGCCGCCGGTGCCGAGGTCGATCTGATCACCGTGGGCAAGAAGGCGGCCTCGTACTTCCTGTACCGCGGGGTCAAGCCCTCGCGCAGTACCGCGACATCTCCGACAAGCCGACCTTCGCCGACGCGAAGTCGATCGCCAACCACGTCATCCGCGCCTACTCGAGGCCGAGATCGACGAGGTCTGTGTGATCTTCAACCGCTTCATCAACGTCGCGGACCAGTCGCCGGAGAACCACCGCTTGCTGCCGATTGCAGCGACGGTCCTCGACGACGCGGCCGAAAGCGCCGACGTCTCGGCGGAGTACACGTTCGAGCCCGACGCCGAGGAGGTTCTCGGCTCGCTGCTCCCGACGCTACGTGGAGGCGCTGATCTTCCGCGCGCTCATGGAGTCAGCCGCGGCCGAGCACGGTGCTCGGCGCACGGCGATGAAGTCGGCTACCGACAACGCGTCGGAGATGATCACCACCCTGACCCGGAGCTACAACCGGGCTCGCCAGGCGGCCATCACCACCGAGATCAGCGAGATCGTCGGTGGCGCGGCGGCACTGGAGGACTAGATGGCAACGAAGGAAGAGGACGCACCTATGAACGTGGGACGAATCGTTCGCGTCGTCGGTCCGGTCATGGACGTCGAGTTCCCGGCCGATGCGATCCCCGCGATCTACAACGCGCTCAAGGTCGACGTCGAGACGCCCATCGGACGCGTGAACCTCATCGCCGAGGTGCAGCAGCACCTTCCCGGCAATCAGGTGCGCGCGGTCGCGATGTCTTCGACCGACGGCCTGCAGCGTGGCCTGGACGCCGTCGACACCGGCGCACCGATCCAGATGCCGGTCGGGCCCGTCGACTCTTGGCCGCATCTGAACGTCATCGGCGAACCGGTCGACGGCAAGGAGGCGCCGGACGCCGAGGCGTACTACCCGATCCACCGCGAGGCTCCGGCCTACGAGGAGCTCGAGCCGACGACCGAGATCTTCGAGACCGGCATCAAGGTCATCGACCTGCTCGAGCCCTACATCAAGGGCGGCAAGACCGGCCTGTTCGGCGGCGCGGGCGTCGGCAAGACCGTCATCATCATGGAGCTCATCAACAACCTCGCCCTGGCGCACGGCGGCACCTCGGTGTTCACCGGCGTGGGCGAGCGCACCCGCGAGGGCACCGACCTCTTCCTCGAGATGAGCGAGTCGGGCGTCATCAACAAGACCGTGCTCGTCTACGGTCAGATGAACGAGCCTCCCGGAGCGCGTCTGCGCGTCGGCCTGGCCGGTCTGACCGCTGCCGAGTACTTCCGCGACCAGGGCCAAGACGTGCTGTTCTTCGTGGACAACATCTTCCGCTTCACCCAGGCCGGTTCCGAGGTGTCCGCGCTTCTCGGCCGCATGCCCTCCGCGGTCGGCTACCAGCCCACGCTGGCCACCGAGATGGGCGAGCTGCAGGAGCGCATCACGTCGACCAAGACCGGCTCGATCACGTCGGTGCAGGCGATCTACGTGCCTGCTGACGACCTGACCGACCCCGCGCCGGCCACGGCGTTCACGCACCTCGACGCCACGACGGTTCTGTCGCGCTCGATCTCCGAGCTCGGCATCTACCCGGCGGTCGACCCGCTCGAGTCCACCTCGCGCGCGCTTGTCCGCCGACGTCGTCGGCGAGGAGCACTACCGCGTCGCGCGTGCCGTGCAGCAGGTGCTGCAGCGCTACAAGGACCTGCAGGACATCATCGCGATCCTCGGCATGGACGAGCTTTCCGAGGAGGACAAGCTCACCGTCTCGCGTGCACGCAAGATCCAGCAGTTCCTCTCCCAGCCGTTCTTCGTGGCCGAGCAGTTCACCGGGCATGTCCGGCAAGTACGTGAAGCTCGAGGACACCATCCGCGGCTTCGCCGAGATCGTCGAAGGCAAGCACGACGACGTACCGGAGCAGGCTTTCCGCTACGTCGGCACCATCGAGGAAGCCCTCGAGGCCGCCGAGCGCATGAAGGCGACGGTGTAAGGGGTCGATATGGCCAGAACCCTCTTGTGCGAGATCGTCACTCCTGAGCGCATCGTCTACAACAACGAGGTGCGGATGGTCGTGGCGATGACGACGACCGGCGAGATCGGCATCTTGCCGCTGCACGCTCCGCTCGTGTCCGTCCTGTCACCGGGCGAGATCAGGCTTCAGTACGGCGACAAGGCCACTGAGTGGGAGACCTTCTCGGTGTCGGGCGGCTACATACAGGTTCACGAGGACAAGGTGCTCGTGCTCGCCGACGCCGCCGTGAGCGTCTCCGAGATCGACCCCGCCAGAGCACGTGAGTCCAAAGAGCTCGCAGAGGCGCGGCTTGCCTCGCTGCCACGAGGACGCTGTTGACGAGCGGGCGGAATGCGAACGGGATCTGGAATGGTGCGATCTGCAGCTCAGAACTGCGGAGAAGCATCGCTAGCAGAGCGTGGAGTGCCAGTAGCGACGAGGCGGGCCCGGAGGTACCGGAGCCCGCCTCTTTCGTGTGCGGCTCTAGGTCACGGGAGCGTGACGTGCGGCGATGGCTGTCCGGCGGTTACGGTATCCTTCAGGCATGGAATCCATCATCGTTCGCGGAGGCGCCAGGCTCATCGGTGAGGTCACCGTCGAGGGCGCGAAGAACTCCGCTCTCAAGCTCATGGCTGCTGCCATCATGGCGCCCGGGCGTCTCTCGGCTATCCAACGTTCCAGACATCGCCGACGTCGACATCATGTCCGAGGTGCTCGAGGCGCTTGGGCGCGCGCGTGATCGCGGACCGACCACGCGCTGGCGATCGACGCGACCGACGCTCACGAGCCACGAGGCGCCGTACGAGTTCGTTGCGCAGATGCGGGCATCGACGGCGGTACTCGGACCGCTGATCTCGCGCCTCGGCGAGGCGAACGTCGCCATGCCGGGTGGCTGCAACATCGGATCGCGCAAGATCGACATGCACTCTGCGTGGCCTGCAGGCTCTGGGTGTCAAGATCGACATCGGACACGGCTACATCCACGCGATCGCTCCGAATGGCGGACCCCAGGCGTCGCACGTGACTCTTGACTTCGCGAGCGTGGGCGCAACAGAGAATCTCTTGATGGCATCGGTGCTCGCCCGAGGAACCACCGTGATCGAGAACGCCGCGCGCGAGCCCGAGATCGTGGATCTGATCGAGTTCCTCAACGCGATGGGGGCGCGCGTCGACGGCGCCGGCACATCGACCCTTACGGTGCGAGGGCGTCGAGTCGCTCGCGCCCGCCGACCACCGCGTGGTCGGCGACCGGATCGAGGCGGGAACCTACCTCGTCGCCGGCGCCATCACCGCAGGTCGGTGAGTGTGCGGGGCTTCGATCCGGCGACATCTCGATCTCGTCCTGGCCAAGCTCGTGCAGGCTGGATGCTCCGTCGAGGTCCTGCGGACGGCGCATCGGTTACGAGGGACGGC
This sequence comes from uncultured Actinomycetes bacterium, assembly GCA_963700665.1. GTDB lineage: Bacteria > Actinomycetota > Coriobacteriia > Anaerosomatales > PHET01 > CAVPCY01. The sequence continues at coordinate 80,453 of CAVOYK010000001.1, forward strand.
GCGGTCCGGCCGGTCGACATCCAGACGCTGCCGTATCCCGGGTTTCCCACCGACATGCAGGCGCAGTTCATGGCACTCATGGCGCTCGCGCAGGGCGACTCGCATCATCACCGAGAACGTCTTCGAGAACCGGTTCATGTTCGCCGACGAGCTGATGCGCATGGGTGCCGACATTCGCATCGAGGGTCACCACGCGCTCGTGAAGGGCGTGCGGGAGCTCTCCGGTGCGCCCGTGCGGAGCACCGATCTTCGCGGCGGGGCGGCGCTCGTGCTGGCGGCGTTGGCGGCCGACGGCAGGACGACCATCTCCGACGTCCATCACATCGACCGAGGCTACGAGCGGTTCTGCGACAAACTCGCAGCGCTGGGGGCCGACATCTCCCGAGAGCGAGAAGGCGCTGAGCCCTCGGGACGTTGCTGAGCCGCGACGAAGGGGAGGTGCGAGATGCTCGACCGCGAAGAGATCAAGGCGATCATCCCGCATCGCGACCCGTTCCTGCTCGTCGACCGGGTCGAGGAGTTCGTGCCCGGGGAGAGCGCCGTGGGCTATCTCGACGTTCGCGACTGACATGTTCTGGGTGCCGGGGCACTTCCCCGAGTACCCCGTGATGCCGGGTGTGCTCATCGTCGAGGCGCTCGCCCAGGCGGGCGCGGTGGCGCTTGCTCTCACTTGCCGGAGAACCAGCGGCAAGATCGCGTTCTTCGCCGGAATCGACAAGGTGCGCTTCAAGCGGCAGGTCGTGCCGGGCGAGACGCTGCGCCTCGAGTGCCGCATCACGCGCAGGCGGGGTCCGATCGGATGGGGGGAGGCGACCGCCACGGTCGACGGGGAGCTTGCCTGCTCCGGCGAGCTCATGTTCGCGACAAAGTAGCGAGCTTGGGCGCGGGTCGGTGCACTAGAATGTGGCTGTGACTGCTGGGAATCCGTTGTCGATGATGCGAGGGGAAGACCGAGACCATGGGACTCATTGAACGACTGCACGGCGGTCAGGCTGTGTTCGGAGTGGTCGGTCTCGGCTACGTCGGGCTGCCGCTTGTCATGGAGATGGCCAAGGCAGGCAACCGGGTCATCGGCTTCGAGGTGAGCCCGGAGAAGGCCGCCGAGGTCAATGCCGGCCGAAGCTACATCCCCGACGTCCCCACCGAGGACCTTGCGCGCGTCGTGGAGGCGGGCCTGGTCGAGGCGACCACCGATTTCCCGCGCGTCTCCGAGTGCGATGTCGTGGCGATCTGCGTGCCCACGCCCCTGGACAAGAGCAAGGAGCCCGACGTCTCGTACATGGTCGCGGCGGCCGAGTCGATCGCGCCCTACCTCAGGCGCGATTCGCTCGTCACGCTCGAGTCCACCACATACCCGGGGACTACCGAGGAGGTCATTCAGCCCATCCTCGAGCGCAGCGGTCTGAGGGTCGGCACGGACATCTTCCTCGCGTTCTCTCCGGAGCGCGTCGATCCCGGCAACACGAAGTACCAGACCAAGAACACGCCCAAGGTCGTCGGCGGCGTCACGCCAGCAGTGCACCGACGTCGCGGTCGCGTTCTACCGCTGCTTCCTCGACGAGATCGTGCCGGTCTCCTCGACCCGGGCCGCCGAGATGAGCAAGCTGCTCGAGAACATCTTCCGCTGCGTGAACATCGCGCTCGTCAACGAGCTGCTCATGCTGTGCGAGCGGATGGACATCGACATCTGGGAGGTCGTCGATGCGGCCAAGACCAAGCCGTTCGGCTTCATGCCGTTCTATCCTGGCCCCGGCCTCGGCGGCCACTGCATCCCCATCGACCCGTTCTACCTGTCGTGGAAGGCACGCGAGTACGACTTCCACACCGAGTTCATCGAGCTTTCCGGCAAGGTGAACGAGAACATGCCCTACTACGTCGTCCGGCGCCTGATGGACGCCCTGAATCGACGTCAGAAGTCGCTGTCAGGAAGTCACGAGTGCTCGTGCTGGGCGTGGCCTACAAGAACGACATCGACGACCTGCGCGAGAGTCCCGGCCATCAAGATCGCGGAGCTGCTGCTCGACAAGGGCGCGCAGGTTGTCTACCATGACCCGTTCGTCAAGGAGTTCGTGGTATCTGGTCGAGCGCTGCCCAGCTGCGAACTGAACGAGGAGACCTGTTCGGAGGCTGATGCCGTGCTCGTGATCACAGCGCACACCGGCGTCGACTACGAGCTGATCTCCCGCTCGGCGGATCTCGTGCTCGATACACGCAATGCCATGCAGGCGTACCCCGGCGACAACGTAGTCCGGCTGTGATCGCGCTGGATCGTGCGTCTTTGGTGTCAGAGTTGCCCACAGGATGTGCAGCTACACGACCTTCGAGGCATGGTTCGTGCAATAGTGCTCGGGACGTAGGCGTCGTCGCGGAGGATTATGGGCAAGCATTCACGCAATAAGGGCATCTTCGGGCCCGATGGCACCGGCCATAGTGGCCCGCGGCCTGCCAAGCGCCGCCCGCCGTCGGCGGCGGCCGGGAAGCGGCGCATTCCCTCTCAACGATCCGGCATGGTCAGCGAGCCGTCCGAGGGGCGCTACTCTCTGTCTGGCGTTTCGCCTCGCAGGAAGGGTGCGCTCGAGGCCGCGCCCGAGCGCCTGCGGGTTGAGCGAGATCGGCGTCGCGGTCGCGCCAAGCGGGTCGCTGCAATCGGCGCGGGCGTGCTTGCCGTCGTCGTGGCTCTAGGGTCGGCCGGCATCTACGCGTATGCCAAGCATATCGAGAGCACCATGCAGCGCACGCTCTTTCAGAAGGAGAAGCTCGAGCGTCAACCTGGAGCCAGCCAAGCCGCAGAAGCCCTACAACGTTCTCATCCTGGGATTCGACAAGCGCCCGAAGGACAAGGTCTTTCGGTCGGATACCATGATTCTTGTCGCGAGTCGACCCCAAGACCAAAGAGGTATGGATGATCTCTATCCCCCGTGACATGCGGGCGGAGATACCCGGGCACGGACACAGAAAGATCAACGACGCCTACGCCTACGGTGAAGAGCAGCTGGCGATCGACTCGGTGGAGAAGCTCACCGGGCAGAAGATCAACTACTACATGGGTGTCGACTTCAGGGGCTTCAAACGAATCGTGGATGCGATGGGCGGCGTCTGGATCGATGTCCCTGTCGAGATCAACGACACACAAGCCGATCCCAGCAAAGGCAACAAGTACTCGCACGTCGACTCCGGATACCAGCTGCTCGACGGAAATCACGCGATCACGTTCGTGAGAGCGAGACACCAGTTCGCCGATCAAGACTTCACGCGCATGAAGAACCAGCAACGGTTCTTCCGTGCCATCGCCGACCAGATCGCGACCAAGACCAGCGTAGCGAAGATACCTCGTATCGTCTCGACGTCCGCTCGCTACATCTCGACCAATATGTCGCTCATGGAGATGCTGCGCACAGCGCAGGCAATGAAGGGCGCCGGCAGCAAGAACGTCTACACCACGACGCTGCCCGGATCCTGGCGTACGCCCTACATCTGGCCCGATGAAGCCGGCATGAAGAAGATACTCGCGAAGTTCGAGGCGGGGGAGCCGTTCAAGGCCAAGAAGAAGCCCAAGGCCTCGAGTTCGACCTCATCGACCACGGACGCCGCTCCTGCGGCGCCCAAAGCCAAGAAGCCCTCGGAGATCACCGTCACCATCAGGAATGGCGCGGGAATCGCCGGTTGCGCCAAGCAGGCCGCATCGATTCTCAAGGCCCAGGCTTTCAAAGTGAAAGACGTCGGCAACGCCAACCAGTTCGTGTACGACAAGACACTAGTGATCTACAAGAAGGACAAGGGCGCCGCGGAGCGAGTCCTCTCGGCGCTGCCTCCGGGAACGAAGCTGGTCGAGAGCAGGGGCATGTACGCGTTCGACACCGACGTGCTTATGGTCGTCGGCAAGGACTGGGACCTGGCCAAGGTGCCGGTCACTCCGGTGCAGACCAACTAGAAGCTGCTTTGCCCCTCTGCCTGTGCCTAGTCGCCCAGCGCCCGCCCGTAGACTCTGAACGCGTCGACGCTCACGACGTTGCCGCTCGATGGGCGCGAGTGAGCGGCCAGCGGCTTGAGCTCGAGCGTGTGCGTCCCGCACGGTAGCCAACCGCTCGACCAGATGGCTTGGCGGTAGGCCGTCTTGTACCGGTACTGGTCGACGGTACCTTTGTAGACACCATCGAGATAGACCCTGGTCTTGCCGTAGGTCCGCGAGCGGCTTCCGATCCACGTGATCCCCGTGCCCTGGAACGTGATCGATGTCGCTGCTGCTCCTGACCTGGTCCACTTGTGCGAGCCGCCGAGGAATTGACTGGCCCTGACCGTGCCCCAGCTGCCAGTCCAGCCGACGCGGGCATCTGGCTCATCGACCATGCTGGCGGGTACCCATGCCGGTAGGAGCCATCCGCCCCTGACCTCGAGGGCGTCGATCGCGGCGTAGCCGCCGGTGTCGCCGATACCGCCTGATCCACCGGAGCCCTCTCCGAGCGGCGTCACGACGATCCTGTGCAACCTGTCTTGAGCCAAGCCGGACTTGGCGTAGATCACCTGTTGGTATGCGGTGGTTGCCTCGGTCAGGACGACCTCTTCTGCGGGCGCGCCGTCGATGCTGATCTTGGCGCGACCATAGATGGGGCCGGTGGTGCCGATGAGCCGCACTTCGTTGCCGTAGAAGAGCCCATAGAACGCTGCATCCTTCGCGTTGGTGCGTAGCACGGTGTCACCGGAGTACAAGCTGCTGGTGACGTTGGACCATGCGCCGAGCGGAGAGAGACGCTCTTGGTTCTGCTCGTAACGTCTCAGACCCGTACTTGCCTGCGAAAGCGATCCGTTCACAACGTCGAGCGCATCAACCGTGATGGCATAGCCCTTGGCCCCAGAGCGTCGCTTGCCCAGTACTCTGATCACGAGCGTGTGCGAGCCTGAGTTCAGTGAGGTCGTGGAGAACACCGTGCGCCTGTACTGGGTCTTCGAGGCATAGAGGTCGACGGTCCTGACGAGCCTGCCGTCGATGTAGACTGCCGCCTTGCCATGCGCCGGACCCCGCTTCGCCACCCAGGCGATTCCGGTTCCCGAGAAGTTGGCAGACAGAGACGAGCCAGCCGTGGAGGAGAACCGCATCGCGCCACTCGACAGTGATGAGTTGTTCAGCCGTGTCCATCGGCCGTACCACGCCAAGCGGGTGTCGCTCTCCTGGTATCGCGTCTTCTTCACTGTGGGATACACACGGCTGACCGCGTACTTCGATGATCGCAGACGCATGGCAGACTGCATGGTCGTTCCGGTGAGGCGAAACGTGTCGCCGGTGGACCACGTCACCTTGACGTGGTGTGTGTAGCCCGAATGAGCGCGTTCGGTCGAGATCCCGGTGACCACGGCGGGCGCCGGCATCGAATACTCGAGCCCCCCGCCGCGCGCGATGTCGAGCGCGCGAATCTTGTCGGCGACGGTCTTGGCCGAGTATGGACCGGCGGTCCACGTGTAGTAGGGGCTCGCCTGATCGGCGTCGGTCACGCCCTTGTAGTAGGGCTTGGGCGAAGACGTCGTCCATACGTCTTCGATGTTTGCTGTGTGTCCGCCGGAGCAGGCCGAGAAGTACGTCTTGACCGGCTGGGTCTCGGACCCGTACCAGACGACCTTGGCTTCGGTCGCGTCGACGGCCGAGTTGGTCGAGGCCGCTTCGTGGTTGTATCCGGGGCGTGAGTGCCCGTTGTAGACCTGGGACTTGGTCGTGCAGTAGATGGTCCGACGCTTCAGTCCGTCTTGGTACGCGTAGGACCTGGCGGCGATAGCCTGGGCCTTCAGGGCCTCAGCGTGCCACGACGACGGGCTCTCCCGCGGTACCACTCCGTAGAGGTAGTCTTCGATGTTGACGTAGTTGACCGCCCTGGAGGTGTTGGAGGTCGTGCTCGGGGGCTGGAAGTGGATCGTGCCACGCCACCGGACGCCGGCATGGTTGAACGGTCCGCTGGTTCCCACCATCTGCACCAGTCCACCGGCGGTCGCGTAGCAGGCGCCAGAGAACGTGTGCAGCACCGAGCCCGGTGCGCCGGAAGAGTCCGCGCGTAGCTGGGTGTTCCCGCTCGCCGTGGTGATCCAGTACGACTTCGTAGCGTCGAGGGTCTTTCTGATCGAGGTGTCGGACTCCTGCGCAACCACCAGAGCGGTGTCCGCTCCCGCGCGAATCTTCCACTGACTGCGGCTTGCTGCGCCGTCCTCGATGTTGACTCGGATCGTCACGGTCGGCTTCGAAACGATCTTCGTGCCCTGGTAGTAGTGCTTGATGATCGCGTCGTACTTCCAGCCCTTCTTGGCGTAGCCCTGAGCGCCATACTGGCTGAGTCCGATGCCGTGCCCCCAGCCACCGCCCTTGAACGTGAAGGTCGGGTCCACAGCGGTTGCCTGCGCCGGTGAGCTCAGTACGCTTGAGGTGACGATCAGAGCTGTGATGAGGATCGACCGGAACCGGTCGAGAAGGTTCGCACGCATTCGCCAGGCCTCTCCGGGTATGTGATGAACGGCTACGTTTGGAGCGTACGGCTGGTTCGGATCGAACGTCTCGCACGCTGGCGACCAGCTAGGATTGTACCACCGCGCTGCGATCGGCCGCCTCAGAGCGACCGGTTGTGGCCGTAGCGTTGACAGCTTCTGGACTGTGGCGTGTCACCGTGGTGGAGGGGTACCTATCAACCAGACCCTGCCCGCGCGTCTCGGTGTCCACGCAGGAAGGACCGCACATGTTCGAAGTATCGGTACCACCGCGGCTTTCGGGTTTCGCCGGGATTCCGCGCGTCGCCATAGTCCTTGGCAGTGGCTTTGGCGGCCTGTCCGCGGTTGTTGAGAACGACGTGAGGATCCCGTACTCGGAGATCGAGGGTGTGCCGAGTCCGCAGGCGGGTGTTGCCGGACACGCCGGCGTGCTGATAATGGGCGAGGTCGAAGGCGTCAACGTCTGCGTCTTCTCGGGTCGCGTGCATCGCTACCAGGGCGCCTCCGCTCTCGATGCTGCCTATCCCGCTCGACTCGCGTCAGCACTGGGATGCGAGGCGCTCGTGGTCACCAACGCCGCGGGGGGAGTCAACCCCTCGCTTCAGGTAGGGGACGTGGTTCTGATCGCGGACCATATCAACCTGACCGGAGACAGTCCGCTCGTTGGATGGCCGGGCCCGTCCGGAGGCGTGCCGTTCGTCCCCATGCGCGACGCCTACGATCCGGGCTTGCGCTCGATCGCGCGAGAGGTCGCCGCCGAACAAGGAGTGGTCCTCGCCGAGGGGGTCTACGCCGGGCTGCTCGGCCCGGCGTTCGAGACGCCTGCCGAGGTGCGCTACTTGCGCACCGTAGGCGCCGACGTAGTGGGGATGTCGACGGTCCCTGAGGTGATTGCCGCCCGAGCGTTGGGCTTGAGCGTTCTGGGCTTCTCGCTCGTCACGAATGCGGCGGCCGGAGAGGGTCTGTCCCACGCCGAAGTCTTGGACGCGGGCGAGCGAGCGCAGGTCGCGCTCACTCGTCTGCTGGTTGGTATACTCGGCAGGCTGTAAACGGGTATCCCTTGTCGCGGCATCTACGCGCCGCGCGTTGATGTGAAGGAGACGATCGATGAAGCATGACGTCAAGGACCTTGGGCTCGCCGACGCCGGCAAGGCACGCATCGAGTGGGCGGACAGGGACATGCCCGTTCTGGCGAGCATCCGTGAGCGCTTCGAGACCGAGAAGCCTCTCGACGGGCGTTCGCGTGGCGGCCTGCCTGCACGTGACCACCGAGACCGCGAACCTCATGCGCACTCTCAAGGCCGGTGGAGCCGATATCGTTCTGTGCGCCAGCAACCCACTGTCCACGCAAGACGACGTGGCCGCAGCGCTCGTGGAGCACTACGGAATCCGAACCTACGCGATCAAGGGCGAAGACACGGACACGTACTACGCACACATCGACGAAGCGATCGCTCACAACCCCCAGATGACCATGGACGACGGCGCTGACGTCGTAGGTCGAATCCACGCCGAGTTCCCCGCCAAGCTCGAGCACATCATCGGCGGGACCGAGGAGACGACCACCGGTGTCATCCGCTTGGCGGCTATGGCCGAGGACGGAGCCCTCAAGTACCCGATCATGGCGGTCAACGAGGCGATGACCAAGCACCTGTTCGACAACCGCTACGGTACCGGTCAGTCGACGCTGGACGGCATCATTCGGGCGACCAACCGCCTGCTCGCAGGCCGCACGCTCGTGGTCTCCGGCTATGGCTGGTGCGGCCGCGGCATCGCGATGCGTGCCTCAGGTATGGGCGCTAGCGTGATAGTCCTCGAGGTCGATCCGCTCAAGGCGCTCGAGGCTGTCATGGATGGCTACCGAGTGATGCCCGCCGTCGAGGCCGCGAAGGTCTGCGACATCTGGGTCACGGTCACCGGAGATCTCAACGTCATCGACGTGCCCATGTTCGAGGTCATGAAGGACGGCGCGATCATCTGCAACTCTGGCCACTTCAACGCCGAGATCAACATCCCCAAGCTGCGCGAGATGGCGGTGAGCAGCCGTGAGGTCCGCCCGCTCGTCGAGGAGCTGGTCCTCTCGGATGGTCGCAGAATCTACCTGCTTGCGGACGGCCGCCTCGTGAACCTCTCCTGCGCGGAGGGTCACCCGGCAAACGTCATGGACATGAGCTTCGCCAATCAGGCTCTGTGTGCCGAGTACATGGTCGAGAATGCGGAGTCCCTTGAGCCGGGCGTCTACGACGTGCCCGAGGAGATCGACGCCGGCATCGCGAAACTGAAGCTGGCGAGCATGGGTGTCGAGATCGACGAGCTCACCGAGGAGCAGGCCGCGTATCTGTGCTCCTGGCAGGAGGGCACCTGCTAGCGCGCTTCAGACGACAACGTGAATCACAACGGAGGACCGATGGCAGTCAGCGACATCCCAAGGACCATCTGGTGGGGCGAGAACGAAGAGACCGACCAGCCAGCCGTCTTCATGATCGACCAGACGCGGCTCCCGCTCCAGGGTGACGTGCTCGCCTGCAACACCTACGACGGTGTGTGCCTGGCGATCAAGTCGCTCGCGGTCCGCGGCGCGCCCGCGCTAGGTGTTGCGGCCGCGCTGGCGGTCGCTCTATGGAGTGAGACCGAGGGCGCGGAGATGGACGACGTAGGCGACTACCTTCTCCGGATGGACGACGTCATCGCAGAGATTGTCGCCACCCGCCCCACGGCGGTCAATCTGTTCTGGGGCGCGGCGCGGATGCGGACCATCGCGTACGGCAACAGGGACCTGGGAATCGAGGAGCTGCGGGCGCTGATGCTTCAAGAGGCGCTCAACGTCATGGCCCAGGACGAGGAGCGCAACCGCAAGATCGGCGAATTCGGTGCAACGCTTCTTGGCGAGAAGTCCAAGGTGCTCACGCACTGCAATGCGGGGTCGCTTGCGACGGCGTACTTCGGCACCGCGCTCGGTGTCATCTTCACCGCGCACGAGCAGGGCAAGATCGAGCACGTATGGGTCGGTGAGACGCGGCCGGTCAACCAAGGCGGGCGGCTCACCGCGTGGGAGCTGCGTGTCGCGGGAGTTCCTTCGGCCCTTATCACGGACAGCATGGCCGCCAGCATCATGAAGAACGGGTGGGTCGACGCGGTGATCGTGGGCGCGGACCGAATCTGCGCCAATGGCGACACCGCGAACAAGATAGGCACCTATGCTCTGGCCGTCTTGGCCAAGGAGCACGGCATTCCGTTCTACGTGGCGGCGCCCACCTCGACGGTCGATCTTACGCTCGCGGACGGCTCGCAGATCGAGATCGAAGAGCGCGACCCGCGAGAGATCGAGGGCTTCACCGTATCGGGCTTCTTCGAGCCGGACAGCGCTGATGCGACCAAGGCGTTCGATCTGCTCACCAAGAATGGTCCCTATGAGGTGCCGCTCACGAAGGGCCACCAGATGGTCTTGGATCGCAAGGGTGGCGCATACAGCTTTGACGCCTGGTTCAAGATGACGCCGCCGGGCATCGACATCTACAACCCCGCTTTCGACATCACACCTGCCGAGTACATCACCGCGTTCATCACCGAAGTCGCTGTCGTGCATCCTCAGCCAGACTACGAGATGGCCCTTGGCGTGTACTGCATGGGCAGCGGAGGCGTTCACGAACTCGGTCTAGAACTGGGGGACTAGCGCCTCATGGCAGTCGGGGGCCTCGTCTCCACGATCCTGACGTTCGTTGCGATCGTCGGCGTCGGCGCGGCCTTGCGGGCGAGCGGGCTGTTGAGTTCGTCGGATGCGCGTCCGCTCAACACGGTGATCATCTACGTTGGGCTGCCAGCGTTCGTGTTCGAGGCGGTTCACGGCGCGGCGATCGGCGCTGATGTCTGGCGTGTCGTGGGGGTGGCATGGGCGGTCTTTGCTGCTACGTTCGCGCTGGCGTTCCTCGCCGAGAAGGCACTCCGCCTTCCACGCGAGCGTGCAGGCGGCTTCCTGATCGCCGCGTCACTGGGCAACACGGGCTATCTTGGCTATCCGCTAACCGCCGCGCTCTTGGGGGCTGCCGCGGTGCCTCAGGCGGTCTTCTCCGACGTGTTCGGAACGGTGTTCGCGTTGGTGCTCGTGGGACTGCCAGTCGCTGCGAGGTTTGGCAACCACGGTGAAGGGGTCCCCAACCCGGTAAGGGAGCTGGCCACGTTTCCCGCGGTCCTGGCGCTGGCGGCTGCGCTCGTACTTAGGTCGGCAGTCCTGCCAGAGGCGGTAAGCAACGGTTTAGGACTGCTTGCTAGCCTGGTGGCGCCGCTCATCATGTTGTCGGTGGGGTTGTCTCTCAGGCCGCGCTCGATAGCGCATGGGGCCGTCGCCCTTGCGGTGTTGGCCGTCCTCAAGCTCGCAGTCGCGCCGCTCGTGGCTCTCGGCATCGGCTCGACCGTTCTGCTTGAGCCTGCCCTGAGCGTCTCGGTGCTTCAGGCGAGCATGCCGAGCATGATGCTGACATTGGTCGTAGGCGAGCGGTACGGGTTGGACACCGACTTCATCGCGGCAGCGATCTTCGTGACAACGGTCGCATCCGTGCTCACGATACCGTTGCTGCAAGCGCTCGCCTTCTAGCTGGCCGCCGGGGGCGTGCTGGGGAGAGAAGCATGCGCCTGCTGGAAGGAATCGTCGAGCTGCTTGCGCCGACGCGCTGCGCAGGTTGCGAACTGCCCGGCGCGCTTCTGTGCACGGACTGTCGTGCTTCGTTCCCGGTTGTCGATGCGCACACCGCATGTCCACGATGCGGGACGCCGTTCGGCTTCCTCGTGTGCACCGAGTGCTGGTCGACCGAGTTCGCGTTCGAGGCGACCTTGAGCCTGGGGGAGCTCGACGGACCCCTCGCTCGTGCACTGGTGCTGCACAAGGACGCGGGCGAGCGGAGGCTCGGTGGTCTGCTCGGGTCGATGATCGCCCGGCTGGTCGCCGAGGAGTGGGCCGGCTGGCCTGACGCCGTGTGCTGGGTGCCTGCGACCGCCGCGGCGCTGTCTCGCAGAGGTTTCGACCACTCTTTCGCGCTGGCCGAGCCGGTGGCCCGACACCTCGGGGTGCCGCTGCGACCACTGCTGGTTCGGTCTCGAGCCCGCGACCAGCGCCGTCTTGGCAGGGCCGAGCGCATGAAGAGCGCACGCGGGACATTCACTGCCCTACCTCAGACGCCGGCGAGAGTGCTCGTGGTCGACGACGTCCTCACCACAGGGTCGACGCTGGACGCCGCGGCGCAAGCCCTGCTTGCCGCGGGGGCGTGCGAAGTCCGCGTTGTCGTCGCGGCACGGTCTTGGTGAGGTGCGAAGCGTGCTAGAATCACGTTCGCTTCCGCCCGGGTCTGTGGTTGCGGGCGTCTCGGCGTCCTAGTCCATGGTAGACGCGGCCGAAAGGACCCACGTAAGCCGGCGGCGCGAGCCGTCGCGCGAGCATGGCGCGTCTTAGGGGTAAGTCGTACCGCCCGACTACGATCGCATTCCGCGGTCTCGGGCGAGAGAGTCGGTAGTGAGATAACATCAAGCGGAAGCTCCAGTGCGCGAGTGTGGGGCCAAAGACCAGGTCAGCCGGGCGGAAGCACCCGCGGATCATCGGAAGGGGCGCAATGACACGGATCGGACGGGCTGTGGCGGTCGTCGTGCTGTTGACCGCTCTCGCTGTTGCGGTCGCCTGCACCCCGAAACCGGAACCCAAGCCTGAGCCCGCGGTCGCGCCACCCGCCGTGAAGACAGCGGGTGTCCTGCTCGCAGGGGTCGATCTTGACGTGCCGCCGTTCGCCGGTGTGGATCAGGGCAAGCAGGCAGGTATAGACGTCGACGTAGCCGCCGCGCTGGCGGATCGCCTTGGCCTCACGGTCAGCTACGTGGACGTGAAACCTTCGGAGGCCGCGTCGGCGCTCGCGGAAGGCAAGGTCGACGTGGTCCTCTCGGTCCCGTATGCCGAAAGCGCTCTGTCCGAGCTCAGCTTGGCCGGAACCTACATCATCAACGCACCGGGGCTGTTCGTGACCACCGAGGGCACCGCATCCGTGGAACCGTCGCTCACCGTGGATTCCATAGCGCAAGACAAGGTCGCCGCGCAGAAGGAGTCCGAAGCATACTGGATACTCCGCCAGCAGATCGATCCCGAGATCGTCGACCCGTACGACACGGAGCGAGATGCGATGCAGGCTCTGGTAGACGGCAAGGTGGGACTCATGGCGGGCGACGCGATCATCGGCGCCTACATAGCACGAGACTTCCCAAGCGTGCGCTACGCAGGCATGATCGGGCCGGCCTCTCCACTGGCGGCGGCCGTCTCTGTCGACAACACCGCTCTGTCTGATGCGGTGCGCGTGGCCCTCGACGAGCTGTCTGCTGACGGCGTACTTGAGACGATTCGGCGCAAGTGGCTGGGTGACGCGCCAGAGATCCAGGTTGAAGCGGAATCCGAAGCCGTTCCAACGCCCTAGGCCGCTACGTATCTAGCCTCCGAGAAGCCCTGCGTGAGTCAGTTGAACGCGTGCATACAATCAGGGCGAAACCGCATAGTCGACGAGCGACTGCCCGCGTTGGGGAAGAAGTGTATGATTATGCACTGTGGTTAAGCCGCATGCGGTCCCGAGGGGGACGGTGCGACCGTCATACGGAGATCATGGGAGGAACAATGCACAAATCACGTAGGCTATTCTCGATTCTGCTTGCCGTTGTCCTTGCTCTGGCGCTCTTTGGCCTCGCGGGCTGCGCATCGAGCGAGCCGGCGCCGTCCGAGCCCGCTGCCGAGCCGGAAGCGACCTACACGCTCGTTGCACCCGGAGTGTTGACGGCAGGGTCCGACACCTCGTTCCCGCCGTTCGAGTCGATGAACGGCGACGTAGCCGAGGGCTTCGACGTCGACCTCATCGCTGCGATCGCCAATGAGATGGGCCTTGAGTCCAAGTTCCAGCCGGAGGGCTTCGACACCCTCATCCCGACGCTCGCCGCGGGCGGCAAGTTCGACATCATCGCGTCGGGCATGACCATCACTGACGAGCGCAAGCAAGAGATCGACTTCTCGGACCCCTACATCGACTCCAACCAGTCGATCGCGGCGCGCGTGGACTTCGATTTCACGGATGAGTCCTCACTTGCCGGCAAGAAGGTCGGAGCTCAGGCCGGCACGACGGGCCTTGCGTGGGCCGAGGAGAACATCAAGGATGCCAAGATCGTCGAGTTCAAGACCGCAACCGACGCACTGGCCGCACTTCAGGCTGGCAACGTCGATGCAGTCGTGAACGACCTGCCGGTCACTGCAGCTTTGGTCAAGGACGCCTCCAAGGGCCTCGTCATCGTCAAGGAGATCCCGACCGGCGAGCAGTACGGCTTTGGTGTCAGCAAGGAGAACCCGGAGCTTCTCAAGGCCATCAACGAGGCGCTTGCGGCGCTCAAGGCCAGCGGTGAGTACGACGCCATCTACGAGAAGTGGTTCGGTGCGTCGATGTAGGCTGGCACGTACGTGAGCCGCACACCTAGGCTGCGGCAGTAGCGAGGGTTCGAGGCCCCCGGCCGCGACGCCGGGGGCCTCTACCATAGGAAGACGGGGCGCATGGGGATGCAGGGATTCTGCAAGGGGACTCGAAGGGCCGCTACGTTCGGGCTGGCGATGTTGTTGGCAGCGATGCTCTTGGGCGCGCTCGCCGGACCGGCTCTCGCCCTTGAGGACGCGAAGGTCACTATCAAGGCCCAGACCGGAGGAGTGCCCACCCGCTTCACGTTCGTGGCGACGCTCGACCCGGACGCGCCGATGGACTCGATCACGTTCACGTATCCCGAGGGTTTCGAGCTGGAGGAGGCTCGCGTCGAGGTCGTCACCCTAGACGGGCTGACGCGCATTCCTGTGACCGCCGGTACGTCGATCGACGGCCAGGAGATCGGGATCGTGTTCGCACCCAGCATCCCGGCTGGTAGCTCCTTGCGCGTGGAGATGTTCAACGTAATGACGCCCAATCAGGGTGGGGAGTATCCCATGGGCGTCACCTATCTTGCTGCGGGTGAGGAACGTACCGCAGAGGGTCTGACTTTCTCCTACGAGACTCCGCCACGCGAGCAGATCATCTCGCGCGCTCTCGATGAGCAGGCGTGGGTGCAGCAGTGGAATTCATTCAAGCCCACCGGTCTGTTCTTCAAGCCGCAGCTGATCGCTCTCTCGGTCCCGCTTCTGTTCTGGGGCTGGCTCTACTCGATCAGCATGATCCTGTTCGCCTTCCCTCTAGCGATAGCCGGTGGTCTGGCGCTCGCGTTCGCGAAGATGTCGAAGATCGCGATCGTGCGCTGGCTGGCGAGCGCCTATATCAACGTCATTCGTGGTACGCCGCTGTTCTTGCAGATCGCGATCTTCTTCATCGGTCTGCGCATCGCCGGAATCCGCGTCAACGACTTCTCGACTGCGATCTTCGTGCTCGCGCTGAACTCATCGGCATATCTGGCTGAGATCTTCCGGGCGGGCATCCAGTCGATCAACAAAGGTCAGCTCGAGGCGTCAAGCTCGCTGGGCATGTCGTATCGCCAGTCGATGCAGTTCGTGATCATCCCGCAGACTGTGAAGCGCGTTCTGCCGACGATGACCTCCGAGTTCATCCTGCTCTTCAAGGACACGGCGATCTTCTCGGCGTTCGGCATCATCGAGTTGATGTACCGCGCGAACTCGATCGTGTCGCGCACAGGCAACCTGACGCCATTCGTCGTCGCCGCTGTCTACTACCTCATCATCACCATCCCGCTCATCAACTACGTCGGGAAGCTCGAGCGGCACCTCGCCATTGCTGAGGGCGGGCAAGTCGAGACCACGGGCGGGCGCCCGAAGCGCGGGAAGCTGCTCGGCGGTTCTGCCGAGAAGACCGAAGGGGGGCAGTAGCCGTGGCTGAGCCAATCGTCCGCATCAACAATCTGCGCAAGTGCTTCGGCGACCTCGAGGTCTTGAAGGACGTCGACATCGACATCATGAAGGGCGAGGTCGTGGTGATCCTGGGCCCCTCGGGCTCGGGCAAGTCCACACTTCTGCGCTGTGTGAACCGCCTTGAAGAAGCCACGGGCGGAGAGATCTGGTTCGAAGACACGATGGTCAACGACCCCAAGACTGACATCAACAAGGTCCGCGAGCACATCGGCATGGTGTTCCAGAGCTTCAACCTGTTCCCGCACCTGACCGCCTTGGGCAACGTCATGATCGCCCAGCGCAAAGTCCTCGGTCGATCCAAGGCCGAGGCCGAGCGAATCGCCCAGGAGCAGTTGGCCAAGGTCGGGCTTGCCGATCGAGCCGACTACTACCCGGCACAGCTGTCGGGCGGTCAGCAGCAGCGCGTGGCCATCGCTCGTGCGCTTGCGATGGACCCCCACGTGATGCTCTTCGACGAGGTCACCTCGGCGCTCGACCCCGAGCTCGTGCGCGGTGTCCTCGACGTCATGAAGGAGCTCGCTCAGGCTGGCATGACGATGATGGTCGTCACGCACGAGATGGGGTTCGCACGCGATGTGGCGACCCGTGTCGTGTTCATGGACGGTGGCGTCATCGTGGAAGAAGGCACGCCATCCGAGGTCTTCGACAACCCGCAGAACGAGCGCACCAAGGACTTCCTCGGCCACATCACCTAGCACACCGCATGCGATGTCGCGTGACTCGCGTCACCAGCTCGCCTCCGCTCGTCGGCGAATGGGCGCCGTCCGCGACTCGTTCGCGTCCCTCCGTATGCCCTGGCGCGCAAAGGGTATCTTCCTAGTGTCGGGACATCCCCCAAAGAGGAGAGTGTAGCGATGCAGATCAAGATTACCGGTCGCCGTATGCCAGTAACCGAACCGATCCGCTCGTATGCCGAGGAGAAGATCTCGAAGATCGCCAAGATCCACGATCGTGATGACATGACGGTAGATGTGGTCCTGCACGTGGAGAAGAACCCGTCCAACAAGAACCGGGACGTCGCGGAGGTAACCGCGCACATGAAGGGCGTCGTGGTCCGAGCAGAGGAAGCCGCGCCAGACATGTACGCCGCAATCGATCTCGTGTCCGAGAAGCTCGAGAGGCAGATGCGCAAGTACAAGACGAAGCTCATCGATCGCCGCAACGGCGGCAAGACCGCTGTTCGCACCGCGCCGGGAGACAGCGAGCTGTCCACCGAGATCGAGGAGCCTGGCGGAGTCGTACGAACCAAGACCATCGACGCCAAGCCAATGACCGAGGACGAGGCGATCCTGCAGCTGGAGCTGCTGGGTCACGACTTCTTCGTCTTCACCCACGCGGGCAACGGGGCCGTCAACGTGCTGTATCGGCGCAACGACGGTGACTACGGGCTCATACGCCAGAGGTAGCAGACATCATTGGAACGCGACCGAAGGCGCCTTGCGGGGCGCCTTCGCTACGTGTCACGGGCACCAATTCAGCCAGTCTGGCTTTGCAGGTACTTGCAGCGCGCTGTTGACACGTGCGAGACCCCACACATACGCTACAACCGTACGCGCCACGTCTGGCGCCGTGCGCTGGTCGGGAGACAGTCGTAGCAGTGTCGTAGCAGCAGGGGGCTCCACATGGACCAGAGCGTATCCCGGGTCCGCGCAGAGGATATCGAGGCCGCACTCTCTCAGGTGGGCGAAATCAAGGCCGCCCGAGTGGTTGTCGGCCTCGACGGCCAGATCGCCGAGATTCACGTCCTCGCGCTTCCCAGCAAGCCGCCAAAGCAGCTCGTCCGCGACATCGAGTCGACGCTGATGGCGCGCTTCGGCATCCCGGTGGACCATCGCAAGATCTCGATCGCACAGCTCGGCAGGGAAGCGGTGCCCGATGTGGCTCAAACGCCACGCCCGACGACCGCGCGCCCGCGCATTCTGGGGATCAACGCGTCGGTGTCCGGTCTCCAGGCTGCCGCGTCGGTCACGCTCGAGATCGATGGCAAGGAATACGTGGGCATGGCCTCCGGCCCTGCGAGCCAGACAGGCCGAGCGCGGCACGTCGCGCTCGCCGCGCTCGACGCCGTGGGTCAGTACGTGGGCGAAGAGACCACGTTTGCCTTGGAAGATGTCGCCGTGGTGCAGCTGGGTCGCGAGAAGGTCTCGGTGGCGTGCATCTCACTGGTCACCGCTTTTGGCGAGCAGTCCTTCTCAGGGTCCGCCTTGGTGCGTCAGAATGATAGCGACTCTATCGTTCGGGCTACGCTCGATGCCATCAACAGGCGCATCGGGCTCCTGACAACTGAATAGGTTTCATTTTGGACCGGCGCCATGACTAGTAGGTTGGACACTGTCAGCACGGAAATGAGCGGAGCGGACAGCGTTCCTCCATCACTAGCGGGATGGGAGGAGACCAAAGAAAACCTGAAAAGGGGGTCTTCTCACCATGAAGCGCATCGTTCTCGTTATGGCCTCGCTGGCCGCGCTCGTCCTCTCGGGCGGCGCCTGGATGAAGCTCTAGTACTAGCTGTGGTGCTCGGTCCAGAGTTCGCAATGAGAGGGCGGGGGTGTATGCCATGACTGAGCAGTCAGGTCGAATCCCTCGCCCTTTCATCGTCTTCTCTCTGCTCGTCTTCGCCGTCGGATTCGCGGCGTTGGTAGCATCTTGGCTGTTGTTCCCACCCACACTTGACCTGCGGCTTGTTCTCATCCTCATCGGCGCTGCGCTGTCAGAGCTGTTCCTGTTTTCGTTCCCCATATACAGCATGTCTCTGGCCTATCCGCTCTCGATGGCGGCGGCGGTTCTGAGTGGTCCCTCCTCGGCGTGCCTGGTCTCACTTGTCTCGACGATTAGCCTGCAGGACATTCGTGCTCGCAGGCCCATCGTCTTCTGGTTGTTCAATTCAGGGCAGCTGCTACTCTCGACTGCCTTGGGTGCCTGGGCGTACTTCAGTATCGCTGGGCGGGTGCTCGTGGTGCAGGTCTGGCGCCTACGTCCCGCTTGGCGTAGCTGACTTTCCTCAAGCGCTCTTCGCCATGGTCGCCGCTGCGCTACTCTCCTACGGAATGAACTTCATCCTGACGTCAGTGGGTGCCCTGTTGAGCGGGCGGGCCTCGTTTCGAGCGGCGTTCACTTCCGGGGTGAGTCTGATTCCGACGCAGTTCGCGCTTGCATTTGTTGGCTTCCTGATGGCTCAGGTCCTAGCCATCGCCGCCATCACTCTGCCGCTGTTCGTGTTTCCGCTCGAAATCGGCCGGCAGTTCTACCACAGGTATCTCGGCCTTAGGAACGCGTACCGCGACACGATCCGGTCGCTCGTTGGGGCTCTCGAGACGAAGGACACGTACACCAGGGGCCATTCGATCAGGGTGGCGGTGTACTCCACACAAATTGGTCAGACGCTGGGGTTCGACGAGGGTGCGCTTGAACGGCTTGAGTATGCTGCGCTGCTGCACGACCTTGGCAAGCTGGCGCTGCCGAGCGATATCCTGACCAAGGCGACTTCACTCACCGACGCCGAAATGGACTCCATGCGCGGTCATCCGGCTGCTGGTGCGGCGATGGTCGAACGCATTCCGCCGCTAAGGGGTCTTGCGCCCCTGGTGCTACAACACCACGAGTACTTTGGCGGCGGGGGCTACCCCGCTGGCACACGGGGGGAGACTATACCGCTCTTCTCGAGAGTTCTGTCAGTGGCCGATGCGTTTGATGCGATGACGACGGATCGAGCATACAGAAAGGCGCTCTCCTACGAGGAGGCCGTGGCGGAGCTCCAGAGAGGGTGTGGATCGCAGTTCGACCCAGCGATTGTTGATGCGTTCCTACGTGCGCGCAGTTCAGTTTCTTCTGGCGACGCTGTGGTCAGGTCTGAGTCCCTGATGGCTCCGGACACAGCGATGGCTGGACGGTAGAGGCTCCGATGAAGGAACTCATCACAACTGTGGTTCAAGTCTCTTGGGACCAGTGGAGTGCGGCTCTTTGGTTCGCGCTAGCGATTGGGCTCATGGATCGCTTCGATATCTCGCTGCCAAGAGGAGACAGCATAGGAGTGAGCGGCGCGCTTGTTGCGGCCGGTGCCATGGTCGCCGGGCTGCTTCCGGTCTCTGTCCTGTCAATGGCGGCATTGTGTTTCGCACATCTTGGTCGTGGTGGGCGGGTATCCCCACACCTTCGCGGTGCCCTTGCAACGCGCGCCGCGGCGCTCGGGTCCTTGTGGGTTCTTGGACCGTTTTGGATCAGTGAGACAGGCACGCAACTACCCGTTCCTTGGCTGGTCGCCGTGCCGACTGCGTATCTCCTGGTCGAGGTGTTCGCGGCGCAGGCCTACATGGCGCACGAGTCCGGACGCCCGTTCCACCGCTTGTTGGTTGGCAACTACAGGCGGCAAGGCCCCCTTGTTGCGGCTCAGGTCTCGGCCTCGGTTCTCGCGACAATCACCTATCCGGACATGAAGGCATGGAGTCTGGTTCTGGTGGTTGCCTTGTTGCTCCTTATGCGCCAGTCTCTCGCTTTGTTGCTTGAGATTCGCGAGACCTATCGGACGACCGTCGAGGTTCTCGTGGAGGTGGCTGAACGACAAGACCAGCGAAGGCAAGGGCATGGGGAGAGGACGGCCCATATCGCCCGGGAGATAGCGATGCGCATGGGTCTGAGCGCGACGGACGTCGAACGTGTGAGCTACGCGTCCCTACTGCACGACTTGGACGCGTTGGCCGAGCAGCCTAAGGTGGCCGACCCAGGGCTGGGGCAGTCAGCCCAAATCTTCCAAGGTACAGCCTTCTTTGATGACGTGCTCCCAGTGCTGCGGCTTTGCGACGGCGCTGGCACCGATGCGGACCGATCAGAGGGCTATCTGACCACGGCCATGCTGGTTGCCTTGGCGAGCGACGTAGACACCGCCACCAATGAGTCTGCAGCAGCAGCGCACAGCGGGAGTTCGGTCGCGAGAGTGTCGTCCGCTGTGCCGCCCACAGTGAAGGCTAGGGTTGTCGCCGCCGCCCTCGAACTCGGATACCAGATTCCAGCGGTGACCTGATGCCGGTCGTGTTCTCTCTGCTCTGGGGGGTGCTGATTGGGCTGGCCTCGGGCGGCAGGCTGCGCGGTCTGGCCGAAGCTAGGTTGCGCGCTCCCTACATGCTGCTCGCAGCGTTCTTGGTTCAGGCCTTGGCCCGTGGAAGGCTCTTGACCCCCGGTGCCACATCATGGGGTGTGCTTCTGTGGGCAGTGGCTTCGGTGACGCTCATCATCGTGCTTCTCATCCAGCGAGAGAGTCCCACTCTGGGGCTGGTGGCCATCGGCATCGCCCTCAACCTTCTTGTGGTCTTGTTGAACGGATTCATGCCCATATATGCCGTGGAGGGGCTTGACCCCGCCGATGTGGCCACGGCTTTATCCGCCGACAAGGGCTTCTACGCGCTCGGTACACGCGCGACACTTGGTGCGTTTCTCGCGGACGGGCTAGCGCTTCCGTTCCTCGGGCATCACTACCTACTGAGCGTTGGGGACGTCCTGCTGGTGTGCGGCGCCAGCGGATTCATAGTCGGCTCCATGCTGCGCGCGAACAGACCCGGATCCTCAATCGCATAGTCCTGCCAGGCTGGGCCGGAGTTGCACGGCATGCCAGGACTTCGGTAATCTCATGACCTCGGTCCTGGGCCCCCCTCGCCCAAATAGGTGTCAATGGGAGGCTGCCATGTCACAGGCGGCAGGTTGTTGCGGGGGGACATCGGGCGCAATCGTCTGGCGCAGCGCCTTGGTGGACTTCGCATGCTCGAGCGAGTCACCATTCGTTCTGCTGGCGGCGCCGTCTGGATACGGCAAGAGCATACTTGCCTCGCAGATTGCCTCGCAGTATCGCTTGCATGAGACGGTTGATCTTGAGGGCGAGCCCTTCTCCGCTGATGCGACAATCGCGGCGTTGTTTCGCCTTCTCGACGCCGAGAACGTTCCAACTGGGGACTCCGGAGGTTCGCTTGCAGCCCGGGCTTGTGCGGCGCTGGCTACGTCGCCGTCCGGGGCGGCGGGGTCCTGTCTTGTGATTGATGGCCTAGAAGGCGACCACGCCGAGGGCGTTCTTGATGATCTCTGGTCTCTGGCGCAGATACTAGCCCAGAGCCATTGCAGATTGGTGGTTTGCCTCCGGTGCGTTGAGTTGCCGGCGGTCGCGGTCATGCGCCTAGTCGAGGGGATAGGCGCAGACGAGATGAGATTCACTTTGCACGAGGCAGAGCTCTTGAGGGATCAGATGGTTCATGATTCCACAACCGAGAGCGAGGTTCAGCCGTTGTGGGAGGCGTGCGATGGGCACGCAGCCTTGCTCGCACTGATGATGCGCGATGTCTCGGCTGGGCTGGGCTCTAGCCCCGAGGCTGAGTGGTCGAGCCCAAGACTGATGGCGCAGGTGAGCCACTCGATGGACGTGGCGCTGGGCGAATCAGACACGCGTCTACTCTACGTTGCGAGCCTTCTCCAAACGGGGTCGATTCGGAGTCTCGAGGAGTGTGGACTTGATAGCGCATCCCCAGAGGACCTTAGGCGCATTAGCCTCGCGATGCCGCTCTTTCGGGTGTCAGAGCAATCCGCGCTCGGAGTGGCACGCTTCAGTGTCCACGCCCTGCTTTCCAACCACCTGAAGGAGCAACTCACCCTTCGACGCTACACGTTGGGCGATCTCGGTCAGTTGGTTGTCGAGCAGCTTGTCGACGCGGGCCGGGTAGTCCGCGCCGCCGAGGTGGCGAGACTCGTGGCCGACGACGATTCAGTGCGGTCATTCTTGGCCTCGCATGCCGAGAGACTAGTAGAGCTTCACGCCGCGCGACAGCTGTGCGCGTTGCTCGACCGAGTTCCGCTTGCCCGAATAATGGGAGATGCGCGTCTTCTGCTCGCGTGGTCCGATGCGCTGTTGGATATCGATGACTTCACTGAGGCGCTGGCCAGGGCAAGGGCAGGGCGACTGCTCGCAGAGCACGCCGGCGAATTGGACCTCTTTCAGCATGGACTCGCAAACTCAATCGACGCGCTGCGACTGCTCAACAGGTGGGATGAGGCCCTCGCTCTAGTTCCTGCTGGCCACCTGAGTTCGGACGTGCCCCCGTCGAGGTCGAGTGCCTCCCTCCATTTCGCCATCGGGCGTTTGCTCGCTTCGGTTGGCCAGTTCGATCAGGCAAGACGGTCGCTTTCCCTAGCACAGGATTGTTGCCATTCCGAGGGCACAGCGGTGCAGCTTCTGCAGGAGCAAGCGTCGGCGATCTCCGCAGTCATTCCGGCTGTGGCGGAAGGTGACTTCGTCACGACCATCCGCGCCCTTTCGGTGAGCGTGAGCGCTTCGGCGGACCCTGGTTCGAGGAACGCGGCTTCACAAGGCAATCTTGCAGCGTCCCTGCTTGAGACGGGGCGCGTGAGCAGAAGCCGAGCGCTAGCCCTCGCCGCGATCTCGAACGGTGGGCCGTCGGCGACCACCCACTTCATGCCGGTCGCCGGTTGTTCGCATTTCGCGGAAGGTCGCGAGCAGCTCGGGCTAGAGACTCTCGCTCAGGGCATTCGCAGGGCACTCGAGTCCGGCTCGGAGGTCGAGGCCGCCCAGAACCGCGTGTTCGAGGCGATGCTCCTTCGGGCCAGCGGCCGTGTGGAAGAGTCGCTGACCAGCGCTGAGCGGGCGTACGAGCGACTCTGCGTGCAGGACTACATGGAGTTCCGTCGGCTTGCGGCTCTTGAGGTTGCCGCGTCGTTGTTGGCGCTTGGCGATACGACGGCAGCGCGCGCCTGGGCAGAGCCTGTTGTCTCGGCGGGGTTCCGAGACAACGGCACCACGCTTTCAGGGGTGCGATGGTACTGGCGGAATGCGACCGAGCCGATGGTGACGTCGAAGCGGGGATCGCGAGGCTTGCCCAGCACGCCGAGCACATACGATCGGAGAACTCCAACTTCCAGGCGGCGATCTACAGCCGGGCGTTTCCCGATCTAATGGCGATGATCGCAGCCGCTGTGGGAGTGTCGGACCTGCCGGTCCACATGCTTCGGATGGTGCTTCCCGAGAACGCGGAGCGCACGCTCAGGGTCTCGCGAACCTATCTCGATGGCGCAGAGTGGGCGCTCCTCGGAGAGCGGCTGCTTGGCAAGGATCAGTTTGACGCCTTCGTCGAGAGAAAGGGCCGGCCCATCTGCAGAGTGCGGATGTTCGGCGGGCTTGAGGTGACCGTGGGTGATCGGACCGTTCACGAGCGAGACTGGAGGAAGCGCAAGGCACGGACGCTGTTCGCGATGCTGGTTCTCGGCCGCGGCCAGGAGATCCCACGAGACCAGCTTCTCGACCACGTGTGGCCGGATCTGCCCGAGGATCGGGCGAAGAACAACTTCTACGTGGCGTGGAGCACCATGAAGGGCGCGCTCATGGGACCGGCCGGCAAGGCGGGTCCCTGCCCGTACATCGACGGGACTGCGGGGCGATGCCGAATCGTGCGTGACGCGGTTCGCTCTGATGTCGACGAGTTCGAGGAGTTGCTGGCTGCCGGCAGGGAGGGAGAAGCCTCGGGGAAGCCCGAGCAGGCGATTGCGGCCTACGAGCGTCTCTCCAGCATCTACCGAGGAGAACTTCTTCCGGGTGACCTGTATGACGACTGGTTCGCGCCTCTCAGGGATCGGTATCGATTCGACTTCATCGCTTCGATGCTGCGGCTGGTGGATCTGTATCTGGACCGAGACGATCCGTGCAACGCACTCGTCTACGCGCATCGGGCACTCAACGTCGATCCAACGAGAGAGGACCTCTATCAGGCGACCCTGCGCTGCCAGATCTCTGCCGGCCAGCGCAGCGCGGCGGTTGAGACCTTCGTCCAGTGCAAGACACAGCTCGCCGAGGAACTCGGCCTCGACCCATCAGCCGAGACCATTGCGCTCTACCAGCAGATCCTCGTGATGGAGGACCATCCGCGCTACGACGACTTCGGCGTCAAGGGCTAGCGGTTCAAGACTACGCAACGCGGTAAGGTCCTGGTAAGACCCCGGGGCTACGGTGGTCTCGGCCAGCGGAACGACTGGCTCAGCGTGAGGCCTGTCGGGTTCCCCTATCGGGGCACAGCGGGCGGAGAAGTGGTTCCTGAGAGGTGTGGAGCGGGAGTCTCCGGAGGGGCATCGATCGAATCCACGGCTTCCGCGTCCGGACCCGAGAGGGCTCACGTGGCTCATGGTGATGGACCGGCGGTCAGCATGCCGCCGGTCCTGCTGTCGGGGGGTGTCTCACTGCAGCCGGCGCGCGCTCCTGTGCTAGAATCGGAGCCGTTTTCGCCCACCAAATCCCGCCTCAAGAAGGTGTAGCTCCTACATGGCCAATATCCTCCAGAAGCTCCTCACCATGGGTGAGGGCAAGCAACTCCGCGCGTACGAGGGTCTCGTCTCCCGCGTCGGCGATATCGAGCCCGACATGCAAGAACTCAGTGACGTCGAGCTTGCCGCCAAGACCGTCGAGTTCCGCGAGCGTCTGGCGCGCGGCGAGGACCTCAAGTCCTTGCTACCCGAGGCTTTCGCCGCGACTCGGGAGGCGAGCATACGCACGCTCGGCATGCGCCACTTCGACGTGCAGCTCATCGGCGGAATGGTGCTCAACGACGGCATGATCGCCGAGATGAAGACCGGTGAGGGCAAGACGCTCGTCTCGACGCTTGCCGGCTACCTCAACGCGCTGCCGGGCAGCGGCGTGCACGTGGTCACCGTCAACGACTACCTGGCCAAGCGCGACTCGGAGTGGATGGGTCAGATCTACCGGTTCATGGGCATGAACGTCGGCCTCATCCAGTCGCAGATGGACCCGTCCAGGCGGGTCCCGGCGTACGAGGCGGACGTCACCTACGGCACGAACTCCGAGTTCGGCTTCGACTACCTGCGCGACAACATGTGCGTTCGTCCCGAGGACCGCGTGCAGCGTGGCCACGCCTTCGCGATCGTCGACGAGGTCGACTCGATCCTGATCGACGAGGCCCGCACGCCGCTGATCATCAGCGGGGCCGGCACCAAGTCGAGCGAGGTCTACAAGCAGTTCGCCAAAGTCATCCCGCGACTCAAAGACGGAGTGGACTTCGAGCTCGACGAGGCCAAGCGAACCATCGCCCCCAACGAGGACGGGATCCACAAGGTCGAGCAGGCCCTCGGCATCGAGGACATCTACATGGATCCCGTCGGGCCAGATGGTCAACCACCTCCAGCAGGCGCTCAAGGCCGAGTTCCTCTTCAAGCGCGACGTCGACTACGTCGTCAGCGACGGCGAGGTGCATGATCGTCGACGAGTTCACCGGCCGCCTGATGTATGGCCGGCGCTACTCGGAGGGTCTGCACCAGGCGATCGAGGCCAAGGAGCGGGTGCACGTTCAGCGAAGAGAATCAGACGCTCGCAACGATCACGCTGCAGAACTACTTCCGCATGTACGAGAAGCTCTCCGGCATGACCGGTACGGCGGTCACCGAGGACAAGGAGTTCCGCGAGATCTACAAGCTCCCGGTCATGGTGATCCCCACCAACCGTCCGATGATCCGCGACGACCGCAACGACCTGGTCTACCGAACGGTCGAGGCCAAGTTCGACGCCGTCACCGAAGACATCATCGAGCGCACCGAAAAGGGCCAGCCGAGCCTCGTCGGCACGATCTCGATCGAGAACTCCGAGCGGCTCTCTCGGCTGCTCAAGAAGCGCGGCATCGCCCACAGCGTTCTCAACGCCAAGTTCCACGAGCAGGAGGCGCACATCATCGCGCAGGCCGGGCGGCTCGGCTCGGTGACGATCGCGACGAACATGGCCGGTCGTGGTACCGACATCATCTTGGGCGGCAACCCCGAGTTCTTGTGGGAGGAC
Organism: uncultured Actinomycetes bacterium; assembly: GCA_963700665.1. Taxonomy (GTDB): domain Bacteria; phylum Actinomycetota; class Coriobacteriia; order Anaerosomatales; family PHET01; genus CAVPCY01. The sequence goes on from CAVOYK010000001.1 coordinate 106,645, forward strand.
CTTGCCCGCGAGAAGGGCATCAAGCCCGAGGAGGCCACCGACGAGCAGAGGGAAGAGGCCCTGGCAGAGGCCAAGCGCATCTGCGCTGCCGAGCACGTGGCCGTGGTCGAGGCCGGGCGGCCTGGCCGTCATCGGAACCGAGCGGCACGAGTCGCGGCGAATCGACAACCAGCTTCGCGGCCGATCGGGACGCCAGGGCGACCCGGGCGTGTCCCAGTTCTACCTGTCGCTCGAGGACGACCTCATGCGGCTGTTCGGCGGCGATCGGATGGATCGCATCTCCGGGTTCATGGAGAAGACGCAGATTCCCGACGACATGCCCATCCAGGCGGGACTCGTCTCCAAGGCCGATCGAGAGCGCGCAGCACCAGGTCGAGGCGATGAACTTCGCTGCACGCAAGCACGTGCTCGAGTACGACGACGTCATGAACAAGCAGCGCGAGGTCATCTACGCCGAGCGCCAGCGCGTCCTCGACGGCAAGGACATCCACGACCGTGTCGAGGAGATGATGGGAGACGTCATCGCCTCCAACGTGCTCGTCTCTTGCCCCGAGCGCGTCTACTCCGAGGAGTGGGACTGGGACGGACTCGCGCTGTGGTACCGCGAACTCACCGGCCTCGATGGCGCGGTCGAGTCGCTCAAGGGCGAAGTCGACAACCCTCACGAGCTGGCCGAGCAACTCGCCGAGCAGGCGCTCGAAGCGTATGCCGCGAAGGAAGCGCGAGATCGGGCCGGAGAACCTGCGCGATCTCGAGCGCAGCGTCATGCTTCGCATCATCGACACGCGCTGGATGGACCACCTCCAGGAGATGGACTATCTCAAGGAGGGCATCGGCCTGCGCGCGATGGGGCAGCGCGACCCGATCATCGAGTACAAGAACGAGGCCTACGACATGTTCGCGGGGCTCGTCGAAGCGATCAACGAGGACTTCCTGCGCACGATCATGCACATCCAGGTCGTGATCGAGCCCGAGCCCGAGCCCAGCCCGGCGCTGCGCAACGTGAACTACTCCGCACCGACCGAGTCGTCCATCTTCGCCGGCGCTGCGGAGGCTGCCGCGGCAGCGGGAGTCTCGCGGCCCATCTCCCGACCAGATCGCGTCTGCGGCAGCGGCCGCCGGTGGCGGCAAGGCGGCCCCGATGGTCAAGGACAAGGAAGACCCGTACGCGAACGTGGGTCGCAACGATCCGTGCCCCTGCGGCACCGGCAAGAAGTACAAGAAGTGCCACGGGGCGAGCGCGTAGCGTGCGCCCATGATCGAGAATCGTACCCAAGACATAGAGGCGCTGCGCGCTCGGGCTGAGCGGATGGCCGAGTATCTTCACCTCGAGGCGAAGCGCAAAGACCTGGCCGCGCTCGAGGCCAAGACCGGCGAGCCGGGTTTCTGGGACGACCAGTCTGCCGCCCAAGCGGTGATGGCGCAGGCATCGGGCTTGCGCGACGAGATCGAGAGCTACGAGGCGGTCGTCTCGGCGCTTGAAGACGTCGAGGTCGCCAACGAGCTTGCGGTGGCCGAGGACGATGAGGAACTCGCACGCGAGGTGGAGACGTCGCTTGGTGGCCTTGTCTCGCGCATCGACGGTCTCGAGATCGGCTCGTGGTTCACCGGTGAGTTCGACTCGGGCGACGCGATTCTCACGATCACACCCGGCCAAGGTGGCCTCGAGGCTCAGGACTGGGCCGAGATGCTTCTGCGCATGTACACCAAGTACGCCGAGACGCAAGAAGTGGAAGCTCGATCTTCACGACGCGCCTGCGGGCGTGGAGCTGGGCATCGATCGTGCCGTCTTCACCGTGCACGGGCGAAACGCGTACGGAATGCTGCTCTCCGAGATGGGCGTTCACCGGCTCGTTCGCATCAGCCCCACCGATGAGAAGAAGCGCCGCCAGACCACCTTCGCAGGTGTCGAGGTCCTGCCGGTTCTGCCTGACGACGTCGAGCGTCGAGATCAACGACGAGGACCTGCGCATCGACGTCTACCGGTCGAGCGGCCCTGGCGGCCAGTCGGTCAACACGACCGACTCGGCGGTCCGCATCACGCACATCCCCAGCGGGCTCGTCGTGACATGCCAGAACGAGAAGTCGCAGCACAAGAACAAGGATGCGGCGATGTCGATCTTGCGCTCCAGGCTCTACGAGATCGAGCAGGAGAAGCGCGAGGCCGAACTCGACGAGCTTCGCGGCCCCAAGCGTGAGATCAGCTTCGGCAGCCAGATCCGCAACTACGTTCTCTACCCGTACCAGCTGGTCAAGGACGTTCGCACCGAGCATCGAGACCGGCAACGTCGACGCGGTGCTCGACGGCGACATCGACGATTTCGTTGTCGGCTACCACCGCTGGAGGGTAGCTCAGGAGCAGGCGGCGGGCACCGGTGCGGTTGCTCCGCCGGAGCAGTAGCGTGCGTCTTCTCGCCGATCTGCACACGCACACCGTGGCCTCGGGCCACGCCTTCTCCACCGTCACCGAGCTCGCGGTTGCCGCTGAGGCACTCGGCATCGAACTGATCGCCGTCACCGATCACGGACCGAGCGTCCCGCAAGGCGCACACGCGTGGTACTTCTGGAACTTCAAGGTCGTCCCCAGCGTCCTCAACGGCGTCCGAGTACTGAAGGGCTGCGAGGCGAACCCCTCGCTGACCGAGGAGAACGGGATCGACCTTCCCGACGTCGTCTTGGACAAGCTCGACTTCGTTGCCGTAGGCTTCCATCCCCTGACCGGCTTTGACGAACGCGATCGGGTGAAGAACACCGAGACGCTTCTGCGCGTCATGGCCAACCCCAACGTCGACATGATCAGCCACCCGGGCAACGAAGATGAGTTCCCGGTCGACATGGATGCGATCGTCGAAGCCGCCGTCCGGTACAACGTCATTCTCGAGCTCAACGATCACTCCTTCGCGCCAACCAGCGCGCGCTCCTCGAGCGCGCATCGCGAGCGCGAGTTTGCCGCCGCGGCGGTGGCCGCCGGAGCGCCGATGGCCATCGGTTCCGACGCGCACTACGCCGGCCACGTCGGGCGCTTCGACGCGGCAGTCGCGGTCGCCGACGAACTCGGCATCACCGCAGATCAACTGGTCAACCGTGACGCGAGGACGGTGCTCGAACACCTGCTGGCCAAGCGCGAGCGCCCAAGGCTCGACGTGGGCGGCGAGTGGCAGTGGCCGCCCGTCAGGTGCGAAGCGGAAGCGGGGGAGGACGCATGGTAGTCAAACGGGTACTCAAGAGCCGCAAGCTGCGCGACTATGCGCTGATGAGCGTCGGTATCGTGATGACGGCGTGGGCACTCGATGCGTTTCTGATCCCGAACCAGCTCGCCGCCGGTGGGATATCCGGTCTTGCGACGGTGCTCTACTACTGGGCGCGAGACACATTCGGAGTGACGGTGCCGGTCGGCACGCAGATGCTGTCATGAACGGCGGTCTTCTTCTTCTGGCATGGCGGCTTCGCGGCGTTCACTACGTGGCGAAGACGCTCTACGGTGCCGTCGGACTGTCGGTACTCGTCGGTGTTCTGGCGCCGTTCACGCCGCACCTGGCCGCCGACGACCTGCTCCTGGCGGCACTGTACGGCGGTGCTGTCACAGGCATCGGCATGGGTCTCGTCTTCAAGGCCGGTGGCAACACGGGTGGCACCGACATCGTGGCGCAGCTGCTGTCTCGGCGATTCCCGTTCGGCGTAGGTCAGATCATGCTGGTCGTCGATGCTGGCGTCACCCTGCTTGCCGCGCTGCAGTTCGGACCCGAGCTACGCTCTGTACGGTGCGGTGGCCATCTTCGTGGCGACCACGACCATCGATCTCGTGCTCGAGGGCATCTCGGTTGAGAAGGCGGTCTGGATCATCTCGGACGCGGCCGATCGAATCGGCGAGTCCATCAACGCCGAGCTCGGTCGGGGAGCGACTCGCCTCGAGGCAACCGGCGTCTACACCGGCGAGCGTCGCGGGATGCTGTTCGTCGTTCTCTCGCGCAACGAACTCGACGACCTCAAGGCCATTGTCGGAGCCCTTGATCCCACTGCGATGGTGATCATCTCCAACGTTCACGAGACGATCGGGGAGGGCTTCAAGGAACTTGCGGGGCAAGGACCCGCGCGCTGAGGTTGCACCCGCCCGGTCGAGCCGGGGAGTGATATTCTTTGTCGAGCCGCGACCCGGTTCGGGTCCGCGAACCACCGCAACCAACCGCGCTGATTGGAGCTCGCTGATGTGGGACCGCTCTGCCGTCGAGGCCAGCGCTGCGCGCATGCGTATGGACATCGTCGAGATGATCGCGGCGGCCGGCAGCGGGCACCCGGGGGGCTCCCTCTCGGCTGCCGACATCGTCGCGACGCTCTACTTCGGCGACGTGCTTGCGCTACGACCCCGTCCGACCCCGACTGGCCGGAGCGCGATCGCTTCATCCTGTCGAAAGGGCACGCTGCGCCGGTGCTGTACGCCGCGCTGGCTGAGGCCGGCTACTTCGGCCGAGACCACCTCGCGACGCTGCGCAAGCTCGGTTCGATGCTCCAGGGCCACCCGGACAGCAAGAAGACCCCAGGCGTCGAGGTGTCGACCGGGTCGCTCGGCCAGGGACTCTCAGTCGCTGCCGGGCTCGCGGCGGGTCTGCGGCTCGCAGCCCGAAGACGATCGGACCGTCTACTGTCTGCTCGGCGACGGGGAACTACAAGAGGGTCAGGTGTGGGAGGCCGCGATGTTCGCCGCTCATCACGGACTCGAGAACCTCGTTGCGATCGTTGACGACAACGGTCTGCAGATCGACGGTGCTTGCACGGAGGTGATGTGCCTCGGCGAGATCGCCACGAAGTTCGCCGCGTTCGGCTGGCACGTCGCCGAGTGCGATGGTCATGACGTGGAGCAGCTACGCTCGTCGCTTGCTGGCCGCACGAGCGCACAGGGGTGGGCCGGCAGTTGTCGTTGCCAAGACGGTGAAGGGCAAGGGTGTCTCGTTCATGGAGGACCAGGCCGGCTGGCATGGGAAGGCACCCAGCGCCGAGGAGACAGCAGCGGCGCTCGTCGAGCTTGCGACGATGGCCGAGGGGGGCGCCTCGTGAGCCGGGCAACTCGCGAGGCCTTCGGCGCGACTCTGGTCGAGCTGGCGAACGAGGGCGTCGATGTCGTGGTGGTCGAGGCCGATCTGTCGAAGTCGACCACGACCAACAAGCTCGCGGAGGCCTATCCCGAGCGATTCTTCAACGTGGGCATCGCCGAGCAGAACATGATCGACGTGGCCGCTGGGCTGGCGGTGAGCGGCAAGGTCGCGTTCACCGGCTCGTTCGCGGTCTTCGCCACTGGCCGCGCGTACGACCAGGTGCGAAACACGGTCTGCTACTCGATGCTCGACGTGAAGCTCGCCCCGACGCACTGCCGGAATCACGGTCGGGCCAGACGGTGGCAGCCATCAGATGCTCGAGGACATCGCGCTCATGCGCGTGCTCCCTGGCATGCGGGTGCTCGTGCCCGCCGACTTCAACGCAGCGAAGGCCGCGCTCCGGGCGGCCGCCCTGACGCCCGGGCCGTTCTACGTGCGCCTCGGCCGGGCGGCGCTTCCGGAGGTCTATCCCGATGGGTTCGAGCTCGAGGTCGGCAAGGCCTACGTTCTGCGCGAGGGCACCGATGTCACGCTCGCGGCGTGTGGCGTCGAGGTCGCCGAGGCGCTCAAGGCCGCCGACCTGCTCGCTGCAGAGGGCATCTCGGCCGAGGTCATCGACGTGGCCACGATCAAGCCCATCGACGCCGACGACGCTCGGCGCGAGCGCAGCCAAGACGGGGCGAGTCGTGACGTGCGAGGAGCACAGCGTCCTCGGAGGGATGGGCTCGGCGGTCTCCGAGGTGCTGTCCGAGGTGTGCCCGGTGCCCACGCGTCGAGTCGGCGTCGCGGACGTCTTCGGCACGTCCGGAGAGCCTTCCGAGCTGATGGAGTACTTCGCGCTGACTTCAGAGAACATCGCGGCTGCGGCGCGGGAGCTTGTACGCTGATCGCTCGTCCACACAACATCCACGGACTTTGAGAGGGCGTGTGGCTGTCTCTTTGCTACACTCTCCCGGGGAATCGTCGCACGGAATTGGAGCATCCCTTGAGCGAAATCACTGACGCCCCAAAGCAGGCGTCACCCGAGGTAGTCGAAGCACCGGCCCGCACCGGCGCTTCGATGATCAGCCTGCGCGGCGTGAGCAAGTTCTACATTGCGGACAAGGCCGCGCTCGCTGACTGCAACGTCGAGATCAAGGCCGGCGAGTTCGTCTTCATCGTCGGGCACTCGGGTTCGGGCAAGTCGACCTTCATCAGGCTCCTGCTCAGAGAGCTGCTTCCTTCGCGGGGGCAGATCATCGTCGCAGGCCAGGACCTCGTGAAGCTGAAGAACTGGAAGGTCCCTACCTGCGGCGCAACATCGGCTGTGTCTTCCAGGACTTCAAGCTGCTGCCCAACAAGACCGCGTTCGAGAACGTCGCGTTCGCTCTCGAGGTCATCGGCAAGTCGAAGCACGTCATCCGCACTCAGGTTCCCGAGGTGCTGCGGCTCGTGGGTCTCGAGGACAAGATCGAGCAGCTACCCCGACGAGCTCTCCGGCGGCGAGCAGCAGCGCGTGTCGATCGCCCGCGCGTTCGTCAACCGGCCTCCGCTGCTGCTGTGCGACGAGCCCACGGGCAACCTCGACCCGCAGACGTCGCTCGGCATCATGAAGCTGCTCGAGCGAATCAACAAGACGGGCACGACAGTGCTCGTGGCGACGCACGACCGCGACATGGTCGACAACATGCGTCGTCGAGTGATCGCCCTTGAGGGCGGCCGCGTGATCCGCGACCAGGACCGAGGGGTGTATGGCTATGTCGATTAACGTCGGGTACTTCGCGCGCGAGTCCATACAGAACTTCCGTCGCAACTGGGTCATGAGCCTGGGCGCGGTGATCACCATCTACCTGTCGCTCCTGCTCGTGGGCATCTTCATCGCCACGGGTTTCGTGGTGAACAGCGTCGTCCAAAGCGTCGAGGACAAGGTGACGATCCAGGTCTTCATCAAGGACGGCGCGGCCTCGGCAGACGTCAACTCGCTGCAGACGCAGCTGCTCGACGACGCTCTCGTCGACGGCGTGGACTACACGACCAAGGAAGAGGCGCTCGAGCAGTTCAAGAAGGACATGGCAGCAGTCACCCGAGATCATCGATCAGCTCGAGGGCAATCCGCTGCCGGCCTCGCTCGACGTGACGCTGAAGGATCCGCGGACCGTCGAGCAGATGGTCGCCAAGATCAAGAAGAACGCGCTCTTCCTCAAGGTGGCCGATCGGCCCGACAACCCCGAGGAGTCGCTCAAGTACGGCCAGCAGATCGTCGAACAAGCTCTTCGCCTTCACGCGGGTGATCCGCATCATCGAGTTCGTCTTCGTGATCATGCTTGGCGTCGTGAGCCTGATCTTCATCAACAACACGATCCGCCTGGCGATCTACGCGCGCCGCAAGGAGATCGGCATCATGCGTCTCGTGGGGGCCAGCAACTGGTTCATCCGCACGCCGTTCCTGCTCGAGGGCGTGATCCAGGCACTCATCGGCGCGATCACTTGCAATACTGACCGTCGTTGGCCTTCAGGCGCTGATCATTCCCAGGCTCAAAGACGCTCTGCCCTTCATGGCGGTGTCCCTGTCCAGGGGGCGCAACCGCTCAGATAGCCTTCTCGCTGATCGTCGCGGGCATCGTCATCGGCCTGGCCGGATCGTGGCTGGCGATGTCTCGCTACCTCAAGGTCTAGGCGCGACGCCGTAGACCTCATACGAAGACGGAAGATCCAATGAGCTCCACACTCAAGACAGTCTTGGCTGCCACCGTTGCCGTCATCATCGGCCTGCTGGGCTTCATCGGCGGCTTCGGCATGGCGAAGCTTGGCCCCGGAGCGGGCATTGACCCCGTTGTGGCCACTCTCGGGGCGACCGACAAGGTCAGGCTCGGCCGTCGACGAGGTCAACGAGCTCCTGCAGAGACGAGGCGCTCAAGCCGCCGAGCGAGACGTCGGCCACGGCCGGCGCGGTCCAGGGGCTGCTGGAGAGCGCGGGCGACAAGTACGCCAACTACTTCGACCCGAAGCTCTACGAGTACTTCAACGAGGACATGGCCGGCGAGTTCGGCGGAATCGGCGTGCTTCTCAGCGAGAAGGACGGCACGTCCTACGTCGTCGAGGTCTACAAGGACACACCTGCCGACGAGGCTGGAATCAAGGCTGGCGACCTCTTCTCGGTCATCGGCGGAATCTCGCGCGACAAGTGGACCACCGATGAGGTCGTGAAGCGGGTACGCGGCAAGGAGGGCACGAGCATCGAACTGACGATGATCCGCCCCGCCGAGAAGAGCCCGCACGGCAAGCCCTATACGGTCACGTTGAAGCGGGCGCTGATCACCTTCCCCAACGTCGAGAGCAGCATGAAGCCAGGCAAGGTCGGCTACATCCGGCTCGGCCAGTTCAACGGCAATGCCACCGACGAGATCGCGCAGGCCGTGAAGGCACTGGAGAAGAAGGGCGCCAAGTCCTTCGTCCTCGATCTGAGGGACAACCCGGGCGGGGCGCTCGATCAGGCAGTGACGGTCTCTTCGCTGTTCGTTGAAGACGGTGTCGTGGTCAGGGTCGACGAGCGTGGCAAACCGGAGACCGTCTATCGGACGAAGGGCGACAAGATCACCGACGCCCCCCTCGTGCTCTTGATCAACGGCAACTCGGCATCGGCGAGCGAGATCGTCGGCGGGGCTCTTCAGGACTACGGGCGCGCGACACTCGTGGGCGAGAAGAGCTTTGGCAAGGGGAGCGTCCAGACCATCAAGGAGACGTCGTTCGGTGGCGCGGTGAAGTTCACGACCGCCCACTACCTCACGCCCAAGAAGCGTGCGATCGACGGCAAGGGTCTCACGCCGGACGTAGTGGTCAAGATGGACGCCGAGAAGCAGGCCGATGCGAAGACCGACACGCAGCTGCAGCGCGCGATCAGGGAAGCAGCTGACGCTCAGTAGTCATCGGTCTGCCCAGAAGGCGCCTGCCTAGCCCCGCAGTTCGCCTGCACATACGCCGACAGCCCCGAATCCGGGGCTGTCTCGCTTTCGATGCTCTGTCTTCGCGAGTCCGGTGACTAGTCCTCGTCGTCCTCGTCGTCGAGGAGGATGAGGCTGCCGAAGTCCGGGACCTCCTCCTCGGAGAGAAGGTGCGGCCGGCCGCCCTCACCTTCGCTGGCGTCAGGCACGTGCACGAGATCGAGCGTGACGTCGTCGCCGTACAGAACGAAACGCCACCGGGCGTCCTCGCCCTGCTCGAAGTCGAGGTAGCGGAACGACGCGACGTTGAGGAAGAGGCATTCGTTCACGACCAGAGTCGCAGACTCCGGGTCAGCCATCAGCTTGACCAGGGCGGCCGTGCCCTCGTTCACGGTCTCGCCGTGCACGATGTAGCGATACTCCACGTTCTCGATGGTCTCGAGAGCGCGCAGCATGTCGCGGAAGTTCGAGAGGGTTCCTCTGCCGATCAAAGTAGGGGCGAGCGGACGCTTCTGGTCCATCAGGCGGCTCCACGGATGCTTGCCGAGAATCGATGGTGCGATTCTAACATCATGTGATGACACCGGGTGGGACGGGCGCCGTACGGTAGACTCGATTCGACGGACGGTGCGAAGGGGTATCGAGTGGCCGGATCCGCGAAGAAGAGGTCGGGGGGCTCGGGACGCAAGGGCACCGCCGGGAAGCGATCGGCCAAGGGTCGACATGTCGGGCAGGTGGTCGGCCGCATCTCGATGACTCGGCGCGGCTACGGGTTCGTCGAGGCCCAGGACGGCGACTTCTACGTGTCTGCGCGCGATACGCAGGGCGCCATGCACGGAGACGTCGTCGCTTTGCGGCCCGACACCAAACGCGGACGACAGGGGCGCAGCGGCGTCGTCGTCCGCGTGCTCGAGAGGGCGATCACGCAGGTCGTCGGTCGTTTCGAGCGACACGGAACGATCGGAATCGTCAGTCCCGGCCGACGGCCGCATACGCCACGACATCTTCGTGGCGTCGAACGCGGTTGGGGACGCGACAACCGGCGACATCGTCGTCGCACGGATCACCGGCTATCCCAGTCGCAACCAGTCCGCACAAGGTGTGGTCGAGGAGATCGTCGGGCGAGAAGGTGACCCCGGCATCGAGATCGAGATCACCATTCGCGAGCACGGGCTGCGAACCGAGTTCCCCGACGATGCGCTTCGTCAGGCCGAGGCGATCCGACTGGATGTGGACACCGCGCTGGCCGCCCAGCCGGAGCGCCGCGACATCCGCGACAGGTTCACCTTCACCATCGACCCGGTCGATGCGCGCGACTTCGATGACGCGATCACCATCGATCGTGTCGACGGTCTGGTGCGCCTCGGCGTCCACATCGCCGACGTGAGCCACTACGTCGCGTGGGACTCGCCGATCGACGAGGAGGCCAGGCAGAGGGCCACGAGCGTCTACCTCGTCGATCGGGTGCTCCCCATGCTTCCCGAGAAGCTCAGCAACGAGGTGTGCTCGCTCAACCCCGGAGAGGACCGCCTTTCCTTCACCGTCGACATCTGGCTCGACGACGATGCGGTGGTTCAGCGTACGGAGCTGTACCCCTCGGCGATGCGCTCGGACCGGAGGTTCGACTACGGTCAGGTCCAGCGCATGCTCGACGGAGAGGAGCCGTATCCGGACGAAGAGAGCGGTCGCGTGGTGCGCGAGTTCGCTCGCATCGCGGGCGCGATTCAGCGACGGCGAGTGGCGCGCGGCGGTCTGGACTTCGAGACGGTGGAGGCCAAGGTCAGGCTCGCCGAGGACGGGACTCCGCTCGAGGTGGTGATCCGTGAGCGCACGCAGGCGACCAACATGATCGAGGAGGCGATGATCCTCGCCAACGAGATGGTCGCGCGGCACATGCGTGACGCACGCGTGCCGATGGTCTACCGGATCCACGAGAACCCCGACCCCGATGCACTCGAGCGGGTGGCCGTGGTCCTCAAGGAGTTCGACTACCCCATCAAGGACATCCACGGAGCGAGTCCGGCGACGTTTCAGCGAATCATCAAGTTCGCGCACAACCGGCCGGAGAAGCGCCTCATCAACTCGCTTCTTCTTCGCGCACTGGAGCGTGCCCGCTACGTCGACTACCTGGCCGGCCATTTCGGTCTTGCGAGCGAGGCCTACACGCACTTCACCTCTCCCATCCGACGCTATCCCGACCTCATCGTGCACCGCCTCCTGCGCGCCCAGCTCAAGGGGGAGATCGAGTCGGATCCCGACACCGTGGGCATGGTGCCCGAGCTGAGCTGGCTGGCCGAGCACTCCTCGGTCATGGAGCGCGAGGCGGAGATGGCCGAGGACGACTCGGTTCGCTTCAAGCTGTGCCAGCTCATGGCCGAGCACATCGGCGAGGTGTTCTCGGCGGTCATCACGGGTGTTCAGACCTTCGGGCTGTTCGTGCAGCTCGAGAACACCGCCGAGGGGCTCGTCCACGTTGACAGCATGAAGGGCGACTACTACCGATACGATCCACAGCGGTTCATGCTCTATGGCGAGGATCGCGGCGAACGCTATCGGCTGGGCCAGGGAGTAGACGTTCGGCTGATCAACGTGAGTGTCGCCGAGGCGCGAATGGACTTCGAGCTGGCGTCAAGTACGTAACGGAGATCCAACGCCACAACACGGATGTTCAACGCGACCGCCTGGCCGCGCATTCGGCGCACCATGCTTGTCTCCGCACGCAAGATGAGGAGGCGCGCATGTATGACATCTGCATCATCGGGGCGGGACCGGCCGGATCGACGCTTGCACGGGCCGTCGCATCGAAGTACCGAGTCCTGCTCGTCGATCGTCGAACGCTCGACCAGCCGTGGGCGCCGGGAAGTGCGGCGAAACCCTGTGGAGGGTTGCTCGCGCCTCGGGCGCAGGCCGAGCTCGCGCGACAAGGGCTCGGGCTGCCGCGGGACGTGCTCTCGGGCCCTCAGCTTTTCGCGGTGAGGACGATCGACCTCGAGACATCTCTCGAGAGACTGTATCAGCGCTTCTACGTGAGCGTCGATCGCGAGCGCTTTGACAGGTGGCTCGTCTCGCTCCTGCCCGACAGGATCGACACCGCATTCGGATGGCATGCCGACTCGATCGACAAGAACGGTGACACCCCGCTGGTTCACTTCAGCACGCCCGGTGGCGGGCACGCGAGCGTTGAGGCGCGGCTGGTCGTGGGCGCTGACGGGGCCGCGTCGCTGGCGCGCAGGACATGCGTGTCCTCGTCTCGAGCCCCGCGGCACTACACCGCCGTTCAGGCGGTCTTCTCGGCGGCGTGGACCGAGCCCCACTACGGCGCGGTGTTCGACAGCGGGCTCGACGGACTTCTACGGCTGGACGATTCCGCGCGGCGACGCCCTCGTCGTAGGAGCCGCGTTTCCGCCGGGACGTGGGGCGGGCGTGCGCTTCGACACGTTCGTCGGCCGCGTCCGCGAGCATGGCTTCGGTCTTGGCGACGAGCGTGCGCGGAGCAGCGCCCGGATCTCTCGGCCGTCGCGCCCTCTCGATATTGCGTTCGGCACGAAAGACATCGCGCTCGTGGGAGAGGCCGCAGGCCTGATCAGCCCGTCATCAGCGGAGGGCATCTCCTACGCCTTGCGCAGTGGCGCCGCACTCGGTGTCGCGCTGGAGTCCGGCATCTCCGGCGCGACGCACCGCTATCGCCTTGCGGCATCGCCGCTGGCGGTCGAGGTATGCGGCAAGCTCGCCAAGTCCTCCGTAATCTACGGGCCGGGACTGCGTCGCACCATCATGCGCAGCGGGATCGGGGCCCTGGGCGGGAGAGTGCCCAGTCACAGGCGATCGGTGGAACTGCTCACACGGTGACGGCGGCGTGCCCGGCGAAGCGCGGCTTTCGTGAGTGATATGGTTGAACGGCAGGCACCGACATCGATTGGGGCGACGCCACGAACGTTGAGAATCCGAGCGGAACTCGGCTCGCCGAGTACGTTGAGATGACGAAGCGGGGCTCGGAAGCGTTCTGGGCCTATGCCAAACGATGGTTCCTCGTCGCGATCGTCGTTGGCCTGGTTGTAGGTCTGTTTGTGACGGGCCTCGAGCGAGCGATCGCATTCGTCTGGGTGTGGCTGTCGACCCGATGGAATCCGTGGGCGATCGTGCTCGTGCCCACGGTGGGACTCACGCTCTCTGGCCTTTGCCTGCAGTTCTTCACGCGCAATCCGGATGTTCAGGGAACCGAGGAGTACATCGGAGCGTTCCACGAGCACGGTGGGGTGTTTCGCTATCGCTCGTTCCCGGGCAAGACCGCGGCGGCCTTCTTCACTCTCGCGTCCGGAGGCAGCGCGGGCCTCGAAGGACCGAGTATCTACGCCGGTAGTGCGATCGGCTCCTATATCTTGCGCAAATCGCGCAGACTTGGCTTCTCAGACGAGGACGTGCGCAGTCTGATGGTTGCGGGGGCGGCGGCTGGCGTGGCCGCGGTCTTCAAGGCGCCGCTGACCGGCATCGTCTTCGCCCTTGAGGTGCCCTACCGAGACGACCTCGCCCGCCAGGCGCTCATACCGTCGCTCGTGGCATCGGTCACCTCGTATCTGGTGCTCGTGCAGTTCTTGGGCGTCAAGCCCCTGTTCGTCTTGAGCGACCGGTACCTGCTGTCTACGAGCGACCTGGCATGGGCGCTCGTCGTCGGTCTGCTCGTAGGGGTCTTGGCGCGCGCGTTCGTGGCTTCCTTCCACGCCTACGGCGCCTTCGTCGCCAGGCTGCCGATGCCATTGTGGGTCAAGACCGGTCTGGGCGGACTGGTCACCGGGTTGTTCGGACTCGGGTCGTTCCTGGTTCTGGGGGCACCGGCCGCGCTCGGGCCCGGCTACGAAGCAGTCACGAGGTTGTTGGCCGGCGACTGGGTTGGAGTGCAGGCACTGGAGCTGCTCGTCCTCAAGGCCGGTGCCACGCTCGCGACCCTGGCGAGCGGTGCGGCGGGCGGCATCTTCATACCGATGATCGTCCTGGGCGCGAGCGCAGGCGCGATGGTAGAAGGCATCGTGCCCGGCACCCACGGACCGCTATTCCCGGTCGTGGGCATGGCGGCGTTTCTCGCCGCCGGGTACAACACGCCAATAGCGGCAGCCGTCTTCATCGCCGAGACGACAGGCGGCTCGGGCTACCTGATCCCAGGCCTGGTGGCGGCAGCAGTCGCGTTTGCCGTGGCGGGCAAGACCTCGGTATCGGACAAGCAGCGCTGGCGCAGAGAGACGCACATGGACCGGCTCGCGCGCGTCTTGGTGGGAGACATCATGACCCGCGACGTGTTCACAGTCTCGGCCGATCAGCCCCTCAACGACTTCGTTACCAAGGACGTTGTCGCCCACCGTCACAAGAGCGTGCCAGTCGTGGACGTCGGGGGCCGGCTGGTGGGGATGATCGCACTCTCGGACGTGCGTGCCGTTGCCCGATCATCATGGACTGAGACCACGGTGGGCGATGTGATGGCGACCAGCGTGCTGACTGCGACTGCCAGAACCGCACTGGGAACGATCGCTGCCCAGATGGCCGAACGCGATGTCGATCGTGTTCCAGTGGTTTCCGCAGACGACCCGGTGCGAATCGTGGGCATCGTCTCGAGCACCGACATCCTCGGCGTCGAGCGTCTTGCCACGCGATCCGCAGTGTCTGTGCCAGCGGAACCGAGATAGAGTACGAAGCGTGCGCAACCCCGTGGCCGTAGGCCCGCACCGGGCATTCTCGCGCTACACTACTGCGCACTACCTATGCGATTTGGAGGACGTTGCATGCACAAGAAGGATCTGCAGTTCCTCAAGGAACTGGTGGAGACGCCCTCTCCATCCGGCTTCGAGCAGCCTGCCGCTCGCCTCTTCAGAGACCGGCTGACGCCCGTTGCCGATGTTGTGGAGACCAACGTCATGGGCTCCGTACATGCGACCGTCAAGGGTACGCGCAAGGATGGCGTGTCCGTCATGCTCGCCGGGCACATCGACGAGATCGGACTGATGGTCAACTACGTAGCGCCCGAAGGCTACATCGCCTTCTCGGCGATCGGTGGCGTTGACGCCGCGATACTGCCGGGAATGCGCGTGCGCGTGCACACCAAGGATGAGTCGCTTCTCGGCATCATGGGGCGAAAGCCCATCCACCTGATCGAGGAGGACGAGCGCAAGAGCGTCACCAAGCTCGAGCGGCTCTTCATCGACCTCGGTCTTCCCGGCGACGACGTCAAGAAGAAGGTACGCGTCGGTGATCCGATCACGTTCGACGTCGGCTTCGAGACGTTTGGGGACGGTCTGGCGGTTTCCAGGGCGTTCGACGACAAGATGGGGGCGTGGATCGCGGCGCGCGTGCTGGAAGAGGTCAAGAAGGCGGGCGGCGCGCCAGGCGACGTGATCGCTGCGGCAACCGTCCAAGAAGAGATCGGCATGCGAGGCGGCATTACGAGCGCATGGTGCTGTGACCCCGTGGTGGGTATCGCCGTCGAGGTGGGGCACGCGACTGACTACCCCGACATCGACAAGCGCAAGCACGGCGAGTTCACGTGCGGGGCGGGCCCCATCATCGCTCGCGGGCCCAACGTCAACCCGGTGGTGTTCGATGGCCTTGTCGCCGCTGCCGACAAGTCGAAGGTTGCCTATCAGATCGGCGCCGAGCCCAGGGGCACGGGTACGGATGCGAACGCCATCCAGCTCTCGCGCGGCGGCAAGGCCGCGGGGCTGTTGTCCATTCCGCTGCGCTACATGCACACGCCGACCGAGGTACTCTCACTCAAGGATCTCGATGCCGCGGTCAAGATGCTCACCCGGTACGTGTTGGACCTGAAGCCTGCAACCGACTTCACGCCGTAGGGAGTCGCGCGCGTGGCGAAGCAAGACCGAACCATAGCCACGAACAAGAAGGCGTACCACGACTACTTCGTGGACGAGACCTTCGAGTGTGGAATCGTGCTCACCGGGACCGAGGTCAAGTCGCTGCGGCAGAACCGCGTCGCTTTGCGCGATTCCTTCGCTACGGTGCGCGCCGGTGAGGTCTGGCTTCATGGGGTGCACATCTCGCCCTACAGCCACGGAAACCGTGCGAACGTCGAGCCCGACCGCAAGCGCAAGCTTCTGCTCCACAAGAAAGAGATTCGCTACCTGATTGGAAAGACGAAGGAGCGGGGTTTCACCCTCGTCCCGCTCAAGTTCTACTTCTCGCCCTCGAACATCGTCAAAGTCGAGATCGGACTAGCCCGCGGGAAGAAGAACTACGACAAGCGCGATTCGATCGCGAAGCGCGATCAGCAACGTGACGTCGAGAGGGCGCTGAGGGACCGCCAGAAGGGCGACTGATGCCGCGGGTCAGGCTCAGGGAGGTCGTGGTGTGCGCCGGGGCGTTCGCTTTGGGTGCCGCGGTCGCGCTTCTGGCTGCTGGCCCCGCCCTCTTTGCCGACGGAGGGTTCGATGAACGGCTCGTCGTGCTCGGCGCATCGGTGGTCGCCTATCTGGTTCTAGGGGCGATCGTCGGCGCGCTCGCTCCAGGCATGTGGAAGGTGGCGGCGATCTGCCTCGTGCTGCCTCTCGCCCCGGTGGTCGCGCTCTTCGGCGATGACGCGTTCGCAGACGAGCGAACGGGACTGCTGCTCGTGGGCTTCGTTCTCGGCGATGCAGCAGCGGCGCTCTCCGGCGCTCTCCTGGGAGCGCGTACCCGCGAGCGGTAGCACGTACCCTGCGCGCCGCGGCACGGCACGGCACTCGCTCTGTGTAGCCAGGGTGGACTCGCGGTATACTCTCCTGCGCGGATCTGTCCGCGGCGCACTTTGACACGTCGAGGTGCCCTCACACCAACGGGGGCGACTGGTTTCGACATGATAGTTTCGACGGAGGAAGCAGGCCGAGGTCTCCTCGCCTCGTTAAACAGGGGTAAAGACGCTCAAGCGTCGACACTGATTACGCTCTCGCTGCCTAGATAGTCAGCGACGCCAACCCGGTAGGAGTCCCCGCTACCGGCAAGGCGCAACTCAGGGGACTGCCGTAGCGGACGTGGGCGCGTATGCCGCTGCGAAAGACCGAACCGCCATGGCGTCAGCGCAGCGGGTCACCGGACAACGCTGTGCGCCGAGACTCATCTGGTGACTGAGCCTGGAGATGCCTCCCGGGGGGCTATTGTGGACATGGGTTCGACTCCCATCGCCTCCACCAGACTTCGACGCGGTGTCTGTCCGTTTCTCGGGCGTGAACCGCTATGGCGGCCCGCTGCATGGCGCAGCGGGCCGTTGTGTCGTTTACGGGCATAGTGTGGGTGTACATCTAGGAGGCGTGGTGACGACGCTCTCACGTTGGGGCCTCGAGCCCGCACGGTGGATGGCCGCCAAGGAATCGCTTCGCGAACTCCTGCGCGACGCCGCTCGTAGCGGAACGACCGTAACCTACGGCGAGGCCGCCGCTGTCGCGTTCGAAGGGCGCTTCTCGGCGCGCTCGGGGGCTTTGATGGACCTGCTGGGTGAGGTCGACAAAGAGGAAGAGCGCGCAACAGGAGCGATGATCGCATCGCTGGTCGTGCGTGCTGACACGGGCATGCCAGGCGAGGGGTACTGGGTGTTCGCGCGCGACGTGCTTCACCGCGATGTATCGGACAGGAGCGCGTTCTGGCGAGCCGAGGTCGAAGCGGTGCGAGCAGCGTACGGGGGAGGCGAGCATCTGTGAGCCGCGAGTCGGTGATCGCGATCTTGTCCAAGGAGCGCTCGGCTGTGGCGTTCGCAATGTCGTGGGTGCCGCCTGAGGCGCTTCGCGTCCTGACGTGGCAAGAGACGGGCGCCGACCCTGCCGAGACGCTCGCCGCGGTAGCGGCAGCGCTGCAGCTCGATCTGGTCTTCGTTCCTGCTTCGGAGCCATGGGCCGTTGAAGCTGTGCGCCTGCTCGACCGGGCGAACGTGGCGAGCGCTTGGGCGGTTTCTGGCGTGCTCGGGCGCCTCGCAGAGCGTTTCGGCTGGCCCGATGTGTTGAGGCTCTCTGCGACCGAGCCCGGATCTCTCGCCTTCGCGCTGTCCGAGGGTTTGCACGACGCTCTGGTAGAGATACGAGCTGGGAGCGGGGCGACGGCCGACGTTGTCGTCGTCGCGGACGATCTCGCCGGCCCCTCGGGGTGGCTGGTGGCGCCGGACTTCGCGTTGGAGGCGTTGGTCCCGTGCTATCGGCAGATGGCGGCAGGGGCAGCCTTGCCTGTCGCGTTTCACTCCGACGGAGACGTGCGAGCCATCTATCCTGCCCTTGCCGCGGCGGGCTACTCCGCCGTGCACGTGGCGGTCCACGGCGAGCTGGCGGTTCAGAGCGCGACACGCGCGGCCCGTGACGAGGGACTGGTTCCGATGGGCGGGATCGAGGCGGCGCAGCTGCTGCGCAGCGGTGCGGCGAGGGCCGGAGTGCACGTGGCTGCGCTGGCGGCGGGCGGACCGTTTGTGGTGTGCGACGACGGCGGCATGACCTCAGCCGAGGATGTTGCGGCCTTCTCGACCGCGCTCGACGCAGCGCGCAAGGCCATCGAAGGCGGCCAGCAACTCGATCTCGGTAACGTCCCTTAGCCTGGGGCCTGCCGCTCGAGGTGACAGCTGTCACAGACGCACGCGCGGCTGAGCTACAGACTTGGGAACGGATGGACGATGACACGGGAGACAAGCCGGTCGCTCGGAAGGTGATTGCCGTGAGAAGCACTCCGCGCATGCTGTTGGTCGTTGTTGTCGTACTTGCGCTTGCTATGCCGAGCATTGCGCTCGCGAACGGGCAAGGCAAGAACGGCGACCGCTCTGCAAAGAAGGCCGAACGTCAGGCCGAGAAGGCGTCTCGCAAGGCCGAGCGCAAGTCCGGCAACGAGTCAGTCAGCGCCGCCCGCAAGAGCGAACGCGAGGCAGCGAAGGAGGCCCGCGAGACCGAGAAGGCCGCAGAGAAGGAAGCCCGCAAGAGCGAACGCGAGGCAGCGAAGGAAGCCCGCGAGACAGAGAAGGCCGCCCGCAAGGCCGCCAAACTCGAGGCCAAGCAACCACGCAAGGCCGGGCCGCTCGCAGGTTCGAGCGACACATCCGGTTCGGCAGATGCCTCTGGGTCGACCGAGCCGACTGCGGGCGCGGGAATCGCGAATGCGTTCAGCCGGATCACTGCGAACATCGAGAAGTCACTGGCCAAGATGGCGGCTGGCAAGAAGAGGCAGGTACCCCCCGGACTCATCCGCGTGTGGCAGAAGTTCGCTGGTTGGCTGGGCGTGGATCCTTCAACGATGCCAGGCGCAGCGGTCGAGCCGTCCCCCACGCAGGAGCCTTCTTCGACCGTCGAGCCCTCGTCGACCGTCGAGCCTTCCGGCACTGTCGAACCGAGCTCCACGGTGGTCCCCTAGCCCTGCCTCACACCGCATTTCAGGGGCGAGCTCAGGGGAGAATCTCCACCACCGTGCCCAAGGGCAACGCCGTGAACAGTTCCTCGGCTTCGCCATCCGAGAGCGCGATGCACCCGTCCGTCCAGTCGGCGTGGGTCCCTCCACCGTGAATCATGATCTCTCCACCAAGCCGGGTCTTCCACGGCGGCTGCCGCATGTGCCGTAGGGCGTCGGCGATCGCCCGGTGCTCTCTGCTGGTTATCAAGCCGGCCTGAAGCCCTCGATCGGCGTCCAGCGCGTTGGGGTAGGACAGCCCCATCGATCGGTGGTACTTCGAGGCCGGGTTGCGCGTGCACACGTAGTACTCTCCTTCGGGCGTGCGTGCGTCCCCCTCGCGTTCCTTGTCGCCTAGCGGCTCGGCGCCCAGCGCGATCCGGTATCCCTTCACCGGTTCACCCGCAGAGAAGACCGTGAGGCGGCGCATACGTTTCTCAACCACAACTGATGGATCCACCAAGACCTCAGGAAGCGCTTGCGAGTCGGAGTCCGCGATCCCGACGGCGGTCGACTCCTGAGAGAGCGACTCCTGCGCGCCGGTGACCGCCTCGGGTTCGGGCTGAGCGCGCGTCGTGCGGTGATCTCGGCTGGCGGTCCCGCGAAGCAGCGCCAGCATCCCGACCACGGCAGCACAGACCGCCACGCCCAGCAGTATCACGAGCAACGGTGCCCGCATCTGCCTCCACCTCCTCGTGGCAAGCGTATTCCCGATTCCGCCAACTCGCCCACTCTTGTGACTCCAGCGAGTGTCTGTTGGAGCCGATAAACCCCTTGACGGCGCCCTCCAGCGACGAGCCGAACATGGTTTCGACCACGCCGAAGGGCGTGCTAGGATATTCGCGACGCGAGCGGTATGGGCGCCCGCTCTCGTATGCGTCTAGCAGGGAATACGCCCACCATCAGGAGGTCTCGTGGCGCTCGAGGGCAGCCTAGCCGATTTCACTCTCCCCGATATGTTCCGCCTGCTCGAGACCGGCTCCAAGACCGGTACGCTGCATGTCGCTTCAGGCGAGAAGGACGGGGTCGTGTGCTTCAGGGACGGCCTGGTCTACCACGCCAACTCGGGCACGCCCGGCGAGCCGGCGGGAAAGCGCCTTGCGGAATCCGGGATCATCTCCGAGAAGCAGCTGCGTCAGGCCCAAGGCTTGATGAAGATTCAGAAGCGCGACAAGGCCACCCGTCGTCTCGGGCAGATCCTCGTCGACGAGGGATACGTCGAGGCCTCGGTTCTCGAGGGCTTCGTCGTTGAAACCGTAGCCGATGCGCTGTTCGATCTGATGCGCTGGGACGAGGGCGACCTCCGGTTCGAACCGGACGAGGGGGTAGTCGACGCCGACATCGGAATCTATGTCGCGATCGACACCGCACTTGCCGAGGCCGACAAGCGACTCGAGGTGTGGACTCGTATTCGAGACAAGATCCCGTCGGTGGACACACGCTTCGCGATGGCCGCTTCACCCGGCACCAAATCGGCTGAGATACACCTCAAGCCCAGAGAGTGGATGCTGCTGTGCTACCTGCATGGTGGCCGCAGCGTGCGAGAGCTGGTCGAACTCGCCGGGTACAACGACTTCGAGACGGCCCGGATCCTCTACGGCATGTACGCAGGCGGCCTGATCGAGAAGGTCGGCCCGGCGGGCGAAACGCTGTCCGACAGCCGATGATGGACGGTTCTGACGCCCTCAAGAAAGATCTCGCGCCTGAGGAGTTCCAGCTCTTCAGAGACTGGATTCACCACCACTCAGGCATCTTCCTCGAGGACAGCAAGGTCGATTCGTTGCGCATCTCGCTCGTCACGCGCGCGACGCGCTACGGCTTCACAGACTACGGCGACTACTTCAGGGTGCTTGAGTCCGATGACGACGAGTTCAAGGAGCTGATGAACCTCGTCACCATCAACGAGACGAGCTTCTTCAGGTTCCCCGCTCAGTTCGATGCACTTCGCGATCACGTGATCCCGGAGATCATGGCGAACCGGCCAGAGGCCGAGGCCCACAAGTTCCGCGCGTGGTCCGCTGGCTGCTCGACGGGCGAGGAGCCGTACACGATCGGCATGACCCTTCTCGACTCGGCTCTGACGTCGGCTGGCTACACCTGCGAAGTCGTGGGAACCGATGTCTCGACCCAGGCGCTGGAGCGCGCGCGCGAGGGTGTCTATCCGGCTCGCTCGGTCGCCACACTTCAGCAGCAGACCATGCAACGGTGGTTCGAGGCCGGTCGAAGAACGGACATCGGCCGATCAAGCCCGTTCGCAACCTGTGCGGCTTCCACTACCACAACCTGATCAAGGAACCGTACCCTCTGGCGTTCAAGAGCAGCTGGGACGTGATCTTCTGCCGGAACGTGACGATCTACTTCAGACTCGAGTCCACCCGCCGAGTGGTCCAGAACTTCTACGACGCCTTGAACCCCGGGGGATACCTGTTCATCGGTCACTCTGAGACGCTGACTTCGATCTCCGACCAGTTCGAGGCGGTCGAGGTAGGAGGGGTCTTCCTCTACCGAAAGCCCCATGCGCGACGCCACGTCTCCTTCGGCGACATCGTGTCCCGGCGCTTGGCGGGCAAGACCGCCGGCAGGACCGTGGGTACGCGCCCAGCGACGAGGTCAGCGGCGTCTCGCCCCACCCCGCGAGGTGCTGCGGCATCGCCCTCACCGCGTCAGCCGTCGCCCCCGCCCTCGGCACCCGAGCCTGCGCTGGCAGCCGAGCAGCCCGACAAGGGGACGGCAGCCGCTGAAATCGGTCAGCTCATCGCTCGTGCCCACGCGCTGCTCGAGCAGGCGCAGGCTTCCGACGCGCTGGCTCTCGCGCGGCAAGCCATCGACATCGATCCGGCCAATACGGAGGCCCATCTGGTGGCGGCATTCGCCCATGCTGACCTCGGCCAGCTCGACGATGCCATGGCACAAGCCCAGCTGGTTCTCAGCTCGTTTCCGCTGACCGCTGGTGCACGCTACATCCTCGGCATCATCAATCAGCAGCGAGGCGACATGGACGCTGCGCTGGTCGAGTACAAGCGAACGGTCTACATCGATCGCGACTTCGTGCTGGCCCATTTCGCGATTGCGAACATCTACCGAGCACGCGGTCAGACCTCCGATGCGTGTCGCGAGTACGAGAACACGCTCAGGGCGCTGTATGCGAAACCAGACGGACAGTGGACCGCGTTTCTCGGCGGATTTCGCCCGGATCTACTGACCACGACGTGCGAGCGCAGTCTGATAGAGTGTGGAAGGGGAGTCTAGGGCTAAAGAATGCCTGTTGAGAGGGCGATAAACCCTAGGAAACGTCCGAACGAGGGGAGCTACCGGTATGGCGACAGCGCGAATCCTCGCGGTCGACGACAGTCCGACGATTCTCGAGATGATCAAGGCCATCCTGATCTCGGGTGGCTACGAGGTGATCACCGCAGCTGACGGAGCCGAGGCGCTCGAGACCGCACGCGCCGAGATGCCCGACTTGATCCTGCTCGACGTGATGCTGCCCAAGCTCGACGGCTACCGCGTCTGCCGGCTGCTGAAGTTCGATCAGAAGTACAAGGGCATACCGATCATCATGCTCACGGCCAAGACCGAGGAACAGGCCATGGCCACGGGTATCCGAACAGGCGCGAACCAGTACCTGACCAAGCCAGTCGAGCCCGAGAAGCTGCTCTCGGCAGTCGCCGAGGAACTCACGCGGGCTCAAGGCTGATGGCTGGAAGGACGCCGAGATGCCCGACGCCACAACCATAGCCGCCCGCGTGCTCGACACGCTCGTCAGCGCGGGCGTGGTCACGGCCGATCAGGTCGCCTCGGTGCGCTCGGGTGCAGCCGATGAGGGCGAGGCAGGAGCCGCGCTCGATCTCGCGAGGACTCGTGACTCCCGAGCAGCTCTCGAGAGTGCTCGAGGAGGAGATGGGCTTTCCTCGGGTGGAGCTCGAGAGCTACGCGCCCGACAGCGAAGCGCTGGAGATCGTTCCGGCGAACGTCGCGCGTGCGGGTCGCTTCCTGCCTCTCTTCGAGATCGAGGGTATGCTCACGGTGGCCATCGGGGATCCCGCCGACGTGTTCACGATCGACGCGGTCGGTTCGGAGCTGGGTCTGGTGATGGATGCCGTGCTTGCCGACGGCCCGGCTGTACAGCAGGCGATCGTCCAGTACTTCGGCGAAGAACCGGCAGCCCCACAACCGGAGCCGGTGGTGCCCGAGAGCGTCGCGTCCGAACCAGAACAGCCGGAGATCGAAGTGCAGCAGGCCGATGAGACACCCAGTATCGAAGTGGGCATCTCGGCTGCTGACTTCTTCGAGTTGCTGCCCGGATCGATCGACGAGTTCAGCACCGAGGCCGCATCGCAATCCGAGTCCCCCGT
Organism: uncultured Actinomycetes bacterium; assembly: GCA_963700665.1. GTDB lineage: Bacteria > Actinomycetota > Coriobacteriia > Anaerosomatales > PHET01 > CAVPCY01. The sequence goes on from CAVOYK010000001.1 coordinate 130,396, forward strand.
CGCACCAGAGGCCCAGAGCCGTCGCCCAGACAGTCGAGCAGGTCGTGGAGGCCGAGGCGGCAGAAGGCGTCAGTGCCGTCGATCTCGACGTACTTGCCGTTGCTGACGAGCGCAAGGTGTCGGTCCTGGTCGCCGACATCCTCGAGCACGCGGTCGAGCGCGGTGCGAGCCGCATACACCTGCTGCCCTACAAGACCGACTTCTTCCTCGTCTTCCGCATCAACGGCCGACTGGAGAAGATCGCAAGCGCCCCGCTGTCCATGCAGCCGCCGCTCATCGACGGGTTCAAGAGCTTCGCCAAGCTCTCCGGCGTTGCGTCCAACCGGCCCGCACTCGGCCGAGTACACGCGGACGTTGCCGGCAAGCAGGTTGTCTTGACTGTGTCCTCGGTGCCGACGGTTGCCGGTCAACGGCTCGTCGTCTCCGTCTCGCAGTCGAAGCCGCAGCCGCGAGAGATCAGCGAGCTCGGCATGGTCGAGGCCGAGTGCCGGGCCCTTCAGGCGATGGTCGAGCGGGGTCGCGGTCTGATGCTTGTCGCCGCGCCCGTGGGCGGGCGGACGGTCGACGACCTACTACGCACTGCTGCAGCACGCTGCGCAGGTGGGCAAGACGGTCTACTCGGTCGAGCGATCCATTCGAGTACGAGATTCCGGCGGTCGCACAGGTTCTCGTGAACCCCGGCGAATCCGTGGGAGCGGCGAGCTACTTCGCTGCAGGGATGCGCCAGGACACCGACGTGATAGCGATCGATTCGCTCCAGTCGGTCGAAGACGTTCATCTCGCGATCGAGGCGGCGGGGCTCGGCAAGCTGGTGATCGCCACGTTCGCTGGCGCCGACATCGCCGCAGCGGTACGGCGGCTGCTGGACTTGGGCGCGGAGCCGGTCTCGCTGGCGAGCGCGCTGACACTCGGTGTCGGCCAGAGGGTCGTTCGGACCAACTGCCCGAACTGCTCCGTTGCTGAGAGCAGCTCTCTCGCGGAGCTCATACCTGGCGCGGAGCCGGGGATGGAGACTCGACACGGCACGGGTTGCCCCAACTGTGCGAAGTCGGGCTTCTCCGGCGCCACGGGCATCTTCGAGATGCTTCCTTTCGGCGAGCCTGTGCGAGCCGTGATCGCGGCCAGTGGCAGCCTCACCGAGATCGAATCCATCGCCCGCGCAGCCGGCATGAGACCGATGACGGCCTCCGGGCTTGCCAAGGTCAAGGACGGCAGCGTCAGCCCGGAGGAACTCGATCGGGTGCTCCGATTCGCTCAATAGGGGAGACGCGTGGCAGACGACGCTGACATCACTCGCGATCGAGAAGACGACGACAGCGGCGATTGTCTGCTCGTCGAGCAGGTGGTCGCCTTCTACCTGGGCGGTCAGCGCTACGCGCTGCCCATCGACCGGGTGCAGGAGATCCAGCAGATCGTCGCGCTCTCCGAGGTGCCTGAGGCCGATCGGGCCGTCATCGGCATGGTCAATCTCCGGGGCGAGATCATTCCCGCTGTCGACGTGCGTCGCCTGATCGGTCTGCCTCCCGAGCCCTACACGCTCGAGACTCCGATGGTCATCTGCCGCTATCGCGATCGGCTGGCGGCTCTCGTCGTCGACGGGGTGCAAGACGTCATCGGGCTTCCCGAGGGCTGCATGCAGGAGGCGCCCGCCCTGCACGCGCTGTCTGCCAAGATGATCGGGGTTGCGCGCCTGCCCGACGGACTGGCCTACCTTCTCGATCTCGACAGGCTCCTCGCTCCGATCATCGGCAGGGAGGTCGCCTAGATGGCCGACAGCGACCGCGTCGTGGCTGATGCGTCAGACTCTTCTGCTGCCGACAGGGATGTCCTGTGGCGTCGCGCCGAGTCGCTCGCGCAAGAGGAGATCGAGGAGCAGGCGACCGACCGTCTGGCGCTGCTTCTGTTCCGCATCGGCGAGGAGTGGTACGCGGTCAAGGTCAGCGACGTGCGCGAGATCTTCCAGGAGTACGACCTCACACCGGTTCCGTGCGTCCCGCAGCACATCCTCGGCGTCATCAACGTGCGAGGCGAGATACTCTCGGTCACCGACCCGGCGCGACTGATGGGAATCGGCTCGATCGAGGGCGAGGGCGACGTGCCGCCCCCCGCGATCGTCATCATCCACGACGACGTGGCAAGTGCAGCCGTCGTCGACGAGATCGGAGACATAGCCGAGGTCTCAATCGGCTCGATCGAACCGCCAGTCAGCATCATCGATCGCGCGCAAGGCGAGTTCATCGCCGGCTCCGTGTACGTGGACGGCTCGATGATCGGCCTGATTCACGTAGAGCACATGCTCGAACCGATCGTCTCGGCCAGCAAGCACTAGCGAGAGGAAAGCAGGGACATGGGCATTGTGAAGGCCATCCGGGGCAGTTTCCTCTACCGGCTCATCTTCTACACGGTCCTCATCCAGATCGGCTACCAGCTCATTCAGTGGTCGTTGTGGCTTGGTATCTTCGGCGACGAGCTTTCTGGCACACCGGAGTTCACGACCGATCTCTGGTACATGGCCAGCTTGACCGTCGCGATGCTCGTTGCATGGGTGTTCATCCTGTTGGCGATCGGACGCCGCTACATGAAGCCCCTGCAAGATGTCGTGGAGTCGGTCAAGGCGGCGTGTCAGGGCGAGATCGGACGCAAGGTCGACGTGACCGGAGACGACGAGATCGGCGTGCTGGGCTCGCTCGTACAACCAGATGCTCGACCTTATCGTCTACCTGATCCGACAGACCCAGGAGTCCTCGCGCCGTCTCCAGCAGTCGGCCAACGACATCCTCTCGGCCACCGAGCAGCAGGCCTCTGGCGCAGCCGAGCAGGCCGCATCGATCTCCGAGACCACCGCCACGATGGAGGAGCTCGCGAGCACGTACCGGCAGATCGCCGAGAACGCCGAGCAGGTCGTGACGATGGCCGAGGCCTCGCTCGACAGCGCCGAGTCCGGCCAGCAGGCGGTCATCAACACCCTCGCGGCGATGGAGGACATCAAGACCCGCACCCAGGCGAGCGCGAACAAGATCCTCGCGCTCGGCGAGCGCAGCCAGCAGATCGGCCAGGTGCTCGCGATCATCAACAGCATCGCCGACCAGACCAAGATCCTTGCGCTCAACGCCGCCATCGAGGCTGCTCGCGCCGGCGAGGCCGGCAAGGGCTTCTCGGTGGTCGCGATCGAGATTCGCAAGCTCGCCGAGTCGGTCGTCGAGTCGACCAGCGAGATCGGCTCGATCATGACCGAGATCCAGGGCGCCGCGAACGAGCTGGTCATGTCGACCGAGCAGGAGCTCAAGCAGGTCCAAAGCGGCGTCGAACTCGCGCAGCAACACGGGTGACTCGCTCGATCAGATTCTCGAGATGGTCGAGCAGACGACGATCGCGGCCAAGGAGATCTCGGCCGCCACGCAGCAGCAGAAGTCGGCGACCGACCAGGTCGTCAAGGCGATGCGTGAGGTGGCGGCGGTCGCCCAGCAGACCGCTGCGGGATCGCGGCAGGTGGCTGGCTCTGCCGAACAGCTCTCGTCGATGGCACGCGAGTCGAGCCAGGTCGGCTCGGCATTCACGCTCGTCGACGGTGCGTAGGAGCGAGCGGCTCGGACGCGAACAGGAAGGCACGCAATGGTCGAGTTCGACCGCAGCGCGTTCATAGTGAAGTTCCAGGAAGAGGCGCAGGATCTTCTGCAGCGCCTCAACGAGGGCGTCATCACGCTCGAGGGCGACCCGGGCAACCGCGAACTCATCGACCAGATGCTTCGCGACGCCCACACGCTCAAGGGCTCGCTCGCGCATGGTCGGCCTCATCGAGATATCCGACGTCGCGCACCGGCTCGAGGACATCATGGTTCTGGTCCGCGACGGCGAGCTTGGCGTACACCGCCAGCGATGAGCGACTCGTTCTTCGAGGCGCTCGACGCGATCGTCTACCTCGCCGACAACAGCGGCGTCAACGAGGGCGACGTACTCGACCTGCACGGCTTGCAGGACCGGCTCGCGCAGATCGCCGCAACCGCGGGTGGCCGCGGCGAGCGACGATCGAGCAGGAGGCCGCAGCCGACAAGCCCGCGAAGGGCGGGTCGGCGAGCCGCTCCAAGAAGCGGACGCGCAAGGCCGTCGAGGCGACCTGCCGAGCCGGAGCACGAGCCCGACGAGGAGCCCGCACGGCAGCCGGTGCTCGCGGAGCTCGACGACGCCGACGATGCCGACGAGCCTGACGCGGAGGCAGCTGCTCCGTCGGAATCCGCGAAGAGCCAGCCGGGCGACCCTGAGCTCAAGCGCAAGGTCCAGGCGACGATCCGCATCCGCACGAGCCAGCTCGACGGCCTGCTCAACCTCATCAGCGAGGTCGTGATCTCGCAGATCAAGGCCGAGCAGCGGGCCAGTCAGATGCGGCAGATCCACGCGCAGATCAGCGAGTCGTGGCAGGCGTGGCTGCGCATCAAGTCCGTGCTGGCAGCGGGTGACGAGCACGCAGACGGCACCGACATGACCGCCGACATCGCGCTGCTCGACGGGGTCTCTGGGCGAGAACCGCCGGGCACTCGCCGCATTCGTGAAGGACTACTCGGACGACGTGAGCCGGACGTCGCTCGTCGTGAGCGATCTGCAGGAGGCAGGGCATGCGGCTGCGCATGCTGCCGGCCAACACGATCTTCCAGGCGTTCCCGCGCGCCGTGCGCGACCTGGCCAAGCAGTTCAAGAAGGACATCGACCTCGTCATCGAGGGCGGCGAGACCGAACTCGACAAGAAGGTCCTCGAGGAGATCAACGATCCGCTCGTCCACATCATGCGAAACGCCGTCGATCACGGCATCGAGGATCCCGAGACGCGGGTCAAGGCGGGCAAGCCGCCAGCCGGCACGATCAAGCTGGCGGCACGCCAGGAGGGCGACCGCATCGTCATCGAGATCTCCGACGACGGGGCGGGCATCGATCCGGAGAAGGTCCGCGCCTCCGCGGTTCGCAAGGGCTACATCACCGCGGCCGAGGCCGCGGCGATGTCCGATCGAGAGGCGACGTACCTCATCTTCGAGGCCGGGTTCTCCACGGCGGCGATCATCACCGAGATCTCGGGTCGCGGCGTGGGGATGGACGTGGTTCGCGAGTTCGTCGTCGAGAAGCTCAAGGGCTCGCTCGACGTGGATTCGGAGATCGGCGACGGCACGACCTTCAAGCTGACCATCCCGCTGACACTCGCGATCATCCGAGCGCTCATGCTGCGGGTCGGCGAGCTGTTCTACGCGCTGCCCACCGGCTCGATCGAGGAGACGCTGCGCATCGACCCGGCCGAGATCATCAAGGTCGAGGGTCGCGAGGTCATCCGCCGGCAGCGGCGCACGATACCGCTCGTGCGGCTGTCCGACATCCTCGGGCGTCCCCGAGGATCCCGCCGTCCGAGGCCAAGGTGCCGATCGTGACCATCGGGTACTCCGGGCACCGCATGGGCTTCATCATCGACGGGTTCGTGGGCGAGCAGCAGATCGTCATCAAGCCGCTCGGGAACCATCTCAAGAAGGTCGACAACGTCGCAGGTGTGACGATCCTGGGCGCTGGCGACGTCGTGCCGATCCTCAACGTACCGGACCTGATGGCGAACGCGCGCAGCCGGTCCGGCCAGCGCGTCGGGCTACAGCCCCGCGCCGAGCGCGAGGGCCCGCGGCAAGATCCTCATCTGCGAGGACTCGTTCACGACGCGCGAGCTCGAGCGATCGATCTTCGAGGCGGCCGGCTACGACGTGGAGACCGCAGTCGACGGTGCGGCGGGTCTTGCCAAGCTCAAGGAGGGGCTGGCGGTCGATGCCGTCGTCACCGACGTTCAGATGCCCAACATGACGGGCTTCGAGCTGACGCGCGCTATCAAGTCAGATGCCGCGCTCTCGGCGATCCCGGTCATCATCGTCACGTCACTCGAGCGCGACGAGGAGAAGGCCGAGGGAATCGACGCGGGCGCGGACGCCTACATCACCAAGTCCGTTTTCAACCAGGACACGCTGCTCGACACCGTCGAGCAGCTCATCCGGTAGGAGAGGCCGCTTGTCCGCCAGAGGCGCGAAGATTCGCGTGCTGATCGCAGACGACTCGCTCGTCGCGCGCGAGATGCTCGCACAGATCCTGCTCACCGATCCCGAGATCGAGGTGATCGGGCAGGCGAAGGACGGGGCCGAGGCCGTCGAGATGGTCGAGAAGCTTCGGCCCGATCTCGTCACCATGGACATCCACATGCCGCGCCTCGATGGCCTGAAGGCGACCGAGCGCATCATGGCCTTCACGCCGACGCCGATCCTGGTGGTCTCGTCGTCGGTGCACGGCGAGGGGATGGGCCGGGCGTTCGACGCCCTCGAGCTGGGTGCCCTCGAGGTGATCAAGAAGCCGGAGCCGCGCGACTGGGCGGAGCTCGACAGGATCGGACGAGAGGTCATCCGCAAGGTCAAGATCCTCGCGAACGTACGGGTCATCACGCACATCCGAGGCAGGCATCGGCGTCCCGGCGAAGTCGTCCCACTCCCGGGCGCAGGCCCCGCTGCCCGCTCGATCATCGCCATCGGCGCGTCGACGGGAGGGCCGTCGGCGCTTCTGTCGGTCCTCGGCAGGTTTCCCGTCGACCTCCCGGTCCCGGTGGTCGTTGCCCAGCACATCGCCGATGGCTTCGTGCCGGGCTTGGTGAGCTGGCTCGACTCCGGCTGCAAGATCAGTATCGTCGAGGCGGCGGAAGGGCAGCGAATCGAGCCGGGCAGGGTGTACTTCGCGCCCACCGGCTCGAACATGGTCGTCGAACGTGAGCATCTGCGGTTCCTTCAGCCTGGCACGGGTCAGCTCTACATCCCGAGCGCGGACACGCTCTTCGATTCGGTTGCACGCGGCCATGGCAGACGCGCGGTCGGGGTCATCCTCACGGGCATGGGCGCGGACGGCGCTGAGGGACTCAAACTCATGCGCAACGCAGGGGCCGCCACGATCGCGCAGGACGAGGCGTCGTGCACGGTGTTCGGCATGCCCAAGGCGGCCATCGAGATCGGTGCGGCCGAGAAGATCGTAGCGCTCAACGACATGGCCGAGGCGATCGAGTCGCTCGTGGCCCCGACAGCGGGAATGTGACGGGTGACGGGACGTTCCGGCACGGGCCACGGCGGGACCTCTGAGCGCTATACTCGCACCATGAAGACGGGGCCCATCGGCATATTCGACTCTGGACTCGGTGGGCTCACGGTCGCGCGCGAGATCGCGCGAGCTCTGCCCAGCGAGTCCCTCATCTACTTCGGGGACACTGCGCGCTGCCCCTACGGACCGAGGGACCTCGACGAGGTACGGACCTTCGTGATCGAGATCGGCTCTTGGCTCGTCGAGCAAGGCGTCAAGCTCATCGTCATCGCGTGCAACACCGCTACAGCGGCCGGCCTGGAGCTTGCCCAGCGCGAGTTCAGCGTTCCGGTGGTCGGTGTTATCGAGCCAGGGGCGCGAGCTGCAGTGATGGCTACGCGAAACCGCCGCGTTGGAGTCATCGCCACCGTCGGGACCGTCGAGAGCGGTGCGTACAGCCGTGCCGTACACGCGTTCGACGCAGGCGTCACCGTCTTCTCGGCGGCGACACCACGCTTCGTCGACATTGTCGAGGAGGGCCTGCGGCTGGACTCCGGACACGTCGAGGGCCTGCTTGCGGACTCATCCGAGGTGTTCATCCGGCCGTCATTCTACGAGCTCGCGCGAGACTACCTCGATCCGCTCAAGCGCAACGGGGTCGACACCCTCGTGCTGGGCTGCACGCACTTCCCCCTACTGTCCGCAGCGATAGGCCAGGTGGTCGGGCCGCGCGTCAAGATCATCAGTTCCGCCAAGGAAACGGCCAGGGAGGTCGCAGAGACGCTAGAGAGAAGGAACCACCTGGCACCCGAAACGCAGTCGCCGTTGCGGGGCTTCGCCACGACCGGCGATGTTGGAGAGTTCGAGCGACTGGGTTCGCGCGTGTTTGGCTCCCCGATCGGGTCAGTGGGCCGCGTTGAGCTGACCGACCTCGAGGGACTCACGCGAGAGCGGTCGTTGGATGGTGCTTCCCTGGAGTCCGAGGAGACCACATGCGCCTAACGGTTCTGGGCTCGGCCGCAAGTCACGCGGGCAAGGGTCAAGCGTGTGCGGGCTATCTGATCGAGAGCGCGCAGGCGCGAGTGCTGTTCGACTGCGGCAACGGAGCACTTGCGAACCTCTATCGGGTGGCGGATCCGTACGCGATCGATGCCGTATTCGTGACGCACAATCACCCCGATCACTACGTTGACCTCTACTCGATGCAGGCGATGCTCAGGTACGCGCCGCAAGGGCCCGTGCCAGGGGTGCCGCTCTACATGCCCGAGCGGCTCTTCGGCACCATGCAGGCCCTGCTCTCCAAGCGCGGGGCGGCTGAGTTCCGTGAGGCCTTCTTGTTCACTCCACTCCGAGACGGAGTCGTCGTGACAGTGGGGGATATCACGGTCACGCCGTACGAGGTTGACCACACTGAGCCGACATTCGCTTTGGTGGCGTCGGAAGGTGCTGCCAAGCTCTGCTACACAGCCGACACTGCGCCCGGTGAGCGTGTGCGCGTGGCGGCACGCGGGTGTGGGCTGCTGCTCGCCGAGGCGACGCTCCCCGAGGAGTACGCCGGCGCCGCACCGCACCTGACCGCGGCCGAAGCGGGCGCAGTCGCTCAGGACGCGGGCGTGCATAGCCTCGTGCTGACTCACGTGTGGCCAACCAACGACCGCGAGCTCATGGTGCGACAGGCCGCCGCCGTGTTCGATGGGCAGGTCAGCGTCGCCGAGGAGCTCGCCGCATACGACGTCCCCTGAGAGGAGACGCGTTCATGAGAGACCGCTGCGAGAATCGAGGCTCCACCGATACGCGCGCCGTGCGGGTCACGCGCCGCTACCTCAAGCACGCGATGGGAAGCTGCATCTTCGAGCTTGGCGACACGCGGGTGTTGTGCGCCGCTTCGGTCGAAGAGGGCGTGAGCTCGTGGCGCCGCGGCTCCGGTCTGGGCTGGGTCACGGCAGAGTACTCTATGCTGCCGGCGTCGACGCACACGCGCTCTCGGCGAGAGACGATGACCGGGCCCAAAGGGCGGACGCACGAGATCCAGCGTCTTATCGGTCGCTCTCTTCGCACGGTGGTCGACATGGGCGGTCTGGGTGGAGAGGCCACGGTGACCGTGGACTGCGATGTCATTCAGGCCGACGGCGGCACGCGATGCGCGGCGATCACGGGTGCGTGGATCGCCGTGAACGACGCGCTCGCGGTGTGGCGCGATGCCGGCAAGATCGGGTCGATCCCGCTGCTCGGACATGTAGCCGCGACGAGTGTCGGCCTTGTCGACGGCGAGCTCTTGCTCGACCTCGACTACTCGGAGGACTCCGTGGCCGAGGTGGATATGAACGTGGTGATGGACGACCAAGGCCGCTTCATCGAGGTGCAGGGAACGGGTGAGCAGATTCCCTTCGATCGGACTCGGCTCGACGGCATGCTCGACCTTGCCGCTGCGGGTATCGAACGCTTGGTGGGCGTGCAACGGGCCATCGTGGAGGGCGACCTGGATTCCTATGGCTTCTGAGCGCGACGCAAGACGGGTGGTTGTAGCGACTGGCAACCGGGGGAAGCTGGACGAGATCCGCTCGGCACTCAGCTTCCCCGCGTGGCATTTCGTTTCAGCTGGTGACCTGGATGACGAATGGCCGAGCCCGGATGAGGACGGCGAGACGTTCGAGGCCAACGCCCGCATCAAGGCCGTTGCCGCCCGCGAGCGGTTCGGTCTTGCAGCGCTCGCTGACGACTCCGGGCTGCAGGTCGATGCGCTTGGGCGGGGAGCCGGGCGTCCATTCGAGCCGCTACTCGGGTCCTTGTGCGACGGACGCCGAGAACAACTCTCGACTCCTGCTCGCGCTGGGAGATACGCCGGCGCTGCAGCGCACGGCGCGGTTCTGCTGCACGATGGTCTTCATAGACGAACAGGGTATCGAGACCGTCGCCACCGGCGTGTGTGAGGGTTCGATCGGGTTCGAACCCCAGGGCGAGGGGGGCTTTGGCTACGACCCGCTGTTCTGGCCGGCGGCCACGCCGGGGCGGACCATGGCGCAACTCTCAACCGCCGAGAAGAACGCGATCAGTCATCGTGGCGCCGCGTTGCGTCACCTGAGAGCAAGACTGGTTGGGGAGTAGCGCTCGGAGAAACGAGCGCTATACTGTTCCGTGCTCGTCCGGCTCCCAGTGAGCCCGGACCAGCGGGAAACGGGCTGTAGCGCAGCTTGGTAGCGCATCTGCTTTGGGAGCAGAGGGTCGCAGGTTCGAATCCTGTCAGCCCGACCATTTCGCGGCCGTAGTTCAATTGGTAGAGCATCAGCCTTCCAAGCTGACTGTTGCGGGTTCGAGTCCCGTCGGCCGCTCCACCGCATGAGAAACGGCGGGTCCCCCAAGGGCCCGCCGTTCGCATTGGGCCTGCTGATCGGGGGAGTCAGTCGTTGGTGAACTCGTGCTCGATGTGGGTGATTCCGGTGCCCACGAACTCGTCGTTCCGAATCTTGAAGGGGCGCTTGCTGGAGTGCCCGACGAAGAACCCCGAGTCGTTGTTCCACAGCTCACCCGCCAACTGGTACTCACCTGTCAGCAGCGCTGGGTTGATCAGTCTCACGGTCAGGTGGTGATCGCCGACCCCTGAGCTGATCACGTTGTGGGGGCTTTGCTTGTCGCCGGCGTAGACCTCGATCTCCTCGGCGTTCCTGACCGTGAAGTTGAATGTCAGGCGGTCGATCGCACGCTTCACGTGGTAGTCGAACTCGAACAGGATGTCCTCTCCGAACTGGAAGTGGCGTGTAGTCTCGCCAGCCGAGTTGAACATCCTGAAGCCGCTCGTCTCGAGGATGTCCGACTTGTCGAGCGGCATCCAGTTCTCGGAGTCCTCGGACTCTTCGCGCGCCTTCGAGCGCTGCTTGGCTCTCTCGCGCTTGAGGAACTCCTCGTACTCGAGGATGACCGGGCCGAGCTCGCCCTCGGTCTGGACGACGCCCTCGTTGATCCAGACGCCGCGCGTGCAGAACGCCTTGACGGTGAACAGGGCATGGCTCACGAACAGGATCGTCTTGCCCTGGCGTCTGAACTCCTCCATCTTCTCGATGCATTTGAGCTTGAAGATGTCGTCGCCCACCGCGAGGACCTCGTCGACGATCAAGATGTCGGGGTCCACACTGACCGACACGGCGAATCCGAGGCGCGCCTTCATCCCGCTCGAGTACGTCCGTATCGGTTGATCGATGTGCTCTCCGATATCGGCGAAGGCTATGATCTCGTCTTTGCGCGCCTCGATTTCCTCTTTCGGTATACCGAGCGCGAGCGCACGCAAGTAGATGTTCTCGATGCCGGTGAGTTCCATGTCGAAACCGGACGTGAGTTCAAGCATGGACGAGATCCTGCCGTGGACCTCGACGTCGCCAGAGGTGGCGGTGGTGACGCCGGTGATGATCTTGAGCAGTGTCGACTTGCCGGAGCCGTTCTTGCCCAGGATCGCCACGACCTCGCCACGGGGGAAGTCCAAGGTGACGTCCTTGAGGGCCGTGAAGTGCCGTGCTCGGCTCTTGCGGCGCAGCGGCTCGAGTGCCCGTTCTACCGAGGAGTCGAAGATCTTGTAGGTCTTGGTGAGGTCCTTGACTCTGACCGCGCAGTCCATTCAGAGAGCCTCCTACAGCACGTCCGCGAACTCTTTTTGGAGCCTCGTGTACAGGAAGCTCGTGAACAGGATCAGACTCAGCATGAACACCCAGAAGTACGTCATGTAGCGCCACTGCTCGAAGAACCAGGTCTCATACACGAAGCAGTTGCGGTAGCCCTGAACCAGGTAGGCGATAGGGTTCGCCATGATTATGAGGCGAAGCGTGCCGTCAAGCCTGTCGGCAGACCACAGGATCGGAGAAAGCCAGAACAGGGCCTGGATGGTCGACTTGACCATGTGGCCGATGTCTCGGCTCACTGCGGTGAGCGCCGAGAGAAGCGTGGCGACGACGATCGCGAACAGCAGGCAGGTTGCGACCCAGTAGACGATCTGAACGAAGTAGACGGTCAGCCCGTAGCCGGAGAACAGGAAGATCGCGGTCATGATGCCGAGCATCATCACATGCACGTAGAAAAGCGAAAGGACCTCTGACACGGGAATCGTGGCGACCGGATAGACCATCTTTGTCACGAGATGGCTGTTCTGACGGATCGCCGTGCCGCCGGTCGTGAACGAGTCGGAGAGGAAGAACCAAGGGATGATGCCGGGCAGCAGCCACAGGATGTAGGGTATGTCGCCCATCGCGCGACCCCCGCGAATCCCGATCGCGACTGCGAACCAGTAGACGATGATGAACAGCGTCGGCTTGACCAGCGCCCAGCCAAAGCCCAGTAGCGAGCCACTGTAGCGTTTGTCCAGCATGACACGCGACATGGCCACGGTTCGTGTGAAGTAGTTCTTGTTGATGCGCAGCAGATCAGCGAAGTTCTGTGCAGCTGTGAACACGGACCATCTCCTCGAGCGGCGCTTCGTGCCGCGACGTTGCGCCGGCATCCGGCCCGCGCAGATGCCATTGTCTCGCAACCTCGCTGAATGGGGTAATCCCTCGCCAGCCGCGTTGACGGTTCGACAACTGTATCGTCATCCTCGGCGTGTGCCGTCGGCCAGCTCTTGACACGCCCAGCTGTCGCCCATAGTGTGTTGCCTCGCCGATGCACGACCGGCAACCGAGATGAGCGCCCGTAGCTCAGCTGGATAGAGCGGGAGACTTCTAATCTCTAGGTCGGGGGTTCGAATCCCTCCGGGCGTGCCAAGCCACTCATGGTGGGTGTAGCTCAGTTGGTTAGAGCGTCGGACTGTGGCTCCGAAGGTCGCGGGTTCGAGCCCCGTTACCCACCCCATGCAGAAACCTGCGGCCTGCCGGAGACGGCGGGCCGCTAGCGTGTCGGGGGCGGGGTTGCAATCCGCCTCCGACTGCGTACAATATCGCCTTGCGCAATTCGGGCCGTTAGCTCAGCTGGCAGAGCAGGGGACTCTTAATCCCAAGGTCGTAGGTTCGACCCCTACACGGCCCACCAATCGCAATCAAGGCCGGGGCGAATCCGCCTCGGCCGTTTGTTATGATATGGAGCCGCTTTGCGCGGGCGTGGCGGAATTGGCAGACGCGCCGGGTTTAGGTCCCGGTGGGGAAACTCGTGGAGGTTCGAGTCCTCTCGCCCGCACCACAAGCATGGCGCCGGTCGGCCGGCACCGACCGAAACACAATTCGAAAGGACCCAACAGTGCTGACCACTTCCGTCGAGCGCCTCGAAGGCAACAACGTGAAGCTGACCGTGACCATTTCGGCGGATGAGGTAGACGCCGCCATCGGCGCTGCCTACAAGTCGGTTGGCGAGAAGGTCAAGATTCCGGGGTTTCGGCCCGGCAAGGCCCCTCGTCCGATGATCGACAGCATGATCGGTCGCGACTACGTCTTGCAGCAGGCTACCGAGGAGATCGTGGAGGGAACGTACCCTCGCGCGCTCGACATGGAAGCACTGCGTCCAATCGAGTCCCCTGAGATGGACGAGCTCGCACTCGTCGAGCCCGGAACGGAGTACATCTACCTCGCCGACGTGGCCGTTCGTCCGGAGTATTCGCTCTCCAACCTCGAAGATCTCTCGGTAGCGGTACCTCAGAAGGAGGCTACCCAGGCCGAGATCGACGCGCAGATCGAGTCCGCTCGCGCACGCAACGCGACGCTTGAGCCGGTCGAGGGCAGGGGTGTGGAGCGGGACGACTTCCTGCTCATCTCGTTCGTCGGCACGGTCGATGGCGAGGCCTACGAGGGCAACACCGTCGACAAGTACCTCTACGAGCTGGGCAAAGGCCTCATGCCGGCCGAGTTCGACGATGGCCTTCTCGGCGCGATGCCCGAAGAGGAGCGTCGGATCGAGTTCGTGATTCCCGAGACCTCGTCGGTAGAGGACTTCGTTGGAAAGACCGCCGAGTTCGACGTCACCGTTCACGAGATCAAGCGCAAGAAGCTGCCGGAGGTCGACGATGAGTTCGCGTTGGCGGTGGGGGGTTTCGAGTCGGTCGATGACATGATGACGCAGGTGACGATGGCGATGAACCAACAGGCCGAGATCAACCACACTCAGGCCAAGGAGCGCGCGGTGCGTGAGTTGCTGGCTTCTCGACTCGACGGGGAGGCGCCTCAGTCGATGGTTGATGGCCTTTCGGAACGGCTGATGCGTGACTTCATGGTGATGCTCGAGACGCGCCAGATTCCGCTGGAGCAGTACCTTGCGGGCGCCGAGATGGACATGCCCGAGCTCGAAGCAGAGATGAAGGTCAAGGCGGAGCAGACCGTCATGGAGGAGCTCGCGCTCGAGTCACTGTTCCGGGCCAAGGGGTTGGAGATCACCAGCGAAGACATCGACAAGGAGCTCGAGGAGTTCGCTCGATCCGCCGACAGCTCGCCCGAGGACGCACGCAAGCGCTGGGAGGAACTCGGTCTGATGAGCGCCGTCCGCGAACAGATCATGCACCGCAAGGCGGTCGAGTGGCTGATGGACAACGCTACCGTGACGATCGAGGAGCCCTCTGCGGAGGACGCACCGCCCAAGAAGAAAGCCCCCTCCAAGAAGAAGGCCGCTCCCGAGAAGAGCGCGGCTCCCAAGAAGAAGGCTGCGCCGAAGAAGAAGGCCACTCCCAAGAAGAAGGCGGCATCTTCACAAGAGGACGGGGAAGCGGCTCCTGAGGGCGTCGAGGAGTAGCACCCGTTGGCCGAGTCGCACCTCACAGCGTCTCGCGAGATCTCGGTCATCGTCCCGGTCTACAACCTCGAACGCTACATCGAACTCGGGTTGGAGTCCCTGGCCGCTCAGACGTTCGATGACTTCGAGGTACTCGTCGTCGACGACGGCTCGACCGATGGTTCCCTGAGCGTCATCCAGCGATTCTGTTCTCGGCACGCGAACTTCACTGCCCTGAGCAGACCAAACGGCGGCATTGGTGCCGCACGAAACACAGGGCTGGAGCACGCGACAGGACGATTCATCTCCTTCATGGACGGTGATGACCTGTTCACGCCAAGGGCGCTCGAGGTGATGTATCGGGCGGCCATAGAGCACGAGGCCGATCTTGTGATCGCCGACTACGACGTCTTCGATCAGCTCAGGTCGTGGCGGGTGGGAGAGGTATCTCAGCTGCTGTCTCAGCCGGAGTACGCCCCGTTCGACCCCCGTTTGCTGGCCTCTCCCGCGGTGTGGAACAAGCTGTACCGTCGCTCCGTCATCGACGCGGCAGGGATGGAGTTCTCCCCCGTAACCGTCGCCGAGGACGTCGCCTTCTTCCCCTACGTTCACGAGTGTTCGAAGATCGTGACGTTGAACGAGGTCGTCTGCCACTATCGGCGACATACGTTCGTGGGTGATAATCGGCCGCCCCAGTACGTGGCCCCCAGGTTCATCGAGGACCTGTGCGAGGCCTACGAGGACATTCGCGTTTCGGCGAGGCGGCATCTCGCGTCCGGTCGTGTCGAGGTGCGATCGGCCGGCGAGCACCTGCCCGAACCTCTGGGACCGGCCGAGGCCTACGTCCAAGAGGTCACCCTGCGCGAGTCCACCAGCCTTATCAACCATTGGCACCATGACATGTGGGTGGCGCCACCGCTCGCCATCGAGATGCTCGCGCAGCGGCTGAGCGACGTCAGGGCCCAGCTGTCCTTCGATGCCTGGAACGCTCTGCTGAACCGGTTTCGGGTGTACCGCCTTCAGGAGACGATCGCGATGCACTCCGACCCCGCGAGCATTCCGCTCGTGTCGATCGTCGCCCATCACGGCGACGACGAGGCGAAGTTCGCGCGCCTTGTCAGGTCGCTGTATGCGCAGAAGTTCCCGCGCTTCGAGCTCATGATCTCATCGGACGCGGAGGGGCTATTGCCCGACGAGCATCGCAATCGGCCCAACATCGTGCTACTTGAGGCCACGGATGAGGGTTCGCTGTACAACGCGGCGATCGCTGATGGCAGATGCGACTACCTGGTCTTCACGGGACCCGAGTTCGCCTACCAGTCAGGTGGCATCAGGGCGCTGTTCGCGGCAGCCGAGAACAAGAACCACGACATCGTGACCTCGGCTGTGTACTCAACCGAAAGTGACTCGCCCGATCGGCTCGCTCGGACGCAATCGCTGGCATTTGCCACCGACGACAACGGTTTCCGCGATACGGACAAGATTCGTCAGTGGGACCGCGTGCTCGGCAACAAGCTTGTGAGCCGGGCCTTCCTCGAGGTGCTCGGTTTCGAGTTCACGGGTCGTTCGGCGGACGATGCCGAGCGCCTCTATCGTGCGGCCAGCTTCGGGGTTGTCGATGCAGCCGTCGCGTGCACGGAGCTGGCCGATCATGCCTTCGAGCGCCGCGTGCTCGGTGGACTACGGCGCGATGAGAAACGGGCACTTCGTCAGACCAACGGCGTCTGGTGGGCCCGTTCGCGCGGGCGCACGGATGCTGGGGCACCTGGACCGACGGGCGGCAACGGGCGGCAGTAGGGGCGCAGATGACTCGTCTGTCTGACATACGCCGCGCGCTGATGGTGGACACAAGCGGGGCGGGATTCTCGGCGAACCTGCTCGTGTTGCGAGATCAGCTCCTTCGCGCCGATCCTGGGTTGATCGTCGACTACCACCTAGTGAACGAGCGCGCTCTGCAGGCCGAGGCGCGTGCAGAGGCGAAGCGGGGACTCAGGCGACGGTGCGAGCGCGCAGATCTCATCGTCTGCGCATCGGATGCGCTGCCCGCCCGGCTGCCCGAGGTGCCACGACACCAGGCGCGCGTGCTCCTGTACCCGCTGCGTCCCGAGACGGGCAACGAACCTCACGGGGCGGGCGAGAGGCCGGCTGTCTACACGGATATCGTTGTGCAGAACCCCTACTTCGCACAGCATGCCCGCAGTCGATTCTCGTCGATGCCGTCCGAGGCGATCAGGCCCTTGGGCCTGCCGGCGCTCGACCTCCTTTCCAGCGAATCACTGGCTGAAGCGGCCCGCAAGAAGCTGTACCAGCACTGCCCGGATGCTCGGGGGCGCAGGATCGTCGGCGTGTCGTCGAGTCGCCCGCTGGATCGTCTGCTGGACGGCTCGGAAGTCGTGGCGCTCGCACGCGAGCTAGGCGGGAGTCACTTCATCGTGTCTCGCACGCCTCGGCTTGGCGCATTCGGCGACACGGTCGGCTCGTCTTTGTCGGCGACGGTCTTCGACTCAGGTTCGTGCTTCACTCCGTTCGAGCTCCTGCTGATGTCGGACGCGCTTGTGACCGACCGTTTCGCAGACGCGGTGTACTTCTCGGTGAGCGGACGCCCGTTGTTCGTGCTCGACGCTGACGCAGACAAGCGGTGGGCAGCCTCTCTGGCAATAGGGTCGCTGTCAGAGCTTCCGTCCAGACTCGGCGACGAGAATAGAGGCGAGCTCGCGAGGACCTTCTGTGACCGATACGTAGCACCCAACACGTCGGGCAACGCGGCTCGAGTGATCGAGTCGATACTCGGCGACTGAAGCAGGGGAGATGAGCCGTTGCACGCTGATTTCCCTAGCCGCAGCTGCTTGCAGTCTTCAGTCCAGTCGGGCACGGGGAGACGGTTTGAGATTCACGCCGGGCTCGCATCGCGGTACTCTCGGAGGTAGAATCGGGCTTCGTGCCCACGTGACGGGTACCATAGAGTCGCATGGTCGGCTCGATTCGCTCATGCGGACCGATTCGGCGCAGCTGAACCGCACACCAACCGATACCATCAAGGAGTAGCAGCCTATGCTTCCCGAAGCCAACGCCTTGGTACCCATAGTCATCGAGCAGACGTCGCGCGGTGAGCGCAGTTTCGACATCTATTCTCGACTGCTCAACGAGAGAGTCATCTTCTTGGGTAGCGGCATCGACGATCACGTCGCCAACCTTGTCATCGCACAACTTCTGCACCTGGAGAGCGCCGATCCCGACAAGGACATCAACCTCTACATCAACTCCCCCGGAGGCAGTGTCACGGATGGCTTGGCAATCTACGACACGATGCAGTTCATCAAGCCGCAGGTCTCGACGATCTGCATCGGGCAGTGCGCGAGCATGGCTGCCGTGCTGCTGGCGGCAGGAGCGCCCGGCAAGCGCTTTGCGCTGCCGCACTCGCGCGTGCTCATCCATCAGCCGTGGGGCGGAACCCAGGGTCAGGTGACCGACATCGAGATCCAGGCCAAGGAGATGCTCCGGATGCGCGATCAGCTCGATCACATCCTGGCCAAGCACACCGGGCAGAAGGTCGAGACGATCCATCTCGACACGGAGCGGGACAACATCATGATGGCCGAGGAGGCCAAGAAGTACGGGCTCGTGGACGACGTTCTCGAAAGCCGCAAGACGGAGAAGGGCGAGTAGCGTGACACGCCCCACCGAGAGCTCCGGAGGTCCGGAACAACTCAAGTGCTCGTTCTGCGGCAAGAGCCAGCGGCACGTCCGCAAGCTCATCGCGGGACCGGGCGTGTATATCTGCGACGAGTGCATCGAGCTGTGCAACGACATCGTCGAGGACGAGCTCGCCGAGGATGCTGCGGAGCGCCCACTACTCGAGGACCTGCCCACGCCGCAGCAGATACACGACTCTCTCGACGCGTACGTGATCGGGCAGGACCGCGCGAAGAAGATCCTCTCGGTGGCGGTCTACAACCACTACAAGAGAGTCACGCTTCCCCAGGCCGTCCACGACGACGAGGTCGAGCTCGCCAAGAGCAACATCCTCATGATCGGCCCGACCGGCTGCGGCAAGACGCTGCTGGCCCAGACGCTCGCCCGCGTGCTCAAGGTGCCGTTCGCGATCGCTGACGCGACGGCGCTCACCGAGGCGGGCTATGTGGGCGAGGATGTCGAGAACATCCTCCTCAAGCTCATCACGGCGGCCGATTTCGACATCAAGCGCGCCGAGGTCGGCATCATCTACATCGACGAGATCGACAAGGTTGCGCGCAAGGCCGAGAACCTCTCGATCACGCGTGACGTCTCGGGCGAGGGCGTGCAGCAGGCGTTGCTCAAGATCCTTGAAGGTACTGAGGCGGCCGTTCCGCCGCAAGGCGGGCGCAAGCACCCCCAGCAAGAGCTCATCAAGATCGACACGACCAATATCCTGTTCATCTTGGGCGGGGCTTTCGTCGGGCTCGACAAGATAGTCGCCGAGCGCATCGGCAAGCGGGGAGTCGGATTCCATGCGGAGCTCTCGGATGCACGCCGCGATAGCGAGAGCCAGTTGCTCTCGCAGGTGCTTCCGGAAGACCTGAACAAGTTCGGCATGATCCCGGAGTTCGTCGGACGCCTGCCCGTCGTCTCGAGCGTGGCCGAGCTGACCGAAGATGACCTGGTGAGCATCCTCACGGAGCCGAAGAACGCGCTCGTGAAGCAGTATGGGCGACTCTTCAGTCTCGAGGACGTGAAGCTCGAGTTCACCGATGAGGCGCTCCGGGCCATCGCGCAGCAGGCGATCAAGCACGGAACGGGCGCTCGCGGACTGCGTTCGATCTGCGAGAACCTGCTACTCGACACGATGTACGAGCTGCCGAGCGATGACGACATCGAGCAGGTCGTGGTGACCGCGGAGGCCGTCGACTCCTCGGCAGGACCCACGATCGTGCGTCGCGGTTCCGCTCGTGAGGCCTCTGCGTAGGCGCTGCGGTTTTGCGACACCGAGGGCGCTCTGGCGAGTCGGCCGCCTCACTCATCGGAATGCGTACGGCCCCGTCGGATCTGACCGCACAAGGGCTGGTAGAATCGTCTGACGTCAACGCGACGATGGAAGGAATGCGCCCGTGAGCGAGATGCCAACCGTCTACGACCCCAAAGCGGTCGAAGGCCCGGTCTTCGCGTCGTGGCAGGACGGTGGCTACTTCGGACAAGAGATCGTCGAGGGCGTGCGTCCCTACACAGTGGTGATTCCGCCACCCAACGTCACTGGCTCACTGCACATGGGACACGCGCTGAACAACACCATCCAAGACGTCGTCGTTCGGCGTCAGCGCATGCTCGGCAAGCCGACGCGATGGGTTGTGGGCACCGACCACGCGGGTATTGCGACGCAGAACAAAGTGGAGCAGAAGCTCGCCGACGGAGGGCTTGTCGCGCCACGATGTTGGGCGCGATGCAGTTCATCGAGGCGTGCTGGGAGTGGCGCCGCGACCACGGTTCGACGATCATCAGCCAGCTCAAAGCGATGGGGTGCTCGTGCGACTACTCGGACGAGTGGTTCACGATGGACCCAACCTACCAGCTGGCCGTGCGCAAGGTGTTCGTCGACTGGTTCGACAAGGGTCTTATCTACCGAGGCAAGCGCATCATCAACTGGTGTCCACGATGCTCGACGGCACTCTCCGATATCGAGGTCGAGCACGAGGACGTCGACAGCCACCTATGGCATCTACGCTACCCGCTGACCGAGCCGGTGGCAGGCATCGACCACCTGGTTGTGGCGACGACTCGTCCCGAGACGATGCTCGGGCGACACCTGCGTCGCCGTCCATCCGAGTGACGAGCGCTACACGGCCATCGTGGGCGCAACCGTGCGCTTGCCCCTCATGGATCGCGAGATCCCGATCGTTGCCGACGAGTACGTGGATCCGTCCTTCGGGACCGGTGCAGTGAAGGTCACGCCTGCGCACGACCCGAACGACTTCGAGATCGGCGAGCGGCACGGCTGCGAGAAGATCAACGTGATGAACGCCGACGCGACGATATCTGTCGAGGGCGGGGCGTACGCAGGACTGGACCGCTACGAGGCACGCAAGCGGGTCTTGGCGGATCTCGATGCTCAAGGGCTTCTCGTCGGCACCGACGACCACGTCCACTCCGTCGGGCACTGCTACCGATGCCACACCGTGGTCGAGCCTTGGCTCTCCGACCAGTGGTTCGTCGACATGAGGCCTTTGGCCGAGCCCGCTATCGAAGCGGTCCGAGACGGCCGAGTGACGTTCCATCCAAGGCGCTGGGAGAACGTCTACTTCCACTGGATGGAGAACATCCGCGACTGGTGCATCTCTCGCCAGCTGTGGTGGGGCCACCGGATCCCGGTCTTCTACTGCGACGAGTGCCACATGACCGTCGCGAGCATGGACGATCTCATCGCGTGCCCCACGTGCGGTGTGCCGATGCGACAGGACGAGGACGTGCTCGACACGTGGTTCTCGAGCCAGCTGTGGCCGTTCGCGACGCTAGGGTGGCCCGAGCCCGATCCGCGCGTGGACTACTTCTATCCCACCAGCATGCTGTCGACCGCACGCGACATCCTGTTTCTGTGGGTCGCGCGCATGGTGATGAGCGGCATGTACTTCGTCGACGGCAAGGTGCCCTTCGACGACGTGATCATCCATCCCACCGTCTTCAACGCCGAGGGAAGGCGCATGTCGAAGTCGCTCGGCACCGGCGTCGATCCACTCGACCTGATGGACCACTACGGAGCGGACGGCATGCGCTTCGGGCTCATGCTGCAGGTGACGGGCGCTCAGGACCTCAAGTTCTGCGGAGGACAAGCTGCTGTCCAGCCGCAACTTCGCGAACAAGATCTGGAACGCCAGCCGCTTCGTCTTGATGAATCTCGATGGGTACGAGCCGGGCGAGCCCGTCGCGCACACGGTCGCGGATCGCTGGATCCTCTCGCGGCTGGCGGATCTTTCGGCGCGCGTGGACGAGGGTCTCGACGCCTACGAGTTCGGCGAGGTCGCTCGCGCCCTGTACGACTTCTTCTGGAACGAGTACTGCGACTGGTACATCGAGCTGGCGAAGGCGCGCTTGGCCGAGGACGGGCAGGAGAGGGCGAACACGCAGCGAATCCTCGTGTTCGTGCTCGACCAGGCGCTGCGTCTGCTGCACCCCATGATGCCGTTCGTCACCGAGACCATCTGGCGAAACCTGCCACTGGCCGACGAGAATCAGGCGCGCATCGCTGATGGTCGCTGCGTGGCCGGACGCAGGGCGTCTCACCGGGTTCGCCGATGAGGGCGCCGAGCGCTCCATAGGCAGGCTCATCGATGTCGTGACCGGGATTCGCGGAGTGCGCGCGCGCTACAAGATTCCACCCAAGCAAGGCGTCGGTGTCGTCTTCAAGACGGCGGGTGACGCTGACAACCAATGGGTCACCTCCGAGTTTGGCGAGATGCATCGGCTGGCGGGGGTGTCTGAATCCTCGGCGGGAACCGATGCGACCAAGCCACCACACTCGGCCACCGTGATAGCGGCGGGTCTCGAGATATACATTCCGCTCGAGGGCCTTGTGGACTTTGAGGCGGAGGCGGCGCGGTTGCGCAAGGAGCGCGACAGAGTCGCGAGCGAACTGAACAAGTTCGAGCGCAAGCTCTCCAACCCGGGCTTCCTGGCAAAGGCGTCGCCCGAGATCATCGCCAAGGACCGAGCGAAGGCAGCCGAGCTCACTGAGTCCCTGGGGCTGATCGACGCGCAACTCGCCGAGCTGGAGTAGGGCGGCGAGAGGCGTGGGCGAGCTCAGCTACCGCGCCGCCGTCGCGACACTCGAGCGAGCACTCGTCTTCGGCGTGAATCCGTCGCTCGATGGCATCACACAGCTGTGCGAAGCGCTCGGTCGCCCGCAAGACAGCTTCTCGGTCATTCAGGTGGCGGGGACGAACGGCAAGACCTCGACGGCACGGATGATCCATCAAGTTCTGCTCGCCGAAGGCGTGAGATCCGCGCTCTATACGAGTCCGGAACTCCAGCGAATCAACGAACGTATGCAGATTGATGCCGGGCCGGTCGGCGATGATGACTTCGCCCGTGCCGTGTCGGCCGCCGTTCGTGCGGCTGAGGGCCTTCGAGCAGGCGCCCAGGGCACCGAGAGCGGCTTCACAGAGTTCGAACTCACCACCGCGGCAGCGCTGTGGCTGTTCAGGGAGCGCGGAGTCGAGAAGGCCGTGCTTGAGGTGGGGATGGGCGGGCGATGGGACGCGACCAGCGTGGCATCGGCCAGCGTGGCTGCGATCACCGGAATCGGACTCGACCACACCCACATCCTCGGGGATTCGCTTGAGAAGATCGCTGCCGAGAAGGCCGCCATCATCCGCACGGGAACCGCGGCCGTGCTCGGTCCCGGGACCGAGCGGATGCACGAGGTCTTCACTCGACGCGCCGACGAAGTGGGCGCCTCCGTCTGTGCGGTTCGCGAGGTCGGGCGCCCTTCGCCTCTTCCAGACGATATGACCGTGCGCTATGAGGTGGTTGCCGCACCGTCGAGCCCGGGTGGCCGAACACGCCTCAGGGTCAAGGGCGTTCACGGCACTCCCATCGACGTCGAACTCGCCGCACCCGCCTACCAGGCGGGCAACATCGCAACGGCGATAGCTGCCGTAGAGGTAGCGCTTGGCCGCGGAGTCGACGACAGCCTGGTTCGCGACTCACTCGTGCGTCTCACGTTGCCGGGGCGGTTCGAGCTCGTGCGGTCGTCACCAGCGGTGATCCTCGACGGTGCGCACAATCCGCAGGCTGCGGCGGTGCTCGCCGACGCCATCGCCGATGCATGGCCCGACTCGGACCACCGTCCCACGCTGCTGATCGGGATACTCGCCGACAAGGACGCGCGAGGTATCGTCGGCGCGCTCGCGCCGGTGGTGGGCGAGATTCGCGTCACCACGCCCGACGCGGGGCGGGCCATGCCAGCCGCTCAGCTGGCCTCGATCGTGGAAGAGGCGACCGGCCGCGCACCTGTGGTCATCGATTCGTTGCCCGACGCGGTTCGGTCGGCGGTCGCGGCAGCGTCTGACGGCGTCGTCATCACCGGTTCGCTGACCACCGCAGGTCAAGCTCGGTCCGTACTTCTCGACGAGTCGGCAACAGCGTAGTGCGCCGAGTGGGGCCGCAGCCAGGTTCTGCTAGAATCCACGCGTACGAGCGCGTCAAAGCGCGCGGTCGCTAAGGGGAGATGATGGGCGAGCTTCTTGATCCGATTCTGACGAGCCCCGAGTTCCTTCTCACTCGGAACCTGTGCACCCTCTTCTTCATCGTCTTCGACCTTGCGTTGGTCTTCTGGACGTGGCGTGATGCCAGCCGCCGAGGCGCCATGGGATGGTTCTGGGGTCTTACCGTACTGTTCTTCTCGATCCCCGGGTGGATCGTCTACCTCGTCATTCGGCCTCCTGAGTTCGCTGACGATGCCCGAGAGCGCGACTTGGAGATACGTGCGAAGGAGATCGCGCTCGTCCGTGACTACGAGACGTGTCCGGCGTGTCAGAAGCCCACCGAGAAGGACTTCTTGATCTGCCCCAGCTGCATGAAGAAGTTGCGCAAGCCGTGCATCGAGTGCGGGAAGGCCCTCAAGCTCCACTGGGCAGTGTGTCCGTACTGCAAGACCAAGCAGTAGGGCGGGCACTCTCGCGACGAGGAGTGATACGCTTTGACCCGCCCCGCCGCCCGCGGGGCGGTTCGCGCTACGGAGGAGACATTCGAGATGCCCGAGATCACAGTCAAGCTGCCTGATGGAAGCGAGAAGCAGGTTCCCGAGGGCGCGACCGTGCTTGATGTCGCGGCCTCGATAGGCCCGCGGCTCGCGCAGGCGGCGCTCGCCGGGAAGGTGAACGGTGACCAGGTCGATGTCGGGACGGTGGTCGCCAACGGTGACGCGGTCGAGATAGTCACGGACCGCAGCCCCGACGCCCTGCATATCCTCCGCCATTCCACTGCCCATGTGATGGCAGAAGCGGTCAAGGACCTCTTCCCGATGGCGAAGTTCGGCATCGGTCCGGCCATTGAGGACGGGTTCTACTACGACTTCGAGATCGGTCGCGCATTCACACCCGAAGATCTCGAGGCGATCGAAGAACGCATGCGTCAGATCGTTGCGGAGGACAAGCCGTTCAAGCGCAACGTATTGGACAAGCTCGAAGCCTGGGACGCTTTCGAGGAGCAGCCCCTCAAGCGCGAGCTCATCAGTGAGCTTCCTGAGTCCGAGACGATCTCCGTCTACACCCAGGGAGCGTTCACGGACCTGTGCCGAGGCCCCCACGTCCCCACTACCTCGCGACTGGGCGCGTTCAAGCTGATGAAGATCGCGGGCGCGTACTGGCGAGGCGACTCCGACAGGCCCATGCTTCAGCGGATCTACGGCACCGTATGGTTCACCCAGAAGGAGCTGGACGACTACCTGAACCGCCTTGAGGAGGCCGAGAAGCGCGACCATCGCAAGCTCGGACGCGAACTCGACCTGTTCTCATTGCACGAAGAGGCGGGCGCCGGGCTGCCGCTCTACCACCCAAAGGGCGCGCGGGTCTTGCGCTTGCTGCAGGAATGGTTGCGTGAGGAGCTGTATCGCCGCGGCTACGACGAAGTCATCACGCCTCACATCTACAAGGCGGACGTCTGGAAGATCTCCGGCCACTGGGACAACTACCGCGAGAATATGTACTTCTTCCAGGTCGACGAGGGGGATGGCAAGACAGCCGACTACGGCATCAAGCCGATGAACTGCCCGGGCCACATCATGATCTACAACAACGACGTACGCTCGTACCGCGATCTCCCGTGGCGCATGTTCGAGTTCGGCACGGTGTACCGCCACGAGCTGTCGGGCGTCGTCCACGGGCTCATGCGGGCACGAGGATTCACGCAAGACGACGCGCACATCTTCTGTGCGCCGGAGCAGGTCCACGACGAGGTCCTCAAGATGCTCGACCTGGTGGACTTCGTCAACGGCGTCTTCGGTTTCGAGTACTCCGCTGAGGTCTCTACTCGGCCCGAGAAGTCGATAGGCTCCGAGGAGATGTGGGAGGTCGCCACCACCGGGCTCAAGGGTGCCTTGGACGAGCGCGGGCTCGACTACGAGATCAACGAGGGCGACGGGGCGTTCTACGGTCCCAAGATCGACATCAAACTCAAGGACGCCATCGGACGAACCTGGCAGACCTCGACCATCCAAGTCGACTTCAACAACCCCGAGCGCTTCGACATGACCTACAGGACCGCCGAGAACACCGACGCCAGACCGTTCATGCTTCATCGGACCATCCTCGGCAGCATGGAGCGGTTCCTCGGCATCCTCATCGAGCACTACGCTGGTGCGTTTCCGACGTGGCTGGCGCCGGTGCAGGCGACGCTCATACCGATATCGGACCGTCACGTCGAGCACGCCGAGAAGGTCGTCGCCCGCCTGCAGGCGGCTGGAGTGCGAGCTGACATCGTCATCGACAACGAACCGATGCGCGTGAAGATCGCAAAGGCTCAAGCCAGCAAGGTGCCCTACATGCTCGTGATCGGTGACAAGGAGATCGAAACCGACACCGTGGGCGTGCGCGAACGGACCGAGGGCGACATCGGCGCGATGGGCGTGGCGGAATTCGCCGCCAAAGTGATGGCCGAGACGCCCTAGGCGACGGCCGCTCTTCCAGTTTGCGCGAACGCTGGGTCGCGGGTATACTTCCTGCGCTAACCGAATACCGCTACAAGTGGGACCCCGCCCGTTGGGGTGTGCATGGTCCCCACCCGCCGGCGCCACATCAAGACGGTTGCTGTCTGGTCGACGAGATCGCATGAGGGCTAGTGGCGCACGCGCGCACTCTCCTCGGCGAATCTGATGCTCCCGTCGGCCGTTCGCGCCTTCGGGAGTTTTTGTTCGCTACAGGGCGAGGGGTGCATGGGGTGCCCCGACCACGGAGGTGAGCTGCCTATCAGCAGCACTGAGTACAGGATCAACGATCGCATCCGAGCGGCGAAGTGCCGTCTCATCGGCTTCGACGGAAGCCAGCTGGGCATCTTCGCGATGAGCGAGGCGCTGCGGATCGCCGATGATCAGGGCTTCGATCTCGTTGAGATCGCGCCCGCCGCCGACCCGCCGGTCTGCAAGATCATGGACTTCGGCAAGTTCAAGTACGAGCAGTCGATGAAGGACAAAGCTGCGCGCAAGAACCAGTCGAAGATCGAGATCAAGGAGATGAAGTTCCGGCCAAAGGTCGACACGCACGACTACGAGACCAAGAAGAAGCACATCCTGCGTTTCTTGGACGCGGGGGCCAAGGTCAAGGTCACGATCATGTTTCGCGGCCGGGAGATGGCCCACCCCGAGCTGGGGCTCAACATCCTCGAGAAGCTGGCCGGCGAGCTTGCCGAGCTGGCGACGATCGAGACTCAGCCGAAGCTTGAGGGACGCAACATGCACATGCTCATCGCTCCGCTCAAGAAGGCCCCCGAGAAGGCGGCCAAGTCCGATGAGACCGACACTGAGGCCGTTGAGCCGGCCGAAGAGACCGACTAGGGAGGTACGGCCAACATGCCAAAGCAGAAGACTCACAAGTCGTCCGCGAAGCGGTTCCGGGTGACCGGCACCGGCAAGGTGATGCGCGGCAAGGCGTTCAAGAGCCACATCCTTGAGCACAAGAGCCCTAAGCGCAAGCGCGGTTTCCGCCAAGAGACCGAGGTCGCGGCGTGCGACACCAAGGTCATCAAGAAGAATCTCGGCCTCGGCTAGGCGCCTCGGCCCTGCCCTCGATGGAAGCAAGGAGTGATCGAGTATGCCTCGCGTGAAGCGTGCAGTCGCGGCGAAGAAGAAGCGCCGCACCGTACTTACTCGTGCCAAGGGTTACTACGGCAACAAGAGCCGCAGCTACAAGGCGGCCAAGGAGCAGACGCAGCATTCGCTGCAGTACGTGTACCGTGACCGCCGGAACAAGAAGCGCGAGATCCGTCGCCTGTGGATCACCCGCATCAACGCTGCGGCGCGTCTCAACGGCATGTCGTACTCCGCCTTCATGCACGGCCTCAAGCAGGCTGGCGTGACGCTGGATCGTAAGGTCCTCTCAGACATGGCAGTCAACGACGCCGCTGCGTTCGCGAAGCTGGCAGAGGTGGCCAAGAACGCGGCGTAGACTCGGACTACAGGGAATCTGGCGAAAGGGCCCCGCACCGCGCGGGGCCCTTTCGCATTCTGGGCCTGGTTCGTGCAGGCGACCTCGCGCTCAGTCGCTACTCGCCACTCAGAACCGGTCATCCGGTAAGGCGCGAGCGCGTGATCGGTAATGCGTGCGCGCTAGGGTCGACTTGACCCGGGGCGCCACCGGCTATCGACCATCTCCGCCTCCCCTCAGCGGACACCTTACGAGGAGGCACCATGTTTCGAAGACTCGTGACAACAATGATCGGCGCGCTGCTGGCGCTCTCGCTGGGCGCTGCCGGCGCGTACTTCACCGCTCAGGTGCAAGTACCCGATTCGGTGATTCGAGGCGGGACCGTCGCGGTCTCTTCCGAGCCCACAGCGGCCCCTTTGGCGATCGACTCGCTTGCTCCGGGCACTGTCGCCGTTCGGCCCATGACAGTCGTCAACGACGGCACCCTGCCAGCTGACATCGTCGTGACCCCCTCGAAGAAGGCGGGGATCACGGAGTTCTATGAAGCTCTCACCTGCAAGGTCACGTGTGGGGGTGTGGAGCTCTACGACGGGCCAATGGCATCGATGCGCACGTCGGCGATCCGCTTGGCGCCGGGAGCGCGAGGCGAGATGCGCTTCGAGGTAGGTCTGCCTGCCGAGGCGGGCAACGCCCTGGCCGCGGACTACGTGAAGCTCTCGCTGTACGTGGACGCCGAGCAGGCCCACTGATGAGTCTCGTCGCGCGTTCGACAATCCCCGTGGTAGTGGCCTACGGCACGCTGCTCGCGCTCGGTCTGTTCGCAACACAGTGGTTCTCGCTGATCCAAGTTGCCGGCGGTTCGATGATGCCTGCGCTCACGCCGGGCGACGTCGTGGTCGTGATGAAATCCGAGCTCCCCGAGCAAGGCGATATCGCCTTGCTGCGCTCGGGCCAAAGCCTGGTGCTGCACAGGGTGATCGGCGTGAGGGGCGATGGATCGATCAACACCCGGGGAGACGCGAACCCAGTCGCCGACTTCACAGCGACTCGGCCTTCGGCGGTGCGTGGACGTGTCGTAGCGGTGCTCCCCATCGGCGCGGCAGTGGCGCGGTGGCGACGCGGTGGCGCGTACGGTACACTACCTGCTCAAACGCATAGCACGAGGCGATGACGGAGAAGGTACTTCCCGAACCGCTCAACCGACCAGAGAAGGGCCCGGCGAAGGTGGAAGGGCCGCACGGTCGAGCAGCGGAAGCGTTCGCTCCAGCAGCCGCTGCCTGAAGGGCGCTCGCGCCTGTGTAGGGCAGCCGGATCCCCCGATATCGGGACGATTGCGGTGCAAGGCCGTGATGCGCACTCCTCGAGGGAGACGCGCAGTTGAGCGGGCCCGGTGTCTCGGGCCAACCGAGGTGGTACCGCGGGAGCCGGTCTCTCGTCCTTGGGCATGTATCCAAGGACGGGGCCGGCTCCCCGTCGTTCATGCGATGAAAGGAGCACCTCTTCATGGGTGTTGCGGACGAACTGCACGATCAGCGTGAACTGGGGCTGAAGTCGATCGCCGACGCGGGCGACCTCGCCGCTCTCGACGCCGTGCGCGTGGCCATTCTGGGCAAGAAGGGCTCGCTGACCGCGGTGCTTCGAGGGCTCGGTGCGCTCTCGGCCGAGGAACGCCCCGCGGTCGGCAAGGTCGCCAACGAGGTACGGCTCGCACTGGAAGAGGCGCTGGACGCGCGCAAGCAAGAACTCGCGGCCGCGGCGCTCGAGCAGCGCATCTCATCGGATGCGGTGGATGTGACGCTTCCCGGCAGGGCACGCCCGTTGGGGAGTCGGCATCTGATCAATCGCCTCACAGCCGAGATCGTCGACATCTTCATCGGCTTGGGCTATCAGGTCGCCGAAGGCCCGGAGGTCGAGCTCGAGTACTACAACTTCACGGCGCTCAACCATCCGCCGCAGCATCCGGCTCGAGCTGCGACAGACACCTTCTATGTGAAGGACCTGTCGGGTGAGGAGTTTGACGGGCCCGAGCCCAGTGGCGTGCTTCTTCGAACGCATACGTCTCCCGTGCAGGTACGAACGCTCGAGCAGATGGAGCCACCCGTCTGGGTGCTCGCGCCCGGCAAGGTCTACCGCCGAGATGTCGCCGATCCCAGCCATCTGCCGCAGTTCACCCAGATCGAGGGACTCGTGGTCGACGAGGGGATCACCTTCGCAGACCTGAAGGGGACACTCGATCACTTCGTCCGAGAGGTGTTCGGCCCTGAGCGGCGTACCCGCTTTCGACCGCACTTCTTTCCGTTCACGGAGCCGTCGGCCGAAGTCGACGTCTCTTGTGGGATATGCGAGGGCACGGGTTGCCGGTTCTGCAAGAACACGGGCTGGCTGGAGATACTCGGATGCGGCATGGTCGACCCGAACGTGTTCGGCTACGTCGGAATCGATCCCGAGCGATACACCGGGTTCGCGTTCGGGCTTGGTGTCGAGAGGATCGCCGCACTGAAGTACAACGTCCCGGATCTGCGCATGCTCGTAGAAGGTGACATGCGCTTCATTCGTCAGTTCTAGCAGGCTCACGCACGCCGGAGAGGACGCACAACAGATGCGCGTTTCGATGAAATGGCTCAACGAACTCGTCGAGGTCCCGCTTGAACCCTCCCAGTTGGCGGACCGCCTCGACATGACGGGAACAGCAGTCGAGGCGGTCTCGGTCGCGGGCGACGCGCTTGAGGGCGTCGTCGTCGGGCTTATTGCCGAGAAGTCCAGACATCCCGAGGCCGACAGGCTCTGGGTCACGACGGTGGACGTGGGCGACGGCACCTCCCGTCAGATCGTCTGCGGGGCCCAGAACTTCGAGGTCGGGGACAAGGTGCCCGTTGCCTTGGTGGGTGCGGTGCTTCCCGGCGACTTTGTGATCAAGAAGGCGAAGCTGCGTGGAGTAGTCAGCGAAGGCATGAACTGCTCGGCGCACGAGCTTGGTCTGGGCGAGGACCAGGACGGACTCATGATCCTGCCTTCCGACGCTCCCGTGGGCGCGGACTTCTCGCAGTGGTATGGCATGTCCGACACGGTGCTGGAACTCGAGGTCACGCCGAACCGCCCCGACTGCCTGTCGATGGCCGGCGTCGCTCGGGAGGTTGGAGCAGTGCTCGGGTTGCCCTCAAAGGTACCTGCGCAGCATCCATCGGAGACGGGGAGACCCTCGGCCGAGCAGTGCACGGTTGCTATCGAAGATCCGCGACTGTGCTCGCGCTACACCATGCGCGTCATCCGCGACGTCAAGGTGGGCCCGTCACCCCAGTGGCTCGCCGAGAAGGTCATGGCGGCAGGAGCGCGCTCCATCAACAACATCGTCGACGTCACGAACTACGTGATGTTCGAGCTCGGGCAGCCTTTGCACGCTTTCGACATGGACACACTCGCAACAGATGGAGACGGCAGGGTCGCAATCACGGTGCGCACGGCGCACGCGGGCGAGCGGCTCACGACGCTCGATGGGCTTGAGCGTGCGCTTACGCCGACCACTCTGATGAT
This sequence comes from uncultured Actinomycetes bacterium, assembly GCA_963700665.1. GTDB lineage: Bacteria > Actinomycetota > Coriobacteriia > Anaerosomatales > PHET01 > CAVPCY01. The sequence goes on from CAVOYK010000001.1 coordinate 161,766, forward strand.
CTGTGACGCGAGCGGCGTTGTCGCGCTCGCAGGCGTCATGGGTGGAGAGGCAACCGAGGTGTCCGAAGGTACCGTGAACATCCTGCTCGAGTCGGCCTGTTTCGACCCCGAGTCGATCAGTCGCACCAGCCGCTCGCTCGGGCTGATTTCCGAGGCATCACTGCGCTTCGAGCGGACCGTCGATCGCACGGGATGCGTGGACGCGCTCGACCGCGCCGCGGCCCTCATGGCCGAGGTCGCGGGAGGCAACGTCGCCCCGGGTGCTGTCGACGCGTACCCGAGTCAGCTTCATCCGCGGGAGCTCACCGTGAGGATCGCCCGTATCCATCAGGTACTCGGTGTGGACATCAGCGCGACAGAGGCATCCGATATCCTTCGGAGGCTGGGTTGCACGGTGCAGCCCCACTCCGACCGTCTTGATGTCACTGTCCCGAGCTACCGTCCGGATCTTGAGCGCGAGATCGATCTCATAGAGGAGGTCCTGCGCATCTGGGGAATGGAGCGCGTCGAGGCCACTCTCCCTCGGGGAAGCGGCCGCGCAGGAGGGCTGACGCACGAGCAGCGCTTGCGCGAACGTATCGGAGCGACCCTGCGCGCCGCCGGTCTGAACGAGACCATGACCTACGCGTTCTCGGACCCCGCAGATCCCGACCGATGCGAGATGGCTCTGGCCGAGGGCGAGATTCTCGTCGAGGTGCTCAACCCCATGTCGGGCGAGCAGGCGGTCCTTAGGCGCTCGCTACTGCCTGGACTCATCCGCAGTGTCTCGTACAACCAGCGCCGTGGTGTTACCGACGTGCACCTCTACGAGATCGGCTCCACCTTCGTAACCAGTGACGGTCGCAAGCAGCCCAAACAGCGAGCGGCCGTGGCCGGCGTGCTGGCGGGCTCGTGGCAACCGACCGCGTGGAACGATCCGGCCGCACAGCTGGGGTTCTTCGATGCGCAAGGGCATCATCGAGGTACTCGCGCGCGAACTCGCCATCGAGCGCCTTAGGGTACAGGCCGCCGAGCTGCCCTGGCTCCAGCCCGGCCGCTCTTCAGAGGTGCTGGTCGGCGGGGACGTTGTCGGTTGGCTGGGCGAGGTCCACCCCGTCGTGCTCGAACGGCTCGAGGCCGAGCCGCCCGTGTGTGCGTTCGAACTGGACGTCGCCAAGCTGCTCAGGGCGAGTCGTCCGGCCCGTACGTTCGTTGAGCCGGGCAGGTACCCTGCTGTGGAACTCGACGTCGCCATCGTCGTTGCCGAGGATGTGACTGCAGAGCGTCTAGAGCAGACCATTCGCGCGGCGGGCGGGAGGCTGTTGGACAGCGTGCGCCTGTTCGATGTCTACCGAGGAAGCGGAGTCGAGGCGGGAAAGAAGTCGATGGCATTCGCGCTCTCGTACCGCGCACCCGACCGGACGTTGACCGCCGAAGAGGTCGCTGGCCCACACTCGAAGCTGATTCGGAAGGTCCTCGGTGCGGTGGACGGCGAACTGCGCGGCTCATGAATATGGAAGTCCCAAGAGAGAAGAATCCGCAATAGTCGAATATAGATTGACGAATATACGGTTTTGCGCATAGAATCCGCATTCAGTCTACATCCAGCGGGGAGGTGCATGTGGTCGACGTAGCGGTCGTGGGCGCAGCGGGCTATGCGGGGATCGAGTGCGTGCGGTGGGTGCTGGGCCACCCGCGGCTCAGGCTCGCGCTGGCGACTTCTGCCGCAGACGCGGGCCGACCGATCGGCAGCCTCTACCCGGCGCTTGCCCAGGCCACGTCGATTGAGTTCAGCGAACCGTCGATCGATCGCGTCGCGGACGCAGCGACCGTGGCTCTTCTCGCGGTACCGCATACGGCTGCCATGGCGCTCGTACCGGATCTACTTGCTGCCGGGGTCAGCGTCATCGACCTCTCGGCCGACTTCCGACTCGTTGACCCGAGCGCCTACGAGCATTGGTACGGAGTGGCCCACACCGCTCCTTCGCTCCTTGGCGAGGCTGTGTACGGGCTTCCCGAACTCGACAGAGCGCGTCTTGAGGGTGCGCGGCTGGTGGCGTGTCCTGGCTGCTATCCGACGGCCTCGCTTCTGGCGGCCGTTCCCGCGTTCGAGTCCGGACTGGCAGTCGGTGCGAGGGCCATTGTCGACGCGAAGTCGGGTGTGTCCGGTGCGGGACGGACTCCGACCGCGGGCACGCTGTTCGTGACCGCCAACGAGTCAACAACGCCGTACAAGGTGGGCTCTCATCGACACACGCCCGAGATGGCGCAGGCCCTGTCGGGGGCTGCCGGCCGTGACGTGAGCGTCATGTTCACGCCCCACTTGGTCCCTATGTCTCGCGGTCTGCTCGCCACCGTGTATCTGGATGTCGAGGAGGGGTTGACCTCCGACGAGGTCGTCGCGGTGTACCGCGACCGATATCATGCCGAGCCGTTCGTCCACGTCTGCGACGCTGGCACCATGCCTTCGACCAGAGATGTCCTCGGCACCAACCGTGCAAGTATCGGTATTCACGTGGACGAATCGACGAGCACGCTTGTAGCCGTGTGCGCGATCGACAATCTCGGGAAGGGGTCGGCGGGTCAGGGCATCCAGTGCCTGAACGCCGTGTGCAAGTTCCCCGAGAGCGAGGGGCTCGATGTCCCCTCACCGGTGGTGTAGCGGATGCCTGACCTCTCCCACACGAAGGGCTTCGCTCTCGCTGAGGGTGGAGTCGTCGCTGCCGAGGGCTTCACAGCGGCAGGAGTCCACTGTGGCCTCAAGCCGGACGGACGTCGCGATCTGGCCTTGGTGTGTGCAACCGAGGCGGTCGCCGCCGCCGCGGTCTTCACATCGAATCAGGTCGCTGCGGCTCCCGTGGTCGTGTCCCGGCGGCATATAGCCGGGGGAACCGCCAGGGCGGTTGTCATCAATGCGGGAAACGCGAATGCGTGTACGGGTGCTCAGGGCCAGCGCGACGCGAGGGCGATGGCGCTGGCGGTAGCGGAGGCGCTCGACTGTGAGGCGCACGATGTCGTGGTGTGCTCGACGGGTGTGATCGGCGTGCCGCTGCCTGTCGACCGGGTTCTCGCTGGAATTGCCGAAGGTGTCGGAGGGCTTGACAGCCGAGACGGAGCCGCCGCTGCCGAGGCGATCATGACCACAGACACCTTTGCCAAGCAGGTCGCGGTGTCCCTTGAGGTGGCAGGTCGGCGCTACGCGGTTGGCGGGATGGCCAAGGGCAGCGGGATGATCGCGCCGAACATGGCGACCATGCTCGCCGTCGTGACCACCGACGCGCCGCTGAACAGCGAGGCGTGCGACGCCGCCCTGCGTGCCGCATGTGAGTCCAGCTTCAATCGTGTCAGTATCGACTCGGACACATCGACGAACGACACTGTCGTGCTCATGGCAAGCGGGGCCGGTGGGGGAGACGAGATCTCGACCGACTCTGCTGGGTTCTGCCGTGTCGCGGATGCCGTGACGGTCGTGTGCGAGGAGCTCGCGCGGATGCTCGCACGCGACGGCGAGGGAGCCACGAAGTTGGTGACAGTGACTGTGCGGCGAGCAGCGAGTGATTCCGACGCGCAAGCCGCTGCGCGCGCTGTGGCGGATTCCCCGTTGGTCAAGACCGCTCTCTACGGCAACGACGCCAACTGGGGGCGCGTGGCGATGGCGGTTGGCAAGTCCTCGGCGAAGGTGGACCCCGATCGTCTCGGAATAGTGCTCGGGGGCATCGAGGTCTGCCGGGCCGGAGTCGCAGTAGTCTTCGACGAGGACGAGGCCCATTCGGCGCTCGACACGACCGAGGTCGCGATAGATGTCGACCTTGGAATGGGCGAGGGCTTTGCGACGATTCTGACGTGCGATCTGTCCCACGAGTACGTGCGAATCAACGGAGAGTACCGAAGCTAGAGGGCGCCGATGGCGTACACCGTAGGGCCGTACGCTCTCTGAAAGACCCGAGCGTGCCGCGATTCCTGGAGGACCGATGAGAGACTCTCTTGCCAAAGCTGCGACACTCATGGAGGCGCTTCCGTGGATCAAGGAGGCATGGGGTCGCACGGTCGTCATCAAGTACGGCGGAGCCGCGATGACCAACCCGGCACTTCGCGACCAGGTGGCTGACGACATCGTCCTGATGAAGCTGGTCGGCGTGAATCCTGTCGTCGTGCATGGCGGCGGCCCCGAGATCACCGGCTTCATGGATCGCCTCGGTATGCCGGTTGAGTTCTACGACGGTCTGCGGGTGACCACGCCAGAGGCGATGGAGATCGTCAAGATGGTTCTTGTCGGCAAGGTCAACATGGACCTCGTTTCCGCCATCAATTCGCACGGCCGCTACGCCGTGGGGCTTTGTGGAGAGGACGGCAACATGGTCCAGGCGACGATGCGCGACGAGCGACTCGGGCGCGTTGGTGAGGTAGTCGGGATCGACACGACCGTGCTCGACAACTTGATAGAAGACGGGTTCATACCTGTCGTGGCCACTGTCGCCGCCGGCGACGACGGCGGCAGCTTCAACGTGAACGCTGACCTCGTTGCGGGTCAGCTCGCCGCTGCGCTACAGGCCGACAAATGCATCTTCCTCACAGACGTCGACGGGCTCTACGAAGACTTCTCGGACAAGTCCTCGCTCATCAGCGCGCTGACCGCCGGTCAGACCGAGGAGATGATCGTCTCTGACAGGCTCGAGGGCGGCATGGTGCCCAAGGTCGCAGCGTGCCTCCACGCGGTACGCGGGGGCGTGCGCCGGGCGCACATCCTCAACGGGACGATTCCCCACGCGCTTCTGCTCGAGGTCTACACCGATGAGGGCATCGGGACGATGATCGAGCCGGACTCTGTCGAAGCCGGGGGGGTCGCCTGATGGGGGAGCTCTTCGATCTCGTACAGCGGCGCGACATGAGCTGCACGATGCAGACGTACGCGCGAAAGCCCGTACTGTTCGTTCGGGGCGAGGGAATGCGACTGTACGATGACGAGGGCTCCGAGTACTTGGACTTCGTTTCCGGCATAGGCGCGGTCAACCTCGGTCACGCGCATCCCGCCGTCACTGAGGCCGTGAGCCAACAGGCTGCGAAGCTGGTTCACGTCAGCAATCTCTTCTACGTTGAGCACCGCGCTGAGCTCGCCTGCGACATCGTGCGCCTGCTCGGCGGAGGGATGCGGGTGTTTCTGGCGAACTCCGGTGCCGAGGCGAACGAGGGCGCCATCAAGCTTGCACGGAAGTGGGCGCGTCAGGCGAAGCCCGGAGCCTTTCGGGTCGTGACCGCTCTGCGATCGTTCCACGGGCGTACGCTCGCAACGCTCGCCGCCACCGGACAGCCGGGCAAGAGCCAGGCTTTCGCCCCGCTGCCCGAAGGATTCGTCCACGTACCGCTGAACGACATCGCGGCGCTGGACGGCGCACTCGACGAGACGGTCGCCGCCGTGCTGCTGGAGGTGGTGCAGGGCGAAGGGGGCGTCTGGCCTGCCTCTGCCGAGTACCTCACGGCCGCCGAGCGGCTCTGCCGCGAGCGCAACGTGCTGCTGATGATCGACGAGGTCCAGACCGGCTGCTACCGCACCGGGCCGGCGTTCGCGCATCAGGCTTTCGGCATCACGCCCGACGTGGTCACCATTGCCAAGTCGCTGGCGAACGGCCTACCAGTGGGCGCGTTCGTAGCCTCCGAGGAGGTGGCCGCGGCGCTCGAAGTGGGCGACCATGGATCCACGTTCGGCGGCGGACCGGTTGTCTGTGCGGCCGCACGTACAACGCTTGCGACCTTGGAGTCGGAGAACCTAGGGTCCAACGCTGTTACATCGGGCGAGTACCTGCGGGCGGGTCTCTTGGCGCTCGGTGAGTCCACGGGCGCTATCGTGGATGTGCGCGGGGCGGGGCTCATGGTGGGCTGCTCACTAAGCGCTCCTGCGGCAGCCGAAGCAGCCGCCGCGCTGCTGGCCAGGGGATGCGTCGTGAATCACATTGGACCCGATATCTTGCGTTTCTTGCCACCACTTGTGTGTGGAGCTGCAGAGATTGATACACTTCTTGCCGTTCTGCCGGACGTTCTTGAGGGGGTCATGTCGTGAACAACGAGCAACTCAGAGGGCGCGATCTTCTCACCCTTGCTGACCTGACGTCTGCCGAGCTTGCGCACGTGCTCGACGTAGCCGAAGCGCAGAAGCGGGCATGGGCCACCGGGAAGCGCAGCACGCCGCTCGCGGGCAAGGCGGTCGCTGTCGTACTGCAGAAACCCTCGATGCGAACCCGGATCTCCTTTGAGGTCGCGATAGCGCGACTCGGCGCCCATCCGGTCATGATGACCGGACCGGAGGGCGCGTTCTCACGCGGCGAGACGGTGTACGACACCACCAAGGTCATGGAGCGCTACGTGGATGCGATCGTCATCCGCACCTATGCGCAGTCGATCGTCGAAGAGATGGCCGACATCTCAACCGTCCCCGTCATCAATGCTCTGACCGACGACCATCACCCATGCCAGGGCCTGGCAGATCTCCTCACCATTCGGGAGAACCTTGGCCGATTGGAGGGAGTGCGCTTCGCCTACGTCGGCGATGGAAACAACATGGCGCACACGTACATGCTCGGGGGTGCACTCGTCGGGATGGACGTGGCGATAGCCACTCCCTGCGGCTACGAGCCCAAAGAGGAGTTCGTGGAGCAAGCGCGTGCAATCGCGCAGTCGACTGGAGCGTCGATCACGGTGACATGCGACGCGAGCGAGGCGGTTCGCGACGCTGACGTCGTCTCGACCGACACGTGGGCATCCATGGGCCAGGAGGACGAGCACGCCGAGCGGGTGGCCATCTTCGAGCCGTTCCGAGTCGACCAGGAGCTTCTCGCCCAAGCGTCCTCGGAGGCGATCTTCATGCACTGCCTGCCGGCACACCGAGGCGACGAGGTCACCGACGACGTGATCGATCACAGTTGTTCGGCCGTGTTCGACGAGGCGGAGAATCGGCTGCACGCCCAAAAGGCGCTGCTGTCACTCGTGCTCGGCTGAGACGCCGGCACAGGCGAGAAGGGGACAGATGAGAAAGCGACGGGAGCGCCAAGAGGCTATTCGACGCATGGTTCGCGCAGAGCGCATCCGCACTCAGCGAGCGCTCGTCGACCGTCTAAAGAAGGAAGGTTTCGACTGCACCCAGGCGACGGTCTCCCGCGACATCACCGAGATGGGGCTTCGCAAGCTGCCCGAGGGCGTCTATGTTCTCGCCGAAGACCTACACCTGCAACGCATGGTCCGCGATCTTGTGAAGGACGTCGGTCGCTCGGGCAACCTCGTGCTGGTCAAGGCTCAGTCCGGAACAGCCCCGGGTGTGGCGGCCGCTCTCGATGCGGCCGAACTCGACGGCATATTGGGCAGCGTATCGGGCGATGACACCATTCTCGTCGTGATGACCGACGAGGGCGCCGGAGAGCGCATCGTCGAGACGCTCGACAAGTTCCGCGGGGCCTAGCCACCGCGAGGGCAATCGGACTGCAGGACGACGCGATCGACCGCTTGAGGAAGGACCCGCAATGACCCGCGAGAAATGCGTACTCGCCTACTCCGGCGGCCTCGACACGTCCGTGGCGATCAGATGGATCGCCGAGAACTACGACCTCGACGTCGTTGCGCTTGCGATCGACGTGGGTCAAGAGCGTCAGGACCTCGAGTTCGTTCGCCAGAAGGCGCTCGGTATCGGTGCCATTGAGTCGGTGGTCAAAGACGTTCGTGAGGAGTACGTAGACGAATTCCTGGCCAAAGCGCTCAAGTCCAACGCGCTGTACGAGAACAAGTACCCGCTGGTCAGTGCGATGAGCCGGCCCATCATCGTCAAACACCTGGTCCAAGAGGCGCACCGCTGCAGGGCCAAGTACATCGGCCACGGCTGCACGGGCAAGGGCAACGACCAGGTGCGCTTCGAGGTGGGGATCTCGGCGCTCGACCCTGACCTTCAGATCCTGGCACCCGTGAGGGAATGGGACCTGCACACTCGCGAGCAGGAGATGGACTGGGCGGCAGAGCGCGGGATTCCCGTGCCGACGACCAAGGACAACCCCTACTCGATCGACGACAACCTGTGGGGCAGGGCGATCGAGTGTGGCGTGCTAGAGGACCCGTGGGTGGAGCCACCCGCTGACATCTACACGCTGACCAACGATGCCCGTGGGGACACCTGCGGTGAGCCGGAGTACACGGTGATCAGCTTCGAGCAGGGTCTTCCGGTCGCGCTCGACGGCGAGCTGTGCTCGTTCCAGTCGATCATCGAGAAGATGAACGATATGGCCGGCCGCCATGGCTTCGGGCGCATCGACATGATCGAGAACAGACTCATTGGAGTGAAGTCGCGCGAGATCTACGAGGTTCCGGGTGCGCTCACGCTCATCACGGCGCACAAGGCGCTGGAAGACCTTTGCCTGGAGCGCGAGGTTCTTCACTACAAGCTGGGTATCGAGCAGAAGTGGGCCGAACTCGTCTACAACGGGATGTGGTTCTCCCCACTCAAGGAAGCGCTTGACGGGTTCATCGACACCACTCAGAAACTGGTCACCGGGGATGTCCGCCTTCGCTTCTTCAAGGGGAGTTGCGTTCCTGTCGGGAGGCGCAGCCCGTACTCGCTCTACGACTACAATCTGGCAACCTACGATGAGGCAGACTCCTTCGACCACAAAGCCGCCAAAGGCTTCATCGATCTGCACGGTCTACCCACGAAGGTGTGGGCACGGCAGCGCCGCAAGGTCGGCAAGGAAGGCGAGGTCTAGCAGCTCATGACAGGCTTCGGACCCCTTGAACTGTTCATAGTCATCGCGGTCGCGGCCCTCCTTTTCGGGGCGCCGGTCATCACGTTCCTTCTCGGCTACGGGCTTGGCCAGAAGAAGGCGGCTACCGAGGACCCGAAAACCCCCAACGGGGAGACGCCCGACGAGGGGAGCGGCGTGGGATGAGTGACTCGAAGACGCCGTGGGGAGGGCGATTCGCCAAGTCACCCGGCAAGTTCTTGCAGGAGTTCGGTGCATCGCTCTCGGTCGATCAGCGGATGTGGGCCGAGGACATCCGGGGGTCGATCGCGCACGCCCGCATGCTTGCGCAACAGAACATCATCTCGAGTGATGACGCGGATGCTATCGAGGCGGGCCTGTCCGAGATCTACCGTGAGATCCAGTCGGGTGATTTCGAATGGCGGGTCGCTGACGAGGACGTTCACATGGCTATCGAACGTGTCCTCACCGAGCGCGTCGGACCCGCGGGTGCCAGGCTCCACACCGCTCGGAGTCGCAACGATCAGGTGGCGACCGATACCCGGCTGTACTCGAAGCGACGCGCTGTGGACCTTGCTCATCGCATCCAGTGCGTCCGTCGCGCGCTTCTCGAGATCGCGGATGCGCACTTCGACGCGGTCCTGCCCGGCTACACCCATCTTCAAAGGGCGCAGCCGGTGTTGTTCAGCCATCACGTGCTTGCGTATGCGTGGATGCTTACGCGCGACTTCACGCGCGTAAGACACGCCCATGAAGCGGCTGACGTCCTGCCGTTGGGCAGCGCCGCTCTGGCGGGTACGACCTTCGAGCTCGATCGCGACTATGTGGCCGGCCGGTTGGGCTTCTCGGCGGTAAGCCAGAACTCTATGGACGCGGTCAGCGATCGGGACTTTCTGCTCGATCTCACCTACGCGTGCGTGGTGACCCAGGTCCATCTCTCTCGACTCGCCGAGGAGTTGATCGTCTGGTCGAGTGACGAGTTCGGTTTCGTGACGATGGACGACGAGTTCTCGACGGGCTCGAGCATCATGCCGCAGAAGAAGAACCCCGACTTCGCCGAGCTCGTGAGGGGTAAGACCGGTCGCACCATCGGAGATCTGACCGCGCTGCTCGTAACCCTCAAGGGTCTGCCGCTCGCCTACAACAAGGACATGCAGGAGGACAAGGAGTCCGCCTTCGACGCAATCGATACGACCGCCGACTCACTGCGGGCGATCAGCGGCATGCTTGAGACCATGCGGGTCAACGAACCTCGCATGCGCCAGGCCGCATCAGGCGGGTTCATGGCGGCGACGGACCTTGCCGACTACCTCGTAGGCCGAGGAGTCCCCTTCCGCGACGCACACGAGATAGTGGGGCGGCTGGTCCTCGACGCAGAGCGCGGGGGTCGAACGCTGCAGGACATGACCGCCGAGGAGTACGCGGCTCACGACAACCGGTTCGAGCCTGACGTGTTGGATGTGGTGGACATCGACAAGATGGTCGCGCGCCGAGTCACTGCTGGCGGGACGGGCCACGAAGCGGTGAGGGTGCAGTTGCTCGCTCAGCGCGACGTATTGGATGCCGATCAGGCGTGGCTCGAGAGTCTCGGCGAGTAGCGCTAGATGAACCCGTAGCCGTGAAGGCTTCCGAGGTGGTAGGCGACGACCGCTGTGAACACAGCGAGGCCGAGAAGCGACACAGCCAGCATGATCCTATAGCGGCGCTGGTGCCATATCGCCACACTGACGGCGACGACGAGCGCGGTCTTGAACGCGAGGGCAGCGTACGAGTTCGTGGCGAAGAGCTGGGCGAGCACGGGGTTCGCCTCGGAGGCGATGCCGCTTCTCAGCTCCGCTGCAGTGAGCAACCCATCCAGCAGTGACAGTGCGTTCATCGCCAGCAGCACGCCCAGCAGCAGAGCAGGCTGGTCGCGTAGCGAACCGAGCACCGGGTACCTGCGTCGCCGGTCGAAAGCCGTGCGCCGGTTGTGGAACCGATAGCGGAACGCGCGCCGTCGGTCGCCTTGGGTGCGTCGGTCCGTACCCGGGGGTGGTGGTTGGGATACCATCGCCATATGCCACATCATCCCATCATGCCCGGTATACCGTCGAACGCGAGGCCCATCGAAGCCGGATTCTTCCTTCGGCGACCAGACGAAGTTGCGAAAGCTCTCCTCGGGCACACGCTCGTCGTCGACACCGAGCAGGGCCGCTGCGGCGGCACCATCGTGGAGACCGAGGCCTACTTGGGAGACGACGACCCGGGATCGCATGCAGCCACGCGTGGAATCACCGCGCGCAACGCTGTGATGTACGGTCCGGCCGGAACAGTCTACGTGTACTTCACGTATGGCTGCCACCACATGCTGAACATCGTGTGCTGCGAAGAGGGGGTCGCCGGTGCGGTTCTCATCCGTGCGATCGAGCCGCGTGTGAACGTGGACCTGATGCGGAGTCGCCGACCGGGTCGGCGTGATCTGGATCTGTGCCGCGGGCCCGGTCGGCTCACTGCGGCCCTTGGCGTGGATCTGTCGGACAACCGCTCAGTGCTCGGCGAAGGCCGAGTCAATGTGTACGATGGTCAACAAGGGCCCCTGGGGGAGGTGGCCGTGTCTGGCAGGGTGGGTCTCTCGGCCGGTCACGATCTTGAGCTTCGCTACTATCTGGTCGGCAGCAAGTACGTGTCTCGCGGGCGGACAGGCCCTGGCGGATCGAGTACTCGAGTTCCACAAAGGAGGAAACAGTGAACCTTCGGGACATCTATGAGACCTGCGTGAGCGCCGGTATGGAGGCTGATACGCGCGATCGCGGGGAGATAGACAACGTGCTCGAGGTAGCACGCAAGGAATATGAGAAGCTCGACCAAGCCGACAAGCCCTACTTCGATCTCGAGAGACTGGTCAACCCCTACTCCGACACCAGGATGTGCGCTGGCGATCCGGACGACGAGATCCGCGGGATGTTGGTGGGCGTCGATATGGAGACGGCCGAAGTGCTGCTCGCAGATCGTCTGCGGGAGAAGGGCGCTCCAATCGACCTGATCTTCGCGCACCACCCCGAAGGCCCCGGCTACGCCAATCTTCACGAGGTCATGTACATGCAGGCAGACCTGTGGGCGATCCAGGGTGTGTCGATCGCGGCGGGCGACTCGCTCATCGCTCCGCGCGCGGAGGAGATACGCCGACGCATCATGCCGGTCAACCACTATCGGGCCATCCAAGCCGCGCAGCTGCTCGGATTCGCCTCGCTGTCTTGTCACACGCCCGCCGACAACTCGGTCAACGCGTTCGTTCAGAGCTTCTTGGACGAGAAGTCGCCTCGGACGCTCGATGACGTGGTGAAGGCGCTCAGGGAGATTCCGGAGTACGCGGATGGGGCCAAGAAGGGTTACGGCCCGACCATAGTGCAAGGGTCTGGAACCGCTCGTGCCGGCCGGATGGTCGCCGACATGACCGGTGGAACCGAGGGGCCAATAGACGCGCTGAACAGGCTGTCGGCGGCGGGCGTGGGAACCCTGGTCGGCATGCACTATTCCGAGGAGCACCGGAAGCGTGCCGAGGAGCTCGGGCTCAACCTCGTGGTCGCGGGACACATTTCGAGCGATGTTCTCGGCATGAATCTGATACTCGATCGAATCGAGTCGCTCGGAGCCGTTGAGATCGTGTGTTCGAGTGGCATGGTCCGCGTCGCGCGCTCCTAGGCGTCGCAGCGCGGTGATTCTCAGATAGACCCGCGAGACTGCAGACTCACAGGCGCGTCGTCGCACCTACGGCGCAGGGTCGGTTGTGCCAGAGGGATCGACGCTCGGCGGAGGTGGGGGTGGCTTGGGTGCGGGCTTGGGCGCGGGCTTCGGACCCTTGGACACGACAAGCACCATCTTGGTGCCCTTCACCTTCTGGCCGATGACGGTCCCCTCCGGCTTGCTCGAATAGGCGTATTCGACGGTGTAGCTGTATCCGCCGAGTCTGCCCGCTGCCTTGCTGAGGTTCAGACCGACCACCTTGGGAGGTCTGCTCACGGGGATATGGAACTTGCTCGGTGTGTAGCGCGGCGACTTCGCCGTGGGGAACCGCATCACCTTCTGGCCTTTGAGCGCCTTGCGCATATACTTCGCCCAGATGGGCGCGGCGACGGTCCCGCCGAACGCGCGCGCGCCGTTCACAACGATCGTGCGCTCCTTGGGGTATCCGACCCACACCGCCGTGACCAGCTGCGGTGTGTAGCCTACGAACCAGACGTCGCGGTAGTCTTGGCTGGTCCCGGTCTTCCCGGCCACGGGTCGGCCGATCTGTGCTCGCCGGCCGGTGCCTCCTGTAACGACACCTGTGAGGACGTTCGTCGCAGCGACGGCCACCGACTTGGAGATGGCGCGCTTGCCTCGCTTCTTGAACTTGTAGAGGGTCTTTCCCTGACTGTTGGTCACCGATGTGATCACCACCGGCTTGTGATGGATGCCCCCAGTCGCGAGGGTTCCGTATGCAGAGGCCATCTCGTAGGGCGACACGTTCTGAGTCCCGAGGGCGATCGACGGGTAGCTCGGGATGGGTGTGACGATTCCCATCTTCTTTGCGATCTTGGCTATCTTCTTGGCACCCAACTCCCACGCAACACGAGCGAACACAGTGTTGACGGACGCTTGGGTCGCGCTCGCAAGCGAGATCATCCCACGCCCCGAGCCCTCGCTGTTCGCTACCACCCAGGGCTTCGGCTTCGTCCTGATGTAGGCGGGAGACGACGAATCGATCCTGAAAGACGGTGGCATTCCTTCATCCAGCGCAGTGACCAAGGCGAAGGTCTTGAACGACGAGCCCGGCTGCCGCTTGCCCTGCGTAGCCAAGTTGAACTTCCTCTTCTGGAAGTCGCGTCCGCCTACCAGGGCTTTGACGTAGCCATTGCGCGGATCGATACTCACCAGCGCGGCCTCAGGGTCCTTCTTGCGCGGAAGGCTCGACCGGACCGCACTCTCGGCGTACTTCTGGAGTCGCGTGTCCAGCGTCGTGCGAACGACAAGTCCACCCTTGAACACGACGGCACGGCTGAACTTGGCCTGTAGCTCCTTCTTCACATGAGCAACGAAGTAGGGAGCCGAGTAGACACCGTCGCTGGGTGCCTTGGCTCGCTTGAGCTTCACCTTCTCGGCTACGGCTTCTTCGTACTCCGCTTGCGTGATGTAGCCGTTGCGCTGCATGTTCAGCAACACTTCGTTGCGACGCTTGATCGCGCCTTCGAGGTTGTTGTAGGGGTCCAGCCGGCTGGGCTGTTGGGGCAAGCCCGCCAGCAGAGCTGCCTGCGCGAGTGTGAGCTCGCTCGCGGGCTTCGCGAAGTAGGTTCGCGATGCGGCCTGTGCCCCGTACGCGCCGTCGCCAAAGTACACGGCGTTGAGGTACATCTCAAGGATCTCTTGCTTGGTGTGGCGCTTCTCGAGTTCCATGGCGAGATAGGCCTCTCGCGCCTTGCGCGCCAAAGAGATGTCAGTGCGTTCATCGAGCAGGATCGTGTTTCGGACGTACTGCTGCGTGATCGTCGACGCACCCTCTGTGCCGAACCCTTGGGTCAGGTTGACCACCACAGCGCGTCCTAGACCTATGAAGTCGACGCCCTTGTGACTGTAGAATCGCTCGTCTTCGACGGCGACCACGCCATTGACCAGGTCGGACGAGATCCTAGAGATAGGGATGGTCTCGCGGTTCTCCAGGTACAGACGGGCGAGAAGCTTGCCGTCGGCCGAGTAGATCCTCGTCGTTCGGGCGACGTCGAACGCACCCGGTTCGTCTGGATTGGGCAGATCGTCGAGCCACCCGTTGACTACGGCTGCCGAGGTCGCCACGCCCGCGGTCGCCATGAGAAACGTGATGCCGAGGGACAGCGCCACGAACCACAAGGCCAGTGCGGTGCGACGGCCCTGTAGCTGCTTTCTCTTGCGTGTGCGTCGAGCTGACATGCGCCTCCGTAGAGAACCACCCGTGATGGTACATTGTGGCGTACGTGCGCGAAACACGTGCCAAACACCGTGAACCGTCACCCAGCCGTTCCCCTGTGAGGATTCCCTCGTATGACCGCATCTCCACGTCATCTTCCCGAGCTTCTCGCCCCCGCCGGCGGTGCGGAGGCGCTGCGTGCCGCCGTCGCCGGCGGCGCTGACGCGGTGTATCTGGGGGTCGACAAGCTCAACGCACGACGTGGCGCTGAGAACTTCACCTTGGACACGCTTGCCGAGGCCTGCCGATTCGCCCACCTGCGCGGAGTCAGCGTGTATCTGACAGCGAACGTGGCCATCCTACCCGCCGAGATGGGGGAGGCCCTGGAGATGCTCGATGCTGCATGGGCGGTCGGAGTCGATGCGGTGATCTTGCAGGACCTCGGCCTGATTCGGGCAGTGCGAGAGGCCCTGCCACACGTGCGCATCCACGGTTCGACGCAGCTGAACACCCACAACTCGGACTCGCTGCGGGTTCTCGCCTCCCGGGGCGTGTCGCGCGTCACGCTTGCACGCGAGACATCCACCGACGAGATCGCCACACTCGTGGAGGCGGGTCGGGCGGTCGGTACCCAGGTCGAGTCTTTCGTACACGGCGCCATCTGCGTGTGCTACTCCGGACAGTGCCTTCTCTCGTCACTGATCGGCGCGCGCTCCGCGAACCGAGGGCTGTGCGCCCAACCGTGCAGGATGCCGTACGAACTCACCGATGAGTCAGGAAGCGCGCTTGAGGTTGACGGCGCCCATCTTCTGTCGCCCAAGGATCTGGCGGGAATCACCGTGCTACCTCAGCTGGTCGATACGGGCGTTGCCGCCCTCAAGATCGAAGGGCGCATGAAGAGTGCCGAGTACGTGGCGCTCGTCACCGGCGTCTACAGAGAGGCCCTCGATCGTGCCGTCGACGAAGGCGCTGAATACGAGGCTCGTGCCGGGGAGATCTCGGTGCTGCGCGAGGCGTTCAACCGCGGCTTCACGGAAGGGTATCTGAGTGGCGAACGCGGAAATGAGATGATGAGCTACCGCCGCCCCAACAATCGAGGCGTGCTCGTAGGACGCGTGGCGAAGGTCGAGGGTCGCTCGGCAACGATCGCCTTCGACACCCAGATCGATGCTCAGGACACGGTTGAAGTCTGGACTTCGCGAGGTCGCTTCGCGCAGCCGGTCGGCAAGCTTTCCTATGCCGGGGGCATGCATGTCTCAGCGCCAGCAGGGGTATCGGCGTCCGTCCAGGTTGCTGAGTCCGTTTCCGTTGGGGATCGGGTGTTTCGGGTCCGCAATGCCTCTTTGGCGGCTGCCGCATCGCGCACCATATCTGATGGCGGCGGGTCGACACTCACTGCGCTCGATGTCGGTGTCAGGGTCGTCGTCGGAGAACCGCTTGAAGTCAGAGTAGCCGACTCGACCGGACGGTCTGCCTCCGCCGCAGGGCCAGTGGTCGAGCCGGCCAGAACCAAAGCGGTCACCGCCGAGGAGGTAGCCGAACACGTCGGGCGCTTCGGCGGGACAGCTTTCACGCCGGGCTCTTGGGACATCTCACTGTCCCCTGGTGCGGGCATCGGCTTCTCTGCACTCCACCGTGCGCGACGCGAAGCCATCGAGGCGTTCGAGTCCGTCGTGCTCGAGCCTTGGAGCGAGCGAAGGGCGTTCGCGCCACCGTTGCCGCATCTGGCGCGCCCGTACCGACACGCAGAACCGGCCCCGCGGCTGGTAGCAGCCGTCTCCGACCTGCCGACCGCACGCGCGTGCATCCAGGCGGGCTGCGAATGGGCGCACGTGCCGGTCCAGGCGCTCGGGGACGAGCCTTTGCCGCGAGGCGTGGTTCCGGTACTTCCGAGGATCTGCCACGACGATGAGGTGGATGAGCAGCTGGCGCATGTCTCGGAAGGGGCGCGAGTTGTCGCCGGAACCCTCGGCATGATCGATGCGGCTCGGCGGCGGGGTGGCTCGGTTGAGGCGCACTGGTCGCTCAATGCACTCAACTCGTTCGCTGTCACCGAGCTTGCAGACATCGGCGCCTCGTTCGTCTGGCTGTCGCCGGAGCTGTCGTCTCGGCAGGTCGCCGAGGTCGCCGCGAGCAGTCCGGTGCCGAGCGGCATCGCGATCGTCGGACGTCAAGAGGTCATGGTGACTGAGCACTGCGTTCTGATGGCCGAGGGCGAGTGCAGCAGGCGGTGCGATTCGTGTAAACGGCGCAAGGGGTGGCGCTTCCTGCGTGACCGGAAGGGCTACTCCTTCCCGGTTCGCACGGATCTGGCTGGGAGGACTCACATCTACAACGCCGTCCCGCTTGATCTGACGCACGCACTACCCGAAGTGCTGGCGACCGGGGTCGCCGCACTGCGCTTGGACCTCGAAACCGAGCGAGCCAACTCGGCGGCCGCGATAGTCGCTCGCGTTCGGCAGGGGATCAAGGACGCTCTGGCGGGACGCGAGCCCGTACACCAGGACCGTAGCGGGGTGACCTCCGGGCACTTCTTCCGTGGAGTCACCTAGTAGCGACCGTCCCGGATGGGTCACTACTTCACTACCACCTGCCGGGTGTGAGAGCCTTGCTGTCCGGCGTCGTCAGTGACCCAAAGGGTCACATCGTAGGTTCCGGACGTTGCCCACGTGTGCGACACGGACTTTCCAGTCGCGGTTTGTCCGTCACCGAACTCCCAGTAGTAGGCGGTGATCTTCCCGTCATCGGTTGACCCGCCACCGTCGAGGGTGGCGGGCTTGCCCGCCTTGGCGGAGTCAGGAACCGTGAACGACGCAGTCGGAGGTGCGTCTGCGGCGGCTCCCGCCGAAACCACCAATGTGACGACGGAGTCCACCTTGACACGCGCGCCGGCTACCGGGGTCTGCTGTGCGACGATGCCCGATGCGACGCCCGAAACCTGCTTCTCAACGACCTTGGCCTTGAGTTTGAGGGTGTCGAGCTTCGCCAGTGCGTCCTCCTTCGGGAGTCCCACGAGCTTGGGCAGCTCCACTTCGATCGGTTCGGTATGCACCTCACACGGACCGGGCTTGTGTTCGGACAGGACCAGCGCCGAGAGGGTCTTGGGGCAGAACTCGGTGGCCACGTCGCCGCTCTCAGTGCAGATCTTGACGTTGCTCAAGCCGGCCGGCTTCTTGAAGGAGCTCTTGGGCTCATCGGCGAGCACTTTCTTCATGAATGAGGCCCAGATCTGTGCGGGGAAAGAGCCGCCGGTCACCGCTCGTCCATGGACGGAATTCATCTCCTTCTGGGAGTCGGGGAATCCAACCCAGACGGCGGTGGCGATATCTGGGGTGTACCCGACGAACCATGCGTCACGATACTCCTGGGTTGTTCCGGTCTTTCCCGCAGCGACCCTGCCTATCTGCGCGGCGGTGCCGGTACCACGAGTGATGACACCTCTAAGTATGTCGGTGGTGAGGTAAGCCACCGCCGGATCGATCGCGTCCGTCGTCTTCGCGGTCGTCTTGGCCAGTAACTCTCCGTTCGCGTCCTTCACGTAGGTGATCGCGTAGGGCTTCGCTCGACGGCCGCCGGCGGCGAGCGTCGCGTAGGCGTTCGCCATCTCGAGTGGCGAGACACCTCGTTCTAGCCCGCCAAGGGCGATTGCGGGTACCGGATCGATGCCTTTGGAGATGCCCATCCGCTCAGCGGTCTTGACTACCGCATCGGCGCCTACATCGAGTATGAGCTGCGCGAACACCGAGTTCACAGACTTCTCGGTGGCTGGGCGCAGCCGCATCTTGCCCTTGGAGGAGCCGTGGGCGCCGGTCACGCGCCAGATGTCGTTGCCCACCTCGAGCTTCACGGGGCCGCTCTTGAAGGCCTTCTCAGGGCTGACTCCCTGCTCCAGAGCCGTTGCGAGCACAAACGGTTTGAACGCCGAACCCGGCTGCCTCTTCCCCTGAACTGCTACGTTGAACTGCTGCTCGCTGAAGTCGCGGCCACCCACCATCGCCAGGACCTCGCCCGTTCCCGGTCTGATAGCTACGAGCGCTGCCGAAGGATCCTTCTTGCGGTCGAGCACGGACCGAATGGCCTTCTCCGCGGCCGCCTGTGCCGCTGGGTCCAGGGTGGTCTTGACTCTCAGGCCACCGCGGTAGACGGCTGACTCCCCGTACTCATCGATGAGCTGCTGCTTGATCCACTCGACGAAGTAGGGTGCGCGGGTGGAGCGGGACTTGAGCCCCGCCACTTCGATCGGGCTGGAGACCGCCTCGTCATAGGCGATCGAGTCGATGTAGCCCTGCGCCTGCATCTGCGCAAGCACCGTGTTCCGCCTGCGCAGAGCGGCATCCGGGTCCAAGTACGGTGAGTAGCGGCCCGGCGACTTGATGACTCCCGCCAGCACGGCCGCCTCGGCCAGCGTCAGCTTGGTCACGCTCTTGTTGAAGTACGCTCGTGAGGCTGCCTCGACCCCATAGGCTCCGTGTCCGAAATAGATCGTGTTCAGGTAGTTCTGGAGTATCTGGTCCTTGGTGTATCGACGCTCCACACGCTGAGCGAGTATCGCTTCTTGGACCTTTCTCTTGACCGTCTTCTCCGAGGTGACAAAGGCCTGCTTCACGTACTGCTGCGTGATGGTAGAGCCTCCCTGCGCCTTCTCTCGTCTCACGATGTCGATCACCAGCGCGCGAGCGATACCCATCGGATCGACGCCCGTGTGCTCGTAGAACCTGCGATCCTCGGTAGCGACGACCGCCTGCCGCAGGTGCTGGGGCATCGCGTCCAGCGCAACGTCTTGACGGTTCTCCTCGGCGTAGAGCCGAGTGAGTATCTTCCCGTTGCGATCGTAGATGACGGTGGTCTGATCGCGGCCGCGGGCGTCGGTGAGGCTGGGGTCGGGAAGCTGGCGCGCCATGGAGGTGTAGACCGCGCAGCCCGTTACTCCGACGGCAGCGACCACCACGAGCAGAAACAGGGCGAGGCCGCGAAAGAGCCGGCCGACACGACCGGATCGGTTGCCGACCTTCTTGTTCGGCTTCTTGTTGGCGGGTCGGGCGGGGGGCTTGCGACTCGTCGACGAGGCTTCCGCGCGCGAGGTCTGCGAAACGCTCTGACCGGCCGTCTTGCGCCGGGGCCGAGGGCGCGGTGCAGATCCAGAGTCACGGTTCGAGCGGTGCTGTGGCATTCGATGATCCTCGGTTGTTTAGACGCGGCAGGGACGTGTGTGCGGGAGCCGTGTCCCTCGCGAAATGACCGGCTCGAAGCGCCCTGGAGGTCGTCCGTTGCCGTGGTGCTCTCTGCTAGTATGACACGCAAGTTGCACGCCACGGTGGCTCCGGCTGGGCCCGTAGTCGCCTTGTTACCGGCACCCCGCCAACGAGGAGACCGAGCCGTTGCTGCCCGCAGACCAACAACTCCACGTCATACAGAGCGGCGCGGCGAATCTGGTGCCCGTCGCCGGCCTTCGCGAGAAGCTGGAGCGCGGCAAGCCGCTTCGCGCGAAGCTCGGCGTCGACCCTACCGCACCTGACCTGCACCTGGGCCACGCCGTGCCGCTTCGCAAGCTGAGGCAGTTTCAGGATCTCGGTCACACGGTCGTGCTCATCATCGGCGACTTCACCGCGCTGATCGGCGACCCTTCCGGGCGCAACAGCACTCGGCCGCCGCTGACCCTCGGTGACATCGAGCGCAACGCGGACACGTATATCGAGCAGGCGTTCAAGATCCTCGACGCCGACAAGACCGAGTTGCGCCGGAACTCGGAATGGCTGGGCAAGATCGACTTCGAGATGATCTTGCGACTCACGAGTCAGTTCACGGTGGCCCGAATCCTGGAGCGCGACGACTTCTCGAAGCGCTACGCGGAGCAGAAGCCGATCTCACTGCACGAGTTCTTGTACCCGGTCATGCAGGCCTACGATTCGGTGGCGATCGAGGCGGACATCGAGCTTGGAGGCACAGACCAGCTCTTCAACCTGCTCGCAGGACGCGAACTGATGGAGAAGTTCGGCGTCGAGCCGCAGTGCGCTCTGACTCTTCCTCTCCTCGAGGGAACCGACGGCGTGCAGAAGATGAGCAAGAGCTACGGCAACTACATCGGGCTGACAGACTGTGCAGACGAGATGTTCGGCAAGGTCATG
>CAVOYK010000001.1:185000-826783 GCA_963700665.1 uncultured Actinomycetes bacterium
TCCGCACCCGAAGTCGCTGGCCCAACCCGCAAGGGAGGGAGGCGCCGAAGGTGTAGAGGGTAAGGGGGGTGAAGTCGTAACAAGGTAGCCGTACCGGAAGGTGCGGCTGGATCACCTCCTTTCTAGGGAGCATCTGCGTCGGTCCTGTGGGATCGCACGCAAGTCTCGGTCGAGCTTTCGCTCCTGAGACCCTAGATCTCAACTCATTGTCTGGCACGTGACATACCGTCGCACACAGTATCCGGTCTTCAGGGCTCAGGCCCTTCCACGCGCCCTCCTGGGGCGCGTCGGCACCTTGAAAGCTGCATAGCGCAAGATTTGATCACGAATGATACAGATCAAGATATTAAGGGCACACGGTGGATGCCTTGGCGCTGGAAGCCGATGAAGGACGTGGCAAGCTGCGATAAGCCTCGGGTAGGTGCACACAACCGTCAATCCGAGGATTTCCGAATGGGGAAACCCAGCTGGGGTCATGCCCAGCTACCGCCTGCTGAACACATAGGCAGGAGGGAGGCAACCGGGGGAACTGAAACATCTAAGTACCCCGAGGAAGAGAAATCAACCGAGATTTCCCTAGTAGTGGCGAGCGAACGGGAAACAGCCTAAACCCGCGTATGCGCATAGCTTACAGGCGTTGCTGCGCGAGGGGTTGTAGGGTCTATTGGGTCAGGGCTGTAAACCTGGCACGAAGTCAAAAATCGTTGTGGTAGCGGAACGACTTGGAACAGTCGGCCATAGGGGGTAAAAGCCCCGTACGCGAAACTGCAGCGACTTCGAGATAGATACCTGAGTACTGCCGGACACGTGAAATCCGGTAGGAATCTGGGGGGACCACCCTCCAAGGCTAAATACTCTCCAGCGACCGATAGTGAACCAGTACCGTGAGGGAAAGGTGAAAAGCACCCCGAGAGGGGAGTGAAATAGTACCTGAAACCGTGTGCCTACAAGCAGTCGGAGCCCGGAAGGCCTCGATCTTCGGATCTTGGCAGGGTGACGGCGTGCCTTTTGTAGAATGAGCCAGCGAGTTACCGTATGTGGCAAGGTTAAGCTCAAAGCGAGCCGTAGCGAAAGCGAGTCTTTAAACGGGCGTACAGTCACATGTGGTAGACGCGAAGCCAGGTGATCTATCCATGGGCAGGCTGAAGCGGAGGTAAGACTTCGTGGAGGGCCGAACCCACTTCGGTTGAAAACGGAGGGGATGACCTGTGGATCGGAGTGAAAGGCTAATCAAACCTGGAGATATCTCGTTCTCCCCGAAATAGCTTTAGGGCTAGCCTCAATCGTTTAGTACCGGTGGTAGAGCACTGGATGGTCTAGGGGGCTTCACCGCTTACCGAAATCAACCAAACTCCGAATGCCGGTACTCTAGAGATTGGGAGTCAGACTATGTGGGCTAAGCTGTGTAGTCGAAAGGGAAACAGCCCAGACCGCCCGCTAAGGTCCCTAAATTCATGCTAAGTGGAAAAGGATGTGCGTTTGCTCAGACAACCAGGATGTTGGCTTAGAAGCAGCCATTCATTTAAAGAGTGCGTAATAGCTCACTGGTCAAGTGGACATGCGCCGACAATTCACGGGGCTCAAGCATGATACCGAAGCGGCGGACTTCACTATGTGGAGTGGTAGGGGAGCATTCTGTACCGGGTCGAAGCAGGCGGGTGACCGTCTGTGGACTGTACAGAAGAGCGAATGCTGGCATGAGTAACGAGAGAAACGCGAGAAACGTTTCCGCCGTAAGCCTAAGGGTTCCTGGGCAAGGCTAATCCTCCCAGGGTCAGTCGGGAGCTAAGGCGAGGCCGCAAGGCGTAGTCGATGCACAACAGGTAGACATTCCTGTACCACTGGTAGCGCGTTATTACCGATGGGGTGACGGAGTAGGGTAGCTGAGCGCGGTTCTGGACGTCCGCGTGAAAGGCTGTAGGGTGTGAGATAGGTAAATCCGTCTCACGTGATGCCTGAGAGCTGATGACGAAGCAATTGAGTGAAGTCAGTGATCCCATGCTTTCAAGAAAAACCTCTAGGGAGTTCTATCGGTGCCCGTACCCCAAACCGACACAGGTAGGCAGGTAGAGAATACCAAGGCGATCGAGACAACTATGGTTAAGGAACTCGGCATAATGGCTCCGTAACTTCGGGAGAAGGAGCGCCTCGGCCGGTAATCACCTTCGCGGTGTGAGCTGACTGAGGCCGCAGTGAAACGGCCCAAGCGACTGTTTACTAAAAACACAGGACTCTGCTAAGTCGTAAGACGACGTATAGGGTCTGACGCCTGCCCGGTGCTGGAAGGTTACGTGGAGGGGTCAGCCTTCGGGCGAAGCTCTGAAACTAAGCCCCAGTAAACGGCGGCCGTAACTATAACGGTCCTAAGGTAGCGAAATTCCTTGTCGGGTAAGTTCCGACCTGCACGAATGGCGTAACGACTTGGGCGCTGTCTCAACCATAGACTCGGTGAAATTGTATTATTCGTGAAGATGCGAATTACCCGCGGAAGGACGGAAAGACCCCGTGAACCTTTACTACAGCTTGACATTGCTCGTTGGTTTGTCGTGTAGAGGATAGGTGGGAGGCTGTGAAGCCGGGACGCCAGTTTCGGTGGAGCCACCCTTGGAATACCACCCTCGGCAGATTGACGATCTAACCCCGTGCCGTGAATCCGGGCGGGGGACCGTGTCAGGTGGGTAGTTTGACTGGGGCGGTCGCCTCCTAAAATGTAACGGAGGCGCGCGTAAGGTCCGCTCAGATCGGTTGGCAATCGATCGTAGAGTGCAAGAGCATAAGCGGGCTTGACTGCGAGACCTACAAGTCGAGCAGATAGGAAACTAGGCTCTAGTGATCCGGCGGCTCAGAGTGGAATGGCCGTCGCTCAACGGATAAAAGGTACTCCGGGGATAACAGGCTGATCCTCCCCAAGAGTCCACATCGACGGGAGGGTTTGGCACCTCGATGTCGGCTCATCGCATCCTGGGGCTGGAGTAGGTCCCAAGGGTATGGCTGTTCGCCATTTAAAGCGGTACGCGAGCTGGGTTTAGAACGTCGTGAGACAGTTCGGTCCCTATCCTCCGTGGGCGTAGGTGAATTGAGGGAAGCTGCTCCTAGTACGAGAGGACCGGAGCGGACGAACCTCTGGTGTACCAGTTGTCGACCAACGGCACCGCTGGTTAGCTACGTTCGGTCGGGATAACCGCTGAAAGCATCTAAGCGGGAAGCCCATCCCAAGATGAGTTCACCCACTGGGTTAACCAGGTAAGGCTCGTCGTAGACTACGACGTTGATAGGCTGCAGGTG
The DNA here is from genome assembly GCA_963700665.1 of uncultured Actinomycetes bacterium. Classification (GTDB taxonomy): domain Bacteria; phylum Actinomycetota; class Coriobacteriia; order Anaerosomatales; family PHET01; genus CAVPCY01. The sequence continues at coordinate 188,286 of CAVOYK010000001.1, forward strand.
TAAGCACAGCAATGTGTTCAGCCGAGCAGTACTAATAGGCCGAGGTCTTGATCTCATTCGTGTGACTTTCAAGCGCTATGCAGCATTCAGGGTAGCCGGCGTGTAGCCGCGTGCCTTGACAGAAGCATATTGATGCTTCGACGTGCGAGAGCCGTCGGATGCGCTTAGTGGTTATGGCGGAGGGGGTACACCCGATCCCTTTCCGAACTCGGTAGTTAAGCCCTCCAGCGCCGATGGTACTGGGCTGTAAAGGCCTGGGAGAGTAGGACGCCGCTAAGTGCATCCGACGGCTCTTTTTTGCAGCAAGACGGGCTTCTCGTTGCGGCCGGGTCTTGCGGGGTCTCAAAGACTACTGTTGTGGTAAGGATTATGGTACAGTGCTCAAATGATTCAGGCGGTACACTGGCCGGCAGCGGCTGGCTTGGAACCAGCGGCATTGCCCTGAAGGAGGAGATCCGATGATCAACAAAGAGAGTGTCCAGGAGGCCCTGGACCTTATTCGTCCTGCGCTGCAAGCGGACGGCGGCGACGTGGAACTGGTGGACGTCACCGACGATGGAGTGGTCAAGGTCGCTCTCCAGGGCGCATGCAGAGGGTGCCCGATGTCACAGCTGACTCTAGCGAACGGCGTCGAGAGGGTCCTCAAGGAGCAGATTCCTGAGGTCGTTAGGGTGGAACCGGTGTAGCTCCCTGAGGCGAACGAAGACCAGATTGGAACCGCCGTGCCTGCTTTGATGGGCACGGCGGTTCTTGCTTTGCGGGCCCCGTGTTTCGTTCCGGCACCGTACGGCGGCTCATGGGCGCCGCTCGTCATGTCCTCGTTGACGCACAATATGTATGCCTCTACGATAGCCGAGCCGCTACATGTTGTATTCAGACCATGCCGCCATGTCGGGCGACTTCGGTCTTGTGACGAGGGAGAGGGGCCCCAATGACTGAGGCGAAACGCGCGACCGGGTACTCGCGCGCGATCGATGAGATTCTGAGTCCGAACTCGCTCAAGGTCCTGCAGAAGCGTTACCTGAACAAGGACTCCGAGGGCAACGCGATCGAGCAGCCGAGTGACATGTTCGCAAGGGTTGCTGAGAACATAGCAGCTGCTGAGCGGGTCTGGGGCGCAGAAGACGCGCGGGTGGCGGAAACGGCCGCCGACTTCTACGAGCTGATGACATCGCTGGAATTCCTGCCCAACTCTCCAACACTGATGAACGCCGGTCGCGAGCTACAGCAGTTGTCGGCGTGCTTTGTATTGCCGGTGGAAGACTCGATGGAGTCGATATTCGGGGCGGTACGAGACACGGCGCTGATTCACAAGTCCGGCGGTGGCACCGGTTTCTCGTTCTCGCGACTCCGCCCAGCTGGCGACCAGGTCAAGTCGACCCAGGGAGTGTCGAGCGGACCGGTGTCGTTCATGAGGGTATTCAACCAAGCGACAGAAGCGGTCAAGCAGGGAGGCACGCGCCGCGGTGCGAACATGGGCGTGCTCCGGATCGATCACCCGGACATCTTGGACTTCATCAAGTGCAAGGCAGACGGGGACTTTGCGAACTTCAACATCTCGGTTGCGCTGACAGAGGAGTTCATGGAGGCGGTCAAGCAGGGAACGATGTACGACCTGCACAACCCTCGCGACAAGAAGGTCGACGGGCAGCTGGACGCTCGCGAAGTCTATGACCTCATCATCGAGATGGCGTGGGCAACCGGGGATCCCGGAATCATCTTCATCGACCGCATCAACCGTGATAATCCGACCCCGGAGATCGGCGAGATCGAGTCGACCAACCCCTGCGGCGAGCAGCCGCTGCTGCCCTACGAGGCGTGCAATCTGGGCTCGGTCAACCTGTCCAAGATGGTTCGGCTCGCCGACACAGGCACCGACGTCGACTGGGATCGGATCGCGGACGTTGTCCATCGAGGGGTACGCTTTCTCGACGATGTGATTGAGGTCAACAACTACCCTCTCCCGCAGATCGGCGAGTTGGCACGCGCCAACCGCAAGATCGGCTTGGGCGTGATGGGCTGGGCTGACCTTCTCATCAAGCTGGGCCTGGGCTACGACTCCGAGGAAGCCGTGGCGTTGGGCGAGAAGGTGATGGGATTCATCGACGCCGAGGCGAAGTCGGCCTCACGCAAGCTTGCCGAGGAGCGCGGTTCGTTCCCGAACTTCCAAGGTTCCGTGTACGACACGTCCGACGGCGGGCCGATTCGCAACGCCACGGTGACCACGATCGCGCCGACGGGGACACTCTCAATCATCGCGAACTGCTCGTCGGGCGTTGAGCCACTCTTTGCCGTGAGCTATGTGCGGACCGTGATGGACAACGACCGACTCGTCGAGGTAAATCCGCTCTTCGAGGAGATAGCGGTGAAGCGCGGCTTCTACAGCCGCGAGCTTATGGCGCTGATCGCCGATCACGGGTCGGTGGGCGGTATCGAAGAGGTTCCAGTCGACGTGCAGCGAGTGTTCGTCACTGCCCATGACATCGCACCGGACTGGCACGTGCGTATGCAGGCGGCATTTCAGCGCCACACCGACAACGCCGTGTCGAAGACGGTCAACTTTGGCAACGAGGCGACGCCCGACGATGTCAGACACGTCTATGACCTGGCGTACGAGCTGGGAGTCAAGGGCGTTACCATCTATCGAGACGGAAGCAAAGAGGGGCAGGTCCTCACCACAGGGAAGACGGGCAAGGCCTCGGCGGATGTGTCGGAAACGATTCCGCGGCTCGGTGAGATCGAGCCGCGTCCCAGGCCTTCGGTCACGATGGGGCGCACGGAGAAGATCCAGACTGGCTGTGGCAACCTCTACGTCACGGTGAACTGGGACGAAGAAGGTATCTGCGAAGTCTTCACTCAGATGGGCAAGTCCGGTGGGTGTGCGGCGTCTCAGTCAGAGGCTCTGTCGAGGCTGATCTCGGTATCGCTGCGTGCTGGCGTCGACCCTGACGCAATCATCAAGCACCTTCGCGGGATTCGGTGCCCGTCTCCTTGCTGGGCGGAGGGCGGGAAGGTGCTGTCGTGCGCCGATGCTGTGGGAATCGTCATGGAACACCAGATGCAATACATCGAGACCGGCGTGACGGGCAGGGGGGTCTCGAAGCATACGGATACCTTGGACATTCTCTCGGGCGCGTGCCCCGAGTGCGGAGGCGCTCTCGAGCACGAGAGCGGCTGCGCGGTGTGCAGGAGCTGCGGGTACAGCAAATGCGCCTAGTGTGGAGAGGTTCGGGCAGCTGACTTGTGGCCCGCGCAGCGGCTGCTGCGCGGGCCACTTGCGTCAAAGCCAGGAGGGAAGAATCGAATGGTGCTGTCGGATCGCACGATCAAACTCGAGATCGCAAAGGGCCGGATAGTCGTAGAGCCGTGCGATCCCGATGACATCCAGCCCTCGAGTGTCGACTTGCACCTTGGACATGACTTCCAGGTGTTCAGAAACTCTCGGTACCCCTACATCGACCCCGCCCGTGAGCAACCGGGACTCACTGAACGCGTCACCGCCTCGGTCGAAGAACCCTTCGTGCTACACCCGGGTGAGTTCGCGCTCGGAACGACGGTAGAGCGCATAGCTTTGCCCGAGGACATCGTCGGCCGTCTTGAGGGAAAGAGCTCTCTCGGGCGCCTCGGTCTACTGATTCACTCGACCGCCGGGTACGTGGACCCGGGCTGGGACGGCACGCTGACCCTCGAGTTGTCCAACGTTGCCAATCTGCCCATACTGCTCGTCCCGAACATGAAGATCGGGCAGATATCCTTCGCGCAGATGACAACGTCGGTCGATCGACCCTATGGTCACCCGGGGCTTGGCAGCAAGTACAAGGGGCAGGCATCCGCCACACCGAGCAAGATGCACCTGAACTGGGAACGATGACACCCATGGGTCAGGGCGGGCCGCCACCAGCGCGCTAGAGTCCTTTGGTGACGCGAGATACAAGCGGGGTCGGGATGAAGCCGGCCAAGTACTTTCCGGGGCGCGACTCCATGAACGGAAGCCATTTGAGCTTGCGACCGATGTTCGAGGCGACGTGGCGGCTTTCGGCCTCGTACACTCGCAGCGCCTCAAGCGGGCTGTTGTTGCCCACCGCAAGTCCTGCCAACCGCCCGGTGTTCAAGGCGTAGGAGATTCCCTCTCCGCTCGTCGGGGACATGAACCCGCCGGCTTCTCCTGCCAGAAGCACCCGGCCGTGGCCGCGAACCACGTCGCTATGGTGTCGCACCGACAGAGCGACCCACGCCTCGCGCTTCACCGAATCGCCAAGGGGAAGCGACCGGCGTAGGAGCTCGAGGACCTGAGCGTGCTTCTCGTGGGGGCGCTTGGTCTTGGGGTAGAAGACCGAGCCGACGATCGCGACGTCGCCCTTGGGGACCACGTAGGCGTAGGCGAACGAGTCGCCGATATCGCGTATGTAGATGCAGTCGAAGTACGGCTGGATGGAGTCGTTGAGCACGCAGAAGTCCTGGAGTGTTACGTAGGTGGCTACACTGCCGATGCCAAGTGCGCGTCTCACCGATGAACGTGGGCCGTCGCAGCCGATCAGATTGTTGCACTGCAACTCGCTCATGCTTCCGTCCGGGCGCTTGACGGAGACTCTCACGCAATCGTCTTCGTGCGAGAACCCTGCGAGCGTCGCCGATCCGACGACCTTCACGTTGTCGGGCAGCAGCGAGATCAGCCAGTCGTCGAATCCCGCTCGGTCGACGTTCGCGAAGCGGAGTTCCGTTGGCTTACGGATATCTCGGTCCCAGTCGTGATACCGGAAGTTGACCCAGCGCGGCTCGAGGAACAGCGTCTCGGGCAACTCCCCGTACTCGCCAAGAAACTCCTGGGTGTACTCGTTGAGCATTCCACCGCAGCTCTTGTCGCGCGGCAAAGCAGCTGAGTCGATGAGCAGCACGTCTCCGCGCGTGGCCGCATGCAGGGCGGCCATCACGCCCGCGGGACCACAGCCCACCACAAGGGTGTCTGTGCACGATGGGATAGGGAGGAGTTCGCTCATGGTCTCGGTCAGTCTATCGCATCACAGGCCCGGCGCTACGTCGAATCGGCACGAAGGCGTGGGAGCGCTCTGCTGACGGCACGGTAGCTGCAACAGTAGTAGAATCGCGTGGATCACGTAGGGCAATCCTTGGAGGCAAGAACCGATGGCGAAGTGCTGGGAGCAGCGTGGGTGCGACGATGAGATGCAGGCAGAGTGCCCGCATTCGGTCGAGTTCCACGACAACTGTCCCACGAAGTGTGCGTTCGCGAAGTGCTGTCGGCCGACCTGGGAGCTGACCATCGACCCTGAACTGGTCTTGTCCGCGGACGTCGACCGTAGCGCGGCCATCAAGGACGAGTGCATCTACTGCGCATTCTTTCTTAAGAACGGGCCGAGGGTACAAGGCTAGCCGTCGTAGGGCCGCAACAGGGAACCTACTGTGCAGTGGCGCGAGAGCGCTTGAACCACGACGAGGGGGAGATCATGGACTACTACGACAGCGAACTGACGCTCTATGGACTTGTGCGCGACCTGTTTGCAGCGCTGTCGATCACGTGCTTCCTTCTTGCTCTGCATCGGATAGCCAATGCGCTGATGATCGAGGGGCGCGTTGTCGCCTACGATGAGTTGGCCGATGCCTATGCGCCCGAAGAGCGCGAGGTCTTGATCCACAAGATCAAGCGTGGCTCTATGCGGTACTAGGTGGGTTCGTCTGGCGTAGCCGAGGTTCTCGTCGCCTACGGGCGCGAGCTTGAAGCGCTTGGAGCGGCACAAGTGGGGGGTTCCTTCAGCGGCGATCCGGTCGCGGACGCCCTGCTCGGCGATCCGAACGCATTCTTGCTCGGCGTTCTGTTCACCCAGGGTATCCCTGCCGAGCGCGCGTGGGCGGCGCCCTACCATCTCCAGCAGCGTCTGGGCACCTTGGAGCCAGGCTACTTGGCGACCCATTCCGGCGAGGTCCGAGACGCCATCCAGCAGCCGCCGATGCTGCATCGCTTCAAGGAGACGATGCCACGATGGGTCGTCAGTGCAGGTGCCCGCCTGGTGCGTGACTACGGGGGCCAGGCAGCAGGCATCTGGCCTGACGGAAGCCACGTTCTCGAAGTCACCGAGCGACTGCTTGCCTTCGAGGGCATCGGTCAGAAGAAGGCGGCGATGGCGACCGAGATCCTGATCCGGCATTTCGGCGCCGATCTGGTTGGCCGAGAGTGCGGCCAGGTCGCCTACGACATCCACGTGCGACGAGTATTCCTACGCTCAGGACTCGCCGAGGACGACTCGCCCGAGGCCGTCGAGGCTGCCGCGCGCTCTGCCTGCCCGAGCGCTCCGGGTGTCTTGGATCTGCCCGCGTGGCTAGTTGGCCGAGAGACGTGTCGGCCGCGCTCCCCACTGTGCGACGCGTGCAGGCTCTCAACGGTGTGCCCGAGAAGGACCTGGCTCGTCCCCTCAGGCGTCGGAGTCCGAACGCCGCACGAGCCGCCGCCGTAGGCTGGTCACTCGGCAGAGCGGAACACCAGGCCAGAGAGCAGTTTTGGGAAGAAGTACGTGCTCTTCTGGGGCATCGTCTCTGCCGAGAGCGACACAGCCCGCAGTTCGCTCAGCTTGGTTGGCCGCAGGACGAAGGCGACATCGTGCTCTTCCGTAGCCCTGAAGGCGTCATGAGCGTCCTTGGTGAACTGGATCCGGTCGAGGGTCTCGGGGCGATCCGGGTGGATTCCGAGAAGAGGCCACAAGACGAGTTCCTGCAATATCGCCACATCAAGCGACTTCCACTCGTCGGAGCGATCGACGTCGATCGTGAGCGTCGGGTCGACCTCGGGGCGCAGTACCGCCAAGAACGGGCGATCGTCGGCGCGGGTCTTGACGAGGAAGCAAGGGCGGTCCTGCTGCTCAAGAAGGGCCGCGGGATGCCCCGGGCCGAGCGGGCAGAGCTCGAAGTACTCCGACAGCCCCGATCGGAATCGGGCTGGATCGAACGCCACTCCGTCGGCGACCCTGTTGTAGGGCAGTACCACCAGGTCCGGATCGTCCATGTTGACGAGCGCCATCAAGACGAACTCGGACGGTGCATCTTCGGACGTCTCAGGCGCCTGCCCACGAACCAGGTCACGATAGGCGAGCGCGGTCGTGTAGCGATGGTGCCCGTCGGCGATGAAGACTCTCTTGTTGGTCATGAGTGCGCTCAGCTGTGCGGCCACGGTCCGGTCGGTCGACGCCCACAGCACGCTCTCGACGCCGTCTTGGTCTGTCGCGGTCGCAATCGGAGTGCCTGACGCGACGACATCGAATACCTCATCGCTCGCACCTGCCGGGTCGTCGAACAGGCCGAAGACCTGGCTGAAGTTGGCGGCGGTCGCCTTGATCAGCTCGAAGCGGTCCCCGAGGGCTTTTGGCAGAGTCCGCTCGTGGGGCAGGATGATTCCGGCATCGAACGGCTCAAGGCCGACCTCCACGATGAACGCACGTCGCCGCTTGGGCATGCCTTGGAGCACGAATCGCTGCTCGAGCACGTACAGCGAAGGCACTTCGTCTTGCGCGAGCACCCCGCTTGACCGCCAGGCGTCCCACGTGTTCCGCGCCGTGGCGTACCGGTTGCCGGGCACCGCGGGATCGGCAGATCCGGTGGGCAGTTCGAGTGCCACGACGTTACTCGGATCGACAGCATACTCAGCACGTTGCGTCTCGGAAATCACATCGTAGGGTGGCGAGACCGCCGACGTGATGTCGACGCTGTCTCGAGAGTAGCGCCATGCGCGAAACGTGCGAACCCGGGCCATCGTGGGCGGCTCCTTGAAGTAGACGGATTTCGGGCGCCTGGCCGGCGGCCGTGGTCGTTCAGTCTAGCGCACGCTATCGGCAGCGGGGAACATCAGGCAAGAAGCGCGCGTAGGAGTACGTAGGCCACCATTCCCGCGACGGTCGAGCCGAGAAAACTGCGACTGAATCGGAAGACCACGCCCGTGAGAATCGCCGCGTAGAGGCCAGGGTTGGCGAGGGGTGGTTGCCAAGCACCGCGAGGGCGCAAGACCTCGGTTGCGACCAGGGCTCCCATCACGGATACGGGGACGAACGACAGCCATCTGAGCAGCGGCTTGGGCAAGGAGCGCCTCGAGAGGGCAGCGATAGGGGTGAAGCGGATGGCGAAATTGGCGGCGGCCATTCCGACCACGACCGCGAGGATCGTCGCCTGTGTCAGCTCACTCGCCACGAGTCACCAGCGCCGCGATCGTCGCGGCGAGCATGGAGGCGATGACGACGAACCAGCTGGGTGAGATCGATAGCCCTGCAGCCGCGCCCAAGGGGAGTGCCAGCGTGATCGCGCCCGCGAGAACGCCAACCACTGCGTGGCGCACATCCTCGGCGAGGGCAACGAAGAGCGCGGCGAACATCGCGGGCATCGCGAACTCCAGTCCCCAGCTCGAAGGGTCGCCGATCCAGTCCGCTCCGACAGCGCCCAACGCCGTTCCGAGCACCCATCCAGCCCAGGCGACGGCGCCTACCCCCGCCATGGACGCGGGTGTGGAAAGGCCTTCGCGCCGATCCGCGACGTTCACCGCGAACGTCTCGTCGGTCAACGTGAAGGCAAGCCAGGCTTGAGTGCGTCCGGCCACCGACCCGAGATGCGGCGACAACGTCGTGCTGAACAACAGGTAGCGCAGATTGACGACGCTTGTGGCGGCTACGGTCGTGAGCGCCGTCGCTCCCGACCCCAGCAGAGAAAGAGCGATGAACTGTCCGGCGCCCGCCAAGGCGGTTGCGGAGCAGGCGACCGCCTGCGCAGTGTTGAAGCCGATAGCCCGCGCCAGAACGCCAAATGCGGCGCCGACCGGTACGTAGCCCAAGAAGATCGGCAGCCCTAGCTTGAGACCGCGAACGAATCGCGCGCTGGTAGGGCCCATCAGCGCTTCGCGCGCTTCGGGATTCTCCACTGCAGCGGCTGTCTGCGGGGGGTCAGGCACGCCGGCGAGTTTAGCATGCTGGCGTGTTTCTTGCGGAAAGCCGAATATCGGCCGATAAACAGGTCGAGAGCCAGCTCCGGGTATGCTAGTACCAGCTGGCGCGCGGCGCGGAGGCGGTCTGCATGGAGTTCACGATCAGCTGCCCGATAGATGGTCCGGTCGAGGTCGGGCTCGAAGACATCGACACCGTTGTGCTGCGGGAAGAGGACCACGCCGATATCACCTTTGTGTGCCCGCACTGCGGCTCCGAGATCACGGTGACGGCTATCGTGCCGGCATTCCTGATGGCCGCGATCGAGGCGATGGCGGACGACCCCGAAGCGGTTGCAGCTGACGGGCTCGTGGTGCTCACGGGCGAGGACTATGTTGATGGCGGACGAGATCCCGACGTCCAGGACCCGCGCGTGGACGCATACTGCGAGTACTTTCGCCGGCAGTTGATGCAGACTGAGTGCGTGGAAGACGCGATCGCGGAGATCGACTCGAAGGCAACGTCGTAGTCTCCAGCTCTTCCTCGATCCAAGGTCGCGAGAATCGTGTGCCGCTCCTGCCCGGCGAGAAACTCGGCGCGTGCTAGGATTCCCTCTAGAAGCTGGCTTGTCGTGGTCGGCTGTCGCCGCACAAGGAGGGGCTCAGGATGGGCGGTATCGGAGTATTCGCGTGTTTGAGTTTGGGCGCCATTGTGGTCGTGGTGGCCCTGGCGGTAGTCGCGCTCTACAACAGGCTGATCGTACTGCGCAACCGCGTGGACAACGCGTGGGCGCAGATCGACGTTCAGCTCAAGCGTCGCTACGATCTGATTCCCAACATCGTCGAGACCGTGAAGGGCTACGCGTCACACGAGAAGGGCACGTTCGAGGCGGTGATCCAGGCCAGGAGCGCTGCGATGAACGCGCAGGGCGTTGCCGCTCAAGGGGAGGCCGAGAACATGCTTACGGGGGCGCTGAAGTCCCTGTTTGCCCTCGCGGAGGCGTATCCGGACCTGAAGGCGAACCAGAACTTTCTGCAACTTCAGGACGAACTCACGAACACCGAAGGAAAGATCGCCTATGCTCGGCAGTTCTACAATGACTCTGTCATGAGCTTCAACACGGCTATCCAAAGCTTCCCGGCCAATCTGCTCGCAAGTACATTCGGCTTCCTCGCACGTGAGTACTTCGAGGTTGAGGCTGCGGAAACCGAGGCTCCCAAGGTCCAGTTCTGATCGGCGATGCGTCCGACATGCTGGCATCCATAGCGTTTCCCTCGATCGACCCGGTGGCCCTGCGGTTGGGTCCGTTTGCGGTCCACTGGTACGGGCTTGCGTACCTCGCGGGATTCGTGGCTGCGACGTTGATTCTGCGCATGCTCGCGCGCCGGTGGAGCTTGAACCTGACCGGTGACGACATCCTCAACATCATGCTTGCCGCGATTCTCGGCGTGATTCTCGGCGGTCGTCTCGGCTACGTGCTCTTCTACGGGGCTGGCTACTACTGGGAGCAACCTGCGCGGATCCTCCGCATCTGGGACGGTGGAATGTCCTTCCACGGTGGGCTCGTCGGGATTCTGATCGCCGGAGTCGTCGTAGCGCGAGTCATCGGCATGCCCTTCCTCTCGCTGTGGGACCTCGGTGCCGTCGGCGCGCCCGTGGGCTTCGCCGCGGGCCGCGTGGCGAATTTCATCAATGGCGAGCTGTGGGGCCGAGTCACTGACGTGCCGTGGGGCGTCGTGTTCCCCGGTGCAGGACCCCTGCCGAGACACGCTTCTCAACTCTACGAAGCGTTCTTGGAGGGGGCCGTACTGCTGGCCGTTCTCCTCATGCTTGCCTGGCGGTTGCCGCCACGGCCTCGGGGCGAGCTCGTGGGCTGGCTTCTCACGCTCTACGGCGTCTTCCGGGTGGGTGCTGAGTTCTTCCGGGAGCCGGACGCGCAACTGAGCTTCCTGGCCGGAGGTTGGCTCACGATGGGCATGCTGCTAAGCCTGCCGATGATCGCGGCCGGCGTTGGGCTTGTATTCTGGGCTCGGGCAAAGGGCTTGCCGCAGCAGGGCCGCACGGACGTGGCATCCTAGGGCTCGTCGATGCAGATGCCATCCTCGGGCTTCCAGCACGGGACGCTACGGTCAAGACAGCGGACGCTCTCGGCCGGACGCAACGTGCGCGGCGGGTTGCAGTGCGCGCAGAAGAGCTGTGGGAACTTGCCCACGAGATCCTTGAGCTCGGGATCGTCGTAGGGTCGTGCTTCGGGCATCTCGATCATGTGGAGCAAGTAGCACGGCATCTGGGTCGCCTTTCGTTGCAGCTCCATCGTACGCTCCACGGTATAGCCGCGGCAACGCGAGTAGCGGTTCGGCGACGCGTGTGTCGGATTCGTCGCATAGGCGACACGTCTTCGGCTAGACTGCGGGCAGACGTAGCGAGGAGGCAACTGCGAATGCCGCGCGTTCGAATGGTGACAGCGATTCTTGTGGCGCTTCTGGTGGCGGCTACCGTGTTGGTCGCCGGTTGCCAGCGGGAGTCCGTCGAACTGACCTCGGCATGGCCCATCGCGGTAGCAGAAAGGGTTGTTCCAGAGCCACCCGTTCCTCCGCGCTGGCCCTACACCGGCAAGGACGCGTCCAGCGAGAAGGCAACGAAACGGCGCCCGCTTTCCGTGAAGATCGAGAACTCCCCAGCCGCACGTCCCCAGCTCGGCTTGAACTCAGCCGATCTGGTGTACGAGACGATCACTGAGGGCGGGATCACGAGGTTCAACAGCATCTTCCATAGCAAGGTGCCAAAGACTCTCGGTCCTGTTCGAAGCGCGAGACTGTCCGACATGTGGATCGTCCCCCAGTATGACGGGCTGTTCTTCTTCTCAGGGACGAGCAGCTCGGTCCAGCGAGCCGTGAACAGGAACAAGCTGCCTGACCTCTCACAAGATGCGGGTGTTTCGTATCCGTACTGGCGTGCTACCGACAGGTACGCGCCGCACAATCTGATGCTCGACACCGCCAAGGCATACGAGGAGGCCAAGCGTCGCAAGTTCCGGGTGACCGCCGACACCACGCCGCTGCAGTTCGACAGGCGCAGCACAGAGGCGACCCCTACGATCACGAAGATCGTAGTCCCGTTCTCGCAGGCGAACACGGTGCGCTGGAAGTACGATCCCAAGAAGAGGGTCTACAGGCGCTGGAACAACGGCGCCATACATCGTGATCGGGCCACGGGGAATCAGATCACCGCAAACAACGTTGTCGTCATGTGGGTCAAGTACAAGCAGGCTTCACGCGATATGGTCGGCTCAGTTACCTACGACGTGACGCTGGGAGGCAAGGGCCGAGTCACGGTGTTCAGGAACGGGCAGCGCTACGACGGTACGTGGCAGGCTGACCGGGACTCACCACCTCGGTTCACTGACAAGAGCGGCAAGCCCATCAAGCTGTCGACGGGTCGGACGTGGTTCCAGGTCATCCCACTTGATGGAAAGATCACGATGGAGTAGCGGCTCCCGCGGGTTCTCGAACCAAGCTCGCGCTTGTTGATGATTCACGCACGCAGGTACAATGCTCCCCTTGGAGTCTGACGGCCGTCGCTGCTGACAACGGCGGCCTGTGGAAGGAGTCGCATCACTGGTGGCTGACAAGCAGCGCGAGATAGGGACCCTGAGGGTCAAGACCGGTTTGGCCGAGATGCTCAAGGGCGGCGTCATCATGGACGTCGTCACCGCCGAGCAGGCCAAGGTCGCCGAGGATGCGGGCGCGGTGGCGGTCATGGCTCTCGAGCGCGTACCCGCCGACATCCGTGCATCGGGCGGTGTGGCTCGGATGGCTGACCCGACCGTCGTGCAGTCAATCGTGAACGCGGTCTCGATTCCCGTCATGGCCAAGTGCCGCATCGGTCACTTCGTCGAGGCGCAGATCCTTCAGTCTCTGGGCGTGGACTACATCGATGAGTCCGAGGTTCTCACCCCCGCAGACGAGGAGCACCACGTCAACAAGTGGGACTTCACGGTCCCCTTCGTATGCGGATGCCGCAATCTCGGCGAAGCGCTGCGCAGAATCGCAGAAGGCGCGGCCATGATTCGCACCAAGGGCGAGCCGGGTACGGGCAACGTGGTGGAGGCCGTCCGACACATGCGCACCCTCACCGACGAGATCGCATGGGTCGCAGGGCTCAGGCCCGAGCAGCTGTTCACCGCTGCCAAGGACCTGCAGGCACCCTACGAGCTGGTCAGATGGGTGGCCGAGAATCGCCGCCTGCCGGTCGTCAACTTCTCGGCAGGCGGAATCGCCACGCCTGCGGATGCGGCACTGATGATGCAGCTCGGGTGTGACGGAGTCTTCGTCGGGTCGGGCATCTTCAAGAGCGGGGACCCCGCCAAGCGCGCAAAGGCCATTGTGGAGGCGACCACGCACTTCGAGAACCCTGAGGTGATCGCGAGGGTTTCAAGAGACCTTGGCGAGCCCATGGTCGGGATCAACATCTCGGACATCCCGGATGCGGAGCGGATGCAGGAGCGTGGCTGGTAGCGTGAAGGTTGGGGTCCTGGCCCTTCAGGGCGCGTTCCGCGAGCACATCTACGCGCTCGAGGCGCTCGATGTAGGAGCCGTCGCGGTCCGCCTGCCCGAGCAGCTTGGGGACTGCGCCGGCCTCATCATACCCGGCGGCGAGTCTACGGCCATCGCGAAGCTCATGGAGTCGTACGGATTCTACGCGCCCATCAAGGTTCGGTTCGATGAAGGCATGGCTGTGTGGGGCACGTGTGCGGGCGCCATCTTGATCGCCAGAGAGGTCATCGACGGTGTCGCGGGCCAGCGGACGCTGGGGCTGATGGACGCGCGCGTGCGCCGCAACGCCTACGGCAGACAGGCCGACTCCTTCGAGGCCGATTTGGACTTCGCACACATTGGAGAGGTCTACCGGGGCGTCTTCATACGTGCGCCGTGGCTCGACGAGGTCGGCGAAGATGTAGAGGTTCTCGCCAGACATGACGGGCAGATCGTCGCTGCTCGGCAGGGTCGATTGCTCGCGACCACCTTCCATCCAGAGCTGACCGGGGATCCACGCGTCCACCGGTTCTTCGTTGAACGAGTGGTGAGCTTCTAGCGCGAAGCGCGAGTTCGTTGCGCCCGATGCCCGCTGCAGGCATCGGGTATGCTCAACTCTGTGAAGCCTCGGGTCTGGTGCTTGGGTGCCCTCAACCCGAAAACAGGTACGAAAGGACGTCGCACGATGTCAGGACACTCCAAATGGGCGACCACAAAGCATCGCAAGGCCGCTGTCGATGCCAAGCGCTCCGCGCAGTTCAGCAAGCTGACTCGAATCATCACGGTTGCGGCCAAGACGGGCGGCGACCCAAGTCCCGAGAACAACGCATCGTTGGCGGCAGCGATCGCGAAGGCGAAGTCGTACTCCCTGCCCAAGGACAAGATCCAAAGCGCGATCGACAAGGCCTTCGGTGCCGGCGCCGATGCAGCCAGCTTCGAAGAGGTTGTCTATGAGGGATACGGGCCCGCCGGGGTCGCTCTGTATGTTGAATCGCTCACCGACAACCGCAACAGGACGGCTGCCGACGTGCGTGCCGCCTTCACCCGCGCCGGGGGAAATCTCGGCACGAGCGGCTCGGTCGCCTTCCAGTTCGAGCGAAAAGGGCAGATCACCGTCGAGAAGGCCTCGGACTTCAACGAGGACGAGATGCTGATGCTCGTGGCCGATTCGGGGGGAGAAGACATCGAGGTGGGCGACGAGGAAGTGCTCGTGTACACGACCCCAGGTGATCTGATGTCTGTCAGTCGCGAACTCGAGTCTGCAGGCGTCCCTGTGAAGGGCGCTGAACTCGTGATGGAGCCGGTCAACGGCGTGGTCGTCTCGGTCGAGGACGCCAAGAAGGTTCTCAGGCTCGTGGACCGACTCGAGGAAAGTGACGACATCCAGAACGTCTATCACACGATGGAGTTGACCGACGAGATCGCAGCTGCGCTCGAGTAGGTGACTTCGAGACTCGAGTCGTGCTTCGCACCGATCGTCAAGGCGCTGTGTCTTCGCTTTGCGTACGCCCGTGCCGTCGCGTACACTGAACATATGTTCGATTCAGGCAGCGAGGGGAGGGCCGTGTGATCATCCTGGGGATCGATCCCGGCCTTGCCAACACCGGCTGGGGAGTGGTCGAGCGCGACGGGCCTCGGTGCCGGGCGATCGCCTACGGATGCATCAGCACGAAGCCCAAAGAGCCGGTCCCTTCTCGTCTGGCGCGCATATTCGATGAGATCACAGACGTCATTGACCGCTACCATCCCGCTGACTGCGCGATCGAGAGCGTGTATTTCGGATCGAACGCGAAGAGCGCGTTTGCCACGGGCCAGGCCAGGGGCGTCGCGCTGCTTGCCACCGCCGGCGCACGGTTGAGTCTGGGTGAGTACTCACCGGTCCAGATAAAGAGCGTAGTCGTGGGGTCTGGCGCGGCCGACAAGCATCAGGTCACGTTCATGGTGCGGACGCTTCTCGCACTCGATCACGACCCGGCGCCGGACCACGCTGCCGACGCTCTCGCTGTGGCCATCACCCATGCGACGCTGCGCGACCGTCGGATACTCGAGGAGTCCAGGGCATGATCGCGTTTCTCACAGGCAGCGTCGCTCTCAAAGGGGCGACCTACATGTTGTTGGACGTCGCCGGGGTCGGATATCGGCTGAATATGACAACGAACTCGCTGGCAGCGCTGCCCGCAGCCGGCGACGAGGTGACCATCCACACGTACCTTCATGTGCGCGAGGACGAGTTGTCGCTGTTCGGTTTCGAGGACGTATCTGAGAAGGAAGCATTCGAGCAGCTCTTGGCGGTCTCTGGCGTGGGGCCCAAGGTGGCGTTGGCGACGTTGTCGGCCTTGACGGCTGAAGCGCTTGCGCAGGCCGTTGCTTCGCAAGACGTGGCGCTCATATCAAGTGTTCCCGGCGTTGGCAAGAAGACGGCGCAACGGATGATCGTCGATCTGGCAGATCGGCTCGGGTCGGCGGAGGACCCGGTATCTGGCGGACGAGCGGACTCAGCGGGCGCAGCGGCCGCTGAGTCGAGGGACGCGCTCTTGGCGATGGGCTTCTCGGCGGCGGAGGTCTCCTCAGCGATGAGGGGTGTACCGACCGACGCGGACTCCCAGACGATGCTCAAACACGCCCTCAAGCGCCTCGGTGGGGGTGCGTAGAGAATGAGCACCCTGTGGCGGGCGGGCGACAACGAACGCGTGGGCGATGAGGAGACCGAACGGCTCGTCTCGGCGAGTCACACCGAAGACGATCTGGAGATAGACCGCTCACTGAGGCCCAAGCGGCTCGAAGAGTACTTGGGCCAGCAGCGCGTCAAAGACAACCTCGCCGTCTTGATCGAAGCGGCGCGTGGGCGGGACGAGTCGCTCGACCACGTGCTGTTGTCAGGACCGCCCGGCCTCGGCAAGACGACGCTGGCCAGCGTGATCGCCAATGAGCTCGGCGTGAAGCTCAAAGTGACGAGTGGTCCGGCGATCGAGCGTGCCGGCGACCTGGCGGCGATCCTGACGAACCTCGAGGAGCGCGACGTACTGTTCATCGACGAGATTCATCGGCTGAACCGAGCGGTCGAGGAGGTCCTCTATCCTGCGATGGAGGACTTCACTCTCGACATCATCATCGGCAAGGGACCTGCAGCGCGTTCGATCAGACTCGAGTTGCCTCGATTCACGCTCGTCGGAGCGACCACACGCACCGGCCTGCTCACGGGGCCGCTTCGTGACCGCTTCGGCATGGCGTTTCGGCTGGACTACTACTCTGCCGCCGAGCTGGCGAGCATCGTCCATCGCAGCGCCGGGATTCTCGGTGTCACGATCGATGCCGATGGCGCCGACGAGATCGCGAGGCGCAGCCGCGGCACTCCTCGGCTCGCGAACCGTCTTCTCAAACGCGTACGGGACTACGCGCAGGTGCGTCACGCCGGCAGTGTCGATGAGGATATCGCAGCCGAGGCACTCGCCTTTTTCGAGGTCGACCACTTGGGTCTTGACGCCATGGATCTCAAGATCCTCCGGACGCTGGCAGAGACGTTCCTTGGGCGTCCGGTGGGACTCAACACTCTGGCGAGCGCAACAGGGGAAGAGTCGGATACCCTGGAAGAGGTATACGAACCGTATCTGCTCCAGTTGGGCCTTCTCGTGCGAACCCCCAAAGGGCGTCAGGCCACGATGAGAGCGTACGAGCACTTGGGCATGACTCCACCGCAAACCGCGCCCGATCAGGCGGGACTGTTCTAGGACGCACGTGTGTCCGATCGCCAAGGCGATTCGCTTCACGCCGCTGCGTCAAGAAGGGGAGCCTGCGTGGCCGAATCGTCTGCACATGAGTCCAAGGACCGTCAGCGCGAGCTCGACGCCGCCCTCGATGAAGGCGAACTGGCGCAGCTGCCCCCCAACCAGCCAAAAGGGCTATTGGGCGAGAAGGGTCTGAACCTCTACAAGGTCGACGATTTCGAGCCGGACCTGAATGCGGGGGTCTCCCAAGACAACGATGCCCCTGTGGTATGGCTTGCGGTGATCGTTGCCTACCTGCTCTTCTTCCCGCTGGCCTTCTGGATTCTGTGGCGAACGCCGCTCTTCTCAAGACGGGCGAAGGTCCTCACCACGGTGGCGGGCTGTCTCGGCCTTGTGGCCGTCTCGATCTGGCTGTTTGCCTCCTGAGCGAGCCCACGGCGTTGCAGGGTCACCCCCTAGCCTCCCGCTGCAGGCGCTCTTTCGGTGCGGGACTCGACAAGGGCGTGAGATTCGCTCAAAATCGCGGCGGAGTCGAAAGCGGCTCCTTGGTTTGCGGCGTGGCGTACGCGTGGCAATCCGACGCGGAACGCGCGCCGCTTTGTTTTGCCCCAGGTGGGGGCGGAAAGTAGGGTTTGCATGGCTACCGGTACCGTCAAGTGGTTCAACCCGGACAAGGGCTACGGCTTCATCGAGCAGGAGGGTGGCGACGATCTGTTCGTCCACTTCAGCGAGGTCCAAGGAGAGGGCTTCAAGACGCTGGATGAGGGTCAGGCTGTCGAATTCGACATCACGACCGGCCGCAATGGCAAGAACCAGGCGAGCAACGTCCGCAAGCTCTAGGCTGCGAACCGCACGACGCATGGTCACACGAGAGGGCGGTCCTTCAGGGGCCGCCCTCTCTGCGTATACTTGACGCTTCGAACCCGGAGGGGGCATGACGTGGCGGCCGCCAGTACTAGAGACTCCAAGCTGCGGGTTTCGCCTCTGTGGGTACGGGTCGACCAGAACCGTACGAAACTGGGCTCGTTCGTTGTGTTGTTCGTCGCCGGTTCGGCGCTGCTGCTGGACCTGGCCCTCGTGGGAGTGCCGGGATCGCTGCTCGCGATTCTTGCGACCAACAACGGCGTGTCGCTCCCGACGTGGTTCGAGGGGCTCGCGGTGGTCTTGGCGGCGATGTTCGGGCTGCTTCTGGCTGTGGGAGCGCTCATCGCGGCGGTACAGCTCGCCAATGCGGAGCACTGGGTGCGCAGTCGCTTCTCGGGGCGCGACCTCATGCCCGCCGAGGCACAGACTCTGCACTCTGCGCTGGAGGACATGGCGCTTGCCGCCGGGCTGAGTGAGCCCCCGCGCCTGATCGTTCTCGAGGCCGCCGCAGACAGCGTGAACGCCCTCGCGCTTGGGACGACTCGAAGTCAGCCGGTCATCGGAGTGACGCCCGGGTTCAGGGAGATGCTGAGTGTGGATGAGCAGCGGGCCGTGGTCGCCGCGCTCACCGCACGGATCGTCGCCGGGGACATCATGTTCGCGACGGCGCTCGCTGCGCTGATGGGTCCGCTCAAGGCGATTCGTGAGTCGCGCAAAGCGGGGGCTAGCGCTGCTGGCTCTGTCGTGGATGCGGGTTGCACCGACCCGGGCTGCGTCGACGGCTGCGGGGATGGATGCACGAGCAGCGTGGACGATCTTGACGGGTGCGGGGGAGCGATCGTGCTCGTCGCCTTCCTGGTGCTCGTCGCCGTGATCACGTATGTCGCAGTAGTCACGGCGGCCTGGATCGTGACGCTGTGGGGCCGAGCGCTGCATAGGACGACGTATGAGAAGGCCGATGCAGAGGGCATGCTGCTGCTCAAGGACCCGTCGGCGATGCTGACTGCCATGTCCAAGACGTCGCGGAGTTCCAACGCCGTCGGCGACGGCGACATGAGCTACGACGGCATCTTCTATGCGGCCACGAGCGGGACTCCGAGAGTCGAGCGAGTGGAGCGCCGTCGATACGATCGGCTGCGCGAGATCTTGGGCACTGAGGGACTTGCGGCCTCGCCGCTCGACGAGTAGCGCTTCTCGGGACGCCGGGGACTACGGGGCAACCGCCTCGGCAACCCAGACGCCGTGAAGGTTGCAGCTCTCCATGGCAGCCAACGCGGTCCCGGGCTCGATGTTGAGCATGCAGGTCACCTTGGGCTCGACGGCGACTGCGGCAAGGTCGAAGCGTGCGACCGGGGCACCGGCCGCATGCACCGCTATCCACTCGATGAAATGGTCAGGCTGGTTGGGGTGCGCGACTGCGTGGCCTACCGTCACGGTGACGACGACCGTGTCGCCATCGCGTGTACACGAAAGGTTCGGCGTGTGCTTCTTCTCGAAGTCGCCCGCGCCTTCCAGGTCCGTGACCTTGTTGACTCCAGCGAGAATCGGAGCATCACTCATGTCTTCCTCCATGTCGTTGGCGGGTGATCGTCGGCCGTTCGCCGGCGCTGAGGTTTATACCCCGAGGCGGCGTCGCTAGAATCGGGGAGCGTAGGTCCAAGCGGGCCTGCCTAGCCTAGACGGGAGATGGATCGTGCCTGCTGCCGCCAGTGTCCTTGCACGTGAGAGCACCACGCTCGTTGTGATCGACATACAAGAGCGGCTTGCTGTTGCCATGGCGCATCGCGACCGCGTTGTCGCCCGAACAGCGCTGCTTGTACGGGCTGCGACCATCGTGGGCGCTCCCATAGTGGCGACCAGGCAGTATCCCAAGGGGCTGGGGGACCACTGCACCGAGATTCGTGACGTGCTCCACGAGGCAGAACACGCCGGAGCGAAGGTCGTCCACGTGGACAAGGTGTCGTTCGACTGCTTCGCCGAGCCGACGTTCGTCGACGCAGTCGAGGACCTGGGCCGCAGTCAGCTGTTGCTCGCTGGCATGGAGACCCACATCTGCGTGTGCCAGACCGCTCTCGCGGGCGTTTCGGGAGGACACGACGTGCATGTGGCTGCCGATTCGTGCTGTTCGCGCGAAGACCAGAATCACGCCTATGCCGTTGCCCGTCTCGGGACCGCCGGAGTCACCATCAGCACCGCCGAGTCGGCAGCATACGAGCTTGTGGGCCAGGCCGGAACGGCCGAGTTCAAGGCGTTGCTGGCTGCGGTGAAGGCCGAGGGCGGTACCGCCGGCTAGCCTAGTGGGCGTGCTAGACTGACGCCGTTTCCACATCAGGGCGCCTTGCGTGCGCCACATGGAGGATAGTCACTATGAGCCGAGTCACTGCCTCGCTGGCCGTTCTGGCGCTTCTGATCGCGGGGGCAGCGATGGCCCCTCCGGTCGGATCTGCCGCCACTTCGACTGTGTCGCCGCAGGCGGCTATTCCAGCTGAGGCCACCGTCGAGGTGCAGTGGTGGATGGAGGCCGAGGACGGGCAGGTCATCGCGATCATCTCCACTTCGATCGACCCGGAGGCCGAGCTGCCCGCAGTGGTTCGGCTGCCGATCCCGCCAGGAATGACGGTCGATTGGGCCGGGGAGATCTCGGGCGGTGATGTCTCTCAGGACATCCAGCGCCAGTTCACCGTGAAGGACGGGGCGAAGGCAGCCTACGCCGAGTTCGAAGTCTCACAGTACCGGGTTGCCCAGATCGATCTTTCTGGCAAGGCTCTCTCCCAAGACGGAGAGGCCGTCGTGGCGAGGTTGGAGTACGTGCAGTCGGTGCCGTCGTCCGACACAGCGTTCTCGGTACGACTCCCACCCGGGGCTTCGTCGGTCAAGATCGAGCCCGCCCCAGAGGGGGCGCCCAATGAGAATAGTGTCGGGGAGACCCTCTACACTCTGCCCTCATTGGCGCTTGAACCAGGCGATTCCCAGACGACGGTAGTCGAGTACTCGACCACGGGGGCCGCGCCGTCACCCGCCGAGGGAGGCGGGGCAGGTCTCCAGGCGAATCAGCTCGTCGCCCTGCTCGCCGCGATCGCCGCGGGAATCGGGGTCGCGCTTGTCGTCATGGTTCGGCGTCAGCACCATGCCGCCCTCTTGGCGTCCGAAGCGCACCAGGACGAACAGCAACACCCGGGTGCCTCGACACCCGCAGCCGACCCGTCGACCGCTGAAGTCGATGATTCTGATGAGCCGTTCGACTACGCCGACTAGTCTTGGGGAGTGGTTGCCACTCGCCAAAGCCAAGGGCTAGACTTGTCATCGGCGGGCCCGAAGATGACCCGTCAGTCCGCGACGAGGTGGGACTACGCCACAGCGACCGGGCACCCCTGAGGGGGGACCGAGACAGGCAGGAGTACCAGGCGAGTCGCCAGAGCGCATGCCCGCAAGGGGCGGAAGGAAAGGCAAGCATGGCTGAAGGTACCGTCAAGTGGTTCAACCCGGACAAGGGCTACGGCTTCATCTCTCGCGAGGATGGCGACGATCTGTTCGTCCACTTCAGTGAGATCCAGATGGATGGCTTCAAGACCCTCGATGAGGGTCAGGCCGTGACCTTCGATGTCACCGTCGGAAACAACGGCAAGGAGCAGGCGAGCAACGTTCGCCCCGCGTAGATTCACAAGACTCGACTCCGAGCAGGGGCGGTCCCAATGGGGCCGCCCCTGTGCGTGTGGGCGAGTCAGATGCTGCCACTAGGCGCACGAGCGGAGTATCCTCTGTCAGATGGAACAGCCGATCACAGACGTGGCGGGCAAGAGGCTTGCGTTGCACGCATGCTGCGGCCCGTGCCTCCTCGAACCGTACGATGCCCTCGTCCGGGAGGGCGCGCGCGTGACCGTCGTCTACTGCAATCCCAACATACATCCTGCCGAGGAGTACGAACGGCGCCGGGACACGCTTCTCGCTCACGCGCGGCGCTTCGACCTCGACGTCGTCGAGCTACCCTACGATCCTGCGGCGTGGCTCGAGGAGGTGGGCCCGAGCGCTCGTGACTCGAAGGAGCGGTGCCGCGCCTGCTACCGACTGCGCCTGCGACGGGTAGCGATCTGGGCCGCCGAGAATGGATTCGAGGTCATTGCGACCACGCTGACCGTAAGCCCCTATCAGGACTCCGACGCCATCGCCGACGAGGGTGCGTCGGCCGCATCCGAAGCCGGCGTTGCGTACGTGCATCGGGACTATCGAGCGCGCTATCCCGAGGCGACGAGACGGTCGCGTGAGTTGGGCATGTATCGGCAGAACTACTGCGGTTGCCTCATGAGCGACGTGGAAGCGCGTGGCCAACGCGAGCGGCGCAAGGCGCAAACAGCGGCTGACCGCGCAGAAGAGCAGAGCTGACGGGCTACGATCCGGGTGCTTTGGAAGAGATGCACGCTGTGCCACAAGCTGAAGCGCACGCATCACCCATATCGGCCTCGCGGGCCTTGCGTTCGGCGTCACGCTCCCTGATCTCCGGCACCTTGCGGGCGTAGCGATATGCGCGCAGCGGCTGGAAGCTCGGTCCCTGTCCACGGGTAGCTCGCAGCTCAAGTGCACGCCTGAGCTGCGGTGCGGTGACGCCCCGGAAGCTGGTTCGGCTCGTGCCTATGACCGAAAGCATATGGGCGTCGCTTCCGCCTGTGGCGGCGAGCCTGTGGAGGTTGGCGCGGTGATAGCTGCGGGCCAAGAAGTTGGCCAGAAACAGAAGGGGAGTGGAGTTGGCAACCTCGACTCCGTCAAACTCCACGCTGTCGTAGACTTCTCGCTCGCCACGACACAGTCCATGCTTGTGCCACCAGCGTGGCGCGAACGGATGTGCGGCTACCGCCAGCCCGCCCTGTTCGTGGATAAGGGCGACTGTCCGCTCGGCGGGCAGTCCGGGCCGTACTCGCTCTGGCGCCCAGAGGCCGAGAATGTGACCCTGGGCGCTCTCGACCTCCTGCCCGACGACGACCTGCACTCGAAATCGGTGCGCCATCGACGCTGCCTCGAGCGCGCCCTCCGTGGTGTTGTGATCGCAGATCGCGACCACCGCGAGATCGGTGGCCTCCGACGCGAACTCGAGAACCTCGGCGGGCGTGCACGTCCCGTCCGAGGCTGTCGTGTGTACGTGCAGGTCAGCAGTAGAGTAGCCGTGTCTCATGGCGCGCGTATCTTAGCACGCACGCGGTAGGTGGGGCGTATGCTGCGCTACACTCGCTTTCGTGATTCGTCCTTGAGGAGGCAGAAGCGCTGATGCGCACTGACGACTTCGACTATGACCTGCCCAGCGGGCTCATCGCCCAGAGCCCCGCACAGCCGCGGGACGCGTGCCGTCTCATGGTCGTCGACCGCGCAAGCGGACAGGTGGACCATCGCACGTTCACGGATCTGCCCGAGTACCTCCGCGCGGGCGATCTGCTCGTTGTCAACGAGACACGAGTTCTCCCCGCCAGACTTGCGGGCGTCAAGGACGAGACAGGAGGAGCGGTCGAGCTGTTGCTGCTCCGCGAGCGCTACGAGAACGCGTGGGAATGCCTCGTGAAGCCTGGACGGCGGGTCAAGCCCGGAACGAGGATCCTTTTGGATGACGGCGCGATGACGGCACTAGTGGTTGACATCATCGACAGCGGTGGCGGGCGCCTCGTGCAGTTCACACCGCGCACCGGCCGGTTCCTTGACATCGTGCATCGGATCGGCGAAGTACCGCTGCCCCCCTACATCACGCGCCCGCTTCAGGATCCCGAGTCCTACCAGACGGTCTTCGCGCGCGACGAACGCAGCGCCGCTGCTCCAACCGCCGGGCTGCACTTCACTCCGGAGCTTCTGGAGAAGTGCAAGGAAGCGGGCGCACGGGTGGAGACGGTCGAGCTTGATGTAGGACTGGATACCTTCCGTCCCGTCGCCGAGGAGGACCCGGCGGCACACGTGATCCACTCCGAGCACTTTCGGGTCACGCAACTTGCTGCGGATTCCGTGAACTACACCCGCGAGCGGGGAGGGCGGGTGATCGCAGTGGGCACGACGAGCGTTCGCGCCCTTGAGAGCGCGTTCGACCCGCAGGAGGGCCTCACGGTGCCGGTCGAGGGTTCGACGAGCCTGTTCATACTGCCGGGCTACCGCTTCCGCTCCGTCGACGCCCTTGTCACGAACTTCCACGTGCCTCGCTCCACCCTCGTGATGATGGTGAGTGCGTTCGCAGGCCGCGATCTCGTGATGAGGGCGTACGCCGAGGCGATCGAGCGCCGCTACAGATTCCTGAGCTTTGGCGATGCGATGCTGCTTCTCTGACCGCTAGCGGGCGACCGGCACCCACCATGTCCAGTCCGGGTTGCCCGCCGCCGGGTCGTCAGACGCTGTGCCCGGCGCGACAGCGATGCCGTTCGCTGCATCTCCGCCCACCGGCCTGTACACAGAGACTCCCCTCGAGTCGGTGCCGGCTTCGACGTACTGAGGCGAACCGTCCGGGTTTGTCGGCGTCTCGATGCCGGCTGGAAGCGGAGGCCACGAGCCGTAGGCAGTCACCGGTCCCCCCGACAGGGCATAGGTGCGACCGCCAAACGTGCGGACCACGCGATCGAACGCGACAAGGTCGCCTTCGGCGGTCTTGATGTAGACAACCGCAGGATCGTCGGCTCCCAGCACTTCTTGAGCGGCGACCTGGGTGCCACCAAGCGAGCTTGTAGTAGAGCCCACTGTCTTCAGAGAGTTGGTGTCGACGCCGGCTGCGTCTCCGCTCAGCTGATAGACCAGAGCACCGACAGTGATGTAGGACGGCGCAACGCCCGGCTGAGCGGAGTCCTTCGTCGCGTCCGCCGCCGAGTCTCGACTCTCTTGTGGAGCGGCTCCGTACTGCTCCGCAGCGCCGAGCGGAGTCCCCGACTCCGCAGCGAGCATAGACGTGTTGCTCGTCGGGCTGAGAATCTGCCTCACGCCAGCCATCGCTCCCAGACCGGCTATCACGAACACGACCGCTGCCGCCGCAACCCAGGTGGCGACTGCTCGGCGATTGTGCGGATCGCGGATTCTCGCGGTCAACCGCTCCAATGAGACGGGTTCTTGCTGCGACGGCTCCCCTTGGCTCTCGGCTGGCTCTGGAGCGGTCGCGGCGCTACGGGATGCCGCAAGCGCTGCCTCGGTCCGAACCGCCTCCATCACCCGCGCGTGTAGATCGGCAGGTGGCTCGGGCAAGGGAGTCTGGCGGAGTGCTACGAGCGTGCGGACGTACGCGCTGCACTCGGGGCACGCGCGGCAGTGCTCCTTGGCTGCCTCGAGAACGGTCGGGTCGATCTCCTCGCGGTCGAGCCTCTCCGAGACGAGCCGTTGGGCCTCAAGACACTCCATCACGCACCCCCTTTCGCGAGATTCAGTGTCGCCGCAAGCGCTCTGCGAGCACGAAACACGCGCGACTTCACTGTCCCTTGGGGTACCCCAAGCGCATCGCTGGCCTCGGCATAGGACAGACCGAAGAGCGAAACCGCCGAGAGCGCGTCACGGTCCTCTGGGGGGAGTGCGCGCATGCCGAGCTCAATCGCGGATGCGAGGACCACCTCGTCGGCGAAGTCACCACCCGTCTCGAGCACGGTACATGGATCGACCGGCACGGGACGACGCTTGCCGGCTCTGACTTCGTCGAGGCATGCGTTTCGGGTGACACGGTACAGCCAGGTGGAGAACAGGGCTCGTTCGTCGTAGGAGTCCAGCGAGCGGAACACCTTCACGAACACCTCCTGAACGACGTCGTCGGCTGAAGACGGCTCCCCAAAGAAACGGAGCGCATGGGCGTAGACGACCCTGGTATGGCGGCGAACGAGAGTCTCGAACGCCGCCAAGTCACCGTTCTTCGATGCCGCCACGAGGGCAGGGTCGTCGGCCTTGTCGTGGTCCATGTCGCTCCGTATGACGTGATTCGAGCTCGAATGGTTCGTCCGAGTCTCCAGTCTACCCGTTGTATGTTGCTCTTTCGGGCTCAGGTAGAATCGCGGGCATGACCCTCTTCGATCTCGAACTCTCGGCGACTGACGCGCGGACCTCGGCCCGAGCGTGCCGGTTCAGAACCGGCCACGGCGCAATCGAGACCCCCGTCTTCATGCCGGTCGGCACGAGGGCCACGGTCAAGGGCGTCTCGCCCCGGCAGCTGTCGGCCATCGGTGCGCAAGTGGTGCTGGCGAATGCCTACCATCTCTTCTTGCGCCCTGGCGAGGATACCGTTGCCGAGGCTGGCGGTCTGCATCGATTCATGAATTGGGACGGCGTCATCCTGACCGACTCAGGGGGCTTTCAGATCTTCAGCTTGGCCGACACCCTCAAGCTGACCGACGAGGGCGTCAGGTTTCGCTCGATCGTCGACGGCGCATGGCATTTCTGGTCGCCGGAGGACAACATGCGGATCCAACAGGAGTTGGGAGCCGACATCGTCATGCAGCTCGACCAGTGCCCTCCCTATCCTGCCGAGCGAGAACTGGTGGCTACGGCGGTCCGGCGAAGTGCCGACTGGGCGAAGCGCTGCAGGGCCGCCCACCGCAAGGAGGGCCAAGCTCTGTTCGGGATCGTCCAAGGCGGAGTGCATGCCGATCTGCGGCTCGAGAGTGTGGAGCGCTTGGGGGAGATCGGGTTCGCCGGATACGGCATCGGCGGCTACTCGGTGGGCGAGCCACACGAGTTGATGCTGGAGTCGCTGGCCCCGGTGTGCGCGGCCCTTCCTTCTGATCGACCGCGCTACCTGATGGGCGTTGGCAGCCCGACTGCGATGCTCGAGGCGATCGGGCTTGGTGTTGACATGTTCGACTGCGTCTTGCCAACGCGCACTGCTCGGCTGGGGACGGCCTTCTCGAGTGAGGGACGCCTCAACCTGCGCAACGCTCGCTTCGCACGGGACTACAGTCCACTTGACCCCGCTTGTGAGTGTGACACGTGCTCCGGGTTCACACGCTCCTACCTGCGGCATCTGGTGAACACCAAAGAGATGCTCGGCGCGACGCTGCTGTCCATCCACAACCTGTACTACCTGCTTGATCTCACCCGTCGAGCGCGCCAGGCGATCGAGTCAGGTGCCTACCAGTCCTTCCTCGATGAATGGCGTTCCTCGGCGGCCTTTGGCGACTACTGACACAACTTCACGTGGAAAGAAGTGCTGAACCCGCTTTCGCGAAGCGCTATCGACAGGTAAGATTGACCGTTGGCTGTGCGCTGAGGGCGCGCGGCGGCATTCTCGGCCGGGAGGCTCACGAACATGCAGGTGCAGCAACTTCTCACGATCGCCCTGATCATCGGCGTCTTCTACTTCTTGGTGATCAGGCCGCAGCAGAAGCGCAGCGCGGCGCAGCGCAAGATGCTCGCGGCGATGAAGCCCGGAGATGAGATCGTCACCATAGGCGGCATCTTCGCTGTTGTGGTTGAGGTTGGCGACAGGGTCCGAGTCAGAATCGCGGATGGCTCAGAGCTTGAGCTTTCCAAGCAGGCGATCGCCCAGGTCGTGCCGCCAAAGGTCGAGACAGACGGTGATCCGGCCGACGTGGAGCCGCAGGATTCGGTAGACGAAGAAGACGAGGCTCAGCCCGCTGAGGATGAGGCGGAAGGCCACTAGGCGGGCGGGTCGGTTGGCGGTTGGGGCTGCGGTCTTGGCAGCTCGGACCGACCAATAGCTGGCTGAGGCTTTTGGTCGGCAACACTGTGACCATCGCAAGGTACGGAAGGCAGGAGCATGGACCAGAAGCAGCAGAACATCCTCTTCCTGGGGATAGCGGCGGTGCTCGTGATCGCGTCGTGGGCGATACTGTGGCCCCCCGCCGAGAAGATCACCCAGGGGCTCGATATCCAAGGTGGCTTGTCGGTCATCCTCACGGCAGAAGAGTCGACTACTACGCCCGTTACGGCCGCTGTCATGGACCGCGCCGAACTGATCGTCCGCAACAGGGTCGACCGACTCGGCGTACGGGAGGCTTCGATCCAGCGCCAGGGCAACGACTCGCTGCTCGTCCAGATTCCCGGTATCGCCAACGCCCAAGAAGCCCTCGCGGTACTGGGCAGCACGGGGCAACTGGAGTTCGTCGATGTCGCGTCGATCACCGACTCGGCGACCGTCGCAGCGATCAACGCCGGTGAAGACGGCGTGAAGCTCAAAGAGGGCACGTACGAGCCGTTCATGACTGGTGAGGTCGTGCGAAACGCTGCGGTCTCCCAGAACCCGAATACCGGTCAGATCGAGGTCAACGTCTCGATGAACGGTGAGGGTACGACGACGTGGGGCGAGTACACGACTGCCAGCGTCGGCAAGCTCGTGGCGATCGTCCTCGACGGCACCGTACAGTCTGCACCTCGCGTGAACGAGCCGATCACCGATGGTCAGACCGCGATCTCGGGTAGCTTCACGGCCGAGTCCGCCAAGCAGCTCAAGACCGTGCTCGATACGGGCGCGCTGCCGGTCACGCTCGTCTTCTCGGAGTCTCGAGTCGTTGGACCCACGCTAGGTCAGGACTCGCTCCGTCAAGGTGTTCTCGCGGTCATCATCGGCCTGTCGCTGGTCGCGCTCTACGTTCTGCTCTTCTATCGTGGCTTGGGCATACTCACGGTCGCCGCCCTCGTCACGTTCGCCTCGTTCTTCTTGGGCATTCTGGCCTTGCTCTCGCAGTTCGGCTTCTTCGCGCTCACCCTGCCGGGCATCGCAGGTATCGTTCTCACCATCGGCCTTGCCGCCGACTCGTCGATCCTGATCTTGGAGCGATTCAAAGAAGAGGTCAGGATGGGCAAGACCATTCGCTCGGCCGCCAACTCCGGCTCTCGTCATGGTATGTACACCAGCATCGACGCCGACCTCGTGACGTTGGTCTCGGCGGCGGTTCTCTACTTCGTCGCCATCGGGCCGGTGCGCGGTTTCGCACTCACGCTGATGATCGGTATCACGTGCGACATCGTGATGATGGTCCTGTTCAAGCGGCCGATCCTCGTGATTCTTGGTGAGTCGGTGATCGGCAAGGCTCCCGCGTTCTGGGGCGTGCCCAAAGAACAGGTCAGAGAGCCACGCGGCAAGGCTCCGAAGGGGGGTGTCGCAGGTGTCTAGATTCCACATCGACTTCCTCGGCCACCGCAAGATCATGTTCGCCATCTCCGGCGTTCTGCTGGTCGTGTCCATCGCGGCGCTGCTGCTTCCCCAGTTTGGCCTCAAGTTCGGAATCGAGTTCCTGGGCGGCACGTCGGTCAACGTCGTGAACTCCGGAGACGTGACCATCGAGCAGATGCGACAGGCGTTCGCAGACGTGGGCGTGGCCAACGCCAATGTTCAGACCACCGATGCACAGGGAGTGAAGGGCTTCATCATCCGGACGGAGGTGACGGACCCGGACCAAGCCGCCAAGGACGCAATTGAGGTCGCCGCTGCGGTCAAGCTTCCCAACGACTCGTTCCAGGTGACCACGATCGGTCCCGGGTGGGGGAAGAACATCACCAACCGGGCAATGATGGCGCTTGGCCTGTCCATCGCGGCGATTCTGCTCTACATCTCGGTACGCTTCGAGTACAAGATGTCGGTCACCGCCGTCGTAGCGCTCATCCACGACATCCTGATCACCCTCGGCATCTATGCGCTCCTCGGCTACGAGGTCACGCCGAACACCATCGCCGCTCTTCTGACGATCCTCGGCTACTCTCTCTACGACACGATCGTCGTGTTCCACCGCATCAAGGAGAACTCGCAGCATCTGGCGAAGCAGTCGTTCATGCAGATGGCGAACGAGTCCATCAACGAGGTGTTCGTCCGTTCGATCAACACCACCGTGACCTCGCTGATCCCGGTGCTCGTCATGCTGTTCATCGGCGGCGAGACGCTGCGCGACTTCGCTCTCGCGCTTTCGATCGGCCTGCTCGTGGGGGCCTACTCCTCTATCGGTGTCGCCTCGCCGTTGTATGCGATGTGGAAAGAAACCGAGCCGAAATACGCGGCTCTGAGGAAGAAGTACGCGAACGCCTAGGGCTGGCGTACGGACGTATCGACGGGGCCGGCACCGCCAGATGGTGTCGGCCCCGTCCGCTAGGATGAGGACATGCCTGACACCTGTGACGACACTCCCTGGTCGCTGGCCCCTGCCGACGAGACGACGACCGCGTGTTTGGAGCGGACGACCGGGCTCTCCCACGTGGTGGCGCGCATACTCGCCTCGCGAGGGATAGCCGACGCGGATCAGGCTCAGCGATTTCTGGAGCCATCGCTTGACCGCGACTGGTCGGACCCATCTCTGATTCCGGGCATGGACGAGGCTGCCGACAGGATTGCGCATGCCATCCGTGAGGGCGAGCCCATCCTCGTGTTCGGTGACTTCGATCTGGACGGCATTAGCGCGGCCGCAGTGGCGACTCGCGGTCTTGAGGCGCTGGGCGCGACGGTGGAGGCGATGGTCCCCCACAGGTTCCGGGAGGGCTATGGGCTCACGCCTGCGGCGATGCATCGCATCACATCACGTAACCCGAGTCTGGTCGTCACCGTGGACTGTGGGATCTCGTCGGCTGCCGAAGTCGCCACACTGGTCTCGCAGGGCATCGACGTCGTAGTGACGGATCACCATGAGCCGGGTGAAGATGTGCCCCTTGGCATCGCGGTAGCCAACCCCAAGCTGGGCGGCGAGTCTGGTGCATCGCGCGATCTGGCGGGCGCGGGCGTCTCGCTCAAGATGGTACAGGCCGTTGGCTCGCGTCTTGGGCAGGACAGCGCTTGGAGGGAGCTCGCGGACCTGGCCATGCTCGGGACCGTCGCCGATATCGTGCCGATGATCGGCGAGAATCGCGCCCTCGTGGCCGCCGGCGTCGCCGCGGTCCGCAGGTCACCAAGAGTGCCGCTCGCAGCGCTGTGTGCGGTCGCCGGCGTCTCGCTCGGCTCCTTCTCGGCAGACAATGTGGCGTTCGCCGTCGCGCCGAGGCTCAACGCAGCCGGACGAATGGCCGACCCGCAGATCGCACTGGATCTCTTGCTGACTGACGACCCCGTGACAGCTGAGCGCCTATCGACCGCACTCGACGAACACAATCGACTAAGACAGGCAGCGGAGGCCGATCTGAGCGAGGCCGCAACGGCCCTGGCACAGCGGGTCTACGCCGGCGAGAGAGCGCTCGTGCTCGCGGGCGAAGGATGGCATGAGGGCGTGAAGGGAATCGTGGCCTCACGACTCGCGCAGACCTACGGCGTGCCCACATTCCTGTTCGCCATCGAGAATGGTGTCGCTAAGGGATCGGCGCGTTCGGTCGGTACGGTGGACCTCTTTGGCGCTGTGTCGGCGTGCGCGCCACTGCTGGAGAGATACGGCGGACACGCGGCCGCAGTCGGGCTCACGCTCGACGCCGAGAAGCTCGAGCGATTCAGAGAGATGCTCCTGTGCGAGCTCGATGGGCTGCCGGAGGCATGCTTCGAGGCTCCAACGACGATCGACGCCGAGTTGGCCCTGGCCGACGTGAGCACGGAGCTGGGAGCCGAGCTGGCGTTGCTCGAGCCCTTCGGACAGGCTAATCCGCGTCCGCTCCTGGCGGCTCGTGGGGTGTTCATGAACGATCGGGGTCGAGTGGGCAAGACAGCCAACCACCTGAGGTTCGTTGCCTTCGATGGAAGTGCCTCCGTGCCGGCTATCGCTTTCAGCTGCCGAGATATCGAACAGCTTTCTGAGTGCGGGGCCGCCGTCGACCTGGCGTTTCAGCTTGAGGTTGACGAATGGCGGGGGCGCCATCGTGCACAGATGATCGTCCGCGACATCCATGTGCGCGAGACTCGGCGCTCGCCTGCGGCGGACTTGGTCGAGGACCTCTTCGCCCACGCTGAGGAGATACTCGCTCGCGAGGAGTACGCTGGCATCGAGGACGCACCGTCCTTCCACACGAAGCTCGCCGGTGTGACTTTCGAGGGCCGCCAAGAGTCCATAGCCCGACTGGCGCCCGGCGTGCCGCTTCGTCTTGTAAGGCAACCAGACAACGAGTTCGACGCCAACGCGTGCGCGCTGTTCGATCCCCACGGGACGCACGTCGGCTACCTGAATCGTAGACTGGCGGCTGTCTTGGCCTCCCGAATAGACAGCGGCGTCGAGTACGACGTTGAGATCACCGAAGTCACCGGCGGCGGAGATCAGGCGATGGGGCTCAACGTCGTACTGAGTCGCAGGGACGCGATGGCGGAGGAAGCGGACGTCAAGGCAACACGCGCCGAGACGCGCTCGGAGCTCGGCTTGCTTACCGCGCCGGAGCTCGACGCGCAGCTGGTCAGCCGGTTCATCGGTGAGGGGGCCCTGCACGCCGCACAGGTGGAGGCGCTCGACGCACTCGCGAAGGGACGCAACACGCTGGCCGTGATGGCGACTGGGCGCGGCAAGTCGCTGATCTTCCATCTCCACGCCGCGCGGCTTGCACTTCGCGAAGGCGCTGCGAGCGTGTTTGTCTTCCCGCTGCGAGCGCTGGTGGCGGACCAGGCTTTCCACCTCGAGGAAGTGTTCGCTGGTGTCGGCTTGACGGTACGCACCGTCACCGGCGAGAGCTCCCCAAGCGACCGGGATGCGGCGTTCTCGACACTGTCGTCGGGGGAGCTGGATGTCGTCCTGACGACTCCTGAGTTCCTGCAGTTCCATGTGGGCCGTTTCGCATCCACCGGCAAGATCCGTTTCCTCGTGGTAGACGAGGCGCACCATGTCGGGCTGTCGCGAGCGGGGCATCGGCCTGCGTACGCACGGCTGGGAGAAGCTGTGGATGCGCTGTCGGGTCCGACAGTGCTCGCCGTGACAGCGACCGCCTCTGACGAGGTAGCCGCATCCATTCGGGACTCCTTGGCAATCGAGCACTTGGTTCTGGACCCCACGGTGCGCGAGAATCTTGCGATCGAAGACCACCGCTCCTGCACCGCCAAGGACGAACTCGTAGCCACGCTGGCGGCGACGGGTGAGAAGGCGGTCATCTACGTGAACTCGCGGGATGCGTCGGTGAGGCTCGCCCGGATGCTGCGCAAGCGCGTCCCGGGGCTTGCATGGCATGCAGCCTTCTACAACGGTGGGCTGTCTCGGTCAGTGCGACATGCGGTGGAGCGTGCGTTCCGCGCGGGGGACGTGCGCGTCGTCGTCGCGACAAGCGCTTTTGGCGAGGGTGTGAACATCCCTGACATCAGGAACGTCGTCCTGTATCACCTTCCCTTCAACGACGTCGAGTTCAATCAGATGGCAGGTCGTGTCGGGCGAGATGGGGCGATGGGCAGAGTTCACCTTCTGTTCGGCGACAAGGACGCCCGCATCAACGAGCGGATTCTCGCTTCGTCCGCGCCGGACCGCGAGGACCTGGCGACGCTCTACCGGGTGCTCCAGCAGATTGCGTCTAGCGAGGGTGAAGGATTCGAGATCACCAACGCGGAGTTGGCACAGCGCTGTGCGAAGATGCGACGAGGATGTGCGCTCGACGACCGCGGCGTTTCTAGCGGAGTGGGCGTATTCCGAGAACTGGGTCTCGTGGTGGGGGAGGGGCACGGCGCGTACCGTCGGCTCACGCTGATCCCCAGCGTCGAGAGGGTGGAATTGGCCCAGAGCGTGCGCTACGCCGAGGGCCTCGATGAGATCGCGGAGTTCCGGGCGTTTCGCGAATGGGCCATGTCGAGTGCCCCCGATGAACTCCTCTCAAGATTCAACCGTCCCATCTTGCCGACGAGGGTGCCGATCTAGCCGCACGGTACCGCAGTTCTACCGCGCACATCCGCTCTGCGAGAACCCCTCTCGCAACGTATACTACGGTCGTCACGGGCTGCCGGGACCGACTCGCAGCTCACCAGCTGCGTGCCACCTCGGCGAAGCCCGCCACCATGCGAAGGACGACGATGGCCGCGACGCTCGAGCAGATAGAAGCCCAGGTACGCGCATACAACCCTGATGCGGACCTTACTGGTTTGGATCAGGCGTACGACTTCGCTGTCTCCGCCCACGAGGGGCAGTCCCGCAAGAGCGGCGAGCCCTTCGTCAATCATCCCATCGAGGTCGCTCTGATCCTGGCCGAGCTGCACCTCGACACAGCGACCCTCAAGGCGGCACTTCTGCACGATACCGTCGAGGACTCCGATGTCACGATCGCCACGGTGAGAGAGCGCTTTGGCGACGAGGTCGCCGAGCTGGTCGACGGCGTGACCAAGCTTGGTCGGATCGAGTTCGAGACGCTGTCCGAACAGCAGAGTAACAACCTTCGCAAGATGCTCATCGCGATGGCCAAGGACATCCGGGTCATCTTGATCAAGCTCGCCGACCGTCTGCACAACATGCGCACGCTGGCGGCACTACCGCCCGAGCGTCGCGTTGAGAAGGCCCGGGAGACGATGGAGATCTACGCGCCACTCGCGCACCGACTTGGCATCAGCCAGGTCAAGTGGGAGTTGGAGGATCTTGCCTTCTACTACCTTGAGCCAGTCAAGTTCCACCAGGTGGGACGCATGGTCGCCGAGAGCCGGACCGAGCGCGAGGAGTACGCGGGTCAGGTCATCGATCAGCTTCACGACGAACTCGCACAGGTCGGCATCACCGCAGAGATCGCGGGTCGGCCAAAGCACCTCTACAGCATCTACCAGAAGATGGCCGGCAAAGGTAAGGACTTCAACGAGATCTACGATCTCATCGCACTGAGGGTCATCGTCGACTCGGTCAAGGACGTCTACGGTGCGCTCGGAACCGTCCATAGCATCTGGAAACCGGTCCCGGGCCGTTTCAAGGACTATGTGGCGATGCCCAAGTTCAACATGTACCAGTCGCTTCACACGACGGTGATCGGACCAACGGGGCGCCCTCTCGAGATACAGATACGCACGGAGGACATGCATAGAACCGCTGAGTACGGGGTCGCCGCGCACTGGCGCTACAAGGAGGGAAGCCGAGGAGACGAGTCCTTCGACGAACGGCTTGCGTGGCTTCGGCAGATGCTCGAGTGGCAGACCGAACTCAAGGATCCGCGGGAGTTCATGGAGGCTCTCAAGATCGATCTTTTCGAAGAAGAGGTCTTTGTCTTCACTCCCAAAGGTGACGTGATCTCGCTCAAGCGCGGCTCGACGCCCATCGACTTCGCCTACGCCATCCATACCGAAGTCGGGAATCACTGCGTCGGGGCCAAAGCGAACGGCGCAATCGTGCCTTTGGGCTACGAGCTTCAGATGGGGGACCGTGTCGACATCCTCACGAACAAGAACGCAAGCCCCAGCCGAGACTGGCTCAACATCGTCAAGACCTCGTCGGCCAGATCGAAGATCCGCAACTACTTCTCAAAGGCTAACCGTGTAGATGACCTTCAGCGTGGGCGAGATGAACTCTCCAAGGTCATGCGCAAGCACGGCGTTGGCATCGGCAGCAAGTCCGCCGAGAAGTCCCTCGATGCAGTTGCCGAGGAGATGAACTACGCCAAGGGAGAGGACCTGCTGGCTCAGATCGGTGGCGGGAAGCTGTCTGCCAAGCTGGTCGGTACCAGGCTTCTCAAGGTCATGAGCAAAGACGGCGATGCCGGCGCGTTGCTGAAGGCGAAGCCCGACGAGCTCCCACTTTCGCAGCCGATGACACCGCCGAGGAGTGCGCGGCGACGGGTGGGTGGGGGTGTGGTCGTCAAGGGCATCGACGACGTTCTCATTCGACTCGCTCGCTGCTGTAACCCGGTTCCGGGTGACGAGATCGTGGGGTTCGTTACGAGGGGCAGAGGAGTCAGCGTTCACCGCACCACCTGCCCAAACGCGGCTGAACTCCTGTCGAGCCCCGAGCGGATCATCGAGGTCGAGTGGGATTCCGGCAGCAAGGCCACCTACCAGGTCGAGATCTTCGTTGAGGCGCTCGACAGGTTGAGACTCCTGCAGAACGTGACCATGGCCATCGCCGAGTCCGGGGTCAACATCCTGTCGTCGTCGACAACCTCACACAGGGACGGGCTCGTCGACATGAGGTTCCTGTTCGAGATCGGTGAGATGGGGCGCTTGGACGCGCTGCTGCGCGACGTTCGGCGCGTGGAAGGCGTCTTCGAGGCTCGACGCATGTTGCCCGGCGAGGCACAGACAAAGAAGAAGGGCTAGTACCCCAGTGCAGATCGCGCGTGTTCAAGTGGGACCGCTTCAATCGAACTGCTGGGTCGTGTCGGATGCGCAGGGCCCGGCGATCGTAGTGGACCCAGGAGACGATCTTGACAAGATCCTGAGCGCCCTCGACGGCAGGGAAGTGGCGGCGATAGTGCTGACCCACTGCCACTTCGACCATCTCGCCGCCGCCGCAGGCCTCGTCGCTTCGACGGGGGCCCCTTTGATGGCCCATTCGGACGACGCTGAGTTCGTCTCGAGCGCCGAGGGGACCGGTGGAGCGCTCTTTGGTTTTCCAGGCAGCGTCGCCCCACCCCCCGACAGGCTTCTCGAGGACGGCGATACCGTGTCGGCGGGCACGGTAAGTATGGAGATTCTGTATACGCCGGGACACACTCCGGGCGGTATCTGCCTTCTGGCGACAAGCCCTGACGATGAGCGTGCCCACTTGTTCTCCGGAGACACCGTGTTCGCCGGAAGTGTAGGCAGAACCGACTTTCCACGAGGTGACGGACGTGCGCTGAGCGCCTCGATCGCCGCCAAGATAGCACCTCTACCTGCGGATACGGTAATCCACCCTGGTCACGGGCCAGACTCGACCATCGCCCGCGAATCACGCGTCAACCCCTTCTGGCCTCGCGCCTAGCCGCGGGCGGCGCACTGATCCGCCGTCGTGCTCGAGGACTGGCTGCAGCCCGCGTTTCCTTAAGATTCGCTGAAACGACCTTAGGCTGGCACTGATTTCGCGTACTAAGTTCCTAGTATAGGAGGGGTGCGCGATGCTAGAATCACAAGGTCAGTTGCGTCCCCACCACCTCGGGTGCCAGCCGCGTTGGCAACGCTTTCATAAACGCACATTCGCAAGCTGACTCGGCGATCTCCCCCGGACGAAGAAGTGGAGTGGCTTGGCAAGGCGCATTCGGGATCGCGTAAGGATGCTCCCGCCAGCAGCGGTGCTGGCGATCGTGGTGGTCGTGGCGCTCTTGCCGGCCATTGCTTTCGCGCTTGCTCCAAACCCTCCAACCTCGCTGACTGCGGTCGCCGGTACTGCAGTCGCCCACGATCGCGGTTCTTGACTGGAACCCACCTAGTGGGGCTCCGGTCGCCGGCTACCGGGTATACATCGCGACCATCGCGAACGGCTACTACCGGCTGGCGGGGGAGACTACGGCCACGCACGTACGACGTTCTTGACGGGTATGGCGGGGTTGAGTACTACTTCCGCGTCACGGCTGTCAACGCGGATGGCGAAGAGTCGACAGCCGCGCAGGCGGGTCCGGTCACCGCCGAGTGGATGGTATCGCCGCACCGCTCCGCGGAAGTCGGGACCTCAAGCTGCGCAAAGTGTCACGCTTCACATCAGGGTGAGGGTTCGCTCATCTTCCGAACCGAGATGGAGACCACGACGCCGGATCAGACGGCCGCGTGCTACATCTGCCATGACGGGCGAAGCACTCTAGGCGGCGAACGTCGCCGAGTGGGCCGGAGGATTCGTTCGCGCTTGCCAGCGGACACAGCCTGGAGGGAACGTCCTCCGCCGACCTGACGACCATGTGCTCGAGTTGTCACGGGACCCATCAGGCCTCGACGGACTCGCCGATGCTGCCGAGAGGCGAAGTGGGCAATGGCCCCGCATGGTGCTACGCGTGTCACGCATCTGACGCTTGGTACGACGGGACCTATCCGGATCCCGAGGTTCCCGACAGGAACGCCGTGGGGTATCCCGTTGCCGGCACGTGGTTGGGTCCGGATGCCTACGCAGATGCCGGGAATGCTCATCGCCTGATTCCCGAGACAACGCAGACGGCCGGCGACGGCGGCGAAGTGGGTCGCAGCGAGGGTGACTGCCTCTACTGCCACTCGGCGCACAGGGGAGTCGAACGAGTACGATGCCCTGCGTGCCCCGTTCAGACCGACGAGTTCGTCCACTCTCGCATCCGATCAGGCCGATGGAACGTATGCACTGGCGTGCTTCGCCTGCCACGGCGGAGCTGCCCCCAGCGGCTTCACGACGGCACCGGTCGACATCAAGCAGTTCGTGACTGGCGGCGACGTCAAGGGCGGGGCACAGGATTGGCACCTCAGGAGGAGTGCTGCCTGTGGGCGCGCCGCTGCCGTGCTACGAGTGCCACAACCCGCACGGGACCACGCGCGGCAACGATTCGATGATCTCGGACACTCTGGGCGGTGGCCTCCGAACCGGTACGGCCCAAGAGACTCGCCGTTTCTGTTTCACGTGCCATACGACGAACGACACTGGCAGCGGGATGGGATAGCACCGCGGCGACCTACACCGCGGTTCCGCGGCCGAGGAGGTCGTCGGAATCTCTCGGACCGGTGGAGTCCTTGGATTGCCGCCTGTCTGACGGGCACGCGGAAGCCGACGCCACCGACTGCTACGGGTGCCACGGGGACGACTACGTGCCAGACGGCAACAACGTCCACAATCCTGGGGTCGGCGCTGCGCCGGACCACATGTCGCCGACGAGCGCGAGCTGCTTCGGAGCCGGATGCCACGATGCGTCCAAGGATCTGGCGGCGGTGCACTCGCTCTACGTCGGCCCGGCCAGCGAGCGCCCGCAGTTCGCGACGACGTGCGAGCTGTGCCACGACAACCCCGCCGTCGACATCAGCGCGGCCGCCGACATGCGATGCACGCCGGCGTGCCACGGCGCGACGGTCCACACCGGCTACTCGGCGGGTCACGCCGTCACGAGCGCCAGCGACGAGTGCGTGGCCTGCCACGGCTCGGACATCTCGACCGTCCACGGGGCCGCTGTCCCGGGTGCCGAGTGCGCGACGTGCCATGACAACGTGTGGAACTGGACCAAGGACGCCGAGTGCGCGAGTTGCCACAACGGCACCGACGTGGGCACCCACGTCTACACGCCGGCCGACCCGAACCACTACGACGAGACCACGCACACGGCCACACCGTTCAGCACCGTGTTCCAGGGTGCAGGTCCCGACGGCCTCGTTGCCGCCGGCGGCCAGGACTGCTCGGCGTGCCACAGCGCGACGTTGAAGGCGGCGCACGCCACCACCTCGACGTCGGGCGGTCGGTGAGCTGCGTCGAGTGCCACACCGACACCACACTCGACTCGTCGGCGACCGTGGCCGCGAGCTGGCCGACGCGCAAGTGCGTCGAGTGCCACGACTACGGCGCGTCGACCACGCACGACTCCTACGCCACGACCCACACCGTCGAGCCCGGTACGTGTGCGGGCACCGGCGCGGGCTGCCACGACTTCACCGACCTGTCCGCGCTGCACGCCGTGAGCCAGTCCGGTGGCGCGCCCAACTACCAAGGATGCGCCAACGCCGACCCGTCCGACCCGAGCGCGTGCCACAGCGTGCTCGACGCCCGCCCGGCCGCGATCGACCCGGCCGCCTCGTGCGGTGAGGGCACGAGCGGGTGTCACCAGGACATGAACACGAGCAACCACGGCTCGGCCACCGCGCACGGCTTCTCCGCCGCAAGCGACTACGACAACGGGACCGTCACCGGCTGCACGAACTCGGGCGCGGGCTGTCACGGGACCGAGACGACCTACTCGAACTTCGTCGACTACCACCCGGCATCGGGCTGCACGACCGGCCCGTGCCACACGAGCGCCGACAAGGCCGCCTTCACCGCGACCTACGACGGCGACGCCACCTGCGCGGACTGCCACGACGCCAACTACGCCGGCGCGCCGGACGCCTCGGGCGCTGACGACCGCCTCGCCGCTGGGCCACTACGACGAGACCACGCACACCGCCTCGGCGCTCGACACCTCGGTGACGGCGGGCGGCACCGCGAGCGCCACGTGTTCCGACTGCCACAGCCCGCTCGATCTCTCCGGCATGGGCCAGCTCTACGACCAGCACCAGGCACTGCCTGCGCCCTACGACGACACGACCTGCTCCGACTGCCACAACGCCAACGCGAACGTGAGCGCGGTGGTCACGACGAGCTGGCCGGCCGCGTGACTGCGCGAGCTGCCACACCCTCGGAGTCCTGCCCACGATGGTGCAACACGCCACCACCGCGCCTGCGGTCACCGGCTCGACCGACCGACTCGTGCCTCGAGCCGGCTGCCACGCCACGAGCGACCTGCACGAGCTGCACCAGAACGCCGCGGGCGGCTGCTCGCTGACCGGCTGCCACGACTACGCGCTGCAGGCCGCCAAGCCCACCGCCACGACCTGTGGTACCGGCGGCGCGTGCCACACACCGGCGATCCGCATCCGGCGGCAGCCCACACCGCCACCGCGAGCGCCGAGTGCGTCGACTGCCACGTCGAGGCCGACGTGAGCACGCTCGCACCCGAGCTGCTCGACCTGCCACGGCAACCCGGGCTACCCGGCGCTGCCGACCGGCAAGACCGCCGAGTGCGTCGATTGCCACAACGGCACCGACGTGGGCACCCACGCCTACACGCCGGCCGACCCGAACCACTACGACGAGACCACGCACACGGCCACACCGTTCAGCACCGTGTTCCAGGGTGCAGGTCCCGACGGCCTCGTTGCTCGCCGGCGGCCAGGACTGCTCGGCGTGCCACAGCGCGACGTTGAAGGCGGCGCACGCCACCACCTCGACGTCGGGCGGCTCGGTGACCTGTGTCGAGTGCCACACCGACACCACGCTCGACTCGTCGGCGACCGTGGCCGCGAGCTGGCCGACGCGCAAGTGCGTCGAGTGCCACGACTACGGCGCGTCGACCACGCACGATTCCTACGCCACGACCCACACCGTCGAGCCCGGTACGTGTGCGGGCACCGGCGCGGGCTGCCACGACTTCACCGACCTGTCCGCGCTGCACGCCGTGAGCCAGTCCGGTGGCGCGCCCACCTACCAAGGATGCGCCAACGCCGACCCGTCCGACCCGAGCGCGTGCCACAGCGTGCTCGACGCCCGCCCGGCCGCGATCGACCCGGCCGCCTCGTGCGGTGAGGGCACGAGCGGGTGTCACCAGGACATGAACACGAGCAACCACGGCTCGGCCACCGCGCACGGCTTCTCCGCCGCAAGCGACTACGACAACGGGACCGTCACCGGCTGCACGAACTCGGGCGCGGGCTGTCACGGGACCGAGACGACCTACTCGAGCTTCGTCGACTACCATCCGGCATCGGGCTGCACGACCGGCCCGTGCCACACGAGTGCCGACAAGGCCACCTTCACCGTCGACCTACGACGGCGACGCCATGTGTGCGGACTGCCACGACGCCAACTACGCCGGCGCGCCGGACGTGGTCGTGCTCACTTCGGCCACGCCCGACGGGCACTACAACGAGACGACACACACACCGGCTGGATGTTCGACACCTCGGTGACGGCGGGCGGCACCGCGAGCGCCACGTGTTCCGACTGCCACAGTCCGCTCGATGTTGGCGGCATGGGCCAGCTCTATCACCAGCACCAGGCACTTCCTGCGCCCTACAACGACACGACCTGCTCTGACTGCCATAACGCCAACGCGAACGTGAGCGCAGTGGTCACCACCGGTTGGCCGGCCCGTGACTGCACGAGCTGCCACACCCTCGGGGTCCTGCCTACGATGGCGCAGCACGGCAGCGCGCCGGTAGTCAACGGAACCGTCGGCACCTACCAGGGCGTGAGCTGTGTCGTGAGCGGCTGCCATGCGACGAGCGACCTGCACGAGCTTCACCAAAACGCCGCGGGCGGCTGCTCGCTGACCGGCTGCCACGACTATGCGCTGCAGGCGGCCAAGCCCACGGCGACGAGCTGTGGTGCGGGCCAGGCGTGCCATACAGGTGAGCCGCACCTGCACCTGTCGTCTCTGCACGATGGGAGCGCCGAGACGATGCCGCAGCCAGGAGTCTCGACCACCACCACTGTCGACACCGTCACCGTTGACAACCAGACGTTCCCCAATGCGACGTGGCCTGCGGCCTGGACGAGGTCGAACACAACCTACGTGGCCCTCGTCAACACCGCGGGTCGCACCAACGGAACGTATGCGGTTCAGATGAGGTCGACCAGTGGCACGAGACGCAACACCAACTTCTACAGGGACTACGATCTGTCCGGCTACCAGGACGCGACACTGTCGTTCTGGACGCAGACGAGCGCGCTCTCCGGTGGCGCCGACTTCACGCGAGTCGAGTACTCCACGAACGGCGGAGCGAACTGGACCCAGATCTACAATGTCACGGCCGCCACGCCGGCTTCGATTCAGACCCTTGGTATCCCTGCGGGTGGCACGGTGCGTGTGAGGTTCTCGGGCTCCTACAACAACAACACCGCCGAGTACTCTGACTTTGACGACATCTGGGTGCAGGGAACCAGCACCTCAACGGTTACGACGCCGCTTCCGGTCGGGTCGAGTTCTGCCGTGAGCTGCCAGGACAATCCGAATGGCACCGAGTGCCATGTGGTGAGTGATGTCGCGGCGTTGCACACTGGGACGGCGGCGGGGTGTGTGACTTGTCACAATCTCGGGGTTGCAGTGAACAACTGCCAGACGGCTGGCTGTCACACGCCCCAGTACATAAACAACCTCGATCATGACACCAGCCGTCATCAGTCGATACAGATCTCGACGGCGGCAGGCGAGGCGTTCGCCGGCACGGGGCTGACATCGGCTACGTGCACTGGATGCCACGACGACGGTATTGACGACGAGCACAGGGTGCTGACGTCCTACCTCGGCACTCCCTGCAGCATGTGTCATAGCAAGACGACCGACTCCGGTCTTCCGACCGGCGTTACCGCTGCAGACACCGCGGCTGCGATTCTCAAGAGCGCAAACACAGCCCTTTGTACCGACTGCCACAAGACCGTTACAAAGACCGCTCCTCACGTGCAGCGAGCTGGCGACGGCGGCACACCGGGCACTCAGTTCTCCGACACCTGGTCCGGTCACAAGGTCTACAGCTCTGGACTCGGCTCAGGGACGAGCTTCGCCAACATCCAAGGTGCGACCCGCACATGGCCGCTGCCTACCGGAGCGTGGCTCAGCACTGGCTGGACCGCTGCGAGTCAGGTTAGCTGTTCGGACTGCCACGGATCGGTCACCGGGGCGACGGGCCCACACGGCAGTTCCATGCAGATCAACTACGCGATCCGCACCGGCACGACCCCCTATGACAACAGCTACTCGAGTGGGGCCCTGACACTCAACAACGGCTCGATGAGCAACACGACCAACTTGTGCGCCAAGTGCCATCCTCAGAACCTCGACGTGAACGGCGACCCGCACGGCGTGGGCTCCCACAACATCGCGTGCATCAGTTGCCACGCTAGGGTCCCGCATGCGTGGAAGCGTCCGAGGCTCATCGGCTACACGAGCGATCCTCTGCCGTACGCATCGACGCAAGTCAACAGCATTCGCGCAAAGAGCTACGACCCGAATGCCAACAACTGGCAGACTTCCGACTGCGGCGCCGGCTGCAGCCCGGGTAGGCACCCGCAGATCACTGGCACGAGTCTCTGGCCGTAGCGGGCCTCGCTGCAGGTGGGTGACGCTCCCGATGCGGCGAACTCGTCGGGGACTAGTCTGTCCTACGTGTCCCCCGGGACGGTCGATGGGATCCAGCGCAGTGCGACGCTCTTGCGATACAGTCCGCGCCTGCGATGTCGTCCACTTGCCCGCGTCCATGCGCTAGAGTAGGGAGCCGCAATCGCACCCACGAACATCACGGAGCTCCAGTGGACCCTCGCGCCCCAAAAGGCACATCAGACATGCTCCCCGGCACTGCGCGCGCGTGGGAGTATCTGCAGCGCATCGCCCAGGAGCTCTTCGCTCGCTACGGCTACGAGCCGATCTACACCCCGCTGTTCGAGCACACGGACGTCTTCACGCGGGGCATCGGCGAGGCCACAGATATCGTCTCCAAGGAGATGTATACGTTCGAGGACAAGGGCGGCCGCTCGATCACGCTTCGACCTGAGGGCACGGCGAGCGTCGTGCGCTCCGCTCTCGAGCACAACCTGACGGCAAACGGTCAAGGCTCCAAGCTCTACTACGCCGGTCCGATGTTTCGCTACGAGCGCCCTCAGAAGGGGCGGATGCGCCAGTTCTGGCAGATAGGCGTCGAGGCGCTCAACATGCCCGAGCCGAGCGTAGACGCCGAGGTGATCATGCTCCTCTGGCGGTTCTACGAGGCGGTGGGGATCCCTGCGGCCAACATGCGTCT
Source organism: uncultured Actinomycetes bacterium (assembly GCA_963700665.1). GTDB lineage: Bacteria > Actinomycetota > Coriobacteriia > Anaerosomatales > PHET01 > CAVPCY01. The sequence continues at coordinate 232,501 of CAVOYK010000001.1, forward strand.
GCTTCTCAACTCGATGGGCGACGAGGTCTGCAGGCCCCTGTACCGGGACAAGGTCGCCGAGTTCATCGGCGAACACTCTGAGGAGCTGTGTGAGGAGTGCAATCGCCGAGCAACCACCAACCCGTTGCGCGCGTTCGACTGCAAGAACCCCGGCTGTCAGGTCGTGATGGCGCACGCGCCACTGCTCCGTGACGAGCTGTGCGAGGAGTGCGCGACGCACTACTCGGCGGTCAAGGGGGCGCTAGAGCGGTTGGGAATCCCCTTCGTTGAGGAGCCCAAGCTCGTGCGCGGTCTGGACTACTACACGAGGACCGTGTTTGAGGTTCAGGCTGACGCGGGCCTCGGATCGCAGAACGCCATCGGCGGCGGAGGGCGCTACGACCGTCTCATGGAAGAGTACGGTGGTCCTCCGACGCCTGGTCTCGGCTTCGCGCTCGGCTTCGAGCGGACGCTGCTCGCGATGGAGGCCGCGGGTGTCGAGGTTCCCGCGACGCCACGCGCAGAGGTCTACGTCGCGCGCGTGGACTCTGAGGTCGCCGACGCTGTCTTCTCGCTGACGGCAGCGCTGCGAGACGCCGGGATCGCGGCCGAGTGCGACCATCAGGCGCGGTCGTTGAAGTCGCAGTTCAAGCAGGCCGACCGGTTCGGCGCGCGCTTCGTCGTGGTTGTCGGGCCCGACGAACTGGCGGACGGCCAAGTCACCTTGCGCGACATGGGAACGAAGGAAGAGACGCGCGTTGACGTACAGAGCGCCGCTGACGCGGTTCGAAACGCTCTGGGCTAGCAACGCGACAGCACAACCAGTCGGTGCTCACCAGGGGCGCCCCGAAACCGAGAGGCTCCACGCATGCTTGACGCTCGCTATTCGATGCGGTCGCACACGGCCGGATCGCTTACTGCAGACGCCATCGGCCAGAAGGTCCGTCTCACCGGATGGGTGGCCAAACGGCGCGACCACGGAGGTCTGATCTTCCTGGACCTGAGGGATCGCACCGGCATCATCCAGTGCACCTTCGATCCGGATGCATCCGGCGCTGCGTTCGTGACCGCCGAGCAGGTGCGCCCCGAGTGGGTCGTACTCCTGGAAGGTGAGGTCCGCAGGCGTCCTGAGGGCACCGAGAACCCCACGATGGCGACCGGAGAGGTCGAAGTCGTCATCACGGACGCGACCGTGCTCAATCGCGCCGAGACGCCTCCGTTCGAGATCGAGGCCGGGATCGACACCGACGAGCTCACCCGACTGAAGTGGCGCTATCTCGACATCCGGCGGCCTGAGGTCTTCTCGGCATTGCAGCTGCGCGACCGAGTGACCCAGCGTTTTCGCAAGGCTCTCGAGCATCGCGGATTCATGGAGGTGGAGACGCCGATCCTGACGAAGTCGACGCCCGAGGGTGCTCGCGACTTCATCGTCCCCAGCCGCATGAACGCCGGCAAGTTCTACGCGCTTCCGCAGTCGCCCCAGCTGTTCAAGCAGCTTCTGATGGTGGGCGGCATCGAGCGCTACTACCAGATCGCGCGATGCTTTCGCGACGAGGACCTGCGCGCAGACCGCCAGCCCGAGTTCACCCAAGTCGACATCGAGATGAGCTTCGTCGAGGCCGATGACGTCATGACGATGATGGAAGACGTCATGCGTGAGGTCATGCACGAGGCCGGTCACGATCTGCCCGTGCCACTCAAACGAATGACCTGGGCCGAGGCGATGGAACGGTACGGCTCCGATCGCCCCGACACGAGGTTCGGACTGGAACTCGTCGATGTGTCGGCGGTCTTCTCGGCCAGCGAGTTCAAGGTATTCGCTGGAGCGCTTGCGTCCGGCGGTGCGATCAAGGCGCTCAACGCCAAGGGCGCGGGCGACTGGAGCCGGGGCAGGATCGACGCGCTGAACCAGCTTGCCATCGATTCGGGCGCCAAGGGTCTCGCGTGGGTGGCGTTCACAAGCGATGGTGAGATGAAGTCGCCGGTCGCGAAGTTCTTCAGCGACGCGGAGACCGAAGCGCTCAGGGCTGCGGTCGGTGCGGAGCCTGGTGACTTGGTGTGCATGGTTGCCGACAAGAGGGCGCTGGCCAACGAGGTTCTCGGCGTGCTGCGCCTCAGACTCGCCGACGAGCTGGAGGTCGAGCGTCACGGCTTCGAGACCCTGTGGGTCGTGGACTTCCCCGCGTTCAAGTACGACGAGGAGGAGGGGCGCTGGGCTGCCAGCCATCACCCGTTCACGCAGCCCTTCGTCGAGCACGAAGCGCTCATCGAGTCCGATCCGGGCGCCGTCCTGAGCTACGCCTACGACCTGGTCATGAACGGTCTGGAGATCGGCGGTGGAACGCTGCGCATCCACAACGCCGAGCTGCAGATGCGTGTGCTCAAGCTCCTCGGCCACTCTGAAGAGGACGCCGCCGAAAAGTTCGGGTTCCTGCTCGAGGCGCTTGCCTTTGGCGCTCCGCCGCACGGCGGTATCGCGTTGGGGCTCGATCGGCTCGTGATGCTGCTCGCCGGCGCCCACTCGATCCGCGACGTCATTGCGTTTCCCAAGACGTCATCGGGTGGAGACCCGATGACGCAGGCGCCCGACGCTGTCTCGGCACGGCAACTCAAAGACGTGCATCTGAGAATCGACTAGATTCGGAGCTGTGCGAAGCCTTGTTTTGTGACCTGGGACACCGGCAAACGAGATGTCTCTTGCTTGCAGACTGTGGTTGTTGCCCACTAGTGCCGAGCGGTACACTGCATACAGGCTTCGCCTTGCTAGCGGCCCGACTACAACGGTAGAACCAACACTTCTTGTACGGGAGCCTCACATTTCGGGGCGGACAGGTATCCCCTCGGGGAAGCTGGAAGTCACGGTGCGGGCACCCACCTGCCTGAGGCAGGTTCACCACGTCGGGTCGCGGCAGGGCGAAGCGCATACAGGGGACCATCGGGAGGCAACAGCATGCGCAGAATCGTCGCAGTACTACTCGTAGCACTTCTTGCGTTCACGCTCGTTGGGTGTGGCGGGGGCGCCGAAGAGCCGCCTCCTGCTGATACTGCGGCCCCCGCAGCCCCTCCACCACCGCCAGCCCCGGAGGACCAGGCGCTCATCCCGGACCGCTCCAACGTCGAGGAGGACGTGTTCGAGATCTTCCCCACCGGGGAGTTCGTGCCGGACAGCCTCGCCAAGAAGATCGCGGACAAGCAGCCCACCGTCATCCTGTTCGTCGACGGGGCGCAGAAGGACACGAACGACGTGAAGAAAGAGGTCAACGCGGTCATCAAGGCCAACCAGGGCCTCGCTGACCTGTTCATCTACGATCTGGGCAAGTACGCGTCGATCAGCAAGGACGGTCAGATCAAGGTCGATGAGGCCGCACTCAAGGAGGATCCGACGGCCGCGGATGCCGTGAACCTTGCACGCGAGCTCGGAGTGAGCTTCACCCCGTTCATAGTCGTGACAGACGATCAGGGATACCTCATCTTCAAGCACAGAGGCTTCATCGACGCTGAGCTGCTCGAGCCTCAGCTGCAGCGCGTATCCGACTGACGCGGTGGACTCGCTGTTCGATGAGGGTGCCAAGCGGGCGCGCGCCGAGGTGGCGCCGCTCGCTTCGCGTATGCGGCCTCGAACGCTCGGTGAGTTCGTAGGGCAGGACCGCGCGGTGGGCGAGGGCACCTGGCTGCGCCGTGCAATCACCGAGGACTCGATCTCCTCGGTGATCCTGTATGGGCCCGCTGGCACGGGCAAGACGAGTCTGGCCCGCATCGTTGCGGATGCAACGAAGGCGCACTTCGACGAGGTCTCGGCTGTGACTTCCGGCGTCGCGGATCTGCGCCGCTCGATCGAGAGCGCCACCGACAGACTCGCGCTCTCGGGCCAGCGAACGATCCTGTTCATCGATGAGATTCATCGTTTCAGCAAGTCGCAGCAAGATGCGCTTCTGCACGCGGTGGAAGACAGCGTCGTGATACTGGTCGGCGCCACTACCGAGAACCCGTACTTCGAGGTGAACGCGCCGCTGGTGAGCAGATCGCGCATCATCGAACTCGAGCCCTTGAGCGACGATGAGGTTCGCAGGATAGTCCGTGCAGCCGTCGCCGATGAGCGCGGGCTGGGCGGCAAACTGCAACTCGACGCGCAAGCCGAGGACGCAATCGTCGTGGGAGCTGGCGGCGATGCTCGGGTCGCGTTGATGACACTGGAGATCGCGGCGGGGTTCGTCGAGCGCTCAGGGGCATCCAACGTGATCGACATCGCAATGGTCCGCGACGCCTCGCCTTCGCGCATACTGCCCTACGACAAGCAAGGTGACGTCCACTACGACGTCGTGAGCGCGTTCATCAAGTCCATGCGTGGAAGCGATCCCGATGCAGCCGTGTACTGGCTGGCGCGGATGATCCACGGCGGGGAGGACCCCAAGTTCATTGCCAGGAGGATGCTGATCTTCGCATCGGAAGACGTGGGAAACGCGGATCCTATCGCCCTGCTCGTCGCGCACGCGGCGTTCAAGTCGGCCGAGTCAATCGGGTGGCCGGAGTGCAGGATCAATCTCTCGCAAGCAGCTGTCTACTTGTCTCTCGCGCCCAAGAGCAACGCCTCATACACTGCCATCGACGCAGCACTGTCCGAGGTGCGCGACGGGCCGGCACGTCAGGTCCCGAATCACCTTCGCGACAGGCATCGACCTGGCTCGGACACCTATGGCCCATATCGGTATCCGCACGATGAGCCAGACGGTGTAGCCATCCAGCAGTACCTGCCGGATGGCCTGGAGCGTGGCAGCTTGTTCGACGCTGGTCCTCGAGGGTGGGAAGCCGAGCGTGCTGCGGAAGTGCGGCGTGCGTGGCAGCAGGCCAAAGACGATGCTGACGAACCGGTCTGAGCACCGCTTCGCTGCGGTTCTTGGGCGCTGCCCTCTGATACACTCAACAGGTCGTTTTCGCGCCCTGGAGGCATCATGGGAACCGTGGATCTGCTGCTCGTGGTGCTGCTTGTGGTCGCAAGCATCTTGTGTGGCGTCGCCATCTGGGTGCTTCTGGACGTGCTGAAGACCTCGCGTTCGGTTCGCGAGCTATCTGACGACACGCGGGAACGGTTGGTGCCGCTGCTCGACAAGACCGACGTCACCGTGGACGCTGTGAACGCGGAGATCCTGCGGGTGGACGCGATCATCACCCAAGTGGAGCGGACGAGCGATCGGGTGAGTCACGCCTCGGAGACGATCTCAGACATCGTCAACGCGCCGGCCGAGATCGTGAACGACGTTGCATCCCGCGTTCGGCGCGCGTGGAAGGACAGGCGCGAGGCAACCAAGGCAGCCTCGATCGAACAGGCGGAACCGACATCGGACGAGGGCGCGGACGAGCCGGAACCGATGGCAGAGCCCGACATGATCGACGACACACTCGAAGATCCCGATCTGTGAGAACTGACGGAGGACCGATGGCCAAGGACCGCATCACCCTCACCGTCCCCGCAAGAGGAGAGCATGCACGCACCGTCCGCATGACTGCGGCATCGATCGTCAGTCGCATGGGGATGAGCTTCGATGACGTAGACGATGTGCGAATGGCCGCCGAGGAGGCGTTCGTTTACGCCGCTGACACCGTGACGGAAGGCTCGGATCTGACCTTCACCTTCGAGATCGGCGATGACTCGATCGAGATCGTGGTGGGTCTTGGCCACGAAGCCAATCTCAGCGACGAGGAAGTCGAGCGCCGTGCTTCCTACGCCACGTTCATCCTCGAGTCAGTGTGCGACAGCTTCGAGCTGACCAGCAACGAGGCTGGAGCACCGTCGTTGCGCCTGCTCAAGCGTGCAGGGATCGTCGATGACGTTTAGCCGTCGGCCCGAAAAGCAGACGCGCAAGCTCTCGTGGGACAAGCGCTACACCCGAGAGTTGTTTCGCCGCTATCGCCTTGAGGACGACGAGGCGGCGCGCGACGAGCTCATCACGATGTACCTCAATCTCGTGAAGTACTTGGCGAGCCGTTTTCGTAATCGCGGCGAGCCCATCGACGATCTCGTCCAGGTGGGCACAATAGGGCTGATCAAGGCGATCGACCGCTTCGACATCGATCGCCAGGTCGAGTTCACCACCTACGCGACTCCAACCATCGTGGGCGAGCTCAAGCGCTACTTTCGCGACAAGGGCTGGGCGATCAAGGTGCCTCGCCGTCTCCAGGAGCTGTCGTTTCGGGTGAACCAGGCGGTTGACGCGCTCACGCAGCGACTCCAGCGCTCTCCCAGCATCGCCGAGATCGCCGAGTACCTCGGAGTGACCTCCGAGGAGGTCCTTGAGGCGATGGAGACGAGCGAGGCCTACAACTTCGTATCGCTTGAGAACGATCGTGGAGGTGACGGCTCGGAGTCGTTCAGTATCCTCGAGTACATCGGCAAAGACGACACCTTGATGGCCGCCGTCGACGACCGGACGACGCTGCAGGCCGCCTTCAAGGAGCTGACGTCACAGGAGCAGAAGGTACTGTACTTGCGCTTCTTCGAGGGACTGACTCAGACGGAGATTGCTCGACAGCTGGACATCTCTCAGATGCAGGTGTCGCGTCTGCTCAGGCGCACGCTGAAGATCCTCAGAGAGAACATCGTGAGGGAGTGAGGCGCATGTCTCCCACGCCAGAGGCGAGGCTCATGAGATGGCGCACGACTGCCAACGCAGCGTGGGCCATCATTGGCATTCTCCTGCTGGTGTCAGTGAGCGGCTGGGTGGTGGGACGCATAGCCAGCGCCCTGGCTCCCTTTGTGATCGCTTTTCTGCTGGTCTTCTTCCTCCAAGGGACGGTCAACTCGCTCGCACGTCGCGGGTTGTCGCGAGGTGTGGCGGTCGCCGCTTGTTTCGCGCTCGGCCTCATCGCTGTCTCGATCGTGGTCGTCTTTCTGATACCTCCCGTCAGCCGACAGCTCGTCGACTTCGCGCAAGCAGCGCCCACCTACCTCTCCAAGCTCCAAGAACTTCTGGTGTATCTACAGGCCAGGTTCAGCGCTGTCGTGATCCCTGAGTGGCTGAGTGTCGCCTTCGACTCCATCACCGCGTCGCTCTCGCAGCTGGCTTTCCGGCTCGGGAACTCCGTGGCCCAAGGCATACTGAGTGCGGGCTCGGGGATTGCGACCGTCGTCTTCGACGTGTTCCTGGGGCTCGTGATCGCGTTTTGGGCGCTCAAGGACCAGCCAAAGATCCGCGCGGAGCTGCGCTCGCTGGCGGGGGAGAAGTACGAAGCCGACCTTGAGAACTTGCTGAGTACGGTCGTGCATGTTGTTGGTGGCTATCTGAAGGGCCAGACGGTCGCGTCGGTGGTAACAGGCCTCATCGCAGGCATCGGCCTTGCGGTCATCGGTGTGCCCTACGCGTTGGTCTTGGCGATCATCACGTTCGTGTTCAACTACGTCCCCTACATCGGGCCGTTCCTCGCGGGCTTGATCGCCGCGCTTGTCGGCGCGCTGGTCAGCCCGACAACCGCAGTGCTCGCTGTCGTGATCATCATCGCGGCCCAGCAGTTGACCGACCTGTTTGTGACGCCTCGCGTCATGTCGGACCAAGTCGACCTGCATCCGACGCTCGTGATATTCTCGCTGCTCGTTGGAGGCACCCTCTTCGGCTTCTGGGGCATGGTGTTCGCCATACCCGTGGCAGCGACAGGCAAAGGCCTGTTCGTGTACTACTGGGAGCAGCGAACGAACCGAACGTTGGGCTCGGAGGATGGCGCCTTGTTCAGATCGTCCCAAGGCGATGACGACGCTGGGGAGCTGTGTGACGTTGCAGAGCGGCCGCCAGAGGAAAGAGAAGCGACGGCGCCTGACAGCGTCGGCCAGAGGAGCGAATAAGTGAATTCCGCCGAGATCCGTGAGAGCTTCCTCTCCTACTTCGAGAGCAAGGGTTGCCGGCGCTGGCCGAGCTCGAGCCTCGTGCCGGACGACCCGTCATTGCTGCTCACCACCGCTGGCATGGTGCAGTTCAAACCGGTATTCCTCGGCGTGAAAGACTTGGGATTCACCAGGGCGACCACGGTTCAGAAGTGCGTCCGAACCACCGACATCGACATCATCGGCACCACCGGCCGGCACCACAGCTTCTTCGAGATGCTTGGCAACTTCAGCTTCGGGGACTACTTCAAGCGCGAGGCTATCCACTGGTCGTGGGAGTACTCGGTCGAGGTCTTGGGCCTTGACCCGACACGCATCTGGGCCTCGATCTACGAAGATGACGACGAGGCCGAGGCGCTGTGGCTCGAGGAGTCCGCGGTGCCCGCCGACAGGATCGTTCGGATGGGGGCCAAGGACAACTTCTGGAGCGCTGGTCCCACCGGGCCGTGTGGGCCGTGCTCCGAGCTCTACTACGACCAGGGCGAGGCACTGGGCTGTGGCTCGGCCGAGTGCGCGCCGGGATGCGACTGCGATCGGTATCTCGAGTACTGGAACCTCGTGTTCATGCAGTACGACCGGCAAGAAGACGGCACTCTTCTCCCGTTGCCGAAGCAAAACATCGACACCGGAATGGGCTTGGAGCGGATCGCCGCCATTCTGCAAGGCGTGGACTCCAACTTCGAGACCGACATCCTCAGAGGCCTGATGGCCATCGCCGAGGAGATCACGGGCGTCATGTACGGTCAGGGGGGTCGCAACGACACCTCGCTGCGGATTCTCGCTGACCACGCACGCGCGGTCGCCTTCATGATCGCCGACGGCATCCTGCCCGCGAACGAAGGCCGTGGCTACGTGCTCAGGCGACTACTGCGCCGTGCGGTTCGCCACGGGCGCCTCCTCGGCGTCGAGGATCCGTTCCTTCGCCGGCTTGTCGATGAAGTCATCGTGCGCATGGGGGACGCGTACTCCGAGCTCGTGGCCCACAAGGACCTGATCGATCGCATAGTGGCCAGCGAAGAAGAGCGCTTCAGCTCTACGCTCAAGACGGGCGTGAGCTTTCTGGACACCGAACTCTCCGCCCTGGCTGCATCAGGGACCGGAATGCTGGACGGAAAGATCGCATTCGCGTTGCACGACACCTACGGTTTTCCGTTCGAGCTGACCGCCGAGATCGCCGCCGAGAAGGGTTTCTCGGTTGACGAAGACTCATTCAAAGCGGAGATGGAACTCCAGCGCGAGAGGGCTCGTGCTCACGTCAAGGACGACTCGTGGAAGGCGTACGGGGGCGCCTTCTCCGAGATCGCCAAGGCGAGTGGGCCGACGGACTTCGTCGGCTATGAGGTCGACGAGACCGATGCGACGATTCTTGCGATGGTGGTCGATGGTGAGGTCGTCGAGCAGGCGAGTGTCGGCTCGGCTGTCGAGGTGATCTTGGACCGGACACCGTTCTATGGCGAGCAGGGTGGCCAGGTTGGCGATACGGGTCAGATTCGGACCGAGGGTGGCGCGACCGTACGTGTCGACGACACTCGGATACCTGAGGGCGGCGTGTACTCGCATATCGGCGTCGTGGAAGAGGGGACTGTGCGCGCAGGCGAGACGGTGCATGCGGCCATCGACGTATCGCGCCGCGAGCGTATCCGCCGCAACCACACTGCCACGCACCTGCTCCACTGGGCGCTGAGGCTCGTTCTTGGAGAGCACGCCACCCAAGCCGGCTCGCACGTGTCTCCCGATCGTTTGCGCTTCGACTTCACGAACTTCGAAGCGATGACGCGCGAGCAGATCGGCAAGGTCGAGCGGCTCGTGAATGCGAAGGTCTTCGAGAACCATCCCGTGCGTGCGTACGAGACATCGCTCGCGACCGCACGAGAGAGCGGTGTCACCGCTCTGTTCGGCGAGAAGTACAGCGATTTCGTGCGCGTGCTCGAGGTGGGCAACTTCAGCAAGGAGCTGTGCGGCGGCACTCACATCTCGGCGACGACCGAGATCGGTTTCGTCAAGATCGTCTCGGAGAGTTCCATTGGGGCGAATCTTCGCCGGATCGAAGCGGTAACGAGCTACGACGCCTACGAGCTCGTCCGCACCGAGGAGGCCGAGCTGGTCGAGGCCGCGGATATCCTCAAGGTGCCGCCGCGCGACGTCTCGGAGAAGTCGGCCGCCCTGCTCAAGACGATCAAAGAACTCGAGGGCGGGGCTCAGCGGTTCAAAGACGCGATCGCGGAGGGCGCGGTCGGCAAGCTCATCGCCTCGGCAAGCGACGCGCCAGGCTACAGCACCATCGTGTCCAGCGGATTCGAGGCCCGCGCGGCCGGCCTGCGGGGCGTGTGGGACGTTCTTCGCAGTCGCGGTGCTGACGCCGTCGTGCTGGTGGTCGCGGATGCGGACAGTGGCAAGCCGATCTTCATCGCGGCCGGCAACGAGGCGGCCGTCGCAGCCGGGTTCGACGCAGGCGCGATCGTGCGCGAGATCGCACCTGTGCTTGGCGGCCGGGGCGGGGGCAAGCCAGCGCTGGCGCAGGGCGGCGGCGAGGACGCGAGCCGCATAGACGAGGCGCTCGGCGTCGCTCGGCAGCATCTCGGTCTGGGGTAGCCGCCCGTGAGGGTTCTTGCGCTCGATATCGGCGAGAGACGAGTCGGCGTGGCCATCTCGGATCCGGCCGGCAAAGTGGCGACCCCGCTCGAAGTTGTCGACGCTAGTGAGGCGTCCAAACACGGGGGCAAGCTCCAAAGGATCGTTGACGACTACGAGATCCAGACCGTGATCGTGGGACTGCCTCTGTCCCTCGACGGCACCGAGGGCCCTCAGGCTCGACGGGTTCGCAACGTGGCCGAGAGTCTGGCTCGCTTCTTGCCTGTGACGATAGAGTTCGTCGACGAAAGACTCTCCTCGGTGGAGGCCAAACGCCGAATGCGCGAGGCGGGTCACGACGAGCGGAGTCAACGAGGCGTCATCGACATGGTGGCCGCGTCGATATTCCTGCAAGACTACCTCGATGCCACACAGGCATCCGCAAGCGAAAGCGATGGCACGTGATGACCGAGGCGCGTCCGGCAAAGGCGAAGACAAAACGTAGAAGAGCAGCCGGGCTGATCGCGCTGGTCGTCCTAGCGGGCCTGCTCGCGTTTGGCGGTGTGGCCGTGTGGGCGACGCTCTACCGCCCGGCCAAGACCGTGGAGCCCGGCAAGTCGGTTCAGCTTGAGGTGCCCAAGGGGGCAAGCACCACACAGATTGCTGCACTGCTTGCCGAGGCCGGCGTCGTGCGAAACGCCACCATGTTCAGAGTCCAGGCCCGGCGAGCAAATGCGGACGGCAAGCTTCGGGCCGGCGTCTACGACCTGGCCACCGGCATGCCCTACGATCTCGTGATCGACAGACTCGAGAAGGGTCCGCCGATCAAGTACGTCACCGTCACCATCCCCGAGGGCTGGGTTCTCAAGCAGATCGCCGCTCGACTGGACAAAGAGGCCGGGATTCCCAAGAAGGAGTTCCTCAAGCTGGCCCAGAAGGGCGCCGACGAGTTCGCACCCGAACACCCGTATCTCAAGGGCGCGTACAAGGGCTCGCTCGAGGGGTTCTTGTTCCCGAAGACCTATCGCATCCGGGAAGGGACGACGGCCCGTGAGGCGATAGAGATGATGCTCGACCAGTTCGACAAAGAGATCGCGCAGGTCGACACGTCACAAGCCGAGAAGGCGGGATTCAGCCTGCCCGAGATCGTGACGATCGCATCGATCATCGAGCGCGAGGCGGCCATCCCCAAGGAGCGCCCGCTGGTCTCCTCGGTGATCTACAACCGTCTCGAACGGGACATGCGCCTCGAGATCTGCGCGACCATCCAGTACGTGCTGCCGGTTAACCGATTCAGGCTCACCTGGCGCGAAACCAGAACTCCGACCCCTTACAACACCTACCTGCACAAGGGTCTGACCCCCGGCCCCATTTCCAATCCCGGCCTCGCCTCACTCAAGGCTGCCGCAGCGCCCGCCGATACCGACTTCATCTTCTACGTGCTGACAGGCAAGGATGGCTCGCAGACCTACGCGACCAACGCTGCCGATTTCGCGAAGGCGAAGCAGAAGTCGAAAGAGGTGTTCGGTAGATGAGCGATGCCGCTCGGCCGGCTCCCGCGTCACCTGCACTGCTGATAGAACACGCAAGCAAGAGCTACGGAGCCGCCGCGGTGGGGCGTCCGATGGCTGTCGCGGACGTATCACTCTCGGTGTCTCGAGGCGCCATACATGGGCTGCTCGGCCCCAACGGGGCTGGCAAGACGACTACGCTCAAGATGTTGCTGGGACTCGTGCGCCCGAGCGGTGGGGACTTCAAGATCCTGGGTGTTCCGTCGCGCGAGCCCGGTGCGCGAGCCCGACTGGGCTTCTTGCCCGAGCAGCCGTACTTTCCGACTCAGCTGACGGTCGTCGAAGCCCTGCGGCTCTATGGCCGACTGAGCGGAGTTCCGAGAAGCGACATCCAAGCGCAGATACCCGTGCTGCTCGAGAAGGTCGGGCTCGAGGGCAGGGAGAAGGCGCTGCTCTCGCGGTTCTCGCGCGGGATGCTCCAAAGGCTCGGCCTGGCCCAGGCGATGCTCGGCGATCCCGAGGTTGTCGTTCTAGACGAACCGGCCTCGGGCCTTGATCCGGTCGGACAGCGCGACGTGCGCGGACTCATGATCGATCTTCGTGAGTCGGGTACCGCCATACTGCTTTCCTCCCACCAGCTCTCTGAGGTCGAGGCGGTGTGCGATGAGGTGACGATCCTCAACCGCGGACACGTGGCCGCCCGAGGACACATCGATGACCTTCTCAACGTCGACGGTCAGATATCGGTCCGAGTGCGCGGTGTGGGCGAGATCCCGCCCGCTGTCTCGGCGCTGTCTAGCGAATCCATTCAGGTGGGTGACGTCTGGACGATGTCGGTTGCCCAGCAAGACGCGCGTCGAGCAGTCGACGCAGTCGACGACGCCGGATGGATGCTCGTCTCCATATCCCCGAAGCGGGACAGTCTCGAGGACTACTTCGCCCGACTGCTCGAGACCGCTGACGAGGAGGCGAAGGCGTAGTGGACAAGACGTTCGCGATCGCTTCATCGGTGGTGGCCGACGCCATTCGGCGCAAGGTCGTCTGGGTGGTGTTGCTCTTCGCCGTGATCTTGTCGCTCGCGATACCGTCCCTGCCGAGCTATGGCGTGGGTGTAGTCGGTGCTGTCTTCAGGGAAGTGGCCATAGCTCTGATGTATGCAGCGGCGTTCGTGGTCGCGCTCGCGCTCTCCGCCACAAGGATTCCTGCCGAGGTAGAGAGACGGACGGTGTTCAACGTCTTGGCTCGGGACGTGCGCCGCTGGCAGTACGTGGTTGGCTCGTGGCTCGGCATGTTCGCGGTGGTGGGTCTCAGCCTGTTGGCGTTCACGGTGGTGGCGATTACCGTCGGTCGCGTGGCGTACGGCAACCTCATGCCGGTCCTGTTCGAGGCGACGCTCGCCGTGTGGCTCGAGATGGGCATCTTGATCGCGTTCACGGTGATGATGTCGACGCGTTTCGGCGCGGTCACTTCGGTCGTCGGAGCGCTGGCGTTCGCGTTCGTGGGTCACTCGATAGGATCGCTCCTCGTCACCGCGAACGAGGGCAAGGCGCCGTGGTACATCCCTTCGCTCGACGTCTTCGACGTCATCAACCCGGTGGCTCATGGCGCCGGATACGGCCCCGCGTACGCCGCAACGATTGTGGCGGCCTTCGCCGCGTGGGCTGCCCTGCTGCTGCTCGCTGGCACCGCGCTGTTCGAGCGGCGGGATCTGTGATGGAAGGCTCCTTTGGAACGGGGCGCGTCGCACTTGTCGCCGCTGCGCTCATCGTCGTGCTTCTGCTCGCCCAGGGACTCGCTGCCGTCACGGCGCCCGCGAGCGGCGCAGTCTCGACTGCAGAGGTGCTCGGACAGACCGGCTTCGCCTACTTGGGCGGCCTGAGGACCTTCGCGGCTGCGGTGTTGTGGAATCGGATCGAGCCAGTGTTTCACGAGTACTACGGTGGGGTGCCGCTCGACGAGCAGACATACATGATTCCCACGCTGCGACTGGTGGTTGCCCTCGACCCTCAGTTCACGCAGGCGTACTACATCTCGTCGTTCATGGTCTACAAACACTCTCCCGCGCAGGGGATCGCACTTGCAGCCGAGGGTCTCGCCCGCAACCCGGACTCGGGTATCCTGCATGCGAACCTGGCGCAGCTTCTGTTCATCGATGACAAGGCGTCCAACCGTCAGGAGATTCTGCGCCAGGTATCGCTCGGGACGAGCCCGAACGCTGTGTGGGCCGACGAGGCCCAGATGTACGAGGGTCTCGGAGTGATGAGCCAGGCGCTCGACGGACTGGGTGAGAAGCTAGCGGCCGATCGAATCCGGTTGACACTCGAGCAGATCAAGGCCCACGGTGGCGACGTAGGCGACCACGATCACGACGGCGACGGGAAGCAGGATCACTAGAGTGCTCTCACCCGATCTCTACTATCGAAGCGTCTACGATATCGATCTTGACCTGCTGCGTTCTGGCGGCGTGAACACGCTGCTCATAGATCTCGACAACACGCTCCTGCCTCGCAACAGCGGCGAGATTCCCGAGAACACAAGGCAGTGGGCGGCACAGATCGAGGCATCGGGGTTCTCGGCGTGTTTGGTCTCGAACAACTGGCACGAGCGGGTCTTCGGAGTTGCGGATGAGCTAGGTTTCGCACTGGTTGCCAAGGCGCTCAAGCCGCTTCCCTTCGCTTTTTGGAGGGCCATGCGCACGATGGAGGCGTCACGGGGCTCTTGCGCCATCATCGGAGACCAGATGTTCACAGACGTGCTGGGGGGCAAACTGACCGGGATCAAGACGGTTCTGGTTGCGCCGCTGTCCACTTCGGATCTGCCGCACACGCTTCTTCTGAGAAGGATGGAGCGCCTGCTGCTGGCGGGCAGGCAACCGCTACCATAGACTCGGCACAGGGGCCCGACTGCGCGAAGCGAGGAGCGCCGCCCATGAGCGTGATCAGGGGCACGACACTGCTGGCGGGGGTCGTCGGCAACCCGTTGGACCACACGCTCTCTCCAGCGATGCACAACGCCGCCTACGAGCATCTGGGGCTGGACTGGGTCTACGTGCCGCTTCAGGTTTCCGACGAGATCGGGCTGCGGCGGCTGCTCGCCGCCACGACGTCCCTGCCGTTCGTCGGCTTCAGCGTGACGATGCCGTTCAAGCAGGCGGTGCTCGAGCTGTGTGACGAGGTCGCAACTGCAGCCTCCATGGCGGGAGCCGTGAACACCGTCCACTGCCGGGATGGCGAGCTCGTCGGCTACAACACCGATGGCAGGGGGCTGCTCGAATCGCTGGAGGAGGAAGCCGCGTTCTCTGTTGCGGGCAAGGACGTCGTGTTGCTCGGTTCAGGGGGCGCCGCCGGAGCCGCGTTCGTTGCGCTCATCCTCGCGCACGCCGCGAGCGTGACGGTCGTCAGCCGGAACAGCCAGAGTGCTGAGCAGCTTCTGAGCCGCATGGATGTTCACCGAGGCGATGTAGCGACCGCATGGGTCGATTTCGATGCCGCGCGGCAGGTCGTCGAGGGTGCAGCGCTGATCATCAACGCGACGCCGCTCGGCATGAAGCCTGAAGATCCCAGCCCGCTCTCCGCGGGGTGGGTGGGCCCCGGGCAGGTGGTCTACGACATGGTGTACGGGACTTTGGAGCCCACCGCGCTCGTGCGTGAGTCCCGGTCTGCCGGAGCTGTGGCTGTCGACGGTCTGGGAATGTTGGTTGCGCAAGGCGCTCTAGCTGTCGATATGTGGAAGGGGGGAGGGCAGACTCGTGCCCCCCGTGATGTCATGAGGAAAGCGGCCGAAGCAGAACTTGCGCTTCGGCGTGGCCAGGGATAGGGAACGCATGTCGGTAGCTACGATGCAGAGGCTCGGCCGCATGCTCGTTCGCAGCGGGCTGATAAACGACGAGCAGCTCGTCGAGGCGATGGAGCAGGCATCGGGCCGGTCTTTGCCGGCCGTGCTAGAGGATCTCGGCTACGTGAGCGAGAACAGGGTCGCTCAGGCTGTGGCCGAGCAGATGGGCTTGGCCTTTGTGGATGTGGGCTCCTACGACATCGATCCCAACGCCGCCACACTGGTTCCTCAGGAGCTCATGCGAAAGTACCTCGTGCTTCCGGTACGCGTGGAGGACGAGGAGCTCGTCGTGGCGATGGCCGATCCCGCCAACATCTTTGCCATCGACGACTTGCGTATCGTCACGCGCCGCAGCATACGCGCCGTTGTGGCCGCGGAGAGCGACTTGGTCTCAGCGATAGAGCGGTTCACGACCAGTCAGACCAATGTCGAAGACATGCTGGGCGACCTCGAGGATGCGACACGAGTATCTGTTGAGGAAACCGATGAAGATGCCGGCGAGGACACCGGCGTCGCCAAGCTGATGAACCAGGTTGTCACAGATGCGATTCGTCAGGGCGCAGGCGATGTCTACATCGAGCCCCATGAGACAGAAGTCCGTATCAGATTCAGGATAGACGGGGTGTGCCGAGAGATTCTGACCGTTCCAAAGAAGATGCACCGGCAACTGATAAGCCGTCTGAAGATCAGTTCCGGCATGGACATCGCGGAGCGGCGGATCCCGCTTGACGGGCGCTTCGGGGTCGTTCTAGACGGCAAGGGCGTCGACTTCCGCGTCGCGACTCTGCCCCTGGTTCATGGCGAGATGGCTGTCTTGAGGCTGCTTCGCAAGGACTCCATCCTCATGTCGCTCAAGGACCTCGGCTTCCTTGAGCAGAACATGCAGCGGCTTCTTGACGCACTTGCGTTGCCCTATGGGGCCATCTTGGTCACGGGGCCGACGGGGTCAGGCAAGTCAACGACGCTCTACGCAGCGATCAACGAGACGAACGACCCCAAGTCCAACCTCATCACCGTCGAGGATCCGGTCGAGTACCGGCTACCAGGTCTGTCGCAGGTTCATGTGAACGAGAAGGCTGGACTGACCTTCGCCGCTGCGTTGCGCTCGATCCTTCGTCAGGACCCAGACAAGGTGATGATCGGCGAGATTCGTGACCGTGAGACCGGGACGATCGCGATCGAGGCAGCACTCACCGGTCACTTGGTGCTCTCAACGCTGCACACCAACGACGCACCTTCCGCGCTCACCCGTCTTACCGAGATGGGCATCGAGCCGTTCTTGACGGCATCGGCGGTCACACTGGTTGTCGCGCAGCGACTTGCGCGTCGGCTGTGCTCTGCGTGCAAGGAGTCGTATACACCCGAGGAGGCTGCACTGGCCCGTGTCGGCTTTGCGCTGGATGGGGGCCGGCTGCCCAAGCTGTACAGGGCCACCGGCTGCAAGAAGTGCAATGGCATCGGCTACAAGGGTCGCATGGGGATCCATGAGGTCATGACGATGTCCGAGACCCTCGAGCGTCTGACCGTCGAGAACGCCTCGACCGATGTCGTCAAGCGCCAGGCGGTTGAAGAGGGAATGCTGACGTTGCGTGACGACGGCTATGCGAAGGTGAGGCTCGGACAGACTTCTTTGGAGGAGATCCTCAGGGTGGTCGTGTGACGCACGGCACGTGAAAGTTGTGCTCATCCGGGGTGTTTCCGCAGGTCGGTTGTGCCGATAGTGGAGTCATGAGAATATTGGATTGCTCGCCGGTCGGCGGGCTTGTTGTGCTTTGTCCGCGTGCAGACGCACGCGGTTTCCGGAGCCTTCAGGAGGTGCTCCAGGCATGACGGATGACGCCTTCGTCGACTTCTTCATGGGTGACTCAGACGACGAGCTTCTGGAAGAAGAAGAGGAGTTCGTTCCGTCTCCGGTGGTGGTGCCGGCAGTCCCGCTTGAGGCTCCGGTTGTGGCTCCCTCGGAGGTCGTGACCCCTCAGATTCCCAGCATCGTTCCTGCGGTCGCTGAGCCTGCAATCGCCGTTGCGCCGCAACCAAGCCGTGAACAAAGACTTGCGGACGCGCTCAACAGTCTCATGGAAGACAGCCAGGAGATACTCGCCGCAGCACTCGTGTCACTAGACGGATTCACTATGGCATCTGCGCTGCCCGATGGTATGCAGGAAGACAGAGTGGGAGCGATGTCCGCCGCCATCTTGGGTCTGGGAGAGCGCGCGGCGGCCGAATTGGGACGTGGACGGCTGTCGCAGGTCTTCATCGAAGGCGATGGCGGCTACGTGATGCTCATTGCTGCTGGCCAGCGCGCTGTGCTTACGTGTCTGGCCGACAAGGAGGCCAAGCTGGGCTTGGTCCTCTACGACATGCGTGGAGCTGCCGGGGGCATAGCCGAAATCCTCGGCTAGCACCGATACTGCACGCCGAGAAGGAACGGATTCGGATCGCTCGATGGCGCTTCGCGGCAATCTCAGGGACTTCAGCCTGCCAGACGTGTTCCAACTGGTCACGTTCAGCAGGAAGACGGGCGTGTTGCGCATCACCCGCGAGGGTGGATCGCAAGGCAGCGTCTGGTTCCGCGATGGCGAGGTGTTCTTCGCTTCTTCGAACTGGCGGACCGAGCTTTTGGGCGAGCGCCTTGTTCGCGCCCAGCGGATCACGCCGCAGGCGCTGAGCCGGTCGCTCGGTCTGCGATCCGGGGAGCCCGAGGACGGCCGCAGGTTGGGTCAGATCCTGGTCGACGAGGGATACATCACGGAAGAAGTACTCGAAGCCTTCGTGCAGGAGCAGATTCAGGACACCATCTTCGACCTCATGCGTTGGGACGAAGGCGAGTTTGACTTCGAAGCGATGCCGGAGGTTGTAGACGAGGATATCGGCCTTGTGGTCTCCATCGAGAATGTGGTGATGGAAGGCTCGCGGCGCTTGGAAGAATGGAACCGGATCCGCAAGAAGATCCCCTCGATGGAGATCGTCTTCAAGATGGCCACCGCGCCCGGCGAGGGCACGTTCGAGATCTCTCTCAAGCCCACGGAGTGGCAGCTGCTCTTGCTGGTCGATTCGACTCGCTCTGTCTCTGAGCTTGCGTCGGACACCGGCCGGACGGACTTCGAGGTCGCCCGGGTGCTCTACGGGCTGTTCAGTGCCGGGCTCCTGGAGTTCGCTTCCGATGAGGAAGTGGAGCGCAATCGCGCCGAACGGACCGACCGAGAGGCCAGGCTCGCGCAGATCGAAGCGGAGCGCAAGGCGGCCGAGGACGCCCGGAAGCAGGCCGCCCTCGAGAAAGAGGCAGCTGCGGCAACCGAAGCGCGAGAACGCCAGGAGCAGGCAACGCCACCGTTGGATGCCCCGGCGGCGGAACCTGCCCAGCAGCTCGAGGTCGAGCCAGAGACTCGCGTCCCCTCGACTCCGGCCGAGGTACCCTCGTTTCTCGGCGTGGGATCGCCGGGGCCGACCGAGGACGACCAGACCGCGCTCGAGGAGTTCATGGACGCGGTTCTCGGGCAGCCCGCCGAACAGGAACCAGAGCCCGTGGTGGCCCCGGCCGCGCAGCCATACACTCCGGCCGAAGAGCCGGCGTTCATGAGCGGCGGGGCGGCGCAGGCCGACACGTCTGACCAGCCTGAAATCCTCCTAGAAGACCTGCTTGGCATGACTCCGCAGCCGTTGCCCGAGACGGTCCCGGTTGCTGAACCCGAGCCAGAGCCAGCACCCGCGCTGGAGCCCGAGCCGGAGCCCGAGCCGGAACCCGAGCCGGAGCCAGAGCCAGAACCCGAACCCGAACTCGAGCCCGAGCCGAGCCCGAGCCGGAACCCGAGACCCGAGCCGGAACCCGAGCCCGAGCCCGAACCCGAGCCCGAGCCAGAGCCCGAGCCCGAGCCAGCGCCCGAGCCGGAACCCGAGCCCGCGCCGCTCGTCCCGCCAGCAGATGAGGTGCTGGCCGAGTTGGACACTCAGCCGGCCGAAGCCTCACGGGCGGAACCCGAAACGGCGCCGATGCCGGAACAGGCCGCTGCGGCGGACACCGGGATGGACTTCGAGCGCGACCTTCTTGCTCTCGGGCTGGGGGAGCTCCCAGGCGATCTGCTCGACTCCGCCGAGGCAAGGAGCGCTGCCGAGGGCCAGTTCGAACCGGCGCAGGCCGAGCAGGAAGGCGAGGCTGCTGACGAAGGCGTCCCATCCCTCGAGCAGTCTTCCGAGACCGTTCTGGAATGGATCGAGCCTGCGGCCGAGGAGACCGCGGTCCAGGTTGAGCCCGACGCGGTTGAGCCGGCGGCAAGCGACGAGATGGAGCCAGAGCCCGAGCTGGAGTTCGTCGACGTCGCCGACGAGCCCATCGAGCTTGAGATCGAGTACGAGTCCATTGAAGCCGCGGCCGAAGTCAGTGTCGGCGAGTCCGCCGGCGAGGAGATGGATTTCTCGGCGTTGATCGAGTCTCTGGACGTCGACGCTGATGACTTCACGGACCTCAGCCCGCAGTCGCCTGAGGTCGCACCCGCGGAGCTGGGCTTCGACGAGGACCTGCTTCGAGACGAGTCGCCAGTCGTGCCCGGCAAGGTGATATCAACAGACGCGTTCCTCTCTGACATCACGATGGATGACCTTGGGTTCTCGGGCGGGCTGACCGATGAGTTGTCGGCTCTCACAGGCGCCAAGCGCCGAGGCACTGCCCGCCCCCAGGCCAACGTCAATCGCTTGCCCGAAGAGGGCGCCTCAGTACTGAAGAGGGACGCCAGAGTCGACAAGGACACGCTCCTCAAGATCATCGACGGGATCCAGAACCTCTAGGGGGAATCGCACCGCATGCAGTCCGTCAAGGTCGTCGTGACCGGCCCGTTCAACGCAGGGAAGACCACCTTCATCAAGGCGGTCAGCGAGATCACCGTGCTGTCCACCGAGCGGCAGGTGAGTGACGTCTCTGGCGAAGGCGGCGGCGAGACCACGGTGGCCATGGACTTCGGGAGAATCACGGTGTCCGACGATGTGGTGCTCTACTTGTTCGGAACACCAGGGCAGTCGCGGTTCTCATTCATGTGGGAGACCCTTTCCGAGGGCATGCTGGGATTCGTCTTGCTCGTCGACACCTATGAGCCACCCTCGTTCGCTGACGCACGAGAGATGATCGAGTTCTTCACGGGCATGTCTGATGTGCCGTTCGTCGTGGCCGCGAACAAGGTGGATCCGGAGGACACAGAGACGATCAGACAGCTTCGCGACGACCTCCAACTGGCTGAATCGGTGCCTCTACTGCCGGTGGATGCCCGCGACAAGGACTCGGTCAAGGCAGTGTTGCTGGGACTGCTTTACGAGATCCTCGAGAGCATGGGCTAGATCCTGTGAACGTCTCGCCGACGGTTGCGGTCGCTGGGGCGTTTGTGTTGCTGGTCGTCGCCCTCATCATCTTCATCGTTGTGCTGGCGAGGAGCGCCCGTGGCTCGAGGCCGGGCAATGGGGCGCGGCTGCATCCGCTCAACACGGCTGCAAGCGGACGTGTCGATACAGACCTCAAGGGGCTCGAGGTCTCGGTTGCCAAGGACTCGCCGAGTGCTGCGCTGCTGGCGCCGCTTCGGGAAAGCGAGTGGATGCCCCCCGAGACACCCGCTCCCGCCGAGGACCTGCCGACGGTCCACCTCGATCAGCGTATTGCAGAGTACGAGCCTCCGATCCACGTACCGGAGCCCGAGTTCAGCATCGAGGCCTATCCTGAATGGCACGTGCCCCGGACGCCGGCGCATGCTGAGACGACTGTGTCGGCCGAGACGTGTCGGCGAGTCAACTGCGGAGCCTGAGCAGGTGCCGATGACGGCTGACGATTCTGTAAGCCGTCCGGCGCCAGACGGACTCAACACCGAGGATGAGTTCGGCGCCGAGATCGCGGCACTTCTGCCTAAGATGCCCTCGGAGCTGTCGCCGGAGCTGGCGAGCGCCTTGGAGCCTGTGGTCGCGGCTGCACCCGAACCCGATCCCGATCCACAGTCCGAACTCAAGGCCGAGCCTGACGCCGAGCCCGAACCGCTGTTCCGAGCTCGAGCCGGAACCAGAACCCGAGCCCGAACCAGAACCCGAGCCCGAACCAGAACCCGAGCCCGAGCCAGAACCCGAGCCCGAACCAGAACCCGAGCCCGAACCAGAACCCGAACCCGAACCAGAACCCAGGCTAGCTCCCCAGCCGTGGTCCGACCTCGTGCCCGCAGTCGTGCCAGAGCCCGCACCTCTGATCGAGCCCGCGCCTCCACTCCAGCCGGAGGTGCAGAGCGGCGACGACCCCCTCGGGTGGGCGACGGCCGCCGAGCAGCGGACGCCGTCTGTCGAGGTATCCGAGCCCTCAGTCGCATCGCGCCCAGTCGTGAAGGTGACCTCGGTCGAACCCCCGCCGCGCGCCGAGCACGAACCGACCGTACAGCCCCTCGTCACTCGCGCTCGTCCTCGAGCTACGGTGAGGGTGAACCCGATTCCGGAGGATGTCGCAGCGTCCGATGGCTCGGCGCGGACCTCCGAGGCCGCAGCACCGCAGATGGGCCGCCCCTCGGACGCTGATATCCCGGAGCTGGTGCTGGAGACGCCGGTCGAGATGTGGTTCGGCGAATCGCGTGTGGGCGTGAAGCCCGGCTCGGCCACCTACGAGCGCTTCCGGAACTTCGCCGACGTGCTCTTCGATGACCTCAACGAATCGAGGACACGAGCCGATAACCCCTAGTGTGCTGTGAATCACACAGCGGCCATGAGGAGGTTGTCGCGCGCTCTCGTCGCGTGAAGCTCCGCGTTCGAACAGGACTTCGAAGGTGGCGGAAGCAGGGGAACGACTCGGTCAGCTTCTGATGCGGGCCGGCATCATCACGGACAAGCAGCTCAACGACGCGCTTGAGGTTCATGGTGCGACGGGCAGTCCGCTCGGCCGCGTTCTCGTCGACTTGGGCTACGCGACGCAGGGCGCGATCCTCTCGGTGATGGCCAAGCAGATCGGGATCGAGTACATCGACTTCGCGGACAAGCACCCCGAGCCACTTGCCGTGGCCGCGGTCCCCAAGGAACTTGCCGAGCGCTACACGCTCATGCCGGTCGCCATCGTCGACAAGATGTTGCTCGTCGCGATGGCCGATCCCCAGAACGTCATGGCGCTCGATGACCTTCGAATCATCACGAACTACGAGATTCGTCCGGCCATCTCGACCAAAGACGACATCGTCGCGGCGATCGCTGAGTACTACAAGGTCGCCGAGGAGCGCACCGACAGCGACTTCGTCGGTACCGAGGACGTCTCCGCCGATGAGCTCGCTGAGCTCACCGACGTCACCTCCGAAGCGCCCGCCGTCAAGCTCGTCAACTACATCATTCAAAAAGCCGTCGCCGACCGCGCGTCCGACATCCACATCGAGCCCCAAGAGTCGGATCTTCGCGTGAGGTTCCGCGTTGACGGCGTCTTGCACGAGGTGATGCGCTCTCCCAAGTCCGCCCAGCAAGCGATGATCTCACGCTTCAAGATCATGGCCGAGATGGACATCGCGGACTCCCGCCGTCCTCAAGACGGTCACTGCGCGATCACGCTCGGCCAGTACAAGATGGACTTCCGTGTTTCCACACTACCGACGGTCTATGGGGAACGCGTTGTGCTGCGTATCCTGCGCAAGGACTCGATTCTGCTGCAGCTGTCCGACCTGGGGTTCCTGCCGCCTACCCTCGCACGGTTCGAGACGTCCTTCACCAAGCCCTACGGCGCGATTCTTGTGACGGGCCCCACAGGTTCGGGCAAGTCGACGTCGCTCTACGCCGCGATCAACGTCCTGAACGACCCCGCGCGCCACATTCTGACCGCCGAGGATCCCGTCGAGTACCGGCTTCCCGGGGTGAATCAGTGCCAGATCAACCACAAGGCCGGCCTCACCTTCGCGCGGGCCCTCCGGTCGTTTCTCCGCTGCTCACCCGACGTGATCCTGGTCGGCGAGATTCGCGACCAGGAGACCGCTCAGATTGCGATCGAGTCTGCACTCACGGGTCACCTGGTGCTCTCCACGCTGCACACCAACGACGCGCCGAGCGCGATCACCCGTCTGATCGAGATGGGCGTGGAACCGTTCCTCGTGGCCTCGGCAGTTGACTGTGTGTTGGCGCAGAGGCTCGCACGCAAGCTGTGCCCGGACTGCAAGAAGGAGTGGCGCCCCAAGAAGGAAGTCCTTATCGACGCCGGCTACGCTGCCGATAATCTACCCGAGGTCGTACATCGGGCCGACGGCTGCAAGAAGTGCGGCAACACGGGCTACCGCGGGCGGATCGGCGTACACGAGGTACTGATGATCACCGAGGAGATCTCGAAGCTGTGCGTCGAGGAGGCGACCGCCGAGGACATCAAGGCGGTGGCAGTCGAGCAGGGAATGCTCACGTTGCGGCAGGACGGCCTCGAGAAGGTTCGGACCGGAGAGACCTCGATCGAAGAGGTAGTGCGCGTAATCGTATAGCCAGCACACGTAGCAGCAGGAGAGAGCCATGGCATCGTTCACCTATACCGTGCGTGACAAGACCGGCCGCATCGCCAAGGGAAAGCTGGATGGCGAGAGCAAAGAGGCGGTTCAGTCCAAGCTGACACAGATGGGCTACATCATCCTCGAGCTGGATCAGCAGGGCGGTCTGTCTTCGCTGAACAGCATCACCTTCGGTACGGGGGTCAAGCCCAAAGACGTCACGGTGTTCGCTCGTCAGTTCTCGACGATGATCAACGCCGGCCTTTCCCTCACCAAGTGCCTCTCCATCCTGGCGAGCCAGACCGACAACAGCTATCTGCGCGACATCATCCAGCAGGTCGGCAAGGACGTTGAGGCCGGCCAGTCACTCTCCGACTCACTCTCAAAGCATCCACGGGTCTTCCCGCCGATCTTCGTGAACATGGTCCGCGCCGGTGAGACCGGCGGTGTCCTCGACGAGGTCTTGAACCGGGTCGCCGACCACTTCGAACAGGAGCAGGCCCTCAAGGGCAAGATCAAGTCGGCGATGACCTACCCGATCGCAATGGGCGCGATGGTCTTGCTGATTCTCGCGGCGATGATGATCTTCGTCGTACCGACGTTCGAGAAGATGTTCTCGGACATGGGCGGCGAGCTGCCGTTCATGACTCAGATGCTCGTCGACATCTCGAACTTCGTCGCCGGCATAGGGGGCATTGCGCTTGTGGTCGGGATCGCGGCGGCCATCTTCACGTTCAAGTGGTGGTCCAACGGCCCGGGGAAGCTCATGTGGGACGGAGCCAAGCTGCGGATGCCTGTCTTCGGGCCGCTGACCCGCAAGATCGCTCTCGCGAAGTTCACCCGCACCTTCGGCACGCTGGTCTCTGCCGGTGTGCCGATCCTCTCTGCGCTCGACATCGTCGCGGACACGTCAGGCAACGAGGTCGTCGCACAGGCTGTGAAGAAGGCTCGCTCGGCTATCAGGAAGGCGAGACGATCGCCAAGCCGCTCTCCGAGAGCAAGGTCTTCCCGTCGATGCTCGTGCAGATGATCGCTGTCGGCGAGGAGACGGGTGCGCTCGACGCGATGCTCAACAAGATCGCGGACTTCTACGACGAGGAAGTCGGCTCGGCTGTCGACGGTCTCACGTCGCTGATCGAACCGCTCATGATGGCGAGCCTCGGCGTGGTCGTCGGTGGCATGGTCATCGCGCTCTACCTGCCGATGTTCCAGGTGATCACGCTCGTGCAGTAGCCAGCCTCTCGACGTGTGACCGAAGGGCCCGGTTCGCGCCGGGCCCTTCTTACGTGACCGGCGTCACCTGGCGAGTACTGTGATGGATAAACAGCTAAAGTGCTCGCTCCGCGTGGACGATACACACACTGTCGGAGGGGAGGCAAGGAGCCGCCCCGCTAGCCCCACAAGGGGAGAGGAGGTGCGACAAGCATGAAGCTGTTCCGTAAGGAAGAGGGATTCACCCTCGTCGAGCTCATGGTCGTCGTTCTCATTATCGGTATTCTTGTTGCTATCGCTATTCCGGTCTTCAACGCTGCCAGCGCGTCTGCTCGCAAGAGCGCGTGCCAGGCGAACCTGCGCACCCTCGACGGTGCCACCGAGCAGTGGGCCGCCTCGAACCCGAACAACGACAAGACCACTCTGGACGGCAACAACGCCGCCGCCCCGATCGTCGCCGCCTACACGCCGTACGTGAAGGACTTCGCCGGCGCCACCTCGTGCCCGACGGACGATGCCTCGTACACGTGGGTCGACGGTGCCGCGACGTGCCCGAACGCTGGCGCGCTGGGCCACACCTATCCGTAGGCCTGAGCTCCCGAAACACATCGTTGGCGAACCGGCCGGTCACCAAGACCGGCCGGTTCTGCGTCTAGGAAGAGGTTGTGGCCGGATCACTCGCGTATAGTGTCCTCGGGCCTCGGGCCCGTCTGACGCGATCCTCACGAAGAGAGTCGAAGTTGACCGTTGTGGACTGGTTCGCCCCGGTACTGGTTGCCCTGCTTGGGCTTCTGTTCGGCAGCTTCGCCAACGTGGTCATCTGGCGGCTGCCTCGCGGCGAATCGCTCTCGTCACCCGGGTCGCGCTGTCCGTCGTGCGAGACGCCCATCGGATGGCGCGACAACGTGCCTGTCCTCTCCTGGGTGCTGCTCCGCGGTCGCTGCCGAACCTGCGGCGCACCTATCAGTGCTCGCTATCCGTTGGTAGAGCTGACGTCGAGTGCGCTGTGGCTCCTGATGTGGGTGGTCTTTGGATCCACGCTGGCACTGGGCTTCGCGATAGCCTTCGCGTACCTGCTGATGATCCTGTCCTTCATCGACCTTGACACGATGCGTCTCCCGAACCAGCTCGTCGCCGTGCTCGCGGCGATCGGCGTTCTCGGCGTCGTTGTCGCACAACTTGCGGGCGTTCTCGCGGTGCCGCTTCTTGCCGGCAACGGTGCGCTGTCACAGCCGTGGGCGTTCGCTGCGGCCGGGCTTCTGATCGGGGGCGCCCTGCCGCTCGGGATCTCGGCGCTCTATGCTCTCCTGCGGGGCCGAGCCGGGCTTGGCATGGGTGATGTCAAGTTGCTCGGCGTCATAGGCATCTTTCTAGGGCCGTACGTGCTCATGGCGCTGATGTTCGGCAGCATCCTGGGCGCGCTCAGCGCGGTCTTTCTTCCCAAGGAAGGCGGGATGCGCCGCAAGATCCCCTTTGGGCCCTTCCTCTCACTCGGCGCGATCGTCGCGCTGATCGTCGGTCCCCAGGCCTGGGCGTGGTACTCGGCCTTTCTGTGAGTTGAATCACTGAGTCAAGTCGCAGCCCCCGCTTTCCGATACATCTACATGGGTGAAGTGTGCCCACGATGCGGAAGGTGAACGGCGATGTGGCGAGCGATACCGAGCGGCAGGCGTGACGACGGATTCACCGTCGTCGAGCTGGTCATAGCTGCAGCGATTCTCTTCTTCGCGATGACGGCCCTCGTGGGCCTTCTCGGCGCGAGCACCAGTATGACCGCCTCTGCGAAGAGCCGTTCCGTGCTGACCAACGCCATCTCGAGCGAGCTCGAGAAGATCCGAGCGCTGCGCATCGAGGAGGTCGACTACGACACCTCGGGCGGTCAGGTTCCGCACACCAAGGTGCTCCCCGTGCAGGACGGCGTCACCGTGACCTTGACCTACACGATCACCGACCGCACGGCGCAGAACAACACCAAGGAAGTCCTCGTGGAAGGCGCAGCGGTGCGCCCCGGCTTCCCCGTTGCGCGGTTCTCGTCATTCGCCGTCATCCGAGACAGGATCGGCGGCACGGTGCGCGACACCGGCAGTAACGGTCCGATGATCGAGTTCGACGACGCAACTCCGCCCGGCGGTGCGGTCCTTGAAGGCGCCAAGATCGGTGGGACGTCGACCGACATCCAGATCGAGGCGCACGCATGGAGCGAGACTGGCAACAACATCATGCGCTTCGAGTACACCGTTGACGGCATCTCCGGCTCGGTACCGCTCAAGGAGACCAACACGGTCTACCCCGGCGATCTGTCGTGGCACGATGTCACATCTCCAACAGACGATGAGACGTGGTCGTTCTCATGGAACACGAACCAGCGCGACACCTCCAATGAACCCGAGCTTCGCGACGGCCTTCGCACGGTCACGATCATCGCCTACGACGACATGGACCGGGCAAGCGTGCCGATGCGCAGGACCTTCCTCGTCGACAACTATCCGCCCACCACAGCGCCTGCTACGACGCTCACGAACTCGCCGAATGCCGATCTCTCGCAGACACTGACGCTGTCGTGGGCCGAGATTCTGGACGGCGATCGGCCTACCGATCACTACGCCTACGAGCTGTACGAGAAGCTCAGCGACTCGCAAACGGTCACGGACTGGACACCGGTGAGCGTCTCCCCGAGCACGAAGAGCGCCACGGCTATGCCACTTGGGCTGTACGCGGCGCGGGCGCAAGGACACAGCGTTCTTGACAAGACCGGACCGTGGGGGACGTCCGCTGCAGTGCTGACGAGGCCGATACTGAACGGTACGTTCGACGTGTCCCGCACGAAGTACAACAGCGCAAACGACACGTGGACCTACACGAGCAAGTTCAGAATTCCGGAGCCCCGGTTCCCCTACAGCGCCGTCAGTGTCGTGATGGAGCGTACGGGCGGCGGTTCGGCGGCAGCTACAACGGATATCACGTCGGCAATCGTGGGGGCATGGAGCTCACATGGCCACTACCACTTCTCCGAAACGCTGGCCCAGACGATCAGGAAGAACGTCAGCCCAGCACCGCCGGAGTACCGTCTCAGAGTGACGATCACGCCCACGGGCGGAGCGTCTCAGACGGTCTACTCCAACTACGCGGCGGCCACCGTACCAGGTATCAGCAACACGGACCCGCCGGCAACAGGCCTCCCGTTCGCGGTGCGGTGGTGATTGGCATGAGCCAGACCATTCGCGACGACAGAGGCTTCACCCTGACCGAGCTGCTCGTTGTGATCTCGCTGCTCTCGATGGTGCTCGTCGTCGCCTACTCGGCTATGCAGCTGACCTTGAGGTCCGCAGAGATCCAGAAGCGCGACTCGTTCATCTCGACGTCGGTCACCCAGCCCATCCAGATCATGGATGTGATCATCTCTCAGAACCTGTCCATCGATGCGGGCTCGGGAGACTACCTCCTCAGCGTGCTGACCGATCAGGACGCAAACAACGCCAAGGAACGACACGTCTTCCAGGCGACCAACGACGGTCGGCTCGTCGAGACCGTCTACGCCGTGGGAGCGAACGACGTGAACACCTCGGTACGGCGATCCACCGTGTGGCAGCGAGTCCTGGCAGACCCGCCCACGCGCAATGCAAACGTCCTCAAGGGGACGCCGTTGTTCAGCTACTACAAGACCGATGAGAACGGCGTGCTCGCTCCGTCCACTCCGGCAGAAGCCACGGAGTGCGTGGTGCGGATCGAAGCGAAGTACGACGCCAGAGACTACTACGACCAGCGCCGAGTCTTCTTCCGGAACCGATAGCGAGAGTGGGGCATAACCGATGAGGCGGGACATCACATCCATCGCACGCGACGACCGAGGCATCGCGCTGGTCGTTGTGATCGGTGCGATCGCGCTCATCAGTGTCTTTGCCGTGGGCGGATTCGCGATGGCGAGCCAGGCCATGCACTCCACGGGTCGCCTGCAGACCGAGGAGCTGGCCTTCCAAGTGGCGAACTCGGGTATGGAGCGCGAACTCGCAACGTTCACCGAGAGCAACTTCAGCTCTGGGCAGACCACCTACCAGAGGTCGGGCTCGACACCGGACGGCTCATACGTGGTGCAGGTGGGATTCGACCCGGCTGTCCCATACCGATACAGCCTGATCTCGAGCGGGACTGCCGGTGCGGAGACCGCTATGGTGCGCCAGGACTTCTACTTCTTCGACCTGTGGTCCACGAACATCGCCTCGCAGAACAACCCGGACATGGGCCCGATGGGTTCGGCTGCAGCGTGGAACGGCAACTCCACGATATCCGGACCCTTCTACGTCGGCGGTGACATGGACATCAACTCCAACGTCGTCTTCGTGGGCGGCCCGCTGTTCGTGTCGGGAAACGCGTTGCTGAAGGGCGGGGTCGACTTCGTCGAGGTGCCCACGGGATCGAAGTATCCGATGTTCGTGAGAGGCTGCGTCCTCGGGAATCCCAGCGAACGTCAAGCTCTACAACAGTTGCCCGAAGCTCGAGCTGCCGTGGGTCGATCCCGACTACATGGACGCAATGCTCGCCAAAGCGCGCGAAGAGTCGTCTGACAATCTCCGCGGGACCGACCACGGTGACGGCAGCACCCCGACCAACGGGGAGGTCGCCACGACCGGCGTGCCCACGAGCTACACGGGCGCGAAGGCCCCAGGTGCGACGAGCTACTACAAGGAGATCAACGGCAACCTGACCATCAGCGGCGCGACGGCATCGTTCGGGAAGGTCACGAAGACCGCCGGGGTCGCGACCAACTGGGACGACTTTGCTTTCGACACGGTCGATGACACGCTCTACGTCGACGGCGTGGTCTTCGTCGACGGCGACGTCACGATCGGCGCGGGCGTGCAGAACTACAAGGGAAGCGGAATCATCGTCTCGACCGGCAACGTGCTGATAGCGACCGGCACGGAGTTCCAGCCAGTAGGCGGAGACTCCCAGCCCGACGACCTCAGTTCGGAGATGTGCCTCGAGTTCGTCGCTGAGGACATCACCCTCGACGGTAACACCTTCGAGGGGATCATCTTCGCGAACGGCGACTTCAATATCGACATGAACGGCGCCCTGCATGGCGCGGTTCACGCCAACACCATCAACTCATTGCAGCCACACACCGACTTGTACATGGAAGTCGGTATGAGCAAGGCGATTCTTCCCGCCGGCACGCCAGGCAGCCCGACCGATCCTCGAGGCAACAACTACGGGGGCGGAGTGGTTATCCCCGGCACCTGGTCGAGGATGCAGTAGCACCGAAAGCGAGCGAGGGGCTCGCGCTTGTGTGACCGCTTGCCTGTGCTAGTATTTTGCGCAGGACCATCGCAAAGCAGTAGTAGACGCAGCCGTAGTCGCAGCAGCATGAGGAGGAAGCGTTGGCTCCTATAGGGTTTGGCTCTGCACAGCCGCCTATCGGTCTCGACATCGGGACGGACTTCGTTCGCGCGGCACAGGTTCGCTCAGCGGGAGGCGGCTTTGCGCTGTCCGCGTATGGGCGGGCGCCGATGCCCTTCGGGGCCGTCGTCGAGGGTGAGATCGTCGATCCCCAGGCTGCCGGCTCCGCGATCTCCGACCTGTGGAGGCAGTCTGGCTTCCGTACCAAGGACGTGGCGATCGGCCTCGCGAACCAGAAGGTGGTCGTTCGTCTCATCGACCTCCCCTTCATGGAGAAGAGCGAGCTTCAGGGCGCCATCCAGTACCAAGCGCAGGACTACATCCCGATCCCCGTTGAAGAGGCGATCTTGAGCCACGACGTGATCGGCGACTACATGACGCCTGCCGACGAGCACATGATGGAGGTGCTCCTGGTTGCCGCAGCGCGCGAAGTCGTCAACTCCGCGGTCGAGACCGTGGAGTCAGCGGGACTGAAGCTCGCACGCATCGACCTCACCGCGTTCGCGATCGTTCGCGCGCTTCTCGGCGTGGATTCACCGGTGGTTCCTGACTCCTCAGAAGGAGCTACGGGAGTCATCCACATCACCTCAGGCCTGACCAATATCGCTGTCGTCGAGGGAGGGGTTCCTCGGTTCACGCGCGTCTCGGCGCTCGCGGGCAAGCAGTTCACCCAAGCCATCGCGAACGTGATGAATCTGACCTACGACGAGGCCGAGCAGCTCAAGATACAGGTGGGCTTGCCGAGTCTTGACGAGAACGCGCCACCCATCCCGGGCGTGGATCCTGAGACCGCTCAGACCGCGCAGCAAGCGCTCGAGCGCGAGACCAATCGCTTCATCGCTGAGGTCCGCCGCTCGCTCGACTACTACCTCACGCAGGCGAATCAGGCCAGCGCGATCAAGCGCATCATCCTCACCGGAACCGGGGCGACGCTGCTCAACCTGCCGCAGTACCTCGAGAAGGGGCTGCAGACTCAGGTGACGCTTGGGTGACCCTCTGGCCCAGGTCAGGCTCGAGTCTGCCGCGGAGGCCAAGGTGCTCGAGGACCGGATGGGCTGCGCGCCGGCTGTCGGCCTCGGTCTTGGGGGGGTGAGCTAGATGGTGCAGATCAACCTCCTGCCTCCCGAGATAATCGAGAGGCGGAAGTACGACCGCTACTACCCCTACGTGTTCGTTGCAGCGGCAATTCTTATCGGCGTCATCCTGCTTGTCTGGATACTGCTTCAATTCCTGGTAGGCCAGCGGACCCAGGTCCTCCAGCAGACCCAAGAGACGACCGCTCAGCTGACCGCTCAGGCCGAGTCGCTTGCGATCTTCGAGCAGCAGCGCGGCGAGCTCGAGCAGCGTCAGAAGGCGACAGACCAGGCACTTGCAGGCCGAGTGGACATGGGTGGCCTGGCCGAGGACATCAGCCTGGTGCTTCCCGAAGAGGTCTGGACGAACCGGTTGAAGTGCAGCGAGCAAAACGGCATGGAGATGATCGCGTTCACTCCGGTCTCCAGTCAGCCGAACATCAAAGAGGGCTACAAGTCCATTGCAGCCACGCTCGTGAGGCTCAGCGCTCTGAACGACCTCAACGATGTGTGGCTCACCGTCGCCGAAGTCAAGGACTACAACGTGTTCCAGCCGTCCGAACGCACGCAAGATGCAAGTGCGACGGTGCTCGAGTTCACGTCCACGGGCCGAGTGGTTGCTCCGGCCGACACTAGTTCCGGGCAGTAGGTGACGTCGTGAAACTCAGCCCCAGGAACAAGCTCATCGTGGTTGCCGTGGGTGCCGCACTGGTTGTGATCCTGCTCTTCGCGGTGCTCGTGATCCCGTCCATCAGCAAGATGCGGGACCTTGGCACCCAGATCAAAGCTGCCGAACAAGAGGCTCAGGCGGCCTCTGCACTGCTTGACCAGCGCAGAGAGGTCAAGGATGCGGCTTCTGTCACCGATGCCACGCTGATCCAGCTCAACAACGCAGTGCCGCAGAACCCCGAACTGCCCTCGCTGATCATCGAGCTACAGGACGTTGCCTACTCGACCGGTGTGAGCCTGCGAGTGGTCACCCCCGCCGAGCCGGTGCAGGAAGAGGGCGAGGAGTTCGTGACGATTCCGGTCGCGATCGAGTTCTGGGGGACGTGGGCAGACAGCGTCGACTACCTGCAGCAACTGCGCAGGCTTTCTCGGCAGCTTCGCGTCGGAGAGTTCGAGTCGACGATGCTGGACGAGTCCTCGGCCACTGATGCCGGCATCAAGCTGCCGCCGTACTACCAGGTGGCAACTACCGCCAATCTGGAGGTCTACGTGATCCCGGAGTCCACCGAATCGACGACAAGCGTGCCGGCTCCGGCCCCGGCCCCGGCAGAGTAGGGAGGCGATGACAGTGGTTGACAACTTCGGGACCCCTGATGCGCCTTCCGGGCCGCCCGCTGACATGGCAGCTGAGATTCCCGAGAAGCGCCCCGGCTTCCTGTCCACGACCGCCGGCAAGCTCGTCGTTGGCGGCATCGCGATCATCGTGGTGCTGGCCGCGGTCGCGGCTATCGGCATCTTCTTCTTCTTGGGCCAGACGTCGGAGCAGGCCTCGAACGTGGTGACGGTACCGCCCGCCGAGACGACGGGCACGGCTTCGGCAGGTGGAGCCGAGGGAGCCGAGCCGCGACCCGAACCGACGGTGCAAGACACCTTCACGTTCCGCAACATCTTCGAGCCCACCGTCAAGGTGACGCTGTCGCCTGAGACGGGCTCGACTACCAGCGACGGCGGCACGGTGGATGTACCGGCGGACACGCTGTACCTTTCGGGCGTATCAACGGTCGACGGGGAGCCTGTTGCCGAGCTCATCTGGAATGGGGAGACCTACACGCTGGCCGAGGGAGAGTCGATTCCCGGGACGCCATGGCAGGTCCTGAGTATCGATGGTGACACGGTGGTCATGCTCTACGGCGACAGCCGCATCACGCTCACCGTGGGTCAAGGCATCTCCAAGTAGGCCGCCGCGGTGTCGTGCTCTGCTAGAATCGGCGGACACTCGGCACTGCGGAAAGGCTTGGGCTCATGCGCTACATCACCGCCGGTGAGTCGCACGGTCGCGCGCTGACCGCGATAGTGTCACGCGTCCCCGCGGGCATCCCTGTCGACGCTGCCACAATCGATGAGGATCTGGCTCGCCGTCAGCGCGGCTACGGTCGCGGTGGCCGACAGGTCATCGAAACCGACCGCGTCACGATTCTGTCGGGAATCCGGTTCGGAAGCACCATTGGCAGTCCCGTCGCGCTCGCCGTCACAAATCGCGACTGGGACAACTGGACCGACGTCATGGCGGCTTGTGGCGACAAGCCGGCTGGCATCCGTGAGACCCATCCCAGACCGGGACACGCCGACTTGGCGGGCATCCTCAAGATCGGTTCGGACGATACTCGAGACGTTTTGGAGAGGGCGAGTGCGCGGGAGACCGCAGCCAGGGTCGCGGCTGGTGGGGTGGCCAAAGCGTTTCTGAGCGTGCTGGGGGTCTCGATCATCTCGTACGTCGACTCGATCGGATCGGTCACCGCGGGAGCAATAGCACCAGAGAGTGTCGATGCTGAGTCGATCGAGGCGAGCGCCGTCAGATGTCCCGACCGGGAGGCGACAGAGTCGATGAAGGTCGCTATCGACAAGGCTCGCGCCGACGGCGAGTCCCTCGGAGGGACGTTCGTGGTGGTTGCGCAGGGCGTGGTTCCCGGCTTGGGGACCTACGCTGAGTCGGCGCGCCGCCTGGACGCAGCGTTGGCGGCGGCGGTGATTTCGATTCCTGCAATCAAAGGCGTCGAGTTCGGCGACGGGTTCGCGCTCAGCGCCGTGCCAGGCAGCGGGGCTCACGATGCGATGCGCTACGAAGCGGGTGTCGGCATCCGCAGGGACACGAACCACGCCGGCGGACTCGAGGGCGGGATGACGAACGGGGAGCCGCTGGTGATGCGCGCGGCGATGAAGCCTATCCCCACGCTCATGAGGCCGCTGCCCAGCATCGACCTAGACACCATGGAGGCCGTCGACGCGAGCAAGGAGCGCAGTGACGTGTGCGCCGTCCCCGCCGCGGCAGTGGTGGCGGAGGCCGAGGTGGCGTTCGCATTGGCCGCAGCCTACATGGAGAAGTTCGGCTCCGACTGCATCGACGACATCCGTTTGGCCGTGGACAGCTATCGGGGGCGCATCGCCCGATGAGCAAGGGCACGATCGATCACCACATCTTCTTGGTCGGTTTCATGGGCGCAGGGAAGACGACCGTCGCTGGGCTACTCGCAGCCCGGCTCGATATGCCCTGCGTCGATGTGGACGACCGCATCGTTGAAGCAGCTGGCAGACCGATCGAGGCGATCTTCATCCAAGACGGCGAGGAAGCCTTTCGTGAGCTCGAGTCCGCTGCGCTTCTCGCGCTGGCGGGCGCAGAGCCGAGTGTCATCGCATGCGGTGGAGGCATCGTCTTGCGACCCGAGAACAGGGCGCTGCTCAAGAAGCTGGGAACCGTCGTCTACCTGAAGGTCACTGCCGGCGAGGCCATTGCGAGGATCGGGGACGCAGAGACTCGTCCGCTGCTCGCGGGTACCAGCGGCACGCTGGCCGCCACGTCGTTGCTCTCGGCACGAGAGTCCCTCTACCGGTCGGTGGCCGACGTCACCGTTGACACGATGGGTAGTGATCCCACTCATATCGCGCTGAGCATTGCCGAGCAGATCGAGGGAATCTCGCCATGACGTCCACAGTGCGTGTTCAGACGCCAGGGGCGGCCTACGATGTCGACATCGGTGCCGGCGTGCTCGACGAGATCGGGCCGAAGATCAGAAGCCTCACGCAAGCTGAGTCGATCGCGCTGGTGAGCGACGAGACGGTTGCGGCTCTGTTTGGCATGAAGGTCGACACGGGGCTGGCACGGGCGGGGTTTCGCGTGCTCTCACTTACCGTCCCGCCCGGCGAGTCCTCGAAGAGCTGGGCGGTCGCTGGCGACCTGTGCGAAGCGCTGGCTGCCGGCGCGCTGTCGCGTACCGACGTCGTGGTCGCGCTGGGCGGCGGCGTCGTGGGAGATCTCGCTGGCTTCGCCGCGGCGATATACCTTCGCGGTGTCGACTTCATACAGGTGCCCACGACCCTACTGGGCATGGTCGACTCCTCGGTGGGTGGGAAGACCGCAGTGGATCTGCGAGCGGGCAAGAACCTTGCGGGGGCGTTCAAGCAGCCACTCGGCGTGATCGCCGATACCTCCACGCTCACGACGCTCCCTGAGGCGGAGTGGCTCAGCGGCCTTGCGGAGGTTGCCAAGACCGCGCTGCTCTCGGGCGAGGAGTTCCTCGTCTGGCTGGAGGAGCACGCAGCAGCTGTCGTTGCGAGAGACGGTGACGTCGTGAGCCAGCTTGTCGAGCGATGCGTGCGGTTCAAGGCCGATGTCGTGGCGCGTGATGAGAAGGAGGAGGGTCCCCGGGAGTGCCTGAACTACGGGCATACACTGGGGCATGCGATCGAGAAAGTACTGGGCTACGGTGTGGTGACGCACGGCGAGGCTGTGGCCGAGGGGATGCGCTTCGCAGCGCGCGTCAGCATGCAGGCAGGAAGAGCGACGACTGAGTTCGTGAGACGGCAGGACCGACTCCTTGATGCGATAGGCCTGAGGCCCATGAAGCAGCGTGTCGAGCCGGCCGCGGTGCTCGAGGCGATGCACTCTGACAAGAAGAGCCGCTCGGGCGTCGTGCGCATGGTTCTTATGGACGAACCCGGCTCGTGGCGTTGTACTCCCGTGCAGGACGTGACGATCTCGGCCCACCTCGATGCGTGGGCCTCGACGAAGGGCGGCGAGTAGCCGATGGTGAGGATCCTCGTGTTGAACGGGCCGAACCTGAATCTCCTTGGGACGCGCGAGCCCGAGGTATACGGATCGGCGAAGCTCAGCGACATCGAGGCGGCGTTGGCTGCGCTTGCGCAGGAGCTCGGTATCGAGGTGACCTTCGAGCAAAGCAACCACGAGGGTCAGCTGATCGATGCCATCCACAGAGCGGCTGACACCTGCGAGGGCGTCGTCTTCAACCCCGGCGCGCTTACGCACTACTCGTATTCGTTGCGTGACGCCGTCTCGGCTGTGGCGATTCCCGTCGTCGAGGTGCATCTCTCCAACATCCACGCGCGCGAGGAGTTCAGATCTCGCAGTGTGATCGCCCCGGCGTGTGTGGGCCAGATATCGGGTCTCGGCGTGACCAGCTACATGCTCGGCCTGCGCGCTGTAGCGAGGTTGGCGAAGGAACGCTCGTGAACTCGGCTCGTCGGCTTGATGCGTTGCGTGCCAAGCTGGGTGACGATCCGAACCGAGCTGCCCTGATCACTCGGCCTGCCAACGTTGCGTATCTAACGGGGTTCGAGAACGTCTTCGACGACGAGGAGGCACACGCAGCACTCGTCACGCTCGATGCCGCGCGCTTGTACACGGACTCACGCTACGCGACTGCCGCGAAAGACGCCGCCGATGGCACGCCTTGGGATGTCGTGGTCGTACGCGAGCACCTGCGGCAGGCGGCGTGCTCAGATGCACAGCACGCCGGTATCACGTGGCTCGGCGTGGAGTCAGCCGCATCGTACGGAAGCTTCGAGGTAGTCTCGGATGCCTTTGGTGGCGTTGTAGAGGCGGTCACAGAGTGGGTAGAGGCGATTCGCTGCGTGAAGGAGCCCGAGGAAGTCGAGCGTATCGCCCAAGCCCAGGCTCTGACAGATCGCGTGTTCGAGCACGTCGTGGGCTTCATTCGGGCCGGTCTGAGCGAGCGCGACGTTGCTCTCGAGCTCGAGTTCTACATGCGAAAGCACGGTAGTGATGGCGTCGCGTTTCCGCCGATTGTGGCCAGTGGGCCGAACTCCGCCTTGCCGCACGCGAAGGTGAGCTCCCGGCGGCTGCAATCAGGCGATCTCGTCAAGCTGGACTTCGGCGCCCGGCTGGACGGCTACTGCGCTGACATGACGAGAACGATCGTGATCGGCCGCTCCGACAGATCGCCAGATCGAGGTGTACCGGACGGTGCTCGAAGCCAATCTCGCGGGAATCTCGGCGGTTCGGGGCGGGGCGGTGGGCAGCGCGGTTGACAGAGCCGCACGAGGTGTCATCGAGGAGAGGGGCTTTGGCGAGTTCTTCTCCCACGGCCTGGGCCATGGTGTGGGCCTCGAGGTCCACGAGCTGCCGCGGCTGGGGCCACGGGCGGCAGAGCCGCTACCGTCAGGGAGCGTCGTCACGATAGAGCCTGGAGTCTACATCCCCGGATATGGCGGTGTTAGAATCGAGGACTTGGTGGTGGTCGAAGCAGCTGGTGGGCGCGTGCTGACGACCTCACCCAAAGACCTCATCGACGTGTGAGTGCTGTCCGCGTGAACGCGTGTACAGCTGGAGAAGGAGTACTGCTGTGCCAGTCACAACCGCGAACTTCAAGAACGGCATGTGCATCGTGCATGAGGGCAAGCGCTGGCTGATCATTGAGTTCCAGCACGTCAAGCCCGGCAAGGGCGGCGCCTTCGTGCGTACCAAGCTCAGGGAACTGCAGAGTGGCCGGGTTGTGGACTACACGTTTCGTGCTGGAGAGAAGTTCGACGATGTGCGCATCGAGACGAAGAAGATGCAGTACTTGTACAACGATGGTTCCACGTACTACTTCATGGACAACAACTCCTACGAGCAGATCGAACTCGAACGCGACTTCGTGGCAGAGGCTTCCAAGTGGCTCAAGGAAAACGACGAAGTCGAAGTGTTGACTGCGGATGGCGAGTACATGGGTGTTGAGCCTCCGATGTTCGTGGAGCTAGAGGTCACCGAGACGGATCCGGGCTTCAAAGGGGACACCGTCCAGGGCGGGACGAAGGCGGCCACGCTCGAGACCGGGGCCGTCGTCCAAGTGCCGATGTTCGTCAACACCGGGGACAAGCTCAAGATCGACACGCGCGACGGTCGCTACATCACGCGCGTCTAGCAGGAAGTCCGCCGCGGAAGCCGGGCGGGGTCTGCGTTCTCGACCCGCCCGGCCTCGTATATACTGATTGGCTACTTGGTGCGCGGCCGCGTACCGGGGCCGCTCGCAAAGTCAAGGGGAGTCGCGATGCGACCTGTGCACATCACCGATACGACGCTGCGGGACGCACACCAGTCTCTGTGGGCGACGCGAATGGAGATCGGCGACATGCTGCCGATCCTTCCGAAGATGGACTCCGTGGGCTACTGGTCCATGGAGGTCTGGGGCGGAGCGACGTTCGACTCGTGTCTTCGGTTCCTCGACGAGAACCCTTGGGAGCGCTTGAGAATCATCAAGCAGCACTGCCCGAAGACGCCGCTGCAGATGCTGCTTCGAGGCCAGAACCTCGTGGGATATCACCACTACAGTGACGAGATCGTCGAGCGGTTCGTGGCGGCGTCAAGACGCAACGGTATCGATGTGTTCCGCATATTCGACGCGCTCAACGATATTCGCAACGTGGAGATCGCGGGGCGCGCTGTCAAGGAGGTCGGCGGTCACTTCGAGGGCGCCATCAGCTACACCGTTTCTCCGGTTCACACCCTCGACTCGTTCATCGACTACGCGCAGCAGCTCAAGGAGATCGGTGCCGACACGATCTGCATCAAGGACATGGCGGGCATGCTCACGCCGTTCAGGACCGAACGAATGGTCCGAGCGCTCAAAGACGAGGTGGGACTGCCGGTTCACGTCCACTGCCACTACATCGGCGGCATGGCCCCCATGAACTACCTCAAGGGTGTCGAAGCCGGCGCGGACATCGTCGATACCGCCGTGGTCGCACTCGCCTTCGGGAACAGTCAGCCCGCTGTCGAGATGATCGTGGCCGCGCTGCAGGAGTCGCCATTCGACACGGGGCTTGATCTGGATCTGCTCTTCGAGATCGCCGAGTACTGGGAGGGCGTGCGCGCGCGCAAGGGTCTCAAGCGTGGTATCACGACGCTGCTGTCGATGGAGGTGTTCAGCCATCAGGTCCCCGGCGGGATGATGAGCAACCTCGTGAGTCAGCTTGAGCTCCAGAATGCGGCCGACAGGCTGTCCGATGTGCTCGCGGAGATTCCCCGAGTCCGCGCCGAAGTAGGCTATCCACCGCTCGTCACTCCGTTGTCACAGATCGTGGGCACTCAGGCCGTCATCAACGTTCTGACGGGCAAGCGCTGGGCGGTCGTGCCTCAAGAGATGAAGGAGTACATCAAGGGCTACTACGGCAAAGCGCCGGGCTCCATGAACAAGGAGATCGTCGCGAAGGTCCTCGGCAGCGACGAGCCTCTCGGGCCAGACACGCGCCCCGGGTCGTTGGTGACCACCACGTACGATGAGGTCGCGGCCGAGATCGGTGATCTCGCCCGGACCGAGGACGACGTGTTGATGTACGCGCTCTTCCCGAACGAGGCAAGGACGTATCTCACAGCACATCACGAAGGCGCCGAGAACGCTGTGTTCCTCATGAGCGATGAGGCCCACACAGTCAAGGAGGAAGGCTCAGTGGACGTCAGTCAGATCAGAGAACTCATCAAGGCAATCGAAGCTTCCGAGATCGCCGAGATCGTGATCGAAGAGGGCGACAACAAGGTGACGGTCCGCAAAGCGGGTGCGTTCTCCGGCGGTCCGGCAGCACCAAGTGAGGTGCCGGCTGCTGCCGCCTCCGCCGCTGCGGCGCCGACCGAGGCCCCGGATTCGACGACGCCCGTCGCCCGACCGGCGGAGTGGGAGACCGTCGTTGCACCGATGGTGGGTACCTACTACTCCGCGCCGTCCCCCGGAGCTGCCCCCTACGTCGCCGTTGGAGACTCGGTGAGCGAGGGTCAGCCGCTGTGCATCGTCGAGGCGATGAAGCTGATGAATGAGATCACCGCCGAGGCGCCCGGCATCATCCGCGAGATCGGCGTGCAGAACGGCGATGCGGTAGAGTACGGCACCGTTCTGTTCTACTACGAGCCAGTCTAGGCGGGAGCCAACGTGTTCGAGCGTATCCTGGTCGCCAACCGCGGGGAAGTCGCGCTTCGAGTCATACGCGCAGCTCGGGAGATGGGGGTGGAGACGGTCGCCGTGTACTCGGAGGCCGACCGCGACTCACTTCCGGCTCGCATGGCCGACCACTCAGTCTGCGTGGGGCCCGCTCCGTCGACGCAGTCGTACCTGAGCATGCCCAACATCATCTCGGCGGCGCTGACATCCGGCTCTCAGGCGGTCCATCCGGGGTACGGGTTCCTCGCGGAGAACGCCGCCTTCGCCAGGGCGTGCGCTGACTCCGGACTGGTATTCATAGGCCCGTCGCCCGAAGCGATCGAGCGGATGGGTGACAAGGCCCAGGCGCGCGAGACCGCCGAGAAGGCCGGGGTGCCCACGGTCCCTGGCAGCGATGGCCCGGTCGAGGACTACGAGGAGGCACTGCACTTTGCCGAGCAGGTGGGCTTCCCCGTGCTCGTGAAGGCGTCAGCAGGTGGTGGCGGCAAGGGAATGCGCGTCGCTGTCGACGCGGACGAACTGAAGCTCAATCTGACAGCCGCGAAGACCGAGGCGGCTGCGGCCTTCGGCAACGATACCGTCTACTTGGAGAAGTACCTGTCGCGGCCGCGTCACGTCGAGATCCAGGTACTGGCGGACTCTCACGGCAACGCCGTCTACCTGTTCGAACGCGACTGCTCCATCCAAAGGCGGCACCAGAAGCTCGTGGAGGAGGCCCCGTCGCCGGCGCTGACACCGGAGCTGCGGGCCGAGATGGGTGCTGCCGCGATCAAATTGGTTCGCAACGTGGACTACCAAAACGCCGGCACCGTTGAGTTCCTGCTCGATACGAGCGGCGAGTTCTACTTCATGGAGATGAACACGCGAGTGCAGGTCGAGCATCCTGTCAGCGAGCAGATCACGGGTGTCGACATCATCAAGGAACAGATCCGCATCGCCGCGGGCCTGCCGATGACCCACGCCAAACAAGAGGACATCGTCTTGCGAGGCCACGCGATCGAGTTTCGCATCAACGCCGAGGACCCAGCGCACAACTTCAGGCCGAATCCCGGCACGATCGAGGTCTTCAACGCGCCGGGCGGCTTTGGTGTGCGGGTCGACTCGCACGTGTACTCAGGCTACAGGGTCCCGCCCAACTACGACTCGCTGCTGGCCAAGCTGATCGTATGGGGCGAGACTCGGGATGAGGCTATCGCTCGTGGTCACCGGGCTCTCGACGAGTTCATTGTGACCGGAATAGCGACGACCATCCCGTTCCACCTGCAAGTGCTGGAGGTGCCCGCGTTCGCTCGGGGCGAGGTCTATACTGACTTCGTGGAGACAGAGATGAACCTTGGCTAGCACAATCGGGAGCTCAGATGTCAGATGAGATTCGCCTTGAAGGCCTCGGCGTTGCACCGGGAGTGCTTGACACGATAGTGACGGTGGCCACCGAGACGGTCGAGGGAGTCGCGGGCGTTGGGGCTCCTGGAATCGCCGGACTCGTTCAGAAGGGTTCCCGCAAGGGAACGTCGCGTGCTGTCGATGTCACCGTGGGGGAGGATGGCGCCCTCACAGCGCGGGTACACATACAAATCGCCTATGGCTCTCGTCTGCGCGATGTTGCGTCACAGGTCCAGATCGTCGTGGCAGATGCGCTCGCAAGCCAGGTCGGTGTCGATGTCGCGGCGGTGGACGTGTACGTCGACGGCATTGTGTTCCCCGAGTAGGATGCCACGCTCCGACCGTCACAAGGCGCGTCTCCAAGCGTTGCAGATACTCTACCAGCGTGAGATCACCGGCCAACGTGTGAGCAGTATCCTGGAAGAGCAGACCTACTCTACGGAGAGCGGCGAGCCTGACGGGTTCTGCCGTGAGCTGGCGACCGGTGTGGAGCAGAACCTCGACAGCATCGACACTACGATAGGCCAGACGTCCGAGCACTGGACTGTTTCTCGGATGCCGATGGTCGACAAGAACATACTTCGGGTCGCGACGTACGAGCTGCTGTACACGACTGACGTTCCGGCGAGCGTCGCGATCAACGAAGCGGTGGAACTCGCGAAGACCTTTGGCGGCGATGACTCGTCAAAGTTCGTGAACGGGGTTCTCGGCAAGATCGCCGAGCAGCATCGAAGCGGAGAGTGAGCCCATGCCCGAGGAGTCCTACAGTTTCGCCAAGACGCGCGTCCGCCTGGAGGAGATCGTCACTCAAGTTCGCAAGAAGGACACGTCGCTTGAGAAGAGCCTTGACCTGCTTGAAGAGGGCGTGCGCTTGGCGAACCAGTGCACGGAGCTCATCGACCACGCTGACTGGGAGGCTGCCGGCGCTGCCGAATCAGGGGCTGCCGACTCGGCCGCGGACGATGCCGCGAGCACACAGGATCCCGCACAGACTCCGAGACCGGACGATGCAGATGCGGACGCGGGCGGGCGATCGGTGCACAGGGAGGCTATCGAGCCCAGCGACGGGGACGAGCGCGGGGAAGAGACCCTGCCCAGCTAAGTCAACGCGCCGTTGACGTCGGGGTCTCCGCGTGCGTCGAAGCGCTCCCGGGCATACTATTCTCGCTGTAGGCGTTCGTACTTGTGCCGTGACCGGCTACCGACGGAGATGACCACTGGAGTGGATTCAGAACGAATCCTGGATAGCATCGAGAACCCCTGCGATCTCAAGTCGCTCGATCATGCGCAGCTTGCTACGCTGGCGGCCGAGATACGTTCTGAGTTGGTCGCGACGGTGTCCGAGACCGGCGGCCATCTGGCACCGAATCTAGGTATCGTCGAGCTGACCATCGGCGTTCACCGGGCTCTGGACTGCCCGACCGACCGGGTCTTCTTCGACGTCGGTCACCAAAGCTACGTGCACAAGCTACTCACCGGAAGGCGCGATAGGTTCGACACGCTCCGACAGTACGGCGGCGTGTGCGGCTTTCCCAAGCGAAGCGAGTCGCCCTACGACGCATTCGACAGCGGGCACGCCTCGGACTCTCTTTCGGTAGCGCTGGGCGCCGCCTTGGCACGTGACGCTCGCGGTACGAGCGAGACGATCCTCGCGGTCATCGGCGATGGGTCCATGACCGGGGGCATGGCCTTCGAGGCGCTCAACCACATGGGCCACCTGGGAACGAGGATGGTTGTCGTTCTCAACGACAACGAGATGTCTATCTCCGAGAACGTCGGGGCGCTCGCCAGCTATCTGGCTCGGGTGAGACTCGACCCACGCTACGTCCGCCTCCGCGACGAGATGGAGTCGAGACTGGCGGTGACCTCGCTTGGCAAGGGGATGGTCGACGCTGGTGAGGCCGTGAAGGAGTCGGTGAAGCAACTGCTCCTCAAGCCGGGGATGTTCTTCGAGGAACTCGGGCTCAAGTACGTCGGCCCGATCGACGGTCACGATG
The DNA here is from genome assembly GCA_963700665.1 of uncultured Actinomycetes bacterium. Lineage (GTDB taxonomy): Bacteria > Actinomycetota > Coriobacteriia > Anaerosomatales > PHET01 > CAVPCY01. Next base: position 276,672 of record CAVOYK010000001.1, read on the forward strand.
TCGAGCAGGTCGAACAGGCGGTCGCACGGGCGCGCAGTACCGACGGGCCTGTCATCATCCACGCCGTCACCAAGAAGGGCTCTGGCTACGAGCACGCCGAGGAGAAGCCCGACGCCTTCCACGGGATCGGGCCGTTCTCGGTCGAGACGGGAAAGGCCAACGGCTCGGGCGGACCGGTGAGCTTCACCGAGGCGTTCGCTCGTGCGCTCGTCACCGAGGCTGAGACCGACGAGCGCATCGTCGCCATCACCGCCGCCATGCCCTCCGGCACCGGGCTCGATCGCTTCGCCGCCCAGTTCCCCGAGCGGTTCTACGATGTCGGAATCGCCGAGGAGCATGCTGTCGGCATGGCCGCCGGGCTGGCGCTCGGGGGCCAGCTGCCGGTGGTGGCGATCTACTCCACGTTCATGCAGCGGGCCTACGACCAACTCATCATGGATGTGGCGCTCCAGGGGCTCCACGTCGTCTTCTGCTTGGACAGGGCCGGTCTGGTTGGAGAGGACGGGCCAACTCACCACGGCGTGTTCGACCTTACCTACCTGCGCTCCATCCCCAACATGATGGTTCTCGCTCCGGCCGATGAGGTTGAGCTCGCCGATGCGCTTCACACGGCCCTAGGGGAGAGTGGCCCGGTCGCAATCCGCTATCCCAGGGGCGCTGGTAGCGGTGTCGCTGATAGCGGTGAGCGCGTCGTCTGGGAGCCCGGGAAGGCGGATCTACGGCGCGAGGGCAGCGACGTCGCACTCCTGGCGGTCGGCAGGATGACCCACGTGGCCCTTCAGGCCGCCGAGGATCTCGAGGGTGACGGCGTGTCGTGCAGCGTGGTCAATGCGCGTTGGATCAAGCCTATCGACACCGACACCTTGTCGTGGGCGGCCGCGAACCACCGCCTGGTTGTCACGATCGAGGAGAACACGGGCACGGGCGGGTATGGAGCTGGCGTGTGCGAAGTCTATGCGGACCTGGGCGTCTCGGTGCCCGTCCTGCGCATCGCCATCCCTGACTGCTTCGTGCCGCACGGTGCCACCAGTCGGCTGCTCTCCGACCTTGGCTTGACCCCTGAGGGCGTTCGTAGCGCCGTGCTCGGGCGTCTGCTGGACCTGCCGCCGTCGGCCGACCACCTAGAGGCAGCACCTGCTGAGACGAGGACCGATGGCGCGGCGCCGCATCGACGCCGTTCTCGTTGAGCGCGGTCTGTTCCCCTCGCGCGAACGTGCCCGTGCAGCCGTGCTGGCGGGTGACGTGCGCGTGGATGGCCAGGTGGCGCACAAGGCGGGAGAGCAGATCACCGACGAGGCTGTGATCGAGATCGCCGAGAGGCCCCGCTACGTGTCGCGCGGGGGCGACAAGCTCGCGGGCGCACTCGACTCCTTCGACGTTGAGGTCAGTGGCAGGCGCGCACTGGACGTCGGGGCGAGCACGGGCGGCTTCACGGACTGCCTTCTTCAAAACGGGGCGACCAGCGTGGCGGCCGTCGATGTCGGCTACGGTCAGCTCGCGTGGTCGCTTCGCTCCGACGAGCGGGTGGAGGTCTTCGAGCGGACGAACATACGGCACGCGGACCCTGCGGCGCTGGGCGCGCCGTTCGACCTCGTGGTCGCCGATGTATCGTTCATATCACTGCGCACCGTCTTCGCTGCCCTCGTGGCGATGATGAGCGACAGTGCCGACCTTCTCGTCTTGGTAAAGCCTCAGTTCGAGGTCGGCAAGGGGCGCGTGGGAAAACGAGGTGTTGTGAAGGACGCGGACGCACATCGAGACGCGCTTGAGGGCGTATGCGCTTCCGCTCGAGACGCCGGGCTGATCGTGCGCGGAATGACGTTCTCGCCCATCAAGGGACCCGAGGGTAACATCGAGTTTTGGGTATGGGCATCCCGACAGGGAGCGCCGTGTGCCCAATCGCCTGATCAGACCGTGTCCGCGGCGCATGACACGCTGGGAGTCTAACGTGCGCATCCTGCTCGTCCCAAACACCACGAACCCGCGCGCGGTGGCAGCCGCCACCGAACTCGCCGCATGGTGCTCCGCGCGCGGTCTTCAGCCCGTACTGGAGTCCTCCGACGCCATGGCGAGTGGTCTGGGAGCGTTCGCCGAGAACGCCGCCGAGATCGGGCAGCCGGTTCTGGCGGTGGCTCTGGGCGGCGACGGCACCATCCTCAAGGCGGTGCACCTGCTCGGCGATGTGGAGGTCCCGCTCCTCGGTGTCAAGTTCGGGCGTCTGGGGTTTCTGAGCGGGGCGCGCGCCGAGTCCATGCGCGAGGCAGTCGAGGCCGCGCTCGCCGGCGACGTGCAGGTGGAGCGCAGGGCCACTCTTGTCGCCGAGGTCCTGATGGACGGTAGGTCGGTAGGGTCCTACCGCGCCCTCAACGAAGTGGTCGTGGGCCGAGGTCCGACTGGCCGAGTCGTCGCCTTCGATGTGGCGATCGATGGGCATCGACTCATGAGCGCCCGCGCAGACGCATTCATCGTCGCAACTGCTACTGGGTCGACCGCGTACGCTCTTTCTGCGGGCGGGCCGGTGGTAGCACCGAGTTTCGGCGGTATGGTCGTAGTCCCGGTCGCACCGCACACGCTTCGGGCGCGCTCCGTCGTGATCGAGCCGTCAGGGGTGGTTGAGATCACGCTGCCAGACCCCACTCGAGCCGACGCGTGCGTGACGGTCGACGGAGACGTCAAGCCGTGCCGACGGGCGATCGAGAAGGTCACGGTATCTCGCGGGGACCATGACGTCTCGCTGGTCAAGCTGGGTGGTCGCGACTTCTACGAGACCGCCGCCGCGGAGTTCTTCGGAGGCTGATGGCGTGCTCGACGAGCTCCACGTTCGCGAACTCGCGCTCATACAGGAGGCATGGCTCGAGTTCGGGCCCGGAATGACCGTTCTCACCGGCGAGACAGGCGCCGGGAAGACGGCGCTGCTGGGAGCTCTGAAGCTCCTTCTTGGCGAGCGGGCCGACACCGGTGCGGTCAGATCCGGAGCAGCCGAGGCACTCGTCGAAGGCAGGTTCGCTGCATCAGGCGTCGAGATCCTCGTGCGCAGACGCATTGGTGCCGACGGCCGCAGCCGCTGCTCGATCGATGGCGAGATGGCGACGGTAGGCGCTCTTGCCAGCACGGTCGGCCCGCTGGTCGACCTTCATGGGCAGCACGAGCATCAGGCGCTTCTCGGCACGCAGAGCCATCTGGGCTATCTGGACAGATGGGCGGGTGCTGAGGTGGAGAGCGCGCGAGCTGAGTACGCCGCCTCGCGCGCGACGTATCATGCGGCGAAGACCGATCTCGATGCGCTTGTGGCGCGCCTGGATGAGGCGTCACGGGATGCAGAGCATCTCCGCTTCGTGGCAGACGAGATCGGCGGCGTGAACCCTGCGCCCGGCGAAGACGAGGCGCTGGCGGCTCGCCTGCCGGCTCTTCAGCACTCGGAGCGGCTGGCGGACGCAGCGGACGAGGCGGCGGAGGCCTTGCGGGGAGAGGGCGGAGCGCTCGACCGGGTTGCGTATGCCACTGCGTCGCTGCGCCGCGTGCAAGGCATCGACCCTGTAGTTGACGAACTCGCGCTTCGCTTGGAGAGCTTGCAGGCTCAGCTCGATGACGTCGGCGGTACAGCGCGAGTCTATCGAGATTCGATCGAGCACGACCCGAAGGTGCTTGATGAGACACTCGCTCGACTGGGGGCGATCGCTGGCCTTGTCAAGAAGTACGGTCCCACCCTCGACGACGTAGTCAGACGCCGCGAGGAGGCTCTGCGGATGCTCGACGAGGCCGAGGAGGGGACGCTGGCCCTGAGTGAGGCGCGAGCGCGTGTCGAAGGCGCTCTCGAAGCGTTCGTGGACACGGCGAAGACGCTTGCCGAGCGCCGCGAGCAAGCTGCACCAGGGTTCGTAGGTGCGCTGGAGCAAGCGACGTCCGGACTGGCAATGGATGGCGCCCGCTTCGAAGTCGCCTTCACTGACCTACCGTTGGATCGCTGGACAACGGAGGGGCCGCACCGGGTGGAGTTCCTGTACGCTCCCGCGCCGGGACAGCCTGCTCGGCCGCTCGCGCGAATCGCTTCTGGCGGTGAGGTGTCGCGCGTGATGTTGGCGCTCAAGGTGGTCTTGGGGGGAGCGGATACCGTTGAGACTCTCGTGTTCGACGAAGTGGACTCCGGAGTAGGTGGTGCCACTGCGACTGCCGTCGGAGCACGGCTCGCGCAGCTTGCAGGTACGCATCAGGTTATCGTCGTCACTCACCTGGCGCAGGTTGCGGCGTTCGCCGATGACCACCTCGTGGTCAGCAAGGTGGTCGACGAAGAAGGGGTGGCGACCGCGGTCACGCGTGTGAACGGGGAGGAGCGTGTTGCCGAGGTTGCACGCATGCTTTCGGGGAACGACTCGGACGCGAGCCTGGCTCACGCCCGCGAGCTCCTCGAGGGAGCACGGTCCCTGTCAACAGCCCCCTGACACGCGCATGGCGCGCGCGCGATAGCGGCGATGCGTCGTGATAGGATACGCCCGCAGGCCGCCAGCACGGACCTTCTTGGCGGCGCACCCCCCGGGTAGTGGAGCGGTATGCGGCATCAAGGTATCGCCAAGCTCGACAAGCGTACGAAGGACCTGGTCCAGCGACTGGGGCCCGATGACATCGCGGTCATCGACCATGTGGACATGGACCGCGTGAGCGCTGAGGCGCTTCTGGCGACAGGTGTCGAGGTCGTCATCAACGCTGCGCCTTCGATCTCGGGTGCGTATCCCAACGTCGGACCCCTGCTGCTCACTCGCGGTGGAGTCACACTGATCGATGCAGCGGGATCCGACATATTCGACACCATCGGCGATGGCGACGATATCGAGGTTGCCGGCGATGCCATCCTGAGAAACGGAGATGTGGTTGCGACCGGGGAGCGGCTTTCCGTCACCGCTGTCGAGCAGAAGATGGAGGCGGCCAAGGCCGGCTTGGGCGAGCAGCTCGACAAGTTCGCTCGTAACACCATCGAGTACCTGGACAAAGAGCGCGCAATCCTTACCGACGAGACCTGGGTACCGGCGGTCACGACGGATATCCACGGCAGGCACGTACTTGTGGTGGTGCGCGGCTACGACTTCAGAGAGGACCTCTCGGCGCTCTCACCCTACATCCGCGAGTTCAGGCCGGTGCTCATAGGTGTGGACGGTGGTGCCGACGCGATTATCGAGGCAGGGTTCAAGCCCGACATCATCGTGGGCGATATGGACTCTGTGACGGACTCGGCGCTCACAAGCGGCGCTGAACTCATCGTGCACGCCTATTCCGATGGTCGGGCGCCCGGTATGGAAAGGCTCTCGAAGCTGGGGGTGGCTGAGGGGGCACACACCTGGCCGCTCACGGCGACCAGCGAGGATCTGGCTCTTCTCCTTGCGTGGGAGTGCGGCGCGGACCTGATCGTCGCGGTGGGAACGCATGCGAACTTGGTCGAGTACCTCGACAAGGGCCGCAAGGGTATGGCTTCGACGTTTCTCGTTCGGCTCAAGGTAGGGCCCCGGCTCGTGGACGCCAAAGGGGTCAACAAGCTCTACCGCGCGTCGATCGGTCCCCGTCACCTGGTCGTACTCGTCGCAGCGGCTCTTGCGGTGATCACCGCCGTGTTGCTCATCTCGCCCGAGGTACGGGCTTTCCTCGATCTCTTCGTACTGCGCGTGCGCGCGTGGCTCGCCTTCTAGACTGGAAGGACGTCGGATGTACAACCTCAGGTACCACATCGCATCGCTGGTTGGCGTCTTCTTGGCACTCGCGCTTGGGCTGGTCCTGGGCGGGCTTGTCGTGCAGCGCGGCACCGTGGACCGGCAGCAGGGAGCGCTCGTCGAGGGGCTACGCACGGAGTTCGCGACCTTGCGTGCCGAGAACAAGCTTCTGACCGAGCAGAACCAAACACTCGCCAGCTTCTCGACGGACATGACGGCGATGTGGATCCAGAACAGGCTGGTTGGCAAGAACGTGCTCGTGCTCGCCCATGCCGGGCGCACAGACGGGCTTGCGGCCGCGACCGAGGCGATACGCTCCGCGGGGGGCACACCTATCGTCGTTACCGTGAACGATCTCGACTTCGGGCTTTCGGAGCTCGACGTTCGCTCGGCGGTGTCGTCGGGCTCGGAGTTCGGGCCCGACCTCGTTGCGAGCGTGGCGGCGTCCCTGGCTGCTGAGTGGGCTGAGCCTACGCGCAAGCGGCCGCTCACAGACGCCCTCGTCGGAGCCGGGTCTCTCACGGTGGAGGGCCTCGATCCGGGTATGGCCGCGTTCGCCATGGTCGACGTCGCGGCAGCCAGCCGGAAGACAGACAGCGGTTCTTTGGCACTGGCGACTTCGTTCGCGAAGCGAGATGCGACGGCGATCGTTGCGCAGACACCCTTGTCCAAGAGTGGCGCAGCGCTCTCAGCGTCCGAGCGCGACCTTCCTGCGTTCGACACCCTCGGCACCGAGATCGGCACCTACACGTTGATTGCGCTCATGACAGGCGCGGAGCCAGGGTTCTACGGGGTCGGGGAGGGCACGTCCGCACCCTACCCGCCGCTGCCCGAGAAGTAGCTAGCTGCGTTCGAAGGTGAGCCTGATCAGGGCCATCGAAACGTGAACGAACTGGCGGCCGCGGTGGACGAACCCGGCGACATCTCGGCCAGTGGCAGCGTGGCTCATCGTGGTCTCGACCTCGACAACGCGCATGCCGCGTCGCAGCGCGCGAACGGTCAGGGCGACCTCGACTCCATAGCCCGATGCGAACGGGCGCACGGCCTGGAAGCATTCGCGCGAGATCGCTCGCTGGCCCGATAGCGGAGCGGTCGCCTGAAATCCTCCGCCCAGGGCTGAGATGCCCCAGCGAGCGAGCCCCTTCACCAGCCCGAATCCTGCCTTAGCCTGCGGGCGAGGGAATGCCGCGATGCTCATGTCGGCATCGCCGGACAGCAGTGGCGCGAGCAGGAGCGTACCCTGACTCGGCAGTCGCACCCAAGTCCCCGTCGAGCAGCAGGATGATGTCGGCGTTCTCGACCCGCATTGCGCCGGCCTCGAGGGCGGCGCCTTTGCCGACGTTGTTCCATAGCCTCACGACCTTGGCGCCGGCGTTCTCGGCGAGTATCGCTGTGCGGTCATCGGACGCATCGTCGACGACGACGACCCGAGTCACGCCAGCGATCGCGCGCGCTGCCGTAACGGTATCGGCGATCGCGTCGGCCTCGTTGTGAGCCGGTATCAGTGCGGCGATATCCACTAGTTGTCTCCCGAGGAGCCGTTCTTGCGACGGTCGAGCACCCTTCGGACCATTCCGGTTGCCATGGATACCTCGCGCACGCGCAGGAGCCGGCCCGTTCCAAAGGCGACCGCAAGGCCCGCAGCCCCGCCGGCGGCGACCTGGATGAGTGCGGGTCCGAATCGTGGCACCTCGGGCGCGAGCAGGGCAGCGATCGCCCATGCGACCACGCCTCCAACCGCACTCGCCAGGAGCATCAAGGCGAACGTCGATCCCACGCCACGCAGATCGAAGCCGCCGATTCGACGACGCATGAGCAGCAGGAGAGTCCCGAGGAGAAGCGCGTAGAAGACGCCGTCCGCTATGGGGATGCCGTTGATGCCGAACCCGCTCCATCCAGCAAGACCCTTGGACAGGAGCAGGTACAGACCGATCTGCAGAGGGGTGAGCGCAAGATTCGCCAGCATGGGCGTGCGCGTGTCCTTCAGCGAGTAGAACGTTCTGAGGACGAACATCATGCAGGCAAAGAAGATCAGTCCTGCCGCCCACAGACGCAGCGCCGTGGCGACTTCCGGAACGTCCGAGGCTCTGAACGCGCCGACCCGGTAGAGCGAGACCAGCGGCTCGGCAAGGGCGATGAGCATCGCCGCGGCGGGAAGCATGAGCACGCCGGTCGCGCGAAGGCCGCGGCTGAAGTGGCCCTTCAGCTCGGCGATATCCTGGCGTCCGGCCGCGTCGGCAAGTTCGGTGAACACCGCGGTCGCGAGAGCCACGGCGAGAATGCCGTACGGCAGCTGGTAGAACGTCCATGCGTACATCAGGACGGACGGGCCGTTGTTCGCGACCGCGAGCGCCGACGTGTTGCGGAAGGACACCGCCACGATGTTAGTGAGCACGTAGATGATGGTCGGCACCGCGAGGAGCAGCATGCGGCGCACGGCAGGATCCCCAAGGCCGAGCTCTCGGGAGTAGCGAACCCCTCCCCGCACGAGTGAGGGCACCATCACCGCGAACATCACGAGGACCCCGAGTGTCGTGCCCGCCGCCAAGACGATCATGCTTGAGCGACCCAAAGGCATGGCAGCGAACACCAGCATCGCCACGATCACGACGACGTTGTTGAAGACTGGGCCGAGCGCGGGCCACAGGTAGCGACGCTGCGCGTTGAGCAAGCCCTGCATGACCATGCCTCCGCCGTAGATCACGATCTGAATCGCGAAGAAGCGGAAGAAGAACTCCGCGGCGGCACGGACCCCTTGGGCCTCATCGGCCGGAAGGCTGAACGTCTGGGTCCAGATGAAGACCTGGGGATACAGGATGCCGGCGAGTGCCACGACTCCCAAGGCCAGCACGAAGAGGTTGAACACATGGCTGGCGAAACGCCATGCGTCCTCCTCGCCCTGCTCGGCGGAGAGCTGCATGAACATAGGTATGAAGAGTGAGGAGAGGATTCCGCCTGCGACGAGTTCGAACACCATGTTCGGGATGTTGTTGGCGATGCTGTACGCGGACATGAGGCCTGTGGCGCCCATCGCGAACGCAGTCGCCCACATGCGTACGAAGCCCGTGACACGCGACAGCGTAGTGGCCGTCGACATCGTCACGGTCGAGCGCGCTATCGAGGGCTTGCTGATAGGTGTCCTCCGCGTTCGAAGGCGGTACGCCGAACCCCGCCATGATGGCCGACTCCACGACCCCGACCAGTGTACCTGAGCCAAGGTGCGAGACCCTGGGTCTCGCCGCCCCGTCACCGCCCCGTCACCGCGATGTTGCAGCTCATCGGCTATCATTGACGCGGATGAGACGACTCCTCGCAACAGCCACGCTGATCGCCGCGATTGCCGCGGCATGGCTTCCCGTCACCCACGCGCTGGCGCAGCCTACCTCGAAGCGAGTAGTGATTGTCCTCGCGCCCTACCTGAACTGGGAGGACGTGACCCCTACGTCGACTCCGACCATCTGGGCGCTTGCCGATTCGGGAGCCATCGGCGCCATCAACTCGAGAAGTCGCACCCGTCTGCCGGGAGAGCGGTCGTCGCCGCTTGAAGGGGCTCTCACGATCTCGGCGGGAGCATGGGCGGTACCCTCGGCCGATGCCGCCGCCGCCTACGGAGTCCGCGAACCCTACGAAGTGGGCACCGCGGCCGAGGCGTTTCGTCGCACGACCGGTGACCAGGTCGGCACGAACCGAATCGTCTTTCTGGGCATGCCGATCACCCAGCGAACCAACGAGGAGCGCTCCTTCGACGCCGTGCTTGGCACTCTGGGCCAGTCTGTTGTGGACGCCGGAGGCTGTGACCGCCGCGATCGGCAATTCGGACGTCGGCTACGTGACCGCTGAGCAGCGACGGGTCCGGCCAGCGGCACTCGCTGCGATGAACCAAGACGGCCTGGTCGCCCTCGGCGACGTATCTCCTCGTCTACTTCGCGAGGATCCCAGTGCTCCTTTTGGGATCGAGACAGATACGGACTCGTTCGAGCGTGCGCTCGATGCTGTCGATCGGGACACCGCGAGAAGCGAGGGGCCGTCGATCGTGGTCCTGGACGCTGGCGATGTGTATCGGGCAGCGAAGTTCGAGCCCAGGTGACGCCCGAGATCGCCGAGGAGCAGCATGCGCGCGCCCTCGAGACTCTCGACGAGGTGGTGGCGCTCGCCCAGGACCGGTTCAAAGGCGACGTGATCATCGTCGCGTCCCAATCCACCGGGAGTGACACTGGGCCGCATCCAGAGGGCCTCGGCCCCATCGTCATCTCCGGCGAGGGGTGGGACGGATACCTCACTTCGAGTTCTACGCAACGGAGCGGCGTGGTCACGAACCTCGACGTCACGGCCACAGCTCTTGAGGTGCTGGGACTCGAGCGGCCAGTCCAGGTGCTCGGCAACTCCATGATCACCGAGCCTGCGCCCGCTGATCTCGAGTCACGCGTGCGAGGTGCTTGACCAGATGAACCGGACGGCAGTCGCTGTCGATGCTTCGAAGCCCGAGCTGGTCAACACCTTTGTCGTGGTGACGGTGATCTCGCTTCTGCTCGGAGCGGTGGTGCTCGTGCGTGCGCGCCACTGGAGCCGCGCAGCGGTTCGCCGATGGGTCGTTGGGCTTCGCGTTGCCCTGCTCGCGGTGCTGTCGATTCCGGCGGCCAGCTGGTTATCGTTCGGTTGGATGCGCTGGCCGCAGACGCCCGCCAGTGCGATCGGTGCTCTTGCGCTCACGGCGTCGATCGTTCTCGGGCTCGGCTGTCTGTTGATGTGGAAGGCGCCGATGCGGGTGCCGGTCGCGGTGCTTTCGCTTCTCACGTCCGCAGTGATCATCGTCGACCAAGTGCTGGGCGCGCCTGCGTCGTTCACCAACTTCTTCGGCTACTCGCCGCTTCTGGCCGCTCGGTTCTACGGCATGGGCAACGAGGCTGCAGCGATCCTCGTCGGCTCGTCGATCGTGGGTATCGCTCTACTGTTCGACCAGTGGCCCGAGTCGCGCTGGACGGCGCTCGGCAAGCTGTACGGAATACCGCTGCTGGGAATCGTGGTCGTGACAGCGGCAGCGGCCCCGTTCTGGGGCGCGAATATCGGTGTGGCGATCTGGGGCGTCGTAGGATTCGGGCTCGCCTGGGTGCTGATGAACGGGCGTCACGTCTCGGGAAAGACCGTGCTGTGGCTCTTTGTCGCGGTCGTTGTCGTCATCTTCGCGTTCGCGGCGATCGACCTGTTCGGGGGCGGTTCGCAAACACACCTCGGCCGCGCTATCGACTCCGCCGAGCAGGGTGGCTGGATCGAGCTGTGGAACATCGTGGCACGCAAGGCCGAGACGAACATGCGCGTACTCACCCACACGAATTGGGCCTACATTCTCGTCGCTACGTTGGCGTTTCTCGGATTCATGCGCTGGCGTCCTCAGGGCGACTTCGCCGAGACACTGGCCGAGAACCCCGACTTCGCCGATGCGATCACGGTGTCGCTCGTTGCCGGACTCGTCGCGTACTTCACCGAGGACTCGGGCATCGTGATCCCGGCTCTTGAGGTGTTCTACGTGGGCGTAGGCATCGTGTGGCTCATGCTGGCGCGGCTTGAAGACGGACGCCGGCCAGACGCTGTTCGCACCGATCCCGCGGATATCCCGTGAGCGCTCAGGTCGCGATAGGCACGGTGGCGGGCGCTTCGATCCTTGGTGTCGGCGTACCGTGGCTGCTGCTTGCGATGCTCGTTCCCTCACTGGAGTCTTCCGAGCGCGCCACGGTCTCGAATTACCGCGGCAAGAGGGTGTTCTACGGGCTTGGAATCGTCTGGCTCGTCTGGGCGGGCTGCGCCATCGTCGGGGGGGTGCTCGGTGCGAGCATCGTTGAAGGTAGGTCGGTTCTTGCCGTGCTGACGCTTGCCGGACCGCTGGTCCTCGTCGCCTTCGCGATGGGCGTGGTCGACGATGCGTATGGGACGAGTGAATCGCGTGGTTTCAAGGGACACCTGAAGTCGATGCTCGCGGGCCGGCTGACCACGGGAGGCCTGAAGCTCATAGGAATCGGCGCCGCGAGTCTCGTCGCGGCGCTGGTCATCGCCGGGGTCGCCCCTTGGGGTGGGCAACAGCCCACAGTCGGTCTCGGGGTGGTGGTGCTGGTTGCTGGTGCCGCGATAGCGCTCACCTCGAACTTCGTCAATCTGACCGACCTTCGTCCCGGTCGCGCTCTCAAGGTCTACTCGCTTCTCGCTGTCGGTGCGGTCCTGTCCGTGGTTCTCGGGCTTGCTCCACGGCTCGGACAGGTCGGCGAGTCGACGCTTCCAGTCGCTGTCGGGGCGCTAGCACTCCTGTTGTTCATGCTCGGTCCGGTGGCGGCCACGTGGCGCTACGACTTGGGCGAGCGTGGGATGCTAGGGGACGCCGGGGCGAATGCGATGGGGGCCGCGGCGGGGATGCTCATCGTCAGCGGACTGCCCGCGTGGGGCATTGGCGTCTACTTCGCGGTGATGCTGGCAGCCAACCTCGCCAGCGAACGGTACAGTTTCTCCCGTATCATCGAGTCGAACCCGGTGCTGCGGGGCCTCGATGCGCTCGGGCGATGCACTGAGACTGAGACGAGTGACGAGCACGAAGAACCAAGTCGTCAACAAAGCACTGGCCCCGAGTAGAATCACTCTGTTGGGGTGGCCGCATTGGTACGGAAGGAAGACGGGGGCAGATGGCCAAGCACATCTTCGTGACCGGAGGAGTCGTCAGTTCGCTCGGCAAGGGCATCACCGCGGCATCGCTGGGCAGGCTGCTCAAGGCGCGTGGCCTCAAGGTGACCATCCAGAAGCTCGACCCCTACCTCAATGTCGATCCTGGGACGATGTCGCCGTTTCAGCACGGCGAGGTGTTCGTGACTGATGACGGGGGGGAGACCGATCTGGACTTGGGCCACTACGAGCGTTTTGTCGACGAGTCGCTCACTCGAGACTGCAACGTCACCGCCGGCTCGGTCTACCAGACGCTCATCGCGAAGGAACGGCGCGGCGATTTCTTGGGAGGGACCGTCCAAGTCATCCCGCACGTCACGAACGAGATCAAGGATCGCATCAACAGGCTCGCCGAGCAGACGCAGCCCGACGTGATCATCACGGAGGTTGGCGGCACGGTGGGCGACATCGAGTCGCTGCCCTTCCTCGAGGCCATTCGCCAGCTCAGAAAGGACAAAGGCCGCGACAACGTCGTCTACATCCACGTGACCTTGGTGCCGTGGATCGGTGCATCCAGCGAGCTCAAGACAAAGCCCACGCAGCACTCGGTCAAGGAGCTGCGCTCCATCGGTATCCAGCCCGACTTCATCGTGTGCCGCTCCGACCGACCTATCGACGCGGGCATCCGCCGCAAGATCGGGCTGTTCTGCGATGTCGACCCCGTGGCGGTCGTCTCTGCCCAAGACGCTCGAAGCATCTACGAGGTGCCCAAGAATCTGCGTGCCCAACAGCTCGACGAGATGGTGATCGATCGCCTCGATCTCGAGTGTGGCCAGCCCGATCTGGCGGAGTGGGACGCCTTTGTGGACCACTCAGCCTCGCTTGCCGATGAGGTGCGCATCGCGCTCGTGGGCAAGTACGTTCAGCTGCCGGACGCCTATCTCTCCGTCAACGAGTCGCTCGACCACGCGGGGATCTTCCATGACCACAAGGTCAGCGTTCAGTGGGTGGATGCTGAGTCGTTGACGCCCGAAGAGGTCGACTCCACGCTCGCAGAGTTCGACGGCATCCTCGTTCCCGGGGGTTTCGGGATCCGCGGGGTCGAGGGCAAGATCCGGGCGGCGCGTTTTGCACGCGAGAACAAGGTTCCCTACTTCGGTATCTGTCTTGGGATGCAGGTGGCCGTCGCCGAGTTCGCGCGCCATGTCGCGGGCCTGGAGGGCGCGAACTCCTCGGAGTTCGACCCCGTCACTCCGCATCCGGTCATCGATCTGATGCGCGATCAACAGGGTGTGGCCGAGATGGGAGGCACCATGCGTCTCGGTGCCTATCCGTGCAAGGTCGCTGCGGACACCAAGGGTTGGGAGGCGTACGGCGAGGAAGTGATCTACGAGCGCCATCGCCATCGCTACGAGGTGAACAACGCGTATCGGCAGCAGCTACAGGATGCCGGGCTGGTCATCAGCGGCGTGAGTCCGGATGGCAAGCTCGTGGAGATGGTGGAGCTCGCTGACCACCCGTGGTTCCTCGGCAACCAGGGGCACCCCGAGTTCAAGAGCCGCCCCACCAGACCAGCCCCGCTGTTCAGAGACTTCATCGGAGCGGCCGTCGCCTTCAAGAACGCCCGAGGGGCGTAGCAGGAGTGGGCGCGCAGTCGCGAACCGCGAACGAGCGGCTGCTGCAGACGTTTCTCGATCTCGTGCGCATCGACAGCCCTTCGGGCTCGGAGGCCGGCTGCGCGGCCTACTGCGAGCGCGTGCTGACAGAGGCTGGTTGCGCCGTTCGCTATGACGACAGCGCGGGTGCCACCGGATCGGACACCGGCAACCTGATAGCCGAGCTCCCCGGGACGGCTCCGGGCACTCTCGTGCTCTCGGCCCATCTGGACTGCGTGGAGCCGTGTCGGGGGGTCGTGCCGCGTATCGAGAACGGCCTGGTCTTCTCGGAAGGGGAGACCGTGCTCGGGGGCGACGACAAGGCGGGTCTTGCGGTCGCGATCGAGTGCGTTCGTCGGCTCGCCGAGGGTGAGTCGCCGCATCCCTCGGTTCGCTGCGTATTCACCGTCCAAGAGGAGCTCGGGCTCGTGGGCGCGAAACAGCTCAGGGCACAAGATGCATCCGGCGATCTGTGCCTCGTGCTCGATGCCGCGGGGAGTCCGGGTGGGATCGTGATCGCGGCCCCCACGCACTACACGTTCGTCGCGCAGTTCGAGGGTCGCGCTGCTCATGCGGGCGTGGAGCCCGAGGCGGGAATCTCGGCCGTGAAGATGTCGAGCGAGGCCATCACCCGGTTGCCCATCGGCCGTCTAGACGCCGAGACGACCGCGAACGTCGGGACGGTGAAGGGCGGGACTGCCACCAACGTCATCGCGGCGCGAGTCGAGATCACCGGCGAGTGTCGTTCTCTCGATCGGGCTCGGGTTGAGGCCCTCAAGTCGGAGATGGATCGGACGATGCGCGAGGTTGCCGAGGAGCAGGGCGGCTCCGTCGGGATCACGTGGAACCTGGAGTACGAGGGATTCAGGCTGGCCGACGATGACGAGGTCGTGAAGCTGGTCGCCGAGTCGTGTGTCGAGGTCGGACTCGAACCGTCGACCTTCAGCACCGGCGGCGGCAGCGATGCCAACGCGATCGCCGCGATGGGCGTGCCCGTGGTGGCGCTCTCATGCGGGATGGACGGCGTGCACTCGACCACCGAGCAGCTCGCGATCGCAGACCTCGAACGACTTGCCGCGCTGTGCGTGGCGGTCGCGCTGCGCCTCGCGAGATAGGGGGTCAGGGATGCGTCTCGTCTGGGCTACGGTCAACTCGGTCAGCGACGACGCCGAGGACGTGCAGCGCCTCGCCGTCGATCTCGACGACGATTCGTCCGGTTCGGCCGTGGCCTACGTCGCACTTGCCGGCAGGTGTGCAAGCGGCGATCGCGTCCTGCTCAACACGACCGCGGTCGGGCTGGGGTTGGGTACCGGGGGAGTCCACTTCGTCGTGGCGCGCGGGGGGACGGGCGCAGGAGTAGCGCTCGACAACCCTTCCGGCGGGCACGTGATGAAACTCAGGTACTCTCCACTGCAAGTGGACGTGATCTCCGTGGAATCGCCGGAGTCGCCGGATCACGCGGTGATGAGCGCAGCTGAGTCGTTGGACGGGATGCCTGTCGTCTGCTGCGGCCTGCACAGCCAGGTGCCGCTGGTCGCAGCGGCGATCAAACAGGCGGACCCATCGCTTCGAGTCGCGTACTGCATGACCGATCAGGCCGCCTTGGCGATGGCGCTATCGGGCGTGATCGCCTCGAGTGTCTCGGCAGGCCTCGTCGATGCGACGATAGCGTGCGGGCAGGCTTTCGGAGGGCACTACGAGTCGGTCAACCTCCACTCCGGGCTCCTCGCCGCCAGATGGGTCGCGCACGCCGACGTAGCCGTGGTGGGGATCGGACCGGGCGTTGTCGGTACCGCGACACCGTTCGGACATGGTGGGGTCGCCCAAGGAGAGGCGATCAACGCCGCCGGCGCGCTGGGTGGAGTCCCGGTGGCCTGTCTCCGAGTGTCGTTTGCGGACACCCGCGAGCGACACCGCGGTGTCAGCCATCACACCTTGACAGCGCTCTCACGCATAGCACTGACCCCGGCGCTCGTGGCCGTGCCAGCCTCGCAGCAGGAGTTTCTGCATGCAATAGAGCGGGATCTGGCCGAAGCCGGTGTATGGGGGATACACCGTCGGGCAGACTCGCCCTCGCACAGGGGCGCTGAACCCGATCTGCGCGGCGTGCGTGTGACCACGATGGGGCGAAGTGCTTCTGAGGACCCGGCCTTCTTCTCGGCATCCTTCGCTGCGGGCGATATTGCATTCCGAGTAGCCCGAGGCGTGCTCGAAGTCTGAGAATGTATGCAATACGGTGATATGGGCATGCATTTCGGGCGTTGCGCGGAGAGCTGGCGGCGCTACACTGTGTGAGGCTGATGCCCGTTTTGTGGGGTGTCAGGGAATAGACGAAGCACACTCGAGGCATATGAGCCCGGACACCAGAAGGGGGTTGGCTCCTGTGATTGTCGGAGTCCCGAAAGAGATCAAGAACAACGAGTTCCGTGTCGGTCTGACGCCGGGCTCTGTTCGCGAGTTCGTCCACCACGGACACTCCGTGATCGTAGAGAAGTCCGCGGGCGTGGGCTCTTCGTTCACCGACGGGGAGTACGCTGCGGTCGGTGCCGAGATCGTGGATACCGCCTCAGAGGTCTTCGAGCGTGCCGAGATGGTGGTCAAGGTCAAGGAGCCGCAGACGGTCGAGATCGAGATGCTTCGGCCCGGCCAGATCCTCTATACGTACCTCCACCTCGCGCCCGACTACCAGCAGACTCTGGGCCTCGTGAAGTCGGGCGCCGTATGTATCGCCTACGAGACCGTCGAGCTGCCCAACGGCACGTTGCCGCTGCTCGCGCCGATGTCTGAGGTGGCCGGGCGCATGGCCTCGATCGTGGGCGCGCAGTACCTCCAGAAGACTCTGGGCGGGCGTGGCGTGCTGATGGGCGGGGTGCCTGGTGTGCTGCCCGCCAACGTCGTGGTGCTCGGTGCAGGAGTCGTGGGCATCAACGCGACGTATATGGCCGTGGGCATGGGTGCCAATGTCGTGGTCATGGACGTGAACATGGACCGGATCCGATACATCGATGACCTGTGGGGCAACCGCGTGCGCACGCTCTACAGCAACCGTCACAACATCGAGGAGGCTGTCTACGCGGCCGACCTCGTCGTGGGCGCAGTGCTGCTTCCGGGCGCCCGCACTCCTTGGCTCGTGACCAAGGACATGCTTCCGAGCATGAAGCCGGGCGCCGTCGTCGTGGACGTCTCGGTCGACCAGGGTGGCTGCATCGAGACCACCAAGGCCACCACTCATGCGGACCCGACCTACTTCGTGGACGAGGTGCTTCACTACGGCGTCGCGAACATGCCTGGCGCTGTGCCCAATACCTCGACACACGCGCTGAACAACGCCACGCTTCGGTACGGCCTGGCGATCGCCGACAAGGGCTGGAAGCAGGCCGTTTCCGAAGACCATGCGCTCGCCATGGGCGTCAACGTGCTCGATGGCAAGGTCACCTACAAGCCGGTGGCCGACGCCCACGGGCTGGACTATGTGCCGCTGGAGCAGTTCATAGGCTAGAGGCGGATCTGCCTTCACGGTGAGCACGAACGGCGGTCGTCGCGCATCACGCGGGGCGGCCGCTTCGCTATCATCGTCGCATGCAGGCGGTAGTCGACGAATACCTCGGCCACCTGTCGGTCGAGCGTGGAGCATCGCACCACACGCTCGCGGCCTACAGGCGCGATCTCGCTGAGTACGCTACGTTCCTCGAGGCTAGGGGTTCCCTCGACGTGTCGCGTATCTCCGGGGACGACGTGACCGCCTTCGTCTCCGAGTTGCGCGGCCGGGGACTTGCCCCGAGCTCCGTGGAGCGCAAGGTGGCGGCGATCAAGGGCTTTCACAAGTTCCTCGTCAGGGAAGGCGTCACCACCAACCATCCGACGGCACGCCTGCCGCTGCCGAAGGTACCTGAGCGGCTTCCGGACGTGATCTCGATCGAACAGGTCGACCGGCTTCTCTCGCAGCCGTTCCCCGACGGAGCCGCAGGTCTGCGAGACCGGGCGCTCCTGGAGACGCTGTACGGCTGTGGGCTGCGGGTGAGCGAGCTTGTCGGATTGGACACGACCGACCTGGATCTTGCAGAAGGCTTCGTTCGTGTTCTGGGAAAGGGGAGCAAGGAGCGCGTCGTCCCTGTCGCGGGCATGGCGTCGAGTGCACTCGACGCCTACCTGAGACAGGGGAGGCCGCTGCTGAGATCGGCGAGGACGGTGTCGATGACGAGTTCCGCACTGTTCCTCAACCAGCGCGGGGGGCGGCTCTCCCGGCAGTCCGCGTTCGTCTTGGTCAGGTCGTATGGCGCACGAGTCGGACTCGAGGGGCTTCACCCGCACACGCTGCGCCATTCGTTTGCGACTCACATGCTTGAGGGCGGGGCGGACCTGCGCTCGCTCCAAGAGATGCTCGGTCACGCAGACATCTCAACAACGCAGGTCTACACACACGTCGATAGAAGGCACATTCGGGAAGAATACCTAACGACGCACCCGCGCGCTCGGATTCGATAGCACGACTCCGTGCGCTGGTGGCGACCCAGACAAAGGGGCGGCACTCCTCGACTGGTTCATCTAGAATGAATCGAGAAGGTCGTTCCGCGTATAGGAGGAGGGAGATCTCTGTGAGATCGAAGTGGGGAAAGATGGTGGTGTTGCTGCTCGCGCTCGCCATGGTCGCGTCGCTCGCAGTCGGGTGCGCGAGCCAGCCGGCCGAGGAGCCCGCGCCTGCCGAGGAGCCCACGACCGACGTCAAGGCCGCCATGGTCACCGACGTCGGAGGCTTGGGCGACAAGTCGTTCAACGACCTGTCCTATGCTGGCCTGCAGAAGGCCGAGGCGGAGCTCGGAACCGAGATCAAGGTGCTCGAGTCCAAGGAGCCGACCGACTACGAGAGCAACCTGACGCAGCTTGCGACGGCCGGGTACAACCCGATCTTCGCGGTCGGCTTCCTCATGACCGACACGGTCACGAAGGTCGCTCCGCAGTTTGCTGACGTCAACTTCGGCGGTATCGACATCTTCTTCGATCCCGTCGCTCCCAACGTCATCGGTCTGAACTTCAAGGAGCAGGAGGCGGGCTACCTCGCGGGCGTTGTCGCAGGCAGTCTCACCACGAAGACCGACGTCGACCCGCGGATCAACGACAAGAAGATCCTCGGCTTCGTCGGCGGCATGGAGATACCTCCCGTGCAGAAGTTCGAAGCGGGCTTCATCGCCGGCGCCAAGTCGGTCGATCCGGACATCGAGGTCAAGAGCGTCTACACCGGCAGCTTCACGGACCAGCAGAAGGGTCTGGAGTCCGGCAAGAACCTCATCGAGCAGGGCGCTGACATCATCTTCGCGGCTGCGGGCGCCACCGGCAACGGTACCGCCAAGGCAGCTCAGGACAACAACGCGCTCTTCATCGGCGTCGATGCCGACCAGTACGAGACGATCGAGGGTATCGGCGACACGATCATCACGTCTGCCATCAAGAGGGTTGACCAGGCCGTGTTCCTGACCGTCAAGGACATGGTGGACGGCATGCTCAAGGGTGGAGAGAACAGGGTCTTCGGTCTCGCCGAAGAGGCAGTGGACATCGCTCCGTTCCACGACTGGGAAGCCAAGATGCCCCAGGAGGTCAAGGACGCTGTTGCCAAGGCGAAGGCTGATGTCATCGCCGGCACGGTCACCGTTCCTGAGAGCAAGTAGCTGACCGAATGAAAGCCGATGGGTCCGGCGGTCGTCGCATGAGACGGCCGCCGGGCCTGCGGTAGCCGTTTTCGACGGGAGCGCCGATGGTCGCCGAGCCCACCGCCGGGTGCGAGAGTACGACCGCAGGACCCAGCCGCGAGCCCATCATGGAGTTGCGGCACATCACCAAGAGATTCCCAGGGGTTCTTGCCAACGACGACGTCTCTATCGCAGTCGCGCCGGGCGAGGTCCTCGCGCTTCTCGGCGAGAACGGTGCTGGCAAGTCCACGCTCATGAACGTCGCCTACGGGCTTCTCGACGCTGACAGTGGCGAGATGCTCGTCGACGACGAAGTTGTCGAGATTCGTGCCCCGCGTGACGCGATCGCGCTGCGTATCGGCATGGTTCACCAGCACTTCATGCTCGTGGAGCCGTTGACGGTCACCGAGAACATCGTGCTTGGGATGGAGCCGACGACAGGCCTCGGTGTCATCGACCGCAAGTCCGCCCGCGCGAAGGTCGTGGCGATCTCTGAACGCTACGGGCTCAAAGTGGATCCTGACGCTCGCGTCGCAGATCTCTCGGTCGGCCGGCAGCAAAGAGTCGAGATCCTCAAAGCACTCTATCGTGATGCGCGGATCCTCATTCTCGACGAGCCCACCGCCGTGCTCACGCCACAGGAGGTCAACGAGCTCTTCGAGATCGTCAGGGAACTCGTCTCCGAGGGTCTCGCGGTCGTCATCATCACCCACAAGCTCGATGAGGTCATGGCGTTCGCTGACAGGATCGCGGTCATGCGCAACGGCCGAGTAGTGGGCGAGACGACGCCGAGTTCCTGCAACGAGCAGAGTCTCGCCAGGATGATGGTTGGCCGCGACGTCGTGTTGCGAATCGACAAGGGGCCCTCGAAACCCGGCGACCCGGTGCTCGAGGTTCGCGGTCTCGAAGCGAAAGACGATCGCAAGCTCGAAGTCCTCAACGGCGTCTCGTTCGAGGTCCGCGCGGGTGAGATCGTCGGCATCGCCGGGGTCAGCGGCAACGGTCAGACCGAGTTGATCGAGGCGATCATGGGACTCAGGCGCCCGACACACGGCACCTTGTTGCTGCGCGGCAAAGACATCACGCACGACAATGCCCGCACCACGATAGCGTCGGGCGTGTCGCACGTGCCCGAGGATCGTCACCGTCGCGGACTGGTCCTAGAGTTCGACCTCGTCGAGAACATAACCCTCGGCGACCAACGACGCCCGCCATTCGCCAAGTGGGGCGTGCTCGATCGAAAGGCGATGGATCGCGTCGCAGCGGAGAGGATCGCGGAGTACGACGTGCGAACCCCGAACGAGCATGTTGCGGCCGAGAACCTGTCCGGGGGCAATCAGCAGAAGCTCGTGCTCGCACGGGAGCTGGGCAGGAACCCGGAGCTGCTTGATCGCCGCGCAGCCGACTCGAGGTCTTGACGTCGGCGCGATCGAGTTCGTGCATCGACGGATTCTCGCCGAGAGGGACGCGGGCAAGGCCGTGCTGCTGGTGAGCATGGAGCTGGAGGAGGTCATGTCGCTGTCCGACCGGATCCTGGTGATGTACGAGGGCAAGATCGCTGCGGAGTTCGAAGCAGGCGCGGTCACCGAGGAGGAACTCGGCTACTACATGACAGGCGGCAAGAATCGTAGCGATGGAGCCGCCGCCGGTTCGCAGGGAGGGGGAGACGTTGCCTGACATCGGCACCCCTCCGCCCACCGACGCCGAACGCGCGGCGGCGCTCGAAGCCGAGAAGCAGTTCGCACTCGATCAGGAGCGCTTCCAGCGCGCGGTACGCATCGCGACGCCGTTCGTCTCGGTGGCGATCGCGCTGCTGATCGGCTCGATCGTGATTCTCGCCTCTGGTCACAGCCCCATCGAGGCGTACTCTGCGATGTTCTACGGCGCCTTCGGGGGCGTCCGCCAGATCGGTGAGACGCTCTTGCGGGCCACGCCGCTCATATTCACGGGGCTCGCTGTCGCCTACGGTTTCCGGTCCGGACTGTTCAACATCGGCGCCGAGGGCCAGCTGTTCCTTGGAGGCTTGGCTGCGGCGTTCGTCGGGGTGCAGATAGCCGGCTATCCGTGGGCAGTCTCAGTGCCGCTCATCTTGCTGGCGGCGATGCTTGCCGGTGGCGCGTGGGCGTTCATTCCTGCGCTCATGAAGGCGAGGATCGGGGCGCATGAGGTCATCACGACCATGATGTTCACCTACATCGGCCGCTACCTCGTCTCGTGGATCGTGACCGGGCCCTTCAAGGCAGAGGGTGCGATACCTCAGACACCTGAGCTGCCGGTGAGCAGTCAGCTCCCCCGAATATCCGATGCGTTCCCGTTCATACCCCAGAACCGAGCCCATCTCGGCTTCATCGTGGGGGTCTTCGCTGCGATAGTCGTGTGGTGGATCCTGAAGTATACGGTCCTTGGTTTTGAAGCGCGCGCAGTGGGCTTCAACCCGTTCGCCTCCGAGACCGGTGGCGTTTCGGTATCGGCGACCACCATCAAGTCGTTGTGCATTTCGGGCTCGATCGCCGGCCTTGCCGGCGCTGCCGAGGTGATGGGAGTCCACTATCGCCTGTTCGACCAGTTCTCGTCGGGATTCGGCTTCACGGGTATTGCCGTGGCGCTTCTGGCGAAGAACAACCCCATCGGAGTCATAGCGGCGGCCATTCTGTTTGGAGCGCTTTCGGCGGGCGCGGGGACGATGCAGCTTGAGGCCGGCGTTTCTCAGAAGGTCATCTCCATCATCCAAGGCACGATCATCTTCCTCATCGGGGCGGAGACCATCGTGACGTGGACGGTATCCAAGTTCCGGCGACAGAAGGGAGGCGCCGATGCTCGCTGAGGTGTTCACTCCCGAACTCTTCGCCTCCGCGGTCAGGCTGGCCACTCCCATCGCGCTTGCCGCCACGGGCGCCGCCATCTGCGAGCGGTCCGGTGTGGTCAACATCGCCATGGAGGGCCTGATGTTGATCTCCGCCTTCTCGGGCGTAGCGGTGGCACTGATAACGGGCAACACATGGCTGGGCGTCATCGGAGCTGTGATGGGTGCGCTGGTATTCGCTTCAATGCACGCCTGGGCTTCGGTGAACCTTCGCTCGGATCAGGTGGTTTCGGGCACGGCGATCAACATCTTGGCCCTTGGTGTCACCGGCTTCCTGATGGAGACCATCTTCGGACGTCCGGGCACGACCGACCCCGTTCGAACGATCGGCCCGGTATTCAACTTCCCGACGGGGGGAGACACGCTGCTCGGTCAGATCTGGACGTGGATCGACGTCGCGCTGTTGAGCTATACGCCCATCGTCTACTTCGGGATGTTCGCAGCGGTCTTTCTGACGTGGTCTTTGTACAGGACGCGATGGGGCCTACGTCTGCGTTCTCTTGGCGAGCACCCCCGTGCGGCTGACACCGTTGGAGTGAACGTACTGCGAGGTCGGTGGGTTGCGGTGCTGGTTTCCGGCTTCATGGCGGGCCTGGCGGGCGCCAACCTTACGCTCGAGCAGGTGGGCTCCTTCACCGAGGGCATGACGAATGGCCGTGGATTCATCGCGCTGGCCGCCATGATCTTTGGACGCTGGGTCCCAGGCGGAGCGTACCTCGCGTCTCTGCTGTTCGGATTCGCCGACGCGCTCCAACTCAAGCTGCAGCTCTTCTCCGACAGGATCGACATACCGCCGCAGTTCTTCCTCATGCTGCCCTACGTTCTGACAGTTGTGGTGCTGGCCGGAGTTGTGGGCAGGGCGGTTGCGCCCGCTGCTGACGGCAAGCCGTACAAGGAGAAGGGCTAGCCCGAGCTCGCCGCACACGTGTGGCGGCTCCCGGCTCCTGGGAGGGCCGCGTTACCGCTTGACGTCGGGCGGTTCGTCCTCGGTGCCCTCACCCTCGTTGGCTTGTTGGTGACGCGCCCACGCGACAAGCGCGCCGGCAACCACGAGCGCCGTCAGAGCGATCGCGTCACCGGGCAGATCGAGCGAGAAGTCACCGCCTCGCATCACGACTGAGCGGGTGACAAACGCCGCCGCTACAAGCAGTAGCGCCGCCCACAACGCAAGCCGGATTCGCGGTCGCGGAATCACTCGGTTTCGTCTCCATTCGCTATCGTCTCGTCGGCTGCAGCTCGCTTGGCTGAGCGCCGCCTGAGGGCGTTTCGTACGGGCAGCACCACTACAAGCGCGACGAGGGCCAGGAAGGCCAGCGGGATCGCAACCGTGATCATCGTGGACATCAGTGCTGCCGTTGCTTGGATGCCTCTCGTGATGGCGTCCTTGAGGCCCCAGGAGTCTCCGGCCGGCTGGACGACCGGACCAGGCTCGGACAGTAGGACCGTGAGAGTCGCTCGTGCGGCCTGGCGCTCCAAGTAGGTTAGCTGGGCGTCCATCGACTCGATCTCGCCACGAACGCGAGCGAGTTCTCGCTCGACCGCGAGCAGGTCGCCTATTTTGTCGGTCTTCGAGAGAAACGTGCGCAGCCGTGCTTCCTCGGCCCTGAGGTTGCGCAGCCGGGCCTCGAGGTCGATCGCCTGTTCCGTGACATCACTCGCAGTCGCCGACTGTGACAGCACCTGGCCCAGGGTGCTCACGTCGTTGCGGAGAGCATCCAGGTTCTCGGCTGGAACCCGGATCGTAACGATCGCGCTCGCGGGTCCCCGCGTTGCCGCGTCCCCTCCGGTGCTTTCGAGCGGCATCGGAACGATGTCGCTGCCACCGGCCGTGACGTTCAAGTCAGTGATCTCGCCGCCCGCCTTGGTGACGGACAGTCGGAGCGAGTCGAGGGAGGACTCCACGTCTTTGACCCTGAGCTCCATGGACCCGTTGACGATCACGAGGGTGTCGCCAGTCTCCGCGGTCGCGGACGGGGATCCGTCAGGATTCATGGGCGCCACCTTGGCGGCCTCCTCGGAAGGAGAGGCGCCAAAAGTCGACTGATCGTCGACGGCAGTACTCGCCCGAAGCTAGTAGCTCAGCTCTGCCGCCCGAGACCGACTCAGGGGTAGTGGACACCGGTTGCGTGGCGCCCAGTGAGTAGCCGATGGCGGCAACAACGAGCGCGCCAGCCATTGCCGCCGCAATCATGAGTACCTTGCGAGTCCTCGATCCCATCGTGCCGCCTCCTCTTGGGCGCTCTGACACGCAAAGACGCCCTCGCCGTCTACTGAGGGCCGAGGGCGCCGATGTGCCAGGTTCGAGAGGAGGACCACCTTACCCGGTCTGCTCCGCCTTCTCCTCGTTCTTCTTGAGGTTGCTCGCCGCATACGCGCCGAGCGCGATGCCGATGGCGATGACCACAAAGAAAGCTAGGACAAGAACCCAGACCACTGATGCAGGCCAGTTGGCGGTCATGTGATTCCTTCACCTCCGGGTCGCGGTTGGTTCGAACTGATTCTACTCGCACCGGTTCCCGTACGGCAATGACACGCCGACGTTTGGTCCTGCGGCGCCTCCCGACACTCGATGCCGTTGCCCTTTGCGACCCGTATGACGCACGCCGCGTGCTGTTGGTTCACGGCTGGTTGTGGACGCACACGTGGGCCGAACGTGAAGTGTCGCAGACACGGGCAGATTGTGAGGTGTGATGAATTCCCATGAGAGTGTTGCAATGTGGGATGAAGTGTCATAAAGTCCTACGTGCAGGGAGGGAGCCACCACGAGGGGGGCGTCCTCACAGGGACGAGTGAGGGGAAGGTGCGCGAGTGTTTCTCGGCGACCACCAGCACACGCTGGACGCCAAGGGGCGTGTCTCGCTGCCTGCCAAGTTCCGGGCGCAGATGACGGGCAAGATCGTCGTCGCGAAGGGCCTGGACGAGTGCCTCTACATCTATCCCGCCGAGGAGTACAACCGCTTCGTGGCCGATCTCGTCTCCCGCGAGGACTTCGAACCCCGCGTTCGCAAGGTCCGTCGCTTCTTCACCACCGGTGCGGTCGAGACGGAGCTCGATTCGGCAGGCAGAGTGTCGCTACCCGCGAACCTTCGCGAGTACGCGCACCTGTCCAAGGATGTGGCGGTCACGGGGAACGGAAACCGGATCGAGATCTGGGATTCGGGCGCCTGGGTCGGCTACGACCAGGAGGGCGAAAGCATCGAAGACCTCGCGAAGGAGCTGGCCGACGCCGGCCTGCTCTAGGCATTGACAATGGAATACCGGCACACCCCAGTTTTGCTGGCCGAGGTCACGCAGCAGCTATCGCCGCAGCCCGGTTCGATCGTCGTAGATTGCACCTTAGGCGGGGCAGGACACGCGAAACGGCTTGTAGACCTCATCTCGCCCACGGGCATCTTCGTGGGCATCGATCAAGATGACGCAGCACTCGACGCAGCAGCAGTCACACTACGCCTCGGCCAGCAATCACCTCCGGCAAGAACTGTCTTGCTCAAGGGCAACTTTGGGGATCTCGACCGGCTACTGGTCGAGGCGGGAGTCCCGTATGCGAACGCGGTTCTGTTCGACTTGGGAGTCTCTTCTCCACAGCTGGACGTTGCCGAACGGGGCTTCTCGTTCAAGGCGGATGCCCCGTTGGACATGCGGATGGATCCGGGTCATCAGACCACAACCGCCGCTGAGGTCGTCGCAACATACTCCGAAGCAGACCTCGCCCGGATCATCCGAGACTACGGTGAGGAACGATGGGCGTCGCGTATTGCATCCTTCGTCGCAGCAGCGCGAGCCCGTCGGCCCATCGCCACGACTGGCGACCTCGTTGAGGTTATCAAGGCCGCGGTGCCGGCCGCGGCCCGCCGGTCGGGGGGCCACCCGGCCAAAAGAACCTTCCAGGCGCTCAGGATCGAGGTCAACGGTGAACTTGACGCTTTGGCACTCGGACTGGACTCGGCGATCCGATGGCTGGCACCTGGAGGAAGAGTCGCTGTCATCAGCTATCACTCGCTGGAGGACCGCATCGTGAAGCGCATCTTCGCGCAGAACTCCCAGGGGTGTACGTGTCCACCGGATCTTCCGGTCTGCACGTGCGAGCACGAGCCGGTAGTCCACGTTGTGACGAGGCGGGCGATCGTACCTTCGCCCGAAGAGATAGAGCGAAACGCGCGCTCCCGAAGCGCGAAGCTGCGGGTGGCCGAGAAGGTGTGATCGTAGCGACGTCGGACGATCGATGGGAGGTGCGTAAGGATGGGTCTGCCTGCAGTTCGCATCGACTCAACCTCACGCGAGCGTCGGTCGCATCTCCGGGTCGTCAAGACCAAGAAACAAGGGAAGAGCTCGTCTCGAGCGCGCAGTAGCGCGGCACGCTCAGAAGCGGCACGTGGCGCCTTTCGGTCGTTCGCGATTCTGATGACCTTGGTCGTTGTTCTCGGAATGGGGCGTGTCTGGCTCTCTGTCATGGCGGCGGAGGCCTCCATGGCCGCCAGCGAGCTGCGGAGTCAGATCAAGACCGCGCGCTATCAGGGAGACATGCTCGAGGTACGTCAGAGCGCTTTGGGTTCTCCCTCCAGAATACGCGCCATCGCATGTGACACTATGGACATGACCCCGGCGCGCAAGATCGCTTGCCTCGACATCTCGTGCACGACCACGGTTCGCCCGTCAGTCAATGCGCGTCGCCCTAGTGGTTCGCGCGGTATGGACCGGGCTCTCGAGGGCCTGATGGATCTTACCGCTGGAGAGGCGCAGGTTCTGCTGGTCGGCGACGTGGGACTGGCTTCTTCGCGATGAGACGTCGGTCGGAAACGGAGTTCGCGTGAGTCGAAAGCGGACGCGGCCGGGCAGCGGCAGCCGTCACGTTCTCCTGCTCACGCTATTCCTCGTCGCGTTCGCCCTCATCTCCGCGAGACTGATATGGGTCCAGGTCGTTCAGGCGCCCGCGCTCACGCGCAAGGCGACCGCCCAACGGCTTCGAGACATCGAGCTGCCGCCCCGACGCGGAACCATCTACGACAGAGAGGGCGAGCCTCTCGCGGTGAGCACGGCGGCTCGCACGGTGTTCGCGTCGCCCAATCTGATCAAGGACAAGCCTGAGACTGCACGCGCCTTGGCCGCGTCGCTTGGCGGGAGCGAGAAGCAGTACTTGGCCAAGCTGCAGAAAGACTCAGGATTCGTCTACATTCAGCGCAAGGTCGACCTTGCCCGAGCGAACGAGCTTGAGCAGCTCGAGCTGGAGGGCATCGGGTTCACCGACGATTTTGACCGCGTGTACCCCTCCGGTGAGCTGGCTTGCCAGGTTCTTGGGTTCGTTGGCGTCGATGACAGTGGGCTGTCTGGCCTCGAGGCCCAGTACGAAGAGGTTCTTGCAGGCAGGCCTGGAGTGGTGCTCGGTGAGCGCGATCCCCAAGGGCGCGCGATTCCTGGTGGCATCCAGAAGGCCTTCGACCCAGTCCACGGCCACGATATCGTCCTTACCATCGACAAGGACATTCAGTATCAAGCGCAGATCGAGATAGGCGAGGCGACACGAAAGTGGGGGGCCAGGAGCGGCTCGGTCGTGATCATGAACCCCAAGAACGGCGAGATCTACGCGATGGCCTCCATGCCGGGATTCGATCCCAACGAGTACGGCAAGGCCAAACCCCAAGCAGTCCGAAATCGCCCCATCACCGACGCCTACGAGCCAGGCTCCACGATGAAGTGTCTAACCGCATCTGCCGTTGTCGAGAAGGGCCTCTACACGCCGAAGACGAAGCTTTCGCTTCCGTCGACCATTCGAGTGGGCGGGAGAACGATACACGAATCCCACGGACGTGGCGCGGTACGGTGGAGCCTCACACAGATAGTGACGAACTCGAGCAACGTTGGAACGGTCAAGTTGGGTCTCAAGCTCGGCAAGCAGGGACTCTACGACTCATTCTCGGCGTTCGGACTCACCGAGAGGACCGGCGTGGACTATCCGGGCGAGGCGAAGGGTTGGCTTCCTGCTCCGGAGCAGTGGTCCCCGTCTTCGATCGGCAACATCCCCTTCGGCCAGGGAGTCTCCGTGACAGCCCTACAGCTCGTTCGGGCTATCGGGGCGATAGCGAACGGCGGGGAGCTGACCACGCCACACTTCCTGCTTGATGTGCCTGCATCTACGGAGCCGCTTCCCGTGTGGACGTCCCGGCGCGCCATATCGGCCAAGACAGCTGAGTCCGTCACCAAGATGCTCGCGGCGGTGGTCACCGAGGGTACCGGCAAAGAAGCGAAAGTCCGCGGCTACACGGTTGCGGGCAAAACGGGCACGGCGCAGAAGGCCCGTCCTGGTGGCGGTGGCTACACCGGGGGCAAGTACGTCGGCTCATTCATCGGTTATCTGCCTGCCGAGGACCCCCAAGTTGTCGTGTGCGTGATTCTCGACGAGCCGACGAACGGGATCTACGGCGGGGCGGTTGCCGCCCCGACCTTCTCGAAACTGGCGCGGTTCACGGTCTCTCACCTCAAGATCCCGCCTTCGTCGGTCACGCACCCTGACGCCAACAAGGCGGCCAAGACCAAGGCGGCTGCGGGAGGTGTCGGTCCGGTGTCGGACGAAGGCGCACGCGACTGAGCGGTGCTAGAATCGCTCGACTATTCAGGCGGGGAGTGTGTGAGCCACAAAACCATGATAGAGCTGCTTGCGAGTGTGGGCGCCCGTGCCACTGGGCGAGCCGACACTGTCGTTGAGGGCATCGCGTATCGCTCCGACCGCGTGCGGCCGGGCGACGCGTTCTTCTGCGTGTCCGGGTTCGCCGCGGACGGGCACGACTTTGCGGCAGACGCAGTAGCACGAGGCGCTGCGGCTCTCGTGGTCGAGCGCGAGCTAGAGCTCGAAGTACCGCAATTCGTTGTCGATGACTCGCGCGTGGCGTTGGCATACGCCTCCGCCGAGTTCCACGGTCGGCCAAGCGAGAGTATCGATGTGGTCGGCATCACCGGGACCAACGGCAAGACCACGACGGCGTACTTGATGGACTCGATCGCGCGTACTGCAGGAAATGTCACAGGTCTGGTCGGCACAGTGGAAACCCGGGTAGCCGACGAGCGCCGCACAACCGGAAGGACGACGCCAGAGGCCGCCGACATCCAGTCGCTTCTCGCCGAGATGCGCGAGGTGGGCGCGACAGTGTGCACCATGGAGGTCTCCAGCCACGCCATCGACCTGCACAGGGTCGATGCCATGCGTTTCGCCGTGGCGGCGTTCACGAACCTCACCCAGGACCATCTGGACTTCCACCACACCATCGAGGAGTACTTCTCGGTGAAGAAGCGTCTGTTCACGGACTTCGACTGCGAAGCGCGCGTGGTCAAC
This sequence comes from uncultured Actinomycetes bacterium, assembly GCA_963700665.1. Classification (GTDB taxonomy): domain Bacteria; phylum Actinomycetota; class Coriobacteriia; order Anaerosomatales; family PHET01; genus CAVPCY01. The sequence goes on from CAVOYK010000001.1 coordinate 306,536, forward strand.
GTCGACGACCCCTTCGGTATCGGCATCGCGAAGGAGATCGGTGGAGTCCTCACTGTCGGGCGCACCAGGTCGGCGCACGTTCGTGCGACCGACGAGCACCTCGGCGCAGCGGGGAGCGCATTCAAGCTTCACACCCCCGCAGGTGTGGCCCTGGTGGAGCTACCCCTTGCCGGGGCGTACAACATCGACAATGCGCTGCTGGCCGCTGGTTGCGCTCTGGCCTTGGGGATGAGCCTCGACGACATCGTTGGCGGACTGGCGTCCGCGCCGCAGGTCCCCGGGCGTCTGGAACGTATCGACTGCGGGCAGGACTTCTCGGTGGTGGTCGACTACGCACACACTCCTGACTCTCTCGCAAAAGCGATCTCGGCCGTTGCCGAGGTTGCTCGGGGTCGCGTGGTCACGGTGTTCGGCTGCGGGGGAGACCGCGATCCGGACAAGCGGCCGATGATGGGGCTGGCGGCAGCAGCTTCACATCACGTGATAGTCACGAGCGACAATCCCCGCTCTGAGGACCCGGTCGGCATCATCCTTCAGATCGAGGACGGCCTACGAGAAGCCGGCGCCTCATACGAGACCGAGGTCGATCGAAGAGCCGCCATAGAGAAGGCCATCGCCGCCGCCGCCGAAGGGGACGTGGTCCTTATCGCCGGCAAGGGACACGAGGACTACCAGATCTTCTCGGATCGCACGATCCACTTCGACGACCGTGAGGTCGCGCGGGAGGTGCTCGGAAGATGCTGAGAGCGACCGTCGAGACCATCGCGCAAGTGACCGGGGCCGAGGTGCTGCTCGGCGGTCCGGATGTGTCGATCAATGGGCTGGCCATCGACTCGCGTGAGGTGCAGCCCGGCTGCGTGTTCGTTGCGCTTCCGGGGGCCTGCACTGACGGTCACGTCTTTGCCGAAGAGGCCCTTCGCTCTGGCGCTCGGATGCTGTTGGTCACCAAGAGCGCCGACGAGTTGTCAGAGGCCGTGGTGCTGGCCTCACAGCGCGGAGCTGCGGTGCTGCGGGTGGCTGATGCGAACGCGGCGGTCCAGGCCTTGGCGAGCTGGCATCGCTCGCGGCTCCGGTGTGCCGTGATCGGCGTGACGGGGTCGAGTGGAAAGACGACGACGAAGGACTTCCTGACCGCCGTGCTGTCGACGACCATGAGGGTCGTCTCCACGCAAGGCAACCGGAACAACGAGCTGGGCGTCCCGCTCACGGTGTTCTCGGCTGGCTCCGATACCGATGCCTTGATCGTGGAGATGGGTATGCGCGGGCTTGGTCAGATCGAGACGTTGTGCGGGATCGCGCGTCCTCACTTCGGGCTCGTGACCAACGTTGGAACCTCTCACATTGAGCTGCTAGGCACACAAGAAGCCGTGGCGAGTGCCAAGGGTGAGCTGGTTCGCTGCGTACCCGCTGACGGTGCGGTCTTCCTCAACGGCGACGACGCCTTCTCGGCTCCGCTCTCGTCGGTCGCAGCAGCTCCTGTGACACTGTACGGGCTGTCGGAGTCGTGCGCCGTTCGCGCCGAGAGCATCGAACTGGACGACGAGAGCCGTGCTTCGTTCGACTTGGTCTCCCCTCAAGGGACGGTGAGCGTCTCACTGCCGGTCCCCGGGCGACACAACGTCTACAACGCCTTGGCTGCTGCAGCGGTCGCGCTTCGCCTCGCGGTGAGCCTCGATCACATCGCACAGGGGCTCGGCGCCGCTGCCACCCAGTCGATGCGGATGGAGTCCTTCACGGCCGCAAGCGGCGTACTTGTGATCAACGATGCGTACAACGCCAACCCCTCCTCTATGGCCGCGGCCGTCGAGACGCTCTCCGAGGTCAAGGTGACGGGGAAGCGCGTGGCGGTGTTGGGTGACATGGCCGAGCTGGGGTCGCTCACCGAACTTGCGCACTTCCATATCGGCGAACAGGTGGCGCAGTTGCCCGTGGACGTGCTTGTGACCGTTGGCCCCAAGGCCCGCCGAATAGCGGACGGGGCTACGGCCAAGGGGATGGACCCTGATTCGGTCCGCCGATGCGACAGTACCGTCGAGGCGATTGAGGTACTCGACGACCTCCTCGCGGCTGGCGACGCGGTGCTGGTGAAGGCGTCCCGTGTGATGGGGCTCGAGGCAGTTGTCGAAGGGATTGTGACCCCTCGTGCTGGCTAGACTCGCACAGTACCCGACCTATCAGGTCTTCCTCGCCGTCGTCTTCGCTTTGGTCGCCTCGGCGGTTCTCTTCCCACTGTGGATTCGCCTGCTCAGAGTGCGCAACATCGGTCAGCAGGTTCGGGCGGACGGTCCACAGGGGCACTTGGTCAAGCAGGGAACGCCGACGATGGGCGGTGTTCTCATCCTCCTTGTAGTCACCGGGACGTTTCTGCTGATGGGAACACCCACCAGAGCCAGTGTTCTCGCACTAGGGGTGACGGCCGCCTGTGGCGCCTTGGGATTCGTAGACGACTGGGCCAAGGTCGCGCATGAGAGATCTCTGGGTCTGAGACCGCGAGCGAAACTGCTGTGGCAAGGCGCGATCTCAGTCGTGTTCTGCCTGCTGGCGGTCAACTGGGCGGGCGTGACCACATGGCTTCAGATCCCGCTGACCGCAGCGAAGATCGAACTGGGCGCGCCGGCCACTACGATCCCGCTCGGAAGCAGCGGTCTGGCGATCGTGGTGCCCTGGCTCTATCTCGCGTTCGTCTCGGTGATGATCATCGGCATGAGCAACGCGGTGAACCTGACCGACGGCCTCGATGGGCTCGCAGCGGGGACCGTCATGATCGTGACGCTGGCGTTCGCCGGAATCGCCTACCGCCAGAACACGCTGGAAAACGCTTTGTTGGCTGGCGCAATCGCCGGCGCCTGTGTGGGGTTTCTCTGGTACAACAGCTACCCGGCGGACATCTTCATGGGCGACACGGGATCACTCGGTCTGGGCGGCGCCATCGCCGCATTGGCGGTCGTCACCAAGACCGAGTTGTTCCTGCTGATAATCGGCGGGATCTATGTCGCCGAGACCCTCTCGGTGGTACTCCAGGTGGCCTCCTTCAAGCTGACCGGCAAGCGGATCTTCCGCATGGCGCCGATACACCATCACTTCGAGATGGTGGGATGGTCGGAGACCAAGGTCATGGTGCGGTTCTGGATCGTGACCGCGATCCTTGCCGGGTTGGGGTTCGCACTCTACTTCGTCCAGTCAGTTCGTCTGAAGGGCTAGAGTGGCGTATCTAGGCGACATACTCGTTCTCGGTCTTGGCGCCAGCGGGACGGCGGCCACGCGGTACTGCGTGGGTTTGTTGGGCAGCGACGTTCGCTCCGTTGTCGTGGTCGATGCCGATGACAGTCCTGCGCTGCGCAGTCGCGCTGAGGATCTCTCGGCACTGGGCGCAACGATCGTCTTGGGCAGCGACACGGTGGCCGGACGCTTCGATGTGTGCATCGCAAGCCCGGGCATCCCTCCGCACTCTCCGCTGATGACGGCTGCTCGCGAATGCAGCGGCCGTGTGGTCTCTGAGGTCGAGTTCGCGTACAGCCGATCGCGCTGCCCCTGGGTCGCGGTGACGGGGACGAACGGCAAGACAACGACGACCGCGCTGCTGGCTCACCTGTTGAACTCGGGTGGTATCCCCGCGCGTGGTGTCGGGAACATCGGTACGCCGGCGATCGAAGCAGTGGGGGAGTGTGACGAGTCCGAGGTGCTGGTGGCCGAGGTCTCGTCGTTCCAGCTTGCGCTCACCGAGACGTTCCACCCACGAGCGGCGGTGCTGCTCAACATCACGCCGGATCATCTCGACTGGCATGGTTCATTCGAGTCGTACGCCTCCGACAAGGTGCGGGTGTTCGACAACCTGACCCAAGACGACGTTGCAGTGGTTGATGTCGATGATGCGGGATCGGCGCCGTACGCTGAGGCGTTGGAGCGGCGCGGTGTCCCCGTGGTGAGGGTGAGTCGTTCGCGCTCCCACCCAGGGGGAGCTTCGGTGGTGGACGGTGTGATGGCGCTTGAGACGCGCGGCGGCCGTATCAGGCTCGTAGACGTCGACGAGATGCGCATCCAGGGACCACACAACGTGAGCAACGCGTTGGCCGCCTCTGCGGCCGCCCACTCGCTTGGGGTATCCCCAGCCGATCTGAGATGGGGTCTCAAGACCTTCGAGCCCATCGAGCACAGACTGGAACCCGTCGGCCAAGCGTGTGGCGCCGAGTGGTTCAACGACAGCAAGGCCACCAACCCGGATGCAGTATCCAAGGCGATCGCGTCGTTCTCGGGGCGCCCGATGGTGCTTCTGCTGGGAGGCCGGAACAAGGGCAACGACTTCACTGAACTGGCTCGGGAGGCCGCTCGAAGCTGCTATGCGGTCGTGGCGTTCGGCGAAGCCCGGACACAGATTGCGCTGGCGTTCGACGACACGTCAGCAGATGTACGAGAAGCCGGCAAACTGGAGGATGCGGTCAGCCTGGCGTGCGAGCTGGCGGTCGAGGGGGCTGTCATCGTGCTGTCCCCGGCGTGCGCCTCATTCGACGAGTTCGAGAACTTCGAGGACCGAGGGCGAGCGTTCAAGCGGTTCGTTGCTGCGCTGGAGGACGGTGGGGAGAGATGACACCCCCGAAGCACGCCTACGCAGGCGGCCCTGGCGCTCGCTACATCTTGCTCGGCTCGGCCTTCTTCCTGACCGCGTTCGGGCTGCTGATGATCTACTCGGCATCGTCGGTTACCGCGACGGTTCGAGAGGGCAGCTCCTGGTACTACCTTGCCCGTCAACTGGCCTTCATCGCCGCGTGTGCACCGCTCGCTTGGTTTCTGTCCCGGTACGACTATCGGAGGTTCAAGGAGAAGGCCGGCGTTCTATGGGCGGCCGGAATCGTGCTGTTGATCACCACGCTCGCAATCGGCGTCGTGCGTGGGGGTGCGCGCAGATGGATTCCCCTGGGCCTATTCAATCTGCAGCCTTCCGAGCTCGTCAAGATCGCATGCGTTCTTGTGGTCTCAGCGCTGGCGGTCGACTGGATGAGGGGTCGAGCACCCACGAACACCTTCCTCGGCAGGGTGGCGATGATCGTCAGTGTTCCCTCGCTGCTGATCATGCTGCAGCCTGACTTCGGTACGACGGTGACGCTGGTTGCGGCAGTGGCGATCGTTCTTGTCTTGGCCGGAATCGACTGGAAGTGGATCGTCGGCGTCGCAATGGGCGTGGCTGCGCTGGCGGCCATCGCCATCATGGCCGAGCCCTACCGTATGAAGAGGGTGACCGCGTTTCTCGACCCTTGGGCTGATGCACAGGGACGCGGCTACCAGACGGTCCAAGCGCTGCTGGCATTCGGTACCGGCGGGATAGATGGGGTCGGACTTGGGCTCTCGCGCCAGAAGTTCTTCTACCTCCCCGAAGCTCACAACGACTTCATCTTGGCGATCATCGGTGAGGAGATCGGGCTGCTCGGCACGCTCTCGGTGGTGCTGGGTCTCGCGCTGTTCACGTGGGCTGGCTACCGCATCGCAGTGGGTACCAAGGACCCCTTCGGCCGTTTGGTGGCCGGCGGTCTGACCGGCATGCTGGCCTTCCAGGCAGTGTTGAACATGGCGGCGGTCACTGGGTTGTTGCCGATCACGGGAAAGCCACTCCCGTTCGTGAGCTACGGTGGCTCTTCGATTCTGGTCACTCTGATCTGTCTCGGACTGATACTGTCAGTCTCGGAGTACGGTGCGCTCGTGCCTCGGGCGGTCAAACCACGAAAGAACCAGGAGCCGCGTCGTGAAGGTGCTCGTGAGCGGCGGGGGGACCGCCGGCCACATCTATCCCGCGTTGACGGTGGCCGAACAGCTCGTCGCAGAGCGTAGCGACGTCCTGTTCGTAGGCACGCCCGATGGCCTGGAGTCTCGACTCGTGGTGGAGGCGGGCGTTCGCTTCAGGCCGCTCGCCGCGACAGGGTTCGACCGCTCGCGTCCGTCGACGCTGGTGACGTCATCTCTGAGAATCGCGCTGTCCGCGGCGAAGGCGTGGCGTTGGATCGGACAGGAACGGCCCGATATCGTCATCGGATTCGGGGGGTACGTCTCGATCCCGGTGGGCCTGGCGGCCGTCGTGCGTCGGGTCCCACTCGTGCTGCACGAGCAGAACTCGGTCCCAGGCTTGGCCAACAGGGTGCTGTCTCGCTGGGCCACTGCGGTCGGGGTCACCTACGAGCAGTCGATACCCATACTCGCCCATCCCGACAGGGCGGTTGTCACGGGCAATCCCGTCCGCAGCGCGGTTCTTGAAGCCGACGCCGACCGAGGCCGGGAAGCTTTGGGCTTGCCTTCCGACTCTGTCGTGCTGCTCGTCTTTGGCGGTAGCCGGGGCGCTCGACATCTCAACGCGGCGGTGCTCGGCTTGATGAAGCGGCTGTGTGACCTCGACAGGCTGCGGGTCGTGTTGATCGCCGGTCGTGCGGAGTACGAATCAGTGCAGACGATGATCGAGGCCGCCGATCCGGCCGACTTCGCGTGTCTCACCGTACTCGACTACTTCGACGACATGGGCTCTGCTATCGCGGCCGCCGACGTGGTGGTCGCACGCGCCGGAGCCACTTCGATCGCGGAACTGACCGCGCTAGGAGCACCGTGCGTCCTCGTGCCGTACCCCTACGCGACCGACGATCATCAGACCAAGAACGCGCGCGCAATGGCTGACAATGGAGCTGCAGTCGTCGTGCCCGATGCCGCGATCGATGACAAACGCTTCGGTGACGAGCTCATCGCACTGCTCAGCGACGGTGAGCGGCGTGCTAGTATGGCTGCCGCGTCGCGTGCCCTCGGGCGCCCCGATGCAGCCGCAAGAGTCGTACAAGTAGCCCGCGAGGCGGCCACGTCGTCCGCCGGGCACAGGGATTAGGGACACCGTTGACTGATCAGGCGTACGCGCACTTCATTGGTGCTGGCGGTGCAGGCATGAGCGGGATCGCGCTGGTGCTGCACGAACGCGGGGTACGGGTCACGGGCAGTGACCTCAAGCAGTCCAGGTACTCGCGCGCCCTCGAGCGTGCCGGCGTACCGATAGCGATCGGACACCGCGCCGAGAACCTGGGCGAACCCCAGGTGGTAATCGTTTCTTCGGCGATTCCCGAGCGAAATCCCGAGCTGGCCGAGGCGCGCGCCAGAGGACTTGAAGTCTGGCCGAGGGCCAAGATGCTCGCGCATCTCGCCGAGAACCGTCGCACTATCGCTGTCGCAGGGACGCATGGCAAGACGTCGACGTCGTCCATGGTAGCCACGATGCTGTCACGGATGGGGCTCGATCCGACGTTTCTGATCGGAGGCGAACTCGATGGATTCGACACCAACGCCGCGAACGGACAGGGCGAACACTATGTGGTCGAAGCAGATGAGAGCGATGGCTCGTTCGTCTACCTCGATCCCTTCGTCTCGGTGATCACGAACATCGAAGCGGACCATCTCGACCACTACGGGTCTCTTGAGGAGATCGAGCGTACGTTTGCACAGTTCATGGCTCGCACGGTCGACGGGGGCGTCCTCGTCATCTGCGGCGACGATGAGCGCTTGGTGCAGCTGGCCGGGCAAAGCGGTCGCGAGTACGTGACGTACGGGTTCTCAGACGAGTGCGACGTGCGCTGTTCCGCCGGCGCACGGGTGGGCCTTGGCTGCGACTTCTCGGTGTCGCTGCCCGATGGAACAGCGGTGGACTGCACCAGCGGGGTCCCCGGTCTGCACATGGTGAGCAACGCCACGGCCGCCTTGGCCGTCTCCCACGTCCTTGGTCTCGACATGAACGCGGCTGCGACCGCCTTGGGGTCATTCACAGGGGTACGGAGGCGATTCGACCTTGTCGGCGAGGTCGACGGGGTCACGGTTGTGGACGACTATGCTCATCATCCTACCGAGGTGAAGGCGACCTTGGATGCCGCGCGGGGCTTGGGTTTCGGCAGGGTGTGGGCGCTGTTCCAACCCCACCGGTACAGCAGGACGCAAGCGTTCGCCGGGGACTTCGGGCGTTCTTTCGATGGAGCCGACCGGGTCGTCTTGATGGACGTCTACAGTGCTGGCGAGGCGCCGATTCCTGGGGTCGGCGGGCGCACCCTCCTGGAGGCGACACTCGGGCAGCGCCCACGTGCACGTGCTGCGTACCTCCCGCACCGAGCAGACGTCGTTCCCTACCTTGTCGACAGGGTTCGGGACGGGGATCTTGTGATGACAATGGGTGCCGGTGACGTGACCACCCTGGGGCCCGAACTCGTTGCCGCTCTCAAGGGGAACCGCAACGGTGAGGTCACACTGTGTCAGTAGCCGACGCATACGATCGCTTGCGCGAAGGCCTCGCCGGCGTCGTGAAGCGCGATGAGCCGATGGCACGTCATACGACCTTCCGAATCGGTGGTCCGGCGGCCCTGTTCGTCGAGTGCGCGAATCTAGCGGATCTCGCGATGACGACCGGTGTGTGCGAACAAGAGGGCCTTGAATGGACTGTGCTGGGGAAGGGCAGCAACGTTCTGTCGTCCGACGAGGGGTACGACGGCGTAGTCATCGTGCTGGGTCGGGACTTCAAGAGACACACGGTGGTCGACGGGAACGTGCGCTCGGGTTCGGGCGTCACCCTCGCGGTACTGGTCCAGGAGGCATTCAACATCGGACTCACCGGATTTGAGTTTGCGGTAGGAATACCGGGCACCTTGGGTGGCGCCCTCGCAATGAACGCCGGCGGCCGTGACGCCTGGATTGGAGACGTGGTGGAGTCGGTCACGCTCTTCGCACCAGAGAAGGGGCTTGTCGCGCTGCGTGGCTCCGAGGTGTCGTGGGGCTATCGGCGCACGGATCTGCCGACTCGCGGTATCATCGTCGAGTCATCGCTGCGGCTGCAACCGGGTGACCGCGACGAGATACGGCGCACGATGGAAGCGAGCCTCAGACGCCGCAAGAGGACTCAACCGCTGGGAATGGCGAACGCAGGAAGCGTATTCGTCAATCCCGAAGGTGACTCGGCCGGACGGCTCATAGAGTCGCTTGGATTGAAAGGTCACAAGGTGGGCGGGGCAATGGTCTCGGAGTTGCACGCGAACTTCATCGTGAACACGGGAAACGCCACCGCTGCCGATGTGATCGAGCTGGTACGACAGCTCCGTGAATCCGTCGAGGATGCGTATGGCATCGAGCTCAGGCCGGAAGTCCGGTTCCTCGGGTCGTTCCGGTCCGCGTAAGCGGGTCGTGATCGGGGCAGACGAGACCGTTCGGGTCCGGTATCACAACAAGGAGCCGCACGCTGGGGCTCAGGGGCGTTCCACAACGCGGCAGAGCTCCAAGGCCGGTGCGAAACGCACGGGGCCCGAGCGCTCCGCGGCGTCGAGGCACGGCCGTCGACTGTCAGAGGCGAAACGCGAAGAGCGCGAGCGCAGGCAACGCTACATCCGCCTACGCAGATGGGGGGCCATCGCACTCGCACTCGGGCTCGTGGCACTCATCATCTGGGGCGCTGGAGCGATCGTACGGGCGCCAATCTTCACGATCGAGAACGTCGACGTCGTTGGTGCTCGCCACCTTGAGCGCTCACAGATCCTTCAGGAGGCCGCGATTCCCGCGGAGGCGACGCTGCTGAGGTTGCCCGCGTCAGCAGTAGAGCGGCGGCTTGAGCGCAACGCATGGGTCGCGGAGGCACGGGTGTCGCGCGTGTTCCCGTCGACCGTGCGCATCGAGATCGATGAGCGACGTCCGGCAGCAGTAGTCGATGCTGGTGGTACTGAGTTGTGGGTCGTGTCGACCGACGGACACTGGCTGGGAGAACGCAGCGCCGAGGAGTCTAGTGTTGTCGTGATTCGAGACGTCGAAGGCGTACGTCCGGTGCGGGGCGCCCGCGTGGCCACGGCAGAGCTCCTCAATGCGGTTCGGGTAGTGGCAGGCATCAGCCCCGAACTGCGGGCGATGACTCGCGCGGTCTCCGCGCCGAGCGTCGACAAGACCGCTCTGATCACCAACGACGACGTCGAAATCTACATCGGCGCATCAACGCAGTTGAGTGCGAAGGACCGTATCGCACGGGAGATCCTGGCACGGGAGAAGGGCAAGGTTGTCTACATCAATGTGCGGGTGGTGGAACGACCGACGTGGCGCGGCCTAAACGACGCTGAGTAGGCGGAAGAGGCCACTCGTCTTGGGTGTCGCTCGCGGAAGTCGTTCGCTCGGCTCAGGGACTGTTTTGAAACCCTCTTGCACTTTGGGTAAGGTTTATGCGAAGATTGAGCGTTCTACGGTATGTGTAACGGTCAACTTGAGGTTTAGAGTATAGCTGAGACCGGTTCAGCGGGGAGGCACCCACATGCTAGACACGGGCGCGAACTACCTGGCAGTGATCAAGGTCGTCGGGATCGGCGGGGGCGGCACGAATGCGGTAAACCGCATGGTCGAGGCTGGCGTCAAAGGCGTCGAGTTCATTGCGGTCAACACCGACGCACAGGCGTTGCTGATGTCAGACGCCGACTACAAGGTTCACATCGGCGTGAATCTGACGAAGGGTCTGGGAGCTGGAGCCGATCCAGATGTCGGGTACCAGGCAGCCGAGGAGAACCGCGGTGAGATCAAGGAAGCGCTACAAGGCGCGGACATGGTCTTCATCACCGCGGGACAAGGTGGCGGTACTGGGACGGGTGCGGCTCCTGTGATCGCGCAGATCGCGAAGGAGGAGATCGGGGCGCTGACCGTTGGCGTCGTGACTCGCCCCTTCGCTTTCGAAGGACGCAAGCGCGCACTTCAGGCTGACGACGGGATCAATCGTCTTCGCGATAGCGTGGACACGCTGATCGTGATTCCCAACGATCGTCTCTTGCAGGTCGCCGAGAAGAAGACCTCGATTCTTGATGCGTTTCGCATCGCAGACGACATTCTGCGCCAGGGAACCCAAGGCATCACGGACCTCATCACGGTGCCAGGACTCATCAATCTCGACTTCGCGGACGTTCGCACGATCATGGCTGACGCGGGCTCTGCGCTGATGGGGATCGGCATCGCCACGGGCGACGGGCGTGCTCACGATGCCGCGAAGGCCGCAATCTCCAGTCCGCTGCTGGAGTCCTCGATCCAGGGCGCCGACGGTGTGCTGCTGTCGATCTCCGGTGGCAGCGATCTGGGTCTGTTCGAGGTCAACGAGGCAGCAGAGGTCGTGGCCGCTGCGGCTTCCTCGGAGGCCAATATCATCTTCGGTGCGGTTATCGACGACTCGATGATGGACCAGATTCGCGTCACGGTCATCGCTACAGGGTTCGATGGCTCTCGGAAGCAGGAGACGATGTCGTTTTCAGGGCTTGAGGACGAGGACTCCGGAATCGGCGTTCCCGCGTTCGAGCCGTTGGGCGAGGAAGACCTCGACATACCCGCGTTTCTCAAGAAGCGTTCTTTCTAGACGCTAGAACGCTTCGTGCAGGCTTGGGCCCGGTGGCGACGACGGCGCGACCTCGTCGCCACCGGGCCCGCCTCTGCCCCCACTGAGTTGCGCACAGTCAAGAAAGGCCCGCCGTGCGGCGGGCCTTTCTTGACTGCTTTCTGTATCCCTATTGCTCGGTGTCACCCGATGCGGGTGGTGTTGGCGGGGCCTCGGGCGCGGGCGGGGCCTCTGGCGCTGCCGGCGGAGCCTCTGGAGGAGTCGGCGCAGGCGCGACAGGCGGAACGACCGGAGTAGCCGAAGGGCTTGGAGGCTGCTCGGGTGCGGCGGCAGGCGCAACAGGCGGCTGGGCTGCCGGAGGCGCGGGCGGCGCCTGCGTGGGCGCGGCTGCGGGTGGCGCCGGGGGCTGTGCCGCGGGCGCTGGAGTCTGCGCTGGAGGAGCTGCGGGGGCTGCGGGCGGCGCCTGCGTGGGCGCGGCTGCGGGTGGCGCCGGGGGCTGTGCCGCCGGGGCTGGAGCTTGTGCGGGCGGGGCTGCGGGTGGCGCCGGGGGCGCGTAGGCAGGCGGCGCTGACGGGTACGAGGCCGGCGTCGCGCTGACGGGTGCGGCCGGTCCGTACGCGTTCGCGGCCCACTGGCCAAGCACGTGTCCACTCGCCAACAGCATGAAGTATGTGACGGCGGGGTAGAGGATCGCGCCGATCCCCGTGGCGCTGAGAACGCTTCCCGCAACGCTGCCGATGAGTGCGATGACGATTGTGAAGAGCCAAGCGGTGAAGTAGCCTGTTCCGCCGCGCACCTTCGACATGATCTCGCCAAAGGCGAACATAGAACCGAAGGTTCCCTTCATCGCGTAGTTCGTCATGGCCGCCGAGAATAGGATCGATACGGCGATCGAGTAGATGATCGCCAGCATGAAGAACACGCACATGCTGCCTCCGAGCAGCGCACCAAGTACGTCGGAATCGCCTCCAGACACGACTGCGAGAAGCGTGGGGACGGCGAAGATTGTTCCAAGGACGACCACCGGCAGGAAGTAGACGAAACCGGCGACCAACACCAGGAAGCCGGCTACCCACTTGGTGCCGAAGTCATCCCATTCGGGGAGCTCCTCGTTGCCTCCGGAGACCCTTCTGATGTACTCGAGTTGCGCGCCCGTGACAGCCGGCGCGGTCACGACGAGTAGTCCCCACACGAAGCCGAGCAGCGTCTTGGTGATCCAGTTCTTGTCGGCGAAGAAGGCTTTGAGCGACCGGCCAAGGTCGATCTGGTTCATGCTGTCTCCTTGTCTTCGGGCGGTCGAGTTCCGCGTGGCATGCTATACCGACTTGGATACCCCTTGTGGCGTCCACAGACACAGGAGGCCGAGTGTCAGGCGATTCATCGCAGGGTCCGCAGCTCGCACGGTCCGTCTCGAGTAGTGGCGTTGCCTATTGGGCAGACGATCGTCTCTTGCGGCGGGGAGTGCTGGTCGCGTTCAGCGAGCGCACAGGGGGCGTGAGCGAGTACCCGTTTGAGAGCCTCAACCTTGCGGCCCACGTTGGCGATGCGGCCTCGGCTGTCGACAAGAACAGACTCCGATTCCTGGAGTCGTGTGGGATCCAGGGCTTTCGGAACCAGCTGGTCTGCGCCGAGCAGGTGCACGGATCGGCCGTCCATCACGTTGGGCGTCCAGACGCCGGTCGCGGCGCCTTCGCAGAGCACGGCATGCGGCCCGTACCGGGGGTCGATGCACTGATCACCCGCGAGCCAGGCATCCCCCTGATGCTCTTCTTCGCAGACTGTGTTCCGATCGTGCTCGTGGCGCCCGGTCCTTGCGTGGCGGTTGTGCACGCGGGCTGGCGCGGTGCACTGGCCGACGTTGCAGGAAAGAGCGCTCGCGCACTGGCTGAAGTCCAGAGGTGCGATACCAGGGAGATGGATGCGTACATAGGTGCTCACATCGGCGCCTGCCACTACGAGGTGAGTCCGGACGTCTTGTCGCATTTCGTTAACACCTTTGGTACATTTGCGCGGGCCGAGTCGGGGGGACTCGATCTCGGCTCTGTTGTGACAGCATCGCTTCTGACTGCAGGAGTCGAACATTGCAGAATCGCCAGTCTCGGGATATGCACCGCCGAGACGACAGACCGGTTCTACTCGCATCGCGCGGAGGCGGGCTCGACGGGCCGTCACGGCGCGCTCGCGTTCGTGATGCCGCCGTCATCCTGATCGCGACCGTCGCGGTGTTTGCGCTTGCCGGTTGCGGCGGCGGGGACCGAATCGCCGACCAGCTGATCGTCACCGGCTCAACCACGCTCCTGCCCATCGCCGAGCAGGCCGCGGAGGGATTTCAGGATCTGAATCCGGAGGCGACGGTTCTTGTGTCCGGACTCGGCTCCTCCGCAGGGATCGAAGCCGTCTCGACGGGAACAAGCGACATCGGGACGTCCTCGCGCGATCTGAAAGACGACGAGCAGGACTTGGGCCTGCTCGACACGCCGGTCGCCTTTGACGGGATCGCGGTGATCGTGAATCCTGCCAATCCTGTGGACCAGCTGACATCTGATCAGCTCCGAGAAATCTTCTCTGGCCAGATCACGAACTGGCGTGAGGTGGGTGGGGAAGACCGGGAGATCGACTTGGTGAACCGTGATGAGGCGTCTGGTACCCGCGAGGCGTTCAAGAAGATCGTCATGGGCGATGAGGTCAAGTTCGACCGCTCGGCGGTCGTTCTTCCCGGAACCGGTCAGGTAAGGGATGTCGTCGCACGCTCCGAGGGCGCTGTCGGGTACATCTCGGTCGGCTTCGTGCCGCCTCGCTTCACGACCACCACGGTCAAGGCGCTGGTCGTCGACGGCGTGGTTCCCAGCGAGGAGACGGTCGCGACTCAGGAGTACCCGATCGCGCGAACACTACACTTCTTCACGAAGGGCGAGCCGACTGGCCTTGCCAAGGAGTACATCGACTACGTGCTGTCCGATGGGGTGCAGAACGGGGCAGTAGTCGACGCGGGCTTTGTCCCTGTCTCGGCGAGGGCCGCTCAGTGACGCCCCCAGAAGGCAGATCCGCCGCGGTCGGACAGCTCAGGCTGGTCTCTCGCGAGACCCAAGTCACAGAGTGGCTGCTCGCGGCGCTGTTCTTCCTGTGCGCGTTCGTTGCGGTACTTGCAGTTGCCCTGATCTTCGCTTTCGTCGGCTGGAAGGCGTGGCCGATTCTGACCGACGTGGGGCTCGTGCCGTTCTTGACTGGGACGGTGTGGGCTCCCACAGACGGTGAGTACGGCATCCGCACGCTCATACAGGGCTCCTTCGTTGTCACGTTCGGCGCCCTGGCCATCGGGACCCCCCTCGCGGTCGGCACCGCCGTGTTCCTGTCCGAGGTCGCCTCGCCGCGGGTACGTGGCATCGTGCGTCCCGCCGTGGAACTGCTGGCCGGCATCCCCTCGGTTGTCTATGGGTTCTTCGGTGTCGTCATGCTGCGACCGCTCGTGGGTGAGGCCACCGGCGGCATCGGGCTCGGCCCGCTCACGACGTGGATCATCCTCGCGATCATGATCGTACCGACGATTGCCGCTTTGTCCGAAGACGCGCTCCAGTCCATCCCGATGGGCATACGCGAGGCGAGCTTTGCCATGGGCGCCACACAGTGGCAGACCATCTACAAGGTCGTCGTGCCTGCCGCCAAGATAGGCATCGTCGACTCGGTAATCCTTGGGATGGGACGAGCGGTGGGCGAGACGATGGCGGTACTCATGCTCATCGGCGGTGCGCCGCAGTTCTTCGCAGGAATCGGCGAGCCGATGGCCACGCTGACCAGCCAGATCGTCATGGACATGGGCTACTCGACCGGTACGCATCGCACGGCGTTGTTCGGCATGGCGGCGATACTGTTCCTGATATCGATGGCGCTCGTCCTGGCGGTGCGCCTGCTCTCAAGGTTGAGGGACTAGCTGTGGACAAGAGAACGGTCAACAACATCGCGATGGGCGTGCTGTGGGTGGCGGCCGGCATCACCGTCACCGTGCTTGGAGCGATCATCCTCTACGTCTTCGTGAACGGCATCCGAGTGATCTCGCCTGCTTTCATCTTCACGCCCCCCGAAGGCGTGAACTCCGAGGGCGGCATCGGCCCGACGATCGTCGCGACTCTCTACGTCACAGGCCTGTCCATGCTCATCTGCACTCCGATCGCGGTATTGGCGGCGGTCTATCTTGCCGAGTACGCGCACCAAGGGCGGGTCGTCTCGTCCATCAGGTTTGCGGCGGACTCACTGGCGAGCGTTCCATCGATCGTCATGGGTCTGTTCGGATTCGCGCTGCTGGTGGAGGCGATGGGAATCGGTCTTTCGATGCTCTCGGCGTCGATCGCGCTGTCGCTACTGATGCTTCCCATCGTCATGAGGGCGACCGAAGAGGCGATTCGAGCTGTACCGCGCTATATTCGTTGGGGTTCGTACGGGATGGGTGCGACGAAGTGGCAAACGGTCAGCAAGGTGGTCTTGCCCGCCGCGACGCCGCGCATCATCACCGGCATCGTGCTGGCGACAGGACGTGCCGTGGGCGAGACGGCTGTGGTCTTCTACACGATGGGCCAGGCGGTCAACGTTCCCGTGTCGCCTCTCGAGTCCGGGCGTCCGATGACAGTCCATCTGTATCTGCTGGCTGTGGAGGGCATCAACATTCCTGCCGCCTATGGCACGGCACTGCTCCTCATGGTCATGATTCTGGGATTCAACCTCTCTGCCCGATGGATCCTCAAGCGATACCGAAAGGTGTAAACAGACAATGGCTCCCGTTCAACTGCCAACCACCCCACACCACCATCACGAACACGCGGGAGCAGGGCCCGCCAAGGTGCACGTAAAGGACCTGAGCTTCTGGTACGGGGACTTCAACGCACTGACCGGGATCAGCGTCGATATCGCCTCCAAGGCCGTTACCGCCTTCATCGGGCCCTCGGGCTGCGGCAAGTCCACCTTTCTTCGCTGCATCAACCGAATGAACGACCTCATTCCCGGCACGCGGGTCGAGGGGCTGATGGAGATCGATGGCGCGGACGTCTACAGCCAGGGCGTCGATCCTGTTGACCTCCGTCGCCGAGTAGGGATGATCTTTCAGCAGCCCAATCCGTTCCCTCAGTCCATCTACGACAACGTCGCCTACGGCCCGCGTCTTCAGGGCGTGAAGAAGAAGGCCGACCTCGATGCGGTCGTCGAGGAGTCGCTCAACCGTGCGAACCTGTGGAAAGAGGTCAAGGACATCCTCGGCAGAGGGGGGCTGACGCTCTCCGGCGGGCAGCAGCAGCGGCTGTGCATCGCACGAGTTCTCGCCGTGCAACCTGAGGTCTTGCTCATGGACGAGCCCTGCTCGGCGATCGACCCGACCTCGGTCCAGAAGATCGAAGATCTCATGGCCGAGCTGAAGGACACGGTCACCATCGTCATCGTCACCCACAACATGCAGCAGGCAGCTCGCGTGATCTGACTTCACCGCGTTCTTCCTTCAAGAGGTGGCAGGTGAACCTGCGGTGATGGTGGAGTTTGGTCGTACGAGCGAGATATTCACGAGCCCGTGCGACAAGCGGACTGAGGACTACATCACGGGACGCTTCGGCTAGGCGCCCGCCTCGCAGCGTTGGACAGATGTTACAAGCGTGATACATGGCCGGGGGATAGGCGGGGCTATACTGGCGGGCAGATGAAGTGTGTGACTGAGGAGCAAAGATGCGCGAACAGTTCAATCAGGAACTCTCGGACCTCCACGCAGAGGTTGTGGGCATAACGGCGCTGGTATCGCAGGCCACGCGCGCGGCGGTGACGTCGCTGATCGAGGGGGACATCGACACCGCCAACCAGGTGATCGAAGGGGACGATGTGATCGACACCCGATGCATCGCCGTCGAGGAGCGAGTTCTGGAGACGATCGCCACTCAGTTCCCGGTAGCCCGCGACCTGAGGCTACTGATGTCGCTCGTGTTCATCTCGATGCATCTGGAGCGGATGGCTGACCTGGCGGTCAACATCGCGAAGGCCACGCGCCGGACCGCCGGTCGCCGCGGTCCACAGACGCTCTACGATCTGATTCAGGCGCAGGGCAATCTGGTGTACCGAGTCATCGATGCGACTCGCGAGGCCTTGGAGTCGCGCGATCTCGAGCTCGCACGCAAGCTACCGGAGCTCGACGAGCCCATCGACCACCTCTACAAGCAGTTCTTCCGCGAGCTTGCGCGACTGCAGGAGGAGGACGAGATCGAATGGGCCTCCTCTATGGTGATGGCGAGCCGCTACCTGGAGCGTATCGCCGACAACTCTGTGGACATCGGCGAACGTGTCGCATACGTGATCACCGGCGAGCGTGAGTGGCCCGCCGAGACAGCCTCGTCCTAGCCGAAGGGGGCGTGGCAACAGATGGCTGCGGTAGCCGCACGCTATGAGGCGGTCAGGCGGTGCGTTGCCGATGCGGCGGACGTCGCCGGGAGGGATCCGTCGGACGTCACGATCGTCGCGGTGACCAAGACCGTGGGCGTCGAAGACATTCGTGCTGCGCTGCATGTGGGGATGGCAGATCTGGGCGAGAACCGCGTCCAGGAGTTCATCGGCAAGTACGGCCTGTTTCCCGATGTGCGCTGGCACTTCATCGGCACCCTTCAGACCAACAAGGTCAAAGACGTCGTCGGCCGCGCTCACCTGATCCACAGCGTCGACTCCTGCCGGTTGATCGATGAGATCTCTCGCCGTGCCGAGGCGGCCGGCGTGGTACAACGCATCTTGCTTCAGGTCAACGTAAGCGGTGAGGCGGCCAAGCACGGTTTCGCGCCCGACGAGGTGCGAGAGGCTCTGGTGGAGGCTTCTCACGCGCCGGGAGTGTTTGTGTGCGGGCTGATGACGATGGCTCCGTTCGGGCGTGCCGAGGACGCGAGGTGGGTGTTTCGGGACCTCAAGGAGCTTCGCGACTCTCTGCGGGAGATGCCCCTGAATGGTGTAGAGTTAGACGAGCTATCCATGGGTATGTCGAACGACTATCGCGTGGCCGTCGAAGAAGGGGCGACCCTCGTCCGTGTCGGTCGCGCGATCTTCGGTCGCTAGGGACACGACGAGGGAGAACCTAGGTGGGCTTCTGGCATCGCATGAAGGTACGTCTCGGTCTTGAGGAAGAGTGGGACGAGGAGTACTACGACGATGAGGACTACTCCGCCGACGATCCCGAAGAACTCGACGAGGACTACCCGCCTAGCGCCGGGCGGGGCCACGCCCCGTCTCCCTACGAGTCGGGTGCTCACACCAATGCCGTGAGGCGTGTCGACCGCGGTCCCGACCTCGAGCGGGCGCGTCATGGTTCGGCCGCGTCCCTGCGCAGCGTGCCCACGGGGTCTGCTGCGGTGGCGTCTGTCTCGCCGCAGGTCAAGATGCACATCGTCGAGCCAAGGAGTTTCGCCGAGGCCCAGGCGATCGCTGACAAGTTCAAGCAGGGTATCCCCGTGATCCTCAACCTGACCATGACCAAGCCTGACCTTGCCAAGCGGTTGCTCGACTTCGCGTCGGGACTGACCTACGGACTCGATGGCGGGCTTCAGAGAGTGTCCGACAAGGTGTTCATGCTCACTCCGCACAACGTCGAAGTCTCAGATGCCGATCGCAGGCGGTTGCAGAGCACCGGCCTATTCCAGGGCGAGTAGTAGTGACCGAGAGTAGCGCTCGACAGGCGCTCGGCGAGCTGGCGTTCACTGGCACCCTTGCCGTGGTCGGTGGTGGGCGCATGGGCGAGGCGATAGTCGCTGGGTTGCTGTCAGCGGGGACTCTCGTCGCCTCCCAGATCGTCGTCGCCGAGCCGCTCGAGTCTCGGCGCACAGAACTGGCCGCCGCCCACGGGGTCAGGGTCGTCGGAACCGGCTCAGAGGCACTTGACGGCGCTGGCGTGGCGATACTCGCCGTGAAGCCCCAAGTGATCGATGAGGTCGTGCGCGGTCTGAGCGATGCCACAAGTGGCGTGCTGATCGTCTCGATCGCGGCGGGCATCTCGTGTGCTCGGCTCGAGTCATCCCTGCCTGAGGGCACCGCCGTCATCAGGGTGATGCCGAACACACCCGCCCTCGTTGGCGCCGGCATGGCGCTTGTGAGCGGGGGCACGTATGCCACGGACTCCGACGTAGCACTCGTCCAGTCGATCTTCGCGGCAGTCGGTGAGGCCGTTGTGGTCGAAGAACGGTACCAAAACGCTGGGACCGCTATCTCGGGATCCGGCCCCGCGTACTTCGCCCTTGTGGTGGACGCGCTCGCTCGCGCCGGCGTGGCGCAGGGTCTGACGCGCGACACCGCACAGCACCTTGCTGTCCAGACGATGCTCGGTACGGCCCGGATGATCGCCGAGACCGGTGTTCACCCTGCAGAACTGATCGACGGAGTGGCAAGTCCGGGCGGCACTACGATCGCTGCCCTCAAGGAACTCGAAGCGGGCGGCGTTCGAACGGCGTTCGCCGACGCGGTCGCCGCGGCCGTGCATCGCGCGAAGGAGTTGGGTTCATAGTATGGCGCTCGTGCCTATCATCACGATGGTGCTCCAGTTCTACGGTTGGCTGATAATCGCCTATGTGCTGATGTCCTGGTTCCCGACCGCGGGGGCGATAGCGGATGTCCGGGCGGTCTTGGGAACAATCGTCGAGCCGTATCTGTCCATATTCAGGCGGTTCATTCCGCCTCTGGGAGCAGTTGATATTTCGCCGATCGTGGCAATACTCGTCCTACAGGTTGCTGCGCGACTGATAGCTGGCTTCTAGGTCGTCCCTACGACCTAGAGAGAGGGAACCGGACATGAAACTGACGCCGCTCGACATCCATCACAAGGAGTTTCGCCACTCGCTGCGCGGATACGCCGAGGAGGAGGTAGACCAGTTCCTTGACGAGGTTGCCGATGAGTTCGAGCGGCTCTTCAAAGAGAGTATCGACCTCGCCGAGCGCCTGGAAGCCGCCACTGCTCGGCTCCATGAGTTCGAGCTGAAGGAGAACGCGGTCAATGGAGCCATCATCGCTGCTCAGACCGCTGGCGAGGAGATGCGCAGGAAGGCCCAGACCGAGGCCGACTCGGTCTTGCGGGACGCTGAGATCAAGGCGAAGGAGATCATCCACAACGCGTTGGCTCGCAAGCAGCAGGTTGCGGCCGAGCTGGTGCGCATCAAGCAGGCCGAGGAGGAGTTCCGAGCGAGTTTCATCGCCCTGCTTGACCAGCAGCAGCGCTCCATCAGCGAAGTGTCCCTTCCTGAAGACGTGACGGTGCTTCTCGGCGATACGGACGAGGGTGTGGTGGGCGATGTAGACGTGCGCCCTGAGCCCGAAGCATCGAGCCCTGGGCGAGAGTCGGCCCAGATGGCTCCGTCCTCGCCTCCGCAGGAGACACACGCCATGCCTCCCGCTGAGATTCCCGCCGAGCCGCCTGCTCCCGGGTTCGTCCAGGCCGTGACACTCGGCGAGGTGGAGTCGCCGGATCTGCCGGCGGACGTGAAGCTCGTCGAGCCCAGCGAGTTCTCGCTTCCCGGCATCGACGCGCTCGGCGAGCGTGAGGACGACGTCGACATCGAGGAGATCGACTGATCCAGCGTGGTGCGAATCACCGTCCATGTCACGCCGCGTGCGAGACGTGATGAGATCGCCGGGTGGAGGGGCGCGGAGTTGGTCGTGCGCGTGAGCGCGCCCCCGGAGGATGGCAAGGCCAACCTGGCGGTCGAGAAGACGATCGCTCGCGCGGTCGGCGTGCCCAAGTCGACGGTCCGGGTCGTGCGCGGACACTCCTCACGGGTCAAGCAGATCGAGATCGACTCCGAGAGCGCGGTCGTCGTGCGAGCACTGGGCGAACCGGAGGCGGGGTTGTTCTAGCGATTTCGGCCGTCTGTGCGGTCGGGGCGCTCGTGGGCGCGAGTTTGACCGTGTTCGCGTGCCTGCGATACCATCCGCCTGCACTGCGTGCGGCTTCCGGTCGCAAGGCGGATGCGAAAGGCGATGACGGGGACGAGTAGGCCGGATGCGCGCCCATCAGCGAGCGGGAACGGTGAGAGCCCGCGGGACGCGGTCGACCGAAGATCACCCCATCAGCCCCGGACCGAGACGACGCTCGCACGTCGTTTAGGCTTCGGCGGGCGCTCCCGTTACAGGGCGACCGAGTGGCGCACCCGATTCTCGGGCGCAAGCTGGGTGGTACCGCGGAGTGACGTGAGCACAGCGCGCTTCGTCCCAGTCGAAGGGATGAAGTGCGCTTTTGTTTTTGGCTGGATACGACGGTGAGCGAAGGGTGTAGCGCAGTGGCGGACTACAAGAACACGATGAATCTGCCCCAGACTGAGTTTCCCATGCGGGCGAATCTCTCGCAGCGTGAACCCGCATGGCTGGAACGCTGGGACAAGATCGACGTTCATCGCAAGATGATCGACAAGCGGGCCGGGGCTCCTGCGTTCATCCTTCACGACGGGCCGCCCTATGCGAACGGCCACATCCACATGGGCACGGCCTACAACAAGGTGCTCAAGGACCTCATCGTCAAGTACAAGGCGATGCGGGGCTACTACGCGCCCTACGTCCCGGGATGGGACTGCCACGGGCAGCCCATCGAGCATCAGGTCGAGAAGGACCTGGGCCCGCACGAAGATGGCGCACGATCTCGCAGGCGGACCTGCGTGCCAAGTGTCGCGAGCTACGCGCTGCAAGTTCGTGGACGTGCAGCGCGAGGAGTTCAAGCGTCTGGGCGTCTTGGGCGACTGGGACGATCCCTACCTCACGCTCGCACCGTCGTATGAGGCTGGCAACGTCAAGGTGTTCAAGGAGATGTTCTCGGGCGGCGCGATCTACAAGGGCCGCAAGCCGATCCACTGGTGCGTTCGCTGCCACACGGCTCTTGCAGAGGCGGAGATCGAGTACTCCGACGAGACGAGCAACTCGATCTACGTCGCCTTCAAGATGCTCGACGCCACGCCATGGGACAGCGAAGGCCCCGTCTCGCTCCTGATCTGGACGACGACGCCGTGGACGCTGCCCGCAAACGTTGCAGTCACTCTGTCTGACGAGGCGGAGTACGTGGGTGTGAGGCTAGCCGACGGCCGTGTCATGGTTATGGCCAAGGCGCTCGTTGACGAAGTCGTGCAAGCCGCTGGCTGGGAGGAGCATGCCGTAGTCGGACAAGCCGTCAAGGGCAGCGAGCTCGCGGGCTGAAGTACGCTCAGCCTATCCACGAGGGCGTCGAGGGCATCGTCATCACCGGTGGTCACGTGGAGCTGACGACCGGCACTGGCGCTGTGCATACGGCCCCAGGACATGGCGAGGAGGACTACCTCGTCGGGGCCAAGTTCGGGCTGCCGATGCCGATGCCGGTACTCGACGACGGGACGTTCGACGCGGGCGGCGGTCCGTTCGAGGGCATGAGCGTGCGCGAGGCCAACCCGCGCATCATCGAGTGGCTCGACGCAGCGCGGGCACCCTTGTCGCGGCCACGACGATCAGCCACAGCTATCCGCATTGCTGGCGCTGCAAGCAGCCGGTCATCTTCCGAGCGACCGAGCAGTGGTTCGTGGCGATGGATCGCACCGGCCTGCGCGAGGGCGCCATGCGCGCCATCGGCGAGGTCGAGTGGATCCCCGGCTGGAGCGTCAATCGGATCTCGGCGATGGTCTCCGACCGCCCAGACTGGTGCATCAGTCGTCAGCGGGCATGGGGTGTGCCGATCCCGGTCTTCTCATGCGTCAAGTGCGGCGAGACGGTCGCCGACTGAGAGCACGTTCGATGCGGTCATCAGCCTCTTCGAGGCGGAAGGCGCTGACGCGTGGTTCACGAAGGAGCCTTCCGAGTATCTGCCGGAGGACACGTCGTGCCCGCGATGCCACGGCAACGGAACTCAAGCCGGAGAAGGACATCGTCGACGTGTGGTGGGAGTCGGGTGTCAGCCACACGAGCGTCCTCGAGGCGCGGGAGAACCTCCATCGGCCTGCCGAGCTGTACCTTGAGGGCTCTGACCAGCACCGGGGATGGTTCCAGTCGTCGCTGCTGACGAGCGTGGGCGCCTACGGGGTCGCGCCGTTCGAGCGGGTGCTCACGCACGGATTCATCGTCGACGGCGACGGCCGCAAGATGTCCAAGTCGCTCGGCAACGTGGTCTCGCCCCTCGACGTGATCGAAGAAGTCGGGTGCGGACATCATCCGGCTATGGGTCGCTTCGGCCGACTACAGCCAGGACGTGAGCGTCTCGGATGAGATTCTTGAACGAACGAGCGAGGCGTACCGCCGCATTCGCAATACCTTCAGGTTCCTGCTGTCGAACCTGTACGACTACGACCCCGAACGTCGTCGTCGACTGGGACGACATGCCCGAGCTCGACCGCTACGCTCTCGTGCAGCTGGCGCGACGTGCTGCGAGCGCGTGACGACGCCACTACGACGAGTGGCGTTTCCACATGGTCTACCGGACGCTGCTTCGACTACGTCGGCGATCTGTCGGCGGTCTACCTCGACGTGTTGAAGGACCGGCTGTACGCCGATGCGGCCGACTAGCGTCTCACGGCGCAGCGCGCAGACGGTGCTCGCGCGCGATCCTCGGGGTGCTCGTGCGTGTGCTGGCGCCCATTCTGTCGTTCACGTGCGAAGAGGTCTGGGACTTCATGCCCGAGACGCTTCGAGACGCCGAGAGCGTGCATCTGTCGGACTGGCCGGTGGTGCACATGCCGCACGACGCTGACCAGCTCACGGCGGCCTACGCGATCGTTGTCGAGACGCGTGAGCTTGTGAACGCGGCTCTGGAGGAAGCTCGCGCCGGCAAGACGATCGGCAAGAGCCAGGAGGCAGCGGTGCTCGTCAGCGCGCCTGCAAGACGTTGTAGCCGTCCTGCAAGCGCGCGGTGAAGATGCCTTGGCCGAGCTGTTCATCGTGTCCTCGGTCTCACTGTCCATCGGTGATGCGTCGTCGATTGCCGTAGTGCCCGCAGACGGCGAGAAGTGCCCACGCTGCTGGAACTTCCGAGAGACTAGGCACCGACCCGCGCCAGCCGGAGGTGTGCTCTCGGTGCGCATCGGTGCTCGCGGGAATCGGCGGCTAGAGCAGCGGGCCGGCAGGAGACCGGTGGTATACTCAGGCCATCCGGATGGATGAGCGCCCGGCACCGCCGGGCGCTTTGATATAGGGCCTCGAGAAAGGCGGTGCACGATGGATCCGAAGACGCTCGAGCAGCTTCGCACCCACCTCGAAGCCGACCTCGCCAGGATGGAGGCCGAGATCGCCGAGATGGACGCCGTGGAACGGGAGACCCTCTCGGAGGCCAGCGGCGAGAACAACTACCGCGATCACATGGCCGACCAAGGGTCAGCCACGTTCGAACGCGAGCTCGACCTCACGCTGGAAGAGAACCTGCGCAATGCGTTGGGTGAGGTGCGAGCGGCGCTTGTTCGTATGGACGAGGGCACCTACGGCATCTGTGCCCGTTGCTCCGCCGAGATACCCGTCGAGCGGCTCGAAGCCGTTCCGACCGCAAGCCTGTGCATACGTTGCAAGGAAGCAGAAGAGAGCCGCTAGCCCTGCGTCACAGCGCTTTGGTCTTCTGGACCGTAGCCGTTGTGACGCTGGGGCTCGACCAGGCTTCGAAGGCGCTGGTGCGATCGCGCATGCTGGAGGGCGACAGCGTCGCGCTGCTCGACGGCGTGTTTCAGCTCACGTACGTGCGCAACACAGGGGCTGCGTTCGGCCTGTTTCCGGGGTACCAGCCTATCTTCGTAGCCACGTCGGTGGTCGTGTTGCTCGTGATCGCGGCGTATTGGCGCAGATCCCGCCCGAACGCTTGGCCGGTCGTCATCGCCCTTGGGTTCATCACCGGGGGCGCTGTCGGCAATCTGATCGACCGGGCTCTATTGGGCCGGGTCACCGACATGTTCGACCTTGCCTTCATCGACTTCCCTGTGTTCAACGTCGCCGATTCGGCGATCATCGTAGGCGTCGCGATGCTCGTGCTGTGGTTGTTGTTCGTGCCCGAGCCCCAGCACCCGGGGGACGAATCGGCTGCGACCGATGGTGACGAGCCAGAACAGCAGTCGGCGACTCCGCCCGAGCCTGCGTCCGTCGGCGAGCAGGCTTCGGGCGAAGGTGTTGCGTCGTGAGTCCCGCAGAGTACTTCGAGCACGTCGTGACCGACCACGAGCAGGGCATGAGACTCGACGCCCTGCTCGGAACACTGGATTTCCTGCCAAGCCGCTCGGCCGCCGCGAGACTGATCGATGAGGGGCTGGTGCTGGTCGATGGGCGACCTGAAGCGAAGAAGTTCGCCGTGAGGACGGGGCAACGCCTCGAGGTCGAAGTGCCGCCCTACGATCGCGGAGAGCTTGTCGCCGAGGACATCCCTCTCGACATTCGCTTCGAAGACGAGCACATGATCGTGCTGTCCAAGCAGGCCGGGCTGGTGGTGCACCCCGCGCAGGGTCACTGGACGGGCACCCTCGTCCACGCGCTACTCGCACACTCCGACGACCTTGGCACGCTCCAGGGCGACGAGCGCCCGGGAATCGTTCACCGCTTGGACAAGGACACCACGGGGCTGATGATGGTGGCCAAGTCCGATGATGCCCAGGTCAAGCTGCAAGAGGCCATCAAGGTTCGGGCGATAGACCGTCGCTACTTGACGCTCGTTCACGGCTGGATCGCGCCCGACACGGGACTGGTCGATGCTCCACTTGCCAGAGACGGACGGGACCGGATGCGGATGTCGGTCTCGGACCGGGTGGAAGCGAAGCAGTCAGTGACCACCTTTCGGGTCTTGGAGCGATTCGAGGCAGGCGCGCATGACGACGGGTTCACCCTGCTCGAGTGCAAGCTCTACACGGGCCGGACACACCAGATCCGCGTCCACATGGCCTACATCAAGCATCCGGTCGTCGGCGACCAGCTCTACGGCCAAGCAAAGGCCAAGGCGGACTTGGGCCTGGAGCGACAGTTCTTGCACGCGTACCGGCTCGAGCTGTCTCACCCGATCACCGGCGCGCCGATATCGCTCATCGATCCGCTGCCAGACGACCTGTCCTCTCGGCTCACGGCTATCGCGTCCTTGTCGACGGGCCGTACCGCCGCCGGCGAAGAGGTTCTCGGTTCGCTCGCAGCTGGCGGACGCCCCTGAGAAGGGCCGCTCGCCGATAGCGATCGGCGCGCAGTCAGATGAGCCTTGCCTGCACGTCGGCGCTGGGGTACTCTCGCTCATGACCTTTAAGACCAGTCCCGTGAGGCTGGCAAGGGCCATGAGATGCATACCGCAGCTGTGCGCACCTGCACCCGCACCCGCATACCACGCCTCTTGCCTGCACGTCGGCGACGAGGCGTTTGTGTACTCAGGGGGTGCAGCAGTGGGGTTCCACACCAAAGCAACGGTGATGGATAGCGAGGCGGTCTCGCGGGCGGTGACCCGCATCGCCCACGAGATCCTCGAAGCGAACAAGGGCGCCGAGGATCTCGCGCTGGTGGGAATCGTGACGCGCGGCGCGGTCCTGGCGGGCATTCTCGCCGAGAAGATCGCGTCGATCGAAGGTACCGAGGTGCCCGTCGGCACGCTCGACATCTCGTTCTACCGAGACGACCTGGCGACGCGACTCAATCCGGAAGTGCACCGCAGCGACATACCGTTCGACGTCGAGGGCCGCGACGTCGTGCTCGTCGATGACGTGCTGTTCACGGGAAGAACGATACGCGCCGCTATGGACGCCCTGATGGACTACGGCAGACCCCGCTCGGTCCAGCTCGCCGTGCTCGTCGACCGCGGCCATCGTGAACTGCCGATACGAGCGGATTTCGTAGGCAAGAACGTGCCCTCGTCAGGGCGCGAGCGGGTCAAGGTCTACCTCCAGGCGCTCGACGGCCGCGATGCCGCCGAGATCCTCGAGGCCGATGACGAAGGGGGCGAGGAGTAGTGCTCTCAACTCGTCATGTCATCGACATGGCCGACCTGACGCCAGAAGACATCCGGCTGGTGCTCGACACGGCGGAGTCCTTCAAGGAGGTCAACGAGCGCCGAATCAAGAAGCTCCCGACGCTGCGCGGGCGCACGGTCGTCAACCTGTTCCTCGAGCCCAGCACCCGCACGCGAACAAGCTTCGAGATCGCCGCGAAGCGTCTGTCCGCCGACGGCATCAACTTCGCCGGATCGGCCTCGGCGACCGTGAAGGGTGAGTCGCTCGCGGACACGGCCGCGACGCTCTCGGCGATGGCCTGCGATCTGGTGGTCATCCGGCACAAGTACGCGGGGGCTCCACGCATACTCGCCGAGAAGATGGACGCACACATCGTCAACGGCGGCGATGGGATGCACCAGCACCCCACCCAGGCACTTCTCGACCTGTTCACCATGCGCGAGCGTCTCGGCAAGCTCGAAGGACTCACCGTGGCGATCGTGGGCGATATCGCTCACAGCCGGGTGGCTGGCTCGCTGGTTCCGGCGCTCAGGATGGTGGGTGCAACGCCGATACTGGTGGGTCCTCCGACGCTGCATGCCCGCCCGCCCCGACGTCTTGGGAGCCGAGGTCGCGACCTCGATCGACGACGTGCTGCCGGACCTGGATGTCGCATACATGCTGCGAATCCAGATGGAGCGCGCTGAGGGCATGCCGTTCCCGAGTCTTACGGGAGTACTCGCGTCTTTTCGGCATGAACGGCACTCGCCTGGCGCAGATGCCGAGTCACGCTATCGTCATGCATCCCGGACCCATGAACAGGGGAGTAGAGATCTCGGCCGAGGTGGCCGACTCGGAGCGCTCACTCGTCCTGGACCAGGTCAACGCCGGAGTGGCCGTCCGCATGGCAGTGATGTATCTGCTGCTGGGAGGTGACGCAAGTGGCGCTGCTGCTTAGGGGTGGGCGCGTGGTCGATCCCGCCGTCGGTCTCGACGAGATCGCCGACATCGTGGTGCGCGACGGGCGCATCGTCGAGATCGGCACCGACCTCTCGATTCCCAAAGGAACCACGATCGAGTGTGCCGAGAAGGTGGTCGTCCCTGGACTGGTAGACATCCATACGCACCTTCGTGAGCCCGGCTACGAGTACAAGGAAGATGTCGAGAGCGGGACTCGGGCCGCTGCGCGCGGCGGGTTCACGGCGGTCGCCGCGATGCCCAACACCAATCCGGTCTGCGATGAAGGTTCCGCGGTGCGCTTCTTGGTGGAGCGCGCGGCCGAGCGCGGTGTCGTGCGGGTGCTCCCGATCGGGGCCATCACCGTGGGGAGCAAGGGCACCGCTTTGGCCGAGATGGGAGACATGCTCGCCGAGGGGGCTGTCGGGTTCTCGGACGACGGAAACGGCGTCCAGGATGCCGGCATGATGCGGCTGGCGATGGACTACGCGCGGCAGTTCGGTGCGACCGTGATAAGTCACTGCGAGGTCGAATCCCTTGCAGGCAACGGCGTGGTCAACGAAGGCGTCGTCTCCACGCGCCTGGGGCTTGTCGGGCAGCCGGCCCAGGCCGAGGAGATCCAGGCTGCTCGAGATATCGCGCTGTCTGAGTTGACGGGATGTCGCCTCCATCTGGCGCATGTGTCCACCGCTGGGACCGTCGATCTCGTGCGCGCAGCGAAGGCGCGCGGCGTCTCGGTCACGTGTGAGGTCACCCCACACCACCTGTTCTTGGACGAGGACGCGGTGGGACCTGGCTACGACACCAATCTCAAGATGAACCCGCCCCTTCGGAGTGCAGAGGACCGCGAAGCGTGCGTTGCCGGGATACTGGACGGTACGGTGGACGCGATCGCCACCGATCACGCTCCGCACGCGGCCCACGAGAAGGCGCTCGAGTTCGAGTTGGCGCCGTTTGGCACGACGGGGCTCGAGACTGCTCTGTCGCTTGTGGTCACGCACCTCATGCCGCGCGATGATTTCGACTGGGCCGATCTTGTGCGCGTGATGGCGCACGGGCCGCGTGCCGCGCTGGGAGTCGAGCCGGTCCGACTCGAGCCGGACGGGGTCGCAGACATCACGATCATCGACCCGGAGGCTCGCGTCGAGGTCAACGCTCAGCAGTTCGAGAGCAAGTCTGCGAACTCGGCGTTCATCGGAGCCACGCTTCTCGGGAAGGCTTCCGAGGTTCTCGTGGGCGGAGTGTTCGCTCTTCGCAACGGGAAGGTGGTCGGGCGGTGACTGATCGGATTCCCGCAGTGCTGGCGCTCGAGGACGGACTCGTGTTCAGCGGGTGGTCCTGCGGGGCGCAGGGAGAGTGCAGCGGCGAGCTGTGCTTCAACACGTCGATGGGGGGCTACCAAGAGGTCCTCACCGATCCGAGCTACGCGGGCCAGATCGTGACGATGACGATGCCGCACATCGGCAACTACGGGGCGAACGGCGCCGACATGGAGTCCAGAGGCGTCTTCGCCAAGGGCTTCGTGGTCAGAGAGATGTGCGCGGAGCCCTCGAGCTGGCGTGCCGAGGAGTCGCTGCCGGAGTTTCTCGAGTCGCACGGCGTCGTGGCCATCGAAGGCGTCGACACGCGGCGGATCGTTCGCCACCTTCGTGACCGCGGCGCGATGAGGGCGGTCATCTCGACCACGGATCTCGATCCAGCCTCCCTCGTCGCCAAGGCCAAGGCCGACCCGGGGCTCGTGGGACGCGATCTGGTGGCGGCGGTGGCGGTCGATGAGCCGTACTCGTGGGGGGAGCCTGTGCCGGGAGGGCAGCGGCCCGTTGACACCGGCGTGCTGCCCGCGAGGCCCACCTACCGCGTCGTGGCGATGGACTCGGGCATCAAGTACAACATCTTGCGCAACCTCGCCGAGGCCGGTTGCGACGTGACGGTGGTGCCGCCGACCACGTCGGCCGAGGAGGTTCTCGCCCACGAACCCGACGGGGTGTTTCTCGCCAACGGGCCCGGTGATCCGTCAGCTGTTGAGTACCTGTTCGGCACCGTTCGCGACCTGATCGGGGTCAGACCGGTGTTCGGCATCTGTCTTGGGCACCAGATGCTGTCGTTGGCGGTGGGAGCGGGTACCTACAAGCTCAAGTACGGCCACCGCGGCGGGAACCAGCCGGTCATGAACCTGCTCAACGGGCGAGTCGAGATCACCAGCCAGAACCACGGATTCTGCGTCGACTTCGCCAGCATCGGTGAGCTGGATGTGGAGGCGAGCGGCGGTGGGGCGCTCGATCTCGCAGACATGGGTGCGTGGGCTCGTGCGCGGTGTGCGCCCGTGGTGAGAAGCGAGAGGTTCGGCCGGGTCCAGCTCACGCATCTGAACCTGAACGACATGACGATGGAGGGGATTCGGCTGCTCGACATGCCTGCGTTCTCGGTGCAGTACCACCCCGAGGCGGCCCCGGGGCCGCACGACGCCAGATACCTCTTTGGAGCTTTCACGCGCATGATGGACGGCCAGCCGGACTATCTGTCGACGGCGGAGTAGGGGGTCTTGCGATGCCGATAAGTACGATGCTCGTGCCGGTGAGTCTCGACGAGCGCGACGCGAAGGTTCTCAGGTTCGTGTGCGGCCTGAGCTGCCAGTCGGTCAGGCATGTGGTCGTTGCCACGGCGGTCCGCGAGACGGGGCTTGAGGCCCCGGTGCTCGCCGCCGAGGTCGATCGCGCTCGCGAGAGACTCGCAGCGATGGCCACACCGCTTCGAGAGCAGTGCGATATGGAGATCGAGCTTCGAGTGGTCACCGGGGATCCCACCGATGCCATCCTGACGTTGGCCCAGCAGACGGGAATCGACGTCATCTGTCTGGGAACTCAGGGCAAGTCAGTGGCGCACTACCTGTTCCGAGGATCGATCTCGGAAGACTTGTTCAGCTCGGGGCGGGTGCGCGCCATGGCGGTCAGACACGACTTGCTCGAGACGGCAGACGAGCCGCGGGAGCTCGCGCGCGACTTCGCGAAGCGTCTCGTCGTCGCTACCGACTTCTCAGAGGCGGCCGAGCGGGCGTTCCTCTCGGCGTTCGATCGTCCGAGAGAGGTCATAGGTGACCTGTACGTCCTTCACGTGGGCGAGGACCTCAACAGCGCGGATGTCGAGGCTGGCCTGGCGGCGCTCGTGGCCACGGCGAGAGAGCGGGGCGTCGAAGCGAAGGCGGTCGTTCGCTCCGGCGACCCGGCGCAGGCGACGCTGGACTTTCTTCAGGAGATCGACGCGACCGGCGTCATCATCGGCCAGCACGGGCAAGGCGGCGTTCTGAAGCAGTTCATGTTCGGTTGGGTCCCCTTGCGCCTCCTTCGTGAGGCTCCGTGTCCGGTAGTCGTCCAGCCCTGATGGTCTTGGAGTACCTACAACTGCCTTGCGCAAAGGAGCGATGAGTGCCGCGCCGCGATGACATCAACAAGATCCTCGTGATCGGTTCGGGGCCCGATCGTGATCGGACAGGCGTGCGAGTTCGACTACTCGGGCGCGCAGGCGTGCAAGGTCTTGCGGGAGGACGGCTTCGAGGTCGTGCTCGTGAACAGCAATCCGGCGACGATCATGACCGACCCGGGTCTCGCCTCTCGCACCTACGTCGAGCCGATCACCCCGCAGTTCGTCGAGAAGGTCATCGCCGTGGAGCGGCCCGACGCGCTGCTGCCCACCCTCGGCGGGCAGACCGGACTGAACTGCGCCATGGCTCTGCACGAGCCAGGGGGTGCTGGAGCGCTACGGCGTCGAGCTCATCGGCGCGAACGCTGAGGCCATCAAGAAGGGTGAGGACCGCAAGCTGTTCGCCGAGGCCATGGAGCGAATCGGACTCGACGTCCCTCGCAGCGGCTACGCATACTCGCTCGAGGACGCCGAGCGCCTCGTCAGCGAACTGGGCTACCCGCTGGTCATCCGCCCGTCGTTCACGATGGGCGGCGCTGGCGGCGGCATCGCGTACAACGCCGAGGAGCTCCGCGACATCGTCGCTCACGGTCTTGCGCTCTCGCCCGTGACCGAAGTGCTCGTCGAGGAGAGCGTGATCGGCTGGAAAGAGTTCGAGATGGAGGTCATGCGCGACCGCAACGACAACGCGGTCATCGTGTGCTCGATCGAGAACTTCGACCCCATGGGCGTGCACACCGGCGATTCGATCACCGTCGCGCCCGCGCAGACGCTCACCGATCGCGAGTACCAGGTCATGCGAGACGCTTCGATCGCCATCTTGCGCGAGATCGGCGTCGAGACCGGTGGCTCGCAACGTGCAGTTCGCCATCAACCCTGACAACGGCCGCATGATCGTCATCGAGATGAACCCGCGCGTCTCGCGCTCGTCGGCGCTGGCGTCGAAGGCGACCGGCTTCCCGATCGCCAAGATCGCGGCCAAGCTGGCGGTGGGCTACACGCTCGACGAGATCGACAACGACATCACCCGCGAGACCCCGGCGTGCTTCGAGCCGAGCATCGACTACACGGTCGTCAAGGTCCCGCGCTGGGCGTTCGAGAAGTTCCGCGGCACCGACGAGACGCTCACCACGCGGATGAAGTCGGTGGGCGAGGCGATGGCGATCGGTCGGACCTTCGAAGAGGCGCTCGGCAAGGCGATGCGCTCGCTCGAGAACGGCCGAGAAGGACTCGGCTCCGACGGCAAGGACAGCTTCGAGGAGCACAAGTTCGACGAGTTCCTCGCGGTGCCCAACGAATCTCGCCTCGTTCTACCTCGCCGAGGCGATCCGCCGCGGCCGGAGCGTGGAGGAGCTCTACGAGATCACGAAGATCGACCCGTGGTTCCTCGGCAGGATCGAGCGCGCGATCCGCGTCGAGCAGTCGCTTGGCGGACGCACGCTCGATACGCTTCGCGCTCGAGGACCTGCTTGAGGCCAAGCGGCATGGCCTGTCCGACGTCCAGATCGCGCACCTGACCGGCTCCACCGAGGCGAGCGTGCGCGCGGTGCGCAAGGCGCTCGGCGTCAAGCCGACGTTCAAGTCGGTCGACACGTGCGCAGCTGAGTTCGAAGCGTTCACCCCGTACTACTACAAGACCTACGAGGATGAAGACGAGGTCACTCCCGCCGACAGGCCCACGCGCGATGATCCTGGGCGCCGGCCCGAACCGGATCGGGCAGGGCATCGAGTTCGACTACTGCTGCGTGCACGCTGCGTACGCGCTTCACGACATGGGCTACGAGACCGTCATGGTCAACTGCAATCCCGAGACGGTCTCGACCGACTACGACACGAGCGACCGGCTCTACTTCGAGCCGCTGACGTTCGAAGACGTCATGGACATCGTCGACGCCGAGGATCCCGCTGGCGTGGTGGTGACGTTCGGCGGGCAGACGCCGCTCAAGCTCGCGAAGGCGCTCGGAGGCTGCGGGCGTGCCGATCATGGGCACCAGACCCGAGGCGATCGACCTTGCCGAGGACCGCCGGCGCTTCTCGGCGATCCTCGACGAGCTGGGCATCGCGTACCCGGCCGCGGGCACCGCGAACAGCTTCGAGGAGGCGCTCGAGGTCGCGCGCCGGATCGGCTTCCCGCTGCTCGTCCGGCCGAGCTACGTGCTCGGCGGACGCGGCATGGTCATCGCCTACGACGAGCACTACCTCGAGACGCTACATGGCCGAGGCGACCCGGGTCTCACCGGATCACCCTGTGCTGCTCGACCGCTTCCTCGAAGGTGCTATCGAGGTCGACGTGGATGCGGTGTGTGACGGCGAGAGCGTCTACATCGGCGGCGTCATGGAGCACATCGAGGAGGCGGGCATCCACTCGGGTGACTCGGCCTGCTCGATTCCGCCCTACACGCTGGGCACGGAGACGGTCGAGCGGATCCGCGAGCACGCGAGCGCACTCGCGCTGCGCCTCGGCGTGTGCGGGCTGATGAACGTGCAGTTCGCCGTGAAGGACCAGGCAGTCTACGTGCTCGAGGTCAACCCGCGTGCGAGCCGCACGGTGCCGTTCGTGAGCAAGGCCACCGGCGTCCCGCTCGCCAAGGTCGCGGCGCGGGTCATGGCCGGGGAGAAGCTCGCCGAGATGGACCTGCCCGGCGACGATCGCGAGCTGTCGCGCTTCTGCGTCAAGGAGGCGGTCATGCCGTTCGGACGCTTCCCGGGCGCCGACTCGGTGCTTGGGACCGGAGATGAAGTCGACCGGCGAGGTCATGGGCGTCGCCGAGCGACTTCCCGGCGGCCTACGCGAAGTCGCAGCTTGCGATCGACTACTCGCTTCCGACGAGCGGCACCGCCTTCGTCTCGGTGTGCGATCGCGACAAGCGTCAGGTGGTCTCGCTTGCCAAGCACCTCCAGCTTCTCGGCTTTCAGATCATGTCGACGCGCGGAACAGCCAGGATACTGCGTGCCGCGGGCATCCCGGTCACCGAGGTCATGAAGAAGCACGAGGGACGCCCCAACGTGCTCGACGAGATCGCCAACGGCAACGTGCAGCTCGTGATCAACACGCCGTTCGGGCAGGAGACGCGCTCCGACGGCTACCACATCCGCTCGGCTGCGATCCGCCACGGCATCACCAACATCACGACGCTCGCGGCGGCGCATGCGATCGTGCAGGCCATCGAGGCGACCAAGGAGGGACGCCTCGGGGTGTGCGCGCTTCAGGACTTCGACTCTGACGAGCCGTGCGTAGTGGGGGAGAGCCGGTCGTGACGGTCTCGCCTGCACCGGCTCTCGAACGCGTGACCGTCGTCTCCAACGAGCGGCTTGCCGAGGGCGTGGGTCTGATCGTGCTGCACGCGCCTCGCTGCGCGGCGAGCGTCCTGCCCGGACAGTTCGTCCACCTGCGCGTGGCCAAGGGAGCGGACATCATCCTGCGGCGACCGTTCTCGGTCCACCGAGTGCAAGGGGACCGCATCGAGATCCTCTATCAGGTGCTCGGCGCCGGGACGCTCCGACTCGCCGAGAAGGAGCCCGGTGACGCGTCGATGGACATCGTCGGTCCGCTGGGCACGGGATGGAGTGTCCCGGACGGCACTGCGCACGCCCTGCTGGTCACGGGGGGCTTGGGTGCCGCACCACTCGGGATGCTGGCCGAGGCACTTGCCGAGCGAGGAGTCGCCGCGGTCGTCGCGATGGGCGCACCGAGCGAAGAGCGGCTCGTCGCCCGCGACCTGTTCGAGCGAGTTGCGCGACGGGTCGAGGTCGCGACCGACGATGGCAGCGCCGGGGAGGCGGGATTCGTGACCGCGCTCTCCCAACGGCTGCTCTCAAGCGAGACGTTCGACGTCGTCTACACCTGCGGCCCCGAGGCGATGCAGCGCATCGTCGCAGCTCAGGCAGCTGAACGCAGGCGTCGCCTGCCAGGTCTCGCTGGAGCGACTCATGGCCTGCGGAATCGGGGCATGCCTGTCGTGCGTGGTGAGCACGGTCGATGGCGCACAAGCGTGCGTGCGTGGACGGTCCCGTCTTCGACGCCGGGGAGGTGGTCTGGGATGAGACGGAGATTCCTCCCCGGCACTAGGCCGTCGGCAGCGGGCCAATCTCGGTATCGGGGGGTACGCACGTGAGCGTGGACATGCGCGTCAACCTCGCAGGTCTCGAGCTGCTCAATCCCGTGATGACCGCCTCGGGCACGTTCGCTTCGGGTCGCGAGTTCGCCGACTTCGTCGATCTGTCGCGTCTCGGCGCCGTCGTGACAAAAGGCGTGTCGGTTCAGCCGTGGGCGGGCAACGCGAGTCCGCGCATCGCCGAGACCGCAAGCGGGATGCTGAACTCGATCGGACTGCAGAACCCGGGTGTGGACGCGTTCGTCGAGCGCGATCTGGCGTGGCTTGGCGAGCACGCACCCGACGTCCCCGTGATCGTCAACGTGAGTGGCCACTCGATTCCCGAGTACGTCACGGTGGTCGAGCGTCTCGAGCGCGAGCCTGGGGTGGCAGCCTACGAGATCAACATCACCTGCCCCAACGTCGATGCAGGTGGCATGGCCTTTGGGACGACGTGCGCGGCCGCCGCAGCCGTCGTCTCGGCCGTGCGGCCCGCCACCAAGCGCCCGCTGATCGTGAAGCTCAGTCCGAATGTCACCGACATCGCCGAGATCGCCAGGTCGGTCGAGGCTGCGGGGGCCGACAGCGTGTCGCTGATCAACACGCTTCTTGGAATGGCGATCGATGTCGCGACGTTTCGTCCCAAGCTCGCACGTGTGGTCGGTGGCCTGTCCGGCCCTGCGGTCAAGCCCGTCGCTCTGCGTATGGTGTGGCAGGTCGCCGAGGCTGTCTCGGTGCCGGTCGTCGGAATGGGGGGAATCATGACTGCCGAGGACGCCGTCGAGTTCATGTTGGCCGGAGCAACGGCCGTGGCTGTCGGAACCGCGAACTTCGTGGACCCATGCGCGACATCGAGGGTGATCGACGGCCTGGAGGGGCTGTGCGCGTCTCGGGGAGTGTCTCGGGTCGCAGATCTCACCGGCGCTTTGGAGGTGGGGAGATGACGCAGCCGCTTTCGCCACGCGAACGGCTCATCGTCGCGCTCGACATCGACGCCGGCGACGCTCTCGACCTCGCGCGCTCGCTTGAGGGCCGTGTGCGCTGGCTGAAGGTCGGCATGACCCTGTTCTACGAGGCGGGCCCGCAGGTGATCGCCACCCTGAGGGGCATGGGCTTCGACGTGTTCCTCGATCTCAAGCTTCACGACATCCCTCACCAGATTCGAGGTGCGGCTCGCAGCGTTGCGGCCCTTGGCGTTCAGATGCTTACGGTCCATGCGGCGGGCGGGTCGGCGATGATCGAGTCGGCGGCACGAGGCGCGCGCGAAGGTGCCGAGGAGTCAGGGTGCGCGCCACCTGCCATTCTCGCGGTGACGGTCCTGACCAGCATGACCGACGAGGATCTCGTAGCGGTCGGAGTCCAACGGCGCGCCGCCGAACAGGTTCCGCTTCTGGCCGAGGTCGCCGCGCGCGGTGGAGCTGACGGAGTGGTGTGTTCACCGCGGGAAGCTGCCGTCATGCGAGAGCTTCTGGGTCACGACCGGCTCGTGGTCACTCCGGGGGTGCGTCCCGCTGGGGCGTCTCAAGAGGACCAGTCCCGCGTCGCGACGCCCGCCGAGGCGCTGCAATGCCGGGGCCAGTCACCTCGTCGTGGGACGTCCGATCACCGGTGCGGCCGTGGCGGCGGATGCAGTAGAGCGTATCGTCGCCGAGATGGAAGGAGCGGTTGCGTGACAACACCCATGACCGACGCTCAGATACTCGAGGCATTCAGGCGGTCTGAGGCCATCAAGGAAGGTCATTTCGTTCTCACGAGCGGTCGCCACAGTGACACGTACGTGCAGTGTGCGAGAGTCCTCGAGGACCCGTCGCTCACCACGCGGCTAGCGCAGACCGCGGTTGACAGGATGCCGGAGGGACTTGCTGTCGATCTGGTCGCTGCACCTGCCGTGGGCGGTCTCATCATCGGCTTTGCTGTGGCGCAGGCCTTGGGGGTCAAGTTCATCTTCAGTGAGCGAGAGGGCGGAGCGATGGTCCTCAGACGGTCGTTCGATGTACCCTCCGGATCTCGGGTTCTGGTCGTCGAAGACGTGGTCACGACTGGTGGAAGCGTCGCCGAGCTCGCCGATCTCGTCCGAGAACGCGGAGGTGAGGTCGTCGCTGTCGTATCGCTTATCGACCGCGGAGGCCCGAAAGCATTCGGGGACCGCTTCTTGCCTCTACTTCGACTTGAGGTCGACTCTTGGGACCCAGCGTCTTGTGGATTATGCGCCGCGGGGGTTCCCGTCTATTCTCCCGGTTCGCGGCGTCTTGCGTGAAAGGTGTTTGCATTTCCGCAGGTCACGGGTAGGATAGGGACGTTCTGCAGAGTTGCTGTCGTTGCCCGGAGGGGGCGACGCTTGCAGGGCACGCCCCGCCAGGGAGACGAGGAGGAACCATGGCACTTCCGAACCTTTCGCCAGAGGACCGCGCACGGGCGCTTGCCAAGGCAGCCGAGGCCCGGCAGAAGCGCGCTGAGTTGCGGGCGCAGATCAAGGCCGGGAAGATGAGCTTCGCCCAAGTCATGAACAAGGCAGACGATCCGATCGTGGCGCGCATGAAGGTGTCGACGCTTCTGGAGTCACTGCCTGGGTATGGAAAGGCAAAGGCCGCCAAGCTCATGGACGAGCTTGAGATCTCAGAGAGCCGCCGCGTGCAGGGTCTGGGTGCTCGCCAGCGTGCCCAGCTCATGGAGCGCCTCGGCTAGGTGCAGTCGGGCCAGACCACACCTCGGGGCGCAGCACCCGTGCGCACCGGGAATCTGTTCATAGTCTCCGGGCCTTCGGGTGCCGGCAAGGGGACCTTGGTGAGGCAACTGGCTCGCCAGGTCCCTGACGTCTGGGTCTCCGTCTCTGTGACGACTCGAGCCCCGCGCCCGGGCGAGGTCGAGGGTCAGGACTACCAGTTCATCTCGAACGACGAGTTCGATCGATTGGTCGAGACCGGCGGGCTGCTTGAGTGGGCCGAGGTGCATGGCGGGCGCTATGGTACGCCCCGTGCTGGTGTGGAGGCGAAGATCGCGGAGGGCAAGCAGGTCGTGCTGGAGATCGACCCGCAGGGCGCGTTTCAGATCCGTGATCTCATGCCCACGAGTGTTCTGCTGTTTGTTAGACCCCCGTCCATGGACGAACTCAGACGCAGGCTCCAAGGTCGCGGCAGCGAGACGGAAGAACAGGTAGCCGTTCGAATGCGGACCGCCGAACGGGAGTTGGAACTTGTGGGCACCTACGACCATGTGGTAATAAACGACGACGTTTCGCGGGCCACCGACGAGCTCGTGGGAATCATCAACAGGTACGCCAACGGCGAGGAGTCGTGACTGATGTCGGTTATTAGACCCGAGATAGATGAGCTTCTGACCACGGTCGATTCGAAGTACACGTTGTGCATCTTGGCGTCGAAGCGCGCTCGCCAGATCAACGACATGATCCACGGCGTGCGTGACCAGGCGCTGTTGACGATGCCAACGAGCGAGATCGCCAAGCTGACCAGCACCAAGCCTCTTTCGCTCGCGATGGAGGAAGTCGCCGGCGGCGACGTCTCCTACGAGCGCACCAAGGACGGCTACAAGTAGGAACGGGCGGACGCCATGTTCGAGCGCGTCTGTCTCATCGCCTATCAGGAGATCGGCCTCAAGGGCCGCAACCGCACCGTGTTCGAGCGCCGGCTCCAAGAGAACGTGGATGCGGCGCTCGACGGTCTTCCTGTCGGTAGGACTCAACGGGCCGCCTCGCGGCTTGTGGTCCGCGTCAAGGATCCGGCCGCCATGGTGGCGGTCGCCCGGCGTATCGCCGCCGTACCGGGGGTTGGTACTGTGGCGCTTGCGTTCCTTGCGACGCAAGATCCTGCAGATATGGAACAGGCCGCGCTTGTCGCTATCGGCGAGGCCGGAGCGTACGAGTCGTTCAAGGTCGAGGCGAAGCGGTCCAACACCAACTACACCGAGACGAGCATGGAGATCAACAGCCGGATCGGTGCGACGATCGCCGCCCAGACCGGCGCCAGAGTCGATCTCAGTGATCCCGATGTGACGGTGGGCGTGACTGTGACGCAGGGCGACGCGTATGTGTTCGCGAAGCGTTTTCGAGGAGTCGGGGGACTCCCGGTGGGAAGCGCCTCGCGAGTCGTGTCGCTCCTTTCCAGCGGCATCGACTCGCCCGTGGCGACGTGGCGCATGATGAGGCGCGGGGCTGTCGCAGTCGGGGTCCACTTCTCCGGGCGGCCTCAAGCAGGCAGCGAGAGCGAGCGCCTTGTCGCCGAGATCGGCGCGGTGCTCGAGCGCACTGGCGGTCTCGGCCGCGTCTACATCGTGCCCTTTGGCGACCTACAGAAGGAGATCGCCCTGTCGTGCCCTCCCGACTTGCGCGTGATTCTCTACCGTCGCCTCATGATCTTGATCGCCGAGGAGATCGCACGGGTCGAGCGGGGCAAGGCACTGATCACCGGTGAGTCGCTGGGCCAAGTAGCCAGCCAGACTCTCGAGAACATCGTGGCTGTCGACGATGTGGCGTCGCTCCCGATGCTGCGGCCGCTGATCGGGTCGGACAAGCTAGAGATCATGGCCGAGGCGCGCCGTATCGGCACCTACGATCTGTCCGTGCAAGCCGCCGAGGACTGCTGCACGCTCTACATGCCTCGCAATCCGGAGACTCACGCGAAGCTGCCAGCCGTGCTTGAGGCGTGGTCGGTGCTCGACCACCGCCGCATGGTGCGCGATGCTCTCACGGCGCTCGAGTGGATCGACTTCCGATGCCCCGCGTACCGGCCACCCAAGCGTTGGCCGACGCCGGCGGGCGAGCGGGGTTGGAGCGCGCGCAAGGCCGACCTGTCCGATAGCGGCCCACCCGCCGCCCCGTGAGCCGCCCGCGCATACTGGCGATCGAGCCCTACTACGGCGGGAGCCATCGCGCCGTGCTCGACGGGCTCGTCAAGCGAGTCGAGGCCGACTGGACGCTACTGACCCTGCCGGCTCGCAAGTGGAAGTGGCGCATGCGCGGCTCGGCGATCACCATGGCCGCGCAGGCGCGCTCCTCAGGCGGTGACGAGCACTCGAGCAGGCCGTTCGACCTCGTGTTCGCGTCTACGTTCCTGAATCTCGCCGAGTGGAGGGGACTCGTCGGGACTCCACTGGGTTCGGTCCCGGCAATCGTGTACTTCCATGAGAACCAGCTCGTGTACCCGAATCGGCACACCGCCGAGTGGGACTTCCAGTTCCCGCTGACCAACATCACAACCGCCCTGTCCGCACAGCGCTGCCTGTTCAACACGCGCTGGAACCTCGAGACGTTTCTTGCCGAGATTCCCGGCTTCATCAGGCAGTTCCCCGATCACCGGCCCTCGGGGTTGGCTTCAGAGATCGCCGAGAAGTCCGCCGTGGTGGCCCCGCCGTTCGACCCTGAGGCGTTCGACAGGACTCCCGTGTCGAGAGGCGATCGCTGCCGAATCGTGTGGCCCCATCGGTGGGAGCACGACAAGAACCCCGAGGCGTTCTTCTCGGCAGTCGAGGTGCTTGCGGGCGAGGGCTTGGACTTCGAGGTGGCGGTGGTGGGCCAGAGTTTCCGCGAGACATCCGCGCCCATGCGCGCCGCGGCCGAGTCGCTCGGGAACCGACTCGTACACTGCGATGAGCCGACCGATAGGGGGGAGTATGCGGCGGTGCTTGCGTCGGCCGATGTCGCGGTCTCGACAGCGGTCAACGAGTTCTTCGGGCTCGCGATGATCGAAGCCTGCTACGCCGGCTGCACGCCGCTCGTGCCCGACCGGCTGGCCTATCCCGAGCTCTACGGTTCTGAGTACCTCTACACCGACCAAGAACAGCTCGTGGCGCGGCTGCGCGAACTAGTGCTGCGTCGACCCACGCCCGGCTCGGCGCGTGCTGTTGCCGAGCGATTCACCTTCGAGCAGCTGGTCCCGCTCTTCGAGGAGCAGTTCTCTCAGGTGATCGGCTAGCCAAGGCGCCTGCGACCATGCTCGGTGCGCCAGGCGCGATGAGAAGAGGGGCCCGACAGAGATGATGGGGACGGAGTCGGCCGCATCGGCGAGTGCTGGTCGCGTCGCGTGGGGTCGCGTCGCGCTCTTCTACGCGATCGCGTTTGGTGGGGTGTGTCTGCTCGGCGCGGTCTTGGGTGCGCTCGGCGCGAACGTGAGCTCGGGTCCGCCGTCCATCGTGTTCCAGCTCACCGTGGCCTTCGTGTATATGCCGATTCCGCTTGTCGCGGGCCTCATAGTCGAGCGGGTCGCAGGCCGCCGTGCTCTCATCAGGCTGACCTGGAGCCAGTTCGCGTCAGGGTGGCGGCGGGTCGTCGGGGTCTCGCTACTCTCGGCCGTCGCGATCTATGCCGCGAACATGGGCCTCACCGTTCTTGCCGGCAACGTGTTTGGGATCGAGGGCGTCGGCACGCTGGTTCGCACTCGTGCCGAGCTACTGGAGGCGGTCGCCGCCGCGGTGCCGCAGGCCGGCGCGAGCGCCGGGCAGATGTCGGGTCTCCCGCCAGTCGGAGTGCTCTACGTACTCGGAATCTCATCCGGCATCATCGCGGGGTTCACGATAAACGGGCTGTTCGCCTTCGGTGAGGAGTACGGGTGGAGAGGCGTGCTCATGGACGAACTCGCCCCGCTTGGGGCGTTCAGGGCGAATCTGCTCACCGGTCTGATGTGGGGGTTGTGGCACGCGCCGATCATCATGTTGGGTTTCAACTACGGGGAGCAGCGGGTCCTAGGTGTAGTGATGATGTGCGTCTGGGTCACGCCGTTCAGCTTCCTTCTATGGCGCTCCCGCGAGTACTCCGGGTCGGTGGTCGCACCGGCCATCATCCACGGCGCGTTCAATGGATTCGCCGGCTTCTTCCTGCTGCTTGTTGTGTCGCGCTCGGCGCTGTTGTCCGCGCCGGTCGGGATCGTCGGCGCTCTTTCCGCGTCGATTGCCGCTGCAGCGGTGTGGGGCCTCACCGCACCGGGGATCCGGTCCTCCAAGAAGGTGGCCTAGCAGCCGGCCATCCGTGCTGCCAGGCCGTCCAGGTCGATGTGGTCTCTCTCGATGGCGCTGACCGCTTCAAGCACCTCTGCCACACGCTGGTTCGTTGCGCGACCGGCGGCTTCCGCATAGAACGCAGACGCCGTGCGCTCGCGTTCGAGCGACTCGGCGATGTTCTCGCACCAGACGGGGGAGGCCTCGGAGGGTTCGGCAAGGTCGGACGGCTTCTCTACGCCGGCAAGCTTGCAGAAGAGCGAGCAGTGCTCTGCTTCTATCTTGGACAGGCGCTTGTACGCGCTTGCCAGAGCCTCGTTGCCGCCGACACGCGCCATCGCAGCGTAGAAACGAGCGTTGGACAGCTCGAGCCCGATCGCTTGGCCGAGGTCTGCTCGCTCCACCTCGGTCAGCTGGACGTCGTTCTCGGACGCCGAGTAGGCGCCGGGATCCACCATGTAGCGCTCGTGCGCACCGCAGAACGGGCATCGGCTGGGCGCCTCGGTGCCGAGGTACGTTTCGCCGCATATGCGGCAACGGTATATCTTCACGTGCTGCCTCCTAGTGATCGGTGGGCAGGTCCAGCAGGTCAGCGACGGTCTGTCCGAACGCCTCGGCGGCCTGCGGTCCGTTCCCTGTGACGACTCTCCCATCAACGGTTACTGGATCGCCCGTCCAGATCGCCCCGTGTGCCACCAGGTCGCTCTCTTGCGAGGGAAACGCGGTCGCTTTGACCTGACGCAGCAGTCCTGCGTGGGCCAACACAGAGGGCGCGATGCAGATGGCACTCAGGATGCCACCACCTTCGAGGACTGCTCGCGCAAGCGCGTGCGCGTCAGCATCGTCGAAGAACACCTGTGCGCCCGCGCCGCCTACGAAGATAACGGCGTCCCACGTCGCACCCAAAGCGGCCGAAACTGACGTCTGCGCTGTCGCGCGCAGCCCCAGCTTCCCGAGACACTCACCCGGTGCCACGCTCGCCGTGATGACGCGTGCGCCTCGAGCCTCCAAGATCGCCTTGGGCACGGCGTACTCCTCGTCTCGGAATGTCTCCGGGGCGATGACCAGAAGTGCCGTCTTCATGGAGTTTCTCCTCGCAGGTTGACCGTGCACACTCTGCGATTCTACCCTCGCTGAGGTTCGTTCATGATCGGGAGCACCGAATCCGGATGCAGGTACGCCGACAGGAGACCAGTTGACCACAGGATACGAGCGCACCGAGGAAGCGTGCGACGGGTGCGAGGAGGCTCGCGGGGCGCGCCCGGTCGGGACCCCGAAGTGGCTCGAGTTCGTGACGAGCCGGTGGTTCGTCAAGTGGGCCTTCCTGGGGTTCTTCGTTCTCGCGGTTGTGCAGCTGCTTGCGTTCGAGCGCTGGGCCAGGGGGGAGGGGCCCTACGTGAGGCGCCCGGAGGCGGTTGCGGGTATCTTGCCGATCGGGCATTTCACGAGCTTCTTCGCTTGGGTGCGTGGCGGCGGCTGGGACGTGCTGCTTCCCGCAGGTCTGGTCCTGATCATCATGTCTCTTGCTGTTTCGCTGCTGCTGAAGCGCGGCATGTGCGGTTGGATCTGCCCGGTTGGCACCGTCTGGGAGGCATGCGCTGCGCTTGGGCGCAGAGTGCTTGGCCGCAACGTCCGCGTGTGGCGATGGCTGGATGTGGCCGGCCGGAGTTTTCGCTACCTGTTGACCGCGATGTTCATGCTTGCCCTGCTTTCAGTGGGGCTTGAGGAAGCCACGTCGTTCAGGCAGTTGCCCTACATGTGGATCGCTGACCTCAAGATCCTGCATCTCATGGCCGAACCTGTGTTCTTGCTGGTGACGGCGCTTGCCGCTGTCCTGTCCTTCGTCTTCGGGCCCGTATGGTGCCGCTACCTGTGCCCACTGGGAGGGCTGTACTCGGCGGTGGGCGTGCTCTCG
Organism: uncultured Actinomycetes bacterium; assembly: GCA_963700665.1. Classification (GTDB taxonomy): domain Bacteria; phylum Actinomycetota; class Coriobacteriia; order Anaerosomatales; family PHET01; genus CAVPCY01. The sequence goes on from CAVOYK010000001.1 coordinate 351,071, forward strand.
CCCTGCGCTATCGAGCGCGACGCGTCGACGTGCATCGACTGCCACCGGTGCAGCGAAAAGTGCCATGCGTTCGTGGAGCCCGAGCGGGTCACCCGAGTCTTCTCCACGGAGTGCGATGGATGCATGGACTGCGTCAAGGTCTGTCCGGTGGATGGTTGCCTCGAGGCCAAGGTGCTGTCTCGGGTGCGGATCGCGCCGTGGGCATGGCCACTGCTCGTGGTAGGGCTGTGGCTAGCGATTTTCGGTTTCGCCAAGGCGATCGACCAGTGGGACTCGAAGGTGCCGCTCGAAGCCTACCAGCAGGTCATCCAGTCCGGACTCATCGAGCAGCGGACGCCTGGATTCATCGAATAGCCGGTCTGCACGGAACTTCTGCGTCCGAGCGAGGATTGGGATACGCCGGGAAGTGGTACAGTGTGTACAACTTTGTACACACGAGCGGCCGCTGGTGGGGCGGTCGCGTTGGAGGGAATCCCTGATGCTCGATGTGACGCTTGTCCGGGACGGCATCGACGTGCTCGTCGACGAGTTCGTCGGCCGGCGTGAAGCGCTGAAGAACTCGGACCGGTACTTCTACCTCCAGCCCACGGTGGGCAGGACCAACCACACCGTGCTCATGAAAGACGGGCGCGAGATGGTTCAGATGGCCTCCTACAGCTACTTGGGTCTGATCGGCCATCCGCGAATCGAAGAGGCAGCTCATGCCGCCATCGAAGAGTACGGAACCGGAGCTGGTGGCGTTCGGCTCCTAACCGGCACTACGGATCTCCACGAACGCCTTGAGGCGCGAATCGCGTCGTTCGCCGGACGCGAAGACGCGTGCGTGTACTCGAGTGGCTACGTGACCAACATCGCTATCATCACGGCGCTGACAGGTCCGGGGGATCTCGTGCTGATGGACAAGCTCGATCACGCATCGATCGTCGACGGATGCCTGCTCTCCGGCGCCAAGTGGCACACGTACCGTCACAACGACATGGACCATCTCGAGAAGCTGCTCGCCAAGGCCGCTGGCGAGTACGGGACCATCCTTGTCGTCGCCGATTCGGTGTTCTCGATGGACGGCGACGTGCTCGATCTTCCGCGTGCCAAGTCGCTGTGCGTCCAGTACGGCGCGCGCCTCATGGTCGACGAAGCCCACTCGGTCGGCTCTCTCGGAACGACAGGACATGGTATCGAGGAGCACTTCGACATGGCGGGCGCGATCGATCTGAAGATGGGCACCCTGTCCAAGTCGATCCCGAGCGTCGGAGGCTATCTGGCCGCAGGTCACGATCTCGTCGACTATCAGCGCCACATGTCGCGCCCGTTCATCTTCTCGGCCGCGCTGCCGCCCGCACAAAGTGCGGCAGCGCTTGCTGCGTTCGACGTGATCGAAGAGGAGCCTTGGCGCGTTCGGCGACTTCACGAGATCCAGCGTGCCTACACGGAGGGACTCAAGGCCCAGGGGTGGGACACGATGGCGTCGACCACGTGCGTCGTCCCCGTTCTCGTCGGCGATGAAGCCAAGACCATGGACCTGACGCGCATGTTGTTCGACAGGGGCGTATTCGTGTGCCCGATCGTGCACCCGGCAGTCCCAAGAGGGATGGATCGACTCCGCACCTGCCTGATGGCCACACACACCGATGACGACATCGCGCAGGCGCTCTCCGCGTTCGCCGAGGCCGGTACTTCGCTCGGTCTCATCTAGACCGAGCCTGCATGGTTCTAGCTGGTAGAATGTGCGTCGTTGGGGTGTGGCGCCCGGCCATCGCGCAAGCGTCGTACCGTGCCCTGAGCACTCCTCGGCGAGGAAGTCCATGAGCAGGCTAGAGCAAGCACCCAAAGGCCGACGCGCCTGGCTCGTGCCGGCGGCGTGGGCTGCGATGCCCCTTGTGCTCATCGCCTACGTGGTCTTGCGCTATGCGACGGGCGCGGCCGGTGGAATCGCTCTTGCGCAGATCGTCTACCTGTCGCCCCCGACGCTCGCGTTGGCGTTCGCAGTGAGCGCGGCGTGGGCTGCGTCGCCGCGGACCCGTGCGAGAGCCGTGTGGATCATCCTATCGCTGTCCACGGCCGTGCTGTTCATGAGCGAGTCGTACTACACCTGGGAGAGACTCTTCGACCAGCCTTCGGCCGCCTCGGGAGTGCTCTTCGACACGCTGAACGCAGCCGTGCTCGCTCTGTTGGTCGTGATGCTCACGTTCATCGGTTCGATAGACAGCCTTGGAGCACGGCGGGTGCTTCGGCTGGCATTCGACACGGGAGCGCTGCTGGTCCTCGGATTCGTGATCATCTTCCGGCTCCTGGTTGCGCTGCTTGGCACGGGCATCAACGTTCCTGAGGCCGCACGGATGACGGCGTATTCTCTTTCGGGAGTGCTTCTGGTCGTGATGTCCGCGTATGTGTTCCTGTCGATACCGCCAGAGCGTCGTCGGCCGTGGACCACGGTGCTCGGGTGGGGCACGGTCTGCTACGCCGGCGCCATGCTGCTGTGGCCGTTTTGGAGCCTCTCCGTGAGCGGACGCCAGCCGGCGGTTGCCATGGAAGCACTGGTCGCGATGCTGCTCCTTGCCGGCTACTACCTTGTCTTCATCGCTGGTCTGTACCGTGTCGTGTCTGCCGAGGAGCCCTGGGGACAGGCCTACTCTGAGCCGATCGTCAAGCCTGTTGCCTGGCAAGGCATCGCGATCTCGGTACTCGTTCTGTTGTCAGTCGTTGTACTCGGTTTCGCGGCCTACGATTCCCCGGTCGGGTCTCGCACGCAGCTGGTGTTCTTCACATCGCTGACTATCGCCACCACATGCCTCGTGTGCCGCACGGCGCTCGCAGGTCTTGAGGCGGACGAGCTTCGGACGCGCGGACTGACGGACCCGACTACCGGTGCCCCCAATCCCAGAAGCTTCGACGAGCAGATCGACGAGCGCTTCTCGGCCAGCAGGCGATTCGGCGAGTCGTTCGCACTCATCTTGCTCGACCTCGACGATTTCGCGCGGGTCAATGAGGTGATGAGCCTCTCGGCGGGAGACAGGGTGCTGACCGATGTGGTCGTGGCCGTCGGCCAAGTCATCGGCGGAGCCGACGCCGTCTTTCGGATGTCAAGTGACGAGTTCGCCGCGCTCGTGCCGGTGTCGAGCCGCAGCGACACCGAGAAGATCGCGCGCGTCATCGGCGAGGCCATTCGAACGATCCCTGTGCCCGGCGGACCGCTCACGGCCTCGATCGGGTTCGCCATCTGCCCCGACGATGCGTTGCAGCGCGACGCACTTGTCAACAGGGCTGACGGTGCCTTGGCATGGGCCAAACACCACGGCCGAGGACGCGTCATCGGCTACGATCAACGGGTGGAGCAGGCGCTCGGCGCTGACGAGCGCATGCGGATGCTCGAGCAAGACACCAAGATGGGAGTGGCCAGGGCGCTCATGGCCGCGGCCGATGCAAGGGATCCGAGGTACCACTTCCATTCACGCAGTGTGGCAGCGCTCGCATGTTTGCTCGCCTCTGACCTGGGTTTCGAGCCCGAGCATGTCGAGCGCCTCAGGGTCGCGTCGATGCTTCACGACGTGGGGAAGATAGCGCTCGCGTCACCCTCCGCTGGCGTCCGGCGTGACCTCTCCCGCGAGCAAGAGGCGTCGCGCGAGCACTGTGAGCTCGGCGAGCGGCTGCTCAATTCGCTTGCGATGCCAGACGTCTCGCTGTGGGTTCGCGCGCACCACGAGCGTTGGGACGGCAAGGGGTATCCGGACGGCCTCAAGGCGACCAAGATACCCCTTGAGGCCAGAATCATCGCTCTTGCGAACGCCTACGATGCCATGACGGGCGAAGACCGTCACGGTGGGCCGCTGTCCAAGGCGGCGGCCCTGCAAGAGATCGACCAGAGCATGGGTACGCGTTTCGATCCCGCCGTGGCCGAACGATTCATTCACGTGGTGGCGACGACAAGCGCACTGGGTTGGACCGACGACTGGTCGGCGGCATGACGCCGCCTCTCACATCGCGGGCACGGTTGCTGCGAACAGTCGCGTGGGCTTGGCTCGCGCTGGTCGCCGCGATCGGCATCGCGTTGGGTCTGCTGGGCGCTACTGATGCAGTGGCTCGCGTGTCAAGTGACGTGCTCACGTACCTGCTTCCAATGGCTATCGCCGCCGGGCTTGGAGTCCTGCTCGCCATCAGAACGCGCGGCAGCGTGGAGTACCGCTTCTGGACGCACCTGGCAGCCGCGACTACGCTGCTCGTTTTCGCTGAGTCGTACTGGACGTGGTACTCGGTCAGCGTCGACCCACGAGGACCGTCCCTTGTCAGCCCTGTCCTCCTTCTCTATTTCGGCGCAGGCCTTGTCTTCCTCAGCTTCGTGCTGACGATCGGACGATTTGCGAAGCAACCGCTGACCGATCGTGTTCGCTTCGTGCTCGATGTCGGTGCTGGCATTCTCGCAGTCTATCCGCTTCTGTATCTGACCTGGACGCTGCCGATGTTTGCCGATACTCCAACCGGTTGGAGTGCGGCCGCGCTCGCTGCGGCGTATCCGCTCTTCGGCGTTTTGTTGTTCGCCGCCGCCGTCTCGACGGTGGTCGGCTGGAAGGTCCGCCGTTGGGGAGCGTGGGAGAGGCTGTTCGTAGCTGCGCTCGGCTTGCTGGCCCTGACTCTGGCGTCGTGGCCGATGTGGTACGCAGACACCCTACGGAGTGGAGGCTTGGGATTTGGGCGATTCGCTTCACTGCTAGGCGTCGTTTTCGCCTTGTTGTCGGTTGCGATGGTGTATCGACTCACCGACATCTCAGACGGAGGGCCCCTTCAAGCCTGGCCGGCATCTCGGCTCGGCATCTCGAGCTTCTCGAGGGTGTATCCGCTGCTACTCGTGGCAGCGCTGCCGGTCTTGGGTGCGATCGCCTATAGGATCGGCGGGAGGGGCGCCGGGCTCCCGGTGACCATGGCGGTGATCCTGCTCGCGGTCGTCCTTGCGGCCCGGAGCACGATGGTCGCCATCGAACAGGCAGAGGATCTTCAGAAGTCGTTCGCCGACCCGGCGACGGGCGTGCTCAACAGGGCTTGGCTCGACACGATGCTGCGGCGACGACTCGTCGACGCTCAGCGAGAAAGCACGACGATCAGCGTCGCGGCCTTCGACGTCGCTGACGAGGACAGATTCAACGCGGTCATCGGTCACTCCGCAGGAGAGGCCGCACTCGCGAACGTGGCGGCGGTGCTATCTGATGAGACCCCCTCGCCGGGCGAGGTATTCTCGCTGAGCTCCTGCGAGTTCGTCATGATACTTCCGGGCATGGACGCTGCCCAAGCCGCGGTCGTGTCGCGCAAGACGTGGCTACGTCTCCGCCGAGAGGCCCTGGTCGACGGTCGCCCGCTCGATATTGCCGCAGGCATCGCGGAGTTCCCCAAGCATGCTTCGGACGCGGCCGGACTCGTGCGTGCGGCTGAGGCCGCTCTCAGGACCGCGCGTAGCTCGGAGACCGAGCCAGTGGTGGTCCTTGGCGAGAACCTTGAGACTCACGATCGCGCTGACGCCCAGCTTCGTGCGAGGATGCGCACGCTGCGTTCGACGATTCGCATGCTCGCTGAGGCCGTCGATGCGAGGGATACGCATACCGCCGACCACTCCCTCAACGTTTCGGAGCTTTCGACCGCGCTCTCGCAGGTGATGGATCTTGCCGAGGACGATGCCCAGGTCGTCAGCCTGGCGGCATTGGTTCATGACGTGGGACTGGTCGGAGTCCACGACGAGATTCTGCTGAAGGGGTCGACGCTCAGCGCGCAGGAGCGCCTTGAGATGGAGTCGCATCCGGTCCTTGGCGAGCGCATCTTGGCACCGACGAGGGTCGACGACGTGTTGCCGATCGTCAGGTCGCACCACGAGCGGTGGGATGGCAGCGGATACCCTGACGGCCTTACGGGAGAGGACATACCGCTCGGCGCGCGGATCTTGGCCGTGTGCGATGCCTACGAGGCCATGACATCGGGTCGCTCGTACCAGCCCGCGATAGAGCCGGAGGCCGCCTTGGCTGAGATAGAGAAGATGAGCGGGTCCCAGTTCGACCCACGAGTCGCAGCGACGTTCGTGCGCATGGTGACCCAGCTCGAGGCGGTGCGCGGTAGCCGGCTCATCGGGCTCGGGCAGGCGGGACTTGACGCGGCTACGTGAGCGTGCGCTACCTACAATCTGTTCATCAGCTCTGAGACGTCACGGGGCGCCTCTGCACGCTTCCACCCGGGCTCGCTGCTTGCCGCGGTGCCATCCTCGTAGGTCGGGCGGTCGTGCTCGAGGTAGTACACGCCGATCGGAACGCGACACGACTCCGGGGAGCACGTCAGCTCGTGAAAGGTCGTGAGCGACAGATCGAACGCGGCCGAGCGGTCAGAAGGATCCCATCCGGTCTCGTCCAGACGGTACACACGCTCCCTGAACCAGGAGAACGTATTGAGCTTGTTCCACGTGACGCATGGTTGGAAGACATCGACCAGCGAGAGACCTTTGTGTGACAGGGCTTCGATATAGAGCTGGGTGAGGTGGGGGATGTCTCCGGCGAACCCGCGCGCCACGTAGGTAGCGCCCTCGGCCAACGCGAGGCCGATGGGGTTGACCGGCTCCTCGAGCACTCCGTGGGGCGTGGAAACCGTTGGCATCAGGTGGTCTGTGGTTGGCGAGGCCTGCCCCGTGGTCAAGCCGTAGATCTGGTTGTTGTGGCTGATGATGGTGAGGTCGACGTTGCGACGGCAGGTGTGCACGAAGTGACCTAGGCCGAGCCCGTAGCCGTCCCCGTCACCCATCTCGACGATGACGTGCTGGTCCGGACGAGTAAGACGAAAACCTGTGGCCGGAGGCAGCGAGCGTCCGTGCAAGGCGTGGAAGCCCTGTACGTCGTAGAAGTCGGCCCCGTTTCCGTGGCAGCCGATACCCCAAAACATCGTGAACTCGTGTTTCTCCCAGCCCATGTGCGCCAGCGCGCTTCTGAGCGCTCCGAACATCCCGTGATTGCCGCAGCCAGGACACCACGTGGGCTTGTTGGCGGAGGCGAAGTCGTTTGGCTCAGGCATCGTGGTCCTTCCCGTTCGTCGCGACTGCGCCGCTTGCGGTGAGAGTGACTGGTTCGCCCAGGATCTGCTTGATCGCCTGGTACACGAGCTCGGGGGAGATGCGGCCGTCCGTCCGAGCGCCGCAGGTGGTGCGGGATCGCCCGCAAGGACTTCTCGCGGATGAGCCCCTCGAGCTGCCCGGTGGCGTTGCCCTCGATGACGAGGACCGTCCTCGCTGCGTCGATGAACTGCGAGACCTCGTCGGCGGGGAAGGGGGACAACGTCACGATCTGAAGCAGGTTCACGGCGTGGTTCTCGGCAGACAGCCACTTCATGGCCTCAAGCGCGGGCATCTTGGTGGTTCCAAAACAGACGATACTCACCTCGGCGTCGCTCGGGTCCGTAGTGCGCTGGGGGCGGGACGAGGTCGGCGGCGAGCTCCATCTTCGCCAGCCGCTTGGAATTCTGCGCCGAGCGGATCGCGGCGTCCTCGCCGGCGGCGCCATAGCCCGCCTCATCGTGCTCGTACGAGTTGACCAGCTGCACTGCCCCCTGCACGCCGGGCAGAGCGCGCGGCGACACACCGTTGTCAGTGACACGGTATCGAAGGTAGTCGTCTACCCGACCCTCGGTCTGCAGTGCCCCTCGGCTGATCTTCACAGCCGATGTGTCGAACGGGTCGCTTGTCTTCCGGTTGTCCGAGAGGTACGTATCCCCCAGCAGGATCACCGGAGTCTGCAGCTCGTCAGCGAGGTTGAACGCTCGCCACGTCAAGTCGAAGGCCTCGGTGTGATCCCCGGGTGCTATCACGACGCGCGGAAACTCCCCCTGAGAGGCGTGGAGGGCGAAGCGCAGGTCGCTTTGCTCGGTCCAGGTGGGCATTCCAGTCGCCGGTCCGGGGCGCGTGAACAGCCCGACCACACACGCGCTTTCACTGACGCCGGCCAGCCCGTACGCCTCGACCATGAGGGAGAACCCGCCTCCTGATGTGGCGCACATCGAACGGGTACCCGCGAACGCACCGCCGACGACCATGTTCATCGCTGCGATCTCGTCCTCGGTGTGTTTGACCACCACCCCATCGTCCTCGCCGTACTTGGCCATGAAGTGCAAGAGGCTGGAGGCCGGTGTCATGGGGTAGGCGCAGTACAGCCCGATACCCGCGGCCAGAGCTCCGAGCCCTATCGCCTCGTTTCCGTCCGCGAGAACATGAGGCGTCGGATCGGCCACGGGCGCCAGCTTGTACGGGAAGTCGCACTGCAGTTGCCGAGCATGCTCGTATCCAGCGGTCGCGACGGCGACGTTTTGCTCGGCGACTTCAGGCGCCTTGTGAGCGAACTGCGCCCGAATCGCGTTCAGCAGCCCGTCGAGCGGGAAGTCCATGTGCCCCAGCGTCGCCCCGAGTGCGGCGATGTTGCGCATGATCTTGATTCCGCCGGCGTCGCGAACGATGTCTGTGAGCGGTACCGATACGAGGCACAGGTCGTCTCTGCCTCCGGTGTCGCTCTGCTCGGGTTCGAAGTCCTTCGGGTCGTAGATGACCGCGCCGCCCTGTGTGAGCTCTCCGACGTGCAGCCGCATGGTGTCGCGATCGAGCGCCACCAGCACGTCGGTCGGCATGACGTGGCTGTAGATCGGATCCGCGCTCACGCGCAGGTGGTAGGTGTTGTGCCCGCCCTTTATCAGCGAGGGGTATTCGGTAAGGTCGAAACAGTGATAGCCCGCCACCGAGAAGACCCGTGCAAGGGACTGTCCGGCCGCTTTGATGCCAAAGCCTGCGGGCCCGCCGATCCTGATGCGGACCTCCCGCCCGTATGGGGTGGGTTGTTCCATTGCTGCCCTCCCGTGTCGCAGTCGGACCGCCGCTGGCGGGCCCCTGTGGGTGTTTCTTCCCGACTAGGCCGCGAGCCGTCGTGCACGGCATGAGATACTTTGAGACCGTGACCGAGAAGAAGACACCCACGATCGTGCTCGGCGTGACCGGCTGCATCGCCGCCTACAAGGCGTGTGAGCTGGCACGCTCTCTCGTGCGCGGAGGATACAGGGTCAAAGTCGTCATGACCGAGAGCGCTACCAGATTCGTTGGCCCGACGACGTTTCGCGCGCTCACCGGCGAGCCGGTGGCAGTGTCGCTCTGGGAGACACCGGAGTCCAGCGTGCACCACATCTCGCTTGCGCAGGAGGCGGACGTATTCGTGGTCGCTCCGGCGACCGCCAACGCTCTCGCCAAGCTGGCGCAAGGCCGAGCAGACGACCTGCTGAGTACTTCAGCCTTGGCCACAGAGGCTCCGCTGATCGTCGCCCCCGCGATGAACGTGCACATGTGGCGTGCCGAGGCGACTCGCGAAAACATCGAGACCCTGCGCATGCGCGGGGCGACGGTTGTCGAGCCGGAGATGGGTGAACTCGCGTGCGGCGAGGTCGGGGAGGGCCGCCTTGCAGACGTGACGGTCATCGCTGAGGCCGTGATGGTCGAAGCCCGGCGAAGTCACGACCTTGCCGGAGTGCACGTGCTGGTGACAGCCGGGCCGACGCGCGAACCGCTCGACCCCGTGCGCTATCTGAGCAACCCATCGAGCGGCAAGAGTGGCTACGCCATTGCCGAGGAGGCGGCGCGAAGGGGTGCCCACGTCGTGCTGGTGAGCGGTCCGACCACGCTTCCAGATCCTTTTGGGGTGCGAACCGTTCGCGTGACGACCGCGGTGGAGATGGAGCGTGCGGTCGCGGCCGAGTATGCGGACGCGCAGGTGGTTGTCGCGACCGCTGCGGTCTCTGACTTCCGGCCTGCGGTCGTCTCGGCTGCCAAGGTGAAGAAGCGCCAGGCGCCCCGAACGCTGGAGCTCGAGCCCAACCCCGACATCCTCGGTGGGCTCGGCGAGCACAAGGACGGGCGCGTTCTGGTAGGGTATGCCGCCGAGACCGGCGACCCCGTCGGCCATGCGCGCGCAAAGCTCGCCGAGAAGAACCTGGACCTGGTCGTTGCGAACGATGTGGCAGATGCGTCGCTCGGATTCGCGAGCGACCACAACCGAGTGTGGTTCGTGTCGGGCTCGTCGATCGAAGAACTGCCGGTGACGTCGAAGAAGAACATCGCCCGTATGCTGTGGGACCGTCTTGCGCCGTTGGCGCAGGCCGCAGTTGCGGCGCGAGGCGAGAGGAGTACCACATGACCACGCGCAACCTCGAAGGTCAGGCCAAGCGCATCGCGGCGTACGTCGGCGAGGACGAGATGTACGAGGAGCGACCGCTCTATCAGGCCCTGGTCGATCAGGCGCGCATCCAAGGGTGCGCCGGGGCGACTGCCCTGCGCGGCATGGTAGGGTTCGGCGCCGCGAGTCGCGACGTCGCCAAGCACGGACTTCGCATGTCGACCGATCGACCCGTGATGGTGTCCGTTGTCGATGAAACCAACCGAATCTCGGCGTTGGCGGAGGTGTGGTCGGCCATGATTCCGAGCGGACTTGTGACCATCGACGACGTTGGGGTCGTACTGTACTGCGGGCGCGGCGAGTGCGACTGACTGCCTGGCACGCGAACCGGGCGATCTAGTCCTTGAACCCGCGCTGCGCGGCAAGTAGACTTACTCCTTGCCGCCTAGCGGCATCGGGCTGTGGCGCAGTTTGGTAGCGCACTTGACTGGGGGTCAAGGGGTCGCAGGTTCAAATCCTGTCAGCCCGACCATTGAGTCGCTGGTGGAGGGTCGTTTCCGAGGAATCCGGAGACGGCCCTCCGCTTCGTCTGCGAGGGGTATGCGGCACCAGATGCGGCGGTGTCCTGAGGTCTTGTGTTGGTGCATCGCGCGTCTCGCGCAGGTTTCGCGCGAACGGCGTCGGCGAATATTCAAGGGGTGGGCCGCGTACCGCATCCCACGCCTGGGACAACTGGGGTGACGTTGCCTCGGGTGTGGAAATCCACGGACTTTGGTGGGCATCTGTTCCCAACAGAACGACAAGTGAGGGGGCATCATGAGCGAGACTAGCAAGTCGTCCGTTGCCGGTGGAGGTACATCGAACCGGGAGTGGTGGCCAAACCAACTGAACCTGAGGATCCTCCATCAGCACTCCTCCTCGAGCGACCCGATGGGCGAAGAGTTCGACTACGCCGAGGAGTTCGAGACGCTCGATCTGGGGGCGGTCAAGAAGGATCTCTACGCGCTGATGACCGAGTCACAGGACTGGTGGCCGGCCGACTACGGCCATTACGGAGGGCTGTTCATCCGTATGGCCTGGCACAGCGCAGGCACCTACCGTATGGGCGACGGTCGCGGGGGCGGAGGCTCCGGCAATCAGCGTTTCGCTCCGCTCAACAGCTGGCCGGACAATGTGAACTTGGACAAGGCGCGGCGCCTGCTGTGGCCGATCAAACAGAAGTACGGCAGCGCCATCTCATGGGCAGACCTCATGATCCTCGCCGGCAACTGCGCCCTCGAGTCGATGGGATTCAAGACCTTCGGCTTCGGCGGCGGGCGCGAAGACATCTGGGAACCCGAGGAAGACATCTACTGGGGTGCCGAGGACGAGTGGCTCGGCGACAAGCGCTACTCGGGTGAGCGCGATCTTGAGAATCCGCTTGCCGCTGTGCAGATGGGCCTTATCTACGTCAATCCAGAAGGACCGAACGGCAACCCGGACCCTGTGGCCTCCGGCCGCGACGTTCGCGAGACGTTCGCGCGCATGGCGATGAACGATGAGGAGACCGTCGCACTCGTTGCCGGCGGGCACACCTTCGGCAAGTGCCATGGCGCAGGCGACGCCGCCCACGTGGGCCCGGAACCTGAAGCCGCACCCATCGAGCAGCAGGGACTTGGCTGGAAGAGCAGCTACCGTAGCGGCAAAGGCCCGGACGCCATCAGCAGCGGGATCGAAGGCGCCTGGAAGCCGAACCCGATCAAGTGGGACATGGGCTACTTGAGGGTGATGTTCAAGTACGAGTGGGAGCTAACGAAGAGCCCGGCCGGTGCGCATCAGTGGTTGGCCAAGGACGTGGCCGAGGAGGACATGGTGGTCGATGCGTTCGACCCGTCCAAGAAGCATCGGCCCATGATGACCACGGCGGACCTCTCGCTTCGTTTCGACCCGATCTACGAGCCGATCGCGCGACACTACCTGGACAACCCCGAGGAGTTCGCCGATGCGTTCGCTCGGGCGTGGTTCAAACTGACACATCGTGACATGGGTCCCCGTGCTCGGTATCTCGGTCCTGAGGTACCGGCCGAGGAACTGATCTGGCAAGATCCGGTGCCCGCCGTCGACCACAAGCTGATCGACAACCAGGACATCGCAGCGCTCAAGGACACGATCCTCGCTTCGGGACTGTCGGTTTCCGAACTGGTTTCGACTGCGTGGGCATCGGCGTCCACGTTCCGCGGCTCAGACAAGCGCGGTGGGGCGAATGGGGCGCGGATCCGTCTCGCGCCGCAGAAGGACTGGGAGGTCAACGAGCCGACTCGACTGGGAGCCGTGCTTGGAACCCTTGAAGAGATACAGCGTGAGTTCAACAGCGCGCAGCCCGGTGACAAGAGGGTGTCTCTCGCCGACGTGATCGTGTTGGGCGGCTGCGCCGCTGTCGAGAAGGCTGCGAAGGACGCTGGCCACGATGCGACGGTTCGGTTCAGGCCCGGACGTACCGACGCATCGCAGGACCAGACCGACGTGAAGTCGTTCGCGGTTCTCGAGCCGGCGGCGGACGGCTTCCGCAACTATCTCAAGCGCACGTACGCCGTTACGGCAGAGGAGATGCTGGTCGATCGCGCGCAGCTGCTCACGCTGACCGCTCCCGAGATGACGGTTCTTGTTGGCGGCATGCGCGTCCTGAATGCCAACTTCGGACAGTCTCAGCACGGCGTGTTCACGAAGCGGCCTGCGACGCTTACGAACGACTTCTTCGTGCACCTACTCGACATGGGCACGACGTGGACGGCGATCTCGCAAGACGGAGATGCGTTCGAGGGCCGTGATCGCGAGACAGGCGAACTCAAGTGGACCGGCACCCGCGTCGACCTCATCTTCGGCTCCAACTCGCAGCTGCGGGCGCTGTCCGAGGTCTACGCATGTGAGGACTCGCAAGAGAAGTTTGTGAGCGATTTTGTGGCGGCCTGGGGCAAGGTCATGGAGCTTGACCGTTTCGATCTGGCTTGATCGCGGCTTGCGGCGGCCCCACTGCAGGGACTCCAGCGGGCTTCGACCCTCGGTGGCGCAAGGACGTCAGCGAAAGGCAACCATAGGGCACTATCATTCGTGAGGACCTGTTGGCTCGCTGGTGGGGGAGTCCTGTGCCAGAAACCATCGTGCGGTGGCGGACCGAAGACGGCTCCATCTCTGAGTGCGCGCTGGCCGACATCGGTCTGTCGCGAGGTGCTGCATGGCGCTGGGTTGACGTCGTGCGCGGAGATCAGGAAACGTTCGCGACGCTAGGGCAGGAGTTCTCGTTGCATCCACTGCTCGTCGAGGACTCGCTGCACGAACAACGACGGCCCAAGCTCGACGCATATCCGGACGGGGCGTTTCTGGCCTGGCTCACACCGGAGCGAGTCGAAGGCGATGGGATCGTCGTGAGCGAACTGGACGTGTTCATCGGTACCAACTACCTCATCACCGCCCACCGAGGGGAATCGGCCGCGGTGGCCGGCGCGGTTGGTGACGCTCAGCGCGCCTTCGAACTCGGACCAGACTGGCTCCTCCATGCGATCATCGACCGGCTCGTCGACTCGGTTCTGCCCGTGGTTGACGGATTGGGGGACTCTCTCGACGACATCGAGGACGATTTGCTCCGGTCTCCACGACCTGAGGACCTCCGGCGACTCTACTCTGCAAGACGCCAGCTGGTGCAACTGCATCGGATCGTCGCGCCCGAACGCGACATTCTGCGTGGACTGGCGCGCGAGCGGAACTTCGTCGGAGAGGAAGCCTACCGATACTTCCAAGACGTCGCGGACCACCTTGCACGCGTTGAGGACTCGATCGAGACGTACCGAGACGTGGGTGCCGCTGCGATGGATATCTACCTCTCGGCACAGAGCAACAGGATGAACGAGATCATGAAACAGCTGACCGTGGTGGCCACCATCTTCATGCCGCTCACGCTCATCTCGGGTATCTATGGGATGAACCTTGTCAGGGGGATGTGGCCCCCGTTCAACGCAGCATGGTCGTTTGCAGTGGTAGTCGGGTCCATGGTTGTCATCGCCGTGTGGATGGCTGTCTACTTCAGGAGGAAGAACTGGTGGTAGAGCGTCCGAATCCCGGCAGTGCCGACAGGGCGAAGACAGCCGAAGACCACAGTCACGACATCTACACCGTCGCCAATATCATCACCGTTCTCAGGCTGATATTGGTGCCGCTCTTCTTCGCCGTACTGGTCAACGGGACGAACGACCTGCTCTCCTTCATGCTGTTCGCGATCGCCGCATCAACGGACTGGGTTGACGGGCAGATCGCACGGCGAACCGGCACCGTGACCGAGCTCGGCAAGGCGATAGACCCGCTGGTCGACCGGCTGCTGATCGCCTCGGCCGTCGTCGGGCTCTATCTCGAGGACCGCCTTCCAATGTGGATCGTGCTGGTCTTGCTGGCCAGAGATCTCTATCTGCTGGCGGGCGCGTGGGTGCTTGCCCGCGCGGGCGCGCGTCGCTCGGAGGTCATCTACATCGGGAAGATGACGACAGCGCTTCTGCTGATCGGCTTCGCGGGCTTGCTCTTGAACTGGCCTCTCGTCCCAGGGCTTGGGATGGTCGAAAGCCCCGCCCTGCCAGGCTTCGGGTCAACGCCGGCAGCGCTCGGAATCTGGTTCGTATACGCGGGGATTGTCACGTCGCTGGTCACGGCGGCTGTCTATACGGCTCAGGCGGTTCGAGCGCTGGCCGAAGTGCGTGCTGGCCGCTCCACGTAGGACGGGGGGACGATGAAGGCGATCATCATGGCGGGTGGAGAGGGCACGCGACTGAGGCCCCTGACGTCGCTGCTGCCCAAGCCCATGGTGCCGATCGTGAACCAGCCCGTGATGGAGCACATCATCGGGCTGGTGAAGCACCACGGGATCAACGACGTGGTCGCGACACTCGCGTTCATGCCGCAGGTGATCGAGGACTACTTCGGGGATGGCGACGAATGGGGGATGAGCATCGACTACGCGATCGAGGAGTCACCGCTCGGCACCGCGGGTTCGGTACGCAACGCCTCCAAGCTCATCGGGGATGACGAGCCATTCATCGTCATCAGTGGCGATGCGTTGACCGACATCAACCTGAGCGAGCTTGTCGAGGCTCACAAGGCCCACGGAGGGGCGGTCACCATCGCGCTCAAGGCCGTCGACGATCCCCTTGAGTTCGGCGTGGTCATCACCGACGAGGACGGGCGCGTGGAACGGTTCTTGGAGAAGCCGACGTGGGGGCAGGTCTTCAGCGATCGCATCAACACCGGCATCTACGTCATCGAACCGTGGGTGCTCGCCGAGATACCCGAGGGCGAGCCGTACGACTTCTCGTCGGAGCTCTTCCCCGCGCTCATGGAGAAGGGCCACGCGATCTACGGAGTGCTCGTCGACGGCTACTGGTGCGACGTGGGTAGTCGCGAAAGCTACATGCAGGTACACCGTGACGTCCTCGACGGCAAGGCGATGATCTATATCCCAGGGGTTCATGCGAGGGACACGCTCTGGGTCTCAGAGAGCGCACAAGTGCACCCGGACGCCATCCTGGGTGAGAAGGTGGTGATCGGGAAGAACGTCACCATCCGAGCGGGTGCGATCGTGGGTGACTACACCGTCGTGGGGGACAACTGCATCGTCGGCAAGGGCGCCCGGGTGAGCCACTCGGTGCTATGGGACGAGGTCTTCGTTGGCAAGCAGGCCACTGTCTCGGGTGCGACGCTCTGCCGCCACGTTGATGTGCGCTCCGGTGCCACCGTCGACGTTGGAGTCGTCATCGGCAGCGAATCCCAGGTTGGTCATGGCGCCCACATCAACGCCGATGTACAGGTCTACCCCTACAAGCGCATAGAGTCTTCCGCGACGCTCACGTCGTCGCTGATCTGGGAATCCACGGGCGCTCGTTCGCTGTTCGCTGATGGAGGAATCACGGGTCTGGTCGGTCTCGACATCACGCCTGAGCTTTCGCTCAGAGTTGCAGAAGCCTATGGGTCGCTGCTCCCCAAAGGCTCGCATGTCGTCGTGACGCGCGACACGTCGAAAGCCGCTCGCATGGTCAAGAGGGCGATAGTGGCGGGTCTGAACGCTGCTGGCATTAACGTTCGAGACCTGCGCGTCGCTTCCCCGGCGGTCAGCCGATTCACCACTCAGAAGACTCGCTCCATGGGTGGCATACACGTGTCGGTGCTCCCCGGCGATGTCCAATCGCTCGAGATCCGCTTCTTCGACAGGAACGGTCTGGACATGGCGCCGACCGAGCAAAGGAAGGTAGAGAGGCTGTACTTCCGAGGCGAGTTCAGACGTGCGTTCTTCGATGCGGTGGGGGAGATCATATATCCGCCCCGCCCCTTGGAGTACTACACCGCTGCGCTGGATGAGGCCGTCGGGACAGCGCAGCTTCAAGGGGACTGGCGAAAGGTCGTTGCCGATATGGGCTGCGGGGCAGCCTCCCTGACACTGCCGCTCGTGGCCAGCAACTGGATGCTCAAGGTCATCTCGCTCAATCCCGTTGTGGACGTCGAGTCCTCTGCTGGCTGCGGAGACCTTACCGAGGAGTCGCTGGCGCTCCTGCACCGCACCTGCGAGCTATTCGGCGCTGATCTGGGAGTGGTGTTCGATAGAGGTGCAGAGCGTGTCCGATTCATCACACCCAGCGGCGCTTTGCTCGACGGAGACACGGCACTCCACTTCGTCACGGAGCTGTGGTGCCGTACCAGAGCCGACGTCGAGGGCGCTATCGCGGTGCCGCTGACCGCTTCTTTGGCCGTGGATCGCATCGCGAAGCGTCACGGACGCTCGGTGATCAGGCCCGGGCGTTCCCGCAGAGCACTGGCCAACTCGGTACTCGACGGCCGTGCTGTCTTCGCGGGCGGCACTACTGGCGGCTACATCTTCGGGGACTTCTTCCCTGCTTTCGACGGGGTACTCACCGTCGGGATGGTTGCCAGGATGCTCGACCGCGTCGGAGAGTCTGTGGACGAGGTGGTGGCTGGTCTCCCCGAGTTCCACAAGTCCCACGTCACCGTGTTCTGTCCGACAGACAGCAAGGGAGCGGTCATGCGAGCCGTGAGCGAGGCGTCGGCTGGCCTGAAGGTCGATCTTGCAGAGGGTGTCAGGGTTGTCGACGACGACGGGTGGGCGCTCGTGCTCCCGGACTCTTCCGAGCCGATCGTGAACGTCTGGGCCGAGGGCCCTTCGTACGAGGCGGCTTGGGCGCGCGTGTCCGAGTGGCAGCACGTCGTGGAGGGTGCCATCGCCGATCACTAGGTGTGGCGCGACGCTTGCTTTGGGTTCACGAAGGCCGTGGTAACGGCGTTGTTACGTATACCCCAGAGCTGGTGTAGGCCGACTAGCATGTCTTGAGGGATTCAGCCTGCACACTGTGGGGACATCTGAGCCCAGCTGTGCGGAGCCACAATCGAAGGGTGACGAGCGGGTGACCGAAGCGTCGCAGACCGAGTTTGATCGAACCACAGACTACGCGGAGCGACGGGCGCGTCGCGCCGCTGAGCGCTCGAGACAGGCGCGCAGTCGAGCCCCCCTCTACTCCGCCCTGGCGATAGTGGCGTTGCTCATCGTGCTGGCCGGTGTGGAGGCGTTCGCAACGTGGGGCCGCGTCCACCCTGGTGTGTCGGTGGCTGGTGTCGAAATAGGCGGAATGATTCCCGAGAAGGCGGCGATCTCGCTTGAGACTTCGCTTGCCAAGCTCAGCGCGGAGCCGGTTGTCGTCAGCTACGGGGAGGACACGTGGAGCGTGACAGGTGAGGAGATCGGCCTCACCTACGACCATGCCTCCGCGGTTTCGGACGCGATGGGCGTCGGGCGCGAGGGTGGCCCGTTTGCCGCTTTGGGTGGGCGTTTGATCTCTTGGGTGCGCGGCGTGAAGGTCGACCCTCGGCCTCGAGTCGATCAAGAGAAGATGGACGCGGTGCTCGACACGATCGCAGCCGGAACCGACGTAGCTCCTGTAGACGCTGCTGTGCGAATCGACGGTACCGAGGCCACCGTGGTGCCGGGCAAGGACGGCATGGCGCTCGATCGCCAGAAGGCGTCGAGACTGATCCTTGCCGCCATGCTCGCGACCGACCGACAAGTCGATGCACCTGTGGGCCCGGACGCAGTCGAGGTCACGGACTCGGAGGCCGAAGTCGCTCGTGACGTTGCTCAGCAGATGATGTCGGGACCGGTGGAGGTGACGTTCAAGGGCAGATCCTGGACGTTCGAGCCCTCGCAGATCGCCAAGTGGATCGTGTTTCGCCGGAGCGACGACACAAGCACGGTCTCGGGCGAGCAGTCTGCTCCAGCGACTCCGGCCGCGTCGCCAAGCGAGATCGTTTTGCTCCCGCTGGTGTCGCCGCGGGCCGCGGGCAAGGCCGTCATACCCGCGGTAGGTGCCAAGATCGGTCGCCCGGCGCGCGACGCTCGCTTCAAGACCCGCAGCGGCTCGGTCACGATCGTTCCGTCCAAGAACGGCATCGGCCCTGACATGGACTCACTTGCCTCGCGCCTCACCAGCGAGTTGGCGGCAGAAGGCTCTGAGCGCAAGGTTGAGCTTCGCACGACCATTACAAAGCCCAAGCTGACGACCCAAAAGGCGCGGGAGATGGGCATCAAGCAACGTCTCGCGCGCTACACCACAACGTACGCACCCGGCAATGCTTCGAGAGTCAACAACATCCACCTGCTTGGCGACGCCCTCGACGGTGAGTTGGTGGCCCCAGGTGAGACGTTCTCGTTCAACGGAGCCGTCGGTGAGCGCACCGCGGGCAAGGGGTACCAAGAGGCCAACGCGATCGTCAACGGCAAGCTCGTCCCGCAGCTCGGTGGTGGCATCTGCCAAGTCGGCACGACCATCTTCAACGCCGTGTACGAGTCAGGGTTGCCGGTGATCGAGAGACGGAATCACTCGTTCTACATCTCGCACTACCCCAAGGGACGCGATGCTACCGTGTCGTGGGGGGGTCCGGACTTCAAGTTCAAGAACTCGACCGACAACTGGGTCCTGATCTCCGTGTCGTACACGAGTTCGTCGATCACCATCGCGGTATACGGCACCGACCCCGGATACGAGGTCGAGTCCGAGGTTGGCGAATGGCGCAACGTCAAGCCGTATCCGACCGAGAAGACCAAGGACCCGAAGATGGTCGTCGGCAGCCGGGTTGTCGAAGACCCGGGCGTCGAGGGCAAGAGCATCACGGTGAAGCGGATCGTCTCGAAGAACGGAAAGGTCGTGCGAACCGACCGGTTCGTCTCGGTGTACAAGCCCAAGGTCGAAGTCGTGCGTGTGGGTACTAAGCCAAAGAAGCCGCCAGCAGACCCGATCGAGGAGCCTGCGCAGCCCTAGTCGGCGCTTGGCTGACGTTTGGACGACAGAGTGGGGGAGCCGTGTACCAGCCACAGTTCGAGGCGATGCCACGTGCCGAGCTCGAGGCACTGCAGCTCGATCGCCTCAAGGCGCTGCTCGTTCGCGTCTATGAGAACGTACCGACGTATCGGCAGAAGTACGATGATGCCGGCTTCGATCCTCGAAGCGTCGAGTCGCTAGACGATCTAAGACGCGTGCCGTTCACGGTCAAGGACGACCTGCGCTCGGCCTACCCGTATGGCATGTTCGCGGTACCGCTGCGCGATATCGTCCGCGTCCATTCCTCCTCGGGCACCACCGGTCAGATCAGTGTCGTGGGCTACACGGCAGGCGATATCGACAGATGGGCCGATCTGATGGCGCGGACCTTCGCCGCCGCCGGGGCGACGCCAGACGACATAGTCCAGGTGACCTATGGATACGGGCTGTTCACCGGCGGTCTGGGGGCTCACTACGGCTCGGAGCGGCTGGGGGCCCTGACCATCCCGATATCGGGAGGCAACACCAAGCGACAGGTCCAAGTGCTCAAGGACTTCGGCACAACGGTGCTGGCCTGTACTCCCAGCTATGCCCTGCTTATCGCGGAGACAGCGAGGGACATGGGTTTGGACCCCCGCGATCTGCCGCTCAGGGTGGGGGTCTTTGGCGCTGAGCCATGGAGCGAGGGCATGAGGCAGCAGATCGAAGAGGAGCTGGGGCTGTCTGCGATCGACATCTATGGGTTGTCGGAGGTGCTTGGTCCGGGTGTCGCGACCGAGTGCGTCCATCAAGAGGGCCTTCACGTGTTCGAGGACCACTTCATCATCGAGATCGTCGACCCGAACACGCTCGAACCGGTTCCCGACGGCGAGATGGGGGAGGTCGTGTTCACGACGCTCACGAAAGAGGGAATTCCCGTCGTCCGCTACAGGACGCGCGACATCAGCAGGATCATCCCCGGGCCCTGCGAGTGCGGTCGTTCGCTGCGCAGGATGCAGCGCATAACCGGCCGGAGCGACGACATGCTCATCATTCGGGGGGTGAACGTCTATCCCAGCCAGATCGAGCAGGTGCTTCTCGGCATTCCCATGGTCGCGCCGCACTACCAGGTGGTGCTCACGAAACGCGGGTCCATGGACCACGTCGAGGTGCACGTGGAAGTGGCGCCCGAGTTCGCATTCGACGAAGTCCGAGAGTTGGAGCGTCTGCAGGGGCGCGTGAAGTCGGAGATACAGTCGGCTCTTGCGGTCTCGATTGCGGTGAAGTTGGTCGAGCCGAAGTCGATAGCCAGAAGCGAGGGCAAGGCGAAAAGAGTCATCGACTTGCGCTCAGAGGGGGGAGCCTGATCATGGTCGAGCAGGTGAGTGTGTTTCTGGAGAACAAGTCCGGCCGTCTTGCAGAGCTGACGCGCACGCTGGGAGACGCGGGCATCAACATGCATGCGCTCATGGTTGCGGATACCAGCGACTTCGGCGTTGCCAGAATCATCTGCGATGCGCCCGAGCGAGCGAAGTCCGTGCTGGACGACGCAGGGTTCGGCGCCTCGATCGCAAAGGTCCTCGCTGTGGAGGTCCCCGACCGTCCGGGTGGCCTTGCCGATCTGCTTGAGACCCTGCAGTCAGCCGGCCTCAACGTCGAGTACGCCTATTGCTTCGTCGACCCATCGGGGGGAAACGCCGCGATCGACGTGTTCCGTGTCGACGATCAGCGAGCGGAGAGTGTGCTCTCTGGGGCCGGATTTCGCGTGCTCACGCCCGCCGATCTGTACTCGCCAGACGTCTGATCCGCGGCTTCTACCGGCGCCAGAGTGGCGACGAACGAGTCGATCACGGGCGTGTCTTCGGGGACGCTGAGCAGTCGCACGGACACCGTCTCGTGTGCAGCGCCCAGCACCGAGAGCGTGCCTTTGTTGAGGCGACCGGCGACTACGTCGCCTCCCGCCTTGGGCGTGTGCGGCAGCAGAACCACGAAGAGCCCATTGTCCAGCCGCGAAACCTCGTCGACCACGCGGACGTCTGCCCGGATGTGGTCGGCGATGCCCCGGACGACCGAGCGCTGCCGAGAAGGACTCAATCCCTCGAATACTCGATGAGCCACCGACACGATGATGATCGAGTAGGGCTCGCCGTAGCGCTCGAAGCGACTACGGGCGGCGTCGAGCGTTCGGTACGCCCAGCGCTGATTGAACACGCGACTCCAGTCGTCGAGCGCACTCGAGCCTTCGATAGTCGCCATCCGGTATCTCATCTGACTGCATAGCTCCCCGACGGCAACGCCTACGACGCCGAACGCGACCAGGCGCGCTGCGAGGATCGCCAGCGAGGTGAGTCCCGTCTCGGTGATGAGAAGTGAGTCTATGCGGAGCATCGTGTATGTGATCGCGGCGATGATGGCGGCGATGAGGCCTCCGCGACGTCCGAAACGGACCGCGGCAAACAGCACTCCGAAGAGCATCAGTTGTGCGGCCACCTCGGCGAGTTCGGGTGGACCGCCGGCATACGAGACGGCGATCGATCCAAGGATGGCTGCGCCGCCCACGATGAGGACTATCTCTTCGAATCGAGTGTATTTCACGTGTCCTCCTACTGGACCGCTGCTCCTCGTCTCCCTGTCGCCGATGGCAGGAGAGCAACAGTCGGTCACGTCGGCCCTGTTCCCCGGGCACGGGGATGGCATACTCGTATCAGACCGGCGAAGCGTGTGGACGCTCGAGTCTCCTCTATGGACTGAAGGGTGAAGCCCCCCATCGACAACACCGTCTCAACACCCACAACACTGTGTATCGGTACGCGGGCCGCGGCGGATAAGCGCCGGATTGCAGCGCGTGTTGCGGCAGCCCTCATCGCCGTCGGGTGCATCTTCCCTGCGCACGCGGGTGCGGCGATCAAGAACACGGACCGGGTTGCCGGGAAGTCCTTCAAGGAGCTCGGCATTCCCAAGGCCGCCATGCCCGACGTGACTATGAAGGCCGGATCTCTGGTGACGCACGACGGTCGGGTGTTGTGGTCCAGAGACATCTCGGAGAAGCGCTCCATGGCCAGCATCACGAAGATCATGACCGCGGTCATCGCCATGGAGAACAGCCAGCCCGACGATGTGGTCACGATACCCCGGGATTCCACGCGGGTGGGGGAGTCCACATCCTTTCTGAGGGCCGGCGAGAAGCTTCCGATGTCTGAGGTGCTGGAGGCGCTTCTGATCAAGTCCGGCAACGATGCAGCGGTCGCGATCGCCGAGCACGTCTCCTCATCAGAGGACGAGTTCGTCAAGCTGATGAATGCCAAGGCGGCAGACCTGGGTCTGGACGCGACCCGGTTCAAGAACTCACACGGTCTGGACGAAAAGGGTCACTACTCGAGTGCTGGAGACCTCGCGGTGCTTGCACGCTACGCGATGACGAAGCCCGAATTCAGGGATGTCGTGCGAAGGAAGTCGGCAAGGATCGGGAGCGGTTCCAGGGCCGAGAAGGTCATCAACACGAATCTGCTGGTGGGCAACTACGCCGGCGCAAACGGCGTCAAGACCGGCTGGACGAGCAAGGCCGGCTACAGCGTGATCGACTCGGCCCAGCGAGGTCGAGTGGAGCTCTATGCCGTGGTCCTGGGTGCGAACGGGGAGATTTCCCGATTCAGAGACGCCCGCGAGTTGCTCGACTTTGGCTTCGCGCACTTTCGTGAGCAGCGGCTCAGTTCGGCCGGGACCGTCATCGGAGAGGCACCCGTCACGGACTACCTAGACGTTGTCGTACCGGCTGCGGTCTCCCAGAACACGACCGTCGCCGTCTTCGATCTTGCAGGGCCCATCACTCGGAGTGTGAGCGTGTCCGCCGTCGAGGCGCCGGTGGCGGCCGGGCAGCGGGTGGGCGTCGCGACGTTCACGCAGGGCGACGAGGTGATTGCGAGCGTGCCGCTCGTTGCGGTCGAATCGGTACCAAGACCTACAATGCTGCAACGCATCGGAATCGCGGTAGTGCGGGTGTGGCGGCGTTTGACCGGTACGGCGCCCGCGAACGCGTAGAGTGCCGGGCTGGACTCTGGCTTGAGGTTGTGGGCGCCGTGCTCTGACCATCGGTCCTGGGAGAAGATGAAAGGTGTGATCGTTGTGCCCGAAGGACTCGTGCGGACGCCGCTGTTCGAGGAGCATGTGGCGCTGGGCGCGCGTATGGTGCCCTTCGCCGGCTACGAGATGCCGGTGCAGTATGCCGGAATCATCGATGAGCACCGCGCCACAAGGACGCATGCGGGAGTCTTCGACGTGTGTCACATGGCCGAGTTCAGGGTCTTCGGGTTCGGTGCGTACGACTTTCTGCAAACAATGCTCACCAACGACCTGGGACGAATACCCGAGGTCGGGCAGGCGCAGTACACCCTCATGCTCGACGACGAGGGCGGAGTGATGGATGACCTGATCGTCTATCACTCCGGTGACATCGAGTACCTGATCATCTCGAACGCCTCGAACCGCGCGACTGACTTCGCCTGGCTGATGCAGCACGTTCCCGACGATGTAGAGCTCGTGGACGAATCCGACCGCACGGGACTGATCGCACTGCAAGGTCCCGACGCGCTCGGCATCATCAAGGAGCTTGCAGGCGAGGGATGGGAGCCGCCGGCGCGGTTCACCATCTCCGAGGGGCTGATCGATGCCGCGATACCCGTGCTCATCGCCAGAACGGGCTACACCGGCGAAGACGGCGTCGAGATAGTATGCCGTGCGTCGGACGCGCCCGCCATCTGGCGCGTACTCCTGTCCTTTCCCGAGGTCACACCAGTCGGCCTGGGAGCCAGGGACACTCTGCGTCTCGAGATGGGCTATCTCCTGCACGGCAACGACATCGATCGGTCCATCGATCCGATCAGCGCCGGGCTGGGCTGGGCGATCGCGAGCGACAAGGGCGACTTCATCGGTAGCTCGGCGGTGCAGTCGGTGAGAGACCGAGGGCCGGAGACGCGTCTGGTCTTCCTGCGGGTCGACGGCGGCATTCCCAGGAGCGGCTTTGCCGTGTTGCACGAGGGCACTGAGGTGGGTAAGGTAACGAGCGGCACCTTCTCGCCCACGCTTGAGACCGGTATCGCCGCCGCGTTCGTACCCTCAGGGCTCGCGGCACCCGGGACCGAGCTCGAAGTAGCGATCCGCAAACGGGTTGCCACGGGCCAGGTCGTGAAGCCGCCGTTCGTGACGTCAACTTCGCTGTCGAAGTGAAAGAGCGGGCAGTTCCCGAAGAAAAGGAGCGTCGCATCCATGGCACATCCGAGTGACCGCGTGTACTCGAACGAGCATGAGTGGGTGGTCGTCGACGGCGACACCGCCACGATAGGCATCTCGGCGTTCGCCCAAGACCAGTTGGGTGAGGTCGTGTACGTCGATCTGCCCTCCGCAGGCGATACGATCTCGATCGGCGATACGTTTGGCGAGATCGAGTCGGTCAAGTCTGTCTCGGAGCTCTTCGCTCCGATCACCGGCGAGATTCTCGAAGTGAACGACGCCTTGGATGACTCACCCGAGACCGTGAATCAGGATCCACACGGCGAGGGCTGGATGATCAAGGTCAAGCTCGACGACGCGAGCCAGGTCGATGCGCTGATGAGCGCCGAGGAGTACGACGCATTCGTGACCGAGGCCTAGAGGGCCTATGCGCTACATCCCGTTCACCTGCGAACAGCGCGAGGAGATGCTTCGCGCTGTTGGCGTCAGCGACGTCGGTGAGCTGTTCGACGACGTACCGCCACAGGTGAGGCTCGCTGGCTCGCTGGATATCCCAAGCGGCATGTCCGAGATCGAGCTCTCCGCGCACATGCGGCGACTCGCCGATACGAACGCTCCCGCGGCGAGCCTCGTGAGCTTTGCGGGCGCAGGCTGCTACGACCACTACATCCCGAGTGTTGTCGACCACGTGGTGCGCCGCCCCGAGTTCTTCACGGCGTACACCCCCTACCAGCCCGAGGTGAGCCAAGGGACTCTGCAGGCGATCTACGAGTACCAGTCGATGATATGCGCGCT
Source organism: uncultured Actinomycetes bacterium (assembly GCA_963700665.1). Taxonomy (GTDB): domain Bacteria; phylum Actinomycetota; class Coriobacteriia; order Anaerosomatales; family PHET01; genus CAVPCY01. Next base: position 376,569 of record CAVOYK010000001.1, read on the forward strand.
TACGGGCATGGAGGTCGCGAACGCAAGCATGTACGACGGCGCCACGGCCTTCGTCGAGGCGGCGTTGATGGCTGCTCGGCTCACGCGCCGGGACAAAGTTCTTGTCGCCGGTATGGTGCACCCGGAGTGGATCCAGACTCTCGAAACCTACGCCGCGTCAGGGCTGCTCACGGTGGAGTTCTTGGACGCGGAGCCGCGGTTGAGTGCCGAGGGGCTTTCGCGTCGACTCGACGAGTCGGTCGCCGCGGTCCTAGTCGCGTCGCCGAACTTCGTGGGCGTGATAGAGGATCTTGGGCCTCTTGCCGAGGGGGCACACGCGGCGGGCGCCCTCTTTGTTGTCGCGACGAACCCTATCCTTCTGGGTGTGATGGAGCCCCCTGGTTCCTACGGTGCAGACATCGTCGTAGGGGAGGGTCAGCCGCTCGGCAGCCCGATGTCGTTCGGAGGACCCGGTCTCGGGTTCTTCGCGTGTCTTGAGCGAAACGTCCGACAGATGCCCGGGCGCCTGGTGGGCCGGACGGTGGACGTGGACGGCAATTCGGCGTTCGTGCTGACGCTGTCGACGCGCGAGCAACACATTCGTCGTGAGAAGGCGACAAGCAACATCTGCAGCAACCATGCACTCAACGCGCTGGCTGCCGGAGTGTATCTGTGCGCCGTGGGTCAAGAGGGGCTCGCCGGGATCTCCCGATCGTGTGTTGCCAAAGCCCACTACCTGCGTTCGGCGTTGCTGGGCACCGGGCGATTCGAGGAGCCATGGGACCTGCCCTTCGGCTACGAGTTCGCCTTGGTCTACAAGGGGGACAGTTCTGCCTACTACGAGCAGCTCTTCTCGAGGGGCTATGTGCCTGGCGTCGTCTTGGAGACGGGGGAGGACGGGGCAGACCTCGTGCTGTTCGCCGTCACCGAACGACGTACCCGTGCGCAGATAGACGGTTTCGTGGAGGAGGTGGCAGCCCTTGACTGAGCGTCTCGCACACTCCCCTGAGGCATCGCCCGGCCGAGGGCCTCGCCGGTTGATCTTCGAGACAGGAACGCCAGAGTCCAGATGCGTTCTCGCCCCCGATGTCGACGTCCCCGACGTGGACCTTTCCCAAGCCCTCGGGGGGGCCGCTCGCGAGCGCGCCGCCGTACTGCCCCACGTCACCGAACTCGAGATCATGCGGCACTACGCGCATCTGGCCGAGATGAACTTCGGCGTGGACACGGGGATGTATCCCCTCGGTTCGTGCACGATGAAGTACAACCCCCGCGTCAACGAAGACGTGTGCCGGCTTGAGGGCTTCTCCGGTATCCATCCGCTCCAGCCTGTGCACAGCGTTCAGGGTGCGCTCGAGCTCATGTTCGAACTCCAGCACTATCTGGCCGAGATCTCGGGTCTTCCGGGCGTAACCCTGCAGCCGGCGGCCGGCGCCCATGGAGAGCTCACCGCACTGATGTGTTTTCGTGCGGCGCATACCGCTGCAGGCGATCCTCGCACCAAGGTCGTGATCCCCGATACGGCGCACGGGACCAACCCGGCTACCGTCACGATGTGCGGGTACGACACCGTCACCATCCCCAGCGACGAGAACGGTCTGGTCGATGTCGAAGCGCTCAGGGCGGTTCTCGACACGGACGTTGCCGGCCTCATGCTCACGAACCCCAACACCCTGGGCCTTTTCGATCCGAATATCGTTGAGATCACGAGGGCGGTGCACGAGGTGGGCGCGTACGCCTACTGTGACGGTGCCAACCTCAATGCCATTCTGGGGATCGCACGCCCCGGAGACATGGGATTCGACGCGCTCCACATCAACCTGCACAAGACGTTCTCGACCCCACACGGCGGTGGAGGGCCCGGAGCTGGACCCGTCTGCGTGACCGAGCATCTGTCGTCGTTCCTCCCCGGGCCCATCGTCGACGAACATGGCGACGGCTACGGGCTCGTCATGCCCGTGCACAGCATTGGCAGAGTGCGCTCCTCCTACGGCAACTTCGGCGTGCTGGTGCGCGCGTACACCTACATACGCGCCTTGGGAGCGGAGGGACTGCTCGAAGTCGCCGAGCAGGCGGTCCTCTCGGCGAACTACCTCAAGGAACGACTCAAGCACGTCTACGAGCTGCCGTACGACCGGCCCTGTATGCACGAGTTCGTGCTCTCGGGCGCGCGTCAGCGCCGTGAGCATGGTGTTCGGACTCTCGACATCGCCAAGCGTCTGCTCGACTACGGCTATCACCCGCCTACGGTGTACTTCCCGTTGCTCGTCGAGGAGGCGATGATGGTCGAGCCGACCGAGACCGAGCCCCTCGATGCGCTCGACGCGTTCGTGAACGCTCTGCTCGCAATCGCGCAAGAGGTTGAATCGGAGCCTGAGCTCGTCAGTGGGGCGCCGTACACGACACCGGTTCGCCGGCTTGACGAAGCTGGGGCAGCTCGCAATCCAGACCTTCGATGGATCCCCTCAGAGGCGTGAGATGACCGCCGTATGGCGACTGGTCCTTCACGGTCCGGTGGATGGCGCCCTCAATATGGCCATCGACAGGGCCGTGCAGCTGTGCCGGGAGCAGGACAGCTCGCCACCCACCCTCAGGCTCTACCGTTGGTCTCGCCCCACAGTGACTCTCGGACGTTTTCAGCCGCCCGAGGGCGTGGATGCCGAGTACTGCTTCAAGGAGGGTATCGATGTGGTGAGGCGGTTCACCGGCGGCCGCGGTGTTCTTCACGATGACGAGATCACGTACTCCGTTGTGGCCAGCGCTGACGACGGCATTCCTCGCGGCGTGGTGGCGTCGTATCGCTACGTTTCCTCGGCTCTCGTCGCCTCGTACCGGGGTATGGGTGTGGACGCAGCGCTCACGGCGCGAGACCGCGGCGAGACCTCAACGAGCGCATGCTACCTCCAGACGACGCGAGCGGATCTTTCGGTCGGTCGACACAAGCTATCTGGTTCGGCGCAAGTCTGGCACGGGTCGACCGTGCTCCAACATGGATCGTTCCTGAGGTCGAGAAAGCCCGGTCAGGAAGCAGCGGTATTCCGGCTCGACGAGGCCCAGGCGTCGACTCTCGACGAAGGGGTCGTGAGTCTCGCCGACATGTTGGACCCGGCTCCCTCGCTGGGTGCCACGGTGGCGGCCGTCGTGGAAGGTTTCGAGCAGGCGCTCGACCTGACTCTGGAGCCAGGTGAACTCAGCGCTGCAGAGGCGGAGGTCGCCGCCAAGCTGGTTGCGCAGACCCGCGTGCGGCCCGCTGAAGCCCGCGTCGTCTGAACCTGAGCCTAGAGTCAACGTCGAGGTCGCGGAATCTGTCGCCCGTTACGGTACAATCGAGATGACGATAGGGAGGGTCGCAGATGTCGGACAAAGAACAGTTCTCACCCGATGATGCCCTGATCGACCTTGGGACACGCTCGAACGACGAGCTGCGCGAGCTGCTTGACGAGCTCTACGCAGAGGAGCAACGGGTCTCCTACAGGCGCCGAGTCCTGCATGGCAAGATCGACATCCTGAGAGCCGAGCTGGTGCGCCGGCTCAAAGACGAGCGCGAAAAGGGCGGCGATGTCATCGGTGGCAAGGACGTCGAGAGGCTGATCGATATCCTCGCAAACGACCTGCGCGGCGTCTCGCGCTTCGATGTCGCATCAGACGAGTACGATGATTCGGACGAGGCGTAGGCGTCGAGTCCGGCACCGAACAAGGAGGACGAGTGTCCAGCATCAATGATCGCCTGAAGCAACTCATCGACGACATGGCTACCGACCCTTTGGAGGAGCGCGTCGTCGAGTACGTGGTTCGGGAAGTCCATCAGGGTCGTCGCCTTACCGAGGTCATCGACGATCCCTACGTGCGTAACCGCCTGAGTGATGAGAAGCGCGCCGAGGTTCTCGAGAACTCCGAGGTGATCGATGCCCTTGAGCAGGAGATACGTACGAGCATGACCTCTCCAGAGATCGGGTTCTCCAGCTAGTAGCCTGCACGTTCGTCCGCACGACCAGACATGGAGTGATCGCGATGGCCGACTGTGCCACGTGTGGTGCGCCGTTGGACGAGCAGAGCTCATACTGCCCGTCGTGTGGCTCCTCCCAAGGCGAGCAGACTGCCGAGTTCGGACCGGTGGGCGGCGACGAGGTCGCCGCTGTGGCCAGCGCTAGCTCGGTTGAGGGACCGGTCCTGGTCGTGCGCAAGGGGCCGCAGCCTGGTGAGCGGTTCTATCTCGATCGGAGTGTGGTGACAGTCGGCCGCGATCCCGACAGAGATATCTTCCTCAACGACATGACGGTCTCGAGGTCTCATGCGTCTTTCGAGACGACGGGCGGCGTAGTGACGGTCAGGGACGCCGGTTCGTTGAACGGCACGTACGTCAACGGGGAATGCGAGGACTCAGCCACGCTCAAGGACGGCGATATCGTCCAGATCGGCACGTTCCAGATGGTGTTCTTCGGTGGCAAGGAAGACCAGAGATGAGCAGTCGGGACTATCTCACGATCGGGGAGGTCGTTCAGAAGCTCCAACCGAGTTATCCGGACCTGTCGATCTCCAAAGTCCGGTTCCTCGAGGAAGAGGACCTCATCGCGCCCGAGCGCACCGCAGGCGGGTACCGGAAGTTCTCCCAAAAGGACGTTGCGCGCATCGAGATGATCCTGCGCCTTCAGCGAGACCACTTCTTCCCGCTGGCGGTGATTCGAGAGAAGCTCGCCGATGTCGATCGTGGGCGCATTCCGGCCGAGCTCCAGCGCTCGACGACGAGCGCCGCTGAGCCCCTTCCCATGGTGACCGTCGATGAAGACGGTCCGGTGCAGCTCGATGACGTTCCGTCCAAGCTGGGGATTCCGGTGTCGTTCGTTCGCGAGCTGGCGGAGTACGGGATCGTGTGCATCTCGGAGGACGAATCAGTCGAAGTGGTGGATCGTGCGGATCTCGCCTCCCTTCATGCCGCCTGGGACCTGCGTCGGTTCGGCGTCGAGCCTCGTCATCTGCGGATGTACGACACCTTCGCAGAGCGCGAGGCATCATTGTTTGCGCAGATCTTGATGCCCGCGTTCCGACACAAGACGCCGGAGTCGCGACAGAAGCTCGTCGAGACGCTCTCCGAGCTCAGCACCCTCACTGACGAACTCAAGGGTCGGCTACTCAGACGCTCGCTGGCCAAAGCGTTCGAGGACCTCACGTAGGGGATGGCGGACACACCGCACACCCCCGAAGGCAACTCGCCCGGCGCGTTCGATCACCCTCCGCTCGACCAGATCTCGTTCGCGCATGCGAGTGAGCGTGTTGCTGCCGAGATTCTCGACTACTACCGGATTCGCTGGCAATACGAGCCCAGAAGGTTCCCGATCGAATGGGACGGTAAGGGCAACGTCATCGCCTATTTCACGCCTGATTTCTATTTGATCGATTTCGACACATACATCGAGCTCACTACCATGAGTCAGAGACTCGTGACGAAGAAGAACCGAAAGATCCGCAGACTCAAGGAGCTCTACCCTGAGGTCAACGTGAAGATCTTCTACCAGAAGGATTTCCGTGCGCTGCTCGCGCGATTCGGGATGGCGACAGAATCCGTTCCCCATGCGGGTGGCGGGGGATTCGTTGCAGCCGATGAGCCGCGCGCAGACGGCGGCGGCAAGGAGCCTAGCGGTGGGTTGAAATGACCGGACCCTCGCTGCCGCCATCGTGCGATCGCGTCCTTCTTGACGCCGAGACCATCGCCGCGCGCGTCACCGAACTGGGAAACGAGATCGCCTCGAAACACGCAGGCAAGGACCTTCGACTGTTGACGGTGCTTCGGGGCGGACTGTTCTTCCTTGCCGACCTGTGCCGGGCGATCGATACCGATGCCAAGATCGACTTTCTCGCTGTCGCCTCCTACCTCCCGGGCCAAGGCGGTGCTGTTCGGGTCACGAAGGATCTCGACGATTCGATAGAGGGCTCGACCATAGTGCTGGTCGAAGACGTGGTCGATACCGGTCTCACGGTGAACTACGTCTTGACGTTTCTTCGTAGCCATCGGCCTGCTTCGATCGAACTGTGTGCGCTTTTCGACAAGCCGGCTCGGAGAATCGCCGACGTCGACATCGACTACAGGGGCTTCGAGATGCCCGATCGGTTCCTCGTCGGGTACGGGCTCGATATCAACGGCGCCTATCGCAACCTCCCGTTTGTGGCGACCTTGCGAGACGAGGCGGTGTTGGGCCGATGACGCGCACCGTGATCCGCGCATTCATCCCCATCTTCATCGTGGTCGTGCTCGGATCGATCGGATATGTGGTTCTGTGGGGCTGGAGCCCCATCGATGCCTTGTACATGACGATCATCACCATCGGCACGGTAGGCTATCGGGAGGTGCAGCCCCTCACCGTCGGCGGCCAGGTGTTCACGATCTGTTTGATCCTGGGGGGCGTTGTTGCAGGTGGCTATGCGCTGTCGCGATTGTTCGCCCTGTTCGTCGAGGGGGAGCTGCTGGGAGTCTGGGAGGCTCGACGCATGGAGAAGAGGATACAGGAGCTCAGCGGACACACCGTGCTGGCCGGCATCGGCCGGGTGGGCTCTGCGGTGGCGAGAACGCTCGCCAGCGCGGGCACCGAATTCGTCGTCGTGGATACGTGTGAAGAGAGCATAGCCACGGCGCGCGAGGAAGGCTGGCCCTACGTCCAGGCGGACGCCACGGAAGAAGCCGTGCTCAAGCAGGCGGGAGTGGAGCGGGCAGGAGCGCTCGTGACCTCGCTCGACACCGACGCGGAGAACCTGTTCGTGACCGTCTCGGCGCGCTCACTGAACCCGAGTCTGTTCATCGTCGCACGCTCCTCACACGAGTCCACCGAGGCCAAGCTCATAAAGGCCGGCGCGAATCGCGTCCTCACGCCGAATCTGACCGGCGGTAGGCGCATGGCGGCGATGGTGTTGCACCCGACCGTCTCGGACTACCTGGATCTCGTCTCGCACGGGTCGGGTCTGGAGTATCGGCTCCAAGAAGTGGAACTCGAACCCGGGTCGTGGCTGGACGGCAAGAGCATCTCTCAAGCCCGGGTCAGACAGGTCACGGGCGCCTATATCCTCGCGATTCGCCACCGTGACGGACGAATCGACTCGAATCCTTCGCCCGACACGGTGATCCACGCTGGCGACCAGCTGGTCGTTCTGGGCACCGGACCGCAGGTCGAGTCGATATCGAATCCCGATCGTGGCCGATAGAAGCTGCGCTCGCAAAGCGATACCCTGACGTAGTCAGCTCATCCAACAAGGAGGCACCGTGGACCTTTCCACCTACATCCGCGATATCCCAGACTGGCCCCAAGACGGGGTGGTCTTCAAAGACATCACGCCCCTTCTCGCCAGCCCCGAGGGGTTTCGCCAGGCCATCGACACGCTCGCCGAGAAGTACCTGGGGGCCGGGGTGACAAAGGTGATGGGGGCAGAAGCCCGAGGGTTCATCTTCGGCGGAGCCCTTGCCTACCGCCTCGGCGCGGGCTTCGTGCCAGCGCGAAAGCCTGGGAAACTCCCGTGGGACACGACAGCAGTCGACTACGATCTCGAGTACGGGACCGACTCGCTGGAGGTGCACTCCGATGCTTTTGGCGAGGGCGACGTCGTGCTGATCGTGGATGACGTTCTTGCCACCGGTGGTACGGCGGCTGCGAAGGCGGAGCTTGTTGCCGTGACCGGGGCGCGTGTAGCCGGGTTCGCGTTCCTGATCGAGCTCGACTTCCTTTCCGGGCGCTCGAAGCTACCTCAGGACGCGCCCATAACCTCGCTGATTCATGTCGACTAGCCCGAGCTGCCGATAACACAGGTGTGCCGTTGTCCGGCGGCTGAGATGGTATGATGTAGCCGTACGGTCTGCTATCGACCGCCGCCCCAAGACGTAGCACTGAAACGCAGCAGGAGGCGCGGTGAGCACTCGGTCATACTCTGTATTGTGGTCCGCGACGCGGATAGTCGCCGCCGTCGCCGTGGCGCTCTCGGCGTTTCCCGCGCTCGCTTCAGCGACGCCCTCGAATGCCCGCATCAAGGCCGCTCGCGAGCAGGCCCAAGAGGCGAGAGCCGAACTCGACGAGCTCTCGGACGACTTGGAGGAGCGCACCGAGGAGTATCTCGAGGTCGAGGACGCGCTCGCCCAAACTCGACGACGTATCTCGGCCACCGAAGCCGAACTCGAGAAGGCAATCGCCGACCTTGCGACCGCAGAAGGCCAGCTGAACGAGCGTGCGACCTCGATCTACCGCAACGGGAGACTCGGCTTCATCTCCGTGTTCGTAGGAGTGAACGACTTCCAAGACCTCGTCTCGCGCATCGATCTCATGCGTCGGATCGGCAGTAGCGACGCGGCAGTGGTAGCGTCTGTCAAGGAAGCACGCGAACGCATCGAAGCGGCGCGTACCGCGCTGGAGTCACGCAAGGCGGAGCAGGTCGCGCTTCGCAACCGGGCACGGGCCAAGCGTGCCGAGGTCGAGCAATCACTCGATGATCAGAAGTCCTACCTCGCGGGGCTGAACTCGAAGCTCAAGCGGCTGATCGCCGAGGAGCGTGAGCGACTCGAGCGGATCGCGCGGGAGCGTGCCGAGGCGGCTCGCAAAGCGGCGGCTCGCGCGCAACGCGCTCCCGGCCGTGACTTCGATCCTGCGCGTCTGGGTACGGCCAACGGCGACGTGATCGCGGTGGCCCGCCGCTACGTTGGCCGTACGCCGTACGTCTGGGGCGGCACTACTCCTGCAGGGTTCGACTGCTCGGGCCTCGTTCAGTACTGCTATCGCGAGGTTGGGGTCTCACTCCCGCGCACCAGCCGGCAGCAGTTCAAGGCCGGAGCGTATATCCCCCCCGACAGGCTCGATCTGCTGGAACCTGGCGACATGGTCTTCTTCGGCAGGAACGGCGATCCCGGGCGGATCCATCACGTGGGGCTCTATATCGGCGGAGGGGACATGATTCACGCGCCTCAGACCGGGCAGCGTGTCAGTGTCGCATCGCTGCTCGGACGCATCGAGCGTCGCGGTGACTATGTGGGGGCATGCCGCCCCTAGAGGCCGCTCAGCCGTCCTACCTGCCCTTTCGCGGTTCTGATGCCCGTTTTCGCGCATTCACTATGGTATTATTCGCGAGACCCCGATGAGTCGTTCGCCGCGGGGTGAGTCGGATCCTCGGCACGAAGCAAGGGGCGCGAGTGACTCGTATCCTGCTGTCCGGCAACGAAGCTGTAGCGCAAGGCGCCTGGGAAGCAGGTGCTGAGGTCGGCGTGGGCTACCCTGGTACGCCGTCGACCGAGACACTCGAGCACTTCGGAACGTTCTCTGACGTCTACGCTGAGTGGGCACCAAACGAGAAGGTCGCGCTCGAGGTCGCAGCTGGCGTGTCGCTCGCGGGCAGGCGCGTGCTGGTCAGCATGAAGCACGTGGGGCTCAACGTTGCTGCCGATCCTCTGTTCACGCTCGCCTACACGGGCATCGGGGGAGGCCTCGTGATCCTCGTGGCCGACGACCCGGGCATGCATTCGTCACAGAACGAGCAGGACTCCCACAACTACGCGGCGTTCGCACGCGTGCCGATGCTCGACCCTTCCGACTCCTCTGAGGCCGCCGAGTTTGCGAAAGCGGCGTTCGAACTCTCTGAGCGTTTCGACACTGCCGGTCCTCGTTCGCTTGACCGTTCGAGTCTCCCACGCGAAGTCGCTCGTGGTGCTGGGAGAGCGCGGAGCGGCCGCATCACCAGGCCCCTACAAGACCGATCCGGCCAAGTGGGTGATGATGCCTGCGATGGCCCGACAGCGCAGACTCGTGCTGGACTCACGGATCGAGGAGATCGCCGAGTTTCGCCGAGACGACCGGGCTGAATCGAGCCGAGATGCGCGGCTCCGCGGTGGGCGTAGTGTGCGCCGGCGTCACGTACCAGTATGTTCGCGAGGCACTGCCGGACGCGTCGGTTCTCAAGCTCGGAATGACGTTTCCGCTTCCGCCGAACCTCCTGAGGGAATTCGCCGAGTCAGTCGACGAGCTCTACGTCGTAGAAGAGGCGGACGGCTACCTCCTGCGCTCGCTGCTCGCGATGGGAATCAGCGTCAGTCACCTCGCGCTTCCGCCCTCGGGCGAGCTGTCTCCAGGCGCCGTGAGGCGCGCCTTCGGCCTACCAGAGCCCGCCAGACGGGCCGCCGAAGAGTCCCTGCCTCCTCGGCCACCCTTGATGTGCCCCGGCTGTCCTCACCGTCCGGTCTTTCACGCGCTTCACAAGCTCAAGGCGGTAGTGACCGGCGACATCGGTTGCTACACCTTGGGTGCGCTGCGGCCGTTGGCAGCAATGGATAGCTGCGTGTGCATGGGGGCTTCCGTGGGCATGGCGCATGGAGCCGAGATCGCCGGGGGTGTGGGGGAGCGGCCTGTCATCGGCGTCATCGGTGACTCCACGTTCGCTCACTCGGGGCTCTCCGGGCTCATGAACACCGTCTACAACGGCGGAACCGGGACGATCGCGATCCTCGACAACCGAATCACTGCGATGACGGGGCACCAAGGCAACCCGGTCAACGGCATCACTCTGCAGGAGAGACCCTCCCACGAAGTGGATCTTGTGGCGCTGTGCTCGTCTCTCGGCGTGCCGCGAGTTCGCGTGGTCGACCCTCACGACCTCGAGGCCGGCGAGCTGGCGCTGCGTGATGAGATGGCCGCTGACGAACTCTCCGTGCTGATCTTTCGGGCACCGTGCGCGCTGCTCGTCCGGGACAAGGGCGATCCGTACGCGGTCGACGAGGAGGCCTGCACCAAGTGCGCAGCGTGCATCAAGCTCGGGTGCCCTGCTATCGGCCGAGACGAACACACGCGGATCGCCTACATCGATACGAGTGTCTGCGTGGGCTGCGGACAGTGCGTCCAGGTGTGCAAGTACGACGCGATCGTGCACACCGGGCCCGCCTGCGATCTGGGGAGGCCGTAGGTGGCTGTCACGACGGTCATGCTGTGTGGCGTGGGCGGACAAGGGACGATTCTGGCCGCGGACCTTCTCGCGAAGGTCGCCGCGGCCGCGGATCTGGACGTGAAGCTCTCCGAGGTGCACGGCATGGCACAACGGGGAGGGAGTGTGGACACCGTCGTCAGATTCGGCGAGCAGGTGTTCTCGCCCGTTTCAGACCCCGGGATGGTCGATCACCTTGTCGCGTTCGAGATCATCGAGGCCGCTCGGCGGATCCACTGGGTCAGCCCTGAAGGCCGTCTGCTGGTCAACCCTCGTGCCATCCACCCGATGCCGGTGCTCACCGGAGACGCACCGGTCCCCCATGGCCTGCAGGCGGTCTTGGAGCAGGAGGGTGCGATCTTCATAGAGGCCGATGTCTTGGCGTGCCAGGCGGGTAGCCCCAAGTCTGCGAACGTCGTGCTGATGGGCGCTCTGTCATATGGGCTGCCGTTCGACTCGAGCCTGTGGCGCGAGGTCATCGAGAAGCGGGTTCCTGCGAAGACGGTAGAAGCGAATCTTGCTGCGTTCGAACTCGGTCGCGGCGCTTGCCAGAAGGGGGAGTGCGCACTGTGAACGTGAAGCAGTTGAGTGTCTTCATCGAGAACAAGGCCGGTCGGGTCAGCGAGATCACCGACGTGCTCGGCGAAGCCGGCGTGAACATTCGGGGGTTCTCGGTGTCCGACACCACCGACTACGGGATAGTCCGGCTGGTTGTGGACGATCCGGACGCCGGCTTGGCGGCTCTGCATGCTGGCGGATTCACCGTCAAGGAGTCGGAGGTGCTGTGCCTGGATCTCCCGGATCGCCCGGGTGGACTCGCGGGCGTGCTGAAGGTCGTGTCTGATGCGGGCGTCAACATAGAGTATGTCTACAGTCTGATATCGACCTATGTGGTCATCAACGTTGCCGACATCGACCGCGCCGTCGCACTGCTCGATGGACAGCCGGTCGTGCTCGTGTCACAGGAGGAGATTGCGCGAATCTAGAGCGGTCGGGGTTCGCGTGTCAAAAGTCGACAAGGAGGTAAGGGGATGCGTGGAAGAGTATTGAGGTTGGCATTTGCCGTACTTGGGGCAGCCCTGGCTGCAGCACTCGCCGTCACGTTGGTCGGTTGTGCGTCGTCTACTCCCGATACCGGCACGGGGGAGACGGCGTCGGCCGAGCCAATCAAGATCGGCGCGATCGTCTCGCTGACGGGCACGTACGCCGGTCTCGGCGAGCCCGAGCGGGCGGCGCTTGAGATGGAAGTCAAGCGCATCAACGATGCAGGCGGCATAAACGGGCGTCCGGTCGAGGTCATCATCGAGGACGACGCGACCGACGAGGCCAAGGCAGTAGCCGCCGCCAGCAAGCTGATCGAGCAAGACAACGTGGTGGCCATAATCGGCGCGACAGGATCCGGCCAGACGATGGCGGTCCGCGGCGACGTCGATCGTGCGGGAATCCCACAGGTCTCCATGGCCGGCGCGACCGCGATCACGGCCAACTTCGACCCGTTGGTCTTCCAGACACCGTGGTCCAACACGCTCGTCGTGCCGTTTGAGCTCGACGCCATGAAGAAGGACGGCATCACCAAGATCGGCCTGATCTCGGATACCGGTGGATTCGGCAAGGACGGTCGCGAGGTGGTCTTGGCGGAAGCCGACAAGATGGGCATGGAGGTCGTGAGCGACCAGACCTTCAACCCTGGCGACACCGACATGACCACGCAGATGACGAAGATCAAGAACTCCGATGCGCAAGCGGTTCTGGTCTTCACGGCCGGCAAGGAAGCGGCCACCGTCGTCAAGAACGCCAAGGACCTGGGCATCACGATCCCCGTGTGGGGCAGCCACGGCAACGCCCGTCGTGAGTTCATCGATGGTGCCGGAGACGCAGCAGAGGGGTTCAAGTTCGCGGCGGGCAAGATCCTGATCCCTGAGGCCTACGGGACCGACACCGAGGCCTACGCGGTCGCGACCGACTTCGTCGACCGCTTCACTGCAGAGACGGGTGCCGCGCCCAGCACGTTCGCGGGTCACGCCTACGACGCGTTGTATCTGATCACTGAAGCAGCGAAGCGCGTACAAGGCGATCTCACCCCGGCTGCGTTGCGCGATGAGATCGAGAAGACCAATGGTTTTGTCGGGATCGGCGGCACGTTCACGTTCTCGCCGACCGACCACAACGGTCTCACCCCCGACGATCTCGCGCTCTACGAGATCAAGAACGGTGACTGGCAGCTCGTGAAGTAGAACAAGGCTCGCAGACTCTCCCCGGGCGTGCAGTCGCGCGCCCGGGGAGACGCGCGAAGGAGGGATTGAGCATGTTCACTGCGCGAAGGGTGGTCGCGCTTGGATTGGCCGCGTCGCTTGCCTTCGGCATCGGCGGGTGCGCGTCCTCGCAAGACGCAAGTGAGTCGGATCGGGGCGCGGGCGAGCCAGTCAAGGTAGGCGCGATACTCTCCCTGACGGGGACATACGCCGCGCTCGGCGAGTCCGAGAAGAATGCACTAGATCTGGAGGTCGAGCGAGTCAACGCTGCTGGAGGTGTGGGCGGACGTCCGATCGAAGTGATTATCGAAGACGATGCCACCGACGAGGCGAAGGCGGTAGCCGCCGCCAGCAAGTTGATTGAGCAAGACGGAGTCATCGCGATTTTGGGCGCCACCGGCACGGGCCAGTCGATGGCCATTCGGGGTGAGGTTCAGCGCGCCGGGATCCCGCAAATCTCAATGGCCGGCGGCACCATCGTGACGGGCGAGTTCGACCCCGCGGTGTTTCAGACGCCATGGTCGAATACGCTGGTAGTCCCGTACGTTCTCGGTGCTATCAAAGAAGCCGGCGTTTCCAGGATAGCGGTAATGAGCGATACCGGGGGCTACGGCAAGGACGGGTTGGCGGTCATCGAGGCCGAGGCGCCAAAGGCCGGTCTTGAGATAGTCGCGAGCGAGACGTTCAACCCCGGCGATACGGATGTGAGCGCCCAGCTGACCAAGATCAAGGGGTCAGACGCCGGGGCGATCCTTCTGTGGACCGCTGGCAAGGAAGCCGCGCTTGCAGTCAAGAGTGCGCGCGACCTGGGAATCGAACTACCGCTCTATGGAGGGTCCGGACAGGCTCGGCTTGAGTTTGCCGAGGGCGCCGGGCCGGCTTCGGACGGCTTCACCTTTGGAACGGGCAAGAGCTTGGTTCCGTCGAACTGGGGTGAGGAGACCGAAGGGTTCAAGGTCGTATCCGACTTCGCAGGCCGCTACAAGGCCGCGTACGGAGAGGATCCAGACATCTTCGCAGGTCATGCGTTCGACGCTCTGGCTATCGTCGTTGATGCTCTGGGGCGAGCCGGCATGGATGGAGACGGTGCAGCCCTAAGGGACGCGGTCGAGCAGACTGATGGTCTCGTGGGCTTCGGGGGGCGGTTCACGTTCTCACCGACGGATCACAATGGCCTCACTGCCGACGATCTTGCGATGTATCGTTTCGAGGACGGCGCATGGGTTACGGTCCAGTAGTCGACAGAGTCCCTCCAGTCGCAGAGGAGTGGGCCTAGCCTTGTCCGAGCTGCTGCAGTTCGCCATCGCAGGATTGAAGAGCGGCGCCATCTACGCGCTCGTGGCTCTCGGGTTCACAATCGTCTATGCGAGCACAGGTGCGATCAACTTCGCCCAGGGTGAGTTCTACATGCTCGGGGGCATGCTCGGGGTGTGGTTCACCTCCATGGGGCTGCCCGTTCTCGTTGCTGCCGTCCTAGCGATACTCGGCGCCTCTGCCATCGGGGCGCTTTTCGAAGTCCTGGCGGTGAAGCCGATCTCAGATGGCGATCCGTTAAGGATCATCATGGTCACAATCGGAGGTTCTGTCGTCATGCGGCAGATCGCGCTGCACGTGTTCGGACCCGACGAGCTGCCCCTGGCCCCGTTCAGTCCGGGACCCTCGTTCAAGGCCCTGGGCGCTGCAGTCGAGCGTCAGACTCTGTGGGTCTGGGCTCTGACGGCGGTCGCGGTCGGGATCCTGGCGTTTGTGTACCGGCGCACGGCTTTCGGCAAGGCCATGAGAGCGACCTCGCTGCAGCGCGACGCGGCCCGGCTCGTGGGAATCGACGCCAGTGGGATGGTGACCGCCTCATTCGGTTTGGCGGCGGGTCTGGGTGCGCTGGCCGGTCTTGCGGTCGCACCTCTGACCCAGACTGCGTTCGACGTGGGGGCCGGCATAGGCGTCAAGGGGTTTGCTGCCGCGATTCTCGGGGGGCTCGGCAACCCGGTGGCCGCGGTGGGTGGCGGACTGATCCTCGGCTTGCTTGAGAGCATGACAGCCGGATACCTGAACCCGCTGTACAAGGATGCGGTCGCACTGATCGTGCTGCTGGGTGTTCTGTTCATTCGACCGCAAGGCCTTCTGGGTGGAACGAAGCGGGAGAAGGCGTGATGGGCCGCAAGGGAATCCAGATGCTGGTCCCTTGGATCGTCGTGGCGGCTATCGCCGCGGGTCCACTGGTCATCGGCGACCGATTCGTCGTCAAGGTGCTTACATTCGTGGGGCTGAATGCTTTGGTCGTTCTTGGCCTTGCGCTTCTCTTCGGCTTCGCGGGCCAAGTGTCTCTTGGACACGCTGGGTTTGTAGGCCTGGGAGCCTACACCGCCGCCTACCTCACTACGAGACTGGATGTGCCCTGGGTTGTCGCGTTCTTGGCAGCGGGCGCCGTGGCGGCCGCCGGCGGACTCCTTCTGGCGATGCCGAGTCTTCGGCTCAAAGGGCACTACCTTGCGATGGCCACTCTCGGCTTTGGCGAACTCATGACACTTGCCTTCGTGGAGGCAGAGCCCATCACGGGTGGCGTGAACGGCTTCACGGGCATTCCGTTCCCATCGATCGGCGGATTCGAGATGCGGGAGCCGGCACAGCTGTACTGGCTGGTATGGGGTGTGGTAGGCATCGCAGTCCTGCTCGCGGCGAACCTCACCTCGTTGCGACCGGGGCGAGCCATGCGCGCGATCCACGGAAGCGAGCTCGGCGCTACTGCTAGCGGTGTCGACATCGTTGGAGTCAAGGTGAGGGTCTTCGTCATGAGTGCGGCTCTTGCCGGCCTGTCCGGGGCGCTGTACGCGGGGGTTGTCGGCTTCGTGTCGCCGAGCGTCTTCACTGTTGCAGCGTCCGTCACCTTCCTTGCGATGGCGGTCATTGGCGGCTCGAGATCACTCGCGGGTCCAATCGCAGCCGCCGCGGCCCTCACGTTGATCCAGTACATGGACGCCCTCGTCCCGGGACTTTCCCGCGAGACCGCCCAGTTGCTCCAGGAGTATCAGGCCGACATCTACGGTCTCGCGATCATCCTTGTGGTCCTGTTCGCCCCGAGCGGGGTTGCCGGACTGTTTAGGCGCTGGGCGAAGGGTGGCGACGCGTCGTGACGCTACTCAAGGTTCGCGGAATCACCAAGAGGTTCGGGGGCCTTGTCGCGGTCGACGACGTCTCTTTCGACGTGCACGAGGGCACGATCAAGGCGCTGATCGGGCCCAATGGAGCGGGCAAGTCGACGCTGTTCAACGCCCTGACCGGATTCGATAGGCCCGATGAAGGCACCGTCATCTTCGACGGCAATGAGACCGTTGGAGCACGCCCCCGGGACGTCGTGAAGGCGGGTCTGGCGCGCACCTTCCAGAACACGCAACTCTTCGATGGCATGAGCGCTTTGGAGAACGTGATGGTGGGCGCTCAGACACGTCAACCGCGGGGGTTCACAGCGGCCGCGGTGCGTTTCCCCCGAGCCGTCGCTGAGGACCGTCGATGCGCTGAGGATGCCGCGAGGCTCCTGCGCTTGATCGGCATAGAGGAGTGGGCGCACACGCCGGCAGCCGACCTGCCTGCTGGCATCCGTCGCCTGCTGGAGATTGCACGTGCGCTGGCGACCGGTCCGAAGATGGTGCTGCTGGACGAGCCGGCAGCGGGGCTGAATGCGACCGAGACGCAGGAGCTGGTCAGCACGCTCTATCGGGTGCGCGACCGAGGAATCACGGTGCTGGTGGTCGAACACGACATGGGCCTGGTCATGGAGGTTTCTGATGAGATCGTCGTGATCGATCGCGGTCGCAAGATCGCCGAGGGGCCTCCGCGGATGATTCAGAAGGACCCGTCGGTCATCGCAGCCTACCTGGGGGAGGAGGACGTCGATGACTGAGACGGCCCTCCTCGAGGTGAGCGGTCTTCGCTCGGGCTACGGCCGCACGGAGGTCATCCACGGGGTGGACGTCTCGGTGCACCCCGGCGAACTGGTCGCTCTCATCGGGTCGAACGGAGCTGGCAAGTCGACTCTGCTCAAGGCCGTCGTCGGTCTCGTGTCCGTCATGGAGGGCTCGGTCGTCTACGACGGACGTCCGATCGGCTCGGGCAGACCCGAGAAGCTCGTTCGCGAGGGCGTCGCGCTCGTTCCGGAGGGGCGCATGCTCTTTGGCCCGATGACGGTACGAGAGAACCTCGAACTCGGCGCGTACGGCTTGGGACGCAAGCGGACGGGGCTCCTCGCCGAGAGCTACACGCGGGTGTGCGATCTCTTTCCGGTACTCGATGAGCGTGCGAACCAGCAGGCTGAGACGCTTTCGGGCGGCGAGCAACAGATGCTTGCGGTGGGTCGGGCGCTGATGTCGCAGCCGCGGCTGCTGCTCTTGGACGAGCCCTCTCTGGGCCTTGCTCCGAAGGTCATCGCCGAGATCTTCTCGGCGCTCGACGCCCTGCGCAGCCAAGGCGTGACCATCTTGCTCGTGGAGCAAGATGCGAAGCTTGCGCTCAAGCATGCGGACCGCGGGTATGTCATGCGTACTGGGAGGATTGCTCTGGAAGGAACTGCCACAGAACTTCTGGCCGACGAAAACGTCAGGCAAATATACCTGGGATCTTGGCGAGGGGAGGGGGGCGCGTGATCTGGAACCCCGAGTACGAATGCATGGACCGCTCGGCGCTGCACGAGCTGCAGCTTCGGCGCCTGCAGATGACGGTGTCGTGGGCGTACGAACGGGTGTCGTACTACCGCGACAGGCTCGACGAGCTCGGCGTCAAGCCGCGCGACATCCGGAGTCTCGAAGACGTCGAGAAGCTCCCGTTCACCGACAAGCTGGCGCTCAGAGACACTTACCCGTTCGGCATGTTCGCACTTCCTCTCGACGAGGTCGTACGCGTCCACAGCTCGAGTGGGACCACTGGCAAGCCGATCGTTGTGGGCTACTCACGCGGCGATATCAACACATGGACCGATCTCACAGCACGCGTGGCGGCCGCGGCGGGGGTGCATAGAGGCGACTTGGTCGACATGTCGTTCCTCTACGGGATGTTCACCGGAGGCTGGGGCATGCACTACGGGATCGAGCGTATCGGGGCCACGATCATCCCTGCGGGCTCTGGGCAGACCGAGCGACACCTGATGATGATGCAGGACTTCGGCACGACCGTGCTGGTATCGACGCCCAGCTACGCGCTCTACCTGGCGGAGCAGGGCATCGAGGCGGGTGTGGACTTCGCAGCGCTCCCTCTCAGGCTGGGACTCTTCGGCGGCGAACCGTGCTCGGACAAGCTCAAGGCCGAGATCGAGGAGAAGCTTCAGATACGAGCGACCGACAACTACGGCCTCTCCGAGGTGATGGGGCCGGGTGTTTCGGGCGAGTGCGAGTGTGCATGCGGGTTGCACGTGGCCGAGGATCACCTGCTGCTCGAGATCATCGACCCCGACACGGGGGCGAAGCTGGCACCAGGGGAGGAAGGCGAGCTCGTCATCACCACGTTGACAAAGGAAGCGTTTCCGGTGCTGCGGTACAGGACCCACGATCTCACGGTGCTCGATCAGTCGAGGTGTGACTGCGGTCGAACGCTTGCTCGGATGCGCAAGGTTCGACAGAGGACCGATGACATGCTCATCGTCCGTGGCGTGAACGTGTTCCCCAGCCAGATCGAAGACGTGCTCTTCAAGATCGAGGGAGTCCGTCCGCACTACCTCATCGTGATCGACAAACAGCACAACCTGGACGACCTTGAGATCCGCATCGAGGTCGAGGAGACGGTGTTTTCGGATATCATGGCTGATATGGTGGCGTTTCAGAGCGCCGTTGCCGACAGGCTTCAATCGGTACTCGGCCTGCGCGCACGCGTGAGGCTCGTGGAGCCGGGTGCCATTGAGAGGACTGCCGGCAAGGCCCAGCGTGTCCTTGACATGAGGGCTGAGTAGCCGGGGTACCGTAGCCACACGTGTGGCGAAGGACTGGAGGCGCGTGTGTCGGGTTGGGGTGTATTCGCAATCGTCCTGGGCGCCCTGCTGCTTCTCGGAGCGTTGGCGGCCGCAGGCTGGTTCGGATGGCACTATCTTGAGCGACGGATACTCCTGAGGCTGCTTGTCCGCGCTGAAGCGGTGGAAGCTGCTGCGCAGGCTTTGGAAGAGACCTTCAAGCGTCTCGAAGATTCCGGCAAGGACGAGATTAAGCAGTTCAAGAACGATCCGGGCTCACCCGAGAGGCGGGCGCTGCACGAGGTTCAGGGCCGCGCCGAGCTCCTGCGAGACGAACTCGACCAGATGCCGCTTCCTCGCTCGCTGACACCGCTGGCCGAGGCGCTCGCTGACGCGGCGTTCCTGATCGCGCGTGAGGCTGGCTGCGTGACCGACGACGACCTGGGGACTGTCGCACTCAAGAAGCTCAAGAGCTTGGACCTCGAGGAAGTACGGGCCTACGTGGCGCAGGCGCACGCACGGGTCAGCGCGACGTGCGCCGCTTTCGGGCTTGAGGACACTGCTGTCTATGGTGGAGGGCTGTACCTGTGAACCGCACGCTTGCGGCAGTCATGCGAGCCGCCGTGGGGCTGGTGGTGCTCTTCGTGTTGCTCTACACGGTGAGCAACTGGTGGACCGACTATCGGTCCGCAGGGACGGGCCAGACGGGCGCATCCACGACCGAGACGGTGTCCCCCTCTGATGGTGAAGGGGAGGGCGCCTCGAAGCCCGCGGAGGAGTCGCCGGCAGACAAGACCTCGAGTCAGAGCAGCACGGTCATAGTGCTCGTGGACGGCCTGAATCTGCGCGTGGAACCGAAGAACGACGCGAAGAGCATTCGCGGGCTCAACAAGAACGAGAAGCTCGTGCTGCTCAAGACCGACGGGAAGTGGCACGAGGTCGAGACAGCCGAGGGTGACAAGGGCTGGATCTCCTCAAGTCCGAGCTACACCCGTGTCGAGAGCCCCTAGGGACACCGGATGATGCGCATCATTGGCTCCGCACAAGAGTTTTGGCGCCTGAGGCTCACCAGAGTCGACACCACCGGCGATCTGGATTTCGAGTGGCACGACGACATCCTGTATAGAGAGCCGCCTTTGGAGCCAGTCGACGAGGTTGAGCTGTGGCATGTCGAGGCCGTGGAGCTCGAGAACCACGAAGCGGTTGTGAGACTGGCAACTTTCAGCGAGCGCGATACAGCCGAGGCGTTCTACGACAGAGCACGCGACGACCTCGGCGACCTTACCAAGTCGCAGTTCGAAGAGGCCTACGTCTCGCAGGGCAGGATCGCGGAGGACGGATAGTCCGACCGGGCCGGGACCCCTCCCAGGGAGAGAAGTGCAAGTTGAAATCGCTAAGTGACATAAGATGTATTATCAGACAAATGGCTACGGGGCAATCGCGCTGCCAGGTCGGTGAAGAGGACCCTCGGACCAAGCGATGCGGTGTTCTTGCACAGGATGATCGGCGTGCCACCCTGGTAGCTGGGGTGCGGCGCGCAGTACCAAGCCTACTTCGAGCGTCTCGAGTCTGCGATCAACTCTGACACGGTGACGAATTCGTAGCCTTGCGCCTTGAGCTCCGGAAGAATCCGCTTGAGGGCTTCGTAGGTGTTCTCGGAACCCCAGTGGCACACGATGATGTCCCCTGGCTGAACGCCGCCGTCACGCTCCATCACGGACCGGTACGCCCGGGCTGGCGACGCTTTGGAGCTGGAGTCGGCGAACGTACGGTTCCACATGACCACCTTGTAGCCCATATCCGCGGCGATCTCCTTGACGCGACGGTTCGTGGCGCCGCCAGGCGGACGCATGTACGGCGCCTGGTCGCCTGTGATCGATGAGATGACCTTCTGAGTCCTTCGCAGCTCGCTTCGTATCTGTTCATCCGTCAACGTGGTCAGATCCTTGTGATCCCACGTGTGGTTGGCAATCTCGAAACCGGCCCGGTCGAGCTTCTTGACGATCTTCCCGTTGCGGCTCATCCATTCCCCGAGAAGGAATGTGGTGCAGCGTGCGTCGTACTTCTGCAGCAGCTTGAGGGTCTTTGGGTCGTACCCGTAGCCGTCGTCGAGCGTGATCGCCACGTACTTGTGCTTGGGTTTGAGTCTTGCAATGGAACGCGGCTTGACGGACGGTGCTCCGGGGAAGCTCACCGCGGCCTTCGCCACGGCGTCGTTGGCGGCGGAGACCTTAGAAGTCGAGGGAGTCGTTGCGGGCGTCTTCGAGTTTTCCGAGGATGCAGGGGTTTCAGTCACGGACGCGTCTGTCGAGGCTGGCAAGCCGCTTTGAATCTGAGGTGTGACTGGCGCGGTGGTGCCCTCTGACGCGAATGCAGGTTGCGATATCGGAGGCCGGGCACGCGTCTGAAGCAGTGCGCCGCCCCCGATTCCCGCAGCGGCCACCACGACAGCGAAGGTCAACCACAGGCCGTATCTGGGGCCGACACGCCGTCGTTTGCGGTACGTGAAGATGTACGGTCCCTGTTTCATTCCCCTCGTCTCTGGCAGCGGACCGATTGCGTCACAACGTTTCTGCAACGGTCGTGCCACGCAGAGTAGCACGCAGAGCAGCGCTTTCCGGCGACGGCCACAGCCCCGGACCGCGTCGTGGCGGCAGCCCGGGGCTGTGATCAACGGGATCGCTGCGTCAGGCCTCGGCCTCTGCGGCTTCGGCCTGGAACTCGGCGACGAACGCCGGCGCGTCGATGGCGAGTCCCTCGCTCTCCTTGGGCAGGATGAGGTTCAAGACGATGCCCACCACCGTTGCGAGCGTCATTCCGGGTATCGTGTAGTTGCCCAGCGGGATCGTGAAGCCACCGGTTTCCATTCCGACACCGATCACGAGAACCACGCTGGTCAGGATCAGGTTCCTGCTATGGCCGTAGTCGACGCCACTTTGGACCAGCAGGCGCATCCCGCTTGAGGCGATCAATCCGAAGAGCAGCAGCGAGATTCCGCCCATCACCGGGGTAGGTATCGAGCTGATCGCTGCGCCAAGCTTGGGTACGAAGCCGCCAATCACGAAAGCGAACGCACCGGCGTACCAAAACAGCTGAGTCGCGTAGACCTTGGTGACCGCCATGACGCCGATGTTCTCGGCGTACGTGGTCGACGGCGTGCCTCCGACTGCGCCCGAGAGCGCTGTTGCCAGGCCGTCTCCGAACAGGGACTCGGGCAGGTTCGGCGTGAAGTCCCTGCCGGTGATCTCGTTGATGACCAGCAAGTGACCTATGTGCTCGATGACGACGACCAGCGCCACCGGCGCGATGATCAGAATCGCGTCGAACTCGAAGGTCGGGAACGTCAGCGTTGGGAGCCCGATCCAGCTGGCGGCTTGGACGCTGTCAAAGCTGACGAGCCCGAGCGGAATCGCCGCGATGTAGCCTGCGACGATACCCAGAAGGATCGGAATCGTCTTGGCGAAGCCCTTGAAGAACGAGGAGAACACGATCGCCGCGAACAGCGTGATCGCTGCGACCGTCAAGCCCTTGAGGTCGATTCCCTGAGTAGGGTCAGCCATCGGGAACATCGCCATCTTGACCGCCACGGCCGAGAGACCGAGTCCGATGACAATGACGACGGCCCCGACGAGAGCAGGTGGCAGGAGCCGGTTGAGCCAGTCAGTGCCAAACGCCTTGACCAATCCCGCGATGATCATGTAGACGACGCCGGCGGCTACGATTCCGCCCAGCGCCGCCGGGATGTTCGCGCCTCCCGGACCTCCGCCCACGGCGATGATGGGGGCAATGAACGCGAAACTGGATCCGAGATAGCTGGGAATCCTGTTGCGCACGCATATGAGGTAGATGATCGTCCCGATTCCCGACGTCATGAGTCCTACGCCGGGATCGAGGCCGGTGAGAATCGGGACGAGAACGGTTGCCCCGAACATTGCCATCAGGTGCTGCAAAGCGAGCGGTATTGCTCGCGCGACCGGCAGAGTCTCGTCGGTCTGTATCACTGCTTGATCCTGCGTCACGCCACCCTTCCTTCCTTTTGGGACGGGCCTGATCGCTGTGGGCCCTTTGCCTTTGCGTCGTCTCGCTATCCGACCATCGCCTGGATGGCGGGCAGCATGAACGTGACCACGAAAGCTGCCGACACGATCCATAGAAGCGGGTGGATCTCCTTGGCCTTGCCATGGAAGATCTTGATGAAGACGTAGCTGATGAAGCCGAGCCCGATGCCGTAGCTGATGTTGTAGGTCAGAGGGATGCCGACGATCGTCAGGAAGGCAGGAAACGCCTCCTCTAGATTCGTCCATTCGATCTCACGTACGGTGCGCATCATCAGGAAGCCCACCACGATCAGAGCGCCTGCGGTGACCGGGTAGACGAAGTAGTCTCCCGTGGGGGCCTGGAACCCGCTGCCGACAAAGCCCGAGTACTGGGCCTCGTTGGGAATCACGAATCCCCCGCCAACCGTGGCCACGACCGGCGCCAGGAAGGCGGCGACGGCGAAGAACGCACCGGTGATGACGGCGGTGAGGCCGGTGCGGCCCCCTTCCGCCACTCCTGCAGCCGACTCGATGTAGGTCGTTATCGAAGATGCACCAAATAGGCCACCCACGGATGCAGCGACCGAGTCGACCGCGAGTATGTTCTTGATGCCGGGGACGTTGCCCTTCTCGTCCACGAAGCCAGCCTGCTCCCCTACCGATATGACCGTTCCCATCGTGTCGAAGAAGTCGGTCAGCATGATCGCGAACAGCGCAAGCAACAAGACCGGTGTGAATATCTGGGTGATGGCCATGCCGCCCTCAACCTGCTGGAAGGGCGCGAAGAACGTGGAGAAGTCCGGTGCGGCGAACACCGCGCTCGGTAGCTTCGTGACCCCCAAGAGCAGCGCTGCCACCCAGGCCACAAGGATGCCCCAGAGTATGTCGCCCTTCACCTTCAGGGCCATGAACATCAGAATCGCCAGCAAGCCAATGATCGTCACCCAGACGTACTTCTGGGTGAAGTCGCCCAGGCCAACGAGGGTGATCGGTGCCGGTTTGATGAAGCCGCCTTCGTTGAGTCCGATGGTGGTGATGAACAGTCCGATGCCCACGCCAATGGCCCGCTTGAGGTCGAGGGGAATGGCGTTCATGACGGACTCTCGCGAGACCGGTGAGCACCAGAATCAGGATGACAATGCCCTCGACGAAGATGACGGACATGCCGACCTGCCACGGCACGTTCGACTGCTGGAAGCCGATCAGCGAGAACGTAACAACCGCGTTGAGTCCCATGCCCGAGGCGAGCGCGAACGGACGGTTGCTGATAAGGCCCATGCAGATGCACATGAGCGCGGCGCCGATCGCAGTGGCGGTGGCGGCGCCTGCGAACGGCACACCCGCGGCGCTGAGGATGCCCGGGTTCACGAATATGATGTACGCCATGGTGAGAAACGTCGTCACGCCTGCGAGCAACTCTGTCTTGAAGTCGGTTCCTCGTTCCTTGAACTTGAAGAAGCTATCCATGTGCTCTCCCTTCGCCCGCCACCTATGGACGGCGTCCCGTGTGCTGTCAGGTGCGGCCGTTTGGCGGCCCTGCACGATCGACACCGCGCTTCCCCCGCGCGAACTCGGGGCAGATAGGTCGTACGACAGGGCGGGTCACGTGGTCCCTCTCGTAAAGATCGGGCCGAGATAGCGCGCTGATCGGCGCTCGGCACTAGAGAGCCACTCGAGGAGCGGCTCGGCGATCGGGGGCCGCAGATCGAGAGACGACAGCGTTGCTGGATCGAAGAGATCGACGGCCTCGATCCGGTCGTCTTGGGGGCTATCGGTGATCTGTCCGCCCTCGATCACCGCACTGAATGTCACGTTCACGAGATGTCGTGAACCGTGCGGGTCGATCGTATCGTTGAGCAGGATCGGATCGCCGATACGAGCGCGAAGCCCCGTCTCCTCACGAATCTCGCGAAGCAATGCCTCCTCGAGCGTCTCGCGGTAGTCCACGCCTCCTCCGGGGAGAAGGTGATAGACCGATGATCCAGCCCGGTGACGGACCGTGACGACCTTGTTGTCGAGCAGCATGAATGCCGCGACGCGGACGCGTGGGCTGCTAGACCCCCGTGCTGCCAAAGCCGCCCTCCCCCCGGACCGTCTCGTCAAGCGTCGCGACCTCTTCAAGCTGGGCCGAGACGACGGGCTGGAGGACGAACTGAGCGATCTTGTCACCGCGTTTGACCTCGATCGCTGTCACAGGGTCGAGATTGATGGCGATCACCTTGATCTCGCCACGGTAGTGACTGTCGATCAGGCCCGGCGTGTTGACCAGACTCAGCCCCTGCTTGATGGCTAGGCCACTTCTGGGTTGAACGAATCCTGCGTAGCCTTCCGGTATCGCGACCGCTATGCCCGTGGCGATCAGGGTCGCGTTCGAAGGGTCTCAAGACGGCGTCATGAGCGGCCAGGAGGTCAAGGCCCGCGTCACCGGCGTGCGCATACCGTGGTAGAGGAAGACCGGGGTCGAGGCGCCTGATCGGGAGCCTCATCACGCACCTCGCACGCACGTTGGAAGAAAGGTGGAGCATCGCGCAGCCGCCGTGTGCAGAGTGTCGACCGAGTAGGACCGCACGGAGACAGCCGCAGGGTCGAGGGTGCGAAGCGGCCTGAACTGCTGCAGCACGTACCGTCTTCCGCCCGCAAGACGGGCTGCGATGTGCACAAGGTCGTCGGGTCCGACTGCGGGCGGGTAGCAGGTCGTGCGAAACTCGTGGTCAACGCCGCTGCTGAGAATCACCGCTATCGACTTGTCGACCGACGGCCAAGCGTCTGCGACGCCACTTGCCCGCTGGTAGCGCTCGGGCCCGGCCTTGACGTCAAGCGCGACGAAGTCGATCAGGCCCTCGCCGATAAGCGAGCCCAGCACCTCAGGACGGGTCCCGTTCGTGTCGATCTTGACCGGCATCCCTTGAGCGCGAAGCTCGCCCAGAAGTCTGGGAAGCTGAGGGTCGATACATGGTTCGCCTCCGGTGACCACCACACCGTCAAGCCACGTGTTCCTCTCTCGGAGGTGTGCGAGTAGTCCCTCAGCTGGTTCGCTTCGGCTTGAGCCGACTGCGAGATCGGGGTTGTGGCAGAAGGGGCATCGAAGGTTGCACCCCCCCAGAAACACCGTCGCCGACACCCGCCCGGGCCAGTCCAGCATGCCGGCCCTCTGGAAGCCCGCGATGCACAGCCCGTTGCCGGTGCCCGCGGGTCGCCGCGCGAATGCGGTCGATGTCGACGAGTATGCCATCGCCTACTGCGCGACCGTCGCACGCAGTACGTCTCGGCGCGGGGGTTCTCCACGCCACGCGGCTATCTCGGAACCACCGCTGTCCACCACAAGGACGGTTGGCGTCGACATCACGCCGTGAAACGCGGCCTCGGCCAAGCCGTCGACGTTGGTGAGGTCGTAGACTTCGACGTCGAGCCCCTCGCACGCGTGTTTGGCCTCCGGACAGCGAGGACAGTTCTGCCTGACGAAGAGTTTGATCTGCATCGAGTCCCTCCTAGTGGGCTTGGCGCTACGCGGCTGAGTCGTCTGCCGTCAGTTTCGTACCGTCGTTCGCGAGGTTCGTGCGGACCCTGTCGTAGAGCTCGCCGACTTTGCTGCGATTCCAGGTCTCTATCTTCGAGAAGTAGCCCACGATCCTGGTGACCCCGTACACCTCCAGCGAGCCGCAGTGGGGGCACTGTGTGGTCAGGCCGCGCGTAGTCCGCTGGCAACTCTCACAGACCGTGAACTCGGGACTGAAGGCTATCTGGCTGCACTGCGTGTTGCGAAACGTCTTCTCGACGAAGGAGCGGATCGCCCTAGGATCGGGCTCGCTCTCGCCCAGCCATACATGGACGATGGCGCCTGCTTCGATGAGCGGGTGGAAGCGGGACTGCTTCTCAACGCGCTCGACGTAGTCGACATTTGCATCGACGGCGATGTGGACCGAGTTCGTGTAGTAGTAGTTCCCGCCCGAGAGATCGCCCTTGACCACCTCGGCGGTCTTGTCGGGCCAGTACTTCATGTCCAGCTTCGCGAGCCGGTATCCCGCAGACTCCGCGGGGCTCTCCTCGAGGACGATGTTGACGCCGTGTCGTTCGGATAGCTCCTTGCACTTGAGGTTCATGAAAGATATAACCTTCAACCCGAACCTTAGGGCTGTATCCGACTCGTGAAGCTGCTGGCCGGTGTGGACCTGGACAAGCTCGTTGAGTCCGATGAGGCCTGCGAGATAGGTAAGGCGATCCATCTTGAGGTACGGCGACCCGTCAAGCTCCTGTGTCAGAAGGCCGAGGGGGCCTTCGGCGCCGAGATCGACAAGGCCTTGGATGAACTGCTTCTTCTGCAGATGGGCCTTGGCCACGATCTCCAGGGACTTGCCCAGTTCCAAGAAGAGCGCCTGGTCGCTCCCGTCGGCCTTGTAGGCGATGCGCGGCAGGTTGATCGTCACATTCTGCAGAGCCGAGAAGCGCATCTTCTCGGGTGTGTCGGTTTCCTTGAGCTGTTCTTGGCTCAACTTCAACTTGAGCCTACAGCATTGAGACACGGTGACCTCGTCGCCCCGGTCGAACACGAAGTAGGTGATTCCCTGCTTGCTCGCAACCTCGCATGCCAGTTCGAGGAAGTCCTCATGGCCCGGTGTGAGGAAGAAGTCATCGCTGATGTGAAGCAGAGGCTTGGGAAACACGAATGTCTTGCCCGTTGCGTCGCCTCGGCTGTAGACCCTGAACATCGCCTTGAGGAACGCTTGGGCCTCCGCTTCGTAGTCGCGGTAGGTCTTGCCCGTGTATTGGCCGCCCGGACCTATCGCCTGCGTGTCCGCAAAGTGGCGAGGAACGTTGTAGTAGAGATTGAAGTCGGTGAACACGACCTGGCTGCCCCGGGCACCGGCAAGCTGGTTGAACTCGAAGATGAGCATCTGCGCAAGCTGGTCGAGCTCTGCCTCGGTCTTGCCCACGAGAAACGGAGCGAAGAACAGGTTGACGGCTTCCCAGCCCACCGCGCCAGCATAGTGCCCTTGCAGTGCGCTCGCCATCTTCACCATATGGCCGATGAGAACCTCAGCGTGCTTGGCCGGCTTGGACACGCTGGTGATGTTGGGAAGGTTGAGCCCGAACTTCTTGATGTACTCGAGGCTGTGACCGCCGCAGTAGGGTCTGATGATGAAGCCCAAGTCGTGAAGGTGTACGTCGCCAACCAAGTGCGCCTCGGCGACGTCGTCGGAGAACACCTTGCGCAGCGCGTACTCCTTGAGGATGGTCTCGGCGATAGTCAGGTTGACCGACTCAGGGTTGTGAGTCGTGTTCGAGTTCTCCTTGTTGGCGTTCGTGATGATCTGCTCGACGTCCCACATCGGCAAACCGAGTTGGCTATGGCGACGGTGCGCCATCGTCATCCCGCGCTCGAGAAGCTCAAGGTCGACCATCTCGCGAATGATGGCTGTTGTGACCGTCATTAGGTTGGAGGCGTCGATACGGTCCTCGACCGCAAAGGCGATCTCCTGCGCGGTCATCGGATCGAGACCGGCTTCGAGAACGAGCGAGTCCGAGATCTTCGACCGGTCCCAGGTGTCGATCTCTTGTCTCGAGTTCGTGGACACCAGCAGCGCGATGTCTGTCGAGTCCGGAGCCGACCTCTTCGACGAGGGCCGTATCACGCTGACCACACGTTCCATCACCATCGAACACGCCCCCCAATTCACAACTTCGTGGCCCCCGCAGCGACGAAACGCTGCGATCTCGTACCCGCCTAGCTCAAGCTCTTGAGTTCGGACGTGAACTCGTCGAGATCTTGGAACTCCTTGTAGACAGATGCGAACCGTACATAGGCAACCTTGTCGAGATCTCTGAGGCGCCTGAGCACCATGTCGCCGACGGTGCGGCTGTCGACCTCGTATCTGAACGAGTTGTGCAGCTCCGACTCGACATCGTCGATAAGCGCCTCGAGCTGCTCGACGGTAACGCCGCGTTTGGCTGTCGCCACGAGAAGCCCGCGCAGCAGTTTGCCCCTGTCGAACGGTTCCGGCTGCCCACCC
Source organism: uncultured Actinomycetes bacterium (assembly GCA_963700665.1). Classification (GTDB taxonomy): domain Bacteria; phylum Actinomycetota; class Coriobacteriia; order Anaerosomatales; family PHET01; genus CAVPCY01. The sequence continues at coordinate 405,709 of CAVOYK010000001.1, forward strand.
TTCTTGACGACCATGAGCGGCATCTCTTCGCGTCTTTCGTAGGTAGTGAAGCGCTCAGAACACGAAAGACACTCGCGCCTTCTGCGAATCGCGTCTTGTGACTCGGAGGTGCGCGAGTCGACCACCTTGGTCTCGTCGTGACCGCAGAACGGACATCGCATAGTGCCACCCCTACATCTAGGCTGCCACAGCAACGTAGCATACAAGATGTAGGGGTTTCAATGCGATTTGGCCGCATTCTGCAATGTTTCTTGGGCTTGGGTGATCCGGTAGCACCGGGCGGTCGGTCAGCGCATGGCGACGGCATCGCGAGAGGCGTCGACGGGTACGAGAATGGCGCTGCCCTCCCTGAGCGCTGCACCCTCGAAATTGTTCATCTCGGCGATGAGATCGGCAGTGCGAGCGGTTTCGAGACCAGCGACGGGATGCTCGGACGCAATGCTCCACAGCGTGTCACCACTGCGGACCCTGACGGTTGTGGTTGGAAGACCGGATGTGGGAGATGACGGGGCGGCGCTCAATGCTGCTGCCGCAAGTGCCAGAGCGGTCAGTGCGAGAATCGCCCACTCGAGACGCGATAGACGCCTCTCGCGATCGGTGCGGCCGGTGCAGCGGATACGACCGCTCACGGCAGGTGAGATGACGTTCGGCATATCGGTTCCCCTTCGCTCAGTTCGGACTCGCCGGCATGCTACCCGGTGGTACTGACATTCGGCGGTACCGGAACGAACGTGTGTTCGTATTCAGTGTAGCGAACATATGTTCGCTGTCAAGCACGCACGGCGAACGCGTGTTTGCGCCGCATCAGCCGACCGTCTACACTGAGGTCGCACATCTGTTCGATGCCCGAGGGGGACAACCATGGCCTACCAGCGGGAACTCACGCGGCGCCAGCAGGAGATCCTCGACCATATCCGCTCCGAGGTGCATCGGGTGGGCTACCCGCCCAGCGTCCGTGAGATCGGAGAGGCCGTTGGACTGTCGTCCTCTTCCACGGTCCATTCTCACCTCGCTGCGCTCGAAGCCAAGGGGTTCATTCGAAGGGACCCGAGCAAACCGCGGGCGCTCGAAGTCCTCGATTTCCGAGACAACGACGTGGCCGTCGACTACGGACAGGTGTACTCCGTGCCCGTGGTCGGGCAAGTGGCTGCCGGTCAGCCCATTCTGGCCGCCGAGAACATCGAACAAACCCTACCCCTACCGGCGGAGTTCGCCGGCGAGAGCACGTTCATACTGCGCGTGCGAGGCGATTCCATGATCGATGCGGGGATCCTGGAGGGCGACTTCGTCGTTGTGCGGCAGCAAGAGACAGCCTCCAACGGCGACGTTGTCGTCGCGATGCTCGACGACGAGGCTACGGTGAAGACGTTCTATCGCGAGACGGATCGCATCAGGCTTCAGCCGGAGAACCCCACGATGGCGCCGATATATGCGCGCGACGTGACAGTGCTGGGCAAGGTCGTGGCGCTGTTCCGGCGCGTCTAGATGGCTCCGCGCGATTCCTCGGAGGCATCTGCTCCCTCGGGCGCGACCAGATAGGGCTCGAACTGCGCTGCGAGCTCTGTCGGTACCCGGAGGACCAACAGGGTCCCGCTCTCGGTGTGGCGCTCCGATAGAATGTGCGTCTTCTCGTGGGCAAGACGCACGAGCTCGCCTCGCGTGTAGGGCACCAGGGCGGTGAGTGTTGCGCTTCCTCGCGCCGCCTCCTCGGCAATGCGAGTGACGAGATCGTCGATTCCCTCGCCCGTGAGTGCCGAGACGTGTGCGGCATTGGGGTAGCGGGCCCTCAGCGTGGCGCGCGTGTCGGAGTCGGCGTTGTCGATCTTGTTGAAGACCACGACGCCGGGCTGGGAGTGAGCGCCGATCTCTTGGAGCACCTCGCGCACGGACTGCATCTGCGCCTCGCGCTGGTGCGCAGCAGCGTCTGTGACGTGCAGCAGCAGGTCGGCCTCGTTCACCTCGTCGAGCGTTGACTTGAACGCTTCCACCAGACCGTGCGGCAGCTTGTTGATGAAGCCTACGGTGTCTGTGACGGTGACCTGTCGGCCCTCGGGCAGATCGAGCCGTCGAGTGGTCGAGTCGAGCGTGGCGAAGAGCATGTCCTCGGCGAGCACGCCGGCATCGGTCAGGGCGTTGAGAAGCGTGGACTTGCCGGCGTTGGTGTAGCCCACGAGTGCGACGCGGAACACGCCGCTGCGCGCGCGTCGCTTTCGCTGGAGCTCACGCTCGCCTGAGACGTGCTTGAGCTCGTTCTTCAACTCGGAGATGCGCTTGCGCGCAAGGCGTCTGTCGGATTCGAGCTGTGACTCGCCAGCGCCGAAGCGGGTCCCTCGGCCGCCTCCCAGTCGTTCGCGCTCGAGGTGTCCCCACATGCCCTTGAGGCGCGGGAGTACGTACTCCAACTGCGCCAGCTCCACCTGGAGCTTCCCCTCGCGGCTGACGGCATGCAAAGCAAAGATGTCCAGAATCAACGCGGTACGGTCCATCACCTTGGCGTCGGGGATCAGTCCCTCAAGGTTCGCCTGCTGGCTCGGAGTGAGTTCGTCGTCGAAGACGACCATCGTGGCGTCGAGGTCCTTGGACATGCGAGCGATCTCCTCGGCCTTGCCGGTCCCGATGAACGTGCGCGGATGGGGCCGCTCGAGCTTCTGAGTGATCGACGCAACGGTGTCGGCTCCCGCCGTGTGCGCGAGCCGGTCCAGCTCCGCGAGGGACTCCTCGACCGGCCAGTCCATTCGACCGCGGTCAATTCCCACCAGTACCGCGCGCTCGCGGCGCTGGTCGAGTTCTTCTCCCGTCGAGGGGTATTGGCGTTTGCTCACGCTGTGGTATATGCCCCTCTACAGCGCCGTCTGGATGCGCTCGAGCGCTTCGACGAGACGGTGATCGGGTGTGGCAAGCGATATGCGTATGTAGCCTTCACCGTCGGGACCGTATGCGTTGCCCGGCGCGACGATGACGCCGGCCTTGTCCAGCACCAGACCGGCGTACTCCGCCGACGTGTAGCCTTCTGGGATACGGGCCCACACGTAGATCGTGCCCTTGGGCTGTCGGGCCGACAGGCCGATCGAGCCAAGGGCGTCCATCACCAGATCGCGGCGTCGTTGGTACAGGGCGCTCATCTCGAACGTATCGTCCTGCGGACCGAGCATCGCCTCGATGGCGGCGTCTTGGACGGCAGTGAAGATGCCGGAGTCGATGTTGGACTTCACCGTGCCCAATGCCTTGATCGCCTCAGCGTTGCCCGCGGCGAACGCAACGCGCCATCCGGTCATGTTGTACGCCTTCGAGCAGCTGAACAGCTCGATGGCTACGTCGCGCGCGCCCGGGCGCTCGAGGAACGAGGGCGGCCTGTAGCCATCGAAACCGATCTCGGAGTATGCGTTGTCGTGCACGATGAGAATGTCGTGCTCCTTGGCAAAGGCGATAGCCCTATCGAAGTACTCCACCGGCGCAATCGCCGAGGAGGGGTTGTTCGGGTAGCTCAGGAACATCATCTTGGCTTTGGCGAGCACATCGGCCGGTGTCGACTCGAAGTCGGCGAGCCAGTCGTTGCTGTCGTTCATCGGCATCCAGTGAGACTGTCCACCCGCGAGGATCCCACCGGTGTGGTAGACGGGGTAGCCGACTCCTGGCACGAGGGTGTACTCGCCCACGTCGACGAAGGCCGGGAACAGGTGGGCGATTCCCTCCTTGCTGCCGATGAGCGCGAGCACCTCGGTGCCGGGATCGAGGTTGACGCCGAAGCGGCGATTCGCCCACTCGGCGCACGCCTCGCGGTAGGGCTTCGAGCCGAAGTAGCTGGGATACTGATGGTTCTTGGGGTTCCTGATCGCCTCGGCCATCGCGTCGACGATCCGCTGTGGGGTCGGCATGTCGGGATCACCGATACCGAGCGAGATGACGTCGACGCCCTGAGCCTGCTTCGCCTCCTTCTTGCGGTCGATCTCGGCGAACAGGTACGGCGGCAGGTTGTCGATGCGCTTGGCGGTCCTCACTGAAGCCCTCTTCCCTTGCGTCCGGCGTCTTGGGCGCCCGCATCCGCGGTCACCGTGCGTGACATGGTATCACTCGGGTGGGGCTGTGCAGGTTGCGAACGGATTACGTCGAAATGGGATCGGCGGCGCGACGGAAGGTCGTGACGTTGACCGACACGGTCACGCTCGTGAGGTCGCTCAACCCGGCGGCGCGTGACTCGATATCGCTTCGGTCGACGTGTGCGGCGCTCGGCCCCATGAGTGCGACGCAGACGACCTGTGCTCTGGTCAACACCGCTGCGTAGTCGACCGACCGCTCGCAGCTTGGTACGAAGAGTGGCGCGAGCTTGCGCGTCAGACGCTCGCGCTTGAGCGGATCGACTTCGAGGAGGCCGAGAGGAACGACCAGCTCCTGAAGGTGGGAGTCGTTCGGTGTGACCACCAGCAGCCTGCCGGCGGGGTGAAGGACCCGGGCGAACTGCTCGGCATTTCGCGGACCGAATATGCTCGTGACAAGGGCAGCGCTCTCGTCTTTGAGGGGCAACGTGCCCCACACGTCGGAGACGACGGCCGCAGCTCGCGCGTGGGACCGCGCCGCAAGTCTTGCCGCGTGCTTCGAGGCGTCCACCACGACACCGGCCCGTTGTGGGAACGCGTCGAGCAGCGAACGAAGATACGCGCCGGTGCCGCCTGCGGCGTCGACGAAGACGCCGGACGTCGTCTCATCGAGATCGTCTCGCACCGTGTCAATGATCATGCGGGTGATCGGCTGAAAGTGGCCGCTGGCTAGAAACTCCCTGCGCGCCGCGACCATCGCGGGCGTGTCAGCGGTCGATGCTCCTCGTCCCCCAGCAGTGAGGTTGACGTAGCCCTCACGCGCCACATCGAACGAATGCCCTTGCCGACATCGCACGACACGGTCCCCTATGTCGAGTCCGCCCGCGCAGATCGGACAGGCCAGCGCTTGGGAGACATCCGAGAGCACGGCCAGATTCTCCGCGCGCCTAGTCGTCCTCAGGAATGGTCAGGACTCCCGAGAAGACCTCGACGGCGGGCCCGGTCATGTGGACGTGGCCGTCTTCGTCCCACCTGACCGCGAGTTCGCCGCCCGGCAGCTCGACGGTGGCGCTCCTGCCTCCCAGGCAGTTCAGTGCGGCCGCAACGGTGGCCGCACAGGCACCCGTGCCACAGGCAAGCGTCTCGCCCACCCCCCGCTCCCAGACGCGGAGCCGAATCATCTCGTCGCCCATGATCTGTGCGAACTCCACGTTGGTCTTGCTCGGGAAATCCGAATGGGTCTCGATGGCGGGGCCAAGCGTGTGCACGGGGGCGGTCTCGACGTCGTCGACGAAGACAACGCAGTGGGGGTTGCCCATCGACACGCAGGTGACGTTGACGTTTCCCTGATCGGTCTCCAGCAGACAGCCGACAACGGGGTCCTCGGGCGCCTCGCACCCGAGCGTCGTGGGAATCTCATCGGGGAGCAGCCGGGGCTTCCCCATGTCGACGGTGGCCGTGTCCAGCGTCCCATCGGAGGCGCGCGTGACTTCCACCGGTAGCACACCGATAGCTGTCTCGATCCGCACGGTGGTCCGGTCGAGCGCTATGTGGCCATGATCCACCACGTACTTGGCGAAGCAGCGGATGCCGTTGCCGCACATCTCGGCGACCGAACCGTCGCTGTTGCGGAACCACCACGAGAAGTCCGCTTCGGGCAGGGTCGCCGGCGCGCACGAGCATCAGACCATCGGCGCCGACACCGAAGTTGCGGTCACAGAACCACTCGACGGCCTCAGGGGCAAGCTCAAGTTCGCCGTCGAAGTCCTCGATGACGATGAAGTCGTTTCCAAGCCCGTGCATCTTTACGAATGGGAGCTCCACGGTCGGCCTATCCCCTCTCGAATCTCAACGTGCGGCGTAGGGCCAGTCTAGCGCTTCGAGTGCGGCACGGACGGCGCCGTCAAGCGACGACTCGGTTACATCCACCCAACTGACACGAGGGTCGCCGCGAAACCAGGAGAGTTGCCTCTTGGCGTAGCGTCGTGTCGCCTGCTTGATCGAACTGACCGCTTCTTCCAGCGAAGCTCCCTCCTCGAGTACGGGAACGAGTTCCTTGTACCCGATCGCCTGCTGGGCAGTCAGGGCCTGACGCAGCCCGCGGGACAGAAGCGCCTCGACTTCGCCGAGAAGCCCCGCCTCCATCATGGCGTCCACGCGCGCGTCGATTCGACGATACAGCGCTGTCCGCTCCATCGTGAGGCCGACGTAGCGCGTCGCCAAGAACTCCTTGCGAGCCGAGAAGCCCTTCTTCTGCGTCGCATACGAAACCCCGTCGTCGTGCATCTCAAGGGCCCTGACGACCCTGCGAGTGTTGTTCGGATGGATCGCCGCCGCGGAGTCCGGGTCTCTGCTTGACAGCAGAGCATGGAGTGCTTCAGCACCGTGCTCGCGGGCATAGTGCTCGTAGCGTTCTCGAGAGGGGTTGTTGTGCTGCTCGCCCGGGGGAAACTCCATGCGGTCGAGCGCGGCTCGCACGTAGAGTCCGGTGCCGCCGCAGACGACGGGCACACGACCGCGCGCCATCGCGTCCTCGATGGACCTGCGCGCGAGAGTCTGATAGAGGGCCGCCGAGAACGGCTGCCCGGGTTCCACCACGTCGAGACAGTGGTATGGCACGCGGCGCGCCTCGGCGGGTGGCTTGGCCGTGCCCACGTCCATGCCCCGGTAGACCTGCATCGAGTCTGCCGACACGATCTCGCCCCCCAGCCGGACGGCGATCTCCTCGGCTACCAGTGTCTTTCCGACGGCGGTCGGACCTACGACCGCAACAACCTGCGGTTTGCCAGTCTGCGCTGCTCCATTTTCGTGGCTCGAGTGGGGTGCTTCGTCCATTCGCTAAGTGTAGCGGTCGACTCGGAAACGCTCTAAGTCGTGCGGCTCGCCGGGGCCGATCCCGGCCTTGCGCATCGCGATCTCGACCTGAGTCTCGACGTCATCGACGCCCTCGAGATCGGGTAGAAGCAGCCCCCGCCGCCATCCGCTTGAGACGATGACTCCGTAGTGCCTGGGATCGAGGTCATCGGGAGTGCAGGGCTCCGGCGCGTGCAGCACGTCTACGCTGATGTCCAAGTCGGAGAGCTCGTCCGCTGCCAACTGGGGGAATCGAGGATCCTTCTCGGCAGCTTGGACCGCATTGGCAGCCACCTCCTCGGCAAGTGTGGGTTGCGTTGGGAGGATCGTGCCTATGCAGCCGCGCAGCCTGCCACCCCTGTGCAGCGACACGAAGGCGCCGGCGCGCTGAGGGTAGGTCGCATCCTCAAGCCTGCGGCGAGTGCAGAGGGGCGGATCCAGCGACGTGCGCCTGTATGGCTTTGCGGGCAAGGGAGACGATCTCCGAGTCGTCGCGGCCGGGCATCCCGCCCTTGGAGCCGCGTTCGGGCGTGGCTGGGGCCGCCCGGCGACCATCGGTCGCATCGAGCGCCGCCTGGCCGACGAGCGCGGTCAGATAGCCTACACCCCACGGCCCTTCGTACGCGAGCACACGTGTCGGAACCGGATCCTCGCCCGCGAAGCCGCCGAGCGCGACGAACGAGCGAAGACCGCACTCCCCGCCTGCTTGGACCAGCGTCTCGTCGATGCTCATCAGTTCAGACAGCGCTCCTCGGGCCACGATGTCGCGAATCGTCGCATCGAGCTCAGCGGCACGTGGCGAGTAGCCCGCAGGCGCATCGCGCGTCAGTCGGTGGCTCATGTCGCCGCTGGCAACGAAGGCGACGCGCCGGTCCGCCCTGTCGGCGGCCGCGCGGACGGCCGCGCCGAGTTCGCGGTGCGTCGCATACGGTAGGTACGACAGCGAAAGGACGACGATCGATCGCCTCTGAGTCGGCTCGAGGAACGACAGCGGGACGATGGTCGCGTGGTCGAGCCATCCGGCTCGAAGCCTCGAGTCAGAGGATCGCGTCACTCCGGCCACTCCCCGCGCGCTCATCTCCCCCATCAGAAGGTGAGCCAGTGCAGGGTCTCCCGCCCACTCGTACGACGTCGAGTCACCGAACTGTGCCAGCGAACCGGCGAACACCGGTCGAGTCGTCGACCGCGAATGCGTCTGCCAAGGCCGGGGCATGGGGCGACATGACCACGACGGTCTGAGGGTCGAATGCAGAGAGTGCCTCGGCAGCCCGAGCGAGTGCGTCGAGGCTCTCGCGGGTCGTCTCGGTCCGACTGCCCCCCACGCCGCGGACCATGATCGGCGGATGCGGTGCGATGATACCGAAGACAGGTGACGACATGGCAACTCCCTTCGTCGGGCGGTGCCAGGCGCGCTCAGCGTGCAGCGCGTCCCTACTGGTTGGTACCCAGCGTGCCGGAGAGGAACCAGGTCTGCGCTGCGTCGATTGCGACGGTGCGAATACTCCCGGCGTAGTCGCTCGCCGATGTTCCCGACGGGACGGCGACGTGGACGACTCTGTTGCCGGGCGTTCGACCCGTGAGCATGTTCGGGTCCCGCTTGCTCGGCGCCCTCGAACAGCACCTGCTTGGACGGTGCCCACCAGGGCGCGGCTCTTGGCGAGTGCCGAGCGGTGCACGAGTTCGACGAGGCGGTCGAAGCGCTCCTGGGTCACTTCGCGCGGTATCGCAGGTTCCATCGCGGCCGCCGGAGTGCCCTCGCGCGGCGAGTAGATGAAGGTGAAGGCCTGGTCGAAGCGTGCACGCCGCACCACGTCGAGCGTGTCCTCGAAGTCCGCCTCGGTCTCGCCGGGGAAGCCGACGATGATGTCGGTGGACAGGGCGAGGTCGGGAATCGCCTCGTAGAGCCTGTCGACCAGGGCAAGGTAGGACTCGCGCGTGTAGACGCGGTTCATTCTGCCGAGGATGGCGTTGGAGCCGGACTGAACCGGCAGGTGCAGGTAGGGCATGACCGCGGGCTCCTCGGCCATCGCCGTGATCGTGTCCTCGGAGAGATCCTTGGGGTGGCTGGTCGCGAAGCGTATGCGTCGGATTCCCGTGCGTGCCACCGCACGCAAGACCTCGGCGAATCGAGGCTCGCCGTAGAGGTCTCGCCCGTAGCTGTTCACGTTCTGCCCAAGCAGCGTGATCTCGAGGACCCCATCGGCCACCAGACCCTCGACTTCGCGAACGATGTCATCGAGAGAGCGGCTCCGCTCGCGGCCGCGCACGTAGGGCACGACGCAGTACGTGCAGAAGTTGTCGCACCCGACGGTGATCGGTACCCACGCGTGCCAGGGGTGCTCCCGCGCGCTGGGCAGATCGCTCGCGAACTCCGTGGACTCGTCGAGGACCTCGACTTGCGGCAGTGCGTTGGTCGATGACGGCCTGGATCAGTGCAGGCAGGTGAGACACGTTGTGGGTGCCGAAGACGACGTCGACGTGGGGAAGCTGCTCCAGGAGGCGCTCCCCGTCGCGCTGTCCGATGCAACCGCCCACCGCGATGATCGGTCCGCGCCCCGTCCCGTCTTGAGCGCCTTGAGTGAGGCGACCTGGCCCCGCAAGCGCTCGTCGGCGTTCTCTCGCACGCAGCACGTCATGAAGACGATCACGTCGGCGTCCTCGGCAGAGTCGACCGGCGAGAGCGAGCTCGGCGCGAAGCAGACCGGCGACGCGTTCGGAGTCGTGCTTGTTCATCTGGCACCCGAAGGTGCGAATCAGGTAGGTCTCCATGGCGCGTGGGAGTGTAGCACGCCTCGCGGGGTCTTGAGTCTCAGCGTGGGTCGGCCGCGATGAATGCCTCGATGTCGCTGTTCGGGGATGTCGACACTGCCGAGCGCCGGATTGGGCGCCGCAGGCCCGTGATAGTCGCTTCCACCCGTGGAGAGCAGGCCGAGTTCTCGAGCCAGGGAAGCGTAGTCGTTCGCGGTCTCGCGGGCTGTGGTCTGCGTGGTAGGCCTCGATCCCGCGAGGCCGGCACGTGCCAGTTCCGGAATCATGTGGTCGAGTCTGCTGACTCCCGGATGAGCAACGACTGCGAGGCCACCAGCCTCACGGATGCACCCTATCGCGTCCTGAGGGCTTCTGACGTCTTTGGCGACGTAGAATGGCCGTCCCCTGCCGATCAACCGCCTGAAGGCGTCTGCGACGTTCTCAGCGTGCCCTGCTGCAACAAGTGCCCGGGCAACATGGCTTCTGCCCACCGCTCCGCCTTCAGAAAGCGCGAGTACGTCTTCAAGCGTGACGTCGTACCCGGCATCGCTGAGCGCGTCGACCATCGCATGGGCGCGTCGCAGTCGCGCTTCACGCAGATCCAAGAGGTGGGCACGGAGGTGAGCATCGTCGGGCCGTATGTAGTAGCCGAGCACGTGTACGTCCTGTCCGTCCGGTGTGACGGAGGAAAGCTCGACGGCGGGAATGACAGCCAGAGCGGTGCCTCTTGCGGCATCAAGCGCTTCTTGAAGGCCCTCCACCGAGTCGTGGTCGGCGATGGCGAGAACAGAAAGCCCTCGCTCGACGGCTAGGTCGACGAGGGCTGCAGGACGTAGGGTACCGTCGGAAGCGGTCGAGTGGACATGGAGGTCGGCCCTCACGAGGTGGGCGCCTATCGGTGCATGTCGCGAGGCTCGACGAGAAGCCGGATAGCCGTCCGCTCCTCACCGTTGATGAGGATGTCAGCGAACGCCGGGACGCAGGTGAGTTCTATTCCCGACGGCGCGATGAAGCCGCGAGCGATGGCTATCGCCTTGATGGCCTGATTGAGCGCGCCGGCTCCCACAGTCTGCATCTCGACTGCGCCCTGCTCGCGGACGATGCCGGCCAGGGCGCCGGCTACTGAGTTGGGGTTCGACTTGCTCGACACCTTTAGGACTTCCACTGTCCCTCCCTGGCATGTATGTGCTGCGAGCCGCATGGCGGCGGGTACGTCAATGGTGTGGATGCTGCTGCTCTTTGTGGTCTACGCGAAGGTGCTCGGGCGAGTATACCGCGATGGAGTGCGGTTAGTCAGTCCTCCTTGTCGACCTCGAATCTGACACGGATGTCTTCCTTGCCCACGGTTATCTTCGGCTCGCAACGCAGGTGGAGATAGTACTTTTCGGCGATCGCATCAAAAGCCTTCTCGAGTTCGGTCCTGAAATGAGTCCAGATCAGAGTGGTGGATCTTGAGCCCGCGTCGGTCACGATAGATGTCCGGTGCGGACACGGGGGCGGAGGCGTCCGCACCTCCGGTCACGACGGACAGCACGGAATGCAGCGGCGCTATCTCTCCACCCAAGATGCGGTGAGCAGTGCGTTCAGAGACGGGCAGGCCGATCTCTGCCGCAGTGTCAGCCAGCTCTCCGGCGTCTGCTGTCGCGCCCGGCCGCTGCCACACGGGCAGTCGCCCCAGGTCTTCGCAGAACAGCAGCTCGGACTGGTCGAGCTCGAAGCGCGCCAGCATGACGAGCGTTGCGAGGATCTCTGTCGGGGAGCCGATGAAGACGTCGACCCCCGGGTGCTCCACCGCAAACTCGACGGCGCGTCTGACGATGTTGTGAGGGCCCCTGGACACCCGAAGGACGCCCTCGTCGTCACGCTCCACCGTTGGCCAGGTGGATTGGTCCGCCCGCTCTGGAAGAGTCTGGACATCCGAGACGACGACGAGGGCCGCTCCCTTGTGCGATCCCGAGGACGCGATGTGCGCCTCGACCGCGTTCGTCCGTATCGAGAAGAGCGCCATACCCCGCCCGTGTACGCCCCAACGATCCATCACCATGGTTTCGAGCTTGCTCGTCACTCGAGGCTCGAAGACCCTGTCCTTCAGTGAATCGGGAACCCCGACGCCGTCGTCGATCACGGTGAGAGATCGTCTGTTCGGCGTCCCGCCCGGTCGCAACAAAGATGCGCTGGGCGTGGGCATCTCGCGCGTTGCGCAGCAGCTCGACCACGATGTCTTCGACACCGCGAATGTCGTGCTTGGCTTGTCGACGCTCGGCCTCCGATGTCTTGAGACGCACGAACCCGTCGCCGAGGTTCTCCTCGACCTTGAGGTACGCGTCTCCGGACACAGAAGAGACGAAGCTCGAGCAGATCACTGTTGTCTGGCATGGCTCACAGGATACAGGCTGGAGGTCAGGGTGTGAGAGGTCACTGCTTTGACGCCGACCCCGGCTTTGCAAGCCACACGAGGACGACCGGCCCGACATCTTCGTTGTGCGACACCGTATAGCCGAGCTTCTCGTACAAAGCCAGCGAATCCGTCGCCTGCTCTCCTGTGAAGAGCTGGAACGAGACGGCCTCGGGAAACGTGGCTTCGAGCCGGTTCATCAGTCGTGTCGCGATTCCTTGGCGCAGCCAGCCATCTGCGACCACCAGTCTCCCTACCTCGACGACACCGTGACTCGAGTCAGATCGCACGCTCCCAACGATCGTGCCGTCGGGTGTGGTGGCTACCAAGAAGCGCGTACCGTGCTCGAAAAGGGAAACAAGGTCGCCGAGCGTCTCTCGTAGAGGAGGAAGATCGCCCGGATCGATTCCCAATGTCGTCGCGACCCTGCCAAAGGCCTCCCGCTGAACGCCCAGAATGCAGGGCAGGTCACCGCTGACCGCCTCTCTGATCTGGACTTTCGCCCCCTGGTTCACTGCTCTCCTTGGGGAACAGTGAAAGCCCCAGCCCAACACAGCTGGGGCTTTCGCGCGACGATGACGCTACTTCGCGTAGTCGACCGCTCGGCTCTCTCGGATGACCATGACCTTGATCTGGCCTGGGTACTCGAGCTCCTCCTCGATCTGCTTCGCGATGTCTCGTGCCATGACGACCGAATCGGCAGTCCGATGATCTGCTCGGGCTTGACCATGACGCGTATCTCGCGTCCTGCCTGCATGGCGTAGGTCTTCTCGACGCCCTTGTGCGCGTTGGCGACGGCCTCGAGCTTCTCGAGACGCTTGATGTAGCTCTCAAGCGTCTCGCGGCGAGCGCCCGGGCGGCCAGCGGAGATGGCGTCTGCCGCCTGCACGAGGACCGCTTCGACCGTCTGCGGCTCCACGTCGGCGTGGTGCGCCTCGATCGCATGCACGATGGATTGGGGTTCGTTCATACGACGGGCGAGATCGGCTCCGATTACGGCGTGCGGGCCCTCGATCTCGTGGTCGATGGCCTTGCCGAGGTCGTGGAGTAGGCCGGCACGCTTCGACAGGGCCGTATCGACACCGAGTTCGGCCGCCATGACGCCGGCGAGCCAGGAGACCTCGAGCGAGTGGTTGAGGACGTTCTGACCGTACGAGGTTCGGAACTTCAGCCTGCCGAGCGTCCGGATGAGCTCGGGGTGCAGGTTGTGCACTCCGCTGTCGAATGCCGCCTGCTCCCCGGCTTCGTGTATCTGCTGCGTGACGAGTTGCTCGGCCTTGTTGAACATCTCTTCGATTCGCGCGGGATGGATCCGTCCATCGGCGATCAGCGTCTCGAGCGTGATGCGTCCGATCTCACGCCGCACGGGATCGAAGCTCGACAAGATGACGGCCTCGGGAGTGTCGTCGATGATGAGGTTGATGCCGGTCATCTGCTCGAAGGCGCGGATGTTGCGTCCTTCTCGGCCGATGATGCGGCCCTTCATGTCATCGCTGGGGATGTGGACGACCGAGACGGTCGACTCCGCGGTGTGATCCGCTGCGACACGCTGTATGGCGATGCCTACGATGTTGCGAGCCTTCTTGTCGGCGTCCTCGCGAGCTCGGGCTTCGGTTTCGCGGATGAAGGCGGCAGCGTCGCGCTTGACGTCCTCTTGAATCCGATTCATGAGTTCGCCGCGTGCCTCGTCGGCGGTCATTCCGGCGACCGCTTCAAGGCGGAGTCGCTCCTGTTCGATCATCTCGTCGAGGTCCTTCTCGCGCTTCTGTATCTGCCCCTGAGCAGACGAGAGCTGATGCTCGCGGCTGTCGAGAGACTCGGCTCGGCGGTCGATCGAAGCTTCCCGCTCGGACGAGGCGTGACTCGAGGACCTGGATCTCCTTGCGGCGTTCCTTGGCCTCCGCGTCCTCCTCTTGCTTCTGGCGGAAGATCTGGTCCTTCGCCTCGAGCAAGGCCTCCTTCTTCAGTGTCTCGGCTTGCTTCTCAGCGTCACGGACGAGGCGTTCTGCCTCCTCGGCGGCGCGTACCCCGCGATCCTTGATCAGATAGCGGTTGAGCAGATAGCCGAGGACGACGCCAACGATGATGCCAACCAGAGCGAATACGACGTTCGCAGGCATGCGCCCTCCCTTCGGTGGTAGTGTGCGCTTCATTCATCTCAAGAACGCACCGCGGGGCACGAGGACGCGCACCCGTACACGGAAGCGTTTGGCGAGGAGAAGTCGCGTGCAGAACGGCGATGAATCGCGGATACGCGAAGACCGGGCACGCCCGCCCAATCCTCGTGAAGAATCACTTTGCTGCTCTACAGATAACCGAGACGCCCTATACGCGCCTCGACGCAAGATCTCCGATGCCGTTTCGGATAGTACCGCTGAGCAGCGAGAAGCGTCAAGGAAGAGGGGTTCTGTTCCCGGGTGACGAGCGGACGCTATTCGTCGACGAGCGGACCATCGAACTCAGCGCGCGAGTCCGCGTCCACTGCCGCCACGGCGATGCCGAAGTCGAATCCTCGCGCCACCAACTTGCGGAGAAGTCGGTCGCGCTCCTTTCGATCGGACGGGACCTGACCACGCAGCACTTTGCGCGCCCGCGAAAGCTCGTCTTCATCACCCAAGGCCTCGTGCATGACCCGCTGCACGGCGGGGGGTTCAATGCCGCGCTGCTTGAGCTCTGCCCCTATCTTCCGCGTGCCATAGCCGGCGGCGAGCCGAGATCGGGCGAAGACCAAGGCGAAGCGCTCGTCGTCGATCAGGCCGAGATCCACGAGTCGCTGCACGGTCGCTTCTCGTATAGCGGCGGGGTAGCCGTCGTCTGCCAGCCGTTTGTCGACTTCAGCGACGGAGCGCTCCCGGTATCCCAAGAGCCGAAGCGCGCGTTCCTTGGCGAGAAGCTCTTCAGCCTCGCGAAGTGTGCTCTCGAGGACCGTGCGCTCAACTGGGGTGCCGGGCTCCAGACCCATCTCCTTCACAACCGCGGCCGACGTTGTGCGCGGTTCGGAGCCATCAGCGAAGACGAGGCGCCGGGCCCGTCTGCCGGGCCCGGCGGTCTCGACGTATTCGATGCGGGTATCCACGCGGCGGAGCCGCGCTATGCGGAGGGCACGATCGCGGGATCCGCTTCCACGACCAGTGGCGCCACAACACTTCCGTGCGGGGGAAGCCCAAGTGAATCCCTTACTCGCGCCTCGATGCCGTCGCGCAGATCGGGGTTCTCGCGCAAGAACTCCTTCGCGGCTTCTCGTCCTTGGCCGAGGCGCTCTTCGCCGTAGGTGTACCACGCACCGGACTTTGCGACGATGCCCTCTTCAACGCCGAGGTCGAGGATCGAACCCTCTTTGCTGATGCCCGCTTCCGAACATGAGGTCGAACTCCGCGAGGCGAAATGGCGGAGCGACCTTGTTCTTGACGACCTTGGCGCGCACTCGGTTCCCGACGATGTCGGCGCCCTGCTTGATCGAATCGATGCGCCGAACGTCGATACGGATCGTGGAGAAGAACTTGAGAGCACGGCCCCCGGTGGTGGTTTCGGGACTGCCGAACATGACACCGATCTTCTCGCGCAACTGGTTGATGAAGATGCACGTCGTATTGGAGCGGCTCAGCGAGCCCGCCAGCTTGCGAAGCGCCTGGCTCATGAGTCGCGCCTGGAGACCGACCGACGCGTCGCCCATCTCCCCCTCGATCTCAGCTCGAGGAACCAAAGCGGCGACCGAGTCGATGACGATCACGTCGACAGCGCCGCTGCGCACGAGCATGTCGCAGATCTCGAGACCCTGCTCACCGGTGTCGGGCTGGCTGATGAGAATCTCGTCGATGTCGACGCCGATCTTCGACGCGTACGAAGGGTCGAGCGCGTGCTCCGCGTCGATGAACGCCGCGACGCCGCCTGCAGCCTGCGCCTCGGCGACTATCTGAAGCGCGAGAGTGGTCTTGCCGCTGGACTCAGGACCGTAGATCTCGACGATTCGGCCTCGGGGCACCCCGCCTACGCCCAGGGCGGCATCGAGAGCCAAGGAACCGGTAGGAATCGCGGGAATCGGCACAGCGGCTGAGTGCTCACCGAGCTTCATGATCGAACCCTTGCCGAACTTCTTGTCGATCTGTTCCTTGGTGACGTCGAGAATCTTCTCTTTGTCTCGGTCCATTCCTCACTCGCTCCAATCCGGGACGCGGGAGACCTCTTGAGGCTGTCCCGACCCTACACGAACACCTGTTCGATGTCAACGAATCATACGACTTACCTCGACGGTCCCGAGCTGCCGTGCCACGGGCCAGTCGAAGTCATCTCCCTTGAAGGGGCCACGTACGCCGCTCGGTGTATACGGCACCGCTCGAGGTGAGCCGACTTGCGAACAAGGTAAATGAAGGCACTGACAATAGCGACGAATCGATACCAGCTGTCTTGTTGGCCTCATCTATGGCAGAGGTGACGATCGGTCTCGGTCGTCTGGCGCGGCACAGCGTCACGTGCGCGCGAAACGGCTTGGCACTGTGCGTCGGCGTGGCCGGCTGCGTCACCCGCGAGAGATCTCTCGCGAGGGCTTCGCAGGCGCCTTCTGGATCCGGGAAGGCCGACCAGATCATCGTGCACCTTCGTGAGGACGGGACCGCGCGTATGGTGCCCGGCGGAAGCTCGAAGGGTCGGTGGGACTCGGCGACTGAGTCCAACTCCTCGCACAATCCGGCGATGCCGTCCTCGGCCACGTTCCCGAGAAAGACGAGGGTGAGGTGGAGGTTGGTCTCCGGCACCCACTTCGCGTCCCGCCACGCAACGTCCAGCTCGCGAATCGCCGCGCATGCTCTCAGCAGGGACTCGTCTAGACTCCCCGATAACCCCACCCCCACGAACAACCGGGCACACACCGCGTCCTCCCCTAGCCCGGAACGTCGAGGCCGAGCAGAACCCTGCGCAGGCAGTCAAGGGCGATCGAGGTGGCTCGCGCGCGGACGGCCTGCCTGTCTGCGCCCGGCAGATCGCGTCGGAACTGAATCGCTGGAGTCGTGGGGGGGAAGGTCACACCGGTTGGCATGTTGCGGGCGGAGAGCACCCCGAACCACACCGTGCCGACCGGCTTGTCGGCCGAGCCGCCGCCGGGGCCCGCTATGCCGGTCACGGAGACGACGATGTCAGGCTGGCCGAACGCTTCGTATGCCCCGATCGCCATCACCTCGGCGCACTCTGCGCTGACCGCGCCGTGTCGCTCGAGCAGCGTGGGCTCTACGCCGAGCAGGTCCATCTTCGCTTGATCGGAGTAGGAGACCACTCCCCCGACAAACACCTGGGAGGCGCCGGGTACGTCCGTGAGTGCCGCGGCAACCATGCCTCCGGTGCACGACTCGGCCACCGCGATCGTCTGGTGAAGCCGGGTGGCCTCCCTCACCACAACCTCAGCGAGCGTGGACTCGTCCGTCGCGTAGCAGTGGTCAGCGAGGGCGTGAATCGCCAGGCCGACGGCTTGATCGAGGTTTGCTGTGCCGCCCCCTGCGTCAGTGAGGATCACACGCACGTCGCCCGGTCTGGCAAGGATCGTGAAACCGACTCCAGCGACATCTGCGATGGCGTGCCCCACCCTGACCTGGGCGTCCGATTCGGACAGTCCGACGACGCCGAGATGGCGCGGTTCGGTCAGCACAACCTCGTAGCGTTCGAGCAGAATGTCCAGCATCGGGCGCATCTCCGACGGTGGGCCTGGCAAGAGCGCCAATGTCCCGCCTTGCGGAGTCCTCACAACCAACCCTGGTGCCGTGCCCGTCGCGAAGTCGATGATTTCAGCGCCTGGGAGTACCTGGGCCTGACTGAGGATCTGTTCCACGGCCGCCGGACTGGAGTGACGCTGTTGGACCGGCCGCAGCATGCCGATGAGTCGCTCATCGTCGACGAGTTGGACGCCGAGTGCAAGAGCCGCCGCCTCCCGTGTGATGTCGTCGTGCGTAGGACCGAGTCCGCCGGTGGTGATCACGAGGTCTCGGCACGAGACCAGTCGACGCAACTCGTCAGCGAGCAGGTGCGTGTCATCACCGACACTGAGTGTCTCGATGACGCGGAGACCGCGTGGGGCGAGCAATCGAGCAATCTCGGCCGTGTTGGTGTCTACTCGGAGACCGTGAACGAGTTCCGTTCCGATGGTCACGATGGCAGCGGTCAACAACATGACTGCTCGTCCCTAGTCCGTAGTGGCGTCGGTCGCGTCCTCTCCGCTGTCTTGAGCGGCCACAGCGATGGTGGCAAGGGCGTCGTCGCCCGTCCACGGGCCTACCAGTACGTCGGCGGCATGCCGGAAGTAGTCGACCATCGACATGATCGTCATCACGACTGCGGCTCCCATGACCAGCCACGAAGCGGCCTGGAAGAACGCGACGAACTCGGGTCCCAACATCGTCAGGAAGGTCGAGTCCTTCACGATGAACATGATGATCGCGACCATCTGGAAGACGGTCTTGACCTTGCCGTACCAGGATGCCGCGATGACCTGCCCCTCGGCGGAAGCCACCATGCGAAGCCCGCTCACGATGAATTCGCGGGCGATGATGACGAACGCGATCCACGCAGGAAGCACGTCGAGCTCTACGAGAGCCAGCAGCGCCGCTGTGACCAGGAGCTTGTCGGCGAGGGGATCGAGGAACTTGCCGAACGTCGTGACCTCGTTTCGCGACCGGGCCAGGTAGCCGTCAACCCCGTCGGTCGCGGCGAGCAGACCGAAGACCGCGGCAGCGATCCACGGGCGCAAGGCGGTCACGGCGGCCGGTGCGTTCAGCCACATGGGCCAGTCAGCAAGAAGAATGACCAGGAACGCCGGAATCAGCACCATCCGTGCGATGGTGACGGTGTTCGCCGCGTTCATGCGTTTGCCGGCTTCGGCCACTCAGACCACCTCGCCTTCCAAGTCGTAGCAGATCGAGTCAACAATACGCGCCTTCACGATGTCACCGGGCGTGCCCCGTCGAGCAGGACGATCCCGTCGATGTCTGGCGCCTGGCCAGACCAACGGCCCTGCACCGTGCCGTCTTCGGGGTCGATACCCTCGACCAACACGTCGAGTGTCTCACCCACACGCTTCGCGGCTGCGTTCGAAGCCGATGGAGTCCGCCAGGTCACGCAGACGCTGAGCGCGCGCCCTGCGCGTGCGTACCGGCACTTGGGGGGACATCTCGGCGGCAGATGTGCCCTCCTCCGTCGAGTACACGAAGACGCCAACGTAGTCGAACTGAGCACGTTCGACGAAGCGCTCGAGCGCGAGGGCGTCGGAACGCGTCTCGCCCGGGAAGCCCGCGATCAGTGTCGTGCGCACGACGATTCCGGGGAGCGCAGACCTCACTCGCTCGAAGAGCTGCAGGTAGGTATCCGCGTCTCCGGACCGCCTCATGGCCCGCAGCACCGGTGCACTGGCGTGCTGCAGCGGCATGTCGAGGTAGCGGCAGACGTTCGGGTTCTCCGACATCGCCGCGAGCAGATCGTCTGTGATTCCGTCGGGCTGCGCGTACATGAGCCGCAGCCATACGACGCCGGGAACTGCAGCAACGGCTCTCACGACACGCGGCGAGCGTCGCACCCTCGCCGAGGTCTCGCCCGTACGCGGTGATGTCCTGGCCGATCAGGACGATCTCGCGAGCACCGCGTGCGACCAGGTACTCGGCCTCGGCAACGATCTCGGCGAGCTGGCGGCTTCGGTACGGGCCACGGATCGACGGGAATCGTGCAGTAGGCGCAGCTGCGGTGGCAACCGTCCGAGATCTGCAGGTAGGCGGAGGGTCCGACAGCCGATCTGCGCCGCTCGCGCCTGTGGTGGGCCGCGAGCGCAGCCGTCGAGACGCCGGTCAGCCGCTCGAGCACCGCAAGGAGCGGATGCTTCGTCGGCGACCGGGACGAACGCGTCGACCTCGGGCATCGCCGAGTCCAACTCGTCGCCGTAGCGGCTTGGCATGCAGCCGGCCACCACCAGCTTGCGGTCGTCGCGCAGCGGAGCCCACTCGGACGCCAGCTCGAGAACGACAGCGACCGACTCCTCGGTGGCCTCCTTGATGAACGAGCACGTGTTGACGATGACGACGTCGGCATCGTCGAAGATCGTCGACGACGTCGGTATGGCGACGCGACGACGGCCGCTCGCATCTTGTCGGAGTCGACCTCGTTCTTGGGACAACCCAGGGTGAGGAAGGCGACGCGCGGTGTGGCGTGCTGAGCGCTCAGTCATGCGCTAGCGGTAGTTCGTGAACTGCAGGGGGATGCCGTAGTCCTGCTCCTTGAGGAACGCGATGACGTTCTGGAGCTCGTCGCGTACCGATCCGGAGACCCGCAGCTTGTCTCCTTCGATCTGAACCTTGACCTTGAACTTCCGGTCCTTGATGTCCTTGTTGATCTTGCGGGCCAGATCCGATCTCGATCCCCATCACCAGCGTGCCGGTGATGCGGACAGTCCCGCCGCTGGCGGCCTGCGGGCTCCCCCACGCGACCGCCTTCAGATCGACGTTGCGGCGGACGAGCTTGGTGTTGAGCACGTCGACGACCTGCTTGGCGACGAAGTCACTGGGGGCCGTGAGCGTGAAGGACTTGTCTCCCTTGCTGAACTCCAGCGTCGCCCCGCTGTCCTTCAGGTCGTAGCGCTGAACGAGCTCCTTCGCTGCCTGATGGTAGGCGTTGTCGACCTCTTGCAGATCGACCTCGGAAACCACATCGAAACTGTTGTCCTTGGCCATTGGTTGCGCCCCTTTCGAGATGGTCGGCTACTGTGCTGGCCGTGCCTTGAGAACCACGGTAGGAGTGTCATCGCTCGCGGGGATCTTCACTCGCTTGCCGTCACGCAGGATCGTGACCGACGAGGGCTTGCCCACAAGCACTGTTGCGCTCTTGGCGACTTCGAAACGCTTTCCCTGTCCGCCGGTCAAGCGTGCCCTCGTACGCCTTCTTGTCGTCGATGGTGACCTTGACCCACGACGCGCCGTCCTTGGCGACCACGACTTGGACGGTGAACGGCTGCAGTGCGCTCGGAGCGGTGGCGGCCTTGGTGGCGACGGGGTCTGGCTCCGAAGGGGTCGTCGGTCTCGCTGGCGACGACTGACGGGCTTACTTCGGCCGGCTCGGGCGGTGTGGCCTCCGGCCCTCTCCAGACGCGCGCCGCCGCCCATACCGCCAGAGCGAGGAGTGCGATGACGAGGACCGCGACCAGCGCCGGCGCGGACCGGCATGGCGTGCTGCTGGCCAGTCGGGACGACCGCCTCGTCTGTCTGGGGAAGGTTCAGCTCGTGGTATCGGCCAGCGCCAGTCTCGGACTTGTACAGAGCGAGAAGCGGCAGCGGGTCGAGGTTCAGGAAGCGCGCGTAGCTTGAGATGTAGCCCCGCACGTACCCAGGATTGGGCAGCCGCGCGTACTCGCCATCCTCGAGCGCCTCGATGAGGCGTGCTCGGATGCGAGTGCCGTCCTCGGCCTCGGCCAGAGTGATACCCAATGCGATGCGGCGTTCACGCAAGGTGTCTCCGAGCTTGCCCATCTACAGCTCGCCTGCCTCCTCGCGCTCGAACACCCTGAGCGACTCGAGCTCCTCGACGTCGAGCATCACCTCGCGCGGCTTGCTGCCGTCGGGCGGCCCGACGACGCCTTTCGCCTCGAGCATGTCCATGATTCGGCCCGCACGAGCGTAGCCGACCTTGAGGCGCCGCTGCAGCATCGACGTGGACCCAAGGCCGCTTGTGACGACGATGTCAGCGGCCTCCCAGATCAGTGGGTCGTCCAGTCTCTCCGGAGTCGACGCCCCCGCCTACCGAGGACACCTTCAGGTGCAAGATCTCCTCGTGGTAGTCGGGCTCCGCCTGGCTCTTGAGGTGCTCGACGATCCCCTCGATCTCATCTTCCGAGACGAAGCAGCCCTGGATGCGTTTGGGCTTGGGCCACGACGGCGTCGTGAAGAGCATGTCGCCCAGGCCGACGAGCTTCTCGGCGCCCGGCTGGTCCAGGATGACCCGTGAGTCGATCGCGCTTGCCACGTTGAACGCGATTCGGTTGGTGATGTTGGCCTTGATGATGCCGGTCACGACGTTGGCCTCAGGCCGCTGAGTCGCCACGACAAGGTGTATTCCCGCGGCACGTGCCAGTTGCGCGATTCTGCACGATCGAGTCCTCGACCTCTTTGGCCGCGATCATCATCAGGTCGGCAAGCTCGTCGATGACGATCACGAGGTACGGCAGCTCGTCGGCGCCCTCCGGGCCCTTGCCGTCTTGCACGAGGGCGTTGTACGCGCCGATGTTCTTGGCCCCGGCGAGCTGCAGCACCTTGAGACGCCGCTCCATCTCCGATGACCGACCAGGCCAGTGCGCTTGCGGCCTCCTTGGGCTCGGTGACGACCGGCACGTAGAGGTGCGGCACGTTGTTGTAGCCGGAGAGTTCGACGCGCTTGGGGTCGATGAGGATGAGCCGGACCTCGGCGGGTGTCGTCCGCATGAGGATGCGACGTCAGCATGGCGTTGATGGCCACGGACTTGCCCGAGCCCGGTGGTGCCGCCGATCAGCAGGTGTGGCATGGTCGCCAGATCCGCGAGCACCGGGTCTCCGGCGACGTCCTTGCCGATGGCGAGCAGCAAGGGGCCGCCCTCCCCGGCCGGCGCGAGCACGTCGCCCAGGGTCACAGAGGTGCGTCTGACGTTGGGGACTTCGATGCCCACGAGGGCCTTGCCTGGGATCGGCGCCAGGATTCGAACGGTCGACGAGGCCAAGGCGAGCGCTAGGTCGTCGGCGAGAGCAGTGACCCGGTTGAGGCGGACGCCCTTTGCGATCTCGACCTCGAACAGGGTGACCGTCGGCCCCGCAACCCAGCTGACCACCCGAGAAGGTATGTCGAAGTTCGCAAGAGTCTCGCTGATGACGGTCGCGATGGAGCGCAGCTCGTTCTCGCTCGCCTTGTGGCCTGACGCAGACTCCGACGTACGGCGCAGCACCGAGGGTGACGGCAACTCGAATCCCTCCATCGCCCGCGGTGCGACGGTCTTGGGAACGGGTACCGTCTTGCGTCCGGCCTCTGGGTCGCCCCGCTTCGACGGAGGCCGGGTGGGAAGCACCGCTGTCGACGTTGCCGCCCCGTCGTCGCTCTCGTCGAGTCGAGCGGAGCGCGTCGGGCGTTCTCTGGGGCGGCTCGAGCGGGCGGTGGGTCTGCTCGGCGGGCCCGGAGTCGAGACGATCTCGAGCCCAGTCGACGACGCCCGAGATCGACAGACCAGTCACGACGAGTCCGACGATCAGCAGTCCCGACGAGCAGCACGGCCGCTATGGCCGCGCTCGTCGGCGTCGCGAGCGCCCATGCGATCGCAGCACCGACGTAGCCGCCGTACGCGCCGACCTCCTCGGCGGCGAAGTAGTCGCCTCTCGGAGTGGCCAAGGCCGTCAGCGAGACGATTGCGAGCAGCGACAGACCGATACCCAGTCCGGTGCGCGCTTCGTGGATCTCGACGCGCACGAAGAAAGAGACGCCCCACAGCAGCAGGCCGATCGGGATGAGAAAGGCTCCCACTCCGAACGCCGATCTCAGCCCCACAGATGCCGCGCCAGCCGCGACTCCAGTGCGACTGCTCATGACCGCGATCATCAGCGCGATGGCGAGCGCGCACAGAGCCACTCCGATGATGTCTCGCTTGGAGCGATCGTCGAGGATCTGATTTCGCGCTGTCCTGGACGGCGGTTTGGAGCGCTTCGAACCCGAGCGGGTGCTGGAGGGGCCACTGGTGCGTTTCGATGCCACGAATAGTCGCTCCCGATACTAGAGTGCGTAGCGTGCCAACAGCAGGATACCTGCAAATGCGGTGTAGGCAGAGAACCACCACAACGAGTGTCTCCGAACGAACGGGATGAGGAACCAGATCACGGCATACCCTACGACCGCAGTGACCGCGATGCCTGTGAGAGTGACGCTCATCGGGGGGATCGACCCAGCCCCCTGCGCCAGGTCGAGGGACTTCTTGGCCGTGGCTGCCGAGATGATCGGTATGGATAGAAGGAACGAGAAGCGTGCAGACTCGCCGCGGCAGATGCCGAGAGCCTGACCCGTAGAGATAGTCAGGCCAGAGCGCGACACGCCGGGAAGAGCAGCGAAGCCTTGCGCGAATCCGATCGCCAGCGCCTTCCACCACGGAATCGTAGCGGAGTCCTCGGTCGCCGGCCCGCGCCGCTTCTCGGCACTCGCGATCAGCTCTGATGCCCCCAATACGACCGAGGTGACGAGCAGTCCCAAGGCCGATATCGCGATCTGCTGATCCACGGGACGGCGCTCGACTCCGTTGATGAACGACTCCAGCGCCAGCACCACGATCACACTCGGCACGGTCGCCCCGAGGAGCAGGAACGCCAGGCGCCGATCGGCTGAAGACTCAGGGCGGGTGCTGAGCAGGCCTCGGATCAGGGCCACTACCTCGCGTCGGAAGTAGACAACGGTCGCCAAGAGAGTACCGGCATGCAACATGACGTCGAACCCCAGGCCGAAGCGTTGCCATCCGAGCAGCGAGGGGACCAAGATCAGGTGCCCGTCCGACGACACGGGGAGGAACTCCGTCAGCGCTTGGACGATTGCCAGGACGACCGCCTCGACGAGACCCACCCGCTAGACCTCCATGACTACGGGGATGATCATCGGGCGTCTCTTTGCGCGTTCCCAGACGAACTGGGACAGCGTCTCGCGAATGCGTCTCTGAACCACCGAGAAGTCGGTCACGCCCTCCTTGCCGGTCTTGGCCACGGCCTTGGCCACGCGCTGGCGAGCTTCCTCGATCAACTCTTCGTTGTTGGTGAGTACGACGCCTCGTGTCACGATCTCAGGTTCGCCGGTCGGCTTGCCTGTCTTGGAGTCGATGGTCACGACGACCGTGATGATGCCGTCTTGGCTCATGTGCTGCCGGTCCCGCAGCACGACCTGACCGATATCGCCGACGGACAGGCCGTCCACGTACACGACTCCGCTCTCTACGCGGTCGCCCAGCACAGCCTCTTCCTCGTCGATCTCGAGAACGTCTCCGTTCTCCAGGACGAACACGCAGTCCGCGGGAACGCCCACGGACTCCGCGAGCCGTCCGTGGGCAACCAGGTGGCGTGTCTCACCGTGGATCGGTACGAAGAACTCAGGCTTCGTGAGGTTGAGCATCAGCTTGAGTTCCTCGGAGTACGCATGGCCCGAGACGTGGACGTCTGCAGACCCCTTGTGCTCGACGCGGGCTCCCGCCTTCGCGAGTCTGTTGATGACGCGGCTGACCGCCTTCTCGTTGCCGGGCACCGGGCTGGCCGAGATGATGACGGTGTCGCCCGACTCGATTGTGATGGTGCGATGGTCGCCGTTGGCCATGCGGGCGAGCGCCGAGAGGGGCTCGCCCTGACTGCCGGTGCACAGCACCACGATCTGTTCGGGGGAAGACCGTGCGTGTCGAAGGCGTCGACGATGTTCGTCTTCGTCGATGGTGAGGTAGCCGAGGTCTCGCGCGATCTTGGTGTTTTGCACCATCGAACGTCCAGTGACCACGATCTTGCGACCGTTCGCGACTGCCGCGTCGCACACCTGCTGCAGGCGGTGGATGTGGCTCGCGAAGGAGGCGACGATGACGCGCTGCTCGGCGCCGGCGATGATGTCTCTGAGCGACTTGCCGACTTCGGCTTCCGAGCGGCACGAGCCCGGGTGCTCGGCGTTGGTCGAGTCGCTCATGAGCAGCGTGACTCCGGTCTTGCCGAACTTGGCAAGGGCACCGTAGTCGGTCAGCCGGCCGTCGATCGGCGTCTGGTCGAGCTTGAAGTCACCGGTGTGCAGGATGGTGCCGACGGGCGTGCGAATGAACACGCCCACCCCGTCGGGGATCGAGTGGTTCACGGCGAAGAAGTCGAGTCCGAAGCCGCCAAGCGACACGTGGCCGCCATCGCGGATCTCTCTGAGCTTGGGCTTCTTGATCTGGTGTTCGTCGAGCTTGCCCTTGATCAAGACCGAGCGTGAGTCGGGTGCCGAGGATCGGAACCGGCATGCCGAGGTCCTTGAGCAGGTACGGAAGCGCACCCGTGTGGTCCTCGTGCCCGTGGGTGATGACGATGCCGCGCAGCCTCTCCTTGCGCTTCACGACGTAGCGAGTAGTCGGGCAGGATCAGGTCGACACCGGGATGGTCGTCGTCGGGGAACATGATGCCGGCGTCGACGATGATCATGTCGTCGCCGAACTCGATGACGGTCATGTTCTTGCCGATGTCGTCGAGTCCGCCCAGGGGTATCACGCGGAGGCGTGGGCTCTTCTTCTTTGACATATGGTTGGGCGATGTCTCCTTTCGCAGGGCCCTCGAGGGAACCCTGGTGAGTGACGGCTGCGTCAGCCGCCGTCCGGCACGTTCAAGCGCCGCGTGTGAGGCGGCGCATCCATTCGTGGTGCGGTGTCAGGCAAGCACTCCGACGCCGCGCATGATGCGTTCGAGCTCGGCGGTCTGCTCGGCAGTCGCCTCGACGAGCGGCAGGCGCACTCCGCCCACCGGGAAGCCTTGGAGCTCGAGCGCCTTCTTGACCATGATCGGGTTCGCCGTGATGAACAGCGCCTTCATCAGCGGCATCAGTTCGAGGTGGATTCGCAGCGCGCGCGTGTGGTCGCCCGCCGCTTGTGCCTCGATCATCTCCTTGAAGCGCGTGCCAGCGACGTGGCTGACGACGGAGATGACGCCGCTTCCTCCAAGCCCCATCAGCGGCAACGTGAGCTCGTCGTCGCCGGCGAAGACCTCGAAGCCCTCCGGCGCACCCGCGAGGATCGTCGCTGTCTGCGACAGGTCGGCGTTGGCCTGCTTGACGGCGACGAGGTTGGGGCAGTCGTTGGCGATCGCGCAGGATCGTTGCCGGCTCGGCGTTGATCACGCAGCGACCCGGGATGTTGTAGAGGATGACCGGGACGTCGACAGCGTTCGCGATGGTGCAGAAGTGGCGGATACAGACCCTCCTGGGGCGGCTTGTTGTAGTACGGGACGACCGCCATGATCGCGTCCACACCCAGCGAGACGACCTTGCGGGCGAAGTCCACCGAGTCGTCCGTGCAGTTGTCGCCGGCGTTCGCGATGATGGGCACGCGGCCGCCTACTGCATCGATGACCGTCTTGAACAGCTCGATCTTCTGGTCGTAGAAGACGGTCGGGCTCTCGCCGGTGGTACCGCAGACGACAAGGCCGTCGCTACCCTCTGCGATAAGCTTGTCTGCCAGCTCGGCAGCGCGAGGGAGATCGAGTCCGTTGTCGGCGGTGAACGGCGTCACCATGGCCGTGATCATGCGGCCGAAGCGCGGCGAAGTCATCTAGGTCAGCCCCTCAAGCGATTCGCCCACCTCTGGCGGGCGCGATAGCGCATGCTACCTGCCCATTGTGCCACAGCGTGGAGTCGCTCGCTGAGCTCCGAGGTCCGCGTTGCTCAGTCGTCACGCCGAGTCCAGTACCCGATACCGCAGCTCGGCCAGTCCCCCTCGGTGCGCTCGCGCCTCAACGAGCGTGAGGTGGCACGTGTCTAGAGGCGGTCTCCACAGCGGGATGCCGTCTCCGAGGATGATCGGCTGGACGAACAGGTCGATCTCGTCCACCAGCCCCGCCCCGACCAGGCTTGAGGCGAGCTCGCCACCCCCGATGAGCCAGATGCGGGCACCTGGTTGCTTCTTGAGTCCGCGCACGAAAGTGACGGCGTCCTCGCGCACGAAAGTGGCGCTCCCGCTGGCCGGGAGATCGTCTCTCGACGTGAACACGTAGTTCGCCTTGCCCTCGTAGGGGTCGTAGTCGACCAGCTTGAGCGTGTCGAGGAACGTGTGACTGCCCTGCAGAACGGTATCGACCGATTCCATCAGCGCCGCGAAACCGTAGTCCTCGTCTTCAACTCCGGCAAGCCAGTCCACGCCCCCGCTCTGGTCGGCGATGAAACCGTCGAGGGACGCCGTGATGTAGAGGACCACTTCACGCTTCATGCGAACCGGGCCCCTCTCCCAAAGTGAACCCCTCATGCAGGGCCCGAACGGCCTTCTCGGCGTCGCGTGCCGACACGAGCACCGAGATCGTCGTGTGTGAGTCGGCACGTTTGGACCACGGCGACCCCGGCCTGCGCCAGGGCGTCTGCCATGCGAGCCATGACGCCGGGTACCCCGTGCATCCCCGCTCCCACGAGCGTGACCTTGGCCAGCTCGGTGCTGACGGAGTACTCGAGTCCCAAGTCCGTCAAGACGGTGCGGGCGGCGGTCAGTGCAGCTTGTGTGACCGAGAAGACGAGCGACTCGCCCATCGGCGTGAACATGTCCAGAGAGACTCCCGCCTGGGCCATGGCCGAGTAGACGCGGGTCTGCGCGAGCATGTTCTCGGGCGTGCCTTGCGGGGCCGCGAGCTCGACGCTGATTCGCGCGATATCGCAGGTGTGGGTCACGGCGGTCGCTACCGTGCTCGGCCGATACGAGGCGATGTCGGCGACGCGCGTACCCGGATGGTCTGTGTAGGTGTTGCGCACGCGCACCGACAGCCCACTTGCGAGAGCGAGTTCGGCCGCCGGCGTGTGGACGACGCGGCTGCCGCCCTTGGCCATCTGGAAGAGCTCGTCGGCGCTGACGACCTCGAGTACCTCGGCGCCGTCGCACGAGCGGGGATCGGCGGTCATGATCCCGTCGACGTCGGTGTAGATCTCGACCTCCTCGGCGCTGAGTGCCACGCCGAGCGCGCATGCGGTCGTGTCACTGCCGCCGCGTCCCAGTGTGGTGACCCGACCGTCCTCGGAGAGCCCCTGGAAGCCGCAGACGACGGGTACGACGCCATCAGCGATCGCCGCCGCGAGTGGACCGGTGTGAATCTCTGTGACCGCCGAGGAGCCATGCGTGCCGTCGGTAGCGATGCCGGCTTCGGCGCCCGTGAGCGCGGAGGCGTCGATGCCGGCCGCCCGCAGCTCGTGTGCGACGACGATAGCCGAGATGACTTCACCGACACTCGCAAGCAGATCGGCCTCGCGCTCGTCGCTGGGCATCCCGTCGACCAGCGAGAGGAGCGAATCGGTCGCGTAGGGAGCGCCCTTGCGTCCCATCGCACTGACCACGACCACCGGCGCCTTGCCCAGACCGAGGGAGGCCGTGACGCGCGCGGCGATCGCCGAGCGGCCCTCCTCGGTACCCACGGAGGTGCCTCCGAACTTCATGACGACCACGGGACGGTCGATTCCCGGCACTCGGGAGTGCGTCATCGCTACTCGCTCATGAGATGTTCGAGTCCGACGATCAGTCCGGATCGCTCCCCCACTTCGCGGACCGCGAGTACCACGCCAGGCATGAAGCTGGTGCGGTCGATGGAGTCGTGACGGATCGTGAGCGTCTGCCCCTGGCCGCCGAAGACGACCTCTTGATGGGCGACGAGTCCCGGCAGGCGGACCGAGTGGACTGCGACGCCGTCGACCCACGCCCCGCGGGCGCCCTCCATGTCGTCCAGCTCGGTCTCGCGCGCCAGGAGCGACCGGTGCCTCGCGCGCGCAGCTGCGATCAGGCGAGCCGTACGCATCGCGGTGCCGGAGGGGGCGTCGAGCTTCTGGTCGTGATGCAGCTCGATGATCTCGACGTGCGGCATGAATCGGGCGGCCTGCTCGGCGAAGCGCATCATGAGCACCGCCCCGATGGCGAAGTTGGGTGCGAAGAACAGGCAGGTGCCGTCCGGCTGCGAGAGCGGCGAGCTCGTCGAGCGTCTCGGCGGCTCAGGCCGGTGGTGCCGACCACGCAGTCGACTCCCGCCGCCAGCGCGATCCGGAGATTGGACTCAACGACGTCGGGGCGGGTGAAGTCGACCATGACGTCGGGCTTCGACGAAGCGATCGCGGCCGTGAGGTCCTCGGTGCACTCGATGTGAGCGCCGTGCTCGTCGGCTATGAAACATCCCGAGACGCCGGGATCGACCGCCGCGACGACCTGCATCCCATCGGTCGCTCGCTACAGCTCTGATGACTTCGGAACCCATGCGGCCGGCGGCTCCGGCTACCAGTACGCGGATCATCGGCATCCTCCAAAGGCGTAGTGCGCTAGTGGACGAGCGGCTCGAGGTGCTCGCGCTTGAACGGTCCGATCACTGCGAGCACCTTCTCGGCGGAGAGCACGTCGGCGCTCACCCGGCGCAAGTCGTCCATACGTCACCGCGTCGAAGCGCTCCATGATCTCGTCGGCCGAGAGGATCTCGCCACCCGTCACCTCGTTCTTGCCCAACCGCGTCATGCGATTGCGCGTAGACTCCATACCAAGCACCAGGTGACCCTTGGCCGCCTGACGTACGCGGTCCAACTCCTCTGGCTTCACCCCGCTCTCGGCGATTCGCTCTGCTTCGATGCGGATGAGCTGGATGACCTCTTCGGCGTTGTCAGGGCGGGTGCCGGCGTAGATGGCGAACTCGCCCGTGTCTTGGTAGAGCGCCGAGAACGAGTACACCGCATACGCGAGGCCGCGCTTCTCGCGTATCTCTTGGAACAGCCGCGAGCTCATCCCGCCGCCCAGGACGCCGTCGAGGATCGCCAAGGCGAACCGGTCGGGATGATGCGCGTTCATGGTCGCGACGCCGTAGCAGATGTGGGCCTGCTCGGTCTCCTTCTCAAGCACGGCGAGCTGGCCCGCACCGGTCGCGTCAGCGACGGGTCGGACCGATCGAGGCCCGGCAGACAGGCCGCCCAGCAGGCGCTCGGTGAGCGCCACGAGCTCCTCGTGATCGACGTTGCCTGACGCCGCCACGACGCAGTTGCCGGTGAGGTAGTGCTTGCGCGCGGAAGGTGACGGACTGGGCTGGTCGAAACCGCCGACCGTCGTCGCGACTGCCCAGGATCGGCAGCCCGATCGGGTGGTCGGGCCACAGGGCACGGCTGAAGATCTCGTGGATGTGGTCGTCGGGAGCGTCCTCCATCCGAGCGATCTCCTCGATGACGACCTCACGTTCGGACGTGCACGCGCTGTCGTCGAGATGTCGCGTTCACGCACATGTCCGAGAGGATCTCGAACGCTGTGGCGAGGTGCTCGTCGACGAAGCGGCTGTAGTAGCAGGTGTACTCCTTGGAGGTGAACGCGTTCAGTTCGGCGCCGAGACGGTCGAACTGCTCGGAGATGTCCTGGGCGCTGCGAGTCGGGGTGCCCTTGAACATCATGTGCTCCATGAAGTGCGACATGCCGGCTTCGGCAGGACTCTCGTCGCGGCTTCCGACGGCGAACCAGATGCCCAGCGCGATCGAGCGAACGGAGTCCATCGGCTCGGACATGACGGTGATGCCGTTGTCGAGGACGGTCTTGCGATAGAACATCGAGACCCCTTTCGGGTCGATTGGGCACCGAACCCCAGGCTTCCACCTCAGGGTACCTGATGCGGCGTGCACGAACGCATGAGACGGCAGCTAGCGAGCGGCAGTGGTGGCGGGCCTTCAGTGGTTGGGTCGTTGTGCGCAAGCGAGGCCCCCGGGTTGCCGAGGGCCTCGCGTTGGCCTAGTGCCTGAGACGCATGCTAGTGCCTGCGGCGCGGCCGGCGGTCGCGGTCTCCCCCGCCGCCTTCGCGCTTGGGTCCCCGATCGTCGCGCTGCGGAGCCGAGTCGGCCGATCCTTCGGGCGCCGGCGGCTTGTCGAGGCGGTCGAGCGCTGACCTTGCCGCGATCGTCGATGTCGATGATCTTGACGTGGACCTCGTCGCCCACGTTCAGGACGTCTTCGACCTTGTCCACGCGGCCCTGGGCGACGCGGCAGATGTGCAGCAGGCCGTCCTTGCCGGGGATGAGCTCGACGAACGCGCCGAACGCCTGAATCGCGACGACGCGGCCGTGGTACTCCTCGCCGATCTCGGGCTCCTTGACGATGGCCTGGATGCGGCGGACCGCCTCCTCGCCACCCAGGTCGCGGGACGCGATGAAGATCGTGCCGTCCTCCTGGATGTCGATCTGAGCGCCGGTCTCGTCCTGGATGCCGCGGATGACCTTGCCGCCCGAGCCGATGACCTCGCGGATCTTGTCGGACGGGATCTTGATCGTGATGATGCGCGGAGCGAACTCGCTCATCTCGGCGCGAGGCTCGGCGATCTCCTCGAGCATCTTGCGACAGGATGAAGGCGCGGCCCTCCTTGGCCTGCATGAGCGCCTTGCGCAGGATCTCGACCGACAGGCCCTTGGCCTTGTTGTCCATCTGCATGGCCGTGATGCCGTTGGGCGTGCCGGCGACCTTGAAGTCCATGTCGCCGAGGAAGTCCTCGAGACCCTGGATGTCGGTGAGGACGGCGACGTCGTCACCCTCCTTGATGAGTCCCATCGCGATACCCGAGACCGGCGCCGTGATCGGCACGCCGGCGTCCATCAGCGCGAGCGTCGAGCCGCAGACCGAGCCCATCGAGCTCGAACCGTTGGACTCGAGAACCTCGGAGACGATGCGGATCGTGTAGGGGAACGTCCTCCTCGTCCGGGATGACCGGCAGCAGTGCACGCTCGGCGAGTGCGCCGTGACCGATGTCGCGACGCTTCGGGCCGCGCATGAAGCCGGTCTCGCCGGTGGAGAACGGCGGGAAGTTGTAGTGGTGGATGTAGCGCTTGCCCTCGGCGACGTCGATCGTGTCGAGGCGCTGCCACTCGGAGAGCATGCCGAGCGTCAGGACCGAGAGAACCTGGGTCTGACCGCGGGTGAACAGGCCCGAGCCGTGGCTGCGCGGCAGGTAGCCGGCCGTGCAGCTGATCTGGCGGACCTCGTCGAGCTTGCGGCCGTCGGCACGCTCGCCCTCCTCGAGAACCATGGTGCGCATCGTCTTCTTCTCGAGCTGCTTGAGCGTGGCCTTGATGTCCTTGCCGTCGGCTGCGAGCTCTTCGGCGGTGAACGTGTCGAGCAGCTCGTCCTTGACGGCCGCGACGGCGTCCATCCGGGCGTGCTTGTCGGGATTGTGCAGCGCGGCCTTCATCTTCTCAGCGCCTGCCGAGAAGATCGCGGTCGACGAGGGCTTCATCGACGGCGTGCAGCGGCACGTCCATCGGGGTGATCTCGACCTTGGCGAGGAATCGCTCCTGCACGTCGCAGAAGGCACCGATGGCCTCCTGGGCGAACATCGAGGGCGGCGAGCATGTCCTCTTCGGTCACCTCCTGGGCACCGGCCTCGAGCATGTAGACGGCGTCCTTGGAGCCGGCGACCACCAGGTCGAGATCGGAGTCCTCGGCCTCGTCGAACGTCGGGTTCACGAGGAACTCGCCGCTCTCGGTGCGGCAGATGCGAACGCCGGCAAGCGGACCCTCGAACGGGATGCCAGCGGCGAGCAGCGCCGCGGACGCGCCCATGATCGAGATGACGTCGGGCTGGTGTGACCTGATCGGCCGAGAGCACAGTCGCGATGACCTGGACCTCGTTGCGGAAACCGTCGGCGAACGACGAGCGGATCGGTCGGTCGATCATGCGTGCGGTGAGCGTGGCCTTCTCGGTAGGGCGTGACTCGCGCTTGATGAAGCCGCCGGGCAGCTTGCCGGCAGCGTACATGCGCTCTTCGAAGTCGACGGTGAGCGGGAAGAAGTCGAGGTCCTTGGGCTGCTTCGAGGCGGTCGCGGTGACCAGTACCATCGATGTCGCCCTGCCGCACGACGACGGCGCCACCAGCCTGCTTGGCGAGCTCGCCGGTCTCGAGCACGTACTCCTTGCCGTATAGTTCGAACGTTTCAACGATCTTAGACATGTTCTCTTCCCTGTCCCTCTGGCCTAAGCGCCCCATGCGCCCGGCAAGCCTCTCGCGCTCCGGCTTCTGTGCGGAGTCGCATCCTCATCCCGCGTTGGTGCGGGTCGGGCGCCTCGAAGCATGTGGCGCCCTAAGAAGAAGGCGGGAGACGTGCTCCCGCCTTCACTCTCCTTGTGGTGTCTACCCGCGAATGCCCAGCTGGGCGATGACCGCGCGATAGCGCTCGATGTCGGTCTTCTTCAGGTAGTTGAGAAGGCGGCGGCGCTGACCGACGAGCTTGAGAAGACCACGGCGTGTGTGGTGGTCCTTCGTGTGCGTCTTGAGGTGCTCGGTGAGGTCGCGGATGCGCTGCGTGAGCAGCGCGACCTGTACCTCGGTCGAGCCCGTGTCGGTCTCGCCACGCTTGTAGTCGGCGATGATGGTCGCCTTGGTGTCCTTTGACAGCGGCATATCAGATCCACCTTTCTTGTGGAGTCCGCCCCGGTCCGGGATGGGCGCAGGTGGCGCGCACCTCTCAGGCCGGGGTAGTCGTGTGAAGCCGAGGAAGTATAGCACACACGGCTCCGGGTGTGTCGGCTCCCCTACTCTGCGGAGTCCGCTTCCTCCCACCACGCGACCAGCTGGCGGGCGCGTTGCGCGTGCTCGGGGGGGACGTAGAGGTGAAAGCGCTGCGCCTGTGACAGTTCGGGACGAACCGATGTGAGGTCACCCGGAGGCATCGGGTCCCACGCGAACGGAATAGACTCGTCGGCCAGTGGCCCGGTGATCTCGAAGGCTCGCAGGCCCGCCGATACGTTGACGAGCGTGACGGGCCCGAGGACCTCGACCCAACTGGCGTCAAAGTCCTCGTAGGGGTCCTTGTGATCGATCTTGGCGACCGCATCCTCGGCAGCCTGAAGCGCCGCAGGGTCGTCGATCAGCTCGTCATCTGCGGGCTCGTCGTCGCCTAGCGGTGATGTGGGGTGTGATGCCGAGACGATGTCGGTCACCCTTGCGACGTCGGCGCCTATCGCCTCGCTGAGCGCCTCAAGCGATTCGAACGCGCGGTTGTCGCGCAGCCGCTCAAGGAACTCCACGCTCAGATGCTCGTCGTACAGATCCCCGGCAAAGCCGATGAGATGGGCCTCGAGATACTCTCTCGCCTCGGGAAACGACGGTGGCGTTCCCACCGAGATCGCCGCGGGCCAGGTTGTGTCGTCCCCCAGCACCGCGAGACCAGCGTATACTCCGTCGGCCGGCAGAGCGGCGAACTCACTGGGCGCGAGGTTGGCGGTCGGGAAGCCGAGCTGCCTTCCCTGTCGCCGCCCCTCGCACACCAGACCGGTGACCCTGTGAGGACGTCCCAGCAGCCGACCCGCACCCTCCACGTCCCCCTGGGCGATGAGCGCGCGGATGCGAGTCGAGGTCACCGGGATGCCATCGGACAGAGTGAGTTCGTGAGCAACGACGAGCGCTCCATGCGCGTCGGCCCAGCGACGGAGGGTGCTGACGTCGCCTGCTGCACCGGCACCGAATCGGAAGTCCGCTCCCACATGGATTGCCCTGACCTTTGCCGAGCAGCGCAGGACATCGTCGAGAAACTCTTCCGCATGCGTCGAGGCAATCGCAGCGTGTGAACGGTACGATGAGGACGGTGTCGACCCCGCACTGCGCCATGAAGCTGCACTTGTCGTCGAGGCTGAGTAGCTGCGGGGCCGCGGTAGCCGGGGTGACGACCTGGTCGGGATCTCGGTCGAACGTGACGGCGACCGAAGCCGCATGGAGTCGATGAGCGTCATCAACGACGTGCTCGAGGAGCGCCTGGTGACCGATATGGACGCCGTCGAAGACCCCTATGGCTACGACAGCGTCTCCGAGGGGTTCCATGTCCGCCTGCCACATGACGCAGGGCGCCTTCATCTCTGCCCCCGTGCAGGTATCGACAGTACGACCTCGGGTACAAGCCGTCCGTCGCCGACTCGGTAGAGTGCGCCAAGTCCACCGCCATCCACCACGACGGCGACCAGTTGGTCACGTGCAAGGGCCTCGAGCGTCGCGTCGATGTCGATCGAGCGGCCGGCGAGCACACTGCCCGCATCGGCCTCAAGCGTGCGTAGATTGCCGAGCGCGACGACCGGATCGATGAACAGTTGTTCCAGACGCCTGGCCTCGGCTCGCTCCACGACCTCGTCAAGCGCGTGGGCCGCCTCGATCGCGAGGTCGCCGCTCGCAGTGCGGCGAAGCGCCGAGAGGTGCGCCGGCGTCCCCACACGCCGACCGATGTCGCGAGCGAGCGCACGGACGTACGTCCCCTTCGAAACACGAAAGGTGACGTGCCAGCTTGACGTGGAAGACTCGGTTGAGCCCAGTTCGGCCTCAACGACACGAACGGGTCTGGGTGTGGCGTCAACCGCGCCCCCACCACGTGCCACCCTGTGAGCGGCCTTGCCTCCGGTCTTGATCGCTGAGTACGTAGGAGGAACTTGCATCTGATCGCCGAGGAAGCCGGAGAGGGTCTCTGTCGCCAGGTCCGCATCGAAGAGGGTGTCGGGCACGTCCGCCGTCGCTATCACGCTACCCTCGGCGTCATCGGTGTCGGTTGCAGAACCGAATGTGATTGTGGCGTCGTAGGTCTTGTCGGCCGCTGTGAGGTAGGGCCCTAGTCGCGCTGCCGGACCGACAAGGAGCACGAGAAGACCGGTCGCCATAGGGTCCAGGGTGCCGGCGTGACCGATTCTGCCCTCACCCGTGGCACGCCGCACACGTGCGACGACGTCGTGACTGGTTATGCCGGTCGGCTTGTCCACCAAGACGATGCCCGACAGATTCGTCGATCCTCGACGCTTGGGGCTCATCGGGCGCCGTTCCCTCCCGGGAGCAAGGGCAGCAGTTGTGGCAGTAACGATTCGACTCCGGGCGATTCCCACGTGAACCCCGCCGCAGCCGGGTGGCCGCCGCCGCCGAAGTGACGCGCGACACGGCCGACATCGAAGGAGTTCTTCGCTCTGAGGTTCACGCGAACCTCATCACCACGTTCACGCATGAGTACTGCGACGTCGATGCCACGCACCACGCGTATCGCATCAGGCAGTGTCTCGGCCTCCTCGGGCAAGGCACGAGTCTCGTCGAAATCGGCGTCGTTCACCCAGGAATACGCGACGCGTTCGGCGTTGGTGAAGGTGAGGCGAGACATGACGCGCGCCTCCAGCGCGAGCGACGCCGCGGAGCGGTTGTGGTAGATGAGACGAGCGGCCTCAGACGCGTCAACACCGGCCTCGATCATCTCGGCGGCGTCTCTCAGGGCTCCCGGTGAAGTGTTCTGGTACTGGAAGCGGCCCGTGTCGGTGAGCAGCGCGGTGTAGCAGCACAACGCAATCTCAGGCGTGGGGGCCGCGTCGAGTGCTTCGAGCAGCCGCCACACGATCTGGCCGGAGGCCGCCATCGAGGTGTCGAGAACGTGGACGTCGCCGTATTCGGTTGCGTCGGGATGGTGGTCAAGAACGACCAGGGTGTTCGCTGCTGCCGCGAGTTCTTGAGCGGCCCCGAGTCGATCGAGGATCGGGGTGTCGACGGCGACGAACACCGAGGGCACTTCGAGGTCGCGCGCCTGCGTATAGAGTCCGAAACCGGGAAGCCACGAGTACGTTGCCGGTGCAGGTCGCTCATCGGCGAGTGTCGGTATGGCTGGGACGCCGATCTCGCGAAGTGCAAGACACAGCCCCAGAACCGAACCCACGGCGTCCCCATCCGGCCTCACGTGGGCGCACACGACCACCGACGAAGCCTTCCTCAGCGCCACGGCTGCGTGGTGAAGCGCGGCCCTCACGTCCGTGCTACTCCTGACCGTCTTCGTCGACGCTTGGCGTGGCGCCCTCGCCATCGATGCAGCGTGGGAGGCGTCTGGGTGAGGGCCTGGGAGATGCGTTCTCCCTCGTCGATGCTCGGGTCGATATGGAAGCGTAGCTCAGGGGTGACGCGCCAGCCAACGGCCGAACCCATCAAGGAGCGGATCCGGCCCTTGGCCGACTCGAGGCCTTCGAGTACCTCGTCGTAGCGGTCCGGGCTGGCGCTCACGAAGACCTCCACGTAGCTGCGATCCGAGCTCACCTTCGCGCCGGTGACCGTGATCAGTGCGACGCGAGGGTCGCTGATCTCTGTTGCCAGGATCGACGCAAGCACCTCGCGCGCTTGCTCGTCGTTCCTGCGTCCGAACGACTCTCTGCTCACAGCAAGCTCCTATGACTCACGCGCTACCTCTACAACCTTGTAGCCTTCGATGAAGTCGCCCACCTTGAGGTCTTGGAAGCCCTCGATGGAGATACCGCACTCGTAGCCTGACTTGACCGCCTTGACGTCGTCTTTGAAGCGGCGAAGTGACGACATCTTGCCCTCGTGGACCACGGTGCCGTCTCGGACGATCCGGACGAGGTCGTCTCGGGTGATCTCGCCCTCCTGAACGTAGCAGCCTGCAACTACGCCGGCCTTCGGCACCCTGAACAGCTCGCGGATCTCGACACGAGCGGTGTCCTGCTCCACGTAGTCCGGCGCCAGCAGCCCAACCCGTGCCGCGTTGATCTCCTCGATCGCCTGGTAGATGACCCGGTACAGGCGGACATCGACGCTTTCCTTCTCGGCAAGCTGCTTGGCGCCAGGGCCCGGACGGACGTTGAAGCCGATGATGATGGCGTCGGACGCGTCGGCCAGCATGACGTCGGACTCGGTGATACCACCGACGCCGTTGTGGATGACGTTGATGCGCACTTCTGTCTGGTCCATCTTGTTCAAGGCGTCTTGGAGCGCTTCGATCGAACCTTGGACGTCCGCCTTGACGACAAGGTTGAGGTCCTTGAGCTCGCCCTCCGCGATGCGGTCGAACAGGTCGTCCAGCGAGACATGCTTCTTTGTCTTGGCTTGCGCGATGAGGCGCTGCCGAAGCGCCCGATCCTCCGCAAGGTTACGGGCATCGCGCTCATCGGCGAAGA
Organism: uncultured Actinomycetes bacterium; assembly: GCA_963700665.1. Lineage (GTDB taxonomy): Bacteria > Actinomycetota > Coriobacteriia > Anaerosomatales > PHET01 > CAVPCY01. Next base: position 444,345 of record CAVOYK010000001.1, read on the forward strand.
CACGGAACTCGTCTCCGGCGCTGGGAACGCTGTTCAGGCCGAGGATCTCGACCGGGTCAGCCGGTCCGGCGGTCGGGACGCTCGTGCCGAACGGGTCGATCAGCGCGCGCACACGGCCGTAGGTCGTACCGGCCACGAGCGTGTCACCGATGCGCAGCGTGCCGCGCTGGACGAGGACCGTGGCGACAGGTCCGCGCCCCTTGTCGAGATTCGCCTCGATGACCACGCCGGATGCGTGCGCGTCGGGATTCGCCTTGAGTTCGAGAACGTCAGCCTGCAGAAGCACCATCTCGAGCAGGTCGTCGATGCCGATGCGCTTCTTGGCCGACACGTTGACGAAGATGTTTGTGCCGCCCCAGTCCTCGGGCACGATCTCGTGCTCGGTCAGCATCTGGCGGACCGTCTCGGGGTTGGCACCGTCCTTGTCGATCTTGTTGACCGCGACGATGATCGGCACGCCCGCCGCCTTGGCGTGGTGTATCGCCTCGACGGTCTGCGGCATGACACCGTCGTCGGCGGCCACCACGAGGATGACGATGTCGGTGATGTTCGCGCCGCGTGCGCGCATGGCGGTGAAGGCCTCGTGGCCCGGGGTGTCGATGAAGGTGATCTGACGCCCGTTCTTGTGCACGACAGACGCGCCGATGTGCTGCGTGATGCCGCCGGCCTCGGTGGCGGCAACGCCGGTCTCACGGATGGCGTCGAGCAGCGACGTCTTGCCGTGGTCGACGTGACCCATGACCGTGACGACCGGTGAGCGGGGCTGAGGATCCTCCTCGGCGTCCTCGAAGGTCCAGCCAGCCTCTTCTTCAGGCTTGACGACCTTGACTTCTCGCCCGAGGTCTTCACCGATGATCTCGATGATGTCACGCATCATCGGCTGGTTGACCGTCAGCGGTGAGCCGAGCATGAACAGCCGCTTGATGACGTCGTTTGCCGGGACGTCCATGATGTCGGCAAAGTCGCCGACGGTCACGCCCTCGGTGACGGTGACGGAATCGCCACCTACCGGTAGTTCGACGTGCGTGGCCTCGTCGTGGAGTCGGGCTGCCTCGGCCTCTTCGCCCGTCTTCTTGTGCTTCTTCTTCTTGCGTTTGCCACCCTCGGCCTGGGCGGCGGCAACGGCTGCCTTGGCCTCTTCGATCACCTTGTCGCGTTGCAGCTGCTCGGCCTCCCGGGCCATCTGACGGTAGCGCTCTTCTTCGAGCTTCTCCTGGCGGCTGGCCTGCTCGGCCCCTAGTCGCGCGGCCTCAGCTGCGATCGCGATCTCGAGCGGTGAACGCTCATCCGGCTGCTCCTCGACGACCTCAGCGGCCTTCTTGGACGCGGCCTTCTTCTTCTTGGTCGGCTCAGCTGGAGCCACGACCGGAGCCTTGGCTACGATCTGAGCGCGCGCGTCCGCGGTCTCGGCCTCCTGGCGTGCGGCTCGCTCCTCTTCCGCGCGCTTGTGAGCTTCCTCCTGGAGTCGGAGCTGTTCTGCCTCGCGAGCCTTGCGCTCCTCCTCGCGAGCCTTGCGCTCTGCCTCCTCCGCCTTGCGGCGCTCTTCTTCCTCCGCCTTGCGGCGAGCCTCTTCTTCAGCGCGCGCGGCAGCCTCTGCTGCCTCCGCGGCCTTGCGCTCGCTCTCTATCTGCGCCTGGCGCTCGGCGATCTCGGGGCCAAGCTCCTTGCGAATCTTGTCGACGTACGCCTCAACCAGCGTCGAGGCGTGGTTCTTTGCGGGGATCTTCATCGCCTGAAGCTTGTCGAGCAGCTCCTTGCTTGACATCCCGAACTCTTTGGCGAGCTCATGGACTCTCATCGCGGGCATCTAAGTGGTCACTCTCCTTGCTTCGAACTCCGGTCGTGGAGGAGTTCGTCGAAGTCGCGTCGCAGTCTCGTGTAGTCGTCGTCTCTCAGACTCACCCGAAGTGCCGAATCGAGCCGTCGCCTCTTTCTGGCGATCTCGAAGCAGTCCGGGTCCGCGCACAGGTATGCTCCCCTGCCGTTGGCCTTGCCGGTGCGATCCATCTCGACGTGGCCATCCGGGGTCCGTACGACGCGCACGAACTGCCGCTTGTCGCTCGAAGTCGAGCAGGCGGTGCAGGTGCGGGTCGGGACCTTGCGCGGTTTCATCACTCCGCGGCGTCCTCCTTCTCATGCAGACCACAGTAGTAGCCTCCGGGGCGCGCCTGATTGCGACACCGCACACCGGACGAAGTAACTGCGCAGCAGCGACCGTCGAACTCCTCGGCGGATTCTTGGCTCGAGGATGATGATGAAGAGATGCCCTGCTCGGCGGCGATGGCAACACTCTTGATGTCGATGCGCCAGCCGGTGAGCTTCGCGGCGAGACGAGCGTTCTGGCCCTCCTTGCCGATGGCCAGGGAAAGCTGGTCGTCGGGGACGATGACGGTAGCGGTGTGGCTGTCTTCGTCGATGATCACGCGGTCGACCTTGGCGGGCGAGAGCGAACTTGCCACGTAGGTCGCGGGGTCCTCGTTCCACGGGACGACGTCGATGCGCTCGCCGCGCAGCTCGCCGACGATCATGCGGACGCGACTTCCCTTGGGCCCTACGCACGCCCCGACGGGGTCGAGGCCCGACTCGCGGCTCGACACAGCGACCTTGGAGCGCGCGCCCGCCTCGCGGGCCACGCTCTTGATCTCGACGATGCCGTCGTAGACCTCGGGTACCTCGATCTCGAAGAGGCGCCGGATCAGGCCGGGGTGGGTCCTGGACACGCGGATGGAGGGCTCGTTGCCCTGTCCCTTGCGCACGTCGATGACGTAGGCCTTGATGCGCTCGTTGTGGTTGTAGCGCTCGTTGTTGGGCTGCTCGGCCTGCTCAAGGAGCGCCTCGACGCCCTCGCGCAGCTTGATCAGCGTGTAGCGCGAGTCACTCTGCTGCACCGTGCCGGTCACGCTCTCGCCGATGCGGTCGGCGTACTCCTCGAAGATCCGCTCGCGCTCGGCGTCGCGAATGATCGACGTGATGACGCTCTTGGCGTTCTGAGCGGCGATTCTCGAGACATCCGGAGGTGTGACGTCGTGCTCTTCGTACTCATCCGCCTCGCCGGTCTCCTCGTCGACCTCGCCGATCGGAATCAGCTCGTAGACGTAGATGCGACCGGTCTCGCGGTCGATCGTCACTCGCGTCTTGTTGTCGAGATCGAGAATGCGCTGATAGGTGACGGCGAGGGACTGCTCGAGCTTGTCGAGCATGTCGTACTCGTCGATACCCTTCTCCTGCGCCAGCGCGCGCAAAGCATCCATCACGTTGAGCTCTGTGCTCATGAGCAGGCGCCTCCTTCTGTGTTGAAACTGATGACGCCTTTCAGGCGTGCCTTCTGTACCGAATCGAACGGGACCAGTACGGTCTCGCCGTCGACCTCGAGGACGACGTCGTCGTCCTCGATGCCGTGCAGCGTGCCGGTCCAGGTGCTTCTAGCCCCGCTGTGCGGGACTGTCTTGACAGTCACGGTCTCGCCCGCGAAGCGCTGGTAGTGCTCGCGCGTTCGCAGTGGACGGTCGACCCCAGGTGAAGAGACCTCGAGAGTGTAGTGTCCCGGGACGGGATCGGCCGAGTCGATGGCTTCGCCAATCCAGCGATTGGCGTCACATATCGCATCGAGGTCGATACCGTCTTGACGGTCGAGAAGCACCCGGATGACCGGAGACTTGCGTCCGCCCGTCTGCTCAACGGCAACGAGCTCGAATCCATGGCTCTCCGCAAGGGGTTCGAGCAGCTCAGTAAGGGCCTTCACCGTGTCAGTCACTGCCATCCGGTCACCTCCTTCTCCACAGAACAAAAGAAGCGAGCGTAAGCCCACTTCTCGCAAGAACGGCAAGTTTCACGTGCGGAGCAGATGGTACCACAGCCGACGACCGAACCACAAAGCAGGTTCCGTCTCAGAATCCGTCCACAAAGGCGCTCGAATACCGAGCAACCAAACGAGGCTAGTGAGCGAACCTCATCCGCTCGTCGTCGACAAGCGAAGCGATTCTGACTGCCGCGTCACCAACAGGTATCGTGAGTCGCTCACCGCTCGAACGTACCTTGATTTCGACCACGCCCTCGGCAAGACCCTTCTTGCCGACGACGACCTGGAACGGCCACCCGACCAGATCGGCGTCGTTGAACTTGACTCCGGCTCGCTCGTCTCGGTCGTCGATGACGACCTCGACACCACGGGCGGCCAGGTCGCTCCAGATGCTCTCGGCAACGTCGAGAGCATCGCCCTCGACGGCAAGCGGCAGTACGGCCACTTCAAGAGGCGCGACCGAGATCGGCCACACGATTCCATTGTCGTCGTTGTGCTGCTCGATGACGGCCGCGAGCGAACGAGAGACGCCGACGCCGTAGCAGCCCATGATGAAAGGCCGCTCCGTACCGTCTTCATCCGAGTACGTGGCTCCCATGGCCTCGGAGTAGCGCGTCCCGAGCTGGAAGACCTGGCTGACCTCGATACCGCGTGCTCCTTTGAGCACGCCGCCGCACTCAGGACATCCGTCTCCCGGCTGGGCCACCACCAGATCCGCCCAGCGCTCCACCTCGAAGTCGCGACCGGGCATGGCACCGAAGAAGTGGTATCCGTCCTCGTTGGCGCCGATCCCCCACGCTACGTCGGACTGAAGCGACATGTCCGCGATGACGATGGTGCCGTCAGGCGGCGCGACGGGGCCGAGCGAGCCCTTGGGAATGCCGTACTGTTCGAAGTCGTCCTCATCGAGGAGCTCGACACCGTCCACCGCCCATCCCGCCTTGACGGGATTGAGGTCACGATCTCCTGGCACGCAGAAGAACACCAGCGTGCCCTGTTGGTCCTTGCCAGCCATCGTCTTGACGGTGTCGTGCTCGGGGATGCCGAAAGCGGCGGCGAGTTCGGCGATGGTCTTGAGACCGGGGGTGGGCCGCTTCTCCAGTGGGATGGGCTGTGTGACGCTTGGGGCGCGGGGCACGACCGTCTCGGCGGCTTCGACATTGGCAGCCCATCCACAGTCGCAGTAGACGAGCTCTGCCTCGCCCGCTTCAGCGAGCGCCATGAACTCGGTGGTGACCTTGCCGCCGATCTGGCCTGAGTCGGCTACGACTGGTCGGTACTCCAGGCCGAGGCGCTCGCAGATGCGACCGTACGCGTGTGCCTGGTCGTCGTAGTGCTGTTCCAGCGACTCTTGGGTTGCGTGGAACGAGTAGGCGTCCTTCATGATGAACTCGCGGCCACGAAGTAGTCCGAAGCGCGGACGGACTTCGTCTCGGAACTTCATGTTGATCTGATACAGGGAGACTGGCAGGTCGCGGTAGCTTCGCAGTTCACCTCTGACGAAGGAGGTGATGATCTCCTCGTGCGTAGGGCCCAGACAGAAGTCCCTGTCATGGCGGTCCTTGAGTCGGGCAAGCTCCGGGCCGTAGAGGTCCCACCGGCCAGACTCCTCCCACAGTTCCGCCGGCTGGACGATGGGCAGCAAGAGCTCCTGTGAGCCGATCGCGTCCATCTCCTCTCGCACGATGTGCTCGATCTTCGCAATCGCGCGCCAGCCCAGAGGCAGGAAGGAGTAGATGCCGGCAGCGGACTTGCGAATCATGCCGGCTCTGAGTAGCAGCCGGTGACTGGCCAGCTCAGCCTCGGCGGGATCCTCCTTGAGTGTGGGTGCGTACAGAGAACTCATTCGGAGTGCGACGGTCATGCGAGGGTGTCTCCGTTTCGTAGACGACCGCGTGTCGACGACGCGGACGATACTTTCTGAGAACTTGCACGTGCAGCGAGAAGGATAGCAGTCGACGCCCGCTGCGAGCGCGCAGGGCCGGGGTGCCATCGCTGGCAACGTCCACTACATCGTTTGTTCGAGCCTGTCGATCTCTGCCATGAGCGCGTCCACGATCTCGGCCTCGGGAACCTTGCGCAACGGCTCCCCCTTCGAGAAGAGCAGGCCCACGCCTTGTCCCGCTGCAACGCCCAAGTCTGCCTCACGCGCCTCCCCGGGACCGTTGACGACGCACCCCATGACGGCGATCTTGATCGGGGTCGTGCGGCCTCGGAGCCTGCGGGTGATCTCCTCGGCGATCGGAATGAGATCCACTTCACACCGGCCGCATGTCGGACAGCTCACGATCTCGGGCGAGTTGCGGCGGATGTCGAGCGCCGAGAGCACGGCCCAGCCGGCGTAGACCTCCTCGACCGGGTCGGCGGTGAGCGAGACGCGAAGCGTGTCGCCGATGCCCTCGTTGAGCAGGATCGCAAGGCCAGCGGCGGACTTCACCGCACCGGTCAGAAGGGTACCCGCCTCCGTAACACCGATGTGCAGCGGGTAGCTGATGCGCTCGGCCAGCGATCGGTACGCTGCCAGTGTCGTGGTGACCGAGGAGGCCTTTGCCGAGACCACGATGTCGCCAAAGCCACGCGACTCGAAGTACGAACAGAACGAAGCGGCGCTGGCGACGAGCTTGTCGGCGAGCGGCCAGTCCAAGTCCCGATACTCTTGGGCGAGCGACCCGGCGTTGACGCCGATTCGAATCGGGATGCCGGCCTCGCCTGCCGCCTCGATCACGGCGTCCACCCTCGCGCTCTCACCGATGTTGCCCGGATTGATGCGAAGCTTCGCGGCGCCTCGCTTGGCGGCCTCGATCGCGAGCCGGTGGTCGAAGTGGATGTCTGCCACTACGGGAAGCGGGGACTGCGGCGCATACGGCCTCGAATCCGTCGAGAGCGTCTGCGCGAGGCACTGCGCAGCGCACGATCTCGCAGCCGGCCTGCGCGAGCCGGTCGATCTGGGCTAGCGTTGCCGCGGCGTCGCGAGTGTCGGTGTTGGTCATCGACTGGACCGAGATGGGTGCGTTCCCGCCGATCGGTACGGAACCGACTCGGACCGGATGCGTCTGGCGCCGGGTTGGCACGGCTCTGGGCTCTCTCGCTCTCGGGGGCTAGCGCACGATGTAGCGCACCACGTCAGAGTACATGAGGTATCCGATGAGGGCGAACAGAAGCGCAGCGCCACCAGCAGAGAGCGACAGCGAGACCCGACGGGACAACGGCCGGCCCCGCAGGCGTTCGAACAGCTCGACCGCGATCTTGCCGCCGTCCAGCGGAGGTATCGGGATGATGTTGATCACACCGAGCGACAGTGAGAGAACGGCCACGATGCCAGCGTAGTCGAGCGCGCCGGACCGAGCGGCCTCGGCTGCGTAGTACGAGGCTCCGATGACGCTGGAGGCGCCACTCACGGAAGCCTGGAACGTCTCGGGGTTGAAGAACCCCGCTATCGCGACGAAGGTCATGCCTATGTAGCTGAAGGAGAGGGCAACCGCCTGCAGAACGCTCGGCCTGGTCTGCTCGAGCTCAGGAGACACCCCGAGCAGGGCCTGGGAGGTGCCGGGCCTGCGACCGAGAGTCGCCTGCACGGTGATGGGCGTGCCGTCGCGAACGACGACCACCGAAACCTCATCTCCGGGCTCGTAGCTCTGGACGGCCAAGATGACGTCTTGCCACGAGCCGATCTCGCGCTCCCCCACGGACGTGATCTTGTCACCGGCCAGGATTCCCGCCTGTGCGGCAGCAGAGCCAGGGTTGACCTCTGAGAGCCTGCCCGTCTCCCTCATGTAGCCGAATGTGGAAAGGACGACCGTGAACACGAGGATAGCGGTCAGCAGGTTCATGACCACACCGGCGGACAAGACGACCAGACGTTTCGCGGTTGACAGCGAGCGGTACGTGGACTGTCGCGCCCGGTCCAGCAACGCCGCGGGGTCGTCAGCGTCTTGTGGGTCGAATCGCGAGCGGTAGGTGTACTCCTCGCCCTTCGACGCAACGAGTGCATCCCAGTCAGCGAGGGTCACGAGCAGATCGTCAGCGTCTGCCGGGTCGATGTCGAGTTCGTCGGCGAGCGTTCGCGCGTCGATGACACTCCGTCGGGTCGCTGCGGCGAGGGCGGGACCGAGCAAGGGGTTCTCCGGGCCGGGCTCCATGCCGGCGATCCGAACATAGCCGCCAAGGGGGATCGCCGTGATCCCGTAGGTGGTCTTCTTCCCGGCCACACGGATGGCGGGACCTGGAAGGCCGATCATGAACTCGTGCACCTTCACGCCGAACATCCGCGCCGCGACGAAGTGACCCCCCTCGTGGATGAGTACGAGCAAAGAGAACGTGACGATGCCCCAGAACAACGCAGAGAAGCCGTCGCTCATGAGTGTGAAAACCTCCGGGTCGCCCAACGGTACTGCCGAGCGGGTCTGGCCAACGTGTTCACAAGTGCAAAGCGTGCGCCACGTGAGGGGCTTCCTCCGTGAAGATACCTCGTGGCCCTATGAAGCAAGAACGTTACGCGCGGACTCTCGCGCCCAGTTGTCGATGGACAGAACCTGCTCGAGCGATTCAAGCGGCACAGGATCGTGGAGGGCGAGCACCCGTTCAACGGTACGTTCGATATCGAGAAAGCCGCAGGTGCCCGCGAGAAACGCCTCCACCGCGACCTCGTTGGCCGCGTTCAGTACCGCTGGCGCGCTGCCCCCGGCCCTTCCGGCTTCGAAGGCGAGGCGCAGGCAGCCGAATGTGCTCGTGTCGGGTTCGGCGAAGTCCAGACGGCCAAGTTCGGCGAAGTCGACGGGCTCGATCGGGGAAGCCCACCGATGCAGGGTGGCTGAACGCGTACTGGATCGGGATGCGCATGTCGGTGGCGCCGAGGTGAGCCTTCACACTCCCGTCTGTGAACTCGACCATCGAGTGAACGCAGCTTTGCGGGTGGACCACGACGCGGATGTCGTCGTATGCGACTCCGAACAGGTGGTGCGCCTCGATCACCTCGAGTCCCTTGTTCATGAGGGTCGCCGAGTCGATCGTGATCTTGGGGCCCATCGTCCACGTGGGATGGGCAAGCGCCTGTGACGGCGCGATGACGCGCCAGTTGCGCGCGGTCCCGGCCGCGAAAGGGTCCACCGCTCGCCGTGAGCCAGATGCGCGCAACATCCGACGTTCGTTCACCCAGGTAGCACTGGAAGATCGCCGAGTGTTCCGAGTCAACCGGGATGAGCTGTCCGGGTGCGGCACGCCCGGTGACGAGCTCGCCTCCCGTGACCAGGGACTCCTTGTTTGCCAGCGCGAGCATCTTTCCCGCGCTCAGCGCACTGAGGGTTGCGCCGAGGCCGGCCGCTCCGACAAGGGCGTTGAGCACCATGTCAGCTTCGGGGAGGGCCGCAAGCTCGGCAATGGCATCAGTGCCGTACTCGACCTGCGTCTCGGGCAGGAGCGCGGCAGCCTGCTCGGCAGCGCTTTCCTGTGCAAGTGCGACCACCCCAACCTCGTGCTCGCGCGCTTGCTGCGCGAGAAGTTCGTGGTTGCTATTGGCTGAGAGGGCCACCACGTGAACCGGTCGGGGTTGGCGGCCACGACATCGAGCGCCTGCCGCCCGATCGAACCGGTCGAGCCGAGGATGACGACACGCAGCCGACCGCTCACCGTACGCCACCCCACCACAGAACCCAGTACGCCACCACGCACACGAGGATGAGGGAGTCCAGACGGTCGAGGAAACCCCCGTGACCGGGAAGCAGCGTGCCTGAGTCCTTCACGCCGGCCTCTCGCTTCATGCGGGACTCGGTCAGGTCGCCGACAACGGACGCGACTGCGACCGCAAGACCACAGGCCAGGGCCAGCGGCAGTTCTATCCCGGACTGCGGCACGAACGGGACCAGCGCCCACAGCCCTATGCACGCGGCCGCACCGGCGAACAGGCCTTCCCAGGACTTCTTGGGCGAGATACGTGGCGCCATCTTGTGTCTGCCGATAAGTGAGCCCACGAAGTAGGCGCCCATGTCGTTGAGCCAAACGCTCAAGACAACCGCGAGCGTCAAGACGAGACCCGTCTCGTAGGATCTCAGCAAGACGATGTAGGCGATGAGAAACCCTGTGTACAGCGCGCCGAAGACCGTCTCGGCGGTGTCGGCGGTGCGGACGCGCAAGAACATCGTGTGCCACACGAGTGCTGCCGCGATGAGCGCGGTGACGATCGCGAGAAGGCCGTCGGAACCCCAGAGGGCAGCAGCCACCGGCATGCTCGCTGCGGCGATCACGCCGAATATCTCGTTGGGTAGTCGCGCCTCACGGCGCTGCATCGCGTAGAACTCCGCTGCTGCGAAGCCGGACATCAACCCGAACGCGATGCCGGTGGGAAGCGGGCCCCACCACACCACGCCTAGCACGACCGCCCCGTACGCCGTGGCGGTGAGCGCCCGGCGAATCAGGGACGTCGGCTTGATGCCGGACGGTTGCTCTGTATTGCGCTGTGCTGCGTCCACGTTCGCTCAGTTGCCTCCAAAACGCCGGTCGCGCTTCTGGTAGTCCACCACTGCGCGCAGCAGGTCGGTACGGTTGAAGTCGGGCCACAGCGTGGTGGTGACCCACAGCTCGCTGTAGGCGATCTCCCACAGCAGGAAGTTCGATACCCTCATCTCGCCGCTCGTGCGGATCACGAGATCGGGGTCGGGGATACCGGCGGTCGAGAGTGATCCGGTGATAGCAGACTCATCTATGGCCTGTGGGGACATTTCGCCCGAGGCGACCCGCTCGGCGATCCTGCGCGCGGCTGCCGCAATGTCGGCTCGCCCGCCGTAGTTGAGTGCTACCACCAAGGTCAGACCGCCGTTGTCGGCCGTGCGCTCGACACAACGCGTGAAGGCGTCGCGGGTCTGCGTCGGGTAGCTCCCCCAGCTCGCCGATCACCATGACACGCACGTCCATCCGCTCCAGATTGGCGAGCTCGCGCTCGAGGACCTCCACGAACAGGCTCATCAGGCCGACGACCTCGTCTTTGGGTCGGCTCCAGTTCTCCGACGAGAAGGAGTAGATGGTGAGATACGAGATGCCGAGTTCGATCGAGGCGGCGATGGCCTCGCGGACCGCCTTGGCGCCGGCTCTGTGCCCGGCGAGCCTGGGCAACGCCCTCTTTGCCGCCCAGCGCCCGTTGCCGTCCATGATGATGGCCACATGCCGAGGGGTGCGGTCGATGTCGAACTCCGCCAGTAGCGTCGAAGCCCGCTTTCCCGAGAAGAACTCGGCTCTCGACGGCTCGTCAGGGCTCACGCCCTAGACCTCCATGATCTCTGCTTCTTTGCGCTTCAGTGCTTCGTCGATCTCCTTGACATGATCGTCGGTGAGTCTTCTGAATCTCGGCTTCGGCCCTGCGTACGTCGTCTTCCGAGGTCTCACCCTCCTTGCCGAGTCGCTCGAGCTTGTGGTTCGCATCGCGTCGGATGTTGCGGACTGCGACTCGGGCCTCCTCCGCGTAGGACTTGCAGAGTTTGACAAGGTCTCTGCGGCGCTCTTCTGTCAAGGGCGGGAAGGGAACTCGGATCACCATTCCGTCGTTGCTGGGATTGAGCCCAAGGTCCGAAGCGAGGATCGCCTTCTCGATGGCGGACATGACCGACTTGTCCCACGGCTCGATGACGATTGTCTGCGGCTCCGGTGTCTTGATGTTCGCCACCTGGTTCAGGGGCATCGACGAGCCGTAGGCGTCGACGTGCACCTTCTCGAATATCGCGGCGGAGGCCCTGCCGGTTCTCACTCCGGCGAACTCATGGAGGAGCGCCTGTTGAGTCTTGTCCATGTGCGATCGGGCGTCCTTGATGATGTCGTTCGTCATCTGTTGTCTCCTCTCACGATGGTGCCGACGGGCTCTCCCTTGAGGGCACGATCGATGTTCCCTTCAACTTCCATGTTGAAGACCAGGATGGGCAGCCCGTTGTCCATGCATAGCGAGATCGCGGTGCTGTCCATGACCTGAAGTCCTCGATTGAGAACGTCGATGTAGGTCAGCTCATCGAATCGCGTGGCGTCGGGGTTCTTCTTCGGGTCCGCATCGTAGACTCCGTCAACCTTCGTCGCCTTCATGACGCAGTCAGCGTTGATCTCCAGAGCGCGCAGGGCCGCGGTCGTGTCGGTCGTGAAGTACGGGTTGCCCGTGCCTGCCGCGAAGATCACCACGCGGCCCTTCTCCATATGGCGCACCGCGCGACGCCGGATATAGGGCTCTGCAACGGCCTGCATCTCGATGGCGCTCATGACCCGAGTGAAGACGCCATGGCGTTCCAGCGCCTCTTGGAGGGCGAGAGCGTTCATGACGGTGGCGAGCATGCCCATGTAGTCGGCCGCGGCTCGATCCATCCCGGCCGAGGCGGCCTTCAAGCCTCGGAAGATGTTGCCGCCGCCCACAACGATGGCGATCTCCGTGCCACCCTCACAGACATGCTTGAACTGACGTGCGAGCGAACTCAGGACCTCGGGGTCGATGCCGTACCCGGCGTCCCCCATCAGCGCTTCTCCGGAGAGCTTGAGCAAGACACGCTTGAAGCGGTACCCCTCGGACACGCGCATCTCCCCTCGACGCTGTTGCCAAGCCCTGATCGAACTCAATCGATAGACAGAATACAGGAGACAGGCCGGCACTGCCGTGCCGGCCTGTCGACATGACGTCTTGGTTGTGCTAGGTTGAGACTAGGCGGTCTCACCCAGCGTGAAGCGTACGAAGCCCACGATCTCGATCGAGTCGCCTACCGACTTGTCGGTCTGCTTCGTGTACTGGTCGACGGTGATGTCCATGTCCTTCACGAACTGCTGCTCGACGAGCGCCTGCTCCTTGAAGAACTTCTGAAGCCTGCCTTGCGCGATCTTCTCCTGGATCTGCTCGGGCTTGCCTGACTCGGCAGCCTGGGCCTTGTAGATGGAGAGCTCGTGCTCGATGACGTCCGCGGGGAAGTCCTCGCTTCGCGTCACCATGGGGCTTGCGGCTGCAACCTGCATGGCCACGTCCTTGGCGAATGTCTTGAACGTGTCGTTGTCGGCGGTTGCTGGGTTCGTGAACGCGTAGTTGACCAGAACGCCGATGCGGCCGCCGCCGTGGACGTAGGCCGCCACGGCTCCGGTGCCTTCGACCTCTTCGCGAACGAAGCGTGCGATTCCCATGTTCTCGCCGAGCTTGCCGACCATCTCGCCGAGCTGCTGCTCGATGGTGATGTCCCGATCCATTACGACCTGCTCCTTGAGCTGGTCGACGTCGCTCGGCGCCTCGGCGGCGATATGCGCGGCGAGCGAAGCGACGAAGCCGGTGAACTCAGCGTTGCGGCCCACGAAGTCGGTCTCGCAGTTGACCTCGACGAGAACGCCGACCTTGGCGTCGTCTGATACGAACGCGGCGATGGTACCTTCGTCGGTGGCGCGTCCGGCCTTCTTGGCAAGGGCGGCAAGCCCGCGAGTCCGCAGAATGTCGACCGCGGAACTCAGGTCGCCGTCGGCCTCCGCGAGGGCCTTCTTGCACTCCATCATTCCCGCGCCCGTGCAGTCGCGGAGCTCCTTGACCATGCTGGCGGTTATGTCAGCCATCTGTATGCCTCCTGGATGGTGTGGTGTTCGGTAACGAGGCGCCCTACGCGCGAACGGGCGCCGACCCTACTCGGCAGTCTTCTCGGCGGAGTCTCATCGGCAGCGGGCTCTTCAGCAGGTGCGACGACCTCGGCCGGAGCGTCGGGTCTCAGCGGCGGCATCGGGGTCGGCTCGGTCTCGATGACGGTGGGGCTCGTGTCAGCCGCGACCGACCTGAGGTACTTCGGCCAGTCCGCCGCCACCGTCGATCATGGCATCGGCGATCACGCGACACATCAGGCCGACCGAGCGAATCGCGTCGTCGTTGGCCGGGATCACGTAGTCGACCTCGTCGGGATCGGCGTTGGTGTCGACAAGCCCGATGATCGGTATGTGCAGGCGGCGAGCTTCCTTGATCGCGATGTCCTCACGCTTGGTATCGACGACGAAGATCGCCGCCGGAAGATCTCGCATGTCACGCACGCCGTTGAGGTTGGCCTGTAGCTTGGCGAGTTCCTTGCGCAAGAGGATCTGCTCCTTCTTGGGCAGCGTCGCCATCCGGCCGTCCTCTTCCATGGTCTCGAGCTCGATCCATGCGGGCGACGCGGCCGCGCATGGTGACGAAGTTGGTGAGCATGCCGCCCAGCCAACGGTTGGTCACGTAGGGCTGGCCTGCACGAGCGGCCTCGGTTGCGATGGGCTCTTGGGCCTGCTTCTTGGTACCGACGAACAGAATCTGCTGCTTGCGCTCCCCCACCGTGCGGGCGAACTTGTACGAGTGCTCCAGCTCGCGCAGCGTGCGCTGAAGGTCGAGGATGTAGATGCCGTTGCGCTCGGTGAAGATGAACGGCTTCATCTTCGGGTTCCAGCGGCGGGTCTGGTGTCCGAAGTGAACGCCTGCCTCAAGCAGGCTCTTCATGGTGACCACGGGCATAGCAAAGCCTTCCTTTCGGTTGTTCCTCCGCCCGGTTCAACCCCCGGCTGCGACCGTCGCTGTGGACGGCACCTCGCGCCGAAGTCCGCGGGCGTGCGTAGTTAGAGCCGTGACAGTATAGCAGGAACCCTACGCATTGGAAGGGGCCGAGATTCTGCCCGCCAAGAAGGCGCGTCCTCGTGAATCAGGGAAGCGTTTGCGCCGCCCGCAGCTTCGCGCGCAGGCGCAAGACGGCCTTGGTGTGCAGCTGGCTGACACGCGACTCGGTCACCCCGAGGACCTGACCGATCTCCTTGAGGGTGAGACCCTCGTAGTAGTACAGCGCGATGACGGTCTTCTCCCTTTCGGGCAGACGCTCGATCGCCTGCGGCGAGGATCTCCTTGATCTCGACGCTCTCGAACACGGCGACGGGATCATCGGCGGTGTCGTCTCGGATGGTGCCGATCGCGCTTTGACCGTCTTCTCGGTCTCCCCCGACCCAGAGCTCCTCGAAGCTGACCACCGAGGTGTAGCTCAGCTTGGTGAGGATGTCTTGGAAGTCCTTGAGCGATACGCCGATGCGATCGGCGACCTCCTGGTCGGAAGGAACCCGCTTGAACTCGTTCTCGAGCGCGACGTAGGCGTTCTCGATCTCGCGGGCACGCGATCGAACGGACCTCGGGACCCAGTCCATCGCGCGAAGCTCGTCGATGATCGCGCCCTTGATCCGCGCGATCGCGTATGTCTCGAACTTGATCGCGCGGCTCGAGGTCGTACTTCTCGATGGCATCGATGAGTCCGAAGATGCCGTAGCTGATGAGATCGGCGGTGTCCACGGTCTGCGGCAGGCTCGAAGCGAGACGCCCCGCCACGTACTTCACCAGCGGGGAGAAGTTCAGTATCAGCTCGTCACGAGCTGCTGGGTCGCCGTTGTCCTTGTATCGCGCCCAAAGCGCGGAAACATCAGTCCGTGAGTCGGACTTCATGCAGTTGCCCCCTACGGCTTCGGGCTCGAGTCAGGCGCGCGGATGTGCGGTTCGGTGCACGTCCTGAAGCCTCTTCATGCTGAGGTGAGTATAAATCTGGGTGGTAGACAGGGCAACATGGCCCAGAAGTTCTTGCACCGTGCGAAGGTCGGCACCTGCTTCGAGCATGTGCGTGGCGAACGTGTGGCGCATCGCATGGGGCGAGAGTGTCGGCAGACGCCCCCGCCACTCGAAGGTAGCGCTTGAACAGCCGGCGGATGGCGTCAGCGGACAGCTGGCGCCCGCGCGAAGAGAGAAAGACGTTGTCTGGCGAGTCCGGTCGAGCGACGTGCTGGTCTGCCGCGTAGCAGCCATGCTCTGATGCGCGCGACGGCCAGCGGGTGTATGGGTACAAGCCGCTCCTTGCTGCCCTTCCCAAAAGCGATCGCCTGACCTTGGGCGAGGTCGAGATCGGCGATGCGCAGTCCGGAGACCTCGCTCACGCGCAGTCCCGCTCGCGTAGAGAAGCTCGAGCACGGCGGCGTCTCGCAGCCCGACAGGTGTCGAGGCGTCCGGAGCATCGAGCAGCGCTGTGAGCTCTTCGGAGGGAACAGCCGGGGCAGGTGTGAGGGCAGCTTCGGCGCAGAGAGCACTGCCGCGGGGTCCGAATCGACGTATCCCTGCGGCGACCAGGAAGCCGAACCAGGACTTCACTGCCGAGAGTCTGCGGGAGATGGTCGAGCGCGCGTAGCGGGCGCGGTCCAGCTCGGCGAGGTAGCGAACGCAGCTGACGGTGTGTCGAGGTGAATGGGGTCGACGCCGGTGCGGTCGGCCCAGTCGAGGTAGCGAGCGAGGTCGGCCGAGTAGGCCCGTACCGTGTTGGGCGACGCGCCCCGCTCGACAGCCAGGTGGCCAAGGAACCGATCGACGAGTTCCGTGGCGGTCGGCGTGCTACCCACGGCTCTCCTCCCCGCTGGCATGAGGGTGCTCGAGCGAGCCACGCGGCAAGGTCGACGTGCGGCTCTGCGAGCGTACTGCAGCGTAGCGCTCTCTCTTGCCGCGGACTCGCTCCGCCAGGGGCGGAACGAGTCCGAAGTTCACGTGCATGGGCTGATAGCCGACGCGTGTGCGGGTCAGTCGCGTACGCGACGAGGGCGCCGAGAGCGGTTGTAGGCGGCAGGACGAGGGCTGGTTGCCCGCGACAGTCCGGCTGCTGTGTTGAGGGCCGCCAGCAGACCGGTTGCGGCGGCCTCGAGGTACCCCTCCGTGCCGGTGATCTGACCGGCGAACCTGACGCGCGCTGTCCGTTCGCAGGGCGAGTGTCTGGTCGAGCAGGCGCGGCGCGTCGATGAAGGTGTTGCGGTGCATCACGCCGTAGCGAAGGAACTCGGCGTGCTCAAGACCCGGTATGAGCCGAAGCACTCGGCGTTGCTCTGCGAACGTCAGGTTTGTCTGGAAGCCCACAAGGTTGTACGCCGTGCCCTCGCGCGTTCTCCGCGCGCAGCTGTACGACCGCCCACGGGCGCTCGCCCGTGCGCGGATCGACGAGCCCGACGGGCTTGAGGGCGCCGTATCGAAGCGCATCGCGTCCCGTTCGCGCCACCTCCTCGATCGGCTGACATGCCGAGAAGAGCTCCTTTCTCTCGAAGTCCTTGGCTTCGACACGCGATGCGCCGACCAGGGCGTCGTAGAAGCGGTCGTACTCCTCCCGCGTCATGGGTGCGTTGAGGTAGTCTGCTCCTCCCCCTTTGCCGTAGCGAGACGCGGCGAAGACCACCGTGCGATCGAGCGTCTCCGCGTCCACGATCGGCGCCGCGGCATCGTAGAACGACAGCCTGTCGTCTCCGACAAGTGCGGCGAGCGAGCCTTCGAGCGCAGGACTTGTGAGAGGACCAGTCGCAACGATAACCTGCTCCGTCCGGGATCGCAGTTGCCTCGCGGCGACATCACCTGAATCAGCGGCTGTTCGGCGATCAGGCTCGTCAGTTGCGCGGAGAAACGCGCTCGGTCCACGGCGAGTGCCGCGCCTGCAGGGACTCGCGTCGCGTACGCGGTCGCAAGAACTACGCTGCCGAGGGCCTCGAGCTCGTGCTTCAGAAGCCCGGCGGCCGTGTCCGGATCTTCGCTCTTGAGCGAGTTCGAGCAGACGAGCTCGGCGAAGTCGGCGCCATGATGGGCCGGCGTCATGGTGCTCGGGCGCATCTCGACCAGCACAACAGGAATGCCCCGCCGGGCAAGCTGCCATGCCGCCTCTGTGCCTGCAAGTCCGGCACCGATGACCGTGACGGCGTCCGGGCGCAGCACCATGCAGGAGCATCCTCTCGTCGCTTGGGAGTACGAGGCATTGTAGCGCGTGGTTCACGTGGGGCCGTAGCGCCCATCCGGGTAGCGCGCAACGAGTCCGTCGGCCTCAAGGACGCCGAGTCGTCTGCTCAGCGTCACGACGTCGATGGCCAGAGCACGAGCGAGGTCGTCAGGGCGCATCGCCATCGCTCGCACCGCATGCACGATGGGGTCATCACTTGTGGTGCACGCGGGAGACCATGGCTCGGGGCCAACAAGCGGCGGACCGAGCACGGATTCGATTGCATCTCGCAGTTCGCTTGCGTCAGTGATGGGTGTTGCGCCCTGGCGTATCAGACGATTCGCACCAGCGCACTCGGGCGAGAAGATGGAGCCGGGCACAGCGAAGACGTCTCTGCCTGCCGAGAGTGCGTAGTCGGCGGTGGAGAACGTGCCACTACCGAGGGCTGCTTCGACTACGAGAAGAGCAGCCGACAACCCCGCGATGATGCGGTTCCGTGTGCGGAAGCTCCACTTCGCAGGCGGGCAGCCCCACGGGTGCTCGGAGACGATAGCGCCTGAGCTCGCGATCTGAGCGAGTAGAGGTCCGGCGGCTCGGGGGTAGGCGACATCGGCCCCACCGGCCATCACCGCCACGGTCCTCCCGCCCGCTGCGATAGCGGCGCGATGCGCGGCCTGGTCGCATCCGATGGCGCCACCTGACACCACAACGTATCCCGCGCGGGCAGCCCAGCCTGCCAGGTGCTGAGCTGCCTGCAGTCCGTACGGAGTCGCCTTCCTTGCGCCCACGACGCCCAGTCCCGGCATCGAGTGCAGATGGATCTCCGATGCCGTAGAGGATCTCGGGAGGATCGGGGGTCCATGCCAGAAGCTCCGGATAGGCGTCGCTTCCCAAGGCAAGCTCGAATCGATTGCCGGACGAAGTGATCACGAGCTGGCCCCTTTCGTGCGATGGCTCAGTGCCTCCGCGATGTGCGCGACTCTCAGCGTGTTCACACCGATCGATGTCGGCGATCGTGCGAGCTACCCGAAGGAGACGGGTGAGAGAGCGTCCTGACAGGTTGTGTGCGCGGGCAGCGTGTTCAAGAAAGCGCGTTGCGTCCCGGTCAAGGCGACATGCTTCTATCAGGCGAGAGCCGGCAAGCATCGGTGTCGGGTCGCCACGCCGACGCGTCGAGAACTCCCGTGCGGAGATTACGTCCTCTCGCAGCTCTTTCGAGCTGCGGCCGGGTGGGGTCGAGGCCAGCAGTCGCGCCGGATTCGGACGCGGGACCTCGACGCGAAGGTCGATGCGATCCATCAAGGGACCGCCGATGCGATTGGCGTAGCGTTCTACGATGGGCCGGCGGGCAGCGGCACTGCCTGTCGGGATCACCAAGGAATCCGCATGGACAGGGGTTCGCGGCGCCGATCAAGGCGAATCTCGCGGGAAAGGTGACTCGGCCCTGCAACCTGACCAGCGTCAAGACGCCGTCTTCAAGGGGTTGTCGCAGACACTGCAACGCGGAGGGTGCGAACTGGGGCATCTCGTCGAGGAAGAGCACGCCGTTGTGCGCAAGTGACGCCTCGCCGGCTCGGGGAGGCGAGCCTCCCCCGACCAGTCCAGCCACCGTTGCCGAATGATGGGGGGCCCTGAAGGGACGCACGCCGTCCAGAGCGGCCCTGCTCGTCGAGGCCGGAGACCGAGTGAACCGAGAGCGGTCTCGAGCCGCTCGCGATCCGAGAGTGGCGGCAGGATGGTGGGGAGTCGCCGCGCAAGCATGGTCTTGCCCGAACCGGGTGGGCCGACAAGAAGGGCGTTGTGGCCTCCGGCAGCAGCGATGGCCAGAGCGCGGATGGCGGTTTCCTGTCCGATGACATCGGCGAAGTCCAGCGTAGCAACGGTCTGCATCGTGACGGTACGCATTGTCGGAATGAGCCGGTTGAGGCAGACCACCGCGCAACTCAGCGAGGCGGTCTAGTGGCAGATAGCGCACACCGGTGATCGTGACCGCTGCGGTCGACATCGCAGGCCCAAGAAGCGCACGCCCCGCCTCGTGCGCCGAGA
Source organism: uncultured Actinomycetes bacterium (assembly GCA_963700665.1). Classification (GTDB taxonomy): domain Bacteria; phylum Actinomycetota; class Coriobacteriia; order Anaerosomatales; family PHET01; genus CAVPCY01. The sequence goes on from CAVOYK010000001.1 coordinate 463,899, forward strand.
GAGCATGCGCAAGCATGCCGGCGATCGGCCTGACGCGGCCGTCAAGGGAGAGTTCTCCGACCGCGACAACCTCGTCGGCCACGCCGGCGCTGAGCTGGCGTGTTGCGACGAGAATGCCGATGGCGATAGGGAGATCGAATCCCGTGCCGTGCTTTCTCAGTGGACCGGGAGCCAGGTTGACCACGATGCGTGCGTTCGGCAGCTCGAAGCCGGAAGCCCGCAGGGCAGAGCGGACGCGCTCGCGAGCCTCGAGTACTGCGAGGTCGGCTAGTCCGACTATGGAGAAGGATGGCAGACCCGATCCGACATCGACCTCGACTTCCACGGGAACGGCGCTCACACCGACAAGCGTCGCAGTTCTGACCGTGCACAGGAGCGTTGTCACCGTTGTTCTTCCGGTACGAACGCGGCGCGATGGTGACGCAAGAGCGCGCGGTCCTCGAGCGACCACGAGCAGAGATATCACGTCGAAGCGGATCGAGACGTCACCGACTCCCGCGTGCTGGATGTACGCAGCGGCAAGTCGTGCGTAGCGGCGCTGCTTCGCCGGCGTCACGGCGTCTTCCGGCGTGCCCTTCTTGCTCGTACGCCGGGTCTTGACCTCGCATAGCACGATCGTCGATTCCTCGAGCGCTACGATATCTATCTCTCCCACAGGGCAACGCCAGTTGCGTTCGACAACAGTCATGCCTGCACGTTCCAGGTACGCCGCCGCCGCGTCCTCTCCCCTGTCCCCGAGCTTCTTTCGGTCGTCGGTCATGTGCTCCACCTCCGAGGCGGAGCGTTGCACGACGGAAATACCCCGCGATTACCCCGCTCTTAACCGGGCTGAGACTCGGCGGGGGCCGATCCCTAGAAGAGGCGCTGCGTCCCGCCACCCGGAGAGAAGGACCTACGGTGGACAGGGCTTAGCCCGAGCCGGGCGATCGCATCGAGATGCTCAGACGTCCCGTAGCCCTTGTTGATCTCGAATCCGTACTCGGGGTGCGTCTCGGCGAGTAGGACCATGAGGTCGTCTCGGGCGACCTTGGCCAGTATTGACGCGGCTGACATCGCTGCGACCTTGGCGTCCCCCTTGATCACGGCGGTCTCGTGCTTCGCCACCCCGACGGCGTGTCCGTCGACGACAACGTGATCGGGTTCGAGTTCGAGGCCGGCGAGTGCACGCCCCATCGCGCGGCGAAGCGCCGCCGTGACACCAAGGGAGTCGATTTCCGCTGGCGCCACATGCGCGACGGACCAACACAGACATATCTCCCGAATCTCACACGCGAGAGATCGCCTCTTGGCAGGTGACAACCGCTTGCTGTCGTCGATACCTCGAATGCGCGGAGAGGCGGGCAGAACACAAGCGCCGGCACTGAGCGGACCCGCGAGAGCTCCTCGACCCACCTCGTCGACGCCGGCTATGACGAGGAAACCCTGAGCGCGAAGCTGCGATTCGAGCGAATAGAGGCGAGCGAGCCTTGAGCGTTCTTTGGCAGCCGCCGCTTCGCGTGCGTGGGCCGAAGCAAGGGCCGCAGCTACCCCCGCGCGATCATCTTGGGCAAGCTCGACAGAGAGCCTCTCGAGCGCTCGGCCAGTAGCGTGCTCAAGAAGGGTCCGAATCTGCGACAGTGTCCTTGCGTCGCGAGGCGTCACCGGTCGACACCAACCACCCGAGAAGGCACGAGCGGGGCGCCGCCAGTGGCAGCAGCCCCGCTCGGGAGTCGCGTCGGTTGGTACTGCACGAAGGCGCCTAGTAGCCCTTTTCCTTGAGCCTGGCGGCCTTGCCGACCTTGTCGCGGAGGTAGTAGAGCTTGGCACGGCGCACCTTGCCGCTGCTGACAACCTCGATCTTCTCGATCTTGGGCGAATGTACCGGGAACGTACGCTCGACGCCTACACCGAAGCTGATCTTGCGAACGGTGAAGGTCTCGCGATTGGACGAGCCGTGTCGCCGCGTGACGACACCCTGGAAGACCTGTGTACGCTCGCGGGTGCCCTCGATGATCTTGTAGTGGACCTTGACGGTGTCGCCGACGGCGAACGGCGCGAGATCCTCTCGGATCTGCTGCTGCTCGATAGCGCGAATGATATCCATCTTCGTATGGTTCCTGTTCTACGATGTTTTGTCGCAGCCCGGAAGCGGGCGCGAGTGGGTAGTATAGACGACACCCAACTCTTGGGCAATCCTACGGCCGATGCGGGTGGCGGCCGATGCGCATCGCGAGGTGCTACTCGAGCGGGCCGAATGCCCTTGGGGGCCAGTAGGTCCACATCGCACGCCCCTTGACGGCCGAAACGGGCACCGGGCCGATTTCACGGCTGTCACCGCTGTTGGGCCTGTTGTCACCCATCAGCCACACGTAGCCCTCCGGAACGACGAACGGGTAGGCGATCGTGGGGTTGAGCGGGAACGAGGGCTTGCCGTAGGTGTACGGCTCCTCGATGGCCTGTCCGTCGACGTAGACCGCGCCGTCCTTGAGATCGACCGTTTGCCCCCCAGGGCTACCACCCGCTTGATCAAGATCGGCGGGTTTCGCTGAGGATTCGCGAAGACGACGATGTCGCCGATGCGTGGCGGGTGCGAGAAGCGGTACGTGAGCTTCTCGGCGATCACTCGATCACCGAGCTGGATGGTGGGCAACATCGAGCCAGACGGTATGACGAAAGGCTGGACGACGAACGCCTTGATGCCTTGGGCCAACACGAAGGCCAGCGCGACCAGCAGCGCTGTCTCGAGCACCCATCGCAGTGTCGAGGCGGAGCTGTCCTTCTCGGGGTTGGGGCCTTGCGCCATCTACTCCTCCTGTGTGCGAGCCATCAGTCTAGCGGGGCGAACTCGCCTGGCGGCCAATAGGTCCAAAACGCGCGTCCGTGCACGCTCGAGATGGGTCTGGGTCCGAAGTAGCGGCTGTCTCCACTGTTGGGCCTATTGTCTCCCATGACCCAGACGTGCCCGCTGGGAACCACGAGTGGCGTGGCAACGGTACCGGGTGTGGTCGGCAGTCCGTGAACGTAGGCCTCTGCAAGAGGTTCGCCGTCCACGTAGACCTTGTTGTCGCGGATGTCGACAGTCTCCCCCTCCGTGGCGATGACTCGCTTGATCAGTTGAGGGTGCTGGCTCATGGGGTCGTCGAAGACGATGATGTCGCCTCGGCTCGGCGCGCCCCAGAAGCGGTACGTCAGTTTCTCGGCAAGGATGTAATCTCCCACGCCTATCGTGGGAATCATCGAGCCCGTCGGTATCATAAACGGCTGGACGACGAAGGTCTTGACTCCTTGGGCGAGCGCGAAGGCCACAGCCAGCAGAAGCGCTGTCTCTACAAGCCAGCGAACGACCGACGTGCGATCGGATCCGGCAGTGTCGGGATCTGTGTCGAGTGAGTCAGCGAGGGCGCTGCTGTCGCTTGAGGGCATCACGAATGCCCCCCCGACGGTCTACTGCGCAGTTCCTGCTCAACCAAGGATCGCTCAGCTTCTGTGAGATCGGCGCCTTCAAGCAGGTCCGGCCTTGTCCGGGCAGTCCTTCGTATCGACTGCTCGCGACGCCACGCGGCTATCTTCCCGTGGTCGCCAGCTCGCAGCACCTCCGGGACCTCGAGTCCACGATACACAGCCGGCCGTGTGTACTGAGGGTATTCCAACAGGCTTTCTGTGAAGGTTTCGTCCGCGGCGCTGTTCTCATCGCCGAGAACACCGGGAATCAGTCGCGCCACTGCGTCCACGACAACCATTGCGGCCAGTTCACCGCCGGTCAACACGTAGTCGCCTATGGAAAGCTCAAAATCCGCGAGGGTCAGGACGCGGTCATCGAATCCCTCGTACCGCCCGCAGACGAGGATGAGACGCTTCGCGCCGGAGAGGTCCTGGACGAATCCCTGGCTGAGACGTCGGCCGGCGGGAGTCAAGAAGCCGACAAGGCCTGGATCGTCGCTCATGCGTCGAATCGCGTCGATCGCCTCGAAGATCGGTTCGGGCTTCATGACCATTCCCGGACCGCCACCGTAGGGAGCGTCATCGGTCGTTCGATGGCGATCGTGCGTCCAGTCACGGAGATCGTGAAGGTACAGCTCTAGCAGGTCACGATCGCGAGCCATGCCGACGATCGACGTGGACATCGGCACGTCGAACATCTCAGGGAAGATGGTGACGATATCGACTCTCACGTTGAGTCCTCAGCGACCAGGCCGGGCAGAAGTGTGACCCGAATCTCACGCTCGGCGGTGTCGATCTCGCTGACGACATCGTCTATGACCGGTACGAGGATCTCGCCAAGTGGCCCGTGCACCACCCAGACATCGTTGGCTCCCGTCACGATCGTTTCCGACACCGTACCGAGCTGTCCATGCTTCGAGTCGAAGACTCGGAATCCGTCGTGGGTGTGTGCGATATCAGGTTGCCATCCTTCGGGTACCGAGTCTGCCTCGACAAGGATGTCGCATCCAACCAGTGAGGCCGAGAGGTCGATCGACGAGACGCCTTCGAACGACACAAGAACGCCCTTGTGCACAGCACGTACGGCTGTGGTGCGCGCGGACCTCAGGTGCCGTGGTGGGGGCACGAACCACACTCCGACACCCTCAAGAAGCTCGAAAGAGGTCCCGGCGGCAGGTGCGACCGAGACCTCTCCTTTGAGTCCGTGCGTCTTTGTGACTCGTCCCACTACGACGTAGGGCCCTGTTGCCATGGTCGTGTCAGCCGACTACGTCGACCTCGACCTGCCGGTTGTCGGTGCTGCCGGCAGCTCGGGCAAGAGTACGAATCGCCTTGATGATCCGACCTCCGCGCCCGATCACCTTGCCGACGTCAGAAGGATCGAGCTCGATCTGGAAGCTGATGGATTCGTCGGTCTCGGTGACAACGATGTTGACTGCCTCCGGAACATCGACGAGGGAGACGACAAGGTAGCGAACGAGTCCCTCGGTGTCGGCACCGGTGCGCGTCATCCAGGTGCCCTCTACTCGTTCTCGGCAGCAGGTTCGGCTGCCTCGTCTGCTGCCGGCTCAACGGCATCTTCTGCAGCAGGCTCTTCCTCAGCTGCAGGCTCTTCAGCCGGCTCCTCGGCTGCAGGCTCTTCAGGCGCCGCGGCGTCTTCAGCTGCCTTGGCTGCGGCCTCTTCGGCGGCCTTGGCGGCAGCAGCCTCGTCGGCCTTCGCCTTCTCCGCTGCCTTCTTGGACACCTTGGATTCTGCAGCGGGTGCCTTCTTCTCGCCCTTCGCAATCGCAATGAGCTTCACGACGGCCTCGGTGGGCTGAGCGCCCTTTGCGATCCAGGCGTCTACCTTCTCGACGTCCACCTCGACGGTGGACGGGTCAGTACGCGGGTTGTAGCGGCCGACGATCTCGATGAATCGGCCATCGCGGCGCGCGCGACCGTCAGCAACGACGATGCGGTAGTACGGGGCCTTCTTGGCACCGTGACGCGCCAGGCGGATCTTGACTGCCAACGGGTTTCACCTCCGGACAAGGCGCCCGCGCTATTGCGGACGCTGCTTCGAGCAAAGCGGTGGACTATGATACGGCAGCCCGACAGTTCGGTCAAAGACACGCCGCCGGGCGTCGCGCGTGGTCTGCGGGAGCGTCACATACCCGGAAATCCTCCAGGCATTCCAGGGAGTCGCATGCGTCGGCGTCCCTTGCCTTGGGTCGCTTGGAACTGCTTCATGAGCTTGCGCGCCTCGGTGAACTGCTTGAGAACGCGATTGACGTCCGTGACACTGACGCCTGCGCCGCTGGCGATCCTTTCGCGCCGCGAACCGTTGAGGACCTTGGGGTTGCGGCGTTCGCGAGGAGTCATGGAGAAGATGATGGCCTCGACGCGGTCGAGCTCTCCGTCGTCCGCTTGCGCCTCGAGGTCCTTGAGCTTGCCAGCGCCGGGAAGCGACTTGAGCACGCTGCCCAGTCCTCCCATCTTGCGGACCTGCTTGATCTGGGCCGAGGAAGTCCTCGAGTGTGAAGTCACCGCGGCCAAGGCGCTCAGCGGTCTTCTCGTCGACCTCGTCCGACGAGGCCGCGGCTTCTTGGGCCTTCTCGATGAGCGAGACAACGTCTCCCATGCCCAGGATGCGCTTGGCCATTCGGTCGGGATAGAACGGCTCGAGCGCGTCGGGCTTCTCACCCGCCGAGACGAACTTGATGGGTTTGCCGGTGACCTGTCGGATCGAGAGCGCCGCGCCACCTCGGGCGTCGCCGTCGAGCTTGCTCATGATCACGCCGTCGAAGTTGACCTTCTCGGCGAAGGCGGATGCGACGTTCACGGCGTCTTGGCCGGTCATTGCGTCGACGACCATGAGTATCTGGTCGGGTCTCACGGCGTCGCGTATTGCGGCGGCTTCAGACATCATCTCTTCGTCGATGTGCAGGCGCCCGGCGGTGTCGACGATGACGACATCACGCAGGGTGTCGATCGCCTGGCGCACTCCGGACTTCGCGATGGTGACCGGGTCGTTGCTGTCTCCTCGGTGGACCGGAATGTCGAGCTCTTTGCCCGAGCGCCTCGAGCTGATCGATGGCGGCCGGTCGGTAGACGTCACAGGCGACCATCAAGGGATGCTTGCCCTGCTTGCGCAGAAGGAGCGCCAGCTTCGCTGTGGCCGTGGTCTTGCCCGAGCCCTGAAGGCCGACGAGCATGATCACGTTGGGGATCCGACCGGACAACGCCAGCTGGCTGTGGGTGTCGCCGAGGAGGTGAACCATCTCGTCGAGCACGATCTTGATCACCTGCTGCCCCGGAGTCAGCGAAGTCATCACATCGGCACCCACGGCCCGCTCGCGCACGCGCGCGACGAACTCCTTGACGACCTTGAAGTTGACGTCGGCTTCGAGCAGCGCCATGCGAATCTCGCGCATTGCCGCGTCGACGTCGGCCTCGGTCAGCCGGCCCTTGCCGGTGAGACCGGCGAAGATCTGTTGCAGTCGGTCTGAGAGATTCTGGAACATGAAGAATAGAGCCCTTCAGTTGCGAACGGGGTTCGGCGCAGGGACAACCGTAGTCGCCTGCGAAGGCTTGGTCAAACCTCTCTCAGTCCAGAAGACCGCTGCGCGTGATCGGTGCATACCGGAAGACCGCTTTGCCGCTGACCGACGAGGAAGGGACCGGCCCCAGCTCCCTGCTGTCGAGGGCAACGCGCCGATTGTCGCCAAGAACGAACACGTGTCCAGGCGGGACGGTGTAGGGCGCCACATAGGTTCCGTCGTACTGGTCGGCACCCATGCCGGGAGTGTCCTCGACGGCCCCGTTGACCAAGGCGATTCCCTGTCGCACCTCGACTGTGTCGCCGGGAACGGCGATCACCCGCTTGACGAGGTCTTCCTCCTGGTTGTGGCGGTCGAGCGTTGCAAAGACGACTATGTCGCCCCTTGATGGCGAGTCGTAGCTCTTCGTGATCAGCAGGCGATCGCCGTCGAGCAGTGCCGGCTCCATCGACTCGCCCTTGACCGTGATCGACGTGAACAAGACGTAGAAGACAAGCAGCACGCCCACGAAGAGCAGGGAAAGTGGAACGAGGAGCCGGCCGGCCAGCCTACGGCCGGTGTCGTTCGCGCCTGGTGCGAGGATCGTTGGACCGGTGTAGAGGTCCTCACTCACCGAGCACCAGAGCCCTCGAGAACACGGCGGGCTCGAACGGTCTGAGATCCTCGAGGCCCTCGCCGACGCCGATCCGGAGAATCGGGATCTCGAGCTCGCGGGAGATCGCCACAGCGATGCCTCCCTTTGCCGTGCCGTCGAGCTTGGTCAATACGATGCCGTCCACGCCCAGGGCTGCATCGAACTCGCGCGCCTGGGCAAGGCCGTTCTGTCCGGTCGTAGCGTCCATCACAAGAACCGTCCGGACAGGCGGGGCGCTGCGATTCTCTGTCACACGCTTGACCTTCTGAAGTTCTCGCATCAGTTCTGAAGATGTGTGCAACCTGCCCGCGGTGTCGATGAGTGTCAGATCGGCGCCAGCCTGCTCTGCGGCCACCACGCAGTCGAACGCCACTGCTGCGGGATCGGCGCCTCGATCTCGGCGGATGACCGGTACTTGTGCGCGTTTCGCCCACACGTCGAGTTGTTCCGCGGCGGCGGCCCTGAAGGTATCCGCGCTACCCAGCATCACCGAACGACCTTCGTCAACGGCCTGTTTGGCGAGCTTCCCAACCGACGTCGTCTTTCCCGTACCGTTGACGCCTACCATGAGAATCGTCACCGGGCGCTCGTCGAAGGCGTCCGCACCTGGCTTGAACTCCGCGCAGATCCTGTCCACGAGCAATGCCAGGACGGCTGCCGCATCAGGCAAGGCCTTTCGCGCCGACTCGACACGCAAGGAGTCGACTATCTCTGTGGTGGCAGTGAAGCCCAGATCGGCCGCCAGGAGTGCATCCTCAAGATCGCTCCAGAACTCATCGTCGAGGTCAGGACCTCGGTTGAGCAGAACGTTGAGTTGCTCTCCCAGTCTCTCGCGGCTCTTGGTCAGGCCGTCCGCGAGGCGCCTAAACCACGGCGTGCTCATCAGCGTCCTCCGCGTGCTCGGCCGTGCGTTCGAGCTTCTGGCTCACGACCTTGCTCACGCCGTCAGCTTGCATTGACACGCCATAGAGCACGTCAGCCATCTCCATAGTCCTGCGCTGGTGGGTCACGACGACGAACTGCGTGTGTTTGCGCATCGATTCGACGAACGCAACGAACCGACTGAGGTTGGTGTCGTCGAGTGCGGCTTCCACCTCGTCAAGGATGTAGAAGGGGCAGGGCCGAGTCTTGTAGACAGCGAACAGAAGCGCCAGCGCGGTAAGCGACTTCTCTCCTCCGGACATGAGCGACATCTTCGCGAGCTTCTTGCCACGCGGTTGGGCGATGACCTCGACGCCCGTGGTCTCCGGGTCGTCCGGCTCAGTCAGCTGCAGCTGCGCTGCTCCTCCAGGGAACAAGATCGAGAAGATCTCTTGGAAGTGTGCGTCAACCGCTTCGAACGTTTCGAGGAAGCGGTCCTTCATCTTGCGATCGATAGCTGCGATGACCTTGGCCAATGACTTGCGCGAAGAGTCGAGATCCGCGATCTGGTCGGTCATGAAGTCCCTGCGATCTCGCAAGGACTCGAACTCCTCCATTGCCACGGGATTCACGGGTCCGAGATTGGAGATCCGCTTGCGAAGCGCGTGCGCGCGATCCTGCGCCTCCACGCGGTCGTCGAGTGCCTTTGCGGCAAGTGCGGTCTCGAGCGGCAAGCCGAGCTCCTCGACGATGCGGCGCACAGCCTGGTCAACCTGCACCTCAAGCTGCCCTTTGCCGACACGCAGGTCGCTCATGGCCTCACTCTTGCCGTCGATTTCCGCCTGCGCAGCCCGAACGGCGTCCTGTGCGTCGTGGATGGTCGAGCGGAGAGACTCCGAGTCGGCCTGCTCGAAGCGTGCTCGGTCCTTGAGCTTCTCGGCCCAGTGATCCGCGCGATCCTGAAGCGCAAGATAGAGATCGTGAACTGGCTGGATGCGCGCCCGGAGCAGCTCGAGCGCCTCCTCTGTGTCACGGGAGCGCTTGACGGTCTCGCTGAGCTCCTTCAGTTCGGCGGTGATGGTGTTCACCTGGCGTTTGAGGTGGACCTCCCGCTCCGATACGGTGGCGATCTCGACCTGACACGCACTGAGCCGCTCCGAGACCGCACTCTCCTCCCGGAAGCGCCCATCTCGTTGCTCGCTGGAAACGGCGAGCTTCTCTTCGAGTTCTTCGATGTCCTTCTCGGCGCCTTGGATCCTCAGCCCGATCTCGGTGATGAGCGGCCGGTCCTTCTCGGCACGCTCCGCGATCTCGTCTATCCGGCGCTCAACGGTTGAGCTCTCGTTCTCCAGAGAGGTCAGCTGGCTTTCGAGCCTTCCGATGTCTTCTAGCAGTGAGTCGTTCTCTCCGGACAGCGAGGCGATCTTCTGCGAGAGCTCAAGCGCGTCCTGCTGGGCGAGCGCGAGCGCCTCTTCGGCGTCGGTGACGCTTGACTCGCTCTCCCCCACCTGCGTGAGAAGGAGTTGGGACTCGTCGTGAAGCTCGTTGATTCTGCGCTTGCGGGCAAGCACTCCATCGGTGTCGGACACCTGTGTGCCGAGCGTGAGCTTCCCGTTGGGCCACGCGACGGCACCCTCAGGAGTCGCGAAGCGCGCCCCGGTCGTATCCGCAGCGGAGGCGGCAAGAGCATCCTCGACCGAGTCGACCAGGTACACGTCGCCCAGAAGGGCCTCGACCGCATCGGATGCAGCCGCGTCGCACTCGAGCTCGTCGAAGAGCCGCCGCCCGGCGACTGGACGCGTGCTCCTGTACGGACGCATGCCCGAAAGCGGCACCAGCGCCACTTCGCCTTCGATCTCGGTGCTCAGCGCACGAGCGATGCGAGCAGCGGCCGACGAGTCGTCGACGAGTATGCCGAACAGATCGGGTCCCAAGAGACGCTCAACCAAGGACTCGAAAGCTTCAGGGGCGCGGATGGTGTCCGACAAGGGGCCAACGATGCCTTCGAGCTCGCGCTCCTTGCTGATGGCCCACGCAAGCCCGGGAGAGGCTGATGCAAAGGCCCTGTCGACCTCTTCAAGTCCCTTCGCCTCCCCTCGTGAGGCGGTGAGGGCTTCTCGGCGTGCATCGAGCTCGCGCCTGCGTGAGTCGAGTACCCTGACGCGCTTGTCCACGTCACCATCGGCAAGAGCCAGGTCGCGTCTGATGCGCGCCATCTGTGCCTGAAGCGACTCGAGACGCGACCGCCTGGCCGAGAGCGTGGCCTGGGCGGACTGAGTGCTCTCGAGGACCTGCGAAGCCCGCTCGGCGAGGAGCTCTCGCTCGAGCGAGAAGGCCTGAGAGGCCTGCTCGGCCTTGGATAGCGCCGCGCGGTCGTCCTCAAGCAGCTTGCGAGCACGGCGAAGCTCCGCGCCGAAACGGGACAGCTCTTCGTCGGCGGCCATTCTCGCTTTCCGGCCCGCCTCGGCTTCCCGCCGCAGCTCGTTGAGCTGGCCGTAGAGCGCCTTCAGGCGTCCGTCGGTCTCCCCCCGCTCGGCGGTGAGCGCCTCAAGCTCGCCGCCCCGAGATGCAGCCCGGGTCTCCGACTGGTGTAGCTTCGCGCGCAGGTCCGAGAGCCGGGCGACGAGGTTCTTGCCCTTCTCCTCGAGCAGGAGTAGCCCAGCGTCCAAGCGCTCCAGAATCGACTGCATGCGGCGACGCTGCTCCGAGAGGTCCCCGACGAACAGGCCCTTCTCCTCGAGGAGCGCCTGGAACTTCTCGAGCTCTCTTTCTTTCTCGCTGAGGCGGTATCGCGAAAGCTCGACGTCGGCGTCGGCTTCTCTCTCGAGCTTGGCGAGCTCGTCCCACTCCGACTGCAGACGGCGAAGATCGTCAACGGCGAGCGCGCATTCAAGGTCACGCAGGTCCTTGACGAGTTCTGCATGGGTCGCGGCCTTGTTCGCCTGTCGCTCGAGGGGTCGAAGCTGGCGGTCTATCTCGGCGGATATGTCACGCGCTCGCTCCAGGTGCGCGTCCATACCAGAGAGCTTGCGCAGAGCGCGTTCCTTGCGCTTCTTGTGTTTGAGAACGCCAGCAGCTTCCTCGATCAGGTTCCGGCGGTCCTCTGCTCTGGAGTTGAGCACTTCATCGAGGCGGCCCTGACTGATGATCGAGTGCGTGTCGCGTCCGAGACCTGAGTCGTGCAGGAGGTCCTGTACGTCCATCAAGCGTGCCGGTGACTGGTTGATCAGGTATTCGCTGTCGCCGGATCGATACATTCGGCGCGTGATGGTCACCTCAGTGAACTCCAACGGAAGCGTCCCGTCCGAGTTGTCGAGTACGAGATCTACCTCCGCGACGCCCACGGGCTGCCTGGCCGAGGAGCCCGCGAAGATGACATCTTCCATCGCCTGCCCTCGAAGGGTCTTGGCGCTCTGTTCGCCCAGAACCCACAAGACGGCATCGGAGATGTTTGACTTGCCTGACCCGTTGGGACCCACGACCACGGTGACGCCGGGTTCGAGTGAGAGGACAGTGCGGTCAGCGAAGGACTTGAAGCCCTTGAGTATGAGCGACGTAAGGTGCACGTTCCCCCTCGGAAAAGCGCAGGTCGGCAGGGAGTTCCGCAGGCCGCGGACGTGCCGGATAGTTTACCACAGCGTGCTGGTCGCCGAGGCGCGATGATCACTCAGTGAGCGCCTCAAGTGCGGCGGCCGCAGCCGCGGCCTCCGCCTCCTTCTTGGTGTGTCCGGTCCCCGACCCGACCGCCACTCCGTCGACCTCGACGGACGCGGTGAAGACCCGAGCGTGTGGCGGGCCGTCCTGACTGTCGATCCGGTACCGGGGTGACTCGCCATGGGACTGAACCAGCTCCTGCAGCGCCGACTTGGGGTTTTCGGGGAATGCGGCGACTTCTTCAGAGATGAGAGGCCCGAGTGTCGCGTGGACCCATCGCCTTGCCGTGTCGATACCCGCGTCAAGGTAGAGCGCTGCGACAAGGGCCTCGAACACGTTCTCAAGCGCCGAGTTCAGCCCGCGTCTTCCGGTTCCGATCTCACTCTCGCCGAGAATCAGCGCTTCGGCCAAACCAAGCTCAGCCGAGACGTTTGCCAGCACGGATCCGGCAACCACGGAGACCTTGATTCGAGTCATGCCGCCCTCGGGCATGTGCGGGAACCGGTGATAGAGCTCTTCTGAGACGAGGAACCCCACTATGGAGTCTCCGAGGAACTCCAGCCGTTCGTAGTACGAGGACGGGTCTCGGTCCTCGACCGCAGACGGGTGTGTGAGGGCCCGTTGCAGCAGCTGCTGGTCGGCAAAGTCGTGGCCGAGGATTCGTTGCGCGAGCGCAAGCCGCTCAGCGATAGGCATGGTCGAGGTGTCAGGCTTGCGCTTGGCCACAAGACTAGCTCGCCGCCGCGAACACCAGGGTCGCGTTGTGCCCGCCGAAACCGAACGAGTTGCTCATCGAGACTTCGACCTTGGTCTGGCGTGCCACAAGGGGCACGTAGTCCAAGTCGCACTCGGGATCGGGATCGGTGAGGTTGATGGTGGGTGGGATCAAGCCGTGCTTCATCGCAAGCACACATGCGATGGCTTCTGCGGCCCCGGCGCCTCCGAGCATGTGACCCATCATCGACTTCGTGCTCGACACGAGGGGGGTATCAGCGCCAAAGACGTGCTTGATCGCGTTGGTCTCCGCAAGGTCGCCCACCGGTGTCGAGGTGCCGTGGGCGTTCACGTAGTCGACGTCCGCCGGAGTCAGCCCCGACTTGGCAAGTGCCATATTCATGGAACGGATCGCACCCGCTCCGTCAGGCGCAGGCGCGGTGACGTGGTAGGCGTCGGCGGTCGCTCCGTAGCCGACGAGTTCGGCATGAATCGCAGCCCCGCGGGCCTTCGCGTGCTCCCATTCCTCCAGTACGAGAATGGCGCCGCCTTCTGCGATGACGAACCCGTCTCGTGTGGCGCTCCAAGGCCTCGACGCAGCGTGGGGGTCGTCGTTTCTGGTCGACAGGGCGCGCGCGGCGCAGAAGCCTGCGACCCCGAGGGGCGTCACTCCCGCGTCGAACCCTCCGGCGACGATCACGTCCGCATCGTCACGGCGGATGACCTCGAAGGCCTCCCCAAGGGCGTGGTTGCCTGTCGCGCAGGCCGAGACGGGTGCGTAGTTGATCCCCTTCAACCCGTACTTGATTGAGATGTGCCCGGCCGCCAGATCGACGATCATCATGGGCACGAGGAACGGGCTCGTGCGTCCGGGCCCGCGCTCTGCCACCAGGGCGCTCTGTTCCTCCATGGTCTGAAGGCCACCGATGCCCGAGCCGACGATGCAGCCCGCTCGGGGGGCAAGTTCCTCGTCGATCGCTTCGAGGCCAGCGTCTCGCAACGCCTCGTCCGCAGCGACCACAGCGAACTGCTGGAACCGCGACATGCGCCGAGCTTCTTTGGAGTCCAATACGGCGGATGGGTCGAAGTCATGAACGTAGCCACTGAATCGGGTGGGATACGCAGAGGCATCGAAGTGGGTGATCGGCGTGATGCCGCTTCTGCCGGCCGACAGTGAGTCCCAGAGGGAATCAACACCGATGCCCGTGCACGTCACGCAGCCCATTCCGGTGATCGCGACGCGTCTCATCGCACCACCCCCTCCGCGTCAGCGTATTCGGCTTCCAGTCGGCCCATCAGTTCGGCCACCGTGGGGATGTCGTGAATCTGTGCGGCTGCTGAGCCCGCGAACACGAGTCCCTGGTCGACGTCTCCCGCCTGCGCCATCTCCAGCTCTCTCACGATGCAGTACTCCTGGTGACACTGCTTGAGACAGGCTCGGCACGACGGTATCGGTGGATAGTCCTCGCGCTGGGTCCGCTCCCAGAAGGGATTCTTGAGCGCGCGTCCTGGAAGGCCGACCGGACTCTTTATGAGCACGACCTCGTCGGGACTGGAGTCGACATACATCTGCTTGAACGCATCGGGGGCAGAGGACTCGACCGTGGCGGCGAAACGGGTGCCCATCTGGACGCCGGCCGCTCCCATCTCCAGGACCTCTCGAATATCCTCACCGGTCACGACGCCGCCCGCGCCGATCACCGGGATTTGGACCGCGGCGACTATCTCGGGAAGAAGGTCACGCATAAGGCGATCTGTGCCGAGGTGTCCACCCGCCTCGAATCCTTCGACGACCACGGCCGAAGCGCCGAACTTCTCGGCGAGCTGGGCCACACGCACACTGCCGACGATGGGCACCATCGGCACGCCGGCGTCGTGACACCAGGTGAAGACGTCGCGAGAGAAGCCCGCTCCGGCGATGACGAGGTCGATGCCCTCGTCGAGAGCGGCTTGCACCATCTCGCGGAACTTGCGCACAGCGACCATGATGTTGACGCCGATGACGCCTGCCGTCGCGTCTCGCGCGGCGCGAATCTCCGCACGCAGCTCTTCAGCGGTCAACCCAGATCCGGCGATGATCCCGATGCCGCCAGCTTCCGCTACCGCTGCAGCCAGCGGCGACAGGGAGATACGGACAGCCATACCTCCTTGAATGATCGGAAGTCTGGCGGTGTGGTTGCCGATGGTCAGTGTGGGCATTTCCACAAGCGCGCAACCTCTCAGGTGTCGTGGTCATAGACCGGGGCCCGCCGACGGCGATCGGCCGCCGCCGGGACCCGGTTCAACGCGGAGCCAACCTACGCTGCCTCGATAAAGGCGATCGCATCTCCGACGGTCTTGATGTTCTCGGCTTCCTCATCGGGAATGGAGATTCCAAATTCCTCCTCAAGAGCCATGACGAGCTCGACGATGTCGAGTGAGTCGGCCCCGAGGTCATCGATGAAAGACGCCTCTTCTGTGACATCGACTTCGTCCACGCTGAGCTGGTCGACGATCACGCTTCTGACCTTCTCCATGATGTCATCGCGTTCCATAAACACACCTCCCTCCGAGCATATGTTCTCACTTCCTCGGGCGCTCGGAGCGCCCGGCAAGTCACAAGAATGTCATTCCTCCATCGACGGCGAGCGTTTGTCCGGTCACGTAGGCAGCGTCGTCGCTGGCAAGGAAGCATACGGCATTGGCCACATCCTGGGGTTCTCCAAACCTGGCCATCGAGATCTGCGAGCGGGCTGCGTCCCTGACGGTCTCAGAAAGGGACGAGGTCATGTCGGTGTCGATGAATCCCGGGGCAACGGCGTTGACCCGAACGTTGCGTGACGCGAGTTCGCGCGCGACGGTCTTGGTCAGTCCGATGACACCCGCCTTGGCCGCGGCATAGTTGGCCTGACCAGCGTTGCCGACCAGTCCAACAACGGAGGTAACGTTCACGATGGAACCCGATCGTTGCTTCATCATCACTTTGCCCGCCGCCCTCGTGAGCGAGAATACGCTGGTCAGATTGGTTGCGATGACCTGGTCCCAGTCTTCGTCGCTCATTCGGACAACCAGTCCGTCTCTTGCGATGCCGGCGTTGTTGACCAAGATATCCAGCCGTCCAAGCTCAGCGACCGTCCTTTCGACGAGGTGCGCGCAGTGCGTCGGGTCGCTCACGTCAGCTTGGATAGCGATCGCACTGCCGCCCGCCGTGACGATCGACGCGACGACGCCGTCGGCGGCTTCTTTCGACCCGGCGTAGTTGACCGCCACGGAAGCGCCCCGCCTCGCACACTCCAGGGCAATGGAGGCCCCGATTCCGCGCGACCCGCCGGTGACGAGTGCGACTTTGCCGACCAGATCGCTCATGCTAGGAGACCTCCTCGAGTACGGCCTCAAGACCGACGGACTCGACCGACATGGCGGTGACGTCGTCCAAGCGTCGAGCGAGGCCTGTGAGCACCGATCCAGGGCCGGCTTCGACTATCGTGACGGGTCCTTCACTGCGCAGCAGCGTCATGGTCTCGGCCCAGCGCACGGGTGACGTGATCTGTGCGATGAGGCGTTCGCGGATGACCTCAGCAGCGGTGGCCGCCGTCGGCTTCGTGTTCTGAACGATCGGAATCGTTGCATCACGGAAATCGGCTCCGCGCACTATCTCCTCGAAGGCAGACCGAGCAGGTTCCATCAGTGGAGAATGGAACGGGCCTGCGACGTTGAGAGCGACCACCTTGCGCGCGCCCGCTTCGACAAGTGCGGTCGAGGCAGCCTCGACCCCGGAGTGCGTCCCAGAGATGACGACCTGCCCCTCCGAGTTGTCGTTGGCGAGCCACACGTCGTCTATGTGGGCTATGACAGTGGCGATCGTAGTGCTCTGCAGTCCCAGGACAGCAGCCATCGTTCCTGGCGTTGTCAGAGCGCAGGTGGCCATCAGCTTGCTGCGCTCGACTACGAGCTCGAGTCCCGCTTCGACGGAGTAGACTCCTGCGACCGCGAGGGCCGCAAGTTCGCCGAGGGAGTGGCCTGCGACCATCCACGGGGTCACGCCGGCTTCCAGCAGCGTCTGCCCCCACGACCAGTCCGCCAGGTACAACAACGGCTGAGCACTGCGCGTATCGGCGAGCTCAGACTCCGGTCCAAGCGATGCGATCGCTTGAAGATCTACGTCTGTCAGCGCCTCGGCTGCATCAAGCAGGCGACCCAGGGTCTCGTTCTCGGGAAGCTGTTCGAGCATGCCGAGACGCTGTGATCCCTGTCCGGGAAAGACGAATGCGGTACGCGAGCTCATCATGCCTAGGCCTCGGGCGCCAGCAAGGCGAGTCGCCTCAGCACTTCAGAGGCCTCGGCGACGATCTCTTCAACGATCTCGGCTGCCGGCTGTATCTTGCAGACCATCGCCGCGGCTTGACCGGCCATCAACGATCCCATCTGGGTATCGCCCTCGCGCATGGCCAGAGCGAGCTTGCCGGACCCGAGTTCCTCTAGCTCGGCTGGCTTGTTCTGTCTATCGAGCTCTTCGATCTGGCGTGAGAGCTTGTTCTTGATGACTCGCACCGGATGCCCGGTCGACCTGCCAGTGACAACCGTGTCTCTGTCTTTGGCCTTGAGCACTGTCTCCTTGACTGCGGGGTGAATCGTGCACTCCTCAGCGCACATGAAACGAGTGCCGACCTGAACGCCTTCGGCGCCAAGGGCGAATGCAGCGGCCATGCCCCGGCCGTCAGCGATGCCTCCGGCGGCAACAACCGGAATCGACACGGCGTCGACCAACTGAGGCGTCAGAACCATCGTGGTGAGCTCCCCGATGTGGCCCCCGGCCTCCATGCCTTCGCCGATGATGGCGTCGGCACCGATGGATTCCAGGCGCCTCGCAAGTGCGGTAGAAGGCGCTATCGGCAGCACCTTGATGCCGTGCTCCTTGAGGGCGTCCATGTACTTGCCCGGGTTGCCGGCGCCCGTGGTCACTACGGGCACGCGTTCGTCGAGTACCAACTGGACCAGTTCGTCGATATGGGGAGTCATCAGCATGAGGTTGACGCCGAAGGGGCGACTGGTCGCCGCCTTCGCGAGACGAATCTGTTGACGCAGGATATCGGTGGGCATGTGGCCGGCGCCGATGATCCCGAGGCCACCGGCCTCGCTGACCGCTGATGCCAGCTCAGCTGTCGCCGTCCAAGCCATGCCGCCCTGGATGATCGGATGCTCGATCCCGAGCAGCTCGGTCAACCTCGTGCGAAGCGCCATGGAACGTCACGCCTCCTTGTTCGGTGCGGGCATGGTCCAGTGGACCACTGCGGCTCCCCACGTCAAACCCGCCCCAAAACCGACGAGGGCGAGTAGGTCGCCAGGCGCGAGTCGCCCGCTAGTATACAGGTCGTCCAGAGCCAACGGTATGGACGCGGCCGACGTGTTTCCAGTGCGCTCGATGTTGAGGTAGACCCTGCCATCGTCGATGCCCAGGCGCTCCTCGATCGTTGAGACGATACGTTCGTTGGCCTGGTGGGGCACAAGCCAGTCCACATCGGCAATCGTGTGCCCGGAGAGCTCAAGCGCCTGCCTCGTCGCGCGGGGTATCACACGAACCGCGAACTTGAAGACCTCGCTGCCGTTCATCTTCACAAAGTGGTCGTGTGCGTCGATGGCTTCGTGAGTGGCTGGATAGGTCGCACCACCCGCGGGGATGATGAGGTGTTCCCCCCCGATCCGTCCGCGCCCAGTACCACCGCTTCGACGCCGGGCTGTTCGCCGGCGCGAAGAACCACCGCGCCGGCCCCATCGCCAAAGAGCACGCACGTGGAGCGGTCGGTGAAGTCCACTAGTCGGGTCAGGGCCTCTGCGCCGACGACAAGCACCGTGTCTGCCCGACCGGACTCGATGACCGAAGCGCCGTACTGAAGCGCGTATATGAAGCTCGAGCAGGCGGCCATCATGTCTACCGCGGGACAGCTCAGCCCGAGCTTGGACTGCGTCACACAAGCGGTGGACGGCATGATGTGGTCCGGGCTGGTCGTTCCGACCACGAGCAGGTCTACGTCGTCGGCCGAGATACCCGCGGAATCCATTGCACGAGAAGCTGCGCTTCGTGCCAGATCCGACGTGGTCTCACCCGGTGAGACCACTCTGCGCTCTGCGATACCCGTACGAGTGATGATCCACTCGTCAGAGGTGTCGACCATTTCTTCGAGCTGAGCGTTGGTGAGTACCGTGTCTGGAAGGTACGACCCCACTCCCACTATCTGCGCGTAGCGTTGCATGCTGTGGAGCGACCCTCCTTCTCTGTTTGGACCGACCGCGCCTGTCGCGGTCGAGGAAGTGTACCCAAAGGTTGGCCGCGCGTCCACGCACTGACTCAGCTGTCGGTGACCGTCTCTGCTATGCGCGTAGTCAGGCTCCCACGCGCAGCCTGAGCGGCCACCTTGAGGCCGTTCGCAACAGCCTTCCGATTCGACGACCCGTGACCGATGATGCAGACGCCGGCGACGCCGAGCAATGGCGCGCCGCCGTAGGCATCAGGGTCGAGTCGATCTTTCAGGCGCCGGAGCGACGGCGCCACCACAGCGGCAGCTGCCTTGTTGACCACCGATGAGGTCAGGGCATCCTTGACCTGCCCTAGGATCACCTTGCTTGTCCCCTCAAGCAACTTGAGGGCGACGTTGCCGGTGAAGCCGTCCGTGACTATCACGTCGACCGTTCCGCCGAGGATGTCACGACCCTCGACATTGCCCACGAAGCCCGTCGACGTGTTCAGCCATCAGTGCGTGCGCCTCCTGCGCAAGCTGCGACCCCTTGGTCGGCTCTTCACCGATGTTGAGCAGCGCGACACGAGGGTTGGCCACACCCACTACGATGGAAGCATAGGCGGAGCCCATCATCGCGAACTGCAGGAGGTGTTCCGGACGGCAGTCGGCCGTGGCGCCCACGTCGAGGAACACGCATGGATCGCCGGCGGTGGGAAGGACGGTCGCGATCGCCGGCCGGTGGACGCCCTTGATGCGGCCCATGACCAAGCGTGGCTGCGGCCATCGCCGCGCCCGTGGAGCCTGCCGAGAAGAACGCGTCAGCCACTCCGTCACGTACCAGCCGGCAGCCGACCACGATCGACGAGTCCTTCTTGGACCGGACCGCCGTCGCGGGATGCTCGTCCATGCCGATGTCTTGAGTGGTCGCAGTCGCCACCACCTGGTCGGCGTGTTCCGAGGCGAAGGGCTCCACCACGGACGCAGTGCCCGTGAGGTGGACGTGCAACTCAGGGTCGCTCGACACGGCGAGTTCGACACCGTGGAGTATCTCTTCGGGCGCGAAATCGCCGCCGACAGCGTCGACGGCGACTGTGCACGGGCCGGTCTCGGACATGGTCCTGGGCTCCGATACTGCTCTAGCGGGTACGGACGCCGAATCGAGACCTAGTCAGTCTCAACGATCTCCTTGCCGTTGTAGTACCCGCACTCGCCGCACACTCGATGCGGAAGCTTGGGCTGATTGCACTGCGGACAGACGGAGACGGCTGACGCAGTGAGCTTGTGGCTGGACCGACGAGAGTTCGTCTTCGAGCGGCCGGTCTTTCGCTTGGGGACTGCCATGTCTTCTCTTTCCTTCTTCCGTTCCTATGCGCTTTGAGGAACGCGGGGCTCGCAGAGTAGTCGTGGGGGTCGTCTCCACACGAGCGGCAATGATAGCACGCGTGGTGGTGCGTGTGTAGGAGGGTCTGGAGTCAGTCTTGCGAGACGTCGGAGTCCTCATCGGGGAGAAGTTGCTTCAGTGCCGCGAACGGGTGGCCATCGTCCTCGGTATCCGCGCATGAGCAGGGGCCTGCATTGAGATCCTCACCGCACGTGGGACACAGGCCCTCGCACGCTTCGTCATGAAGTGGAGCGAACGGGGCTTCGACCACGAGGGCGGCAAGCAAGGGCCGGTCCGATGTCGATCGCTCCTTCTGCGTCTACTTCCTCGGCGTCTTCGTCGTCGGGAGACTCATCGCCAGGACGCAGGTAGAAGCCGATCACCTCACCCTCGATCTGGTCATCGTACGAGCACAAGCACCTCGAGCACGTCGCAGTCACATCGGCTGTGATCCGTCCGTGAGCGACGATCCCCGCACCGGCGTTCGTTATCGACACGCGGTACTCGGCAGGCTCGCGTAGAACAAAGGACTCGTCGCCGACGATCAGGGTGCCCATGTCGAGGGCATCGCGGATGTCTATCGAGGCACCGATCTCCTCGAGGATGGGACGCACGTCTACTCGGTAGGAGATCATGATCTCACGCACCTACTGGCGCTGGGACACCTTGCCTTGGAGGCGGTCTCGACCACGCTGGACCGCAGTCAGGAGCTTGCCGAGGTTCACTTCGAGGTTGGCAAGCATCTCGTCCGCGTAGTCCTCTGCCCCGAGTCTGATCTCGCGCTCCTGCGCTCTCGCCTTGTCAATCATGTCCGCAGCCTGCTGCTCCGAGAGACGTACAACCTCTTGCTCGCTGGCGATGGCCTGCGCGCGTTCCCGCGCCTCCTCGAGAATCCGATTGGCTTCCTTCTCGGCCTCTTCGAGCATCTCTTGGCGCTCCTTGACGATCCATCGAGCCTGCTTGAGTTCGTCGGGGAACTGGGCCCGGATCTCGTCGATGATCTCGTAGACCGCATCCGGCTGAACCATCTTCTGATTCGTGAACGGTACGCCCTTGGCGCTGTCCACAATCTCCTCAATGCGGTCGATCAGGGCCATGATGTCCATGGAGCGTCCTCCCTACCGAGCTTTGCTCAGCTTGCGCTCTAGCGCCTCAGCGACGTGGTCAGGCACGAGGCCGCGTACCGACCCGGCGTGCCTGGCGATCTCTCTGACCGCCGATGAACTCAGGTACATGTATTCCGGTACAGCCATGATGAACATCGTCTCGACGTTGGCGTCGAGACGCCAGTTTAGTGCAGCCATCTGGAACTCGCGCTCGAAGTCGGTCACGGCGCGCAGTCCCTTGACGATGACCGACACCCCCTCGCTCTCGGCGAAATCCACCAATAGCGTATCAAAAGGCCGAATCGAGACGTTGTCGAGATGCGATGTCGCGATTTCGAGTAGCTCCACTCGCTCCTCTGCGGTGAAGAGCGGACCACCGTTCTTCTGGGGAGACAAGGCGACGCCGACGACCAGTTCGTCGAAGAGCGCGGCCGCCCTCTCGATGATGTCGAGGTGACCGGAGGTGACCGGATCGAACGTGCCGGGCACGATGCCGCGATTCACTGACCCCCCACTCTCTCCTCATACACCGCGAATCCTACGTGCGTCGTTCCGTACCGTTTCTCAACGAGGACTTCGAAACACGTCGGCCATTCGATCTGTGTCTGCGACGAATGCTCCCATACCGCGCAGCACCCATCGCTCAACTGACCCGTGAATCTCAGCGTATCGAGCAACTCAGTCACGTTGGTCGGGTCGAGTGTATATGGCGGGTCCACCAGAAGCAACGCGAACGGACCACCCGGTACACCCCGCTTTGCCAGCGAGAACAGGTCTCCACGTACCACCCTGCAGTCATCGCTGACACCGAGCGCCTCCACGTTGGCGGCTATCACCGTGCCCACAGCGCGGTCGCGCTCGACGAACGTCACTGGAGCGGCCCCCCGCGAGAGGGCCTCGAGTCCCAATGCGCCGCTGCCGGCAAATGCGTCAAGCACGGGCCCGCCGCCAAGGTCAGGTCCTCGACGCGACGCCAGGACCGAGAAGACCGCCTCGCGGACTCTGTCAGTGGTCGGCCGGGTCGTCTGGCCGCTTGGAGCGCGCAGGGCCCTGCCGCGCAGCGTGCCGGCTACGATTCTCACCCGCTGCTCACCCACTCCCACGCGCGGTCGAAGGTGCGCCGTAGCTCACGCAGCAGGGGTGCGTGATGGGGCTGCACGAGCTGTGGATCGCTCTGCACGATGGCGTACGCGTCAGCTCGCGCCCGCTCGACCATGGCGAGATCCTCTATGAGACTCGCGAGCTTCAAGTCGGGTATGCCGTGTTGTTTGTCGCCGAGGATATGCCCCTCACCGCGCAGCCTCAGATCCCGCTCTGCAAGCTCGAATCCGTCGTTCGTCGCCAGCACCGCAGCCAGGCGCTCTCGCGATTCGGCGGACTTCGGATCGGCCACGAGCCAGACCTCTCCCGGCGTGGTGCCACGCCCGACGCGGCCGCGCAGCTGATGGAGTTGCGCAAGCCCGAATCGGTCAGCATCCTCGATGATCATGACCGTGGCGTTGGGTACGTCCACGCCTACCTCTATCACGGTGGTGGACACCAGCACATCGAGGTCGCCGGCTCGAAACGCGGACATGGTCTCGGCCTTCTCGGCTGGGCGCATTCGTCCTGTCAGAAGACCCACGCGCAGGTGGGGAAAGATCTCGTTTCGCAGCCGCTCGGCTTCGCGGATAGCCGCTTTGGCCTGCGCGGAGTCGGACTCGTCAACGAGCGAGCAGACCACGTAGGACTGATGCCCTGCTTTGGCCGCCGCTCGGACGGCATCGTGAGCGGGTGTTGCGGTGTGCGGCTTGACCAGCCGTGTGGTCACGCCGGCAGAACAGTGAGGTCGCTCGCGTACGTACGAAGTCGCCAAATCCCCGTAGAGCGTGAGGGCGAGCGAGCGCGGGATGGGAGTCGCGGTCATGACGAGCAGGTCGGGCGACGTGCCCTTCCCTCTGAGGCCGAGGCGTTGGTTGACCCCGAAGCGGTGCTGTTCGTCAACGATCGCGAGCGACAGTCGTTTGAACGAGACCGATTGGTCGAGCAGCGCGTGAGTCCCAAAGACGACTGCGATCCGGCCATCGGCCACGCCCTGAAGCAGTTCGCGGCGTTGCGCAGCGGATGTCGAGCCGGTCAGCAGCCCCCATGGCACGCCGGCTCGGTCGAGCAACGGGCCGATCTTCTCGGCGTACTGGATCGCCAGGACTTCGGTCGGTGCCATCATCGCAGCCTGGGTACCCGTGTCGAACGCACACGCCAATGCCTGTGTCGCAACGACCGTCTTGCCAGTGCCCACGTCACCCAGCAGCAGGCGATTCATGGGTCGGGGTAGCGCCATGTCCGAGAGGATCTCGTCGGTCGCGCGGAGCTGGTCGTCGGTCAGCTGGAAAGGGATCGCGTCGCGCAGAGCCGCGAGTGCAGGGCCGTCTACGCGATGAGCGAGTCCCGCGTGTTCGCGCGTAAGCGAGTGGCGTCGAAGCGCCATGTAGAGCTGGAGCAACAGCAACTCGTCGTATGCGAGGCGCTCCCGCGCGCGGCGGGCGCTCTCGATCGATGGCGGGAAATGGATGTCTCGAAGCGCGATGCCGAGCGAGACGAGTGCTCGGTCGATGCGAAGCGATGCGGGAAGATGGTCGGGCACGTCGGCGATGTCATCGACCGCTGCCGCCACGAGGCGACGCAGCCACCCGGTGGTCAGGCCTTCGGTGGTCCGGTGAACCGGCAGTATGCGACCGATCGTCTCGGAGTCGTCTTCGGCGGCAAGCTTCTCGACGAAAGGCGTCGTGATCCGCTTGAATCCGTAGTCCAGCACCACCTTGCCCGAGAAGGCCACTCGCTCCCCAGCCATGAATCGCTGCTGTACCCACGGCTGGTTGAACCACACACCGATGAGCACCCCCGTGCCGTCCACGATGGCGACCTCGGTCACCGAGAGCCGTGGACGAGGCTTCTTGACCTTCACTTCGTGGACGCGCCCCACGACGGTGGCATCGTCGCCTGGCCGGATGTCTGCAAGGCTGACCACATTCGACAGATCGAGGTAGCGAAACGGATAGTGCCGGACGAGCCCGCCCATCGTCTCGATGCCGAGGCTGCGCAGGCTTTCCGCGCGGGCCTTGTCGACGAAACGCGCCCGCTCTACGGGCAGGTCCTGAGCAACGAGACGCTCAGACCGATCGGATGGTGTGCGAGGTGCTGTCACCTTTGGAGGTTCAGCCCAGTGGGTAGTATGCGCAGCCAACCGCGTCAGGACCCGCGTACGTTCCCACGACCGCACCGACGAGGCCGACACCGGCTATCTCCATGTCGGTACCGGCAGCGATCAGTTCGGCGCGCAGGTCACCGGCTTCATCGGCGCTGCAAGCGTGGAGCAGCGCGACACGGAGCTTGCCCTTCTCTCGGGATTCGGCCGCCACATGTGCGGCGAGCTCGGAGAGGGCCTTCTTGCGACCCTTGGCCTTCTTGAAGGGCTCGATGATGCCGTCGGAGTTCATCTGCAATACCGGCTTGATGTTGAGCAGAGATGCAGCCAGCCCTTGGGCCTTGCCGGCTCTGCCCCCCTTCACCAGATAGTCCAACGTGTCCAAGACGAAGTACAGACGCGTCGATTCTGCTACGTCATGGGCGCGCGCGGCGACGTCGGCGCCCTCCATGCCGGCTGAACGAGCCTCGGCAGCCGCCATGACGACAAGACCGAGCGCTTGGGACACCTTCTTGGTGTCGACGATGTGCACCGGTACGGGGCAGTCGGCGGCCGCCATCGTTGCCGAACTCACCGTGCCCGACAGCTCCGCCGTCAGGTGGATCGAGACGATCGAGTCGCAGCCGGCTTCAGCCAGACTCCGGTAGACGGCAAGAAACTCAGCGGGTGTGGGCTGCGACGTCTTGGGCAGGACGGCCGAGGAAGCGAGACGCTCGTAGAATTCCTTTGGCATCAGGTCGACCCAGTCCAGCATCGTCTCGTCGCCGATGAGGACCTTGAGGGGCACCATCCGGACATCCATCGAAGCCAGTTCGTCTGGCGTCAGGTCGCACGTGCTGTCGGTGACGATGCCGACTCGTGGCATGACTCCTCCTTGCGATGGGTCACTCGGCTGACATGACAAGCGGATAGAGCGGTTGCTCACCTCTGTGTGTCTCGATCTCGAGATGAGGGAACTCCGCTTCGAGGCTGCTCGCGATCTGAGCGAGACTCTCGTCGCTGAGATCCTCGCCTGCGAAAAGCGTGAGGGTCTCGACGTCCTCGGCGATCATCGACTTGGCGGTGTCGAGGGCGACCTGCCCAACGTCGTCGCCAACAGCCTCGATCTCATCGTCATCGACGATGCCTATGACCTGACCAGCCGCGATGTCTCCTGTCTTGCCTTTGGCCGCCTTGACTGCGGTCGTTATCTCGCCCGTGCGAACCGCAGCCGCCGCCTGCGTCATCTCTGCCACGATCGTGTCCAGCTCGGCAGCGCCATCGTAGGCGAGCAAGGCCGAGAAGGCTTGCGGGACTGAGCGCGTCGGAACGACCGCGACCGGCTTGCTCGCCACCGACGCGGCAGCTCCTGCTGCAAGAAGGATGTTCTTGTTGTTCGGGAGCACTATCACGCTGAGCGCGTTCACCGTCTCGATCGCATCGACCAGATCCTGCGTGGAGGGGTTCATCGACTGCCCACCGTTGACGATTCGATCTGCACCCAGCGAAAGAAGGATCTCTTGGAATCCACTGCCGGCGGCGACCGCGACGACACCCAGCGCTTTGGGCGGCGTCGCTGCTGCGCTCTCGGAGCGCAGGGACGCGTCGCGCGTCGCCTGCTGTCGGCGCATGTTGTTGACATGGACCTCGGCCACCTCGCCGAGGGCCGTCACGTACGTAAGTACCGAGCCCGGGTCGTTGGTGTGCACATGCACCTTGTAGGAGCCCGCGTCGCCAACGACGAGTTCACTTCCGCCCGCCCCGGCTACATAGTCGTGCAGCGCTTCTCGGTCGACTTGGTCGCCGAAGAGCAGGAACTCGGTACAGTAGAGGTACTCGTCGTCGTCCCAGTCATCCGCTGGTAGGACGTGATCGAGATCTGCGGCCTCCAGTGAAACGTCAGCAACCGTGACCTTGTGGCCGAGCCCGGCCGCCACGAATCCTTCGACAAGCAGAGCGAGGCCGTAGCCTCCTGCGTCGACGACACCGTTCTCCTTGAGCACGGGCAGGAGTTCGGGAGTCCGCTTGACTGAGTCGAAGGCGGCGGCCGCGATCCGCTCCAAGGCGGGCTGGAGGCTGTCGCCGTCGCGACTGGAGCGACTCGCCTCAAGGGCGCAGTCTTTGATGACGGTGAGCATCGTACCCTCTACCGGGCGTCGAACCGCCTGGTAGGCGACCCGAGAAGAGCGCTCGAGCGCTTTCGCGAGGAGCGGTGCGTCGAACGACTCGGCGTCATCGAGTCCCTCACACAGCCCACGGAGAATCTGGGACAGTATGACGCCCGAGTTGCCCCGGGCGCCCATGAGCGATCCATGGGTGACTGCGTGACACGTCTCGAGAAGTGAAGCCTCGGGTGGCAGCGCGTTGACCGCGGACATGACCGCGTCCATCGTGAGCGACATGTTGGTGCCAGTGTCCCCGTCGGGTACGGGGAAGACGTTGAGCCGGTTGACCTCCTCGATGCGTTCCTTGAGTGCGGAAGCGGCAGAGGCGATCAAGTCACGTGCTGAAGGCATGTGATCTCCGAAGTCACTTGGGTTGGCGCACCTTGACGCCCATGACGTGGACGTCGACCCGCGCAACCGGCACGTCGGCATTGTTGGTCAGAACGTAGCGAACGCGGTTGGCGAGATTGTGCGAAACCTCCGTGAGGTTGGTCCCATGCTCGATCACGACGTAGAGATCGACTTCGACACCGTTCTCAGGGCTGCACACCTTGACGCCCTTGCGCAGCTTCTGGCGCGGCAGGAGCTGCGCCACGCCATCGGCCAGCGTGGGGCTGGCCATCCCGACCACGCCGTAGCTTTCAAGGGCTCCAAAGCCCGCGAGGTCGGCGAGAACGTCGTTGGCGATGTGCACGGTGCCCAACACTGCGTCAGCCATCACGAGGCTCCGTTCTCGGGTAGTCGCCGTTCTCAAGGGCGTTGAGATCTGAGAGGAGTGCACCGAGAGACACCTCGTGGATGTGCGCCGCCTGAGAGAGCGACTCCATCTCGGCGGCCAGGCACGAAGCGCACCCAAGGCCATGCTTTTCGAAGACCTGAGCAGCCTGCGGGCGCGCGGCGATCACGTCTTTGATGAGCGTATCCTCCGAGAACAAGTGCCGCCTCCCCCCACGCAATGTCATGCCCGGACCCGTACCGAAGTATAGCCCAACAGCGGCACGAGACTGAGCGGATGCCGCCTTGCTCCGTTGATCGAGCGTGTGGTAGTATTTCCCGCGCTTTGTGCAATCATCCGTCCACCGCGGTGGGCTCGATCAATGAGGAGTACGTCATGTCGAAGGTCTGCGCTGTGTGCGGCAAGAGCCCGTCCGCCGGTCGCAATGTCAGCCACTCCCATCGCGTCACCAACCGGATGTTCCGTCCCAACATCCAGAAGGTCACCGCCGTGATAGACGGGCACGTGAAGACGGTCAAGGTGTGCACCAAGTGCATGAAGGCCGGCAAGGTCACGCGAGCCTAGAACTCATCACCCTACGAACCGCTGAGCAACCGCCCTTGTGGCGGTTGCTGTGTTTCACGGTCGGATCTCTCCCGCAGGTGTTGCGACCGTATCGCCGACGACGTCGACAAGCGCTGCCACGACATCGGGATCGAACTGAGTGCCGGCTGACGCTTCGACTTCACGAAGCGCATCGATCTCGTTACGCGCGCGCCTGTACGGACGATCCGAGATCATGGCCGCGTATGCGTCTGCCACGGCAAGTATGCGGGCACCGATAGGAATCTGCTCCCCTGCGATGCCTCCTACGTAGCCGTCGCCGTCGAAGCGTTCGTGATGGTGGTAGACGATGGGGACGGCGTCGCGTAGCGCAGGCGCCTGAGCGATCACGTCGGCAGCTATGACCGGGTGCATCTTGAGCAGTCCCCACTCCACCGTGGAAAGGGGACGGTCACCCACGGCCGCCGCATCTCCTACTGCCGACATCCCGACGTCGTGAAGAAGTGCAGCGACGCGCAGCGCCTGGAGTTGCCGTGGATCGAGCGACAGGCGACGACCAAGCGAGGTCGCCAGGTCGAGCACTTTTTGCGTGTTCCCGCGCGAGTAGGGGTCTTTCGTCTCGAGAGCCAAAGCGAGTGCCTTGAGCGTATCGAAGTACAAGTCGCGCGAGGACTCCACCGCCGCGGCGCTGCGCAGAGCGACCGCACCGATCCTGCCCAGGGACTCAAGCGCATCCATGTGCGAGCGTGAGAAGCGTGCGGTGAACTTGCGTGCCCCGACGTTGAGCACGCCGAGCACCCCGTCCTCATCGGCGATAGGCACCGCGACAGCCGATCGCACCCCATGACGCCTGCCGCGCGGTGTGCGACCCTTGAGATCCTCGACCACCATTGTCTTCCCGGTCGCCAGTACCCACCCTGCAACCCCCTCGCCCTCAGAGATCGTCGTGTTCTCAACGACGTTGTCCGGAAGGCCCTTGGCCGCGACGATAGACAGTGCCCCGCCAGCGTCCAGGAGCATCACAGAACCCGTATCGGCGCTCGCAAGATCCACCGCACGCTCAAGTAGCATCCCGGCCACAGAGTCGGTGTCGACCATTCGCGACAGGTCTCGCGCTGTGGCCAGCAAGACCCGCGCGGCTGACGACTCCTGGTGGGCGACGTGGATGGCGAGTGCCCCGGTGAGCGAAGGGCGCAGATCGGCGGTCGCATTCTCCAACGCGGATCCATCAGGTCTCGCACCCGCGACATCGACAGCAGCGACACCACGTGCGTCACCGGATTCGATGGGGACCGCGTACCGCCACACCGTGACATCAGGATCGGCCGCCTGGTGTTCGGGAAGCAACGCCGGACTGCCGGATGCCAACGCCCGCCCCAGAGTCGTCGACTGTATGTCGACCGGAGTCCCGTCCGGTCGCTTCGGACCCCAGCCAGCGACAAGCCGCAAGGTCGCCGACGGCGAGTCCTCCAACCACAGATGTGCAGCCAAGATCTCACCAGCCAGCGAGGCGTTACGCGCTAGGGCTGCGACGACGTCGGTCGGCTCGGCGCTCAGTGGCGCGCTGACACGGAACGCTCGAGAGCGAGCCGCCGTCGGCCGAGAGGGTTCGGGCGCGCTCTGCGAGCTGATTGGGGGCGTTGGAGAGTCGAGAGGAATGGTGTCGGGCGGTCGCGCAACTGCCGGAGCTGGTTCCGTGGAGATCTCTGCGCTCCGTTCCCCGGGGTGCCAAGCGACGGCAACCGCAGTCGCACCAGCCAGCGCGACCACGCCGCACGCGGACAGCCAGATGACGCCGGTGCTCAGGCCGATGGCCCCCAACAAGGCTCCGGCGGCAGCTAGCGATAGTGTCAGAAGGCGAACTCGGGCATCCATGGGTTGTTCATCACCGAGTCGAGTATACCGCCGTACGGTCCGCGTTCGCCCACATCAAGCCTGTTGGGTGGCGGTGTCGGCCGTGGATGGCGCCACGACCAGAGCAACTCCCGAGTGGAGCTGAATGTAGGCATCGGCGTGGGTGGTGACGTTGCTGAGCGTTCTGGAGTCGAGCAACGACAGACGTTCGTGCACGAGCGGCCATCGAACGCCATGCATGCTGACCACGACCCTTTCGCACAGCGCCAAGACCGAGATCGTCGCCCCGATCGGCCCGATGTCGAGTCGTGGGCGATGAGAAGAACTCAGTATCCAGCCCCGCTGCTCGGGCTCGACGATCTCGGGTCGCAGGTCGGGGGCGGACGCAAGGGTGCCCACGGCTGCCAAGGTATGGTCGAGCCTCCCCGAGAAGGCCGCGCACACGACGATCTCCGTGATGCCCTGACTCCTGGCTTGTGCAACAGCGAGGTCGAGGTCTGAGTCGTCCTTGTCGGCGGGGTACTTGATGAAGGCGGTGGCGCCCGTATCCAGGAGGCCGAGTGTTTCAGCATCGATCGAGTCGAGATCGCCTACGACCAGGTCGGGCGTCACGGAAGCCTGCCGGCAGAGTAGAGCGCCGCCATCAACAGCGATGACGACATCGGATTCGAGCGCCAAGTCCCTGATCAAGTCGCCGTATCCGACAACAGGAGCTGCACACACGAGCAACGCTCTAGTCACTGCGTCCGATTCATCAGGCATATGATGCTGGCACCGCCCTCTCCAATGCGGGCACGAGCACGATACCCAGTAGAGTGCAGGCGATCACAGAGGGGGCAAGGTAGCTTGCGTTGTACACGAGCGAGTACAGCCAGACCGGTTGACCGTCAGGCGCGTTTGCTCCAAAGAAGACCATTCCAGACGCGAACGAGCAGGCGAACCGTCCCGCCCCACCGAGCAGCATCCAAGGGGCGGCTGCAAGTCCGCCCGTCAGATTCGGGCCCTTTCTGAGCGCTGAGGCGACCAGACCCGCGCCGAGCCCCGCGAGTCCGCAGGCTCCAAAGGCCAGGGGGTAGTCGAGTACCACTTGGAGCGGGTGGACGAAGAACGGCTCCATCAGGTAGTCGATACCGCCGAAGATCGCGCCCGCAGTCACGCCGGCCCACAAGCCTCGTCTCACAGCTACGATCAGCACGGGCAGCATGGTAAGGGACACGCTCCCGCCGGCAAAGTTCCACGGGAGCGTGATCTTCCACAACCCGAGCACGGCGGCCAAGGCCACGGACAGGGCGATCTCGACGATCATCTTCACTCTCACGCTTCGCATCCCAGCCTCGCTCTCGCGCCCGATCGAGGTCGCCGGACGAACGCGGGGCCACACGGTGGTGAGGTGCCAGATAGCTGGCGTCCGTAGTCCGTGCTCCGCATTATCGGAGCAGTCGATTTCGGTCGCGGCGCCCATCCGCCGCCTCTCAGCCGCTGGTGCAGCTCCCGACACGGTATCGAGTTACCCGCGCATCGTGACACAGGACCGCCAGTGCGGGCAACGCAGCTACTCCATGCCCCGCAGGTATGGATACGGGTTCACGGGGCCACCTCCGTGCGGATGCATCTGAAAATGCAGGTGAGGCGAACCGCCCGCCGCGTTGCCCGTGGAACCGACCGTACCGATGACCTGCCCGGCGCGCACTCGTCCCGAGCGCACAGTCCACGAGTCGAGATGCGCGTAGTAGTAGGACCACCCGTTGCTTCCGCTGAGCCAGATCGTCTTGCCGCCCAGACCCCCGCTCTTCGCGCTGACAGTACCCGACGTGACGGCGACACACGGCGTGCCGCGCCGGGCCATGATGTCGGTTCCCTGGTGCCTCCTCCGACCACCCGAGCGCGACGCTCCCCACGTGTTCGAGTAGTAGTAGGAGCCTGCCACAGGAAAGACCATCCCGTTGGAGCCTGGCATCGACGAAACGCCGATCGGCAGCATCCCACCTGCTCTCGAGACGTTGAGCGCAGCGCGTACCTTGCGAAACTCCGACTCCTTGGCGGCGAGACGACTCTGAAGCCGATTGCGCTGTGCCTTGAGGGCCGCCGTGTTCTTGGCCCTTCGCTTGCGCTCGGCCCGGTACTTCTTGCGCTCGGCGAGGAGCCGTCTTCGCACGGTCTTCACCTTTGCGACCGAGGCTGCATCTGCGGCGCCTAGTCTGCTCATGAAGTCGAGTCTCGTCATGAACTCCTCGTAGCTCTGGGCCCCCACCAGGAAGCTGAGGAGCTCAAGCCCTTCTCGACGATAGATGTTGTCGGCCCTGTGGTTGAGCTGCTTCTTGGCGGCAGCCAGTTCTTTCTCGGCCTTGCGGATGCGCTTGTTCGTGCGAGCTAGTCGTACGTCGGTCTCCTCCAGAGCCCAGTACGCTCGCATGTATTCTCGGCCCGCCTGCGCTGTGTCGGCCTTGAGCTCTTCCAAGCGCGCCTTGAGTGTCGCGACTCCAACGGCAGGTGCCATTGCCGGGATGGTCAGGGCGGCAACAAGCGCGACCGCCACCAGTGCCACCAGGCGGCGTCTCACGGTGTCTTCACCTGCCCGTACAGTTTGCCCAGGGCCGTGTAGACCGAGCGCGCGACCCCGTCCGCCCACTGAGGATCGGCGAAAGCCGCCTGGTCGGCGCGTTGCGAGGCTACTCCGAGCTGAATGCGATTCCACGGGACCTGAACGGCGTCGAAGACATTGTCGCCGCCCACAGACGTGCTGACCGCAGGAGGAGCGGTGCGGGAGAGTTCGGTGACGTTCTGGTCGGCCAGCGCGCCTGAAGTGGCGGCAACGCTGACCGCTGCGGTCGGCGAGAAGGCTACCACGCGGCCGGCCTGGCCGTTCGCCTTGACGGTGAAGCCGATGGCGACCACGCCGTTGGATCCGGCGGCCTTGGCGGCTCGTGCGGAGTCAGCTTCGGTGGTACGAGCTGTTGTTCGCAGAAGGGTGACTGAGGCTCCAGACGCCTCGAGGAGCGAGCCCAGCCGGCGCGCGACCTCCAACGATATGTCCGGTGCGCCGGCAATCGGATTGTCGGGATCGATAATGACGCCGACCCCGTTGAGGCTGTAGGGCTGCAGCTCCACCCCAGGCGCCTGGGAGGTTGCTACCTGCAGACGGACCGTGTCGCCCGTGCGCACGGTAGCGCCTGCGGCCGGCGTGCTCGAAAGAATGGTGTCGCTCGCATCCTGAGAGATAACGAACTCTACGATGACCACGAGGCCTCTGTCCTCGAGCGTGCCCTTCGCAAGCGGGAGACCGTTGCCTATCACGTCCGGCATCACGAACTCTTCGCTGCCCCCCGAGACCACCAGCGCGACGGCGTCGCCGCGCTGTGCCTGTGTGCCCGGAGCAGGGGTCTGCTCGATCACCTGATCGGGCGGGAGGGTCGAGAAGCGACGCTCAGCCACGCGAGCCTTGAGTCCGACCTGAGCAAGACGCGCTCGAGCGACGCCTACGGTGGTGCCAGTCACATCGGGAACCGCTACTCGAGCCATGGCGGTGAACGTCGCAACCGCGGCCAACACGATAGCGAGTACTACGACAGAAGATCCGAGAGCGACCCAAACCCACGAGGGAACGAACGGCGGTCTGACAGGGCGCGATCTCTCGACGGGTGCAAGCTCAGGCTGAGGCTGCCTCGCGGTCGCTTCCTGCGGCTCTCGCTCGAGATCCGAGGTGGGGGCGACTGGCGCCGAAGGAACCGCCGCCCCAGCGAGCTCCTTGAGCCAAGAGGAGTCTTCCTCATCAAATGACGTCTGTTTGGGTTCGTCGTTCATCAGCATCAGAGTATACCGTCACCTGCGTGTAGGATACGGTTGCGAGTAGGCTGGACTGGCAGGTATCCTGCTTCTCCCTGTGCAGCGCCCTACACTCGAACCGAGGAGACAGACCGCGTATGCCCACGTACGACTACCGCTGTACGAACTGCCCTGAGCGCTTCGAGGTGACACGTTCCATGGGGTCGGCAGCCGAGGAGTGCTGTCCGCGGTGCGGTGCCAAGGCGAAGAGGGTCTTCACGCCGGTCGGAGTGGCGTTCAAGGGCCAGGGTTTCCACAACACCGACTACAAGACCCGCCCTAGCGCGGATGATGCGCCGGCCGCCTGTCCCGGCAAGAGCGAAGGCGGCTGCGCCGGGTGCCCGGCAGCCGAGTGAGGGATGGCCGAGGGGCATGTCCAGGCAGCAAGGAAGGCCCCGCACAAGTGGGGCCTTCCTTTTCAAGAGCGCTGTGCCTAGGCGGGGCAGGCAACGCAGTGAGAACCCGAAGACAAGAGCTCTACTCCATCCGGACCCAGAACTTCTCTGCGCCCGTGCGATAGATGGTGTCGGTGAAGCGCACCGTCTTCGACTTCGCGTCCATCGCGACGGAGTTCGTACGAGCACCCGATCCGAAGTACTTCACGCCTCTCAGCATCTCTCCATCGGTGACCCCGGTGGCGATGAATGCGGCTTCGTCAGTGTTCACGAGGCATTCCATCGTAAGGACGTCATCGATGTTGCACGTTCCCATGTCGACCGCGCGTGCCCTCTCTTCGGGACTACGCCATTCGAATCGACCCATGAAGCAACCACCGATGCACTTCATGGCTGCGCATGCCAAAACGCCCTCAGGGGCAGCTCCGATCCCCAGGTAGAGGTGGATGCCGGTACCCTCGATCGCCGTGGCAACCGCACCAAAGACATCGCCGTCGGTGATGAGTCGTATCCGGGCTCCCGCTTCGCGAACCTCGCGAATGAGGTCGACGTGGCGGTCGCGGTCGAGAATACACACGACGAGGTCCTCGACATCCCGCTTGAGGGCTTTGGCGACGTTTCGAACGTTCTCGGTAGGTGTCGCATCGATGTGGACCGCGTCAGCGGCTTCCGGACCACAAGCGATCTTGTTCATGTAGGTATCGGGAGCGTGCAGCAGCGTGCCCTTGGGTCCGAACGCAAGAACCGCGAGGGAGTTCGACTGGCCATACGCTGTGAGATTCGTACCTTCGAGCGGATCGACCGCTATGTCGATCTCCTCGCCGCCCCTGCCGACCTTCTCGCCGATGAAGAGCATCGGCGCTTCGTCACGCTCCCCTTCGCCGATGACGATGGTGCCTGCGATGTCGACCTCGTTGAACGCGCTGCGCATGCCCTCGACCGCGGCGTCATCGGCCGCATTCTTGTCACCCTTGCCCATCCATCGGCCAGCAGCCAGAGCGGCAGCTTCGGTGACTTCGAGCATCTCCACGATTCGGGTGTTGCGCACGTCACTCCCCTTCCTCACGGCGAACGCTTCTGCCGGTCTAGTCGGCGCGCTTCAAGCGGGCGACAAAGTGGCCGTCCATGCCACCTATCTGCGGCAGCGACTGGAAGAACCCATCGGAGTCCAGGAACCCACTCCATTGCGCCGGCACGTCCGCGCCCAGCGTGTCTATCTCGAACCCCCTGCCCGTCGGCGACGCCATGAAGTCAGAAACGACATCGGCGTTCTCCCGACGGGTGACTGTGCACGTTGAGTACACCACGAAACCGCCGGGCTTCACAAGTTCGGCAGCCGTGGCCAAAAGGCGTTCTCCGAGGACGGCCAGCGATTCGATCTCATCGGGTCTGGCACGCCATCGGCGGTCGGGATGGCGCCTGAGCGTACCGAGTCCGGAGCACGGTGCGTCGACCAAGACGCAGTCCGCAGTCCCGGGATCGAGCTCATGCGGCAGCTGTGCTGTCGCAGCGTCCATGCACGACGTCGACACACCCTCGATTCCCAGCGTGTCGACCGTCTCGCGCAGCGCTGCGAGTTTGAACTCGTGGTTATCGACGGCCATGAGCGTGGCGTGACCACCGTCTTGGTGGGAGAGTCCGGCGATCATGAGTGACTTCGTGCCCCGCCCTGCGCCCAGTTCCACTATGCGCTGATCCGGTTTCGGTCTGACGGCATGGACCGCCATCTGCGCACCCGCGTCTGCGACTAGGACGGAGCGTGTGCCAAGCGCTCGAGACCGGATGGCGGCCGAAGCGACGCCCGCGACGACACAGCCCGGGAGTTGACAGGGCGTTGGATCGACACCGTCGTCGACAAGCGACTCGAAAACCGACTCGTACGAGTCGCCGAACGGGAGATACGCGAGGAACAACGGCGCGGGCTCGTTGTTGGCTTGCATGATGGCTGTGGCCGTGCTGCGGCCCAGCTCGTTGACCCACATCTCAGCGAGCCACAGCGGGTGGCCCACACTCCTCGCCAATGCAGCGTTGTCGACACCAGGGTCTCCCCACGGGAACTCGTCGGCTGTCTGGGCAAGGCGTCTGAGCACAGCGTTCGCAAGTCCCGCTGCTCGGGGCTGGGCAGATCGTACGAGTTCGACCCCCTCGCTGACCGCAGCGCGCGCGGGCGTGCGTGAAAAGAGAAGCTCGTACGCCGAGACCGCGAGTGCATCTGCGACGAGAGGTTCCAAGGAACTCGGCTGGGTGACGAAGCGACGAACCGCTTCGTCGAGAGTGCCCCGGCACGCAATGGTTCCGTACGCCAATCTAGTTGCGAGTGCTGAGTCGCGCTGGCTCAAGTCGCCGGCTTGCAGAACCGCGTCGAGCGTCTCATGAGCATATGCTTTGCGCTCTCGAACGCGCGTTACGACCTCTACCGCGAGGCGCCGTGCCGGAGTCGCAGCTCACTGGGGAGCCGTCCACGTTCGCATTTCGGACGATGGGATGTTTCTCGCCCAGTCCGCGGCAGACATGGCCTGTCTGCCGCTTGGCTTGAGTCTAGTTACCACCAGGCCTCCGTCTGCCATTCCGAGGGTCACGCCTGCCTTGGAGGCAGACGCTGATCCTGCCGGCGGCGGTTGCGTCGTGGTGCGGGCAGCCGCCAATACCGCCACACTCCTGTCAGCGATGGTGGCCCGAGAAGGCGCCTGTGGGGTGGAGGCGCGCACCCGTCGGAGGGCGTCGACGACCGACAGGTCAGGGCTCAGGATGACCTCAGGCTTGGAGATCTTCTCGGCATACGTCGCAAGAGTCTCATCCTGCACGACCCACTCGCATGTGCCAGCCTCGAGCATGCTCAGTGCCTCCAGCAACGCTCGTGCACCGATCCTGGCAAGTTCTTCCGAGAGCTGTTCGACGGTCTTGTCGGCTGTCGGTGTGCGCACTGCGACGCAGAAGGGCCCCGTGTCGAGCCCTTCTTCCATTCGCATGATCGACACCCCTGTCTCAGTGTCTCCAGCGAGGACCGCCCGATGGATCGGCGCGGCGCCTCGCCAGCGCGGCAGGAGCGAGGCGTGAACGTTCAGGCAGCCGTGCACGGGGATTTCGAGGACCTCTCGCGGGAGTAGCAGCCCGTAGGCAGCCACCACGATGACATCCGGCTCGAGGCCGATGATCTCGCTGTGGACCTGCGGATCGCGCAAGGTCGTGGGCTGCGAGACGCTGAGTCCCGGCGGCCTCAGCAGCTTCCCGTACCGGTGAAGGCCTCGCCGTTGAACCCCTTCCCGATACGGAGTCTGGTCGTGTGAACACGGCGACAACGTCGTGAAGGCGCGCGATCGCGACGAGGGACGAAACGGCGAAATCCGGCGTCCCCATGAAGACGACGCGCACGACACCCTCCCCCCGAGGACGAATCTAGATGCTGGTCGGGCCTGGCTTGACGCCCTGCTCGACGGCTTCGTGGTAGCGCCGCAGCGCGGCCTTGCGTTCCTCGGGAATGGCCCGATCGATGATCAGGACACCATCCAAGTGATCCACCTCATGCTGAAGCAGTCGAGCGTGCAGGCCCTCGGCCTCTATGCGGACCGGCTTGCCGTCGAGGTTCAGTGCCTCGCAGGTCACCTTGCACGATCGCGTCACCGGGACGGTGATGCCCGGGACGGAGAGGCACCCTTCCTCGTCTGTCTCGCACTCGCCACTGCTCTCGACGATCTCCGGGTTGCAGAGTGCGACCAATCCGCGGCCTTCTTCGTCGAGGTCGTACACGACCACTCGCTTCAAGACGCCGATTTGCGTAGCGGCCAAGCCGATGCCCGGCGCCTCGTACATCGTGCGGGCCATTCTGAGCCACGAGGTCTTCCAGGGTTCCGTCGGAGGTAGGATCGACCTCCCGCGCACGCTCTTTCAAGGCCGGACTTGGATGTGACAGGACGTCCATTCTCTTGTGCAGCTCGCATCTCTTCAGAAAGACGGTAGTGGGTGATAGTGCCGAGTAGCGCTAAGTGTCTGCAGACATCATACCAGCCTGCTGACCCACGCACGGCGAGTCACAGCAGGTCCACAGGGTCGATGTCCACGCCGACAGTGACACCCGCATGAGCTCGAAGGCCCTCTAGAGCGGACGAGACCATCTCGGGTATCGATGCGGCTTCGGGCGCCTTCACAAGAATGTGCCAGCGCCACACGTTCTTGAGCCTCGCAAGCGGGCACGGGCTTGGACCCAGCAGCTGCCATCCTGCAGGAAGCGCGATCGAGAGAGCCGAGGCCACGGTCTTCGCGTGATCAGCCACCGCACTGCGGTCGGCGCCCCTTAGCAGCACGTTGGCGAGCCGCCCGAACGGTGGATAGCCCATATCCAAACGCTGCTGCGGACTCAGGAACGTAGAACACGGCGGGGTCATGTGCGGCCGCCGCTCGGATTGCCGGATGGTCGTGCCAGTAGGTCTGTACGACGACCCTACCGGGCCGCTCGCCCCGACCCGCGCGCCCCGCAACCTGTTCGAGCAGCTGGTATGTGCGCTCTCCCGCTCGGAAGTCGGGAAGATTGAGCGTCACATCGGCCGATACGACACCCACCAGGGTGACATCCGGGTAGTCGAGGCCCTTCGCGATCATCTGAGTGCCGAGCAAGACACCTGAGTCCAACGCCTCGAACGCCGCGAGACTGCGCTCGTGGGCGCCTTTGCCACGAGTGGTGTCCGCGTCCATGCGAACCACGGGCCACTCGCCCAACAGCAGCTTGAGCTCGCTCTCGACGCGCTGTGTTCCCGCTCCGAACTGGCGAAGGTACGGGCTTGAGCATCGCGGGCAGGCCGCGGGAACCGCCCGGGTAGCGCCGCAGTGATGGCAGGCTAGTCGCGACCCGGCGTCGTGGTAGGTCATCGAGATCGAACATGAGTCGCAGGTCGGAACGAAGCCGCATTCTCGACATAGCAGGAACGAGGCGAATCCCCTGCGGTTGAGAAAGAGCACGGCCTTTTCGCCGGCATCGCGTACCGTGGCAAGGGCGCTCGCAAGCTCACGAGAGAACATCGACCTGTTGCCGGACGAGAACTCCGCAGCAAGGTCGACAACGGTCACGGGGGGAAGGGGTCGTTCGGCGACCCTGTCGGGCATCCGGACTCGAACCCACTCACCGATCTCACATCGGCGAAGCGACTCCATCGACGGCGTCGCGCTTCCCAAGACCAATACGGCGCCGATGCTCGCGGGCGAGGCGAGCGGCTACGTCTCGCGCGTGATATCGGGGAGACGACGCCTGCTTGTACGACGAGTCATGCTCCTCGTCGATGACGATCAGTCGGATGTCGCTCAGCGGTGCGAACAGTGCCGAGCGGGCACCGACGACGATATGTGCGTCACCGGTCCGGACTCGGTCCCACTGGTCGAAGCGCTCCCCTGCTGAAAGACGGGAGTGCAGCACCGCGACGTCATCACCGAACCGCCCACGAAAGCGCCCGACTGTCTGCGGGGTCAGCGATATCTCCGGCACGAGTACGCACGCAGTGCCGCCGTCCTTGATCGCCGCCTCAATGGCGCGCAGGTATACCTCCGTCTTGCCCGAGCCCGTCACTCCATCCAGAACGATTACGCCGCCACCACGTTGGGCGGATTCTTCGATCGCTTGAAGGGCCGTGCCCTGACCTTTTGTGAGCTGCTCGTGCCGGGGCGTGTCGCGCTGGGGGTTCCTGCCGTCCCTGAGGCGGCGCCTTCTCTCGACGACGACAGCACCGCGCTTGGTCAGCGACGCCAAGGCTCCGTCGACCGAACCCAGATCTGCAGACAGCTCTGCTACCCTGACCGGTCCGTCACTGAGTGCGTCAAGAACCGCTCGTTGCATCGTGGCGTTCGCCCGGAGTCTCACCGTGTGTGCAGCGGAGGTGGCGATCGCCCAGCGGTCGTCGACTGGGCCGACCCCGGGCATCCGCAGCGACCACTTTGCACGGCCACCGACGGACTCGTTCACCGCGCGAGGTGTGCCGCCTGGTGGCGTGAACAGGCGCACCGCCTCAGACAAGGGGCAGACGTACTCCGCGGAGATCCACCGCGCCAGTCGCGCCGACGTCTCGCTGAAGAAGGGCCCACCGAGGACCGCACTCAACGACTTGAGTCCGGCTCGGTCCGAACTCTGGGAGACACCCACCACGTAGCCCACGACAGGGCGACCGGCGAAGTCAACGAGCACGCACATACCGATCCGTACATCCGTGGCGTCGTCGAATGCGTAGTCGAACGGCGCATGAAGCGCGCGAGTTGGGATATCGACGATAACGTGCGCGACGCGCAAGGAATGCTACCCCCAGACCGTAGAGCAGTTCCCGTGAGCACACAGCATAGCGAAGGCCGCCGACATCGTTCTCGCGTCGGCGGCCTTCGGCTGTGCGAGAGTACTTAGTCGGAAAGACCAGCGGCTTTGGCCAGCGCGCTGGCGCGGTCCGTACGCTCCCAGGTGAAGTCCTTGTCAGTGCGCCCAAAGTGGCCGTATGCCGAGGTCTTGCGGTAGATCGGGCGACGAAGGTCCAGGTCGCGGATGATGGCGCCGGGACGAAGGTCGAACGTCTCGGAGACGGCCTTCTCGATCTGCTCGACCGGGACCTTCTCGGTGCCGAAGGTCTCGATCATGACCGAAAGCGGATGCGCAACGCCGATGGCGTACGCCAGTTCCAGCTCGCAACGGTCGGCAAGACCGGCGGCGACGACGTTCTTCGCGACCCAACGCGCGGCGTACGCGGCCGAGCGATCGACCTTGGTGCAGTCCTTGCCCGAGAAGGCGCCGCCACCGTGGCGGCCCATCCCGCCGTAGGTGTCAACGATGATCTTGCGACCCGTGAGGCCGGCGTCACCCATCGGCCCGCCGATGACGAAGCGCCCAGTGGGGTTCACGAAGATCTCGGCCTGCTTGTACTCGAGACCCTCCTCCTCGAAGACGGGCCTGATGACGTGCTCGATGAGGTCGGGTCGCAGCAGATTGTCGATGTCGACACCGTCGGCGTGCTGGGTAGAGATGAGGATCTTGTCTACCGAGACCGGTCTTGCCGTCGACGTAGCGGACGGTGACCTGGGTCTTGCCGTCAGGACGCAGGTAGTCGAGAACCTCCGCCTTGCGCACGGCGGTCAGGCGCTCAGCGAGGCGGTGAGCAAGGTAGATGGGCATCGGCATCAGCTGCGAGGTCTCGTTGCAGGCGTAGCCGAACATCATGCCTTGGTCGCCGGCGCCGATGAGGTCGAGCGGGTCCGAGCCCGCGCCGTGCTGGACCTCGAACGACTCGTCGACGCCTTGAGCGATGTCGGGACTCTGCTCGTGCACTGCAACGAGCACGCCGCACGTCTCGGCGTCGAATCCGTACTTGGCCCGGTTGTAGCCGATCTCGTTGACGACACCACGAACGATGGAGTGGATGTCCACGTAGGCGTGAGTCCGGATCTCGCCTCCAACGATGACCTGCCCGGTGGTGGTGAAGGTCTCGATGCCACCACGAACGTAGCTCGGGTCGGCCTTGGTGCCGGCGGCCGATACGAAGCCCTCGCCCGCCAGCTCGGCCTCGCGCGCGATGATGGCATCGAGCACGGCGTCCGAGATCGCGTCGCACATCTTGTCCGGGTGACCCTCGGTCACCGATTCGGAGGTGAACAGGTACTCGCGCTGTGACATGCGTCCTCCTTCGTGGCGCCCGACCGAGGGCGCCGTCTAGGTCAGCGGGGCACAAAAACGCCCCCGCCTGGTTCAGACAGGGGCTTCGCCTCGCTACACGCTGCCGGGCGCGCGACGCTGTTCCCTCATCTTCCAGGCCGTTTCGCCTGCCGAGACTTAGCACCGTGCGCCACTTTCGACGCCGGTTGCCGGGGTGTCACAGGGCTCGGTCCCTCGACCCTCTGCAGCTGCGAACAGCTGCCTCTTGATGAGCGCGCTGATTGTAGCGCACGTGGTCGCAAGTAGCCAAGTGCTCAATCCCCTTCTCGGGTAGGATGTGGTTTGTATGTCTCACGAAGGAAGAGAGCGGATGGATACCTACGTCAAGTGGCTCTACAAAGGGATTGTTGCGATCGAGATCCTGGTGGCCCTCGCGCTCGTTGTCCTCGCGGGCGCGGCGCTGGTCTCACTGGCCTGGGAGATGTTCAACATCCTGGGCGACGGGCCGACGCTTGCACGCGAGGAGTTCAACCTCATCATCGGGACAGTTCTGGAAGTCTTCATCTTGGTCGAGCTGTTCAGAATCGCCATCGCCTACATGCGGCATCAGAACGTGATCCCCACCGTGCTCGAAGCGGCGCTGGTCGCCGTCGCCCGAAAGTTCGTCGTCTTCGAGGGCGCGGACAACTACCTCCTCACCGCCCTCGGCATGTCATCGCTGCTGCTCGCGGTCGCCCTGTCGTGGTGGCTGCTGAACCGCACGGGCGCGTGCAGCCTCGAGGAGCACTAGGCCGCCTCGCGCTATCATGTCCCCTTGGCTCGAAATACTCCGCCCCGTCTCGAGGAGCCGCACAAAGTG
Organism: uncultured Actinomycetes bacterium; assembly: GCA_963700665.1. Classification (GTDB taxonomy): domain Bacteria; phylum Actinomycetota; class Coriobacteriia; order Anaerosomatales; family PHET01; genus CAVPCY01. Next base: position 506,572 of record CAVOYK010000001.1, read on the forward strand.
ACCTCACCCGTTCGCGTTCGTTTCGCGCCCTCTCCCACCGGCCATCTGCACATCGGGGGTGCACGTACCGCCATCTACAACTGGGCCTTCGCGCGCCACAACGGCGGCGTCTTCGTGTTGCGCATCGACGATACCGATCTGGAGCGTTCCACCGCCGAGAACACCGCGGCGATCCTGCGCTCGCTGCGATGGCTCGGTCTGGACTGGGACGAGGGTCCCGGGATCGGCGGCGACTTCGGTCCCTACTTCCAGACCGAGCGGGCGGATACGTACGGACCGGCGCTGGAGCGCATGAAGGAGCGCGGTCATGCGTACCCGTGCTTCTGCAGCGCCGAGACGCTTGAGAAGAAGCGAGAGATCGCCCGCACCAAGGGCGGCTTCTCGGGCTACGACCGCACCTGCCGGGACCTGGATCCGTGCGGAATCACTAGAACGCATCGATGCCGGCGAGCCCCATGTGTGGCGAGTGGCCGTGCCCGACGACCGCGGCGACATCGTGATCGATGATCTCATTCGCGGGGAGACACGCTTTCCCGGTCGACGCCATGGACGACTTCATCCTCGTCAGGACCGACGGGACCGCGACATACAACTTCGCCACGGTCGTCGACGACTGGACGATGGGCATGACTCACATCATCCGCGGCGACGACCACCTCTCCAACACGCCCCGGCAGGTCGTCGTGTACGAAGCCCTCGAGGCACCCGTCCCGCAGTTTGCGCACATGAGCCTGATCTTTGGCGCCGACGGCAAGCGGCTCTCGAAGCGTCACGGTGCAACGTCTGTCGAGGCGTACGCCGAGGAAGGCTTCCTTCCCGAGGCGCTTCTCAACTACCTGGCGCTGCTGGGATGGTCGATCGACGGCGAGACGACGCTCTTCGACCGCGAGACACTCGTGCGCGAGTTCGACCTCTCGACGAGTCTCTTCGAGTCCGGCGGTCTGGGATCCCGAGAAGCTCGAGTGGATGAACGGGTCCTACATCCGGGAGCTTCCCACGGATGAGTTGGTCGCACTCATAGTCGAGCGTTTGGTGAGCAGCGGTCTTGCTGACCCGCGCGACGTCGAGACGCGCCCCGAGTGGTACGCGAAGCTCGCGCCGCTTGTCGAGGAACGGCTCAAGCGCCTGGACGAGATCGTCCCGAAACTGGCGTTTCTCTTCACGAATCCCCGAATCGAGGACGCCGCGCGCGAGAAGGTACTGCAGAAGGAGGGTGTCGCCGCAGCGCTCGCAGCGGCCACGGAGGCGTTGGCGCCGGTGGAGTTCAGTGCGCAAGACATCGAAGCGGCGCTACGCACGGTACCCGAGAAGATGGGGGTCAAGCCGAAGGTGGCGTTTCAGGCGGTGCGCGTCGCGGTCACCGGTACCACGGTCTCGCCGCCTCTGTTCGAATCGCTGGAGCTGCTCGGCAAGGAGCGCCACATTGGCCCGAATCGCTGCGGCTCAGGCCCTTGTGGGGTAGGTTCTGTTCGGGTTGACAGCCAATCTGCCCGTCGGTAGGATACCGTCTCGCGCCAAGACCGGCGTGGGTACGATTCAGGGGTATGGTGTAACTGGCAACACGCCGGATTCTGGTTCCGGAGAGTCTAGGTTCGAGCCCTAGTACCCCTGCCAGCACGGCCCGTTCGTCTAGCGGTTAGGACACCGCCCTCTCAAGGCGGAGATCACGGGTTCGAATCCCGTACGGGCTACCAGTTCATTCACGGGCCGGAGGAGTCTTCCTTCGGTCCGTTCGCACTTCGGGAGCGACCGGGAGTGCTCGCTATCTCCACTCTGAGCCGGGCGGGCCACGCTCGCGCATCTCTCAGCGGGGCTAGTGCTATCATCTGCCCCCATGAACACGCATACAGCACCCACACCCGAGCGCAGCGACTTCATTCGCGAGATCGTCGCCGCGGACCTGCGGGAGGGTCGGCACCAGTCGATCGTCACACGCTTCCCGCCGGAACCCAACGGCTACCTCCACATCGGCCACGCGAAGTCGATCTGCCTGAACTTCGGCATCGCCGAGGAGTTCGGCGGGCGCTGTCACCTGCGCTTCGACGACACCAACCCCCTCAAGGAAGAGCAGGAGTACATCGACGCCATCGAGACCGACGTTCGCTGGCTCGGCTTCGACTGGGGCGAGAACCTGTTCTACGCGTCTGACTACTTCGAGCAGCTCTACGAGTGGGCCTGTGATCTGATCCGCACCGGGAAGGCCTACGTCGACGACCTGTCGGCGGATGAGATCCGCGAGCACCGCGGCACGCTGACTGAGCCGGGCACGGACAGCCCGTGGCGTGATCGGACCGTCGAGGAGAACCTCGATCTGTTCGCGCGCATGCGGGCAGGCGAGTTTCCCAACGGCTCTCGCGTCCTGCGCGCCAAGATCGACATGGCATCGGCCAACATCAACTTGCGCGATCCGATCATGTACCGGATCGTTCACGCCGAGCACCCGCGCACCGGCGATGCGTGGTGCGTCTATCCGACCTACGACTTCGCTCATGGGCAGTCAGATGCCATCGAGGGCATCACGCACTCCATCTGCACCTTGGAGTTCCAGGACCATCGCCCGCTCTACGACTGGTTCATCGAGAATCTGCCGGTCCCGTCCCGCCCGCGTCAGTACGAGTTCGCGCGGCTCAACCTGACGCACACGGTGTTGTCGAAGCGAGTGCTGCTCCGCCTGGTGAACGAGGGCCACGTTCGCGGGTGGGACGACCCCCGCATGCCCACCCTGTCGGGCATGCGCCGCCGCGGCTTCCCGGCCGAGGGCATACGCGACTTCGCCGCGATGGTCGGCGTTGCACGCGCTGACAGCGTCGTCGAGGTCGAGATGCTCGAACACGCCGTTCGCAACGTCCTCAACCGCACCTCACTGCGACGCTTCGGGGTCCTCGATCCCCTCAAGGTGGTCATCGAGAACTACCCCGAAGGGCAGGTCGAGGAGATGGAGGTGCTCAACAACCCCGAGGACGAGTCCGCCGGAACGCGCCGAGTGCCCTTCAGCCGCGAACTGTGGATCGAGCGCGACGACTTCATGGAGGATCCGCCGAAGAAGTTCTTCCGCCTCGCTCCGGGACGCGAAGTGCGGCTGCGGGCCGCGTACTTCGTGACCTGCACCGAGGTCGTCAAGGACGCTGACGGGCGAAGTGGTCGAGCTTCGATGCACGTACGACCCGGATACGCGCGGTGGCGCCGCTCCTGACGGTCGCCGCCCCAAGGCGACGCTACACTGGGTATCGGCCGCTCATGCCGTACCGGCTGAGGTCCGGCTCTACAACCACCTCTTCGACAGCCCCTTCCCGGGTGCTGACGGCCGTGACCTGTTCGACGAGCATCAATCCCGAGTCTGAGACTCGTGCGCCCGGGCTGCTTCGTGGAGCCGTCTCTCGCCAGACCTGTCGGCCGGTCAGACGGTGCAGTTCGAGCGACTCGGCTACTTCTGCGCCGACCCAGACTCCTCACCAGGTTCGCTCGTGTTCAACCGCACGCTGACACTCAAGGACACGTGGGCGAAGCTTCAGGCACAGGGACGCCACAACACCGCCTGATCAGCACGGCGCTGGAGCCTTCTCGGCTGGTAGAATGGTCGGCGGAGTGGGCCGGACGGCCGCGCGTGTCTTTCGGGGCGCGTGAGGAAAGTCGGGGCTCCACAGGGCAGGGTGCCTGCTAACGGCAGGGCGCGGCGACGCGACGGAAAGTGCCACAGAAAAGAAGACTCCCCCGCCTCACGGCGGGAGAAAAGCTGAAACGGTGCGGTAAGAGCGCACCAGCGTCACGGCGACGTGGCGGCTTGGCAAACCCCACCCGGAGCAAGGGCAAATAGGAGCGATCAAGGCTGGCCCGGCCGGCGCTCGGGTATGCCCGCTTGAGGCCGACGGCGACGTCGGTCCCAGATAGATGGTCGTCTACTACAGAACCCCGCTTACAGGCCCACTCCCCCACAGACGCCGAGGCGGCCGGCCCTCGACCGAGGAGCCGGTCGCCGGTGCGCTAGATTCGCTCGCGTACGGCGCTTTGGATCGCGCCGCCGTCGACCGCGACGACTCGTACGTACTCCCCACCAGCTGCCTGGGCCAGCTCCCGCGCCGCATTACCGCCACCTGGTGACTGAGTAGTGTCGATAACCAGCGAGTGAAAGCCACTGCCTTTCAGGCGCCCGGCTTCGCGAATCGCATCCGCGCTGCCCTGACCCCCGGCACGGCCGACGTTGGCTTGCCCATCGGTGATGAGAACCACCCACCCGACCGACTCGGGCTGCCGTCGATGTTCGGACTGCAGGGTGTCGATGGCGAGGTCAATGCCTGCTGCGATCGGGGTCGCGCCGCCAGTGGGTAGATCCCTCAGCTTGAGACTGGCCAACTCAACACTCGCCGTCGGCGCGAGGACAAGACGAGCGCTGTCTCCTTGAAAGGTGATGAGCGCCACCCTGTCTCGCCGTTGATACGCGTCCGCAAGAAGGTCAAGGATCGCCGACTTGGCTGCACGTATGCGACTGGACGCGCCCATGGACCCGCTGGCGTCGACGCAGAACACTATCGTGGCCCCGACCTTGCGAGTGCGCACCTTGGTCATGATGTCATCGTGTGCGATGGAGATCGCATTGGCCGAGTCCGAGAGAGGCTGAGCGTTGCTCATCGCCGCCGCCCGTATCGTCGCATCAAGTGCGATGTCCGAACCCGCGGCCTTGCTGGAGGCCTTCTCCGCACGACGGTAGCGTCCTCTACCGCTGGTCGCGGTACTCTCCTGCCGCTTGCCACCCATCGTCCGGCGAGTGCTGTCGAGCCGAGTCTCGAGCGTCTGCGCTCTTCCACCAGGTTCCGGCTCCTCCGAGGGAGAGGCTGTGGTCTCGAAGATGGTTGCCTGACCGTCTCCAGGACCGCCGGCTCTCTCATCGCTAGCTCCGACGACCGACACAGTGTCCGACTCACCTAGAGCAGCGACGAGCGCCGACCTGAGCGTCGCGGCATCAGCTCCGACTCGGTCGAGCGGTGTGCGACGAAGCCGATGAGCCAGCACCAGCGGTGCGACGTGCTCGACGTCTCCGAGAGTGGTCTGAGTGCGTCCCTCCAGCGAGGCGTAGGCCGCCGCCGCTCGCGCCATCACCGTGTCTGCCCGATGCCCATCCACTCCAGCGCGAATCGATAGATCGGCGATGGCATAGAGCACTTCCTCGCCCGTATGCACGGACGTGATCCTGCCTCGCGCATCTTCGATCCGGTCGCGAAGCTGATTCTCGGCATCCTCCCACTCACGTGCGAAGAGTCCCGGGTCCTCCTCGAAGCTGCGACGCCTGCGCATCACTTCGACTCTTTCGTCGGCGTTGCGCAGCGCGCTGACCTCGACGCACAGCCCGAACCGGTCGAGCAGCTGAGGCCGGATCTCGCCCTCCTCTGGGTTCATGGTGCCGACGAGTATGAAACGCGACGGGTGAGTAACCGAGACGCCCTCGCGCTCAACCACGTTCACTCCCATCGCGGCCGCGTCCAAGAGCGTGTCGACGAGATGGTCGTCGAGCAGGTTGACCTCGTCCACGTACAAGATCGAACGGTTGGCGTCGGCGAGCAACCCCGGATGAAACGCCCGCTTGCCGTCTTGCAGTGCCGCCTCGAAGTCCAGCGTGCCCACAAGACGATCCTCGGTGGCCGAAACCGGCAGATCAACCACCCTCGGGCGGATGGACACCCGCGGCAGTCGGGAGGACTCAAGGCGCTGAACGCACTCGGCGCACAACGTGGATGGTTCAGAGGGGTCGCAAGCGTACGCGCATCCCTCTACAACGGTGATCTCAGGTAGTAGCGACGCCAGAGCCCTGACGGCGGTCGATTTCGCAGTACCCTTCTCGCCCCTGACAAGCACGCCGCCAACTCGCGGGTCTATTGCGTTGAGGACGAGGGCCGTCTTGAGCATCTCCTGACCCACGATGGCGGTGAACGGGTAGGTGTGCGCAGGACGACGAGCCATGCGGCCGGATGCCCCTACTTCCACTGGAACGAGCCGCATGTCTTCGGCTCGCGCTCATCCTTGTTCGGGCACGTGTCGACGTATACGCAGTCGTCACAGGTCATCTCGTCCATGTCCACGTCTCCGGGTTCGTATGCCTTGGCGACTGGCTCAGGTGCCACTTCGCCAAGATCTACGAAGTCCGACTCGGTCTCTTGCGAAGAATCGTCCGCGTCGCTTGCGGCGGTGGACTCCTCCTCGGCCTCGGGTTCGGGTTCCGGTTCGGAGGGAGGCGTCTGCTCAACCGGTTGGGCCTTCTCAACGGCCGGTTCTGCGTCTGTCGATGGCGATGCTGGCTCGATCTCGACGAGCGAGTCAGCGGGTTCCTCGGCAGCGGACGGGTCAGGGTCAGGTGCCTTCGCTTGGGGCGAGACTTTCTCCTCGGCCACTTCATCGACCGCGTACTCTCCAAGGACCACGGTCCGGGATGCGTCGTCATCAGCCAGAGCGCGGATCATGCTCTCGTCGTCATCTGCCGGCTCGTCCGCTATCGAGGTGTCGGTCGTCGTCTCGGGCTCTACGGGTGCGTCCCAGGGCCACCCCGACACGGGCGGCTCCGTCGCATCGAGCAGCTCGGTTTCGTCCGGCTCGGCCTCGGCAGACTCGACCTCGGTGTCGGCTACGGAATCGGCAGACTCGACCTCGGTGTCGGCTACGGCCTCGGTCTCGTCCGCGGGCGCGGATTCCTCGACGGGTGACTTCGCAGGCTGTGGATCTCCCACCGCCTCTGGCTGCACAACGTCCCGCTCGGGAGCACCGACGTCGGTGCTGAGTTCGGACTCTTCCGTCAGCTCCTCGACCGCTGCGCCTGCGGGCCCTACCGACTCAGGAGCACTGATGCCTTCCGACTCCATATGCACGGCGGTTCGCTTCAGTGCGCCCTTGAGATTGTCCTTGGAGGCGTCGGCGGACTCCAGGACGGCGTCTGCCCACGCGGTGTCAACGACCTCGACCGGCTCATCCGACTCGCCGAGGAACGAGTCCTCGGAGGCGTCTGTCTCGGCGGTTGGCGCTTCGTCGGGCTCCGCCTCTGAGGGTTCCGCCTCGGTAGGAGTGGTCTCAGCCTCGACGGCGGCGTCTTTGTCAGGAGCCGCTTCCGTGGTCGTCTCGCCACCCATACCCAGATCGAGCATGACGGCGGCCAGCGCGGCGTCGGGCTCGTCTTCGGGCTCGTCTGCGGGTGGCTCCGTCAGCACGACGGCTCGCTTCAGGTTCCTGCTGTCGCAGGCTCGCTCGTCGGCGGCCACGACAGCCGACTCCTGCAGGGCATCCTCACCCGTCTCATCGGACGACGTGCCAGGTGCAGAAGGGCGCACCAGCAGCACGGGAGTACCGAGATCGCTGTCGACGACGAGCACCTCGGCCTCCCACGCGTCGAACTCAGGTGTCGCCGTAAGACGGGAGAGCTCGCTCATCGCTTCTTGACGAGTCGAGAACGACAGTTCCGACAGCAGCGTGAGGCGGTCGTCCGGATACTTGCCGAGAAGGAAGAACGACATGAGTCCCCTACTTCGCTAGTCGTGACAAGCGAACGCAGCGCGCAACACGCGTACCCTGCCCATCGTAGTGTCGCGCGCGGACGCGGGCAAGCACGGGATTTCGCGTCTGCCGCAGACTACTGTGACGGCCGACACTCATCCCGAAGTGCTCTCAAGCGAGCGACGTTCACCGCATCCTTCTGTGGCACGTCACCAGGCATCTCGGTGACCACAGGTGTATCTCTCAGCTCCGGCACGCAAATCATGGCCCTGAAACCATCCATCCCGACGTGCCCGTCGCCGATCCATTCGTGGCGGTCGTGAAACGTGCCCAACTCGTACTTGCAGTCATTGGCGTGAATCAAGCCAAGGCGCTCGATTCCCACGCAGGAGTCGATCTCATCCACCACGGCGTACCAGCCTTCCACTTCATCGACTGGATAGCCGAAGGCGAAGGCGTGACAGGTGTCCAGACACATTCCAAGACGCTCGGCAGGTAGCTCCGCAGCAGCGATGCTCGCGCCTATCTCCGCGAACGTGGATCCGAACGTCGATCCAGCGCCGGCGGTGTTCTCCAGCAGAAGCCGGGCTTCGCAACTCGTCCCCGCCTGCGAGATCGAAGGCGCGAACAATCGCCTCGCCCACGCGCCGAGCTGCTTGCCGACGATCTCCGTCAGGTACGTTGCCGACGTGTGTGACGACCCCGTCTGCGCCGAGCATCGACGCACGCGTCAGCTCGTCAGCAAGGGCCTCGATGGACTTCTCGTAGAGGTCCTCTTTGGTCGTGGACAGGTTGATCAGATAGGCGGTGTGCGTGAACACAGGCCCGAAGCCCTGAGCCGCCCTTAGAGCGACGAACTCCTGAGCCGCGTCCGGCTTGATCGGTCCGCCCTTCCACTGCCGAGGGCTCTTGGCGAATATCTGCATGCACTCGCAGCCCACGCTCAAGGCGTAGTCGAGGGCCTTGCCGTAGCCTCCAGCGACCGATACATGGGCGCCGAACAACATCGATGTCCTTTCCGGAAGGTCGTGAACGGGCAGGGTTGCGACCTCGATTGTACCTGCGGGCGCTACACTCCGGTCATGGAACCCGACGCACCACATGAGTGTGAGTCGAGACCGTGGAGCGGCCGAGCGATCCTCCACGTCGACCTCGACGCGTTCTTCGCGGCTGTCGAACAGCTGGACCACCCGGAGTGGCGTGGCAAGCCGGTCATCGTGGGCGGGGACCCCGCTCGGCGTGGAGTCGTCTCGACGTGCAGCTACGAGGCCCGGGAGTTCGGCGTCCGCTCGGCGATGCCCTCGGCTCGAGCGGCCGCGCTCGTGCCCTCAGGCCATCTGGGCGAAGCCGAGGTTCGATCGCTATCACGAGATATCGCAGGGCGTCTTCGCGATCTTCCGTGACGAGACACCCCGAGTGCAGCCGGTCTCTGTAGACGAGGCGTTTCTTGACGTCACGCAAGGCACGTTCGCCGCCGAGCATCCCGTCGCGATCGCTCGACGCATCCGCGAGCGGGTCGCTCGCCTGGGCGTGACTGCGTCTGTCGGCGTCGCGACCTCGAAGACGGTGGCCAAGATCGCTTCGGACCACGACAAGCCCGACGGTCTCACAGTCGTGTGCCCTGGTACAGAGTCGGCGTTCCTCGCGCCGCTGCCTGTGCGCGACATGAGCGGTATCGGACCCAAGACTGCAGAGAGACTGTCTGCGCTGGGAATCAAGACACTCGGCGACCTGGCTCGGCTCGATCCGCCGACCGCACGCGAGGTTCTCGGCAGTCATGGACCGGGCTTGGTGCTGCGCGCCCAAGGCATTGACGAGCGGGGTGTACACGACAACGATCCCGCCAAGTCCGTCTCGAACGAGCGCACGTTCGCCACCGACGTCAGGACCCCCGCCGAGGTTCACGGTGCCCTGGAGGCGCTCTGCGCCAAGGTGGGTCAGCGCCTGCGTCGCAAGAACGTGGCTGGGCGCACGGTCACGGTCAAGCTTCGCTTCTCGGACTTCACGACACGCACGGTGCGGCGCACGCTCGACACGCGTACCGACGACGAACTCGTCTTCGGACCGGTCGCGAAGCAGCTGTTGCGCGAGGCGTGGTCGCCGGGAATCGGGTTGCGACTTCTGGGTGTGGGGCTGTCGGGATTCGAAGGCCGGGTGCAGCAGCTCGACCTGCTGTCCCAGACGAAGACGGTGGAGGACGCGGCCGAAGGGCGGTCGCGTGAGGGGCTCGTTCGCGGTATCGACGCCGTTCGCGAACGGTTCGGCGACGATGCGGTGAAGTTCGGTCGCGATCTCAAGCACCCTCCCGACACCGGGACTCCGAAGACGCGACTAGCCGCCTGCGCGTCTGCCCCAGCCCTCGCGCTCCTCGGCCGCGTGGGATTCGGCCGCCGACCAACTCTCCTCCTCGGGTGCGCCCGCGCCGCCCAGTGCCGGCCCCATGGGACCCGACGGTACTCCTCGGCGCAGGCGGACCGGCGAGCCGGTTCCCGTTCTGACGACGTAGGGCCGCACATCATCGGCCACGATAGCCAAGCCTCGCTCGCAGTTGTTCTGCAGCGTGCCATCAACGATGTAGGCGCGGTGTTTCACGATCACATCGCCCACGCGGTTGAGCGCATCTTCGAACACCACCACATCGAGCAGGCCGGTAGGGTCTTCGAGCGTGAGGAAGCACGTACGCTTGCCCGAGCGGGTCCGTGGCGTCTGTGCACGCTCGCGTACCCCGCATACGCGCACTTTCGCACGATCGGGTAGTTCGCGTAGGTCACGCGCCCAGATTATGCCGCGTGTTTCGAGATCGTCGGCCGCTAGTGCGAGCGGGTGATCCGTGAGCGAGAGTCCCACGAGCTCCAACTCCGCCGACAGACGTCGTGCAGCTCCCCATCCACTCACATGTTCGGGTTCCTCGGCGGATCGTACAGGTGCTGGGGCAAGACACAAGACGTCATCACCTGCGCTGCCTTCGCGCGCAAGTACGGCCTTGACCTCGGGCAACAGTGCAAGCTGTTCGTCTCGGGTCGGCGGGCGTCCGGCTTCGGTGATGCCCAGACCGTCGAGTGCGCCGATACGGATGAGCGACTCTGCGGCAGAAAGCTCGGCTCTCGTGCGGCGCAGGAAGTCGGTGAGGTCGCGAAACGGTCTCACGACGCGTTCTCGCGGTACCGTTTCGAGCAACCGCGCAGTCATCTCGTGGACGTCTTTGAGCCCTACACGAATAGCCGCTCCGTCCTCCTCGACGGTATAGCGCGCTTCACTCGCATTGACGTGTGGGGCACGTATCGCGATGCCGTGTCGGCGCGCATCGTTGACGATAAGACGCGGGGTGTAGAAACCCATCGGTTCGTTGTTGAGGATCGCAGTGGCGAACTCGGCCGGATAGTACGTCCGCAACCATGCGCTCGCGTAAGAGACGACCGCGAAACAGGCTGCGTGCGCTTTGTTGAAGCCGTAAGCGGCAAAACCCTCGAGCTGCCGGAACACCTCGACGGCGACGTGCGCCTCCACACCCCGGGCAAGTGCACGCTCCAAGAAGTGGCCTCGGATGCGCCCCATCTCTTCTCGGCTGCGCCCTTTGGTCATCGCACGACGCAGGGAGTCCGCTTCGGCAAGGTCGAAACCGGCCACGGCCCGGGCCACGAGCAGGACCTGCTCTTGGTAGACGATGACGCCATAGGAGTCGGCGAGGCACTCGGCCATGTCGGGATGCGGGACGCTCACGGGTTCCAGCCCGTGGCGGCGGCGAATGAACGGCGTGATCATCTCGGCCTCGAGAGGACCGGGACGAAACAGCGATATCTGGGCGATGATGTCTTCGAATCGCGATGACTTGAGCCGCGTCGACAGGTTGCGCTGACCGCTGCTTTCGAGCTGGAACATCCCCACCGTGTCCGCCGAGGCGACCTGCTCGTAGACGCGCGGGTCGTCCGGCACGAGCTCGAACGGCTCCGGGACGGCGTCATCGCCCACGCGAGCGCGTGCGAGCTCGACGGCTTCGCTGATCGCTGAGTGCATCCTGAGTCCCAGGATGTCCATCTTCACCAGACCCAGCGCTTCGATGTCGTCCTTGTCGTACTGCGAGACCACCGTACCTTTGGCTGCCCACTGCAGCGGTGTCCAGCTCGCTACCGGATCTCGAGTGATGATGAAGCCACCCAGGTGCGTGCCGAGGTGCGTGGGTGTGTGGTCGAGCTGCTCGGCGATGGTCGAGAAGAGTCTCGTAACGCGAGTCGTGCAGCGGGTGGTCGCGGCACTCGGGGTACGTGTCGAGCACCTCTCGGATACGGCGCGCGCTCACCCATGGCAGATGACGTGAGAGCGAGTTGACTTCGGCGATGGGCAGCCCGAACGCGCGTGCGGCGATACGCACCGCCGAGCGTGCCGTGGTCGTCTGTATCGTGGCGACCATGGCGACATGCTCGTGGCCGAACCTGCGGTAGATGAAGTCGATGATCTCGTCTCGGCGAGCCGAGTCGAAGTCCACGTCGATGTCGGGCATCTGTCGGCGTTCAGGATTCAAGAACCGCTCGAACAGCAGGTCGAAACGCACCGGATCGGCATCCGTGATACCCAGCGCGTAGCTCACGATCGAGTCGCCGGCGCTACCCCGGCCCGAGCACCGTATGCCGCTGCGCTTGGCGAAGTCGACGATCTCTTTGACCACCAGGAAGTACTCGGGAAACCCCATCTGGTCGATCAGTGCCAGTTCGTGTTGCAGGCGTCTGATCGCCTCGGGTGTCATAGGCTGATACCTGCGCTCGAGCCCGCGCCACGACTCTTTGGCAAGCACAGAATACGGAGTCTCACCTGCTGGGATGTCGGCGCCTGGGAAGTGGAACTGCCCGAGCGGCAGTTCGAGTCGGCAACGAGCTGCGATCTCGAGAGTGGTGTCACATGCACGCTCGAGCCCCGAGAAGAGCTCACGCATCGCGGATGCGGGTTTGAGCCATAGTTCAGCGTTAGGGCGGTCGTAGGGCCCCGGGAGCGCCATGCGTGCTCCTGCCGATGCGAGCACGTCGTGGAGACGGTGCCCATCGGCGCGTACGTAGTGGACGTTGTTGGTCGCCACCACCGGTAGCCCCAGATCGTCTGCCGCCGAGACGAGCCCGCCGATGAGCCGAGGTCCCTCGACGGTCACGGGATGCACGAGTTCGACGTAGAACGCTTGAGGCTCGAAACAATCCGCAATTCGCGACAGAGCCATACGGGCCCGTGCGGGACGAGCGGCCGCGATGGCGCGCGCCGCCTCGCCGTTCCCGCACCCCGACAAGCCGATGAGCCCCTCCGAGTATTGATGCAGGTCACGCAAGGTGACGATGCTGGGCACCGTGGGGCCGCGCAGGTGCGTACGCGAGAGCAGCCGGCACAGATTGCGGTAGCCGTCGAAGTCACGTACGAGCAGCGTCAGGTGGAAACTGGCTGCCGAAGCGCGTCCGAACCCCACGCTTTCCGGAAGTTCAAGTCGTGCTTCAGGCGGCAGATCGGCCTCGTCACCAAGCACCCCGGCAGCTTCTATCGCTATCTCGCATCCCACGATAGGGACGATGCCGACCTTGTTGCAGGCCTTGTAGAACCGGATAGCGCCAGAGAGCCCCTGGTGATCGGTGAGGGCGAGCGCCGGCATCTCGAGTTCGGCAGCAACGACCGACAAGGTCCTCTAGTGGACATGCGCCGTCCATGAAACTGAAGTTGGTATGAGTGTGAAGATGAACGAATCCCGACGACACCGCGGACACCGCCCGCTAGTCCTGGATGCCGACGAGCAGCCACGCACCGCTCGCCCGGTCGAACGCGAGATCGTAGACGCCCCCTCGGGCCAAGACTCTGAAGAACCGCCGAGAGACCCGACGACGCGGGTCCCACCAGCTCTTATCGGTCGCCCATACCTGGATGATCGCGTCGACGTGGTAGCGCGTCCGACCGCGCACGAAGGCAGACGGGCACTGTCGCTCACGGTCCCAGTCGACCTCGACAGGCTCATCGGTGCGTTTAGCCGAAAGTGCACCTTCTGCGCGACTGAGATCACGCGCGCGTACGATCCACGGACTCTTGAGAAGCTCGATGATGACCGGCAACCGCGAGCGCTTGGTCTCGAATAGCTCCATGGGTTGGCCCACGGGTGCTGTGTCGTAATGCTTTATGGCGGTATTGCGACCCACGGTCACCTCCGGCACTCGAATGCGACCACCGGTCAAAGCCGCCGGTACCGCCCCCTTACTATATCGAACATATGTTCGTATCGGCAAGTGAGATCGGACAGGCATGTGCGATCGGAAGTGAGGGTCCGCAAAGGAGGGTCCCGCAGGCATGCTGTCTAGATGGTCGGAACCGCTTCGACCGTCACGCACCGCGCGACATTGCGCGCAAGGGCTCGGCGCGCCTCCCCCACCTCGATGGTCAGGGGTCCGTCAAAAGGCTCGGCATCGATGACGTTGACAACGGTGCCAGGCGTCAGTCCTAGTGAGCCGAGATAGCCAAGGAGCGACTCGTCCTCGGCCACCCGTAGCACGCGCGCAGACGATCCCGGAGCGATCTCGTCGAGCGACTCCCCCTGAGCCCGCGCAATCGAACCGTCCGCCGCCGGAATGGGGTGCCCATGCGGGCAGACCGTGGGATCGCCGAGGTAGCGCTCAAGGGCCTCAAGCACTCGCGGAGAAAGTGCATGCTCAAGAAGGCACGCGTCTTCGTGGGCAGCTTCCCAGTCAAGCCCGAGCACGTCGACCAGGAAGCGCTCGGCGATCCGATGCTTTCGGACTATGTCGACAGACCGCTCGACACCCTCGGCCGTCAAGCGGACATCCGTCCCTTCACGAAGGACGTAGCCCTGCGCGCCAAGACGCTTCAAAGTGGCGGTCACGGTAGGGCCAGAGACGCCCATCGCCTCAGCTATGCGGCTCGGCTTGGCAACCCCGTCACCGGCGATCTTGAAGATTGCTTCGAGATACTCCTCGAGGGTAGGCGTAGGCATCAAGACGTCCCTCTCACGGCGGTGTCAGTAGCGCCCGAACGCAAAGATAACACGCCCAAAAACACCATCGCGACCGGCATTTAAGCTTCAGCTCGCAACCTACCGTACATACCGCCCTAGCGACCGTTTGACAATCCCATGTGACCTTACGTCAGGAACATGGACAAACTGCCAAAAACGCGTTGACACCGTGATGCGGTGTGGGTACATTACATCTTGTCCCGAGAAGTCGGACGCAGCAAGACTCTGAAAGACGGTGTACCTGTAGCCGCCAGAGATGGACCCGAGAGAAGCCGGCAGGCCGTGAGGTGGCCGAGGGATCGAGGGGACTCGACGGAGGGAAACCCCGCAAGGGGCGCCTCGCAAGAGGTGTGGGAAACCGGACGACTAGGAGACCTTGTGGGCGAGGTTTCTCGGGACACCTGTATTCTCTGCCAAGATAGCTCGGCCTTCCCCGTCGTGCATCCGGACGCAGCCTAGGGACGGTACGCGAGCTTGGCGATCGGTGACTCCCACACGACGACCTGGGTGACCTTCACGCGCGGATCCACGACGTCTTGGAGCCGCTCGCATATGACGCGCGCGAGGTTCTCGGCGGTTGGACTCGTAGAGTCGAACGGCTCGATATCGTTGATCAGGACGTGGTCGTAGTCGCCAACCACCGACGCAAGATCGGCCTTGAGCCTCTTGAAGTCGTACACGATTCCGATGTCGTCCAAAGAAGCCGCTGCCACGCTCACCTCGACGTCCCACGTGTGCCCGTGCAGTTCTCGGCATTCGCCGGGGTAGTCGTATAGGCGATGAGCGGCGTCGAAGTGCGCCTTCACGGTGAGTTCGTACGTACCCACGACTTCCTCCTAGAACAGCGAACCCTGCGCGTCGCTACCGCCGGGGTCGCACTCGGGGTTCCCTACGGTCGTCCTCTGGTCCATGGCGGCGTTGGCCATGGCGTCGGCGGCGCTGTTGTCCTCGCGCCGTACGTGAGAGACCTCGAAACGGTCGAACTCACGCAGCAGCTCCATGCGATCGAACGAACAGCGGTTTCAGACCGGCGTTCTTCACCTTGTACAGCCCGTTGATCTGCTTCACAAGGAGCTCACTGTCGGCGAAGACGGAGACTTCTGAGTACCCCAGAGCCCGTACGTTCTCCAGCCCCCATATCAGTGCTTCGTACTCCGCCACGTTGTTCGTCGCCTCGCCCAGGAAACGGCCGGCCATGCAGGCCACTGAACCGTCAACCTCGATGACGAAGCCGGCTCCTGCGGGACCAGGATTGCCACGCGCGCCCCCGTCGGAGCGAAGGACGGCGCGACTCACTCGTCGCCCCGCACCACGATCAGCCGGCGGCACTGCGGACAGATGCCGATGTCCGCGCCCTCCAGCAGCTCCTTCACGCGCTCGGCAGGCAATGCCATCCGACACGCCGAGCACATCGTCCCATCGAGTCGCCCCACCCCGACGCCGCCTTTCGAGACTCGGACCGACTCGTAGCGCTCCAGCGTCGCGGCACTGATCGACTTGGTGAGGCTGGCGCGGCGCTTCTGAAGCGAGGAGATCTCGTCTTGGACGACACCCCCAACCTCTCTGAAGCGCTCGATCAGGTCGGATTCTGTGGCCGAGAGCTTGGCACGGTGATCCTCGATCGCCGCAACTTGGGCACGGGCCTTCTCGGCGCGCTCCATGTACTGGAGCTCCTCCATCTCGATCTTGTCTCGGCGGCGCTTGAGGCCATCCATCTCTCGGCTGATAGCCTGAACCGCGCGGTGATCCGTCGTGGCCATGAGCTTCTCTTGCTCCTGAGCAAGCTTGGCGTCGATCATCTCCGCTTCGTCCTTGCGGACCCGGACCTCGCTGTCGAGCTTGCGAAGCAGCAAGGCCGCCTTCTCGCCGAGTGCCACGATCTCTTTCTGCTTCGCGCGCGATTGGAGGATCGCGGCCTTTTCGGGCAGTTCGTTGAGCCGCTTGTTGGCACGTACGATCTCGATGTCGGTGGTCTGCAGTTCGAGCAGGTCAGCAGCCTCGCTCACAGCGTTCCTCATCCTTCTTCGGGGGTCCACCAGCCGCGGTTTGCTTCCAGAGTATGCACCATACTCCCGTCAAGCCCGGGGACCGCGAGCACCGCGTCCCCAAGCAGTGCAACGAGCGGCCACTCGGTGACATCGTGGCCGAGCTCGATAACGCCCACTCCGCAGGCGACGGCTTCCAGGGCGTCATGATAGCGCACCTCCCCGACGACAAAGGCCTGTGCGCCGGACGCAATAACCTCACCGACCAGCGACCCGCCAGACCCCGTGGCGGTGGCGACCTTCTCGATCACGGCATCGGGGTCACCCCACACGCGCGGCGTGACGCCGAACACGTCTGCTCCTCGGCGGGCAAGCTCACGCAGGGAAGTCGCCGACGGTGTCGAGCTGACCGTGCCGAGTCGCGCGGCGTTGCGAGCCAAGGCGCCCTGTTCCACGATCACGAGAGGTTCTTCGTACGGGTGCGCCGCCACCGCCGCCGACACGACTCCCGTGGCCCGTCCGGAGGGACAGACCATCTCGACTCTCAGTTCGGGGACTCGCGAGCGTTCACCCGGCGAACCGACCGCCGGGCTCGCGTCAGCCGGGGCAGCGTAGGTACCCGTCCCATCCGCGGAAAAGGCACAGCGTTGGTAGTCGCCGACCCTGCCTGCTCCTGCACCGGCCATAGCGTCGACGACCTTCTCGGCGGCCTGTTCCGGAACGTATACGGTGACTCGCGACATCGGCTGCAACGAGCGCTCGAGAGGCTTGACGACGCGCAGACCCAACGCTTCCGGAATCAGACGCTGCGCTCTCGCGTCCCGGTCGAGGTTGGTGTGCGCGTTGATAAGGGACACACCGCGCGACACCGCCGAGAAGACCACTGCGGCTGGTCCTCGGCCCGGGGTCAGCCACTGTGGTGGCGTGAGATAGGCCGGGTGGTGCGTCACTACCACGTTCGCCCCACGCGCGATCGCAGCGTCTACCACGGCTATCGTGGGGTCGAGCGCGAGTACGACACCGGTCACCTGGGCTTGGGGGTCACCTGCAAGCAGCCCGCATCGATCCCACTCCTCGGCTCGCTCAAGAGGGAATCGGTTGGCGATAGCTCGTTCGACGTCTGTGACTCTGACAACGCTCATAGGTCGATCAACCTCACTTCCTCTTTGGCGAGGGGGAAGGCGACCTGCGTGTAGCCAGCCTCACTCAGCGCCTCGTATGCGAGATCGATGGCGGAACCGATCTCCGCGGGATCGTGCGCGTCGGAGCCTACGGTGGCCGGGACTCCCGCTTCGCGGAACGCGCCGAGTAGCACCGCCCCTGGGTAGAGCTCGCCTACGGGCTTGCGCAGTCCGGCTGTCGAGACCTCGATGATGACGCCGCCGCGCGCCGCTGCATCGGCGGCTTCAGCGTACCAGCCGCGTGGATCGGTCGCCGGGAAGTGCCCGAACTTCTTGACGAGGTCAGGATGGGCCATCACGTCGAACACGCCGCTGCTGGCGGCGTCGCACCACACCTCGAAGTAGCGCTCCCACACCTGGTCGATGTCACGACCCTCCCATTCGTGCAGATTATGGGGGTCGTCGAACGCCCATCCATCAAGGAAGTGCACGCTGCCCACGAGCACGCTGACGCCCGCCTTGGCGGCAGCCAAACGGATCTCGGCGGTCTCTTCCTCCCGGCCGGGAATCCAGTCGGCTTCAGCTCCGACTACAACCTGCATCCCACGAGCGCGCGTCGACCACTCCCTCACCTCGGACGCATACGAGGACAGTCGGTCCATCGGCATCGAGATGTGGTGGGCGGGGTCAAGTCCGCGCGGCAACGGAAGATGTTCGGTGAGGACGAGTCCGGACAGTCCCATGAACACCGCTGCTCCAACGGCTTGAGCTACCGTTCCACTCCCGTGTCCGGAGAGCTCGGTGTGTACGTGACAGTCGATCAGCTCGCGCACTCGATGACCCCTCCTCCCACAACGACGTCGGAGTCATAGCATACGACGCTCTGGCCCGGCGCGACCGCGTAGAGCGGTGCGTCGAAGGTAACGGTGAGCCGGCCGCTGTCGTCGCAACACGCCTTCGCATCAGCAGGTTCCATCCGGTAGCGAACTGCTGCCCGCACCCGCATCTCTGGCGCGCCACGCCACACCGCGTCGGCAGCCACCACCGTCGTCTTCCGGAGTTCCTGGCGAGGACCGACGATCACCCTGTTGTTCTCGGCATCGATTCCCACCACGTAGAGCGGCTCTTCCAGCCCACCGATTCCGATCCCCTTGCGCTGTCCAACGGTGTAGTGGGCGATACCTTCATGGCGGCCCACCTCCCTACCGCTTGTGTCGACGATCGATCCCGCGACAACCGCTGTCAGGAGCACGCTGGGCGACGGGCGGGATGTGAGAGCCAGCGACGGCGAAACAGGTCTCTTGACTCTCAGGCTTGTCGGCGACGGCCAACCCCATGCGCTCGGCGATGGCCCGAACATCCGACTTGCGCAGTTCGCCGACCGGGAACAGAACGTGCCGCATCTGCTGCTCCGTCAGCCGGTACAAGAAATAGCTCTGGTCCTTGGAGGAATCGCGGCCGGTCGCCAACCACGGTCCTTGACCACCCCGCTCGACAATCCGGGCATAGTGCCCCGTGGCCAAGTACTCAGCACCTTGAGTCGCGACCTTGGCCAGCAGGTCAGAGAACTTGACCCGATCGTTGCAGGTGATGCAGGGATTCGGGGTCCGTCCCGCCGCGTACTCCATCGCAAAGGGGCCAACGACCTCACGTTCGAACATCTCGCGGTAGTTGAGGGAGTAGTGCGGGATTCCGAGCGAATCACATACGCGTCTCGCATCGCGTATCGCCGAAACCGAGCAGCATCCGTCCTCCGCGTCCGAGGACGGCCACAGCTGCATCGTCACGCCGGTGACCTCGTGGCCTTGCTCCAGCAGAAGCGCGGCGGCGACGCTCGAATCCACGCCGCCGCTCATCGCGCAGAAGACGCGGGCCATCAGAGGGTCCCCGCGGTGAGATATCTCCGCAGCCTACCGCTGACAGCAGACACTGCACTCGCCACCGGCGCCGGCGGTGTCGTGCACGTGATCGTCATCGTCGTGATCATCCTCGTCCGCGTGTGGGTCGAAGTTCGGGTCAGCGCTCTTTACCTCGCCGGCGATCGGATCTCTGCCGTGCTTCTTGAGATAGTCGTCAACGGCCACCTTGAGGCCGTCGGTGGCAAGTACGCTGCAGTGCATCTTCGCCGGCGGCAGACCTCCCAGCTCGTCTGCTACCTGTTTCTTGCTGATCGCAACGGCTTCTTCCAGCGAAAGGCCCTTGGCCATCTCGGTCACGATCGACGAGGTCGCGATCGCGGCACCGCAGCCCAGCGTCTGGAACTTGACGTCGGATATGCGGTCGGTGTCGTCGACGTTGATGGTGATCTTCATCATGTCGCCGCACACAGGGTTGCCGACCTCGCCAACGCCGTCCGCGTCCTCGATGACTCCGACGTTGCGAGGGTTGTTGAAGTGGTCCATGACCTTGTCGGAATAGAGCACGTCGATCTCCTTCGTGGCGACAGTGGGCTACGTAGCGCTAGCACCGAACATCTTGGCGTAGACGGGAGACATCGAGCGAAGTCGCTCGACGATCGGCGGAAAGACTTCGAGGAAGTAGTCGACGTGCTCCTCGGTGGTGAAGCGACCAAGCGACAGACGCAAGCTGCCGTGTGCGATCTCTTGCGGACAACCGATGGACAGAAGCACGTGGCTGGGCTCGAGCGACCCGGACGAGCACGCCGAGCCCGTGGACACCGCGATACCCTTGTTGTCGAGCTGCAGCAGCATCGCCTCGCCCTCTACACCCTTGATGAGCAGAGGTGCGATGTTGGGGAGTCGGGCGCCCTCGCTCGCGGACGGCTCGGTGTTCTCCAGCGCAGACGTCACGCCCTCGATCAGCCGGTCCCGAAGCGACGCAAGACGTTCCATCTCGGTGGGCTGCTCGGCGAGCATGAGTCTCAAGTGCGGTCGCGAATCCCACGACCCCGGGGATGTTCTGCGTGCCGGAACGCTTCTTGAACTCCTGGCCACCGCCCCTCGCCTGAGTCTCGAACGGCGTGCCGCGCCTCAGGTAGAGGGCACCGACCCCTTGGGTCCGTAGATCTTGTGACTCGAGAACGATGCCGCATCCACGCCCAGCTCCTGCACGTCGAACGGGATCTTCCCGAGGGTCTGAGCCGCGTCGGTGTGCATGTATGCGCCCTGCTCGTGCGCCACGCGCGCGAGAGCGGCGATATCGTTGATGGTGCCGATCTCGTTGTTGCCGTGCATCACCGATACCAGCTTGGTGTTTGGCCGCATGGCCCGCGCAGATCGTCGGCGTGGACGTGCCCGTCGGCTCGCGGAGCCAGCATCGTGACCTCGTAGCCGCGCTTCTCAAGCCACTCGGCAGGATGCAGAATCGCGTGGTGCTCGAACGCGGACACGATCAGGTGGCCGCCGCCTTCCGGAGCTGTCCGCGCGAGAATCCCGAGCAGCGCGGCGTTGTCGGATTCGGTCCCGCCGCTGGTGAAGATGACCTCGTTCGGGTTCGCTGCACCGATACCTTTCGCGAAGCGCTCACGGGCATCCTCAAGGGCGCGATACGCGTCCCTGCCGAGTGCGTAGAGCGAGTTCGCGTTGCCGAACCTGTCCGAGAAGAACGGCATCATGGCCTCGAGGACTCGCTCGTCCACCGGGGTCGTCGCGGCATAGTCGAAGTAGACCGTCTCCATGCGAGCACGCTCCCCTATCTGCTGGTGGTCCCAGCGTGGGCATCCATACGTTCCTGGTTGCCCGCAAGGCCATCCAGGGTGGTAGTCGCGAACACGTCCCTCAGTGCGGCAGTGGCCTTGGCCCAGATCGGCGCTGCCGCACAGGCAGCGCTACGCGAACATCCTGAAGACCTCTCCGAGTCGCAGACGCTTGTCTCAAGAGCCCCTTCGAGGGCCTCGACAACCTCGAGCACCGTGATGTCGCGAGGAGGTCTAGCCAGAACGAACCCACCTCGGGCACCTCTGACGGCTGAGACGATGCCGCCTCTCCGAAGAGAGACGAGGAGTTGTTCGAGGAACCGCGGGGGGATGTCACGCCGCTCGGCGATCTCGCGAGCGCTGACCGGACCCTCCCCGAAGCTGACAGCAAGATCGATCACGGCGAGAAGGCCGTACTCGCTCTTCGCTGTGAGTCTCATCGCCCTCCCAATCCCTACCGAATCAGTAATGATTGCATATTACCCCGATGCGAGGTGCTGTCAATACGCAGGCCACTTCGGTTTCGTCGCCGCAATCCGACCATTCGTCAGTATTGGGCGGCCGCTTGGAGCCTCGGTCAAGCGCTTGGTCAAATCGAACATTTGTCCGATTGTGTCCCCGGGTTCAGAGGTCTACGATTGGCACCCGCCTTCGGACAAGAGGGCGGCACAGTCTGGGGGACAGGGTCCATGGCTGATAGCCACGGGGGTGGCGAGAGCCCACTGGATCTTACCCAGGTACACCAGAGGCCCCGAACGCCGTCGAGACGGTCGGGGCCTCGGCTCTTTGGCAAACCGGATGCGCTATGGCTAGGCTAGCGCCTTCATGAGATGGGCCATCTCGATAGCGCCCATAGCAGCTTCCCACCCCTTGTTGCCGGCCTTGGTTCCGGCCCGCTCCACCGCCTGTTCGATCGTGTCTGCGGTGATGATGCCAAACATCACAGGGACGCCCGTGTCGGCAGACACCTTGGCGACACCCTTGGAGACTTCGGCGGCGATGTACTCGAAGTGCGGCGTACCGCCACGTATCACAACCCCCAGGGCGATTACCGCGTCGTAGCGACCGCTGCTGGCCAGCGAGGACGCGACCATCGGGATCTCGAATGCGCCCGGCACCCACGCAACGTCGATGTCCTCAGCAGCGACTCCGTGCCGAATCAAGGCGTCGTTGGCGCCCGAGACGAGCCGAGACCCCAGCAACTCGTTGAAGCGGCTGACGACGATGCCGATCTTGAGTCCAGTGCCGATCAGGTTGCCCTCAAATGTGGCCATCTTTCATCCAGTCCCTTCATCCGTCTTGGCGTTTCCATCCAGCACGAGCGTGTGGGCGAGCTTGTCCTTCTTCGTACGGAGGTACTCGTAGTTCGTGGAGCATGAAGCGACCTCCAGGGGTACCTGTTCGGTGATTGTCAGACCGTAGCCTTCCAAGCCAACGATCTTGCGGGGGTTGTTGGTCATGCAGCCTGATCGAGCGCAACCCGAGGTCGCACAGGATCTGGGCTCCGATGCCGTAGTCGCGCAGGTCGGCCGGAAAGCCCAGTGACTCGTTCGCCTCGACGGTGTCTTGACCGCTCTCCTGCAGCTCGTAGGCTCTCAGCTTGTTGCCAAGGCCGATGCCGCGCCCCTCGTGGCCCACGATGTAGAGCACGACGCCCTCGCCTTCGGCCTGGACACGGCGCATGGCCTCCTCAAGCTGAGCGCCGCAGTCGCAGCGCAGCGAGTGAAACACGTCGCCGGTAAGGCACTCCGAGTGGACTCTGACGAGGACGTCCTCCTTGCCGTCGACTTCGCCCACCACCAGCGCCATATGCGTTCGCCCGTCGGTTGTGGCCTCGTACCCGTAGGCCGTGAAGACTCCGAAGCGCGTGGGAAGCGTCACGCGCGTCGAGCGTGTGACGAGACGCTCACTGCGTCGCCGGTACCGTATGAGATCGGCGACGGTGATCATCTTCAGGCCGTGCGCCGAGGCGAATAGTTCGAGCTGCGGCCTTCTCGCCATCGTCCCGTCGGGGTTGATGATCTCGCAGATCACACCGGCCGGCTCGAGCCCCGCCATCCGTGCAAGGTCTACGGCGGCTTCGGTGTGTCCTGCTCTCTCCAGGACGCCACCGGGCTGGGCGCGCAGCGGAAACACATGGCCCGGCATGGACAGGTCGTCCGGTGTCGTTGCGGGATCGATGGCCGCAAGCACGGTCGTGCAGCGGTCTGCTGGCGAGATGCCGGTCGTGATTCTCCCCTTCGCGCCGATGGACACGTGGAACGCAGTCCCCTGCTCCGACGTGTTGTCAGTCGGTCATCGGCGGTATCCGCAGTTGATCGATGCGCTCGCCGCTGAGGGGCAGGCACACGAGCCCTCGCCCGTGAGTGATCATGAAGTTGATGGCTTCGGGCGTGGCCTTCTCGTGCGGCCATCACCAAGTCGCCCTCGTTCTCGCGGTCCTCATCGTCGACAACGACCAACATTCGGCCCGCGGCGATCTCGGCTATTCCCTCTTCTATCGTCGCAAAAGGCTGGTGTGAATCGGCGGACATCAGACTACTTCCCGTCCGTGAAGTCGCGAAGCATGTCGCCGAGACCTCGCCTGGACGGCGAATCGTCTACCTGCTCGAGGGCGTAGATGTCGACGAACCTCCTCACGTACTTGGCCATCATGTCCGCCTCGACATTGACCGGGGCGCCGATCGGCTTCTCCCGCAACGTCGTGACTTCTTCGGTGTGCGGCACAACCGCGGCCGCGATCGAGTCGCCGCGTGTCTGCGCCACGGTGAGAGAGATACCGTCGATGGCGATCGACCCCTTCGGAACGACGTAGTCGAGCACGTCACGTGGTATCTGGAACTGGTAGACGGTGCTGTTGCCAGCAGGGTGACGCAACAACAGCCGCCCGATGCCATCGATGTGGCCGGTGACAAGGTGACCGCCCAGGCGATCCGATAGGCGAAGCGCTCGCTCGAGATTGACCTTGCTGCCCTGGCGCACGCCGCCCAGGGTCGTCTTGGAGATCGTCTCGTCGCTGACGTCGGCCACAAACGCTCCGCGTATGAACTTCGCGACGGTGAGACAAACGCCGTCGACCGCGATGGAGTCACCGATCGCCATGTCCCGACCGAACTCAGGAGCGTACACCTCGATCTGTGCCCCGCCTGCTACTCGGTCGGCGCGAGTGATGATTCCCTGAGTCTCGATGAGTCCGGTGAACAAGTGAGCTCCTTCCGTAGGGCTACTGAACTGCGGCATCCTGGTTCGGACACCACAGCGTGACCGACACGTCTCCCACGATACCCGCTTCGACCGGCGCGAGAACGTGGGTGAGTACGGAATCTCGAGCGTCTCGCCCGCCTGCGTAGGGCGCGGGACTGTCGGGCCCGGCCATTCCACCGGCCACCACGCTGACCAACACGTCGATGAGTCTTCTCTCCCACAACGCGCTAAGCAGACGGGGGCCGGGTTCGACAAGCACCTCGCCGATACCGCGGTTCCCAAGTGCTCTCAGCGCCCCCTCAACCCCGTCCGCCGCCGAGAATCGCTGAACCTCGGCTACCTTCGAGATCTCGCCGATGAGACCCTCTGGCGCGCGATCGCCCGCCAGAACCAGCGTGGGTGCCTGCCCGTCGGTGAAGACGCAGGAGTCGACGCTTGGAACGTGCTGTCCAACGAGGACCACTCGGAGTGGTTGGTGCTCTGCAGCAGTGCCGTCGGCATGGCGCACTGTCAGTGATGGATCATCGGCGATGACGGTGGCTGCCCCCACGAGGACCGCCTCGGCACGCCGGCGCAACCTCCCTGTCACGACCTGCTCCCGAGGCGCCGGTGATGGAAGCACGTCTTCCATGCGAGAAGGCTCCGTGTCCGTCCAAGGAGAGCGCCGTCTTTGTGACCACGAGCGGGATCCCCGTGGAGAGCCGCTTGAGCCACCCCTCGTTGAGCTCGTGGTAGGGGGCGGCGTCGTCGGCCCACACGACCTCGATGCCGGCGTGCGCGAGCCGCTGCGAGCCACCTCCAGCCTCGGGATGCGGGTCGCGCATCCCGATGACCACACGACGCACTCCGGCGCGAACGAGGGCCTCAGCGCACGGCGGAGTCCGACCGTGATGGGCGCACGGTTCGAGAGTCACGTAGACGTCGGCACCGCGCGGCCCGCGTCCCGGCGTCGGCGAGTGCGAACACCTCGGCGTGCGGCTGACCGGCACGGGGGTGGAATCCCTCGCCCACGATTCGCCCGTCACGCACGACGACGCATCCGACGAGGGGGTTGGGCGAAGTCGCACCCCTGCCCCGCTCGGCAAGAGCAATTGCACGCTGCAGGTACGGGTCGTCGACCCTTGATGCGACATCATCGAACAGCCGCACTGTGCGACCTTCCTTCTCCCATCCGGACTATGACCGTCGGCTCCGGAATCTCACCGGATCGGCCCCTTGTCGGGGTTCGCGGGCTGTGACCGCCGGTGGGGAGTTTCACCCCGCCCTGAAGAAAGCCTCTGGATTCTACCAGCCCGACGGTGCTCGACGCCAGCAAACGCAATCGGGAGACTAACTCGCGCTTGTCGTGAAAGTCGCTTGCACCCCATGAGCGATCCGGACGATCGACTGACTAGAGCACTGACTCCCCCGCTGAACGAATCGCGTTCATTGCGGCCGCAGGATCGCTGTGGCCATACACGGCGTTACCGGCAACCAGGCAGCGTGCTCCGGCCTCGACAACAAGCGGAGCGGTCTCGGTGGTGATGCCGCCGTCGACCTGAATGAGAGGTTCTATCCCAAGCTGCTCGCACATCCACGCGATCTCGGAGACCTTTTCGACGCTGCGCTCGATGAAGCTCTGGCCCCCAAAGCCCGGGTTCACGCTCATGACAAGAATCATGTCGACCATGCCGATGACCTCGACGATCGAGTCCACACCGGTAGAGGGGTTGAGAGAGACAGCGGCCTTGCGCCCCGCGTCCTTGATGCGGGTCAGCGTTCGGTGGAGGTGCGGGCACGCTTCGACGTGCACCGTGATGCTGTCCGCGCCGGCCTCGAGGTACCACTCGATGGTCGAGTCGGCGTTGTCGATCATGAGGTGTACGTCGAGCGGCGCAACACAGGCGGACTTGAGCGCCTTGATCACTGGCGGGCCGATGGTCAGGTTGGGTACGAAGTGGCCGTCCATCACGTCGACGTGGATGAAGTCGGCACCGCCGGCCTCCACCGCCCGGATGCCGTCACCAAGACAGGCGAAGTCGGCCGAGAGGATGGAAGGTGCCATCAGGATCCTGTCGCCCACGTCTACTCCCCTACGCCCATCGGGTGCCGTGCAGCCTGCTAGTCGACGACCAGACCTACCCCGTGCAACTCGTCACGAGCCTCGCGACCCATCAGGAATTCTCCCGCGGCTCGAGGATCGAGACCGTTGTAGAGCACCTCTCTGACCGAGCGCGTAATGGGAAGCTCAACGCCTTCGCGCTTCCCAAGCTCGTCCACTGCGATACACGCGACCGCGCCCTCGGCGACCATGTGCGTTCGGTCGTAGAACTCTTGCATCGTGCCACCTTTGGCGATGAGCTCGCCCATCCCCCGGTTGCGGGAGTGCTGGCTGGTACAGGTAACGATCAGATCGCCCATGCCTGCCAGACCCATGTAGGTGAGCGGGTTTGCTCCCATGGCCGCTCCGAGGCGACTCATCTCGGCAAGGCCCCGAGTCATCAGTGTCGCCTTGGTGTTGTCACCGTAGCCCAGGCCGTCGCACATCCCTGCCGCGATGGCGACGACGTTCTTGCTCGCGCCGCACAACTCCACGCCGACGACATCACGATTCGTGTAGACGCGAAAGAACGACGTCATGAAGATGTCTTGGAACAGTCGCCCGACCTTCTCGTCGTAGGAGGCGACCACCGTGGCGGAAGGAACTCCCTTGCTTACCTCCTCGGCATGGTTGGGCCCCGAAAGCCCGGCGATGCGTCCTCGACCTCCAAAGACGTCCTCGAGTACCTCGGTCATCAGGTAGAGAGTGTCTTGCTCGACTCCCTTGGAGAGGATCACGACCGGCGTGTCCGTGCCCAAAGCAGGCTTCATGGCCTCTGCGGTCGACCGGACTCCGACGCTCGGCGTGACCATGACGACAGCTTCAGCGCCTCGTAGCGCTTCCTCGACGTCTGAGGTGGCGCTCACCCGATCCCCGAGTTCGACGTCGGGCAGGTACAGCGGATTGTGGTTTTGGGCATTCACACCTTCGGCGATCTCGACCTCACGCGCCCACAGAGAGACGTCGTGACCCTTTCCGCTGAGAAGCCAGCTGACCGCGGTTCCCCACGATCCAGCACCGATTACGGAGATGCGCACCTAGTCCTCCGGATCCCTCGTAGGCGGTTTTCCCCATCCACCCCACGATATCTTACTTTCCTCACCCCGGTAGATTCGAGCGATGTTCGCCCGGTGGCGGAAGATCACGAGCGTCGCACCGACGACGGCGAACACCAAGAAGGCAGCGTGATCCGGATAGAACGCCCAGACGAGCAATGGGAACTCCACGGCGATGACGATCGACCCGAGCGACACCATGCGCCAGATCGCCACCACGGCAAGGAAGGTGAGCAACAGTATCGGCCACACCAGAGGCATCACAACCGCTATCGCCCCCGCGGCAGTGGCCACACCTTTGCCGCCTTTAAACCCGATGTACGGGGAGTACATGTGTCCCAGCACCGCTGTCATGGCCACCCCGATCATGACCCAGTCCCTGGCGTTGCCCACGACAGTAGGCGGACACAGGAGCATGGCGAGAGCCACGGCCAAAGCCCCCTTGGCGATGTCAAGAGCAAGGACGATGATCGCGGCGCGGGCGCCAAGGGTCCGGTAGGCGTTGGTGGCGCCGAGGTTCCCTGACCCGCTGAGTCGTGGGTCGATGCCGTAGAAGCGCTTCCCAACGATCAGCGACCACGGGATGCCGCCGACCAAGTACGCGACCACGAAGGGCGCGGCTATACGCAGGACCGTCAGAACCACCGCTACTCCTTCTTGCGGAACTTCATCATGATCGGCGTGCCTGTGAAGTCGAATCTCTCACGCATCCGGTTCTCGACGTATCGGCGATAGTTGTCGTCCACAAGGTTGGGGTGGTTCGCGAAGAACACGAACCCCGGTGGCGCAATCCTGGTCTGCGTCACGTAGTGGAGGCGAAGCGACTTGCCCCCCTGGTTTCGGGTGTGGCCGAAGTCGCGCATCTCGGTCAGCAGCTTGTTGAGCTGGCTCGTTGATATCTCCTTGATGTAGTTCTCATACACCTTGTCGATCGCGTCCCAGATTCGATGGATACCCCGTCCGGTCAGCGCGCTGATTCGCACGACGGGCGCATAGCCGACAAACCCCATCCGGTCTTCGACACGTGTCACCAGCTCTTCCTTCTCGGTCTCGTCCTCCAAGGCGTCCCACTTGTTGAGAAGGACGATCATCGCGCAGCCACGTTCCTGAGCGAAGCGTGCGATGCGCTGGTCCTGGTCGGTCAAGCCGATTGTCGAGTCGAGGACCAACAACGCAACATGAGCTCGATCGATAGCACGCATGGCGCGCACGAAGCCGTAGTACTCGACATCCTCATCGATGAGTGACTTGCGGCGGATGCCGGCCGTGTCGACAAGCCTGTATGACACGTCTCCCCGAACGATGGTCAGGTCGATCGCGTCTCGCGTAGTCCCTGCCACCTCCGAGACGATCGAGCGTTCCTTGCCCGCGAGCTGGTTCAGCAGCGAGGACTTGCCTGCGTTGGGGCGCCCGATGATCGCGATGTCAATGGTGCCCTCCTCGATCTCGGGCTCACTTTCAGGAAGCACTTTGACCAACTCGTCGAGCAGATCGCCCGTGCCGTTGCCGTGAGTCGCACTGACCGGCCACGGTGTGTCGAGTCCAAGCGACCAGAAGTCGTATGTCTCCTCGACGCTTCCAGGGGTGTCGACCTTGTTCACAACAAGGAAGACCGGTGTTCCTGTCCGCTTGAGGATTCGCGACACTTCGGTGTCATCGGGCGCGAGCCCTGCCTTCCCGTCGACCAGCAAGTACGATCGCGTCTGCCTCTTCGGCGGCCATGAACGCCTGAGAACGAATCGAGGATTGGAAGGCGTCTGACGTGCCAGCTTCGATGCCGCCGGTGTCGATGAGCATGAAGTCCACACCGTTCCAGTCGGCGCGGTGATAGCTCCGGTCTCGTGTGACACCTCGGGCCTCGTGCACGATGGCTTCAGAACCCTGCGCTATTCGATTGACGAAGGTCGACTTGCCGACGTTGGGCCGGCCGACCACGGCGACGATGGGTAGCGGCATGACCGCTTCACTCCTTAGTGTTGTACGAGCGCGGTTCGCAGAGGTCCTGCAGACCTTCCAGCAGTCCCGCGGCGTCGCAGGATAGCATACGCAGGTCCGCGCCGGTCGCCGCCACCAGATCGTCTATGGTCATGTCGTCGAGCGTCAGGCCGTCGGAGTTCAAGACCACGTCAGGAATCAAGTACGAGAAAGAGCGTCTCGTGACCGCGTCCGCTTTGATCGCTCCGACCAGATCCGCGCCCACGAGCAGACCGGCGACCGAGACGTTGCCGCCAAAGAAGTCGTTGCGCACCTCAAGGACCCGAACGGTATCCGATACGGACGCGGGTTCGATCGAGCCGCGCAAGACGTCGGCCGCCAACGAGCCGGTCACCAGGGTTGCCGAACGCCCCGCGGCCGCAAGCCGCCTCGAACACTCGGTGACCGCGACGCGTACGGAGCAGAACTCGTCGACGAACGAACGCGCGATGCCGATACCGTTCTCGAACTGCGGGAAGCCGTCGTACTCCTCTGCGGGAGGAAGGTCCGCTCCCGCACACAGGTAGAACTCATCGGCGAGATAGACCCAGGTGACCCCGTCTCGCTTCCGAAACGCCTCTTGCCACGGGCGAACCTGCTCGATCACCCGAGTCGAAGGGGCGACCGCCGAGTATCCTTCCGCGAACCTGGTCTGGTAGCGCGTGTAGCCGAGCGGAACGATACCCACCGACGCAACGCCCTCGCGCTCCGCCAGCCATGACAGCGTGCGCTCCAACTCCGCGCCGTCGTTGACGTCGGGCACGAGAACGATCTGCACGTGTATCTCGATCCCTGCTTCAAGCAGGCGGTCGAAGACCTCGAGAGCGCGATCCTCTTGCGCACATATGAGCTCGGCGCGCACCAAGGGCGAGACTGCATGGAGCGAAACGTAGAGCGGCGAGAGGCGCTGCTCGTCGATTCTGTCGATGTCCGAGTCCTCAAGATTGGTCAGCGAGATGAAGTTGCCCTGCAGAAACGACAGCCGGAAGTCATCGTCGCGCACGTAGAGCGACCTCCGCAGCCCGGGGGGCAGCTGGGTCATGAAGCAGAACGAGCATCGGTTCCGACAGGTACGGATCGAGTCGAAGAGGAGTCCCTCGAACTCGATTCCCCACGACTCGTCCGACTCCCGCGTCACCACCACCTGTCTGTGCGCGCCGGTGTCGTCGACCACGTCGACGGTGATCTTCGCTCCGTCGGTCGCCCACTGCCAGTCGAGTATGTCGTGAAGAACCGCACCGTCAACGCGGGTGACGACGTCTCCCGGCACGAGCGATGCGCGATGCGCTGGCGAATCCCCCGCGACAGCTGCGATCAGCCCTCCGGTGCCGCCCGGGTTGATGCCGGGAGCGTAGTCGGCCCGACTCATCGGCTACTCCATGGATTCGATGGCGCGGATCACACCCTGCATCTGCTGATCGGGAGTGGAGGCTCCAGCGGTGACGCCGACCGCGCCCGCCCCCGTGAACCACTCGGATCTGAGTTCAGCGGGTGTCTCAACGTGATAGGTGCGTGGGTTTACCTGACGGCATATCTCGACAAGCCTGGTCGTGTTGCCGGAGTTGTGTCCACCGACCACCACGACCACGTCCACGCTCTCCGCCAGCTCGGCCGCGGATCGCTGCCGCTTTGCCGTCGCTGAGCAGATCGTGTTGTACACGCGGAGTTCGGTCACCCGCGGGACCAGCGCTGCCACCACGGCCTCAAGAAGCGACTCCGACTGCGTGGTCTGGACTACGACTCCGACCCGACGAGAAGGCAGAGCCTCCGGTAGCTCGGCTGCGGTCTCCACCACAAGCGCCTCACCACCCGCATGGGCCATGATGCCTTCGACCTCCGGGTGGTCGGCCTCGCCCACGATCAGGACGGTGTAGCCGGCCGCACGTAGCTCGCTGGCGGCGGCGTGTGCCTTGCTCACGTGGGGACATGTCGCGTCGACTACATCGAGTCCCATGTTGTTCGCGGTCTCTATGATCTCCGGATCGACGCCGTGGCTGCGAATCACCAAGATCCCGTCGTCCACCTCGTCCAAGCACTCGGCCACCGCCACACCCTTGGACTCGAGCGCGTTGACCGCCTGTGGGTTGTGGATGAGAGGTCCGAGCGTATGAACCTTGGCACCGCTGGCAGCCGCCTCTTCGGCAAGTCTCAGAGCGCGCTCCACTCCATAGCAGACCCCTGCGTAGCGAGCGACCTCGACACGCATGCTCTACGCCCCCCTCGCCGCATCGCGAGCAGCTGCGATGCGGTCCATCAGCTCCGCGGTCATCGCCTCTATCCGTTCCTTGCGACCACCTTCGAAGTCATCGGGCACCACGGGATCCCCGAACACGAACGTCACGGGTGGGAAACGCGGAATCTTCGCACCCGCGGGCAGCGCCTTGTCGGTGCCCGCAATGCCTACAGGAACCACGGGTACGCCGCTCCGAAGCGCGATGAACGCCACCCCGCCTTGAGCCTCGCCCAGATCTCCGCTCTTCGCGTCCCGACTCCGAGTGCCCTCCGGGAACATGCCGAGCGACTCTCCACGGCCCAGCAGCGAGGTCGCCGAGGAGATCATCTCACGGTCGGCAGTTGCGCGGTGGACCGGGATCGCCCAGAAATGGTCGAGCGCCCAGCCGATCCAGCCCACCTCCCACAGCTCGGCCTTTGCGACGAAGTGCAGCGGACGTGGAGAGCCCGCCCAGAGCAGAACCGGGTCCAGGTAGCTGACGTGGTTTCCGGCGAGAATGACCGGTCCAGGTGGCAGAGTCTCGACGCCGATGAACCTGGTCCGGTAGAGCCGCAAGACCGGCGGTGCGACGAATGCGCGCACGAAACGTGCGAGGCGCCACGCCGGAGCCCCCTCGCCTGTCACAGGCCTGGCCCGCAGCTTCGAAGCCCTCATCGGCGAGGTGCCTTGGCCCGGGCGGCGATCAGCTCTACCACCTGATCGATGAGAAGGTCCGTGGTATCGACGACAAGCGCGTCATCGGCGGCAGCGAGCGGTGAGACGGCTCGCGTCGAATCCGTCTCGTCGCGCCTCTCCATCGCGACCCGAACATCCTCCGCAGCTACCTCGATACCATCCTCAGCGTGCTGCGCCACTCGGCGCTTCGCCCTCTCTTCCGGCGAAGCAGTCAAGAAGACCTTCACCTCGGCCTCGGGGAAGACCACGGTCCCGATGTCACGCCCCTCAACAACGATGTCACTGTCGGTGCCTAGGTGGCGTTGCTGGGCGACCATGGCACGGCGCACCGAGGGGAGCGAGGCCACCGCACTGACGGCCTCATCGACCTGCGGGGTCCGAATCGCCTGGGTGACATCCTGATCGGCGATGTAGACCTTCGAGGCGAGATGCTCACCGCGTTCATGAGAGAACGTCACCTCGTCGCGCATGGCGATAGCCGCGACGGATGCCTCGTCGTGGGCCGAGATCCCCAGCGAAAGGGCGCGATAGGCAACGGCGCGGTACATGGCGCCGGTGTCCAGGTACCGGAAGCCCAGACGCTCGGCAACCAGCTTGGCCACGGTGGACTTGCCTGAACCCGCGGGGCCGTCTATGGCGATGATCATCGGGAGGAGTCCGCTTTCCTGGGGAGAGGAGTTGGCAGGATTGTACTACGCACCCAACGAGCCGAGGTCCTCCTCGAAGCCGGGATAGCTGACGTCGACGGCCTCGAAGCGATCCACGACAACCGGCCCGAGAAGCGACGAGTCCGGCGATCGCCCACGTCATGGCGAGTCGATGATCTCCCAGAGAATCGAGAGTAGCTCCCCCAAGCTCACATGGCCCCTCGATCTCAAGCCAGTCCGGACCGGCAGCCACGCCAACGCCGAGGGCCGACAGGCCCTGCTCGACCGCAGCGAGCCGGTCGCTTTCCTTGACGCGCAGCTCGCCGACGCCCTCGAACCTCGTGGTTCCTCTCGCCTGCGACGCCGACCAGACGCCAGGATCGGTATCTCGTCGACCAGCGAAGGCACCTCGTCGGCGGTCACAGTCGTGCACGCGAGGTTCGGGCTGTATGCGGCCACTATCGAGCCGACCGGTTCCAATCCAGCGTCCGCGCACGATCCGATCGAAACCGCGGCTCCCATGCGCTCAAGGACCCTGAGAAAGCCGACCCGAGTCTCGTTGAGAGAGACCCCAGGGACAGTGACCCGACTTCCGGGCACGAGAACCGCGGCACAGACCATGAACGCCGCGGAAGAGGGATCGCGAGGAACGTCAACGTCGGCGGATCGCAGGACCACAGGACCACACAGCGAGGCAGCGTGAACGACGGGGTCGACCTTGACGGGAACGCCGAACGCCGGGAGGAGCCTTTCGGTGTGATCGCGACTTGCCGAGGGCTCTGAGACGCGCACGCCGCCCGCGGCACGAAGCCCAGCCAGCAAGAGGGCTGTCTTGACCTGGGCCGACGCCACGGGAGAGTCATACGAGATCGGAGAGAGCTTGTCGGAACCGTGGACGGTGACGGGAAGCGTTCCTGCATCACTCGTCACGAAACGCGCTCCCATCTTGCTGAGAGGCTCGGTGACGCGACGCATAGGCCGTGCACTAAGGGACTCGTCTCCCACCAGGGTCACGGTGATGGGCCATCCGGCCAGCATGCCCATCAGGAGCCGAGCCGTGGTGCCCGAGTTGCCGCAGTCGACGGCGCTCTCGCGGTGCAGCAGGACCCTTGGCTCCCCAGCCTCGCACCGTGCCCGTGAGCGACCCGTCTGGAGCAGTCACGAGGTCGACACTCGCCCCGAGAGCGCTCACGGCTCCGATCGTTGCGCGAACGTCGTCGGAGTCGAGCACGCCCGATAGACGGGACTCACCTTCGGCCATCGCGGAGAACAGCACAGCTCGATGGGACATCGACTTGTCACCAGGCACCCGGACCTCTCCGACCAAAGGCGAAGAGCGAGGACCGAACTCCGCTCTCATTGCCCCTCTCCAGAGTCGGCCAACGGGGTCAGGCGAGGCTCGTAGCCGAGTGCGACGAGATCGCTCGTGAGCCGTTCCAGGTCACCCTCGTCGGTCAGGACCATGACGAGCAACGCTCTGTCTTCCGTCTCGTGGTCGATGTCGATTCCTTCGATGTTGCAGCGGGCTCGAGAAACCGCACCCGTGATCTCAGCAACGACACCGGGCCGGTCCCCCATCGGGACGACAAGCTCCGTGAGTGCTGCGGTCGCCGGAACCCACTGAGCGGGCAGCGATCTTCGCACCTCGGCGGCGCCTGAGAGCCATGACGTTATCGCTGCAGCGTCGCGCGATCTCACGCGCACCTCGAACTCGCGCAGCACCTCTCGCAGTTCCGAGAGACCGGCGGCCACCGCATCGGCGTTGTCGAGGCAGATTCCCGTCCACAGCTCCGGCGAGCCGGCGGCGATCCTGGTGGTGTCCTTGAAGCCGCCCGCCGCCAGCCGAAGCAGCTCGCCATCTTGGCCCGCATGAACCGCCGCGAGATCGACAAGGGCAGCGGCAGCCACATGAGGGACGTGGCTGACGATGGCGACCGCTTGATCGTGGGATTCAGCATCCACCGAGATGACGCGCGCGCCGATAGCGCTCACGAGCGCGTGCACCGCTCGGTACGCGTGAGGATCGGTGTCCTGACCCGGAGTCAGCAGCCAGTACGCACCCGAGAACAGATCGGCCCGTGATGCCGCGGCACCGCTTCTCTCGCTTCCGGCCATCGGATGGCCGCCCACGAAGCGAGTGGGTTCGGACAGAAGCGAGCGGGCGGCAGCCAGCACTGCGCTCTTCGTGGAGGATACGTCGGTGACGATCCCATCGAAGCCGCTGGACCCCAAGGCCGAAAGCCACCTGACCGAGAAGTTGGCCGGCGTAGCTATGACCACGAGGTCGGATCCGCCCGGACCGAGCCACTCGGCGGCCTCGGAACCGTCCGGGGCGGATGCTCCATCGACGATCCCCTCCTGCTTGGCCCAGGCAAGAGACTCCGAATCCGTATCGATACCGAACACCTGAGGCGGTGCCGGCAGCGCCTTGAGCGCTCGCGCAAACGAGCCGCCGATAAGTCCAACGCCGATGATGACGACGCGATCTATAGTCGAGTCAGCCATTTCCCTGATCAGTCCCCGTCCTTGCGTCTGACTGCTATCTAGGCCGTACCGAGTAGAGCAGAAGCGGCTTCGAACGCTGCGATAGTGGCGGCTGTATCCTGCGGAGTCCCGAGCCCTACTCTAAGAGCGGGGGCGGTGCCGAAGTCGCGCACGATGACCCCGCGCGACAGCAGTGCTTGGAAGAGCTCAACAGGAGTATCTGTGGGAACGTAGACGAAGTTCGTCTCGGAGGGTATCCATCTGACGCCCATGCGATCGAAGGCGCGGTACAAAGCATCCCTCTGCTCAGCGTTCACACTCCGACGACGCTCGACTTCGGCTTGGTCTTGGAGCGAGTAGTACGCCGCAACCTGAGATATCGAACTGACATTGAAGGGCTCCCTGGCCTTGTTCAGAGCCACCACCAACGGTTCGGGGAAGACGCCGTAGCCGATGCGAAGACCCGCCAGTGAGTAGATCTTGCTGAAGGTGCGAAGCACGCACAGCGGTCTCTCACCGTCGAAGGACTCAAGGGCGTCAGGGTACTCCGGCGCTGTGACGTACTCGAAGTAGGCCTCATCCACTACGACCAACACATGCTCGGGGACCGAGGCCATGAATGACTTGAACGCTTCTTTGGCGTAGATGGTTCCGGTGGGGTTGTTCGGGTTGCACAGAAACACCAACCGCGTTCGATCGGTGATGGCGGCGAGCATCTCGTCGAGATCGTGTGCTTGGCCCTCATCGAGGGGGACTCTAACGGCCGTGGCACCCATAAGCTGAGTGACCATCGGATAGACCACGAAGCTCGGCCAGGAGAACACACACTCGTCGCCAGGTCGCAGTACCGCTTGGGCGATCAGGCGAAGCAGCTCGTTGCTGCCGTTGCCCACCACGATGTTTTCGCTCGCTACGCCCAGGTGTTCCCCGAGCGCGCTCTTGAGCGCACGAGCCGAGCCGTCCGGGTAGCGATTGACACGCGAGATCAATGCCTCCATCGCTTCTGCGGCCGCGGGAACGGGGCCGTAGGGGTTCTCGTTGCTCGACAGCTTGTGGATGACCTCGCAGCCACACTGCTCGCGCACGTCAGAAGCGCGCAGTCCCGGCGCGTATGGCACCATCGGCGCAAGTTCGTGCCGGATGAGCGCGTCCCAGTCCACGTGACCTCCGTCCGTCGGCCTCGGCTCGCGAGGGTGGCGACGATTGTCGCCGAACGCGTGATGGCGGGCAAGCGCCACCAGCTCACGCGCTCCTCGGCTACCCCTGAATGTACTCCTCGAGCATACCGTGGCCATCTAGCACTCTGACGTGGGCAAGCTGGGCGTTGTGGATATGAAACGCCCAGATGTCAGTCGACGCCAGGCCGAGGAGATGCACGAGGGACGCCCTGAACACGCCGCCGTGGGTGACCACGGCGTGCCTGCCTCCGTGGGCAAGCAGACCGTCACAGAACGCAGCAGATCGTGCTTCTATGCTCGCCCTGCTCTCACCGCCGGGCGCCACAGGTTCTCTGCGGCTCCGGTAGTTGAACGACATCCCCGCCTCGGATATCTCCTCGAAGGTGAGCCCCTCGGCCTCGCCGAAGTCCAGTTCCAAGAGTCGCTCGTCGATCTCAAGCGCGACGCCAGACAGCGATGCCGCACGCCGTGCGAGGCGACGCGCGCGCTCTAGGGGACTCGACCAGACACGCTGCGGCTTGAATGCGGCGATCTTTCGCGGGACCCGCGCGAGCTGTCGTCGACCGACGCTCGTGAACGCTGAATCTCCTCGGCCCACGAGGCGTCCCGTCACGTTGGCCTGCGTCTCGGGATGCCGAACGAGAAGCACTTCGCAGTCTTGCATCACGCCCCCCACATCAGAGCCGCCAACGCGAACAAACTCGCCTCGCAGATCAGCACGCTGGCTCCCATCACGTCCCCCGTCACGCCACCGAACGGCCTGGAGAGTAGGTGTGGTACGGCCAAGGCGAGAATCACTGAGAACCCTCCGAGCAGCGCGCCGGAGGTCCCGTAGCCCAGGTAGAGCAGGGCTACACACGATCCGACCACAACCCCGGCGACCAGCAGATCGACCACCGTGGGCGGTCCCATGACGGAGCGGCCCAAGCCCTTGGGTCGGGCCGGCTTGCCCAGCCACGCTGCACCGCTCGCACTCAAGCGAGCCAGGGCGGGCACGACGAGCAGAGGCATCTCATGACATCCACCCGTGATCGAAGCGATGCTCGCAGACTCCAGCAGGGCCACGATAGCGATCGCGGTAGCGCCAAACGCACCGGTATGGCTGTCAGCCATGATCTCGAGACGCCGCTCGACCGTCGTGCCGCCCCACAGCCCGTCGGCGCAGTCCGCCAGACCGTCCCAGTGGAGCATACGTGTCATCAGTGCCCAGAGAGCCACAACCCCCACGCCTACCACGAGCGCAGCGTCACCGCCCCACCCCACCCGTTTGAGCACATGGATCGCGCCCCAACCCACACCGCCCACGATGAGGCCCACGAACGGGAACCACGCCGCAACGCCCGTTCGCTCGTCTTCGGGCCATCGTGCCGAGGACGGGACGATCGTGAGCAGCGAGACGGCCAGCGAAGCGTCTCTGAACGGTCTGTTCGTGCGGACACTCACGAGTCCTCGACTCCGCTCACTCCGGCCTCGTCAAAGGTGGCCATCTCGGCCAGCATGTGGCAGGCGGCGTCGATGATCGCGAACGCGAGCACGGCGCCCGTACCCTCACCGAGCCGCATGTCGAGGTCGATGACCGGTTCGAGTTCGAGCGCGCGAAGGACGATCGCATGACCGGGCTCCACCGAGAGGTGCGAGGGCAACACGTAGTCTCTCGCTGCGGGGCACAGCGCGACCGCCGCAAGCGCGGCGGCACCTGAGATGTAGCCGTCGGAGACCACGCACACCCGCTCTTGGGCAGCGCCTATGACGACGCCGGCGAGCATCGCTATCTCGAGACCGCCGACGGCGGCGAG
Organism: uncultured Actinomycetes bacterium; assembly: GCA_963700665.1. GTDB lineage: Bacteria > Actinomycetota > Coriobacteriia > Anaerosomatales > PHET01 > CAVPCY01. Next base: position 545,117 of record CAVOYK010000001.1, read on the forward strand.
TATGCCAAGCGCGTCGAGCGAGCGAACGTCGTTGACCTGCATCGCTCGACGCACCACTTCGACCTTGCGCGCCAGCGCGGCGTCATCGATGCCGGTGCCGCGCCCCACGACCATCTCGGGAGATGCGTCGCTGAAGGCAGCGGTCAGCGCGGCGGCGGCCGTCGTGTTGCCGATTCCCATCTCGCCAGTCCCCAACAGCGAGAATCCGCGCTCGGCCAGGCCGCGTGCGGCCTCCACGCCGATGAGTACCGCTCGCGAGCACTCCTCGCGCGTCATGGCAGGTCCGAGCGCCATGTTGCGCGTTCCGGACGCGATCTTGCGATGCTCGATATCGACGAGGTGCTCGATGTCGGCTGCGACCCCGACGTCGTAGACGACCACCTCCGCGCCGACGCTGCGAGCAAGCGCGTTGACCGCGGCACCTCCCGCCGAGAAGTTCGCGACCATCTGCCACGTAACGTCCTGGGGATAGGCGGAGACACCCTCTGCGACCACACCGTGGTCCGCGGCCGCTATCACCACCGCCTTCTTGGTCACGTGGGGACGAACCGTCGCCTGCACTCGTGCGACACGAGCCGCTATCTCCTCGAGTCTACCGAGAGAACCAGGGGGCTTCGTAAGGCTGTCAAGACGTCGCCACGCCGCGGTCTCGTCGTCGTCGATCGTGGGCACGACGGCCGCTACTACCACTGCCAGCTGCTGCTCGTAGGTCATCGTTTCGTCGGTCACCAAACTCCCCTTCGCTCGCGCTCAGTCTTCCGGCCAGCGGACGCTCGCCGGTAGGCCGTGAAGGTCGATCAAGCGGCCGGCAACGCACAGGTACGCCGCGTCGGCTCGATCGACGAGGACCCGATTCGCCCGGCCCAGCGCGTCTCGGAACAGCCTGCCTGCCCAGTAGGCCGGCACGACGCCGTCGCCGACCTCATTGGTCACTACAATGGTGTCGCCCTCACGCTCGGTGATCCACTTCAACGCCGCGTGAAGTCTCCGCTCCACCGATTCTTCGAACCCACGGGGCATCTCCTCTTCGTCCCACAGCACCGAACCTTCGGCGTCCGCATTGACCTCGTCCATCATGAGCCCCAAGAGCGTGCCCAGACAGTCGACGACCACGATGTCGGTCTCCGGCACATCGCGGACCCATCCCAACGAGTCGTGAGCCTCCACCGTCGTCCAACCCCTCGGCCGCTGAGCACGGTGTGTCGCGATTCGCTCCGCGAACTCGGCGTCAATGCCGGCTTGGCCGAACGCGACCACCGTGACGCCAGCGTCGGTCGGGCGAGACTCGACAAGCCTGACCGCTGCCGCGCTCTTTCCGCTGCGCGCACCGCCGGTGAACACCACGAGGGCCATCTACTCCCCCATTCCAACAGCCATCCGAAGCGCGCCGATCTCGCTGGAGGAGAGCATGCGCCACGTTCCGGGACTCAACGCCCCCAACTCGATGGGGCCAACTGCGGTCCTGTGCAGTTCTTCGACAGGATGGTGGACTGCCGAGAACATGCGACGGACCTGACGCTTTCTGCCCTCCGTGATGACGATCTCCACGAGCGCGGTTCCCTCACGACGTTCGAGCACTCGAACGATCGCAGGGGCAGTGATGCCGTCGTCGAGCTCTACTCCGGTGGCCAGCCTCTTTCGTGCGATCTGTCCGGGATGACCTTGCACCACGGCCACGTAGGTCTTCGGGACCTTCCAGCGCGGGTGCAACAATCGGTGCGACAACTCCCCATCGGTCGTGAACAGCAGCAGGCCGGTTGTGTCGGCGTCGAGTCTCCCAACGGGGAACAACCCCGGAAACTCATCGCCCGGGACAAGATCGGCTACCGTTGGGCGTTGCTGAGGGTCACGCATGGTCGTGACGAATCCGGCGGGCTTGTTCAGAGCGAGGTAGACGGGGCCGGCGGACGCGTGGACCTCGCGTCCGTCCACCTCCACGACGTCGACGCGCGGATCGACCTTGCTTCCCAGAGAAGTGACGACGGTTCCGTTGACGCTGACACGACCGGCGGTCATGAGGTCCTCACTACCCCGGCGCGACGCGACGCCCGCGCGAGCAAGGAACTTCTGAAGGCGCATGACGACCACGCGTTCATCACCCGCCCCCGCGGCATCGGCCGCTTGAGAGCGGTTGCTGTCTGGCGCAGCGCACATCGTTCTCAGTCGACCTCGGCTATCTCGTCCTCGAGGTCCTCATGATCACTTTCGTCCGAGGTCCTATCGGTGGAGGACAGTCGATCGCGAATGGCGCTCTCCGTCACGCTGTCGGGCGCGAACTCCGCCAACGGTGGAAGGCCGCCGATGTCGTTGAGCCCGAACTTCTCAAGAAACGTCCGAGTGGTGCCGTAGAGGATGGCGTTGCCCTGATTCTTGTCGCGGCCGACCTCTCGGACCAGACCCTTCTCGACCAGCGACGCGATCACCCCTCGGAGTTGACCCCACGCACCGCGTTGACGCCGGCCCGCGTCACAGGCTGGTGGTAGGCAACGACCGCGAGAGCCTCCAGAGCCGCTTGAGAGAGCCGTCTGGTGTCCCACGACAGCACGTAGCGTCTCGATGACGTCGTGGTGAGCCGGATGGGTGTAGAGCCGCCAGCCTCCGGCGACCTCTCGCAGCTGGAATCCCCTCTCCTGCTCGCGGTACTCCTCGGCAAGGTCCGCAAGCGCCGACTCGACTTGCCCGGGCGCAGCGTCCACCACCTTGGCAAGCCTTGCCGCCGAGACAGGCTCGTCGCTCACGAACAGCAGCGCTTCCAGTGCTCCCTTGACGGGAGAGCTCTCACTCATCGTGCTCCTCCTCGGCCATCCCGCGAACGGCGGCCTCCTCGGCGCTCAACCGGCTGATGACTATGTCGCCGAAGATCGCGTCCTGAACGACATCGACCGCTCCACGTTTGTAGAGCTCCAGTACCGCTAGCAGGGTGACGACCACGATCTCGGGTGTCGGCTCGCCGCCCACGAGCTCTGAGAAGGACACTCGACCCTGCTTGGCGACCTTGCGGCGCACGCTTTCCGCATGAAGCTCGAGGGAGATCGGCATGCTCGCCACGTGTTCGGCCTCGAGCAAGAAGACCTCTCGGCGATACTCGAGATCCGCACAGATCAGTGCCAGCGCGTGCAAGGTGAGGCCCTCGAGGTAGTCCGGCATCAGCCCGAGGAACTCCATCTCGAGCCCCGCCTGCCGAGGATGCATCCTGTCTTCGTTCTCCATGCGCTGCGAGAGCTCGTTGGCCGCGTTCTTGAACTGCTTGTAGCTCAAGCAGGCGTGCGATGAGGATGTCTCGAGCCTCCTCGGGCGAAAGATCGTCGAGCTCATCGCCGACGTAGGCGTCTTGCTTGGGGCAGAAGCGAGGCGGCCTTGATCTCGAGCAGCGTCGCTGCGAGCAGCAGGAACTCGCTCGCAACGTCAAGGTCGAGGTCGCTCATCTTGTCGATGTGCGCAAGGTACTGGTCGGCGACTTCGCAGATGGAGATCTCGCTGACGTCGACGCGCTGTCTCGAGACCAGGTGAAGCAGCAGGTCGAACGGACCCTCGAAGACGTCTGTCTTGACCGTGTATCCCACGACCGTCGCGCTACTCTTCGCCGATAAACGACGGCGCCGAGGCCTGCGTGGCGGTGGCGTCGCGCACGGTGATCCCCTTCGACAGGTCGGTCCGGGGGTCGAGACCCACGAGTTCGCGACACGTAGCGACGACCCCGGTCGTGACCGGCTTGGCCTTCGCAGCCCCACCAGCCAACACCTCAGCGGCGTAGCCGGGACGCGCCGCCAGCTCTTCTCGGCGCTGCTGGAACGGGGACAAGGTAGGCGACGAGGTCGTCTGCCAGCTTTCGCTTGTGCGCGACGCAGCCACACTCGGCCACGCGGCAGCAACGGTCCCACTCGGCGATCTCACCGGCGTCGGCGATCAGCTTGTGTACCTGGTGCAGCGGACAGATGTCCGGATCGCCCGGGTCGGTCTTGAGCTTGCGAGCGGGATCGGTCATGAAGCTCATGACCTTGGCACGGATCTCGTCGTGCGGGTCACTGATGAAGATCGAGTTGCCGTAGCTCTTCGACATCTTGCGGCCGTCCGTGCCGGGGACACGCGCGCCCTCGGTCGCGATGATCGCCTGTGGCTCTCGCAGGAACTCGCCGTACGTGTTGTTGAACCGACGCACGATCTCCCGAGTCAACTCGAGATGAGGTAGCTGGTCTTCCCCAACCGGCACGGCGTCGGCCAGCACGATCGCGATGTCGGCGGCCTGCAGTGCGGGTAGAGGAAGAACCCGACGTTGCCCAGGTCCTTGGTCGTGATCTGTGCGCGCTGCTCCTTGTAGCTGGGCGTGCGCTCCAACCATGGCATGGGCAAGACCATGCTGAAGAAGAGCATGAGCTCGGCGACTTCGGGAACGTCGGACTGGCGGTAGATGGTGCAGATCTCGGGATCGAGTCCGGCGGCGCACCAGTCGAGGACCATCTCCTCGGTGAACCCGCCGATGCCACTCGGGTCTGCCCAGTCACTCGTGAGCGCGTGAAAGTCGGCGATGAAGTAGTACGCGTCGTACTCGTGCTGCATGCGAAGCATGTTCTGAAGGTTGCCGAACCAGTGCCCCAAGTGGAGCTTGCCGGTGGGCCGGTATCCGGTGAGGGTGCGCTTCTTGGTCATGCGGGAAATACTCCTCGCCGAGAAGGAACGGGCGGTGCGGTTCATGATAGCGCAGCGGACCTGGAAACCGCGTCGGCACGAAGCGCCCACGCACGGGCCGACCTCGCTGTCACAAACCGGTGAACAACACGAACAGCGGCTCCACCGTCGCCTGTATGTAGGTCCCAAACGCGCCCGGGACTACCCACGTCAGACCGATCAGGAGAATGAAGCCGTACCGCTCGAGCGAGTGATATCCGTCGCGCAGCCGATCAGGCAAGAAGAACTGCACTACCCGAGAACCGTCCAGAGGGGGGATCGGAATCAAGTTGAAGAAGGCCAGAACCAGGTTCGCGTAGGCGAAGTATTGAAGCACGTACGCGACCGTCCCGTCGACCTGAAACACGCCCAGCCCAGCTGTGGCCACGATAATCCGGATGAGAACCCCCGCGAGGGCGGCGAGCCCGATGTTGGTGACAGGACCGGCGATGCCGGTCAGTAGCATGCCAAGCCGCTGGTCCTTGAAGGCGTACGGATTGATCGGGACGGGCTTCGCCCATCCAAAGAAGTAGCGTCCTTGGGACAAGATCAGCATCGACGCCGGCAAGGATGATGGTGCCCACCGGATCGATGTGCTTGATGGGGTTGAGACTGAGCCGTCCCGCGCGCTTTGCGGTTTCGTCGCCCAAGAGATACGCCACGTAGCCGTGCGCGACCTCGTGCAGGATTATGGCGGGAAACAGTATCGCGAACCTGATGACGTACGACAGCAGTGAGGTCACTCATTCTCCTTGGCTTCAGCGGGCGACTATGCCGCGCTTGACCGCGAGTCGCCGCAGATTCGCAAGTTCGGCCTCGCGGCCCACCGCTCTTCGATCGAGGCGATCGTCACGGGCAGTCGCGAGTATAGCCGAGAAGGCCTCGCTCGGCGCCGCGCCCATCGCGATGAGATCACGGCCGTCGACCGCGGGCTTGATGCGTGAGAGCTCGCAGCTGAAGCGCTCGTATGCGATCGCGCGCCCGCTCGTCTCCTGCAGCCCACAGATTCAGCACCGTCTCCGGCGGCAACGGTTCCAGCAGCCTGAAGAGCCGGCTATCCTTCATCGTTCGCGGATTCTGCAGTGCTCGAAGAACAGCGGTGCCTCTCGCCGAGAGTGACAGGACCGCCTGCGAATGCTCACGGCCGATCCTGAAGTGCCGCAGCCACCGCTGCGTCGCTCCCTCGCGTCCCGATCTGCGCCGATCGCGCACAGGTACGCGCCACGCCGCGACACACGGCGAGGGGCGATCTCCGACGCCGAATCGAGGGCATCGCCACCCCGCTCAGCCCGAGCGAGCACGGACGAGCGCGCTCGCGCCGGAAGGCAGAAGTGGAGCCAACGCTCCCAGCTCGTCGAGGCGCGAAAGCACCGACACCGGGTCGGCCTCGTCGAGGATGTCGTAGAGCTCCTCGCGGACCCGCGCCCCGGAGACCTCGTCGAGCACGCCCATCGCGACCGCGCGACGGGCGAGCTGCTCGGTGTGGGGCTCCATCGAAAAGCCGTAGCGCTGCTCGAAACGAGCGGCGCGAAGCACGCGCGTGGGATCGTCGACGAACGACAGCGCGTGCATGACCCGGATCACGCCGGCACGCAGATCGGCCAGGCCACCGTAGGGATCGGCGATAGCTCCGAAACACCCGGGGTCGAGGCAGGCCGACATGGCGTTGATGGTGAAGTCCCGGCGCAGCAGGTCTTGTCGCAGGGAAGACCGCTCGATCGTCGGGAGCGCGCCGGGACGCGCGTAGTACTCGGCTCGGCTGCTCGCGACGTCCACGTGAAACTCGCGCGAGAAGACGATGACGGCCGTACCGAAGCGCCGATGCACCTTCACGCGCGCGCCCAGTCGCTCGGCGGCGCTCCAAGGCGAAGCGACACCGTCACCTTCGACCACGATGTCGATGTCGAGGTTCGGCTCTGCCCAAGATCATGTCACGCACGAAGCCGCCCACCACATGCGCGACGCAGCCCTCCCGCATCCGCGATCTCCCCCAGGCTGTCGGAGCTGTCTCGCGTACCTCGGCCGGCAGCAGCTCGTGGACTCCCGCCTTGAACGCCTCGGTGGCACGTGGATGAGCGCGCCTGCTGCCGCGATCGAGGTAGGCGTCCCCGTGCTCGGCGCGCAGCACGTCCTTGCGCGTGACGATGCCGATCATCTCGACCCCCGGCGACGACCGGCACTCGACCGATGCCCCTCATCGCCAGAAGCTGCTCGAGCTCGCCGAGGTCCATGTCGGGGTCGACTGTGACGACGTCTTTGCCGATGAAGCCTCTGCACCGGGGCGTGATCGAGTCTGTGACGAAGCGCCTTGTCGACATCCTTGCGCGTCACGATCCCGACCAGAACGCCTCCGTCAACGACCGGCACACCTCCGTGCCCCCACTTCGCCATCAGCTCGCCGGCCTCGGCCATCGGCGTGTCCGGAGCGACACGTGCGAACCGGGGTGCTCATGACGTCGACGGCGCGCAAGGGTGGCCGCACCTCGGCCTCAAGTGCGCGCGCGCACTCGCTCGAGGGCCTCGTCGACACTCAGCGATCACGGAATCCGGCCGACGCCGCCTGCGCGTGACCGCCGCCGCCGATCTGAGCCATCACCTGCACCGACGTCGACCTCGGCCAGCCGCGATCGCGCGACGATCTGAAGCCGCTCCGGCATCTGCGACGATGCCGACCGCCACTCGGTATCCCATGTCCTCGACAACGTAGTGCGTCAGCACGCTCGCCGAGTCGACGTATTCGTCGGCCCGCGCGACGCCCACGGCGATCTGCTGCCCGTTGACGTCCCACACCTCCAGCGACTCCTGCAGCTGCGAGAGCAGCACCTGCTGCGTCGGGCTCGAGCGTTCGAGACAGGAACTGGTTGAGCACCTCGATGTCGGCGCCGATCGACATGAGCCACGCAGCGGCCTCTGCGTCGAACGCCGTCGCCCCCGGGTAGGTCAGCGATCCCGTGTCCTCATGGATCCCGAGAAGCATGAGGCTCGCCTCCAGCACCGTTACCTCGATACCTCGCCGCCGGATCTCGTGCACGAGGATCGAGGTGGTCGCCCCCACCTGAACGCCGCGGTCCTCCGCTCCGGCGATATCCCCGTCCTGGGGCGGGTGATGGTCGTAGACGACAACCTCGACGCCCGGCCTAGTGACCACGTCGCGAAACTCCCCCACCCGATCGGGATCTCTCGTGTCGACCATGACGACCGAGTCGACCGCTGCAAGGTCCAGGCCGCGAAGATCCACGAAGTCGAAGAACCCCTCGTGCAGGTTGTGGAAGGCGCGAACGTTCGCGTTCTGGCTGCCGAGAAACACGGCACGCGAGCCCTCGAAGAGCTTCGTGGCCGCAACCGTCGAGGCGTAGGCGTCGAAGTCAGGGTTCGCATGTCCGACGACGACACGCACGGCTGCCGGCCCCTACAGCTCGTGGAACAGCGGCGGTGGCTCGACAGCTGCGTCGCTGAGCTTCAGTGAGTCCCTGAACCGCTCCTCGCCTCGGTCGAGCAGCTCCTCTGTACGGGCGTACATCGTGCACAGCACGTCACCGCGGCGAACGGCGTCCCCCGTGCGAACGGCAAGCTGGAGTCCCGCTCCGAAGTCGATGGCGTCCTCCTTCGAAGCACGCCCCGCTCCCAGCAGCATGGCCGCCCTGCCTATCCCCTCGGCGTCGCAGCCAATGACGAAGCCCTCACTCTCGGCGCGCACCTCTCGCACGCACGGGGATAGCGGCAGCAGCTCGGGGTCGTCGGCGATGCGGGCGTCACCTCCTTGCGCTGCGATCCAGAGCCGAAAGCGCTCGAGGGCGCTCCCGTCGGCTATCGCAGACGCACAGCGCTGACGGGCGCTCGCTCTCGGATTCACACACCTCGCCCATGACGAGCATCTTGGCCCCAAGCGCTACACACAGCTCGGACAGCGCGATCGGACCATCCCCCCTCAGGGTCTCGATGGCCTCGCGCACCTCGAGCACGTTGCCCACCGCCATACCCAGCGGCTGGCTCATGTCGGTCATGACGCACACGATCTCTCTGCCGAGCACCGCGCCGACTCGAACGAGCTCTCGCGCCAAAGCCCGGGCGTCCTGCTCTGTCTTCATGAACGCACCGGAGCCGACCTTGACGTCGAGCAGAACCGCATCGGCTCCGCCCGCGATCTTCTTGGAGATGATGCTTCCCACGATCAGAGGGATGCTGGGAACGGTGGCCGTCACGTCGCGCAGCGCGTAGATCTTCTTGTCCGCCGGATCCACGTCGGGCGACTGCGCGATCACGGCGATTCCGACGTCTCGGACCTGGGCCACGAACTGCTCGGGACTCAGCTCTATCGAGTAGCCCGGAATCGACTCGAGCTTGTCCAGCGTGCCGCCGGTGAAGCCCAGGCCGCGTCCGCTCATCTTGGCCACCGGTACGCCGCACGCCGCCACGAGCGGGGCAAGGACGAGCGTCGTCGTGTCGGCGACCCCGCCGGTCGAGTGCTTGTCGACCTTGACGCCAGGGATGGACGACAGATCGACCTGCCTGCCGGAGCGCACCATCGCGTCGGTCATCCAGACCGTCTCGTCCGGACCGAGACCGTTGAGTAGCGCCGCCATCAGCCAGGCCGCCATCTGGTAGTCGGGGATCTCGCCATCGGTGTAGCCGTGGATGATGCGCTCGAGCTCCTCGGCGGAGTGGGCGTGCCCGTCCCGCTTGCGCTCGATGAGCTCTTCGATGGTCGTCTCGACGCTCACGCCCCGCGCACCTCGGCCAGGAAGCTCGTGCCGCGACCGCACTGCCCGGCAAGCCCGTAGAAGTCCAGCACCGACTCCCCGATGTCGCTGAACGTCGCTCGCGTGCCGAGCGCGACACCACGATCGACACCCTTCACGTACGCGATCAGCGGAGTGTACTCGCGAGAATGGTCCGTGGACGGTGTCGTCGGATCGCATCCGTGATCCGCCGTGATGATGAGCAGATCGCCGGCGATCATCGCGTCGAGCAGCTCGGGAATGCGCGCGTCGACCGCCTCCAGCCCGCGCGCGTAGCCTTCGGCATCGTTGCGATGACCCCACACCATGTCGAAGTCGACGAGATTGGCAAAGACGAATCCGTTGTCCGTCGTCGTCGGCCACGCGCTTCACCAGGTTGTCGACGCCGTGCATGTTGTTCTCGGAGTGCGGCGACTCGCAGATGCCCCTCCAGGCGAAGATCTCGCCGATCTTGCCGATGCCGTACGACACGATTCCCTGCCCGGCCAGTACGTCGAGGACGGTCGGCTCGAACGGGGCAACGGCGAAGTCGCGTCGCCGGTGAGTCCGCGTGTAGGTGCCCGAATCGTCGGGACCGACGAACGGGCGCGCGATGACCCGGCCGACCGCATGCTCGCCGATGCAGACCCGCTCACGCGCGATCTTGCAGATGCGGTAGAGCTCCTCGATGCCGATCACCTCTTCGTGGGCGGCGATCTGGAAGACGCTGTCGGCACTGGTGTAGATGATCGGCTTGCCTGTCGCCACATGCTCATCGCCCAGTTCCTGGATGATCACCGTGCCGCTCGCCGGGTAGTTGCCCAGCCACCCGAGACCTGTCTCACGCTCGAACGCCGCCATGACGTCGGGTGGGAAGCCGTCGGGATAGGTGGGAAACGCGCTGGCCAGGGTGAGGCCCATCATCTCCCAGTGCCCGGTCGTCGTGTCCTTGCCGGCGCTGGCCTCGGCGTTTCTGCCCCACGAAGCTCGGGGCGTCGACGTAGGCGGAACACCCGAGACATCGGTGATGTTGCCGATTCCCATGGCGCCGAGATTCGGCAGGGTCAGCCCGCCGACGGCCGCAGCGGTGTTCGCGAGCGTGTTCGAGCCAGCGTCGCCGTACTCGTCGGCGTCGGGCAGCTCGCCGACACCGACGCTGTCGAGGACCAGCACGATCGCGCGCGGGCTCCTCCCCATCTAGACCACCACCCGGTCGACTTCTTCGAGACTCGTGATTCCGGCCATGACCTTGTCCAACGCGTCGCGGCGAAGAGTGCGCATACCACGACCGACGGCGGCCTGGCGAAGCTCAAAGGAGGGTGCGTTGTGCAGGAACAGGCTCTCCAGCTGGTCGTCGAACTCCATCACCTCGAAGACCGCGATTCGACCCAGATATCCGGTCATGCCGCACTCGTGACATCCTCGTGGCTCGTAGACGACCAGTCCCATCGCTTCTTCTTCGCTCATGCCCGCCGCGACAAGCCGATCCCACGAGATATTCGCGGGCTCCTTGCAGTTGTCGCACAGCTTTCGCACCAGGCGTTGAGCAACCGCACCACTCAGCCCCGACGACGTCACGTACGGGGGAACCCCCATATCCGTCAGTCGCGTCAGAGCCGATGGAGCGTCGTTGGTGTGGATCGACGTCAGGACCAGATGCCCGGTGAGTGCCGACCTGACGGCGATCTCAGCGGTCTCGGGGTCTCTGACTTCGCCAACCATGACGACGTCGGGGTCCGACCGGAGAATCGTCCTCAATCCTGCGGCGAAGGTCAGGCCGATCCGCGCGTTGACCGCCAGCTGAGTGACGTTCTCCATGCGGTACTCTATGGGATCTTCCACGGTGATGATCTTGCGCCCCGGATCGTTCACGGCGTGCAACAGAGCGTAGAGGGTCGTCGACTTGCCGGATCCGGTTGGCCCTGCGATCAGAAGGGCACCGTACGGCTTGCGCAGCATCCGCTGGACGGTCTCCAAGTCCGCATCGGAGAGTCCCAGCTCCTCTAGAGCGATGAAAGCAACCTCGCTGTCGAGCAGACGCAGGGTGATCGCCTCGCCCTGTGGCGTGGGAAGCGTCGCGACGCGCAGGTCGAGATGCTTTCCGTCCACACGGATCCCGAATCTGCCGTCTTGGGGGCGGCGCCGCTCGGTGATGTCGAGATCGGCCATCACCTTGATCCTCGAGAGTAGTTCCGCCTGGGAGCTCTTGGGCAGCCCTGTGGCCTCTCGCAAGACACCGTCGACGCGGTAGCGCACGCGAACGCCACCCTCGCTGGGCTCGAAATGAATGTCGCTGGCTCGCTCGCGAACGGCGCCCTGCACGAGCTGGTTCACGATGCGCACGACCGCGACGTCCGCGTCGAGATCGGCATCACGACGGTCGTCGGTCTCCTCGGCGATGTGGCTGACGATCTCAAGCTCCTGCAGCGCGTCGGCTCCTGCTACGTACTTCTCGATCGCCATCTTGACCTGGTTCGATGCAGCGACTACGGGTTCGACCTTCATGCCGGTGATGAGCTCGGCCTCGTCTATCGCCTCCACGTCAAGAGGATCGGCCATCGCCAGTATCAGTCGATCGCCAACGATGTCGAGCGGCAGAATACGTCTGCGGCGTGCTGTGCGCAGAGGCACCATCGTCACAACGGCCCGGTCGATCGGGTAGGCCGCCAGATTCACGTGTTCGAGACCCTTCTGGGCAGCAAGGGCCGAGGCGATCTGGTCATCAGTCAGGAGAAGGTCTCGAACGATGATCTCTCCGAGCTTGCCCCCCTCACGCGTCTGAGCGTCAAGACAGGCCTGGAGCTGCATGTCGTCTATCAGTCCCGCGGTCACGAGCAACTGACCGAGACGCTCCCTCGTGTAAGACATTCAATCTCCCTCAAAGACGGTACAGAGCATGGCGTCCTAGCAGAATCTACCCCCTGGAACGCACACGGCTGAGTAGAAACTCCAAAGCGAGCACGACCACGATGGTGAGCGCCGCGTTCACGTCGAAAATGCCTCCGTACGGAGTCTTGATGGCTTCAACGCCGAAGGAGATCGTGATCGGGTCTGTGAGTGCGACGATGACCTCGCCCCACCGTTGCGAAGACAACTGACCGAAGAACAGAACCACCAAGCGGACGGTTTCGGCGATCGCGACGACCACGAGAATGTCCATCACGATCGTCAGGATGGTTCGAAGGGGCTTCACGTCGGCCACGACTGCCTCCCGAGGTCGCACGAGTGTGACCCCGATTATGGGCATACCCGGGCGCGAGCGCTACCGCGTCTTGGCTATCAGCGCAGCCAGTCGGACATGATGCGACACATCATCTTCTCTGCGATGAGCCTCGAATCGAGGTCGCCCTCGTTCAGCCAGACGCGGGCGTGTTCGATCCTGTCCGAGCGCACCTCCGGAGCGGACCGTGCCACCGCCTCGGCAGCTTCGAGAACCGCCGGGGCGACGTCGGCATCGTCGGGTTGTTGCGGAGGCGGGCTACCGGCTCGAAGGCTCTGTGCCACCAGCCGCGCTTGGTCGTCTGAGATGATCATGTGCTCCGTATCGGCACTGGTCCAAACGCACTTGAAGCACTTCACAAAACCACCCTGAAGTGACTGTGACCGATGACCAATGCGCCCCGAGCGACGTCCGCTCGACAGGCGGGGGCCGCCGGATTCTCCCCAGAAAATGGGGGAGCCCCAAGGCCGGCACCTTGAGGCTCAGGGGTAAGGGGTTGCATTCGCATGCAACTCTTGAGGCAAATGCTAGCACCGACGTTCTCGGTTCGCAATACCGCGCCAAAGGGACCTACAGAAGGAATCCTCGAAGGGCAGACGAGAAGGGCATCACGAGTGGGGCCAGCCCCAGGACCAGAACGGCTAGCGCAAGCAAGATCACCACGCCCTCGGACACGCTGGCCTGCCCGGATTCGCGACCCGGTTCATCGGTCGGTCGGCTGTAGATGACGCGAACCACCGAACCGTAGTAGCCCACCGAGATCACCGATCCAAGGATGCCTACGAGAGCGAGAACGCCGAAGAGCACGGCGAGGTTGATCGTCGCAGGCTGTCGAAACCCGACCGCGAGAACCACAGCTGCCCTGAAGGCCTGCAGCTTGCCCCAGAAGCCGAGAAGCGGCGGGATTCCAGCCAAGGACAACACCAGCACGCTCAGCGCGAGCCCCAAGAGCGGCCGTCGGCGAGCCGCACCGGCAAGTTGCCGGGTCGAGCCATCCCAATCTGGGTTCTCGATGCTGAAGGCGTGAGCGGCGACAAAGGTGCCTGTTGAGGCGATGGCGTACGTGCACGCGAAGAAGACGGCTGCCGAGTGGTTGCCCGCAGCAACGGCGATCAGCGCGTAGCCCACCTGCGCCACGCCTGCGTACGCGAGCATGCGTGTGTACGACTTCTGGCGCCACGCCAGAAGCGAGCCCACGAGCACCGAGAGCACCGCGATCCCCGCGACCACAGGGAAGAGCTGCGATCCCAGCAGGCCCATGGGGCGAGCTTGCGTGGCTCCAGCACTGCCGATCACCACGGCGACCGTCGCAAGCGAGGTGATCATGGCCAGCTTGACCGGGCCGGCCAGAAAAGCCGCCACCGGCCTGGGCGCGGTCTCGTACGCGTCAGGGGCCCACGAGTGGAACGGCGCGCCGCCCGTCTTGAAGACGAGACCGGCGAGCAGCAGCGTCATCGCGAAAAGGAGCGGTAGGCGGGGACCTTGCTCGATGGAGCCGACGATGTCCGGATAGGAGCCGCTTGACGCGTAAGCGCCTACGAGCACCGCTGCCGCGAGCGCGATGAGCGCGGTGACTACGGCTCCCTGCACGAGGTACTTCATCGCCGCCTCCGACGACGCCCGCGTGCGCGTGGCAGCCACGAGGGCGTATCCACTGGCGGCCGCAATCTCCAGTGCGATGAGCAGGGTCACGACATCGGTTGCCTGCGCGGCAACGCCCGCACCCACCGATGCGAGGCACACAAGTGCGGTCTGCTGAGCGATCGAAGCGCCCTCCGACTCAGTCGATGCAGTCGACAGCGCGCACACGCCCCCCAAGACCCCGACGAGTCCCGCCACGCCGGAGAACGCGGCGCCGGATATGAAACTCCCATAGGTGACCGTCGGCGGTACCGTCCAGGAGGCGTACAGGGACACCCCTCCTCCGGCGACAAGGAGCAACGCGGAGAGTCGGGACGCGCCCGTGCCTCTCCCCAGGCCGTCTCCAGCCAAGGCGAGCAGGGATGCGACCCCGAAGGCGCCGAATGTTAGGGCGAAGACAGTCTCGGCCGCCACTCACGCCCCCGTTTCCAGCAGGCGGGTCAGCGTCTCGACCGCAGCGTGCGACATGTTGACGATCACCCAAGGCGCCACGCCCAGCACAAGGATGCCGGCGGCCATCGCCGTACTCGTAGCGACTTGGCGGCTATCGAGATCAGGGAGCTCCCCGAAGTCTCCGACCGGTCCTTGGACAGACGCGCGAACGGCCCTCAGGTTGTAGGCAGCAGCCAGTACGACTCCCAGACCTACTGCGATGACGACCCAGCCGTAGGCAGAGTACGTTTCCAAGATAGTGACGAACTCTCCCGGGAAACCTGAGAGAGCGGGTAGACCGGCCGACGCCAACGACGCGAACACGAAGGCCATGGCCCATCTCGGCGTTACGGACCCCAGACCGCCGAATCGAGACAGCTCGCGAGTGTGAGTTCTTTCGTACAAAACGCCCACAAGATAGAAGAGCATGCCGGCGACGAAGCCGTGGCTCACCATAGTGAGAAGCGCCGCGCTCAGACCGTCGGCGCCGCCGGTCGAGATGGCGAGAACCACGAAGCCCATGTGCGCAACGGACGAGTACGCCACAAGCCTCTTCAAGTCGGTTTGCACGAGAGCAGTCGCCGCACCCCAGATGATGCCGATGACGCCCAGCGCGGCCAACACGGAGCGCCCGGACGCAAACGCCGTGGGGGCAAGTGGCAGGGCGATTCGAAGAAGCCCGTAGCCGCCCATCTTGAGCAACACTCCGGCAAGCACTATCGACCCCGCGGTAGGGGCCTCGGTGTGCGCGTCGGGCAGCCACGTGTGGACTGGAACGACAGGCAACTTCACCAAGAAACCGGCTGCCATCAGCCAAAACACGAGTTCCGGTGAGGCTATCGCGTCACGCCCGGCGATCAGGTCTACTATCGAGATCGCTCCGACCGATGTCCAAGCCACCAGGATGCCGACCAGCAGCAGACCCCCGCCCGCGAACGTGTAGACAAGGAACTTCATCGCGGCCTTGCGAGAGTTCGCGGAGCCCCACCCCGCAATGAGCAGGAACATCGGAATCAACACCGACTCCCAGGCTATGTAGAACAAGATGACGTTGTCGGCAAGAAAGACCGCGGCCACCGCCGCCTGCAGCAAGAGCAGCAGCGCGAAGTGAGCCCCACTTCGCTCGGACACCTTCCAAGAAGCCGATATGGCGATGATTCCGATGAACGACGTGAGTACCAGAAGCGGCGTCGACAATCCGTCGGTGGAGAGTCCCCATACTCCACCCAGCGCGCCCGCATCGGCGCCCACGAGCCGAGCTCCAGCGAAGATCCCTGCTGGACCGAGCGCCATCAACAGGCCGCCTTGAGCCGCGGCGGCGGCCAGAGCTATCCACCGGGGTGCCTCAGGCCAGCTTCTGGACACCAGGACCGCTATCGGCGCGAGCACCAGCGGAATCAGCACGATGAGATCGAGGGCGAGCATCTGCCTCACCGCCCCCCTACTGCGACGGCTACCAGCATGGCCGCGACGCCAACGGCAATCGCCAGCGCGTAGCCCTGGCCATCGCCGGTCTGAAGCCGCGAGAGGGCCGTTCCCGATATCCTCACGAGCGCCGCGGTGCCGTCCACCGCACCGTCGATCAAGAGCCGGTCGCCCCACGCCCACAGCACCCTACACAGAGTCACTGTCGGCCGCACAACGAGGCGGTCGACCAACGCGTCCCAGCCAAAGCCAGAGCGCAGAACCAGCCCGATCTTGCCAAGCCGTTGCATGAACGCCGAGTCGCGGCCGGTGTCTTTGCCGATCGAGCCATCCGGCCGTCCCGCCGGCCAGCGCCAAGGTGACAGCGAGCGCCGAGACGCCGAGCGCGAGGGGCTCGGCCTCGGCACCGAGCAACTCAGCCATCTGGGACCCGAACCAGCCAAGACCCACGGCCAAGGCAGCGAGCACCACCAGCGGTCCGAGCATCGAGCGTGGGCTCTCGTGCGGGTGAGCTTCGGCAGGCGTGGAGCCGAAGAAGGCGAGCCGAGTGGCGCGTGCCATGTAGAACGCGGTCAAGGCGCTGGCCGCAAGCAATGCCCACCCGGCGACGGGCGCATCGTGCAGCACCGCCTCGAGAACGGCGTCCTTGCTGAAGAACCCCGCGAACCCCGGGATGCCGGCGAGTGCCAACGCGCCCACAAGCCATGTGGCAAACGTGACCGGCATCGCCTTGCGCAACCCACCCATCTCGTGCAAGTCCTGCGTACCGGATCCGTGTATGACACTGCCGGAGCCCAGGAAGAGCAATCCCTTGAACGCCGCGTGGGTGACCAGGTGGAAGAAGGCCGCCGCCCATGCCCCCACGCCGAGTGCGGCGAACATGAACCCCAGCTGACTGATGGTCGAGAATGCAAGGACCTTCTTGATGTCGCGCTGGACGACTGCGATCAGCGCCGCGCCTAGGGCGGAAATGGCACCCGCAGCCAGCACGAGTTCGCGCGCGCCGGGAGCGAGCTCGAAGATCGGCCACACTCTCACGATCAGGAAGACTCCCGCTGCAACCATCGTCGCAGCGTGTATGAGCGCCGAGACCGGCGTGGGACCCTCCATCGCATCGGGCAGCCACGCGTGAAGCGGGAACTGCGCGGACTTGCCCATGGCCCCGATCGCGATGCAGATGGCCGCGGCCTGCAGCAGCCCCGCCGGCATGGGCTCGATGCGTGCGATGACCTCTTGGTAGGCAAGCGACCCCGTGGCCCACCACAGCACGGACAGCCCCACCAGCAGTCCCACGTCGCCTACTCGCGTGGTAAGGAACGCCTTGACCGCCGCCGCCGCGGCCGTCGGCTTCTCGAACCAGAATCCGATGAGCAGGTAGGAACACGCGCCTACCAGCTCCCAGCCGATGAACAACCCCACGAACGAGTCGGCTATCACCAGCAAGGACATCGATCCGGTGAAGAGCGACAGCAGGGCGAAGTAGCGGTTCCAGCCCTTGTCGTCAGCCATGTAGCCCACCGAGAAGACCACGACACACAGAGCGACAACGCCCACGACGCGCGAGCATCACCGCGGTCAGCGAGTCGATAGCCCAGCCAACGCCGAGCGGACCGCGTCCCACCGTGAACCACGGCAGGCTGCCTTCGGACACAAGGGCGCTCGTCCAGGGCGACGCCGTGGCCGTCGTGCCAAAGGCAGCCCTCCCCGCCGAGAAGGACAGAGAGATGACCATCAGCGGGCCCAACGCCGCGATCCACGGCGCGAGACCCTTTCTGGCAGGCCCGAGTAGCGCGATCACGGCAGCCAGAAGGAACGGCAACCCCACGACGACCCAAGGTGAGTGGAGAATGAGAGGCATCAGCCCTTCACCTCCGACATCTCGTCGATGCGGGTGGTGCCCATTCGCCTGGCAACCGCAACGAGCAGAGCAAGTCCGACGGCCGCTTCTGCCGCCGCAAGCACGATGACCAGGAGCGCGACCGCCTGGATCGTCGCCGGATCGGAGCCCCTGTTGAGTGCTCCGACAGACGTGAGCACAAGAAGCGCCGCACCCATCATCACCTCGACCGAGGCGAGGATCGCGACCACGTCCCGCCGGGTGAGGACCCCGTACAGCCCGATGGAGAAGAGGGCGCCTGTGATGACCAGAACGCTCACTCGCTGCCCCCTGAGATAGAAACGACCGCCACCAAGGCGGCAAGAAGGAGCACGCCGGCCAGCTCGAACTGCGGCAGCAACGGGCCCAAGAGAGCCGCACCCAGCGCGTCGACCGCACCCGCGCCAGGCCCATCTGAAGGAGTGAAACCCGCTGCCAGCGGGCGGAGGAACA
This sequence comes from uncultured Actinomycetes bacterium, assembly GCA_963700665.1. GTDB lineage: Bacteria > Actinomycetota > Coriobacteriia > Anaerosomatales > PHET01 > CAVPCY01. The sequence goes on from CAVOYK010000001.1 coordinate 563,547, forward strand.
CTACCAGGAATCCGAACACGCCAGCCGACGCCACCACTGCCAGCAGATCGTGACGACTCTCCAGGGATGGTGAACCGGGGGCAGACCGATGCACCAGCATGATCGCGAACAGGAGCAGCACCAGGACGCCGCCGACGTAGACGAATATCTCCGCAAGAGCGAGGAACCCGAAGCCGAACAACGCGAAGAAGCCAGCGACCGCAAGCAGGAACGCGCCGAGACCGAGCGCCATTCGCATGACTTCGCGCGAGAAGACGACTGCCACCGCACCGATGATCGCGAGGGTCGACAGACCCCAGAACAGTGCCGACGTCATCGTTGAGTCTCCTCGTTCGTGCGCGCGCCGACCGCACTTGGCAGCGCCGACTCAGCCGCAACATGGCGCGTGCCATCCGCATCCGCGACGATGTGCGCGCTGCTCGTGGCAGCGCCCGGCCCGCTGTCCAGACCGGTTGCTCGCGAACCCTCTCCGGATCGGACCATCTGATCTCGATCGAAACGCGTCAGGTCTCTGCTGAAGAACGACAGCTCGTACTGCCCCGTGTGCTGAAGCGCACCCGTCGGGCACTGCTCCGCACACAGCCCGCAGTAGCAGCACTTCGACAGGTCGAGGTCGTAGCGGGCAACGCTGCGCGCGCCGGGGTCGTCGATGCGATCGACCAGGATGGCGTAGTCAGGACACGTCCGAGCGCAGAACTGGCAGCCGACGCAGACTCCGGACTCGCAGCGCAGACAGCGCGCGGCCTCGCTGAGCGCCTCAACGCGCGTGAATCCGAGCTCGACTTGGCGGAAGTCTCGGCAGCGTTCTTCGCCCGGCGCCATCGGCATCGTGACACGTCGGCGCGACGACTCGACGCCCTGCAGGTGGGCCTCGTTCGTATCGCGGATAGATCGGCACCGGTCGGTAGGCTCGGCCCTCACCGAGGTCGCGACCGCTGATGAAGCGGTGTATCGACTCCGCCGCCTCGTGCCCGCTTGCGATCGATGCGATACACGAGCCGGGCCCGGTCACGACCTCGCCGCACGCAAAGACGCCCTCGACATGCGTGGTCATGAAGGTGCCGTCGACGGGCAGCAGGCCCCGCTCGGTCAAGATGAGATCCGACCCGCCGACCATGTCTTTGAGATCGGGTGCCTGCCCGATCGAGAACACGATCACGTCACACGACAGATCGGTGTACTCATCGGCGAACTGGGAGCGAAGCGTCCCTGTGCGTCGAAGACGGACAGACAGCTCTGCAAGCGCATGCCGACGACACGACCGTCTTGCTCGAGTACGTGGTGGGGTCCGTACGAGCACATCGCCGTGACGCCTTCGTCGAGCGCCTCTTCGATCTCCCACGGGTGCGCCGGCAGCTCGTCCATCGACTCGAGAGACGAGAGAGTGACCTCGCTCGCACCGCAACGCAGGGCGACCCGCGCGCAGTCGACGGCCACGTTGCCGCCGCCGATGACCAAGCACCCTCTTGCCCTTGACGCCGGCGTCGCCCTTCCAGTTGCCCGCACGCAGGAACTCCAGAGCCCCGATCACACCCTCGGCATCGATGCCCGGAAGAGGAAGCATCCTGCTGACCTGCAGGCCTGCTGCGATCAGCACCGCCTCGTACTCGCCGACAAGGTGGTCGATCGGCACGTCCTCACCGATCTTGACGCCGGTGAACAGCTTCATGCCCATGGTCTGCAGGTCGTCGATCTCCTGGGCCAGAACGTCGCGCGGCAGCCGGTACGAGGGCACGCCCGAGAGCAAGGCGCCCCCCGGAGCATGGTCCTTCTCGTAGACGTGGACCTCGTACCCGAGCTTCATCAGATCGTGGGCCGCCGACAGTCCGCTGGGCCCGCTGCCGATGATCGCGATCCGCTCATCGCGCGTGACCGGGAGTGGCACGACGCGCGACTCCCTGAACTCGGCGTAGCGTTCGTAGGCGACCCGATGCAGCGGCCGGATGGCGATCGGCTCGTCGTAGTAGTTCCGCTTGCACGCCTGCTCGCACGGATGATGGCAGATCCTGCCAAGCACGCCGGGCATGACGTTGCGGTCTCGAACGAGCTCGTAGGCGTCGGCCGGATCGTCGTCGGCCAGGAAGTACGACTGTCCACGCGCGTCGACGTTGGCAGGACAGTTCCCGACACACGGCGGCAAGCCCTCGGCATCGTGAAGCTGCTCGATGAAGCCGTTGTACTCCGAGGAGGGCGCGGTGATGACGTCGATGGCGTCCCGCCCGAGAATCCCTGTGAGCCGCAGTGCGCCTCTCCAGCGCGGCGAAAGGGTGAGCTTCTCGAAGGGGTAGCGGAGCGTCTCTGGCTTCTCGGCGGCCCTTCGAGCGGTGATCCTCAGCCCGTGATCAGGCTGGACCACCTCTCGACGAAGCCCTTCACACCCGGGCTGAAGTCGTTGGAGACCGACACCTTGAGCGGTACGCTCTGCGGCGTGCGGTCTGGGGCGTTCACGTCGGGGCGTGCGGGCTCTAGAGCCACGGCAGCACCACCCCCACCATGACGAGCTGCACGAGCGCCATCGGCGTGAGGACCTTCCACGCCAGGCCCATGAGCTGGTCCGGACGCATGCGCGGGAAGGTCCACTTCACCCAGATCATCGCCGTGGCGATCGCAACGGCGATACCAACAAACACGATGCCTGCGAGCGGCTCGGGAAGGCCAAGACCCCCGCCAAAGAAGACGGCCGCGCCAAAGAGCGAGGCAGCGACGATGCCGCCGTACTCCGACCATCATGAAGATCGCCCAGCGGATGCCCGAGTAGTCGGCGAAGTAGCCGGCGACGAGTTCGGACTCGGCCTCAGGCAGGTCGAACGGACCGCGATTGACCTCGGCGATCGAGGAGATGAAGTAGACGACGAAGCCCAGGGCCGTCAACGGGATCCACCACAATCGCCACTCGGCCCGGATCGTGCCGGCAGACAGCGACCCCGCCAGAAGACACAGCGCGAGAACCGATAGCGTGCGCGGCAGCTCGTAGGAGATCATCTGGGCAGCCGCCCTCACCCCGCCGATGCTCGCGTAGGTGTTTTGCGACGACCATCCGGCAAGCAGGATGCCGAGAACGCTCAGCCCCGGGACCGCCAGGAAGAACAGTGCGCCGGTCGAGATGTCGAGCGGCGCCCACCCGGAGGCGTACGGGATGACCACCAGGGCGCTCGCGATGGGCACGAAGACCAGAAACGGCATGGCGCGAAAGACCGCACGTCGGCCTGCGCCGGGGTGATGTCCTCCTTGAGCACCAGCTTCACCGTGTCGGCGAGCGTCTGCAGCAGTCCGGACGGGCCGGCCTCTTGCGGGCCGTAGCGCAGCTGGATGCGCCCGGCGACCTTGCGCTCCCACCACACGCCGATGAGCGCGGCGATGCGCGATCAACAACGCCGCAGCCAGGCCCCAGGCGGCGCCCTGAAGCATCGAGCTCATCGGTCCACCTCCCCGAAGACGGGGTCGAGTGAGCCGAGGACGACGACCAGGTCGGAGAGTGTGTGCCCGACGGCGAGCTTGGGCAGCAGGGCGAGGTTGCAGAACGCGGGGCTGCGGACGTGCATGCGGTACGGCCGCGGCGAGCCGTCGCTGACGAGGTAGACGCCCAACGAGCCGCGAGCGCTCTCGATGTGGTCGTAGGCCTCCCCCGGCCGGTGGCGTGATCAGACGCGGTATTCCGTCGGTCAGGACCACGCCGCCCGGCATCTGGGCGATGGCCTGCTCGATGATGCGCGCTGACTCGTAGCACTCGAAGAGGCGGCATCGGCCGCGATCGTACGCATCGCCGTTGTCGCCCACGACCACGTCGAAGTCCATGCGCGGATAGACCGAGTACGGATCGTGCTTGCGCAGGTCCCAGTTCACGCCCGAACCGCGCGCGGTGGGGCCTGAAGCACCCCACGCCACCGCGTCCTCGGCGCTCAGCACCCCGATGCCCTTCATGCGACCGCGGGCGATCATGTTGCCGAAGAACAGGTCGTCCATCTCGTGCCAGCTTCGCGCCGAGACCCGTCACGAACGCGAGGACGTCGTCGGTCCAGCCCTCAGGCGCGTCGAACGCCACTCCGCCCGGCCGCACGTAGTTGTACGTCAGGCGGGCACCGCACAGCGCCTCGAAGAGCTCGACGATGCGCTCGCGCACGTCGAACGCGTAGACGAACATGGTGGTCGCGCCGGTGTCGGCCGCCGATGCGCCCGATGCCCATCATGTGACTCGCGATGCGCTGCAGCTCGCACACGATGACGCGCAGATACTCGGCGCGCTCGGGCACCCGGTATGCCCGACGAGCCGCTCCACCGCTCGGCAGTACGCCCAGTTCGCGTACATGGAACCCACGTAGTCGAGACGGTCTGTCAGCGGCACGACCTGCAGGTAGGTGCGGTTCTCGGCCATCTTCTCGATGCCGCGGTGAAGATAGCCGACGACCATGTCCGCCCGCACGACGACGTCGCCATCGAGGTGCACGACGACTCGGCCAACACCGTGAGTCGAGGGGTGGGACGGACCGACGTTGACGACGAGCTCCTCGACGGGGGTGCCATCGGCCGACGCCACTAGCGAGCGAGACTGTATTTCGACGGGCATCGGCGACACACCCCCTCTCAGATGTAGTCCGGCCGGCGGATCATTCGCGGGTCGTCGTAGTCGCGCCGCAGCGGGTGTCCGACGAAGTCTTCGGGCAGGAAGATGCGACGCAGGTCGGGATGGCCCTCGAACACGATTCCGAACAGGTCGAAGATCTCGCGCTCTTGCCAGTTGGCCGCCGGCCACACGCCATAGACACTGGCGACCCGCGGGTCGTCTCGCGGGACTTTCGCCTTCATGAACACGGCCGCGGAGAGCGCCCGTGACTCGATGCGATAAACGAGGACGAACCACTCTCCCCGGTCGACCGCCGTCACCATGTCGAGCCGATCGAACCCGATGGCGGCGAACTCGGTGGCGACGTCAAGCACACTGTCACGCTCAACCTGGGCGACCACGTCGCCGAACTCCACCGAGAACAGCGGCCCCAGGACGGGCGAGGCATCGGCGAGTCTGTCTATGAGCGCCTGCGCGTTCACTCCGGCTCACCCTCCCGCGCCGCTGCGGACGACTCGGGAGGACACGGGTCGGTGCCGCGGTAGGTCGCCGACTCCGGACGCGGCAAGGTGAGCTCGCGCTCTCGCCGCTTCCCGGGAGCGATCGACTCCGTGTGAACGAGCTCCCGAAGCTGCAGGACGCCGTCTTGCAGGGATTCGGGTCGCGGCGGACACCCGGAGATGTAGACGTCGACCGGAAGGAACTCGTCGGCGCCTCGCACGACCGAGTAGGTGTCGTAGTAGAAGATGCCGCCACTCACGGTGCAGTTGCCCATGGCGATGACCCACTTGGGATCGGGCATCTGGTCGTAGAGCAGCCGCACCGACGGCTTCATCTTGTCGGTGATGGTGCCGGCGAGGATCATGACGTCGGTGTGCCGCGGGTCCGGCCGCGGAAACGTGCCGAGGCGATCGAAGTCGAACTTGGAGAAGGACGCGGCGATGAGCTCCATCGCGCAGCACGCCGTACCCATCGGAAACGCCCACAGCGACTGCCCGCGCGACCAGTCGGCAAGCGCGTCTACGCTCGTCAGAATGATCCCGCCCGGACCGGTGGCCAAGGCGCTGCCGATACGGTCTACTAGCGCCATTCGAGTGCCCCCTTCCGCCAGGCGTACGCGAGGCCGACGGCAAGGAACAGCACGAACAGTCCAACCTCCACGAGGGCCAGCAGGTTGCCGCGCAACCGAGTAGCCACGGCGAACAAGAGCACGGCTTCGGCGTCGAAGAGCACGAGGAGCATCGCCATGGTGGAGAACCGCATACGCTGCGCGGACCACGGCCTGCCAGCTTGATCGAGACCGCACTCGTAGGGCGAGTTCTTCGGCGCGTTGGGCGCGCGGGGCGACAGAACCGCATTCGCAAGGAACACGACGCCGATGAAGGCAGACGCCGAGACGGCGAGGCCGATCACGAACAGCAATGCTTGGGCAGAAGCCCCCATACAGCCCCCTGGCTGCTGTCTTCTGAGCGAGCGTCCCCCGCTTCAGGCCGGCGAGACAGTCCGAAGGTCGCCGCCAGCGCAGACGCGTTGTCCCCAGGCGACTTCCAGACAGTCTAGGATGACGCGAATACTTTGTAAACATTGTTACAAAGTGCCCCGAATACTGTTACAAACTCCTGCTCAGGGGGGTTACGACTCCGCGTCGCCCTCAAGCCGCTCGATCTCCTCGCACAGAGACAGCCACTCGGACTCGAGCTCGGGTAGTCGCTGCTTGATCGCGTTGTACTCTCCCATGGCCGCTTCAAAACGGCCTTTGTCGGAGTACAGGTCCGGCTGTGCCATCTGCGCGACCAGCTCATCGTGACGAGCCTGAGCGTGCGCAATCTCCTGCTCGAGAGGCTTCAGGCGCGTACGCGCGGCCTTCGTCGCCCGATAAGCGCTGTTTCGGGCCTCTGCCTCTGCCCGCTTCTGATCCTTGGTCTTCGGCCCTGCCGCGGAGGAGTCCGGCGGCTGCGGGGCAACCTGCGCCCCCTCCGGAGTATGCACTCGCCGAGGAGTCCGTCCCGTGCGCTCCGACGAGCTGGACCCGGCTCTCGGTCGAGCCACGTTCGCGCTTGGCTGCGGCTCAACGGCGCTGGCTTGCTCGCGCTTCCACAGGTAGTAGTCGTAGTCTCCGTCGTAGACGGTGATGCGCCCATCGATCACCTCTACGACCTTGGTGGCGATCGCACGGATGAGGTGCCGGTCGTGGGTGATCAGCGCGATGGTGCCCTCGAACCGCTTCAGCGCCTGCTCCAGCACGTCGCTCGACGCGATATCCAGGTGGTTGGTCGGCTCGTCGAGACACAGGAACGGAGCGGGCTTCACCAGCATCTTGGCGAGCGCAAGACGTCCCTTCTCCCCTCCCGACAAGACCCGCACCTGCTTGTCGACGTCGTCACCATGGAACAGAAACGCGCCTAGAAGCCCGCGCACCTCCCCTTGCGTCCACCCGGGTGCCACGCCGTCTATCTCGCGAAAGACGGTGTTGTCGAGTCCGAGCGCCTGCAGCTGGTGCTGGGCGAAGTACGCGGTCTCAACGTGTGCGCCCAAGCGCCTCGCCCCGGACTCGAAAGGCAGCACACCTGCCAGCAGCTTGAGCAGTGTGGACTTCCCTGCCCCGTTGGGTCCCACCAAGGCGACCTTGTCGCCGCGATACAGCGAGAAGTCCAGCCCGTCGTAGACCACGAGGTCGCCGTAGGACTTGGAGACATCCTCAAGCGCGATCACCAAGTCGCCCGTCCTGGCCGGCTGGGGGAACTTGAATCTGACGGTCTTGCGCTCCTCGGGAACCTCGACCATCTCGGCCTTGATCTTCTCGATGCGCCTGATGCGATCTTGGGCCGCCTTGGCCTTGGTGTTCTTGTAGCGGAACCTGTCGACGAACGCCTGCATGTGCTGGATCTCCTTGAGCTGTGCGTCATGTTTGATGCGCAGTTGTTCCAGCGACAACTCGCGAGCCTTTTCGTACGCGGCGTAGTTGCCGGTGTACAGGGTCACGCGCCGCTGGTCTATCTCGGCAACGCGGTCGACGATGCCATCCATAAACGCCCGGTCGTGGCTCACGATGACGATCGCGCCGTCGTAGGCGCGCAAGAAACCTTCGAGCCACGTCACGCTCTCGAGATCGAGATGGTTTGTGGGCTCGTCGAGCAGGAGCACATCGGGGCGCATGAGCAGGAGTTTCGCCAGCGCAAGCCTCATCTGCCAGCCACCGGAGAACTCGTCGGCGTCGCGCTCGAAGTCGGACTCCTTGAAGCCGAGACCGCCGAGAACGGCGCGCGCCTCTGCTTCGACCGTGTAACCGCCCATCGTCTCGAAGCGCTCACGGATGCGACCGTACTCTGCGAGCAGTGGAGCGTGGTCGAGCTCGTCGGCCTCAGCGATCTGCTCCTCCAGCAGGTGCAGGCGGTGCTGCATGGAGGTCACGTGCTCGGCGGCGGTCAGCGCCTCGGCCAGCACGCTTCGACCACCCATCTCGATCGCTTCTTGTTCCAGGTAGCCGACGACCGCATCCTTGGCGAACGACACCGTGCCTTCGTCCGGGTACTGGCGCTGAGCGACGATCTCGAGCAGCGTCGTCTTGCCCGAACCATTGGGTCCGACAAGCGCCAGCCTATCGCGCGCGCCGACACGCAGCGACACGCCCTCGAACAGGACGCGGTCGCCGAAGGTCTTTGTCACGTTGTCCAGGGAGAGGATCACAGCGGTTCAGCATAGCACCGAGACGGGCATCTTCTTCACCGAAGATACCCTGCGACGCGAGGGGACACGAATGGGCACAAAGGGCACGGTGGTCGTGATCGGTGCCGGCGCGAGTGGCAACGCGTGCGCTCGCTATCTCGCCCGACGTGACTGGCGCGTAGTCCAAGTCGAGCGAGACCGGTGGGGCGGAACGTGCTTGTGGCGAGGCTGCATCCCCAAGAAGGCCCTCTACCATTGCGCCGAGGTAGCTCGCGGTGCGAGGGATGCTGACCGGTTCGGCGTCGTCATCAAGGACGCGTCGATAGACTGGCAGTCGGTGCTGGCGTGGAAGTGGCACTGCCAGGAGACCTATGCCGGCGACCAGGAGGGGCTGGCTAGGGGCTTCGGGATCGAAGTAGTCCATGGCGAAGCCCGCCTCGTCTCTCCCGACGCTGTGGCCGTGGGTGACCAGGTCTTCTCGGCAGATCACATCGTGATCGCGACCGGCTCAGAGCCCGTGATGCCGCCCATCACCGGAGTGGAGCTGGCCGATACGTCCGAGGACGCCTTGCGCTACACGGAGATACCAGAGTCCCTCGCAATCGTGGGTGGCGGCTTCATCGCGATGGAGATGGCGGGGATATACGCTTCGTTCGGCACCCGTGTCACCGTTGTGACGAAGCCAGACACCGTACTCGAGATGCTCGATCCCGAGCTTGCAGAGACGGCAGTGCGCTGCCTTGGCGAGCTTGGCGTCCGCTTCCTGACCGGCTGCACCGTGCAGGCGATCGAGGGCGCACCGGGATCGCTCGCAGTACGCGGATCGGACGCCTCGCATGCCGACGTGACCGTGGAAGCCGCTCGGGTGATTCTGGCCGTGGGGCGTACGCCGTGCATCTGCGGTATCGAGGCGGAGGCAGGCGGCGTGGGCACTGATGCCCACGGACGCGTCGTGGTCGACGAGTACCTCAGGACCACCAACCCACAGGTCTGGGCGGTCGGCGACGCCGCCGGTGGGATGATGCAGACCCCTGTTGCGAATCTCGAAGGTCGGACGGTGGGACAGTCCATCGACGAGGGCGTCCCGTTGCACGCGGACTGCTCGGCGATGCCCATCACCTGCTTCACGGTGCCTCAGCTGGCGAGCGTCGGGCACACCGAAGCGTCCGCTCGGGAGGCCGGGCTCGATCCCAAGGTGGTCCGAATCAGCCTCGACGGCGTCGGTGCTCCGATCATCGAAGGCGCCACCGACGGCTTCCTCAAGCTGGTGATCGACGCACCTTCGGACAAGGTGGTCGGCGCTCAAGTGGCCAGCTGCACCGCGAGCGACATCATCTACGCGGTGACCGTCGGCATGCGCACCGGTCTGACCGCCGAGCAGCTCGGCAAGGCGGTCGCGGTACATCCCTCGCACGCCGAGATGCTGTACTACGCGGGGGGCTAGACACTCGGCCCTCCACGCCGGGACGGTCCGGCCGCGGAAGCAAGACGCACCCCCGTTCCATCAGCGGTCGCTCGTGTCCGCCTCATCAGAGGCCATGAGACGCAGCTTGTAGGCGAACAGGCAGCGCTTCGTGAGTACGTAGGCCCCTGTCTCGCCTGTCTCGAGCGAGAGGGCCTTGCAGATCTCGGGCTTCTCGTCGGGGTGAAGCGAACAGAGTCGATCCTCCTGCAACGCACTGCACGGCATGGACACGTGAAGGTGGTTCGCCGAGAACTCGCAGCATCCCACCGGCACCGCTACTTCGTCAGCGCCCACCCGAGCCCCGTGCAGTTCGTAGTAGCGCTTCGAGTCCTCAGACAGTCGGACGTGGATGCGCACCTCGTGCTCGTCCCGGTCCACCCAACTCTGAGGGTTGAGGCGGAAGTTGAAGCCCCCGCAACACTCGGCCTCGCAGTACTCGAGCCAGCAGATGCAATCGTCGCACGATCGCGCCGCTTCGAGCAGCGCTCGTTCGTCAGGCTTCATGTAGCTTCCTCGTCGAACGGAACGTGGTGATGCCTCCAGCAATCAACCACAACGATGCGCGAAAGACCCCGCAGATGTGTCAGAGCCCAAGCCTGTTGTGATGCAGGCAGACGCGTAGGCGGTCCCAACGAAAAGGACTCGCGCAATGCACGAGTCCCTTTCGTTCACCACGTGCGCCGCTAGTGGCAACCCACGCAGGCGCTGAATCCCGGATCCATGTGGCACCGCGCGCAAACGCTGTGGACGTTCGCCTTCATCGCCGCGGGTGCTTTGTGCAGACCCGGTGGGGCTGCGCCATTCCCTTTTGCAGCGCTAGCGATCGTCGGCAGGATTAGCAGCGCGACCATGAGGATCAGTACTAGAAGTACCAACAGTGCTCTGCGCCTCATACCAGCCTCCTCCCTCGAACCGAACAGTACCCCTATGTCATACCCTCATTACTCGTGAATCTGTCGGCCAAGAGCAGTCGTCGGCAAGGCCCCGTCTGTGCGTTGTCAGGCTCGCGATTCCCTCGTCCGCTTGTTGCCATTCATATGCTCACAACGAGACAGTGTTCCGCGATATCGTTGAGGAGTACTGTAGACTGCCGCCACAGAACGAACCAACGGAGACTGGACGTTGTATGCAACAGCTGATCCGGTCATGCGAAGTTCGGGTCCCGCGGGAACCACTCTGGGATTTCCTATCGGACTACAACAACGTCGTGGCCATGGGGTCCCCCGACGCGTCCGCGCGACTTGCTAGGGGGGATTCACAGCGATGTGACTGCGCCTACGAAGCCGAGATCACCTGGCAGGGGTCAACAAGTCACTTCACCGCCTACATGATCGATGCCACTCGGCCGGAGACTCTGACGTGGGATGCCGAAACTGGCATGGGGAGAAGCTGGCTTCGACTGGACTTGGAGTCGGTCAGCTCGGAAGTCACGTTGGTCACAGTAACGCTGCGCTTCGAAGGCAGTCCTTGGGCGCAGATGCTCGAGGCCTTGGCCTGGGGCTTCCTGAGCGAAACGTTTGATCGGACGCTCGTCGAGTTGTCGCAGCTGGGTCCGAGCGACACCTGAGCTCCCCGGCGTTCTCACACGGTCGGCGAGTGACCGCACTCCTCCCTTGAACCGCCTGGCCCCTCATGACTCCGGCGGTTCATCTTGGACAAGATCCTCCGACGGTTCGCCCACCTCGTTCTCTTTGGCATGAGGCTCCTGATGGCGCGCTCGGCGTTCAGCGAGTCGGCGTTCCTCGCGAGCGCTCAGCTTCTTCGGACGCCAAGCGGAGCCGTCCGGATTTGTGGAACCGTCGGTCGTCTTCATGCTCTCAACTCCTTGGCCAGCTCAGAGCGGGAAGCTCCGCGAGGCGCGTGGAAGGTACCAGTCACGGATCTCGACCGCCGCGAGCGCACACGAGCGCCACGGGGACACACCATCCTTGTACCCATGCACCGCAGGGCCATCGAGCAGCGAAGTCATCATGATGTGAGGAAAGGCCCCGGCGACGTCGCCGAGGCCTCGTCCGTTGCTGGTGGGCCATCGTGGACGCACTTCGAACTGCGGCAGAGAATCGGAAGAGGGAATGCGTGAGACAGGGATGGCCAGGCTTCCAATCAGCCAGTTCATAGCATCGCCAGCAAGACGAGTGGCCCCGCGCTTGACAGCTGATGTCTTCCGCACAGGGGCGCGACTTCGGTCACCGGAGACGAGGTGGACCGCTTCATGCCTGCCTGGGTCCCACCCTGGTGATCTTCATGGACCCTGCAGCGTCATCCAGAACGAACTGACCTGCTACTTCACGGAAGTACTCATCGGCCGCCTTTCTGCAGCCACCCCAATCATGGTAGTCGTCAAGAATGATGCTGCCGCCCACGACGAGATTCGGGAAGACCCGCTTGAGGCATGTCATCACGGGTTCGTACCAGTCGACATCAACGTGCGCGAATGCCACTGGTTGGTCGATGATCATCGTGTCTTGGACCAACCCCTTCACCAGCGCGACAGATTGCTCTTCACAATCTATCCCGAAGTCCTTCAGGTTCGACTGAACGACGCCGTACAAGTTCTCCTGATAGCCGTAGTAGGTGTCCCCACCGATGCCGGTTGATTTTCCTTCCACGATCGTCCTGTATCGATCATGCACATCCTGCGTATCGTCGGCTGAGGGTGGAGGGATCATCTCAAACACGTCATAGACGAAGAACGGACGCTCGGAGTCCTTGACAGACGCAATCAGAATCGCAGAACCGCCAAGTGCGCAACCTGCCTCGAGGAAGATCCCGGCCAGGTTGGCCTCCTCGATCATGCGACACGTGCTCGAAAGGCTGACAAGCTTGCTGACTGACAAGTACGTCAGCTTCCTCGATCGGATGCGGGATATCAGTTCACGGTCTCCCGCATTCGGTTTGCTTGGGATGCCTGCACCACGCCTCCGACCAGCAATCCTCACGATGTATCTTCTCAGCCGCTGAAGCATGATTCTTCCTTTGAAGACTAACGTGGTGCGCATGAGCTGGAATGCGTGCACCTCTCGTCTACAGTCTACCTTCCGGCCGATCCGTGCTGAGGCGTCATCGCCGGACTGTCGATCGAGCTTGGGGACTGATGGCCGCCGACAAGACCTGCTCGGACTCTAGCAGGCAGTGCGACGTCGGAGATCACGGCACGGTCGCCTACCAGTGGAGAGGCCCCACAGGCTCCTGGAATTGGAGCCCTCTGGGACCTTGAAGCATTCATGGTGGGCCATCGTGGACGGGCTTCGAACCGCGGTGGGGAGCGACAAGTGAGCAAGCGTGAGGCCGCGTGGCTAGGCTTCGATAAGCCAGTTCATCGCATCGCCCAATGAAACGAATGCCACCACCTCAAGGCCCCTGTCTTCTGCACAGGCAGCGAAGAAGTCCGCGTGGTCAAGCCGATCTCGCGGCACCACAAGGGCAGTCTTTCCAGCGAACGACTTCCGAACCTTGTGCAACCCCGACGCAAGGTCTACAAGATCCGTCACCGTCATCTCCGAGTGGGCGCTCCGTGTATCGACAAGCACGTCGTAGTGTTTCGAAGGTGGCGACGCCGAAGCAATCGCTGCAAGAAGCCGCCTGCTCTCCTCCAGATCGAGCCGCCCGTCTTGGGTCGATCTCAGGAACTCATGCGCGTAGATGACCCTGATGTCAGATGGCATGCTGGCCGTTCTCTCATCGGTAGGCGCACGAACATGGATCCTCTTTCCCCTCAACAGGGTACGCGAAAGGCCCCGGCGATGTCGCCGAGGCCTCGTCAGTTGCTGGTGGGCCATCGTGGATGGCTTTGTAACCGCCGCGCTGGTGTCCTAACGTTGCGGTGCATCAGCAGGAGCCGACACGCCTCCTTGAGTCTAGCGGCAAGGCTCTCCGCTGGATGCGCTGGTTCGGCACGCCTCACTCGTGGTGGCTCCACATTCTGAGCATCCCTGACGATCTGCTCGTCCTGCGAGACCTGACAGACGAGTCGGCGCTGGATGTTGATGCGTCGGGAGTCGGCGCCCGCGAGGTCGCCGACTCCCGATGTACAGTGCCGCGACACCGCCCGCCCTCAGCGCTATTGCGCCATCTCGAGTGCGTGCCTCCATCTGACTACGCCACGCTCTCAGCACTGGAGGCCACCGCAGACCGATTCAACTCGGTGATGATCGCGGCGCCGGGCAGGCTGACCTTGCTCCCGGCACTGGAAGTCAGAGCCGTCCGGTCGAAGCCCTTGGCGAGGAGCCAGATGGCCAGCGCCATCTCCTGGAGACCGATCGGGATGTTGAGCACCGTGTTCACCGTCGTGAAGCCGAACTCCTGCGTGAAGCCTGCGTATGACGGTCGAGACCATGAACAACACGATCGCGACGAGCCCCCAGCCCGATAGCCAACGGGGAACAAGCCGAGACCTGTAGAGCACAAGCGTAGTACATGAATGCTCCAATGCCGAACGGGATCAGCGCAACGAACCCATGCACCCACTCGCGTACCGCGAGCACCAGGTTCGATAGCCGTCACCGCCGAGGCCAAGCCGGCGGAGCCTACAGCCGCGGCCTCCTGGCCTACGGTCAGCAGCGCAAGCAGGCCGAGGGCCCCGACCACGACGAACACAGTCCTCGACCAACCTGCCGGCGACAGATCCGAGGGCCAGAGCCGGGTTGGACTTCTTGAAGACCGGATACAGACCGATGGCGATGCCCGCGCCGGTCAATGGCCCACACGAACTCGATGAGTGCGGTCAACACCACCTGGGTGTTGTTCGTCGCCAACCTGGCGAGATCGACCGGGGCGACCAGCGGACCACCCAGCGGGACGATGCTCAGGATCGACGTGGCCGAGCACAGGATGAACAGGACTCCTACCGCGATCGCGTTGTCCTCTGTACGTGCGCATCTCAATCTCCTTCTTCTGTGGGTTGTGGCGCCGGGTCGGCTTCAAGGCGATTGACCGAGACGAGCGTTATGCCCAGGTCACGCACCTTCGTCAGGAGTCCGTGCAGCACGGCCTGGTCGACGACGGCGCCGGTCAGGAGCGTGTCGCCGTTGTCTTCCAGCGCGATCGACAGGTCTTCGAACCAGCTCGTCGTCGCGCGTCCGAGATGGCCTTCGACCCTGATCTGGTAGACCGCAGGCCAATCTGGGTCTGTCCTTGGGTTTCGCCGCTCTGCCACTGTCCTCATCGCCCTTTGCCACCGGTTGAGGCGTCTAGGTGCGCGCTACTGGAAGAGCATGGGCGCGCGCGCAGCAGCACTGACATCGGTCGAAGGGACTAACTGGGGGGACTGCCAGATCTCAGGAGCAACGGGCAGGATGCCCAGTTCCCGTGCGCGCTGGCGACCGCCTGCGTGCGGCTGTGGGCATCCAGCTTGTCGTAGATGCTGCGCGCGTGGGCCTTGACCGTGAACAGCGAGAGATAGAGCCGGTCGGCGATCTCCCGGTTCGTGAGTCCGGCGGCGATCAGCTGGAGCACCTCGGTCTCACGATCGCTCAGAAGTTCCTTGCCTTCACTTCGGGCTCCGGGAAGTTGATCGCCGTCGGGCCCGGTCGACGGGAAGGCCGCCAACAACCGCCTCGCGCTAGTCCGGCGCAATTCGCGCGGGAAGCGGCTGTCGTCGAGAAGGCGGGCCATCGGTGGGCCCTCACTCACGAACACCCGGACGTAGCCCTCCGGTTCGGCCAGGGATAGGGCGCGCTCCAGCGGCGCGAGGGCCGCGGATGTGTCGCCCTGCGCCTGGTGAGCGAGCGCCTGCAACACCAGGATCTCGATCGCGCTCCCGATCCTGCCGCCCTCTTCCGCCGCCTGCAGGAGGCGCTCCAGCAGTCCTAGGGCGTCGTGGACGGCCGCCGCCGCCCCCTCCCGCTCGCCCTGGGCGATGAGCACTCTCGCGAGCGTGACGTGTTCGAACTCGTGCAGGTAGCTGAGATCGTCGTCGACGGACAGGCCTCGTTCGCGCGCCCACTCCAGTGCTTCGGCCACCCTGCCCTGCGCGAGCCCAGATCCGTGCCTTCAGGGCGCGAATGGGGCGCACGTCCGGCAAGGGCGTCCTGATGAACAGGCGCTCAGCCTCGTCAAGCAGGCCGAGAGCGCCGTGCAGATCGCCCTCTGCCTCGAGAAGTCGAGCCTGCGCGACATGCCAGCGCCAACGCCACACCGGCATCTCGCCTTGCTCGCCGAGTTCCTTGCTTCTCAGCAGGTGTTCCGCGGCAGCAGCCAGGTCCCCCTGTTCGAGGGCCAGCTCTCCCAGTCCCCGATACAGTTCGGCTGTTTCCGGTGGCAGGGGCTCGCCCTGGTCCACCACGACCTGCAACAATCGTGTCAGTGCGTCGACAGCTCCGCGCAGACGACCCAGCGCCGGCCTGATGTCGGGCAGGACGGACATGGCGCTGATCGCGATCAAGGATGTTGCCAGCGACGAGCTGTCTCTGGCTGTAGTCGACAAACAACCCGGTCGGTTGCTTCCAGGTCGCCGCTGGCCCAGTACGTCATCGCCATGAGCGCGATCGCCTGCTGCGCGCCTGAGGTGGTCTCCTTCCGGCAGGAGCTCGAGTACCCGCTGAGCGTGCTTCACGGTGCCGGGCACATCACCCATAGAATGGGCGCGGTAGGCACGGGCCACGCCGATGGTC
The DNA here is from genome assembly GCA_963700665.1 of uncultured Actinomycetes bacterium. Lineage (GTDB taxonomy): Bacteria > Actinomycetota > Coriobacteriia > Anaerosomatales > PHET01 > CAVPCY01. The sequence continues at coordinate 579,850 of CAVOYK010000001.1, forward strand.
GCCAGCAGAGACCGAAGCTCTTCTTCGTCCGCGAGCGACCGGCGGCTGGCCCTGCCCGGGCTCCAGCCAGCGCTCGGCGTCCGTCAGCCGGGCCTCGGCGGCATCCAATTCGCCGCGTACCCAACATCGCGTAGGCATACCAAACGCTGAGCACGGGCCGAGCGCGGATCAACTCGTCCGGCAGCGACCTCGCCCACTTGAGCCACGATGGCGGTGTGCGAACTCTGTCACCACTGACGGCCCCGCCAGCTCGATCAGGTCAGCCGCCCACTCGAAGTCCTTGGCGCAGCAGGGCGTGACGGATCGCGTCGGATCGCGAACCGTTCTCCTCGTACCACTCGGCTCGCCCGTCGGTGCAGAGTCGGCAGCTGATCGGGTTGCTCCTCGAGCAGGTGCGCCTGCAGGACATCGGCGAAGAGGTGGTGATAGCGATACCACCGTCGGTCGTCGTCAAGCGGGACGACGAACAGGTTGTCGCGCTCCAGGCGCTCGAGCATCGCTTTGCCACGCTTCTGGCCGGTGACGGCATCGCACAGAGCACCGCACAACGTGTCGAGGATGGAGGTCTGCAGCAAGAAGCTGCGCGTGCGCTGTGGTTGGCGGTGAAGAACCTCCTCGACCAGGTAGTCGAGCACGAAGCGGTGGCTGCCGGTGAAGGCTTGGATGAAGCTGGTGGCATCCGGCCGCGCTTGGATGGAGAGCGCCGCCAACTGCAGGCCGGCGATCCAGCCCTCGGTACGGATCTCCAAGCGCGGTGATGTCGTCTGTCGAGAGGTCGAGGCCCATCACCCGGTTGAGGAACTCGGCGGCTTCGGAGGGCGCGAAACGCAGATCGGCCGCGCGCAGCTCGGTCAGTTGGCCCCGAGCCCGCCACCGGGCCAGGGGAAGACGTGGGTCCTCCCGGGTGGCGATGACCGACGTGCAACTGCGGCGGCAGATGCTCCAGCAGGAACGCGAGCAGCCTCGTCCACCGGTTCGGAGTCGACGACATGGTAGTCGTCGAGGACGAGGACGACACTCGTGCGGGAGAGCCGCGATCTCGTTGAGCAGAGCCGTCAGCATCGATTCGGTTGGTGGCGGCTGAGGAGACTGGAGCATGCCCAGCACTCCTTGCCCGACATCCGTCGCAACCGTCCGCAGCGCGGCGACGAGGTAGGCCAGGAAGCGCGCCGGATCGCTGTCGCGTTCGTCCAGGGAAAGCCAGACAGGTCGAACCTCCGGTTCGAGACGACTGCAGCCGGCCGCCCACTCGCTGACGATCGTGGTCTTGCCGAAGCCAGCCGGGGCAGATACCAGGATCAGCCTGCTCTGCAAACCCTCGTCCAGCCGTTCTGATCAGGCGGGGGCGAAGAACCACGTTGGGCCGAGAGCGGCGGGACGTAGAGCTTGGTGGCGAGAATCGACGTCGACATGAGGCAATCATAGGACACAACCCCGAGAAGCGAATGGGCGCGGACCGTCGTCTCCGTTGAGGCGTCGGGTTCCTCCGCTACGTCCCCTGCATCGCCCACTGCTCGGCAGGTCTGCCGAGCAGCACATATGCGGTCCGCATAGGAAGATACGCGCTGGACACAAGCTCAACAATGAGCCGTGTCACAGCCGTCTCATAGCATCTAGGCGAACCATATCCCCAGGGATTGCGAGGAGCTGTGCTCGAGAACATGCAGCGTGCCAATGCTCGCTGGCGCGCTATGCGCTCGTGGCGTCCAGCGCTCGATGTCCGATTCCAGGATGCCCCTGAAGAGAACAAGCGAGAGGTCGTGCAGACCATACTCACTAACCTGGGTGTCCAGGAGGGCCGTATAGCCTCCTACCAGTGGAAAGACCCCTTCGGACTCCTTGACATGGAGCCCTCCGGGGCCTTCAGGTACGAATGGTGGGCGATACTGGATTTGAACCAGTGACTTCCACCGTGTGAAGGTGGCACTCTCCCGCTGAGTTAATCGCCCGTGTGTGCCGCAGCTCGGCGGCGAGGAATCAGTCTAGCGATACCCGTTCGGGTGGGCAAGGTGCCAACGCCATGCGTCGCCGACGATCGTGCCGAGCTCCGGGTACTCGCGTCTCCATCCCAGCTCGCGCTCGGCCTTCGCCGCAGATGCCACCAGTGTGGCTGGATCGCCGGGCCGTCTCGGACCTATCGCCACTTCCACGTCCCGTCCGGTCACGTGGGCGCACGTCCGCACCACTTGGAGGTTGCTGTAGCCGGTTCCGTTGCCGAGATTGAAGACACCGCCACGCGAGCCGCTCACGAGCTGCTCCAGTGCAAGCACGTGTGCCCGCGCGAGATCCACAACGTGGATGTAGTCACGCACACACGTCCCATCGCGCGTCGGGTAGTCGCCACCGAAGACCTCGAACCGCTCCTGGCCCTCGCGCATCGCCCACAGGATACGCGGAATGAGGTGGGTCTCGGGCTCGTGCGCCTCCCCCACCGAGCCGTCGCGCCATGCTCCAGCGACGTTGAAGTACCGCAGAGTCGTGGCTCGCAGTCCTTGCCCGCGAAGCCTGTCGATCGATTGCTCGAAGCGCAGCTTGCTCTCGCCGTACGCGTTGACCGGACATCGTCGGAGAGTCCTCGAAGATGGGAACCGTCTCAGGCTCGCCATACACCGCCGCGGTCGACGAGAACACAAGGGCCTGCACCCCTTGCGCCATCATCACTTCGAGAAGCGTGACGCGGGGCCAGAGAGTTGTTGCGGAAGTACTTCTCGGGATCTGACTGCGACTCAGAGACCTCGATGTAGCCCGCCATGTGAACGACGCCATCGCAGCCACCTATCGCCTCCTCGACCGCGTCGGGGTCTCCCACCGACCCCACCACGAGGCTGCAACGAGGATCGATCGACTCGCGCCACCCACGCTCCAGGGTGTCGAGGATCACGCACTCGTGGCCAGCCGCCAGTAGGGTCCGCGCCGTGATCGATCCGATGTAGCCGGCACCACCCGTGACAAGTACCCGCATTCGTTTCCCTCCAGTGCCCAGCCGCTAGGTCGCGAGTCGGAACGATTCCGCCCTGCAGTGCCTCGCACCACACGCTCAGACACCCGGGTGTCCCATCGTTCGGGTACCTCCCAGTCAGTGCCGCCGGCCAGTGCAGCACCAACGGCCTCCAGAATCTCGGGTGCAGAGGCCTCAACGAGCCGATTCGAACCCAGCTCGACGGTGATCTGCCGTTCGGTGTTGCGCCGAATGGTGACGCACGGCGTGTGAAGCATGCACGCTTCCTCCTGCATTCCACCTGAGTCCGTGACGACGACCGCCGCATCCCGCTGCAGCGCAAGCATGTCGAGGTAGCCCACGGGGTCGACCACGTGGACACCCGACTCCGGGCCGCGCAGACCAGCGCCCTCGAGCAGCGGGCGCGTTCGTGGATGGGCCGGCAGTAGCACCGGCATCTCGACGTCGTTGAGGGCGGCCGCGATGGCGCCCAGCGCGCTCCGGGTGATCGGTGTTCTCCGGACGATGACACGTCACAAGCGCGTACGACCGCTCCTCGAGACCGAGGCGACCGGCGGTGTCACGGCCAGCGATCCGCTCAACGTTTCGCAGCACCGACTCGGCCATGATGTTGCCCACGAAGTGGATGCGCTCCGCGCCGACCGCCTCGCGACGCAGGTTCTCCTCGGCCGAGGCCACGGGGGTCAGCAGCATCGCGGAGAGCTGGTCGGTCACCAGCCGATTCACTTCTTCGGGCATGGACATGTCGCCGCTGCGCAACCCGGCCTCCAGATGAACCACCGGGATGCCGAGCTTCACCGCAGCGAGCGCCCCGGCAAGCGTCGAGTTCACGTCGCCGACCACCAGCAAGCGCATCGGGCTTCTCGGCGGCCAGCAGCTCTTCGAGCGCGATCATCGCCTTGCCGGTCTGCACCGCGTGCGTACCCGAACCAACGCCGAGAAACCACCTGGGCTCGGGCAGATCGAGGTCGCTGAAGAAGACGTCCGACATCGACGCGTCGTAGTGCTGCCCGGTGTGCGCAATCCCCGCATCGATCCCCGCTGCGGCGAGCGCCGGCATGAGCGGGCCGACCTTGATGAAGTTGGGGCGCGCCCCGACGACGACGATGACTCTCACGTGCGGCCTCCAGCCACTGTCAGTAGGCACCTCGCGCGAACAGCACCGCGGGTATGGTTCTGAACATCAGCGTGATATCGAGTGCCGACCGACCAGTTCTCGATGTAGAACAGGTCGAGCGCCACCATCTCGTCGAAGGTGAGGCTGCTGCGACCGGAGACCTGCCACAGGCCGGTCATGCCCGGCACCACCTCGAGCCGCCGCCAGTCCTTGACCGAGTATGACTCGACCTCGTACGGCAGCGGCGGTCGAGGTCCCACAAGCGACATCTCGCCCTTCAGCACGTTGATCAGCTGAGGAAACTCGTCGAGCGAGAACTTGCGCAGCCACTTGCCGACGGACGTCACGCGGGGGTCGTCCTTCATCTTGAAGAGAGGTCCGGAGGCCTCGTTCGCCGAGACAAGATCGGCCAGGCGCTGCGTCGGCGTCGACGTACATCGACCTGAACTTGAGCATCTGGAACGGCCGCCCGTCACGACCGGCTCGAGTCTGACCGTAGAAGATCGGGTCCCGAGCTCGTGAACTTGATCATCAGCGCGATCGCGAGCCAGATCGGCATGCCAAGAGACAACGATCAGTCCCGCCACAACGAGGTCGAAGACTCGCTTGACGAGCAGATTGCCCTTCGAAAGCGAGATGCCCTTGACGGTGATGAGAGGTACGCCGGCGACCTCGTTGACCAAGACCCGGCTCGTCAGGACCTCGAACAGCCCAGAGGAGATGTGCACGTCGACGTCGACCGCGCGCAGCTCGGCGATGATGCGAGCGAGCACGTCGTGATCGAACGCAGTCGACGCGATGATCACGCAGTCCGCACCGGTCGCCGCCACGATGTCGGCGACGTCTCGCGCCGTCCCCAGCACCGGTATCTCGCCCGAGCAGAAGTCGAGCCCGAGCCGCTCGGCCTGTGAGGAGGCCAAACAGCCGACGGGAACGAGTCCCGCCTCGGGGTTCTGTCGCAGCACCCTGATGATGTCGCCCGACTCGGCGTTGCTTCCCACGACCAGGGTGTTTCGCATCAGCCGGCCCCGCCGACGGACGAGCGCGATCACCACCGCGAGAATCCCACGGGCAGTGAGGACCATGACGATCGAGAGCATCCATGCCAGCAGGGTCCACCCACGCGAGAGGCCGGGGAGCTTTGCGAGGAACGTCGCCAGGATCAGCGCCACGACCCCCATCGACAGCGCACGCGCTACTCGGCCCGTCTCTGACAGGCCCCACGTCACACGATCGAGGTCGTAGAGACCGGTCAGGGCAAGAAACGCGACCCACAGTGGCACGACTATCAGGGCCAGCTGCCAGAAGCTGATGTGGAGCTCGGTGGTTTCGAGGTTGACCGGGGCGGTGAAGGATCCGAACCACAGCCATGTCGCCACAAGGCCAGCGCACAGGATCGCCACCGCGTCGATAGCGACAAGGGCGGCCACCGTGAGCCTGCGGCGCCGCGTCCGTGACATCGTCCGCGCGCCCGTCTGCGTGTCCCGCACACCACTTGTCGGGTTCGGCATGCACCATTCCCTCGTCGATAACCCGGCGCTAGCCGTGAGTATATACGAGCAGTCCGCGTTGGAAGGGGCTCGTCACGCCACTTGTGACGCCGTGACATCTGTCACATCTCCCGAACGAACCGGCTAAGGTTCGGGCCTTCTTCGTTCGATAACACAAGCGTGCGGAGAACGTGTGGCCAGCGTGCCACGGCGGCTCCGTCGTACCTGTGTCTACCGAGGAGGCATCAGTGAAGGTCCGTCATGTCTGGCTTCGCGTCACGGCAGCTCTCTTCGCAGCTGCAATCCTCGGGTCCACATGGGTGCTACCGTACGCGGCACACGCCGTCTACGTCCCCGGCATCGGCGACACCCTGGTCTACTCGGCGTCCCACGCCTCTGGCACTGAGGCTTTCCCCGAGGCGATGACGCTGGGACCGGACAACTCCGTCTTCTACACCCACAGCGACTACAACCGGCCTCCGCAACTGCCGGAGGACCTGTCGAACTACGTGATCGGGCTGTCGTCGGTCGGCTCGGAGATATTCCGAGTGGGCTCGGCCGACGACTCCGTCCTCATGTGGCCGTGCGCGCTCGACTTCACCGCCTCAGGTGATCTGATCGTCGCAGACACCGAGCACCATCGCATCGTGAAGTACGACGTATCGACCGGTAGCGAACTGATGTCGTTCGGATCCTACGGAAGCAACGCCCTGCAGTTCTCTTCCCCCAGCGGCGTTGTGGTGGCCGCGGACGGAACCATCTGGGTCTCGGATACCTACAACGACCGCGTGCAGCACTTCACGGCGGGCGGTCTCTACCTCGGCGAGTGGACCACCGGCAGCGGTTCGTACCCCGACGGTCTGGCGGTGGACTCCGACGGCCACGTGTGGGTGACTCTCTCCGGTCTCAACGCAGTGGCCAAGTATGACCCCGACGGCACTGAGCTGCTGTCGTTCTCCTCGTGGTACGAGCGCGACGCTTTCGGCAACCCCACGGTCCAAGACGAGTTCTGGGGACCGCGAGATGTCGCCATCGATCCGTGGGGCACCATCTACATCGCGGATACCGAGAACGGCCGCGTAGTGCGTTTCGCATCTGATGGACAGTGGCTTGGCGCCTACAACCCTGCCGGCGTCATCGCCAAGGCAGGCGATATCGACATAGACGCCCTGGGCAACGTCTACGTTGCTGACTACTCGAACGACGCCGTATACAAGCTCGACTTCGTAGCGGCGGGCAGCGACAACACGCCCCCGACAACGACTTCGAACATTCCCGCAGACTGGATCAACGCCCCTCTGTCGGTCACCCTGCAGGCGCAAGACACCAGCAATGCTGTTGAAGCGACGTACTACTCGACTGACGGTACGGACCCAACGGTCCTGTACCAGGCACCGTTCACGGTGAGCGCCGAGGGAACCACCACGGTCAAGTACTTCTCGGTCGACACCGCGCAGAACCAAGAGGACGTCAGAAGCGAACTGCTTCGCATCGACTCGGGCGCCCCCACCTCCACCGTCGACGTCCCGGCGCTCACGTACGGCTACTCGGTGTCCGTGAGCATGACGGCCAGTGACGCGTTGTCGGGCGTCAAACGCACTGTCTACATCGTGGACAACGGCTTCCCTCAGTACTACACGGCCCCCTTCTCTGTTCTGGGAATCGGAAACCACTACGTCGACTACTACAGCCAAGACAACGCGGGGAACAACGAGCTGATCCGCCGCGTGAACTTCACGATCGAGGCACCTGATGTCGCTCCGCCCACGACGACGACGAACATCTCGGCCGGGCTGGGTCAATCTCAACCAGTCGGTGCAGATCACGGCGACCGACGACGTCAGCGGTGTCGCAGCAACCTACGTGTCCTCAGACGGGAGCACCCCGACAGAGCTCTACGTGTCACCGATTCCGGTCACGACCGAGGGCATCACGACGTTCAAGTACTACTCGGTCGACAACCGGGGGAACGTCGAGCCCGTCAAGACCAGCTACGTCAAGCTCGACAAGACCCCACCGCAGTCGACGAGTAGCGTGCAGGAGAGCTACGTCGACAGCGCGACCGTGACCTTCTCTGGAACCGACGCGGTGTCCGGCCTGCTGAACATCGCAGCCAGTCTCGACGGGGCCCCGTGGAACTACAGCGGGTCGGTACACACGGACGAGTGGGGATCTCACACTGTCGTCTGGCGCGCCACCGACTACGCCGGCAACCAAGAAGCCCTGCACACCGAGACGTTCATGGTCCTGCAGCCCGACAACGAGCCGCCCATCACGGCGGACAACATCTCGAGCAGCTGGACAAAGGGCCCCTACCGCGTCGAACTGACTGCCTACGACGAGATCTCGAGCGTCGAGGCGATCTACTACTCGACCGACGGTTCGTATCCAAGCGTTCTCTACACTGGTCCGTTCGACTTCAATGTCGAAGGTTCGCACACTGTGAAGTTCTTCGCCGTGGACACGCGAGGGAATGCAGAAGCGGTGCAGAGTCGACTCCTGCAGATCGACAACACGGCACCGGTCTCCACCTCCAACGCACAGACCGACTACTTGGGTCGGGCTGACATAACGCTCACCACGTCTGACGCGCTGTCGACGATCAGCGGCCTGTGGTATCGGCTCGACGGAGGCTCGTGGGTCAAGGGCGCCTCGGGCGTAGTCGTATCCACTATGGCCGTCGGCCCGCATACGCTCGAGTACTACGCAGTGGACGCGGCGAGCAACACCGAGACGACCCACGTCGCCGCCTTCAACATCACGCCACCGGACACCGTGCCGCCTGTCACCACGTTCATCGGACCGTCTGGCTGGGTCAAGGGCCCGGTCACAGCGATGCTTCAGGCTGTCGACGCCAGTTCGACGGTGGCCGGCACGTGGTACTCACTGGACGGCTCAACCCCCAGCGTCCTGTATCAGGGCTCCATAGCCATCTCCAATGAGGGTCTGACGACCGTGAAGTACCGATCGTCGGACGTCTGGAACAACGTAGAGACCGTCAAGACCAGCGAGGTCCGCATCGACAACTCGGCACCGGTCACCACCTCCGATGCCCTGCTGAACTACGTCGATCTCGCGGTCGTCACTCTGACGCCGTCCGACTCGCTTTCGGGGGTTGCCACCACCAAGTACCGGGTCGATGGCGGTGCGTGGAAGACGGGCACCTCCGTGAGCGTCACCGGCTACTGGACGCATACCATCGAGTACTACTCGACCGACAACGTCGGCAATAGCGAGAGCGTTCAAAGCGCGGTCTTCAGGATCCGTCGCATGGATCGCACGTACTACGACACTGACCCGAAGCTCCTGTACCGCGGCTCGTGGTACTCCGGCTATTCGGGCAGCGCGTCAAAGACCGACCAGGACAGCGCCGCGGTCTGGTTCTACTCACAGTCCAGCAGAATCCGCTACGTGGCGGTCAAGGCGCCGGACGCGGGAATCCTCCGAATCAGCATCGACGATGGTCCGTGGACCTACGTCGACCTCTACAGCTCCTACACCAACACGTGGCAGTACGTGTTCGACTCGGGCGACATCGACTTCGACTACCACCTCGTACGTGTCGAGCACACGGGGACCAAGAACCCCAGCAGCTCGGGCACGGCGGTCAACCTCGACGCGGTGATAATCGAGGGCAACCTGCTCGACGTGCCCGACGACACACCTCCTGTCACGACCTCCAATATCGACACCGCATGGCAGCGTGGCCCGGTCAGCGTGGTGCTGGCGGCCACCGATGCTACGACCGGTGTCGACGCGACGTACTACTCGACCGATGGCTCGGTGCCATCCGTACCGTACACGGGTACCGTTCAGATTTCGGCCGAGGGGACGACTCCGTTCAAGTTCTACTCGGTTGACAAGCGCGGAAACGTCGAAGGCGTGACCGCTCAAAACGTCAGAATCGACAACACCGCACCGATAACCTCGTTGCCCGGCAACATGCCATCGAGCTTCACTACCACGGCCACCGTGAACCTCGCAGCAGCCGACCCCTACTCGGGAGTGGCGTCCACGAAGTGGCGTATCGACGGCGGGAGTTGGAACAACGGGACTTCGGTCACGATACCCGGAGCGTCTGTGGGCCAGCACCTGATCGAGTGGTACTCGGTCGACAACATCGGGAACAGCGAGTCCGTCAACTCTCGAACGGTCACCGTTCTCAGGCGATTCGAGCAGACGCACTCGGCGATGCTCTACCGCGGCACGCTGGACCAATGCCAGCGCGTCCGGAACCTCTGGCGGAACGCACAAGTACACCAGCACCGCTGGGTCGTCGTTCTACCTGACGTTCCAAGGAACGCGGCTTGATTGGATAGCGTCGAAGAACTCCTCGTATGGGAAGGCCAACGTCGTGCTCGACGGCGGGGCCCCGGTGAGTGTGGACCTGTACAACCTCGTCTCACAGACCCAGCAGAAAGTGTGGTCCACCGGAGACATCGCCGACGGTACGCACACGCTGCGCATCGACTACACGGGCACCAAGAACGCCAGTTCGTCAGGGTACACGATCGCGGTCGACGCCATCGACGTCGTCGGTACGATAGTCGCCGACACCGTCGCGCCCGTGAGCACGTGTGACGCGGACCCGACATGGCGAAACGACCCCGGCGACCGTGTCGCTCGGCGCGTCCGACGCGAACAGCTGGGTCGCCTCGACGTACTACAAGGTCAATGGTGGCGGGCAGCAATCCTACTCCGCGCCGTTCTCCGTATCCGCCCAAGGGGTCAACACGATCGAGTACTGGTCGGTCGACGCGGTCGGCAACGCCGAGACCCACAAGTCCGCCACGGTGCGCATCGACACCACCGCCCCGAGCGCCTCTGACGACGCGCCGAGCGGCTGGGTCAACGGCCCGGTGAGCCTGAGCATCTCGGCAAACGACGCCCTGTCGGGTATCGAGAAGGTGCGCTACTCGGTCGACGGCTCTGCGCCCTCGCTCACCTACACCGGCGCGCTCTCGATCTCTGACGAGGGCACCACGACCGTGCGCTACCAGGCCCTCGACGTGGCCGGCAACGCCGGTGTCGAGGAGTCTGTCATCGTGCGCGTCGACGACACGGCACCGGTGTACGAGCGACGACGCCCCCGCCGGGTGGGTCACCGATCCGGTCACCGTCGCGCTCGAGGCCTCGGACGCCTTCTCCGGTGTCGCCCAGACCTACTACTCGCTCGACGGCGCCGATCCGCTCACCTACACCGACCCGGTGCTCGTGAGCGCGGAAGGCGTTTCGACGCTCGAGTACTGGTCGGTCGACGAGGTCGGCAACGTCGAGGACGCGCAACGTCGCCACGGTGCGCATCGACACCACCGCCCCGACGACCACGAGCGACGCCGCGGCCTCCTACTCGGGCAACGCCGTGATCACGCTGTCGGCATCTGACGCAGGCTCGGGCGTGGCATCCACCGAGTACCGGCTCGACGCAGGCGCCTGGACCGAGGGCACCTCGGCGTCGACCTCCGTCGGCGGACCCCACACCATCCAGTGGCGCTCCACCGACGCGCTCGGCAACACCGAGCAGACCCGCTCGGCGACCTTCGACGTGGTCAAGCGCATCGAGCAGACCGACACCCGCGTCTACTACCGCGGTTCGTGGTGGACCGTGACCAACTCCAGCCTGTCGGGCGGCAGTCATGCCCGTATCGCCTCCGCCGGCGCGGCGCACCTCGTATTCGACGGCACCGGCATCGACCTGATCGCCTTGAAGTCGACCAACTACGGCATCGCCAAGGTCACCGTCGACGGCGGTACGCCCGTGTTCGCCGACCTCTACGCGCCGAGCGCCCAGTTCAAAGCGCCGGTCTTCTCGGTACGCGGGCTTGAAGACACCGCCCACACCCTCAAGATCGAGTGGACCGGGACCAAGAACGCGGCGTCGAGCTCGTCTGATATCTCCCTTGACGCGGTCGACGTGGTCGGCACGCTGGCGGCAGACACCACCGCCCCGACCACTACGTCAACGGCGACGGGCGCCTGGCGCACCACCCCCGAGACCGTCACCCTCACGGCAAGCGACGCGCACAGCGCCGTGACGCTGACCCGCTACCGTGTGGACGGCGGCTCGTGGGTCACCTACGGCAGCCCGTTCGTGATCAGCTCCGAGGGAACGCACACCGTCGAGTACTACTCCACCGATCTGGCCGGCAACACCGAGAGCGTCAAGACGGCCCTCGTGCGCATCGACAAGACCGCGCCGACCGTCACCGACGACGCGACAGGGGCGTGGTCCGCATCGGCGGTCACCGTGAAGCTGACCGCGACCGACACCGGCTCGGGCGTGGCCCAGATCCTCTACAGCACCGACGGCTCAACGCCCACGATCCCCTACACGGGACCGGTGACCGTCACAGACGAGAACTACACGACGCTCAAGTACCTGGCCACCGACTCGGTGGGCAACGCGACGACCGTGAAGTCAGCGACGGTGCGCATCGACCGGACGCCTCCGGCCTCCGGAACCGACGCAGACCCCAAGTGGAGATCACACCCGGTGAACGTGACCTTCTGGGCTGGAGACACCTTCTCCGGTGTCGCCGAGACCTTCTACGTCCTCAACGGCGCCGATCCGGTCGCCTACACAGAACCGGTGCTCGTGAGCAAGGAAGGCACCTCCACGATCGAGTACTGGTCTGTCGACGCGGTCGGCAACGCCGAGACCCACAAGTTCGCCACGGTGCGCATCGACACCACCGCCCCGAGCGCCTCTGACGACGCGCCGAGCGGCTGGGTCAACGGCCCGGTGAGCCTGAGCATCTCGGCAAACGACGCCCTGTCGGGTATCGAGAAGGTGCGCTACTCGGTCGACGGCTCGGCGCCCTCGCTCACCTACACCGGCGCGCTCACGATCTCTGACGAGGGAACCACGACCGTGCGCTACCAGGCCTTCGACGTGGCCGGCAACGCCGGTGTCGAGGAGTCTGTCATCGTGCGCGTCGACGACACGGCACCCGTGTCGAGCGACGACGCCCCCGCCGAGTGGGTCACCGATCCGGTCACCGTCGCGCTCGAGGCCTCGGACGCCTTCTCCGGTGTCGCCCAGACCTACTACTCGCTCGACGGCGCCGATCCGCTCACCTACACCGACCCGGTGCTCGTGAGCGCGGAAGGCGCTTCGACGCTCGAGTACTGGTCGGTCGACGAGGTCGGCAACGTCGAGGAGCGCAACGTCCGCCACGGTGCGCATCGACACCACCGCCCCGACGACCACGAGCGACGCCGCGGCCTCCTACTCGGGCAACGCCGTGATCACGCTGTCGGCATCTGACGCAGGCTCGGGCGTGGCATCCACCGAGTACCGGCTCGACGGCGGCGTCTGGACCGAGGGCACCTCGGCGTCGACCTCCGTCGGCGGACCCCACACCATCCAGTGGCGCTCCACCGACGCGCTCGGCAACACCGAGCAGACCCGCTCGGCGACCTTCGACGTGGTCAAGCGCATCGAGCAGACCGACACCCGCGTCTACTACCGCGGTTCGTGGTGGACCGTGACCAACTCCAGCCTGTCGGGCGGCAGTCATGCCCGCATCGCCTCCGCCGGCGCGGCGCACCTCGTATTCGACGGCACCGGCATCGACCTGATCGCCTTGAAGTCGACCAACTACGGCATCGCCAAGGTCACCGTCGACGGCGGTACGCCCGTGTTCGCCGACCTCTACGCGCCGAGCGCCCAGTTCAAAGCGCCGGTCTTCTCGGTACGCGGGCTTGAAGACACCGCCCACACCCTCAAGATCGAGTGGACCGGGACCAAGAACGCGGCGTCGAGCTCGTCTGATATCTCCCTTGACGCGGTCGACGTGGTCGGCACGCTGGCGGCAGACACCACCGCCCCGACCACTACGTCAACGGCGACGGGCGCCTGGCGCACCACCCCCGAGACCGTCACCCTCACGGCAAGCGACGCGCACAGCGCCGTGACGCTGACCCGCTACCGTGTGGACGGCGGCTCGTGGGTCACCTACGGCAGCCCGTTCGTGATCAGCTCCGAGGGAACGCACACCGTCGAGTACTACTCCACCGATCTGGCCGGCAACACCGAGAGCGTCAAGACGGCCCTCGTGCGCATCGACAAGACCGCGCCGACCGTCACCGACGACGCGACAGGGGCGTGGTCCGCATCGGCGGTCACCGTGAAGCTGACCGCGGCCGACACCGGCTCGGGCGTGGCCCAGATCCTCTACAGCACCGACGGCTCAACGCCCACGATCCCCTACACGGGACCGGTGACCGTCACAGACGAGAACTACACGACGCTCAAGTACCTGGCCACCGACTCGGTGGGCAACGCGACGACCGTGAAGTCAGCGACGGTGCGCATCGACCGGACGCCTCCGGTGGTCAACGACGACAGCACCGGTCAGTGGTCGAAGGAGCCCGTGACTCTCCATCTGTCCGCGACCGACGCGGGAGCTGGCGGCGTGGTCTTCTGGTACAGCACCGACGGCAGCCACCCAACCATCCCGAGTACGGGAACCGTTCTGGTGGGCGAGCCAGGCACGACGATAGTCAGGTACTGCGGGGCCGACGCACTGGGGAACACGAGTGCAGTCGCTCAAGCAACGGTCCGCATCGACGGCATAGCGCCTATCACGACGAGCAACGCCGCGGCGACGTACCTGCAGACCGCGTCGATCTCTCTCCAGCCCGTGGACTCCATCTCCGGCGTCGTGTCCACCGAGTACCGCCTCGACGGCGGGGTGTGGACGCCAGGCACCTCTGTATCCACCTCGGTTGGCGGTCCACACTCGCTCGAATGGCGATCGACTGACGCCGCCGGCAACACGGAACAGACACGGTCCGCGAGCTTCAACGTCATCAGAAGCTTCGAGCAGACCGACGCCCACATCTACTACCGTGGTCCGTGGTGGACCGTCACGCACGCTTCGATGTCGGGAGGAAGCCACATCAAGGTCGCCTCCGACGCCAGCCTGCGCTTCGCCTTCACCGGTACCAGCGTCGACCTGTTCGCACTCAAAGCGTCGAACTACGGTATCGCCAGGGTCACTCTCGACGGCGGCGCCCCCACCATGGTCGACCTGTACTCGGCCTCTTCGCAGCCGCGGTCGAAGGTCTTCTCGGCGAGCGGCCTGACCAACGGCGTCCACACCGTGCTCGTCGAGTGGACCGGGACCAAGAACATCGCGTCGACCTCCACCGACATATGCTTCGACGCGGTAGACCTCATCGGGGAGATGAGCGCGATACCCCAACACCAGAGCCGAGCAAACCGACTCGCACATCGCCTACGCTGGGTCTTGGACCGAGGTCTCGAACGTCAACCTCTCCGGCGGCAGCCACACCAAGATCGACTCCGAAGGCGGCGCCTACGTCTCGTTCAGGGGGCCGTCGATGGACCTCGTCGCGCTCAAGGCATCGTCGTACGGTATCGCTCGGGTCACCGTGGACGGCGGAGCCCCACAGCTGATCGACCTCTACGCACCGGCCAGCTCCGTCCAGTGGAAGGCCAAGGTCTTCAGTGTCAGCGGCCTGACCGACACCTGGCACACCGTCGCCATCGAGTGGACCGGCACCAAGAACCCTGCATCGACGGGCACGCAGATCGGGCTCGACGCTGTGGGCTACGCGTTCGACATCGGCCAGGCCTCGACGCCTCCGTCGCCAACCACCCGCTTCGAACAGACCAATCCCAAGCTGGCCTACTCCGGACCGTGGTACAGCGTGTCTCACGCGAACCTCTCGGCAGGCAGTCATGCCAAACTCGGCGCCGAGGGCTCGGTGAGCATCGCGTTCACCGGCACTGAGGTCTATGTCGTCGCTCTGAAGGCGTCCACCTACGGCATCGCCAACATCTCGCTCGACGGCGGCGACCCCGTGCCGGTGGATCTCTACGCCCCGAGCAGCGCGGTGCAGTGGAAGTCGAGGGTGTGGAGTGCCAAGGGGCTTGCCAACGGTCCCCACACGGTCGTTGTGTCGTGGACCGGCACCAAGAACGCCTCGTCGACCAGTACCGATATCGGCATCGACGCCGTCGACGTGCTCGGAACGCTTGACCAGGCGAGCCCGCCGGATTCGCCCCTGACCACCTACCAGCAGACCGAGTCCGAGATTGTCTACGAAGGTGGCTGGTTCACCAGCTCCCACTCGAGCCTGTCGGGCGGCAGCCAAGCCAAGCTCGGTGCTGCCGGACGAGCCAAGATCGCCTTCACCGGCACCGCGATCCAGATCGTTGGCACCAAGGGATCGACCTACGGCATCGCCGAGATCAGCATCGACGATGGTCCGGCGCAGTCGGTCGACCTCTACTCGGCGAGCACGCAGACACAGGCCGTCGTGTTCTCGGCCGAGGACCTTGCGGATGGACCCCACACCGTCGTGATGTCGTGGACCGGCGCCAAGAACGCTTCGGCCGGGCGGTGCGGACATCAGCCTCGACGCCCTCAAGGTCCTCGGCACGCTCGACACCTACGTCGAGCCGACGTCGCCGCTCACCACCTACGAGCAAGACAGCGGCAGTCTCGTCTATGAGGGCAACTGGTTCACGAGTTCTCACTCGAGTCTCTCGGGCGGCAGCCAAGCCAAGCTCGGATGGTCGGGACAGGTGACCGCCAACTTCACAGGCACGGCCCTCCACGTCGTCGCCACCAAGGGATCGACCTACGGCATCGCCGAGATCAGCATCGACGGCGGCCCGGCGCAAGTCGGTCGACCTCTACTCGGCGAGCACGCAGACACAGGCCGTCGTGTTCTCGGCTGAGGACCTTGCGGATGGCCCCCACACCGTCGTGATGTCATGGACCGGCGCCAAGAACGCCTCGGCGAGCGGCGCGGACATCAGCCTCGACGCCCTCAAGGTCCTCGGCACGCTCGACACGCCCTAGATTCCCGGGAATCGCCCCCAACGGCCGTCTCACTCGTGAGGCGGCCGTTCTACGTTCGCGCCTGAGCGCTGCTCGCCCTCACCGCTTCGATCGCCAGCTTGTAGCGCTCGGCGACCTCAGACGGCTCGAAGCGCCTCACCAGTTCACGGTTGGCCAGCCCCATCGCTGTGGCGAGCGCGGGGTCCTCCTTGAGTCGCACCAGCGCGGCGCGCAGACTTGCTGCGCTCTTTGTCTCGACGAACAGCGCATTGCGGCCTTCCTCCAGGTGGTCGCGCAGACCGCGTATCCCGGTGCACACGATTGGAAGCCCGAACCCCATCGCCTCAGATACCACCGTAGGAAACCCTTCCGAGTAGGACGGGAGTGCAAGCACGTCCGCGTGCCGGTACTGCTCCGCGAGCGCTTCACCCTCGGCAGCTCCCAAGAAGGTAACCCGATCGGCGAGCCCCAGATCGGCCACTCGTCTGGCAAGCGCTGCTCGGACGGGTCCGTCCCCCACGAGCGTGGTCTCGAGCGCACCTTTGCCATCAACGTCGGCAGCGGCCTCCACAAGCTCGAACACGCCCTTGTCGCGAACGAGTCTTCCAACGAACAAGACTCTGAACCGACCGTCCTCGGCGATTCTCGGCGCCTCGCCGAGGCATGCGGGGTCGTACGGATTGTCGACGACCTGCACGCTCGTTTCGGGACGGAACCGCTCGAGAGCCTCCCTCTCCTGTGAGGACAGTACGAAGACGCCGTCCACGTGGACGAGGAGCGAACGGACGGCGACCTTGAACAGCCAGTCGCCGCGAGCCATCAGTCGGTCGCTCTGGCTCCCGTGGGGATGCAGCACTACGGTCGGGACGTACGGCCTGATCGAGCGCGCAAGAACGATGTCGCGAGTGACGCTCTTCCAGTCAAGTCCGGACTTGATCACCACGAAATCCGGTTCAGACGCCCTGATTCTCGCCGCAAGTTCTTTGGCGTCGCGCGAGCGCGCGAAGACCTTGCCGACGAGACCCTCCGAGTCGCTGCGCTTGCCCCATGGCCAGACCTCGACAGACCAGCCCACCGCGTTGAGCCCCTCAGCCAGCCAGGATGCGATTCGGGGCACTGAGCCCATCGTGTGCGGATGTGGAGCCAGTATCACTCCTCGCACAAGGTCACCTGCTCCCACATTCGTCGGCCGACGAACCATCCATGCGCGCTTTCAGTCTGGCGAAACCCGCGCGCGAGCGGTCCTGAACCGACGGTAGCACCTCGACCAAGCTTCTCCGGATCGCGGCTGACTCCCCAAGTAGCTCAGACAGCCGCTGCGCGAGGACGTCTGTGGAGAGTGCATCGAACCCGATCACGAACCGGTCGTGACCGAACACATCCTGGTTCACCCCAACCGCTTTGGCCGAGTAGCCAAGGCTGATCGTCGGAACGCCCTGAGACATCGCTGCAATGGTCGCATGGGTGCGAGCTCCCACGAAGGCCGACAACTGGCCCACGACGCCCTTGACTTGGAGTGCGTTCATTCCTGGAGGAAGCACGGTCACTCTCGAACGCACGCTCGGCTGCAGGGACTCCCATGCGCCCACGAGAAGAGCTCGATCGTCGCTTTCGCCGACGGTCACGTGCGGTACGAGCACGAACGGTTCTGAAAAGTCCGCGCACAACCGCGTGATCATCTCCGCACAGCGCCCACGCCACTGCACGTGGTCGAGTCCGAGCTTCGCACCGATCAGCGGTGAGAAGTTCAGCCCCACAGCCCCCGAAAGCCCGTCGATGTCCACACCCTCAAGAGTCGAGGGCATGAGAAATGCGGGGTCGGACATCCGGAAGACCTTCGACCCGAGGCCAAGAGCGTCGAGGTAGCCGGCGGTGACATCCTCACGCACGAACACACAATCGGTCTTGCTGAGTTCCGCTGCGGCCATGCGTTCGTAGTCGATGTCGGCCGAGAACGGTCCGATCGACGCCCCCCACATCATCAGGGGGACCTCGGCGTCGAGAAAGACGCGGTTCGCCGCGAAGAATACGTCGGGGGGACCGTAGTCGAAGGTGTAGTTGTCCCCACCCAAGGCGAGGGCCATACTCGCACGCCTCTCGGCACCGAGATGAAGAAACGGTGAGATCACTCCCGGCCTGCGCGTCGGGTGCAGGCGCTGCGCAAGCCGTCGCGCAACGCGAGTGCCGGTGCTCGCGAGTGCGTCACGCAGCGACGTGTCCACGGAGACGCTGACCCCGGAGACCTCTGCAACCAACTCCGCGCTGAAAGGCAGCCGCGCAGGCATGAACGTCAGGTGCTCGACCCCCTGCTCGGCGAGCCCGCACGCCGTACCAAGGTCGATCGCCTGGCAACCGAGGTTGTCGTGCGACCCGTTTCCGAACAGCACTATCGGCCCATGCTCCACCTAGACGCCAAACCTCCTCATGACAGACACCACACCGTCGGTCATTCGCACGAACGCCCGTATTCCGCTCGACTCGAGCATTCGGGACTTCGACAGAGGGACCGAGAATCGTTGCGTCCTAGCGGCAACCCACGCGTCGACCCACCAACGCAGACGGTCGCTCGCGCGTGCGGGACCCGAACCGCCAACACGTTTCCATCCACTCGCCTCGCGTCCCCACACGTTCGTTCTGCTCAGGCGCTGCGCGAGTCCGGCCCGCTTCCACGCGAACGCGTCCTTCTGGCTCATCATGACTTCATCGGCGCCGACAGGACTGCGAGAGATCCTGCTGTCGAGACGTCCGAAGATCTCATCGGCAAACTCGGATCGACTCACTACGATCGAGGTACCCCTCCAGTCCGATGAGAACCGTGGCAGCCAGGCATCCATCAGACCGACGTCTGCGCACTCGGCGGTCATGTCGTCGCAGTACAGACAGGCTTTCATCGAGAACCATTTGTGGCTCCAGAACCCCGCAACGTCTTCAAGCCAGTCAAGCGTCACCGACGTCCCGTTCCCATCGGCGTCATGCGACTCCAGCGTAACGGCGAAATCCGATGCGGGCCGGCCCTCCCTCTTGACGCGATAGCGTGCAACTCGAGTCCGCTCGGGATCGAGTCCGGCTCTCTGGCCGATGAACTGCCAGAAGTCGGGCCGCTTCGTCTGCCCGCACGCGAGGCCAACGACGCCGACGACATGCTCGCCAAACGACGGCACCCTGTTGCACAACAAGCGAATGCCCTTCGCAACACAGGGCACCGCCACTACGACGAATCTCTCGTTGGTGCGTGCAAGTTCGGTCAGACAGTCCGCGAGGCTGAGGGGTGCATAGCGCGAACCGGCATGTGCGGCTACGTCGTGTTCGTCGCGGCAGATCACGTAGCTCGCGACGTCCATGTCCGGACCCGAGGCGATGATGGCTGCGTCGGCCCGACGAGACGCCAGAACCTCTTGGACGAAGAGCGTACCGATACCCCCTGAAGAGCCTGCCAGTCGAACGTCCGTATCGGTCGCCGCTGCGCCGAACGTCTCCCGGAACGACCCGATGCCGGGCGCGCTATCGCCTGTGCCGAACTGCGCAGCCGCGATGTCGTCCTCGTTCGGATTGCCGGGCCAGAAGGGGCACACGGCGAGACAGGTCCCGCACGCCTCCTCGCAGGCCCCGTCGGCCAGACTCGGCACGCTCGCGCCGCCGTGGGCTCCCACCATGTTCAGCTGCCCGTGTCGACAAGCGGCCACACAGACGCCGCATCCGATGCACATCCCCCGGCGCACGATCTGTGCGACCACATCCCCCTTTCGCGGCCATTTCGGGCTCTCAGGTGCCGTCACGGAACTCGACTCCCCTTTCCGCGAGCTCCCGAACCACACAGCCGAACCGCTCGGACCAGTTGTTGCGGCGAGCGAACTCCCGCAACTCCTGCCTGTCCTCCACCGACAGGCCCCGAGCCCGCTCGACCGCGTCACGCATCGCGTCGAGCGAGCCGTCAACCCGATAGACGCCGAAGTGGTCTTCCAAGCTCGGAAGCATGGACGATATGGCCGGAGCGCCTGCGAGAAAGTAGTCGTAGATCTTGGTGGGCAGAACGCCGGCCGTGAAGGCATCGAGCCGATAGGGTACGACGCCGGCCACAGCATCGGCGAGAGCCCCGGGTATCTCGTGCCCCGGTAGCCATCCCAACGTGTGTGTGCCGTGGCCGAACTCCCCGGCGCGCGCGTGACCTATGATCCTCACATCGGTGCCTGTCGCATCCGCCACCGTGTGCAAGAACGCGACATCTACCGCAGGGTTCATGGACCCGACGTAGTAGAAGTGCCGACGCGGCGCCTCCCAGCTCGGTTCGAACTCGATGTCCTTGCTGCCGTGAGGTATCAAGACGATGTCGTCTCTGACCCCCGCCCAGTCGGCGAGACTCGTCCGCGTGTCAACGGTGACCAGCAGAGCGCCACTCACCATAGAGCGCATGGACTCTCTGTCCACCGTAGCGTAGGTCTCGCTGTGCAGGAACCGCTCGGGCATGTCGAACCAGTACGGTACCTCCAGACGCTTCAGAACCTCCGCCCACACCTCGGTGGGCGCGCCAACATAGATGAAGTCTGGCCCCCCCGCCCCGAACTCCTTGCGGATGGCCTTGATCACCCGGTCGGCGTTGCGCGCTATCACATCCGGCCGAGAACTCGGAATCTGTAGCCAGCGCACGAACTTCGGGGTGGTTCGAGCGGCAGCGCGTCCGGTTGGTACAGGACGCCGAGCTATGTTCCTCAGACGACCGACGAACCCTCGATGGGGTGATGGTGCCTCCCGCAGCCCGCTCGACGTATACGACCCTGCCAACCCCCATCAACCGGGTTGTGAACTCCTGCTGTCTTTGCCACAGGTCGAACCACTCGGAACCGAGGAAGGAACCAAGAACGGCGATTCTGTTCACCGCAGTCACGCTACACATCCTCGTCGTAGTTCGGCTTCAGGAACAGGATCGTCGAGTAGAAGCCGATTCCAAGCAGACTGAAGCCCTCCCATGGATTCGCGTACACGGCCCCGATGGTCATGAACCCGAACCATATCGCGAAGACGCGCCAGTCTGCCCCGGGGAAGTCGTCGCGGCGGCAGCGGCGCATGATCGCCACACCCGTCGCGATCACGAACGCGAAGTACGTTACGAGCCCAACGATGCCGTACTCGACCAGCGAGGCGGTGACTTGGGTGGGGTACGGGATGAACACAGGGGCATCCAAGCGCGACACGGCCCCTGCGGCGGCCAAGCGAAGACCGGTCGCGAACTCGATAGCCATCGGCGTGTTGAGATTCGCTGCCGCACCGCTGGCGGCAGAGGCGGGACCGACGCCGAGTGGTGCGAAGGCAGAGTAGCGCTGCGTGAAGCCCCATCCGTACCCCAGATAGGCGAGCCGCGGAACGCGTCCGGGCTCGAGCACCGTCTGCTCCCGGACGAGCGTCTCCACCTCGAAGCCGCCACCCAGGTCGGCACGATACGACGGCAAGGCGTAGTAGAGCACCGGAGCCACAAGCAGGAAGCCCGCAACGACTATCGCAACGCGGCGCCCGATACTGCCCATTCCACTCTCGGTCACAAACACGAAGGCCGCGCCAACCGGTGAGAGCAACAACGGAAGTCGTGCACTGCACATGAGCATGACCAGGATCGCGGCCAAGGCGACGAGCAGCAGAGACGATCTTCTCCGCTTCGAGTACTGAGCGACCGAATGGACCAGCAGCGCGAGCATCAGAACGCCGAGTACGTTCGCGCCCCCTACACCGAGCGTCCCCGTCACGAGGTCGGGGTCGGTCGTAGCTCCTCCCCCGACGAAGTACTGCCAGAACGCGACCGGGATCTGGAACAGCACGAACCAGCACGCGACCTTCCACGCAACTCCGCGGTCCCGGTCCACATCCTCTACGAGCAAGGCGGTCGAGACGACCAGAACCGGCAGAATGAACATTCCACGAAGCCCGGAGAACA
This sequence comes from uncultured Actinomycetes bacterium, assembly GCA_963700665.1. Taxonomy (GTDB): domain Bacteria; phylum Actinomycetota; class Coriobacteriia; order Anaerosomatales; family PHET01; genus CAVPCY01. The sequence goes on from CAVOYK010000001.1 coordinate 602,156, forward strand.
GTCCGATGACTGAGCCCCGATTGACCGCCCACGACACGATGGACTCAGCCGCGAACAGCCCGGCCAGTACCCACGCCGCCTTCTCCTTGAGTACCCAGTGGTCCCTGCGACCCTTCTGAACAGCAGCCGCAACGACTACGGCCAGAACGAGCAGCTCTATCGCGTTCGCATAGAGACCACTCACGCCAATCAGTTCGAGCACTGCGAAACGAACGCCACCCCACAGCAGCAGCCCCACGCCGGCAAGATACGGACGCCTCACCGCAAGCGGAAGTAGTAGTAGTGCGAGAGCCGCTCCGACGGCGAGCAGTGGCGAGACCGCGACCGCGACCCCCAACAGAATCGCCAAGACGACGATCAGCAAGACCCTGCTCATCCGGCACGCTCCGCGCCGCCGCCTCGCCCAAGCAGAAGTGAGACTCCCCTGACCCTCAGCAGTGCCATCCCAACCACGATCAGAACCGCAGCCACGGTGCCGACCAGTAGCGGTGGTGCCGAAGCGAGTGAAGCTGCATACGCCACGACGACACCCGTGACCGCCGACACCACGAGATCGCGCAGGTCCACGAGTGAGAAGGAACCGTCTTTCACCCCGAGGAACACGCAGTAGCCCAGGGCGGCCGCAACGAATCCGCAGACCGTCCCGATCACCAGGCCGATCGCACCAAGCCGCTCGACCAGCGCGGACTTCACTGCAAGGTTGACGCCCAAAGCGAGCCCGAGAAACCCGACGTGCCACCAATACGCACCCGAGTACTGCAGCCGCCGGGGAGCAATCTGCATGATGGCGAGGGCCGGCAGGCCGACAGCGAACACCGACAGCATCGTGGAGGTGAGCCGCGCCGAATCGACTCCGAAGTTCCCACCCAGGAACAGCAGATCGATCAGGGATCCCGCAGCGATGAACAGACCAGCCGCCACGGGCACCATGAGGGCGGCGCCATTGCTCACAGCCAGACCGGTGTAGCGTCGCCCTTCCTTCGTGCTGGTCATCCGCGGGAATACCTGCAGGCCGATCACGGTCAGACCCGATGAGACCGTGACCTGCACTATCCGGTCGGCCAAGAGATAGCAGGTCACGGCGCCAACCCCGGCTGCCTTCATGTACCACCGGTCGAGCAGAACTCCAGACTGGGACAGCACCACGGCTGACAGGACGGCCGGCAGGCCTGACGACACTCTGCGGGCGAGCCGTCCTGGCTCTTGGACTCTCCCGTTGAACTGCATGTGGAGCTTGTCGAGTGCGACTGCGGTCCACGCGAGGGCGGCCTGCGCGGCTCCACCTAGAGCGAATGCGAGGTAGATCCCGCCCGGCAGCGAACGAAGCCCCAGCCAAAGCGCCGCGACGAACACGACGTTGCTCGCGGCCTGTGATGCGAGGAACCACGATTGGCGTCGCGACGAGACCAGATACGGCTGGGTCGCGAAGGACAGGCCGTATGCAACAGCGCCAACGCCCACAGACACCACCGCAGCCAAATCAAGCGGCGCAGAGGCCCACAGCCCGATCGTCCGAGCAAACGGCAACGACAGCGCCACGAGAGCACTCACTACAGCGAACGACACCGCGAGGACGCGCCCTACCCCGCGTGATACACCGTCTGCGCGCAGATGCTCTGCGATCTCGGGCACGAGAAGCGCCGTGACGACCACACCGAACATGGCAGCCACGGACATCGGTACGGTTGTGACGAGGTAGTAGTCGTCGAGCGCCACGCCCGCGCCGTACAGCTGGACGACGTATCTGTTCTGCAGGTACGTGAGTACCGCAACAAGAACCGCCAACGATCCCAGCACGAACCACGTTCGTCGTCTGTCTAGCACGGAGCGGACTCCCGCAACGAGTCGGCGTACCTGCATGGCAAGACCACGCGCGCCTACGCCCACTCGCCTCCCTTCGACAAACTCGCAGATATCGTATCGTGAAAGCGTGAGATCCAACGGCGGTGCCGGTGCATGTATTGTATCGTGGATTCGGAGCGGCGACCGTCGCGGCCTCGCACTCGATTCGCTCCCGCTCGTGAGCCAGGGTCAACGGGGAAGAAGACTGATGACGTTCCGGCGAGTCCACGTAGCAGGCCTGAGCGTCACAGATCTTGATGTGAACTCGGTGGTGGGACAACTCGTCGTCGACGCAACCGAGCGCGTCCCCCGTGTATACGTCTTCGTCAACGCCTTCTCGGCCACGCTCCGCCGCAGCGACTCGGCGTACGCGGCACTCCTCGACGATGCAGCCGTCCTGCCCCTCGCCGACGGCGCTCCGGTCGCATTCGGCGCCCGTCTCACTGGGCAAGGACACGTCGGCCGCGCGCCAGGCCCTGACGTCTTCGAAGCCGCGTGCACCGCTGCGGCCACCCGAGGGGTGACGTTCGCCCTCGTCGGCGGTATGCCGGGTACGGTGGAACAGCTCGCTACGCAGCTGCGCAGCAGACACCCGGGCCTGCGCATCGTCCTCGAGGTCACACCTCCCGTCGGGACGTGGACCCGGGACCAGACCGACGCTCTCGTGGAGGCTATCCGTGAGAGCGAAGCCGATGTGGTGTGGCTCGGCGTCTCTGCGCCCCGGCAGGAGACGTGGGCCGTCGATAACATCGCCGCGATCGGGCGGCCCGTACTCTGTGTCGGTGCAGCGTTCGACTTCTTGGCGGGGAACAAGCCCCGGGCTCCGCGTTGGATGCGACAGATCGGCATGGAGTGGCTCTTCAGGCTGGCAAGCGAGCCCTCGCGGTTGTGGCGACGCTATCTTGCGGGCAACGTCGTCTTCCTCGCAGATCTGGTGCGCTTCAGGTCCGGCGGGACCGACGAGCGCGAGCGGTAGGCGCGATCCGAAGCACCCTAGAACCCGAGGACTGGAATCATCTCGGAAATGCCCCACCCGAAGTACTGGTCCAGGAAGTACGCCGCAACGGCGAGAACCGCAAGCACGGCGAGGAACGCCAGGACTCCCACGAGGACGCGCCTGACGAAACGCGCGATTCGGCGGCCCGGCGTGACCTCTGCGACCCATCCCTCGGTCTGTGCCCCACCAGAAAGCTCCTTGGCCGGCCTGGACGCGCCGTACTCGGACTGATGGTAGTAGTAGCCCCCGGTGTAGTAGCCGTAGCCGTATCCCGCCCGGTTCTTCGACTCGTCCAGGCCCCACACGACCACGCCGATGATGCGCGCCTTCACCTTGCCCAAGAGCTCGACCGACTTCTGGGCAGCCTCCCGCGTGGACTCTCCGGCCTTGCTGACGATCACAACTCCGTCCACCCAGCGCGAGACCGATACCGGATCTGCGACCGCGAGCACGGGAGGCGTGTCGATGATCACCCAGTCGCCCCACTGCTTGAGGCTCTCGATGATCTCCTGCATCTTGGCCGAGCCCAGCAACTCGTTGGGATTGGGCGGCATCTTGCCGGCGGTCAAGACGAGCAGCTGCTCATCGCCCGGTCTTTGAAGCGCCGACTTCAGCGAGTGCGTGCCGAGCAGCACCTCCGAGAGGCCCACTGCGTTGTTCACCGAGAAGAACTGCTCGGTGGTCGGTCGACGGAAGTCGCACGAGACCAGCACGACCTTCTTCCCGGTCTGCGTCAACGACATCGCGAGGTTCGCCGCGACCGATGACTTGCCCTCGGCAGGCGCGGCGGAGGTGACCATCAGCGTGTGCAGATCGTGCTCGAAGTTGATGAAGTCCAGCGAGTTTCGAATCACTCGGTAGGCCTCGGAGGCTGCGGAACCCGGAGCCTCGACGATCGTAAGCCGGCGCTTGACGCCCTTCTCGAATCGCTCCACCGGAACGATTCCGAGGACCGTGGCGCCGTAGAGCTTCTCGGCTTCGTCGGTCGACTTGATGGTGTTGTCGAGGTACTCGTACAGGAAGGCCATCCCGACTCCGAGCAGCCAAACCGACGAGCAACCCAAGCGCGGTGTTTCGAACCGGGTTGGGCTCGATCGGCTCAACCTCTACCACCGCCGCCTGCACCACGACGCCCGATCCGCTCTCAAGTCGCTCGTTGATGCGGAGTTGCTCGAGCTTCTCGGCGAGCGTCGAGTACGTGCCGGTGGCGATGGCAAGCTCGGCCGCGAGCTCATCGGACCGGCCGCTCTGCTGAATCCTGCGCCCCAGCGCCAAGATCTCGTCTCGCGACTGGTCCAGCCGCTGCTGCACCTCGTCCACTGCCTCTTGGAGAGAGGCTCGCTTGCGGTCTCTGGAAGCCGCGACGTACTCCTCGGCCATCGTGTTCGCTACGTCGGCCGCCTCTTCGGGAACGGGCGCGGTGACCTCGATCGCAATGACGTTCGTCTGGCCGATCGCCCCGACCTCCACCCGCTTGAGCAGATCATCGGGCGTCTCCTCGAGCCCGAGCTTCTTGATCGTCGCTTCGGCGACGGGCCGAACCTCGACGAGCTGCACCTGAGTCTGGAGCGCCCGCTCGGGCTGGCTCGAAAGTTCAGGCAAGCACCGCGCCGAAGATCGCAGCTCCGGCGTCCTTCTCGGAGATGAGGACCTTCGCCTGCGCCGAGAAGACCTTTGGCTGAAGCAGGGAGACGGCCAGCGCGACGCAGGCCACGATCAGTGTTGCCAGGATGATGATGCCGCGCCGCGCGCTGATAACGTTGAGGTAGTCGCGTAGTTCCAAGGCCTGCTGGCACCCTTCCGGGAGGGGTCTCGGCGAGCTACTCGCCCGCGTTCGAGCCGGTCTCGTTGAAGCGCGCGATGAACCACATGTCGTCACCCTCGACCTGGGTCCGAATCGCTACAAGGTCAGCGTACCTCTTTTCGGCCCCAGACATCATCTCCAACGGAATCAAGACCGTATTGGATCCGGGTTTCGGCTCGCCGAACCCGATCGTTGTGATCGTCCCGTCCACAAGACCCTGGGTGACCTCTTTGCCCTTGGCTTGCTCGGCCATGATGGTGTTGAGCAGCTGTTGGTCGACGTCCGAGATGCTCGCCACGTCACGCTTCTCACCGCCCGCAATGTCGCCGCCCACCCGGGAGCTGATGTAGGCCAGATACCAGATGTCGCCGTACTTGCGCAGACCGATCGTGCCCGGAGCGCTCGTGTCGTCTGAGAAGGATGCCTCGCCGGTCAGGGTGGCGCTGCGGCCCTCGACCCGCACGTCGTCGATTCGCAGCGACACCACCTCGCCCTCGACCATCCGCTCGATGAGGGACTGCGAGTCGATCTGCTCTTCCCACACCCCGAGTGCGAAGGAGTCGCGCATACCCTTGGGTAGGTTCAGGACGTCTGCAGCTCCGGCTGGACCGGGCGCCGGAGTCGCCCTTGAGGTCCACGCGGCCAGCTGTCCTCGGAGGTCGGCCACGACGGCCATGCCGTCGTAGTAGTAGAAGACCGCGCCGAACGCGGCAGCAGCCACGATGAGAGCCACGCTCGCGATGATCACGGGCCATCGCGTCTGTTGCGCTCTCGCCTTCATGTCCTCAGTACCACTCTCCCGGTTCGCCGAGTCAGCCATGAGGGAAGTCCGCGACCACGGCACAGTATAGACGTTGCGAGAACGTCCCAGTTCAGCTATCGGCATGGGAGGGATGCCACATAAGGATGTGACGCGCGTCACTGAACGGCGGACAGGTCCGGTATCTTCTCGGCGTCCAGCGAGCTGTCAGCTTTCGACTCAGAGACAAGCGCTCTCAGCGCCGGACCACGCGATCCCGTGATGGCCGAGAGCGCGGCGGTGAGCTGCCGTAGTACCGCCTTCTGATCCTGCGGGTCACCCAGGTACTTGATGGCGGAAGCAACGCCGACGGCCTGAGCGCCCGTGAGATCCTGAGGACCCGGCTCAACAACGGTCAGGCCACTTCGCGTGTAGGCGCTCAGGCTCTGCGGGACGTCGACGGCAATGCCGCCAGCGGCGTCTATCAGGCCCGCCCACTCCTCGGCAGGCAAGACCACCCACTCCAGCTTCGCTCCTCCGGTCTGGGGCGAAAGAGCAGCGGCAACCGCGTCACCGCCACCGAACGGCAGAGCCTCGGCAGCAGTGGCGGCACTCGTGCCCGATATCGTCGCATCTTCCCATGTGTCGAGAAGCGTCACCTGTCCGGTCGTCGTGTCCACGACGAAGGCGAGTGCCGCCAAGTCGGAGCCCTCCTCGTCGGGAGCGGCTGCGACTATCAGGATCTTCGCAGGCTCAGCGCGTTGGAAGGGGATCTCAACAAGACCGAACGCGAAGGCCATCCCGGCGATGATTGCCACGCCCGCAGCCAGAACCCCACCGACGAGCGCCGCCTTTCCCGCGCCGCTCATCGCTTCCCCGACTGCTCGAGATAGGCCATGATGCCCTCCGCCATACCAGCGGCCACCTTGTCTTGATAGTGGGGGCTGGCGAGCAGACGGTCCTCCACTGGATTGGACAGAAAGCCGGTCTCGACCAAGATCGCCGGCACTTTCGAGTAGTTGAACCCGGAAAGATCCTGGCGCGCCTTGATTCCACGGTCGGTGGCGCCTGTGGCACGCACCGCCGACTGCTGGACATAGCGGGCCGCCTTCTTGGAAGCCGGTGCGAACGACCTGGTCCAACGGTTCTTCGCCGGGTACAGCGTCGACAATCCCGACGCCTTCGCATCCGGACTGCCGTCTCCATGCACCCTCACGAACAGGTCGGCCTTGGATCGGTTCGCGATGGCAGCCCTCTCCGAGTTGGAGAGGTTCACGTCGTTTGTGGTCCGAGTCATGACCACCTTCACGCCCTGCGCCTCCAACCTCTTCTTCAGGTTCATCGAGATCTGAAGGACTATCTCGTACTCAGGAATCTTCGTCTTGGTCCCTGTCGCGCCTCCCGTGACCTTTGGCTTGACAGTCTTGGATCCAGGACCGATGGGTTCGGGGGACGAGTTTGACCGCGCTTGATGCCCGGGGTCGATCGCGACGACGTATCTGGGGGAGCTCTTCTTGGGTTTGGGCGCGGCGGCCTGAGCCTTCGAGGCGGGAGCCGGCGCACTGGAACGAACGATCAGAGTGACCGTCGTCGATGCGTCCGCGAGCACGCCCGCGGCCGGTTCTTGGTCGACAACCGTATCGACACCGTCTTCAACCGTCGGGTTCTCCGAGCGAACCTGCACCGCCACTCCCGCTGCCGACAAGACCGTCTCGGCCTCTTCGAGCGTCAGACCAGTCAACGTCGGGACCTCCACCATGCCGGGAGACACAGTGGTCGTTGGTACCGGTGTGGGAGATGCGACCGGCTCAGAGACAACAACCGGGGACGGGTGGTCGATCGCGCTGAGCGCCCACGACCCGGCAACCATCGCGCCCACTCCGACAAGCGCGAGCACCGCGATCGCGATCAGCGTCCCGGGCGTGGCTGCCCGACGCCTCAGGCGCGGCTGCCGCGCTGAACTGGTGTCGGGCTCTTTGCGCATGGATCCTCTTCGTGGTGGGCCCGGCAGGATTCGAACCTGCAACCAAGGGATTATGAGTCCCCTGCTCCACCATTGAGCTACGGGCCCTCGGGTTCACATCCGTTGCATTCTAGCGCACTGAAGGGCTGTTACCGCTTCCACAATCCTTGCAATCGGCATCGGGGCTTGCGTATACTTCCGACTCGCGCCTCTGGTGCTCCACACTCCTCGGTAGCTCAATCGGCAGAGCATCCGGCTGTTAACCGGAGGGTTGTAGGTTCGAGTCCTACCCGGGGAGCCAATAACACACCGAAGGCCCCGCAGATGCGGGGCCTTCGTCGTATCGCGACTGTGGTCGGCCCCTACTCCAGATAGTCTCGCAGCCGGCTCGAACGGCTTGGGTGACGCAGCTTGCACAGCGTCTTGCTCTCGATCTGCCGAATCCGCTCGCGAGTGACTCCGAACTCTCGTCCCACCTCTTCGAGCGTCCGAGGATGCCCGTCGACGAGTCCGAACCGAAGCTCGATCACCTTGCGCTCGCGCTCGGAGAGTCCGTCGAGGACCTTGGAGAGCTGCTCTTGCAGCATCGAGAAGCTGGCGGCATCGGGCGGAACGACGGCTTCGCCGTCTTCGATGAAGTCGCCGAGCTGACTGTCCTCTTCCTCGCCGATCGGAGTCTCCAGGCTCACGGGCTCCTGGCTGATCTTGAGGATCTCCCGGACCCGCTCGGCCGTCATCTCCATCTTCTCGCCGATCTCCTCCGGGAGTGGGCTCTCGCCCGAGTTCCTGCAGCAGCTGGCGCTGGATACGGATGAGCTTGTTGATCGTCTCGACCATGTGCACGGGAATCCGGATCGTCCGGGCCTGGTCGGCGATGGCACGAGTGATCGCCTGACGGATCCACCACGTCGCATACGTCGAGAACTTGAAGCCCTTGGTGTAGTCGAACTTCTCGACCGCCCGGATCAGACCGAGGTTGCCCTCTTGGATGAGGTCGAGGAAGAGCATCCCTCGACCGACGTAGCGCTTGGCGATCGAGACGACGAGGCGCAGGTTGGCCTCGACGAGCTGCTGCTTCGCATCGAGACCGACCTGCTCGATCCGGTTCAGGCGCCGCTTCTCGGCCCGGTCCAGCTCGGCACCGAGCTCTGCGGCCTCTTCGAGCCGGTCTGCGGCCTCGAGACCGGCCTCGATCTTCATGGCGAGGTCGATCTCCTGGGCCGCGGTCAGCAGCGGCACCTTGCCGATCTCCTTCAGGTACATGCGAACCGGGTCACCGGTCAGCGGGGCAAGGTGCGACGTGTCGGCAGCACGCTTCTTGGGCTTCTTCTTGCCCGCCTTGGGGGCCACTTTGGGCAGCTCGATGTCGACAACGGCGACCTCCGCCGCGGCGTCATCGTTCTCCTCGTCGTCCGCAGAGTCGTCCGGCTCGGCGACGGCAACGGTGTCGGCGACGGCATCGGGGTCCAGGATGTGTGACGGATCCTCGACGATCTCGATCCCCGCTGTCTTGAAGTGAGAGTAGATCGCTCTCGAACTGGTCCTCTTGGAGATCGACGTCGGAGAGCGCGCCTTGAATCTCCTCGTCGGTGAGGTTGCCCTTCGACTTCCCCATCTTCATGAGCATGTCGATCTCGGGAAGTGCCAGTTCTGCGGATGCTTCTTCGGTCGCGACGCCCTTGCGCTTGGTGCTCTTCGAGCCGGACTCGGCACCGCTCACCTGCGCCTGCTTCTTCGCACGCGCTGGTTTGGGAGCGGGTTGCGTCTTCGCTGCGGGCACAACAACTTGCTTCGCACTTGCTGCGGTCTTCTGCTTCTCGGCCACGCTTCTCCTTGTTCGGTCAGCTTTCACGTATCGGTGCTGCTGCGCTTCAAGACCTCTAGCTCGCGTTGCAGCGATGACATCTCTGAGAACAGCTCGTCATACTCCGTGGGATCCGAGAAGAGCTCCGGCTGCCTTAGTTTGGCCTTCCCAACGGCTATTCGCCGCTCAAGCTCGAACTCCTTGACCCTGCGGACAAGGTCGTCCGCAAGCGTATCGGCATCAACACGCTCGTCCTGCAGCAACGCCGAAGAAGAGAGGGCCTCGGCCGCCCCGGGCACACGCTCCTCGAGCGAGCCCATCAACTCCGCCGGCGACACCGACTCTCCAGCTTCAGCAATCACTGCTGCCATCCGGCGGTGCGACTCATCCGCCAAGACGCTCTGTGCAAGCAACTCCCGTGCCCTCGACCGCAGCGGCGGTACACTCACCATCAGGCTGAGCAGTTCGCGCTCCACCTTCGTCCTGATCGAGAGGCTCAACCCGCCCGCTGCGCGATGTCTCTGAAGCGTCCTGCTCGTCTCGGGTGGCATGCGACGGACGCGTTTCGGCGAGTCTGGCGAGCACGATCCGTGGCTCGGTGAACAGCTGTCCGGCCACGTAGCCCGCATACTCCCTGCCGGTCTCCGTATCCTTTATCGGTGCAAGCACGTCGACCGCGTCGCGCAGCGCGCGCTCGCGCTCCTCCGGCCGCTCGAGGTCCCAACGAGACAGGCGCCTGTCGATCGCGAACCTGAGCAGAGGGACCGCTCCGGCGATGACCTCGGCTGTTGCGTCAACACCGTTGGCGGCGACGTAGTCGGCTGGGTCCTTTCCTTCGGGCATGACGGCAACGTCCAAGGTGACGCGAGAGGCGTACGCGTCGGTTGTGACGTTCATGTCGATGAACTCCACCGCCCGGTCCGCGGCCCGCATCCCTGCCTCGTCACCGTCGAACAGGTACACGACCCGCTTCGAGAAGCGGCCGAGCAGCTTGACGTGCTGGCGGGTGAGCGCCGTTCCCAGGGTGGCGACCGCGTTGGTCACACCCGCCTCGTGGAGGGCGATCACGTCGGTGTAGCCCTCAACCACGACGCCCGTGCCAGTCGAGGTCATCGCCGCTTTCGCGCGGTCGATCCCGTACATGCTCGCCGACTTGTGGAACACCGGCGTGTCGTTGGTGTTGAGGTACTTCGGCTCGCCCTTGCCAAGTATCCTCCCGCCAAAAGCATCGACGCGCCCCTGCAGGTCCCCGATCGGAAACATGATCCGTTCGTAGAAGCGATCCTTCGCTGCGCCGGCATCGCCGCGCAGCGCCAGGTTGGCGTCGACCATCTCGTCGGCGGTGAATCCCCGTTCGGTCAGGTAGCGGACAAGGGCACCGCGACCGGGAGCGTACCCGAGTCGCCACGACTTCGCGACCTCACTGCTGAAGCCTCTCGCGGCCAGGTACTCGCGTGCTTCGGTTGGCCCCTTGTCCCGAGATCCGGTGAGCACCCGGTGGTAGTACTCCGCAGCCATCTCCAGCGCAGCGTAGAGTCGCTCCTTCTTGCCTCTGGGCACGCCACCTTCGACCTCATGCAACTCGATGCTCGCTCGGTCGGCCAGCAGTCTCACGGCATCCGGGAAGTCGACGTTGTCGATCTTCATGGCGAAACCGAATGCGTCACCGCCAAGCCCGCACCCGAAGCAGTGCCACAGTTGCGTCGCCGGATCGACCTTGAACGAGGGAGTCTTCTCACCATGGAACGGGCACAGCCCCCAGAACAGGCGTCCCTTGGGCTTGAGCAGCGACGCGCTCGTTGATCAGCGCGACGAGGTCGGTCGCATCGCGCACGCGCGCCACGTCCTCGTCAGTGATGCGACCCAACCCAACCTCCCCTCACAAAGCGCGTGAGGCGGGGGCCGATGTGGCCCCCGCCTAGCGACTGCTACCGATCCTTCGCTCAGACCGCGCCTGCGCGGCGCCTGACGGACTAGCCGTGAATCTGCAGGAACAGCGGTACGAACACGAGTGACACGACGGTCATCAGCTTGATCAGGATGTTCATCGCGGGACCTGATGTGTCCTTGAACGGGTCACCGACGGTGTCGCCCACGACAGCCGCCTTGTGCGCCTCAGAGCCCTTGCCGCCGAACGCACCGCCCTCGATGTACTTCTTCGCGTTGTCCCACGCGCCACCTGCGTTCGCCATCATGATGGCCAGCAGGAAGCCTGACACCACGGCTCCGGCAAGGAATCCACCGAGAATCTCGAGGTTGAGCACGCCCAGAGCGATGGGAATGGCGACTGCGAGGACACCCGGAACCACCATCTCCTTGAGTGCGCCCTTGGTCGCGATCTCAACGCAGGCCGCGTAGTCGGCCCGTGCGCCCTCATCTCCGGCGAGAAGGCCGGGGATCTCCTTGAACTGGCGACGGACCTCACCGATCATCGCGAACGCCGCACGCCCGACGGCGTTCATCGTGAGCGCACCGAACAGGAACGGCAGCATGGCGCCGACGAACAGACCGACGACGACGAGCGGGTTCTCGAGCGACAGGTCCAGAGTGATGCCGCCCGCCGCGATCGTCGTTCTGAACGCGGTGAACAGCGCCAAGGCGGTCAGTCCAGCGGAGCCGATCGCAAAACCCTTCGCGATCGCGGCGGTCGTGTTGCCTACCGAGTCCAGCGAGTCGGTGATCTTGCGGATGCTCGGATCCATGTGTGCCATCTCGGCGATACCACCGGCGTTGTCGGCGACCGGACCGTAGGCGTCGACACCGACCGTGATCGCGGTGATCGACAGCATTCCCAGCGCAGCCAGTGCGATTCCGTAGATGCCAGAGGTGGTGCTCCACGGCACGGCAAGGTTGCCCATGTAGTAGGCGCCGTAGATTGCCGCAGCGACCACAAGGATCGGGCCGACGGTCGAGATCATGCCCACACCGAGGCCTGCGATGATGTTGGTCGCCGCACCCGTCTCAGAGGCCTCGGCGATCCCCTTGACCGGCTTGTAGTGGTCGGAGCAGTAGTACTCGGTGATCTGGCCGATCGCGATACCGGCGACCAGACCCAGGACCACCGAGCCGAAGTACCACATGCGCGTCATGTCGCCCACGCTGCTGCCCCACCAGTAGAAGACAGCCGGCCATCGCGACGACCTCGAGCACGGCGGCGACGTAGGTGCCCGTGTTGAGGGCGGAGTGGAGGTTGCCGCCCTCTTTGGCGCGCACTGCGAACAGGCCGATGATCGAAGCGATGATGCCCAGAGCGGCGATGAGAAGCGGGGTGACGACACCGAACGTAAGGTCCTTGGGTGCGATCTCCACGATCTTCTGGAGCGCGATGGCTCCACCTTCGACCTTGAGGATGGTCAGCTTCTCGAGGGTGACTCCGCCCCACAGTGCGAGCGCGAGAACGATCGGGGCCAGTATCGAGCCGACGAAGCTCTCGAACAGGTCTGCACCCATGCCCGCCACGTCGCCCACGTTGTCACCGACGTTGTCGGCGATGACCGCGGGGTTGCGGGGGTCGTCTTCGGGGATGCCGGCCTCGACCTTGCCGACAAGGTCGGCGCCCACGTCGGCGGCCTTGGTGTAGATGCCGCCACCCACACGCGCGAACAGGGCGATCGAGCTGGCGCCCAGCGCGAAGCCGTTGACGATCTCAGGCTGCGGCGTCTCGCCGTTGAGGATGAGGAAGATCACCCACAGCGACAGACCGAACACGCCGAACGAGGCGACGGTCAGGCCCATGGTCAGACCGGAGCGGAAGGCGACGTTGAGCGCCTTGGCGATGCCCGTGGTCGCCGCCTGCGCGGTGCGGGTGTTGGCGCGAGTGGCCACGTACATGCCGACGTATCCCGCCGCAGCCGAGAGAAACGCCCCGGTGAGGAAGGCGACCCCGGTCATCACGCCCTTCGTGATGTCGCCAGCCGAGAACGCGAGTGCCACGAACACACCGATGGCGAAGACGATCAGGACCCGCCACTCGGCCTTCAGGAACGCCATGGCGCCTTCCTGCGTGGCCTGCGAGATCTCCTGCATCTTGTCGTTGCCGGGGTCCTGCTTCAGAACCCACGACCCGAGAAAAGCCGCGACTCCCAGACCGACTATCGCGGCCAGAGGCGCAAACCAGGCTACTGCCCCGCTCATTCACCCTCTCCTTCCGTGCTGTGCACACGCTTCAACGCCGCACCGGATGTGCGACGGTTCCACACATGGATCTTGAGCCCCTCCCTGGCGCTCTTGGCGCATAAGTATCGCATACGAAACACGCCTGTCACACCAACCACTTCCTCGGGACGAACAGCCGCTCGAACTCACGTATCGCGAAACGGTCGGTCATGCCCGCAACGTAGTCGACCACACACCACACGAGCTGCGACTCGTCGCTCAGGGCATCCATCGGGCGGCAGGTCCTCAGGATGCTCCAGGTAGTAGCCGAACAGCGACTGGACCACGCGATACGCCTTGGGCTCCTCGGCCTTCGCCCTGTCCGAGAAGTAGACGTTGTCGAACAGGAACTGCCTGCAGCTCCATCATCGCTTCCCAGACAGTCGGCGACATGCGGATCGTCGTCCGCATCGCGACTGGTGGCGATCATGTCGTCGACCATCGTCTTGATCCGCGCACCATGGTTGTGGCCGAGAACCTCGCACGGGGCCTGCGGGAGCGTCGGCCTCGGTGAGGACGCCGCCCCGGATCGCGTCGTCGATGTCGTGGTTCACGTAGGCGATGCGATCGGCGATCCGGACGATCTGACCCTCGAGAGTCGCGGGGCGATGCTGTCCCGGTATGTCCGAGAATGCCGTCGCGGACCTCCCACGTGAGGTTGAGACCTTTGCCCTCGTACTCGAGATGCTCGACGATCCGCAGCGACTGATCGTTGTGCTTGAACGGGTCGGGCGCTTCGGGGTAGGCGCCGCTGATCGCCGTCAAGCGCGTCGTTGAGCGCGTCCTCGCCGGTGTGGCCGAACGGCGTGTGACCGAGATCGTGACCGAGCGATATCGCCTCGGTCAGGTCCTCGTTGAGGCGCAGCGCGCGGGCTATCGAGCGGGCGATCTGGGAGACCTCGAGCGTGTGCGTGAGCCGCGTTCGGTAGTGGTCGCCCTCGGGCGCGAGGAAGACCTGCGTCTTGTGGGAGAGCCGACGAAACGCCTTGCAGTGGATGATTCGGTCGCGGTCACGCTGAAAACACGTGCGATACGTGTCGTCGTCGAGCGGACGCTCGCGCCCCTTGCTCTGGTCGGCAAACGCAGCACGCGGCTGCAACCGACGGTGCTCGTCGGCTTCGATCTCGAGGCGCGTCATCACTGCGGGCTCTGTCACGGTTGCATCCAAACCAGATCGCTCATCCGACGTACCGGCCTCGCACACCTGCGCTCATCGCAGGAACAGCGCGGCCGCCGTGGCCAGAACCGCGCTCAGACCGCTGATCACGCCGCCACCAACCCACCGAGGATGCCACCCGAACGCGATCGCGATCCAGACGCCGGCCGCCGCGCCGATGGCCGCACCGCCAAGTACCGGAACGGCGGCTGCCTGTATCCCCTCAGCGCAGACGAACGTCTCTGGCCAGAAGCAGCGCAGCGGCCATCGCCGCTCCCAAGACCACACCGAGCACTGTGGCGGCAAGCCAGTCGGCCCAAAACGGCCGCTCGCGGCGCGACCGCCCTTGGATCAGGGGCGAGCGCGGTTGGTTCCACAGCTTGGTGCCCTTCACATTCCCCCCCGCTTGAAGCGAATCCTGGCTGACAGTGCCCTCCCGAAATCGCCACCACCTACGCGTTGCTGGACGCCTCGGCCTTGCTCGGCCAACGCGGCCTGCGCCGCCGCAAGTCGAGCCAGCGGGACCCGGTACGGGGAGCAGGACACGTAGTCGAGTCCGATCTTGAAGAATGTGATGACGGACTCGGGGTCGCCCCCGTGCTCGCCGCACACACCCAGCTTGATCTTGGGATTGGTGGCCCGACCGCGCTCGCAGCCCATCGCGACCAGCAGGGCGACGCCCTCGTCGATCGTCTCGAACGGGTTGCGCGGCAGGACCTTGCGCTCGAGATAGCGGGGCAGGAACTTCGCCTCGATGTCGTCTCGGGAGAAGCCGAACGTCGTCTGAGTCAGGTCGTTGGTGCCGAAGCTGAAGAAGTCGGCGACCTCGGCGATCTCGTCGGCGGTCACAGCCGCCCGCGGCAGCTCGATCATGGTGCCGATCGGGATGTCGATCTCGGTGCCGCACTCCGCCTGCACCTCGGCCACGACCTTCTCGCACTCCGCGCGAAGGATCTCGAGCTCCGACTTGACCGACACGAGCGGGATCATGATCTCCGGACGCGGATCCTTGCCGTCGCGCTTGAGCTCGCACGCCGCCACGGTGATCGCCCGCACCTGCATCGCGTAGAGCTCGGGGAACATGATGCCGAGCCGGCACCCGCGCAGTCCCAGCATCGGGTTCATCTCGGCCATCGCGTCGATCTGGGCCAGCAGCTTGCGCTTGGCGGCGAGCTCGCCGGCGGGCGCCCCGGCGCACTCGGCCTTCACGATCTCGACTTCGAGCTCACGGGGCGAATCGAGGAACTCGTGCAGCGGCGGATCGAGCAGGCGAACCGTGACCGGCAGCCCGTCCATCGCCTCGAAGATGCCGAGATAGTCGCCGGTCTGCACCTCGAGCAGCTCGGCGAGCGCAGCGGCGCGGATCTCGGCGTCCTCGTCGAGCACGAAGCGCTGGATGATGTCTTTGCGCTCTCCGAGGAACATGTGCTCGGTGCGGCACAGTCCGATACCGGCGGCCCCGAACCTGCGCCCCAGCGCGGCGTCGTCGGGCGTGTCGGCGTTGGCACGCACGCCCATCGTGCGAAACTCGTCGGCCCACGACAGGATCGTGTCGAAGTCGCCCGAGACCTCGGGCTGCACGAGCGAGACCGCGCCCAGGACGACGATGCCGGTGGTGCCGTCGATCGAGATGACGTCGCCCTCGCTGCAGCACGATGTCGGTCCCCTCGACGAGCGCCTGCTTGCTTGGCAGCGTCGATCTTGAGCTTCTCGGCTCCGCACACGCACGGCTTGCCCATGCCACGCGCCACGACGGCCGCGTGGCTGGTCTTCCCACCGTGGGAGGTCAGGATGCCCTTGCGCAGCGATCATGCCGTGCAGGTCGTCTGGGGTCGTCTCCCAGCGGACAAGGATGACCTTGCGCCCCTCGGCTGTCGCCTCCTCGGCTTCATCGGCCGAGAAGACGACCTCGCCGACCGCAGCGCCCGGCGACGCGTTGAGGCCCTTGGCCGCTACGTCGTAGGTGGCGCTCGTGTCGAACTGCGGGTGCAGGAGCTGGTCGAGCTGGGCCGGGTCGATGCGCATGCACCGCTTCCTCGCGCGTGATCATGCCCTCGTCGACCATGTCGACCGCGATCTTGAGCGCGGCGCGAGCCGTGCGCTTGCCCACGCGCGTCTGCAGCATCCACAGCTTGCCCTGCTCGATGGTGAACTCGATGTCGCACATGTCGCGATAGGCCTTCTCGAGCGTTTCGAAGACCGCGTCGAGCTCCGCACCGGCTGCCTCGAGGCTCGGCACCTTCTTGAGGTCCGCGATGGGCTCGGTGTTCCGGATGCCGGCCACGACGTCCTCGCCCTGCGCGTTGGTGAGGAAGTCGCCGTAGTACTCGTTGGTCCCGTCGGCCGGGTTGCGCGTGAAGCCGACGCCGGTGGCCGAGGTATCGCCCTTGTTGCCGAAGACCATCGTCTGCACGTTGACCGCCGTGCCCAGGTTGCCGTCGATGCGCTCCATGCTGCGATAGTCGATCGCGCGACGGTTGTTCCAGCTCTTGAAGACCGCCTCGATCGAAAGGTGGAGCTGTTGAGTGACGTCTTGCGGGAACGCGACCTTGCCGTCGGCTCCGACGAGCTGCGGGATACTGCGCCGGATCGACGTGCTCGGCCACGATGTCCTTGAAGGTCTGCGGCGAGCTCACGCAGGTCCTCGGCTGAGAGGTCGGTGTCGACCTTGACGCCGCGGTCGAGCTTCATCTGGTTGATGGCGTTCTCGAACAGATCGCCCTCGATGTCGAGCACGACCTTCGAGAACATCTGGATGAACCGGCGGTAGCTGTCCCACGCGAAGCGCTCGTTGCCGGTCTGGGCGATCAGACCCTGGACCGACACGTCGTTGAGCCCGAGGTTCAGGATGGTGTCCATCATCCCCGGCATCGAGAACGGCGAGCCCGAGCGCACCGAGACGAGCAGCGGGTCGCCCGGGTCGCCGAGCTTCTTGCCCATCTTGCTCTCGAGCTCGTCGACGTACTCGACGATCTCCTCGGCGAGCCCGGGCGGGAAACGCCGGCGGATTGGAGTTGTAGTACTCCATGCACGCCTGGCAGGTGATCGTGAAGCCCGGCGGTACCGGCAGGCCCATGTTGGCCATCTCGGCGAGGTTGGCCCCCTTGCCGCCAAGGACGAACTTCATGTCCTTGTTGCCCTCAGTGCGGCCGCCGCCGAATGCGTACACACGCTTGACGTCCGACAACTCCCTCTCCCTCACCTTCTCGGGGAACGTAGCGAATCGCATCATACCGTACCGAAGCCGCGCTCTTCGTGCATGGCGGTAGTCGTTTCAGTCCTTCGTGATGACTGCCGCGTTGATGTGGCGGAGTATCTCCTGCGCTGCCTCTTCGACCGCCCGGTTGTCGGTGTGCACCACCAGGCATCCGATGCGCCGCATGAGGGCCCGGGCCTCCTCGAGCTCCTTCTCGATCGCCTCGCGCTCGGCGTAGCGCGGAACCCACATCCCCAGCTCGCGCATGCGCTCCTTGCGGATCGACGAGCAGCACCTCGACGTCGGTCACCAGCCCGAACACCTTGCGGGGGTCGACTTCGAACAGCTCGTCGGAGGCGCAGACCCGGCGCAAGCGGTATGTTCGCTACCCGGATACCTTTGAACGCCAGGTACATCGAGAGCGGCGTCTTGCTGGTGCGCGACACGCCGATCAGCACGACCTCGGCCTCGGCAAGCCCCTCGGGGTTGCGCCCGTCGTCGTGCTTGACCGAGAACTCCATCGCCTCGATCCGGTCGAAGTAGTCCTCGTCCGTGCGCCGAATCGCCCCGGCCTCGCCGGTGGGGGCGTAGCCCGTGACCGACTGAAGCAGCCCAACCGCGGGTGTGAGCAGATCGACGCCGTTCGCGCCTTCGAGACACAGCTGCTTCATCTCATCGCACAAGCGCGGTGTCGACCAGCGTGTAGAAGAAGATGCAGAACTCGCCGCAGTGCGACTCGACCTCTTCGCGAAGCTGCTGCGGCGTGCGGATCTTGGGCAGGCGCTCGATCCTGAACGCGTCCGGTTCGAACTGCCCCGCCGCCGCTCGCGCAACCATCTCGCCGGTCTCGCCAAGCGAGTCGGACACGACGTGTATCGAGATCGGCACACCGCTCATCATCAGGCCCCGCTCCTAGCCTACGAGACGGCTGAAATCCGCGAACTCCCCGAAGAGCGCGACGAATCGGTTGAGCAGTCTGAGCCGGTTCGCACGAAGCGTCTCGTCCTCATCCATGACCAGAACGCCCTCGAAGAACGTCGTCGATCGGCGCTCGCAGCGCAGCGAGGGCTTCGA
Source organism: uncultured Actinomycetes bacterium (assembly GCA_963700665.1). Lineage (GTDB taxonomy): Bacteria > Actinomycetota > Coriobacteriia > Anaerosomatales > PHET01 > CAVPCY01. The sequence goes on from CAVOYK010000001.1 coordinate 620,886, forward strand.
GCGTCATCGAGTACGCACGTTGCTGCATCAGCTCGCGCCCGACCGCCTCGGCCTGCTCGAGCGCGTCGGCAAGGGCGATCTCCTGCGGGCCCATGATCGCGCGGTCGGACTCGACTCCCAGTTCCGGCTTGGCGAGGTTCTTGGCGCGCGTGTAGGCGACCGAGAGATCCTCCATGTCGTCGCTTGACGCACGAAACGCGCTCAGCGCTTCGCATCGAGCCAGCGCGTCCGCCGGATCGTCGGCGACTACGGCAAGCACCGCATGCCACGGTGTCGTAGGCATGTCCGCGATCACGCAAGATGCCCTCGAAGCGACCAACGAAGAACTCCTTGATCGCCGCGCCAACCGTCTCGACGTCGAACGGCACACTCGGCACCAAAGGCTCGAGGGCCTCGCCGATCAGATCGTCGAGCCGCACCTGCGTTCCGTCGAGAGCCATCTGGAGGATCCCGATCGCGCCGCGACGCAGACCGAACGGGTCCGCCGAGCCCTTCGGCGCGAGCCCGGCAGCGAAGATGCCGCAGATCGTGTCCATCTTGTCGGCGATCGAGACGATCCTGCCGGCCATCGTCGTCGGCAGAGCGTCTCCCGCGAAGCGCGGCCGATAGTGTTCCTCGATCGCGAGCGCTACTTCCGGTGCCTCGCCGGCGGCCAGCGCGTAGTAGCGGCCCATGACGCCCTGCAGGTCGGTGAACTCGACAACGGCGTTCGTGACCAGGTCGGCCTTCGCCAGGTGGGCGGCCCGACCAGCGAACGCCGTCTCGTCCGCAGGCGCCTCGATCATGCTCGGCAACCTTGCCGGCAAGCCTCTCGATGCGCCCGACCTTCTCGGCGGTTGTCCCCAAGCGTCTCTTGGAACACGACCGACTCGAGCTTGGGAAGCCACTGCCTCGAGCGGAATCGCGAGGTCTTCGCGATAGAAGAACGCCGCGTCCGCGAGCCGAGCACGGATGACGCGCTCATGCCCTCGGATGATCTGCTCGGTGCGCTTGGGGTCGCCGTTGTGGGCGACTATGAACCGATTGTCGAGACTGCCATCCGCGCGCTGCACCGGGAAGTAGCGCTGATGACTGGTCATCGCGTACTCGAGCATCTCACGCGGGACCGCAAGGAACTCCTCGTCGAAGGTGCCCACCGCCACGGTCGGCCATTCGACCAGGTTGACGACCTCGGCGAAGGTCTTGTCGGGAATCACCGGTTGAGCGCTGTGATGTGAGGCCACGGTGTCCACACCTTCGCGCAGCATCGCGGCGCGCACGTTCTGATCGACCGCGACCTTGGCCATCTCGAGCGCCGCTACGTACTCGTAGGCACCCGTGATCTCGATCGGGCCCGGACGCCAGGAAGCGGTGGCCGTAGGTCACTCGACCTGCGGTCAGACCGGCGAACTCAACCGGAACGACATCGGTGCCATGAATGGCCAGCAGCCAGCGCACCGGCCGCGGGAACCGCGCGGAGCCGCTCCCCCATCGCTGGGACTTCGCCCACTCCAAGTCCTCGACGACTCGGGCCAGCAGACCCGGCAGCACCTCGGCGGCAGGCGCTCCCTGCGTCTCGACGGTGGCGTAGACGTACGAACCGCTGTCGTCCTCCACAACCTCAAGCGACTCGACCGGCACGCCCTTGCCGCGCGCGAAGCCGACGGCTGCCTGGGTGGGGTTGCCTTCGGCGTCGAACGCCGCCTTGCTCGCCGGACCCTTGTAGGTGTCCACGGAGTCCGACTGGCGCTCCGCGAGCTCGCTCACGAGTACCGCGATACGCCGAGGCGTCGCGACGACTGCGACCTCGCCGTACTGGAGCCGCGCGGCGTCGAGTGCCTTGGGGACCGAGACCTGCAGCTGGCTCACGCCGCTGTAGACCGCCGAAGACGGCAGCTCCTCGGTGCCGATCTCGAAGACCAGGTCGCGTCCGCTCATGATGGCTCACCCCCCTGCACTACCGCAGTTTCCTCGGCAGGCTCTCCCTCTGAGGGGTGACCAGCTCCAGGTAGGCCGCGCAGCACGCCTTCGCAATCGAGCGGACCCGCAGGATGTAGCCTTGGCGCTCGGTGACGCTGATGGCACCCCGGGCATCGAGAAGGTTGAACGCATGCGAGCACTTCAGCACGTAGTCGTAGGCCGGAAGGACGAGCCCCGCCTCGAGGGTTCGGATGCACTCGGCCTCGTACGTCGTGAACAGCGCCAACAGCATGTCGATGTCGGCGACTTCGAAGTTGTACGCCGAGTACTGCTGCTCGTTTCGCAAGAACACGTCGCCGTAGGTGAACGTCTGGCCATCGGGGCCCACCGACCACACCAGGTCGTAGACGCTGTCCACGCCCTGGATGTACATCGCAAGACGCTCGAGCCCGTAGGTGATCTCGGCTGGCACGGGCCGGCACTCAAAGCCGCCGACCTGCTGGAAGTAGGTGAACTGGGTGCACTCCATGCCGTTGAGCCAGACCTCCCAGCCAAGGCCCCAGGCGCCGAGCGTGGGCGATTCCCAGTCGTCTTCGACCAGTCGAACGTCGTGCTCCTGGCGGGCTCGATACCGATCGCGCGCAGCGAATCGAAGTACAGATCCAATACGTTGTCGGGACTTGGCTTGAGAATCACCTGGTACTGGTAGTAGTGCTGGAGCCGGTTGGGGTTCTCGCCGTACCGGCCATCCGACGGCCGACGGCTGGGCTGGACGTACGCTGTCCGCCAGGTGTCGGGACCCAGCGAACGCAGCGTGGTGGCCGGGTGAAACGTGCCCGCCCCCACCTCTGTGTCGTAGGGCTGCAGCACCACACAGCCCTGGTCGGCCCAGTAGCGCGAGAGCGCCAAGATGATGTCTTGGAACGTAGTCGAGCTCATCGGCTGAGTCTCCTCGTACGAGTCGAACCCGGCACCCCTGCCGAGTGTCCAGCCATTCTACACGATGAAGAAGGCGTGACCTGCGGTTCTTTCGGCCATCTGACGTCCGCCGCTAGGGCATGAAAGTGGCGTAGAAATCCAGCGCCCTGAGCCGTGCCTGCAGATGATAGGTGACGAAGCTCCTGACCAGAGCGAAGCAGTCGCGAACCGCCGGTTCTGGGATGTCCATCTGAGCGATCTCGGCCATGGTCGAAGAGAGCAGTCGAGCCAGCCACTCCCGTGCCTGCGCGGGAAACGTGAGCGTGGCCGGATCGAGCGACCCGCACTCCGGACACAGGCTTCCGCCGGCAGACGGTGAGAAGGACGACGATCGACCGATCTCGCACGCGCACGACGCGCAGCTGTCGAGCTCCGGCCGATAGCCATGCATGGCCATGGCCTTCGCCATGAAGGCCACAACCAACGCGGGGAGCTTGTCCACATCAGCCGAGTCCATGGCGTACAGCGTCGCCGAGGCAAGACCAAAGAGCCTGGGCTCCACCTGGCCCTCGACAGAGATCTTGTCCAGAAGATCGGCGACGACCGCCGCGGCGGTCGATCGGTCCAGGTCCTCGCGCAGAGACGCGTGAGCGTCGACCGTGCGCGCCTCACTCACCACCTCGAGCGAGCGGCCCGTGTGCATCAGCAGATCCACCTCGGACAACGGCTCGAGGCGCCCCCCGAAACGCGATCCCGGCTTTCGGAGTCCTTTCGCAACCGCCCGTACCTGTCGACCGTCCGATGCGAGCAGAGTGAGAATCAGATCGGTCTCGCCGAGCTTGGTCTTGCGCAAGACGAGCGCGGTCAGCGGGTAGCTCGGCATGGCGGCACTCAGGCGTCGCGCTCGGCGGCGCGAGCGATGATGTCGAGCCCCGCCGACGTGCCGATGCGGTTCGCACCGGCGTCGATCATCGCCAGCGCGGTGTCCAGATCGCGGATGCCGCCAGCCGCCTTCACACCGATCTCTGGGCCTACCGCCGCGCGCATGATCTCGACATCGCGCGTGCTCGCACCGCGAGGCCCGAACCCGGTCGACGTCTTCACGAACGCAGCGCCCGCCTGTGCCGCAAGAGCGCTTGCGCGGGCGATCTGCTCCTCGTCGAGGTATGCGGTCTCCAGGATGACCTTGACGATGGCCGCGCCGCCGGACTCCGCGGACACGGCGAGCACGACCGCTTCGATGTCCGATCTCACGAAGTCGTGGTCCCCGCCGAGAAACGCGGCGACGTTCATGACCATGTCCACTTCAGAACAGCCCAGCTCCACCAAGTGAACCGATTCCTCGGCCTTGGTCTCGGTCAGCGTGTAGCCCAAAGGAAAGCCGCACACCGAACAGACCTTGGTGGACGTACCGGCAAGATGTTCGGTCGCCAAAGGCACGAGAAACGGTGAGACGCACAGGGAGGCGAATCCAGCCTCCCGCGAGGCCTCCATCCACTCGGCCGCCTCGCCGAAGCCCGCGGTGGGCTTGAGGAGCGTCTGGTCGAGGCTGGCCGCCAGCGCGGCCACGTCTGCAGGCTTCATCAGCCACCATCTCCATATCCGAAGCGGCGGATCTGCGATGCGTCGCGCCGCCAGTCCTTCTTGACCTTGACCTTGAGTTCGAGGAAGACCTGCGTTGCGAGCAAACGCTCCAAGTCGACGCGGGCCTCGGTACCGATGCGCTTGATGCTCTCCCCGCCCTTTCCGATGATGATGCCCTTCTGGGAGTCGCGCTCCACGTAGACCACCGCCCATATGCGGGTGAGACTCTTCTTGGGGTCCACAACGAGGTCCTCCACCGCCACGCCTACGGCGTGCGGGATCTCGTCAAACGTGGTGCGCAGGATCTTCTCCCGTATGAACTCGGCGACCATGACCTCGACCGACTGGTCCGAGGGCATGTCGCGTGGAAACCACCGGGGGCCTTCGGGCAGGTGACGCACGACCGCTTGGTAGAAGCCCTCGAGGTTGAAGCCTTCGACCGCCGAGAGAACCACCGTGTCGTCGAACGGCGCGAGACCGCGTGCGACTGCGAGCTGTCGCTCGACCTGCTTCTCGCTCGCGATATCGGCCTTGGTGATCACCAGCACGCGCTTGCCGGTGCGCGCCTTGGCGACGTGCTCGCCGACCCAACGATCCCCACCACCGATAGGCTGCGTCGCGTCCACGAGCATGGCGACAACGTCGACGTCTTCGAGCGCCTTGAGGGCGCTGCGATTCAGCTGCTCCCCCAGAGCGTCGTGCGGCTTGTGTAGCCCCGGCGTATCGACGAGCACGACTTGGGCGTCGTCTCGGTCGACCACCGCCCTGAGCCGATGCCGGGTGGTCTGGGGCGTATCGCTTGTGATTGCGACCTTGGTGCCGACGAGCGCGTTTGCGAGCGTGGACTTGCCGGCGTTCGGCCGACCCACCAAGGCGACGAACCCGCTTCGAATCGGTTCGTGCGACGTTGCGGCGGGACACGCCACCCTATGGGGTCTCGTCTTGATCGAGGTATCCGCGAACGAACGCCTCCGGAAGCAGCTCGTCGAGCGTCATGACCATCACGTCGTCGCTCTGGGCTCCCATTATCACGCGCATCTCAGGGTTGAACTCGGCCAGCACCTGCCTGCAGCAGCCGCAAGGCACTGTGGGGGCCTCGGAGTCCCCCACGACCGCGATCGCCTGGATGTCCGTGTACCCGTGGGTCACCGCAGCGGTCAGCGCCGCTCGCTCGGCACATACCGTGGCCCCGAACGCAGCATTCTCGACGTTCACGCCGCGAAAGATCTCGCCTTCGGCGGTGAACACCGCCGCCCCGACTCGAAACGCCGAGTACGGCGCGTAGGCGTTCTCTTGGATATCCCGCGCCTGCGCGAGCAAGACCAGGTCCGCGGTAGTGGGTGTCTGCATCGTCATGCCCCTTCTGAAGCTGATCCCGTTGGCTGAACTGACAACTCGCATATCCGCGTACCCTGAAGCTCGGTGACCGTGAAGCGAATGCCCTCGATGTCGACCGATTCTCCGACCTCGGGAATGCGTCCCGCAACCTCGGTGAAGAGGCCTCCGACCGAATCAGCGTCGATGTCGAAGTCGGTGCCGAGCAACTCGTTGAGGTCGTCGACGGGCAACCGTGCGCTCACACGATAGTGCTCCGCGCCGACTTCGACCACAAGTGGCTCTTCACGGTCGTACTCGTCGCTGATGTCGCCGACTATCTCCTCAAGCAGGTCCTCGAGGGTGACCAGCCCCGCGGTCCCGCCGTACTCGTCGGCGACGATGGCGATGTGAGTCCGCTCTCGCATCTCGACGAGCAGCTCCTCGACCGGCTTGGTCTCAGGGACGAAGTAGGGTTGTCGCGCCAGATCGATCGCGAGACGATCGGAGGCCCCTTCGACGAGGGCGTCGAGCAGGTCCTTCGCGTACAGCACGCCTCGCACGTCATCCACCGTATCGCGGTACACGAGGAATCCGCGTGAAGCCCGTCTCCGAGATGAGCGCGACCGCCTCGGCTGCCGTGGCGGTGTCGGGCAGAGCCTTCATGTCGGTACGCGGCACCATGACCTCTCGGGCGACCTTCTCGACGAAGTCGCTGACCGCCTCGAGGAGCGCCTCCTCGGCCTCTTCTCGCTCGCCTTGTTCCGTCGACTCGGTGCCACGCCACTCGGGCGTCACCGCCCACGGGCTGACCTCACGCTGGCCGCCGGCGACAGACACAGCCCACTTCCACGGTCCGCCCAGAAGACGGGCCACCGGGTAGACCAGGCGCGTCAGGGGGAGGGCCACGCGCGCGGTGCTCAGTGCGATCCGCTCGGGGTTCGTCACCGCGAGAGTCCGCGGCAGAGCCTGAACGATGGCATGCGTGAGCAGGACCATCACGACTCCACCAAGGACGGCAGACATCGTCGCGAGCGCCGAATCGGCGGGCGTTGAGCCCGCCTGCGGCGCCCGACGACCAGAAGACCGCACCGAGCATCCATCCGAACACCGCCGACGCCGAGAACGCGACGCCGCCCACGAGTGCTGACACCGCGCGAAGACGGTGCCGCTGATCGGACAGCTCGTCGAGTGCCGCAGACCCGGGCCGTTCCGCCTCGGCGAGCCGATGGACCCTGCCCGGCGTCAGCATCAGCACAGCCGTCTCTGCGGCGCACAGCAGCGCAGAGGCCAGCCCGATGGTGAGATATGCCGCAAGGGCTCACGTAGAGCACGGTTCACATACCTCCGTCATGGTGCGGTGCACCGGGGTCGCTTCATCGGAAGAATACCTGAAAGACCACGGTCACTAGCAGTACCCCGAGCACGCCACCGACGATGACCTGCGGGACCGTATGGATGTCGCCCTCCACCCTGCTCTGTGCCACCAGAAACGCCACGAAGTATCCCAAGGCCAATGCGCCCGCACTCCCGGTCATGAAGCCGAGTACCGTGGCAGCCCCGAAGGCGATCGCCGAGTGTCCGCTCGGCCACCCGCCCTGCATCCAGGTGCCCTCTCTCGAGAGCCGCCTTGAGTATCAGCACCGCGAGCATCGTCAGTCCAAGTGCGATGATGGTGAGATCCGCAGAGGAGAACGTGACGAAGTTCGAGTCCGCGCTGCATGAGCTCGCGCACGGGTTCATACAGGACCAAGTACGCGACTATGAGCGCGTTGATCGCGGCGCACAGCACCGCGCCAGCCGCCACGTCCTTGGCTATCTTCGCCAAAGGGTCGAACCGCTCGACGGACACGTCGATGGCGGCTTCGATCGCGGTGTTCACGAGCTCGGTGACGAACACAAGGCTGATGGCGAACACGACGGCGACAAGCTGCATCCGCTCGATGCCCAGAAGCAGGCAACCGATCGCCACCAAGACCGCGAGCACCATGTGCACTCGCATGTTGCGCTGAGTGCGCAGCGTGTAGACGATGCCTTCGATCGCGTAGTTGAAGCTCCACAGGATGGAGCGTGCGCTCTTCATCGCCCGATCCTACATCGTTGCTGCCCAGGCCTGGAGCAGAACCCTCTCCCGCGCCTGCATCACGACCGCCTCTTCGTCAGATTCGTGCTCGTAGCCGAGCAGATGCAGCACTCCGTGGACAAGGAGAAGGTTGAGTTCCTCTTCGACGGTGTGCCCGTACTCCGACGCCTGTGCCTCTGCTACCTCGGGAGCGACCACTACATCGCCCAGAGTCACGGGCTCGTCGGGGCCCACGACGGCACACGGGTCGTCGCACCCGAACGACAGCACGTCTGTCGGTCCCTCCTTGCCGCGGAAACGAAGGTTGAGCTGAGACATCTCTTCGATGTCCACGACCGCTATGGAGAGCTCGATCGCGATCGGTGTCTCTTCGCGCTCCAAGACGAAGGCGGCCAGACGCTCGAACGCTGAGAGATCGAGAGGCTCAGGCTCTCGATGGCTCACGACGCTGATCTGCATACGAGTCCCTTCTCGGCGTGGATAGGGTCTGGGGATACTCGCATCGCGCATGTAGCATGCTGACGAGCATACCGGCGTAGGTGTCGGCTACGGTGTGGATCTCCTCGGGTGAGAGACCGGACTCGTCGAGTTGGCCGTCTATCGTCTTGTCGTCGATGACGAACCGTACCGCCTTCTCGACAGCGTCGCGCTCGGGCTCCTTCAGGGCGCGAATCGCAGCCTCGCATGAGTCGGCGATCATCACGAGCGCCGCCTCACGCGAGCTCGGACGCCCACCACGATAGCGATAGTCTGCCTCGTATGTCATCGGCATCCGCCTCGGCCGCCTTGTAGAAGAAGTAGCGGACAAGGGACGTCCCGTGGTGCTCGCGGATGATGTCGCACACTCGTTTCGGCAGATCGTAGTCGGTGGCGAGTTCGAGTCCGTCGGACACGTGAGCGGTGATGATCAGAGCCGAAAGCGACGGTCTTTGGAGATCGTGGGGGTTCTCCCCATCGGCGAGGTTCTCGAAGAAGTAGCAGGGCCGCCGGATCTTGCCGACGTCGTGGTAGTAGGCCCCAACTCGTGCGACGAGAGCGTCGCCGCCCACCGCCTGAGCGCCCGCTTCCGCAAGGCTCGCCACGGCGAGTGAATGAGCGTAGGTGCCGGGCGCCTCGGTCATGAGTCGTCTGAGAAGCGGGTGAACCGGGCTGGCTGCTTCGACAAGCCGTACGTCGTCGCGGCTGATGAGCACGCGGCGCGCAATGGGGACTACCGAGACCCCGACGGCCGCCGCTACGAACGCGCCCACCGCCCCCCACCACGCGGCCATGACCGCCTGCTCCCCCGTGCCACCCGCCAGCGCGTCGCCCGCGTAGCCGACCAGTGCCCCCAGTGCGGTGGCTCCCAAGATCGCGATACCGGCCGACAGCAGCAGGATCCGTCGGCTCTCGGGACGCATGGCAAGCGCGCGCGATGTGACGCGAGGCATGTCGAGCACGCGTGTTTCGGAGCGGCTAGCCATCGCTGGAGACGGCCTTGGCTTCCTCGTAGTGCTGGTAGGCGGTCACGATGCGCTGAACCAGCTTGTGGCGCACGACGTCTTTGCCGGTCAGCTCGACGAACGCGATGTCTTGCACGCCGCTGAGAATCCCCCTGACCTGCGCGCAGGCCCGAGACGCCCACGTGGCAGGTCGATCTGCGTCACGTCTCCGGTCACGACTATCTTCGAACCGAACCCCAGGCGGGTGAGAAACATCTTCATCTGCTCGGCGGTCGTGTTCTGGGCCTCGTCCAGGATCACGAAGCTATCGTTGAGCGTACGCCCCCGCATGTAGGCCAGCGGCGCAATCTCGATCACGCCCCGCTCCAGCATCGACGCTGACTTCTCGGCATCCATCATGTCGAACAGCGCGTCGTACAGCGGCCTGAGATACGGGTCCACCTTCTCGGTGAGCGTGCCGGGCAGAAAGCCGAGCGACTCTCCGGCCTCGACCGCGGGGCGCGTCAGGATGATGCGCCCGACCTGCTTTCTCTTCAGCGCCTCGACGGCCATCGCCATCGCGAGATAGGTCTTGCCGGTGCCCGCCGGTCCGATGCCGAACGTGACGGTGTGGGTTCGGATCGCGTCGACGTAGCGCTTCTGCCCGCCGGTCTTGGGGCGAATGGCCTTGCCCTTGTGCGTGAGGATGACGTCACCGTGCAGCGCCGTGGGCGTGCACTCACCGTGAGTGAGGAGTTCGATCGAGCGCTCGACCGCGTCCGGCGTGAGGTGCTCGCCGCGCTCGATCAGGCCGATCATCTCGGAGAACAGCGCCGAGACCGTCGCCGAGTCGGCGGCGTCTCCGGCGATGGTGATCTCGTTGCCTCGTACCGAGATGCTCGGGTCGAACTGGTCCTCGATGACTCTGAGCAGGGAATCGCCCTGGCCGAGCAGGCGCGTCATGTCGAGCTCGGGTGGGACGACGAGACGGATCTGGGTGGGTTCCACGATGTGTCGATGCACCTCGGTTCGTTGCAGTACGTGCCACAGGAGCGCCCGCGAATCCACGCACGTCCTCCACGTTCGATTCTACCACCTCAAGCCTGTTGAGACGCCGCGGAGCTGGCCGTCACGCGAGCGACGCGCGCACGGGCTCCGCCGTGTCGCTCCCAAGACGCACCGTCACCAGATCGCCGGGCCGGACACCACTCGCAGCGGCAGCAACGCGCAGGTAGTCTCTCGTGGTCCCGGTCGCGATGCCCCCGTCCACCTTCTCGACGAGCAGCTCGGCCACACGACCGGCACGCGACGCGATGTATTCGGCACGAAGCCGGTCTCCCAACTCCCGGAGGGCCGACGGCCCGCTCAGCCCGGACCTCGGGTGCAAGCTGGACCATCTGCGCCGCTGCGGTCCCCGGCCTCACGCTGTATCGAAACACGTGGATCTTCGCGAAGCCGACCCTCGACGCAAGAGCCATGCTCTCCCGGTGATCCGACTCGCTCTCACCCGGGAAGCCGGCGATCATGTCGGTCGTGACGACCAGCCCTTCGATCGCGTCGCGCGCTGCCGCGACGCGTCGTTCGTATTCTCGTGCCGTGTAGGACCTGGACCATCGCCTCGAGCACCCTGTCGCTGCCGCTCTGCAGCGGAACATGCAGGTGCGGGCATACGTGCAGGGGTGGCGGCCAGAACGCCGAGGAGGCGCTCTGAGATGTCGAGCGGCTCGACGCTCGAGAGCCTCAGCCGAGGCACCCCCGTCGCAGCTATCGCGGCGACAGACGTCTGCGAGATCGGCGTCGTCGTCTCGGTAGCGCCCGATGTTGATACCGCTCAGCACGATCTCTTTGAACCCGGCGTCGACCAGGGCCCGCGCTCGTGCAACCGCGTCGCCCAAAGAGACAGCGCGCGGGACTCCACGCGCGAAGGGGACGATGCAGTAGCTGCAGCGGCTGTCGCATCCGTCCTCGATCTTGAGCATGGCTCTCGTGCGCGAACCGCTACCGTATCCGGGAACTCCCGCTGTCGGGGAGTGCTCCGGCCCCGGCGAAAGTCCCGCCGTTTCGGCGACCACAGCCGCCACTCGTTCCTTGTCAGACTCGACCACGACGCGCGGGTCCATCGACCTGAGTGCTTCAGGCTCGAGCGACGCCAGACAGCCCGTCACTACCACCACGGGGCGTCGAGCAGCTCTCAGGGCCTGCCTCACGGCCTTTCGGGCCTTCGTGTCGGCCTCGCCGGTGACCGTGCAGGTGTTGATGACGATGACGGCAGCCTCGTTCTCCTCGGTGATGACGACACCCCTACCGAGAAGCTCGGCTGCGATCTGATCGCTCTCGACACGATTGACCTTGCAGCCCAGAGTGCGAAACGCTACCGGCAGAGCGAGGTGCTCGCTCACGTGAGGCGTCCGTCGAACGACACCGGCTTCCTGCATCGCGGCAACCACGAGGCTCACCGCCACGACCGATGCGGTCTCGGTCCGCAGGATCGAGGGACCCAATGAGGCGACCAGCGCTCCGCTCGCCTCAAACTCGGCGACCTCGCTCGCAGACAGACCGCCTTCCGGACCGATCGACCAGCGCAACGCGCTGCTCGGGACGCAGCTCGAGCGAGCGCAGAACCTTCGACAGCAGCTGGGTCTTGCTCATCCTCCCACAGCACGACGACGACGTCGTAGTCGCGGCCAAGCTCGACAGCGCTGCGAGAACTCGACGGGATCGCTCACGACCGGGACTGCCGCACGCCGCGCCTGTTCGGCCGACGCACGCGCCACACGTCGCCACCGCTCGCCGCGCTCATTGCGTTTGCCCGGATCGAGACGAACGACGCTCCGCGACATGAGCACCGGCACGATCTCGGACGCCCCCACCTCGACCGCCTGTCGCACGATCAGATCCATCTTGTCGCCTTTCGCGACGCCCTGAAAGAGCCCGACGTGCGGATGGAGTGAGGCTGGAAGTTCGGAGATCCGCTCGACTGAGATGCCATCCTCCGAGACGCGGAGGACGCGTACCCGCCAGATCGCCCCTGACGGTTCGACCACATCGATCTCCTCGCCGGCAACGACCCGGAGCACACGAGAGGCATGGTGTTGGTCTGCAGGCGAGAGCGGCAGTACCACCGGTGAGCCCGCTGGTAGCTCCGAGACCAGGAAGAACCGTGAGCGCGACATCGGCTAGCCCCTCAGCCAGTCCTTGAGCTTCTCAAGGGGCGTCTTGTCCGCTCCGGTCTGGTCTCCCAGTTCGTCAGCGAGCTCCTTGAGCAGCTCCTTCTGCCGCTTGGTGAGCTTCTTTGGCACCTCGACGCCTAGGTGGACGATCAGGTCCCCGCGCGATCCGCCGCCGCCCACGCGCGGCATCCCTCGGTGCTTCAGGCGAACGGTGTCTCCGTGCTGGCTACCGGCCGGTACACGAATCTCGTTGTCCTCGAGAAGCCCGCATACGTTGAGCTCGGCACCGAGCGCCGCCTGCGTCATGGTCAGCGTGGCCCTGCAGTGCAGATCGTCGCCCTCACGATGGAGGAACTCGTCGGGTTTCACGTGCACTGTCACGATCAGATCGCCGGCCGCCGCACCGCGAATGCCGGCTTCCCCCATGCCACGCAGACGAATCTGCTGACCGTCACGGATGCCTGCTGGAACGGTCACCTGGACATGCTGGCGATCGGGGACTCGCCCCGATCCCTGACACTCCTCGCAGGGCTGCTCGATGATCTGGCCGGTCGAACCACATCGTTCGCACGGCCCCACGGTCTGCATGTTGCCGATGAAGGTGCGGCGAACACTGACTCGCTGACCCGTGCCGTTGCAGTCGGGACAGGTGACGACCGAGCTGCCCGCGGCCGAGCCCGACCCGCCGCAGACATCGCACGGCGCAAGGCGGTCGAGCACGATCTCCTTCTCCGCCCCCGTGCCGGCCTCTTTGAGCGTGACGGTGATGGCCATCGCCATGTTGCGGCCTTCGAGTCGGGCACCACGCTGCGCGCCAGCGACCCCGCCAAAGAACGCGCTGAACAGGTCTCCCATGTCGAATCCGCCGCCACCGCCGCCGCCGAACAGGTCGTTGAGGTCGACGTACTGGTATCCACCGCCCCCAGGACCTTGGCCACCGGGGCCTCTCCCGACGCTGCCGAACGTGTCGTACTGCTGGCGCTTCTGCGGGTCGGACAGCACGTCGTACGCTTCGTTGACCTCTTTGAACCGTTCCTCGGCGTCTGGAGCGCTGTTGACGTCGGGATGAAGCTCTCTGGCCTTGCGGCGGAATGCCTTCTTGATCTCATCGGCGCTCGCAGAACGATCCACGCCGAGTGCTTGATAGTAGTCGCGGGTACCTGCTGGCACGGGCTTCCTTTCGATGGCGGCTCGGCGGTCTAGCCGAGTGCGTCTTCAAGACCGTCCGCCACCGAGCGTACGGCCGTGATGGCGCGGTTGTAGTCCATTCGCGTCGGACCGATGACACCGACCACGCCATCGGCGGAGCTTGTCCCGTAGTTCGTGGCGACCAGGCTGACGTTGCCCAGCTCGGCCGCTCGGTTCTCGTGTCCGATCCGAACCACGAGTCCATGATGTCCCAAGACATCGGACAGTGCTTCGAGGAGCGCCAGTCCGTCCTCGAGGAACTCGATCAGCGGACGGGCCCGCTCGGCATCGTGAAACTCCGGTTGGGCGAGCAGTGCGGGGACACCCACATGATAGAGCCGATCGCGATCGGTTTCTGCGAGCGCGTCCAAGATCTCGTCGACGACGCGCCCGACGACCCCGTCGGCCGTGGCGCGCTCGCCGGCCTTGAGCGCCTCCGACGACTCGAGAGCGTCTCGGAGAGGCCGAATCTCGCTTGCGCGCTTGCCGACCAACGCCGCGTTCAGCGCGCGTTCAATCTCGGAAAGACGTTCCGGCAGCGTGTCATCTGACAGCTCGATGGAGCGATTGACGACCTGACCAGACTCGGTGATGAGGACGAAGAGCGCGCGCCGTGACGACATCGAGAGCAGGTCGATCCGCTTCACGCGCGAGGTGGTCACGCTCGGCGCGACCGTCACCGCGAGACAGCTCGTAAGCCGAGTGAGCGCTGCCGACGTCTCGCGCATCAAGTCGTCGACCTCTACTGCATAGTGCAGGGCGGCGCCGGCGATGTCGCGATCGATCTCGCCTGCTTCGTGTTCAAGCAGCTCGTCGACGAAGTTGCGGTATCCGCTGTCGGTCGGGATGCGCCCCGCCGAGACGTGCGGCTGCCTGACGTAGCCCGTCTCTTCGAGTATGGAGAGCTCGTTGCGCACCGTGGCGGGACTGCAGCCAAGTTCGTAGCGGGCAACCAGCGTCTTCGAACCCACAGGCGTGGCGCTAGAGATGTACTCCTCGACGAGCGCTTTGAGCACCCGCCGACGGCGATCGTTGAGCATTGTCCGTGTATCCTCCAGGCGAGTCCTGCGTGCTTGGCACTCAAGTATAGCGAGTGCCAAGAGGGAAATGCGAGGCTTCGAGCTCGGGGCTCATTCAGCGAGCCACACCCGTCCGAACACCTCGTTGCCGAGCAGCCACCCACGCTGCGTCGTCCTCCATCGAGCGCCGTCGAACTCGACGAGCCCGTCTTCGAGCAGCGACTCCAAGGCAGCGACGACTCCGGCCCGGCGCGCGAGATCGTCAGTGATGCCATCGACCATCCGCAGCCCGAGCATGGCGTCCTCCCGTGCGGTCTGTGCGAAAGACAGCATCTCGACGCTGTCACCGCGACCGACCAACCACTCGTCGATCTCTCGGGCGTTCGCGAAGCGTACCCGCCCGATGTCGTCGGCTATTCCGCCAAACAGACGCGACTCCCGTGCCGTGGCGCCGTCGATCATGCCATGCGCGCCCGGTCCGATACCTAGGTACGACCGGCTCGTCCAGTACGCGGTGTTGTGGCGCGACCGCGCCTCACGGCGCCTCGCATAGTTGGCGACCTCGTAGCGCTCGAAACCGTGGTATCGCAACGCTGCCTGGGCCAAGATCAGCAGCTCGGCCGCGACATCGGACTCCACCTCGGTCAGCAAGCCGGTCTCGACCGCGGCCTGAAGCGGCGTGCCGTCCTCGATCGAGAGCGGATACACGGAGATGTGCTCGGCACCGACATCCGCCGCGCGTTCGAGCGTGGACGCCCACGAGGAGCGCGACTGCCCCGGTATGGCGCATATCAGGTCTACCGAGAGTCCCATACCAGCGTCCAGCACCCACGCACATGCTTGCTCGGCACGGTTCGCATCGTGCAGTCGGCCGAGCACCCTCAGCTCGTGATCTGAGAACGATTGCACGCCGACACTGACCCTCGTGACGCCCGCCCTCGCAAGCGAGAAGGCGTCCTCTCGGCTCAAGGAATCGGGATTGGCCTCGACCGTGATCTCCGCACCGGCATGAATCAAGAAGTGCTCGCGAATGAATGCGAGCAAGTCGATCACGTCGTCGCTGACAAGCGAAGGAGTGCCCCCGCCAAAGTAGATCGTCTCGACGACCCCATCCAGCCCGCTACGGTGCCACTGGACGAGTTGGGACCGCATTGCACGAAACACCATTCGCACGCTGCTCTTGTCGGCGAGCACCACACTCGCGAAGTCACAGTACGCGCACTTCGACGCGCAGAACGGCACGTGGACGTAGAGATGGGAGGGTAGTCTCGCCCGCATCAGGTCGGCGGCACTCAGTCCGTCGTCACTCATGGGCTCGTCCGGTCGTCGTTTCGAAGCGACGGGTGCTCGGGTCTTGATGACCGGAGAGGTATTCGAGGTACTCGACGAGCAGGGCGTCGAGCTGGGCGTGACTCGTGCACTCGTTGACCCGAGCACGGGCATGAGACGCACCGGGCATCTCGGCGATGTACCACGCGACGTGCTTGCGCATCCGAGCGACCGCTCGCTCGCCGGCGAACTCGACCAGGGCGCGAGCGTGCTCGCGAGCCATCTCGATCCTCTCTGCAGGTGTGGGGCGCGCCAGCTCGATCCCGTCTCGCAACAAGGCCAGCGCCTCGCGGAAGATCCAGGGATTGCCCTGTGCACCGCGAGCGATCATCACGCCGTCGACACCGGTCTGCTCCAGCATCGCCACGGCATCGCGTGCCGAGAAGACATCGCCGCTCCCGATCACGGGGATCTGAACGGCATCCTTGACGCGCGCGATCAGCTCCCAGTCGGCCCGGCCCCGGTAGAACTGCTCGCGAGTGCGCCCGTGCACAGCGACCGCAGCCGCTCCCGCCTGTTCCATCGCCTGGGCGAACTCCACGGCGTTGACGTGATCGTCGTCCCATCCTTTTCTGAACTTCACCGTCACGGGCACCGGGCAGTCGGCGGCGACTCGGCCGACGATCGCAGCTGCACCCTCAGGGTCCCGCATCAGCGCGCTGCCCTCGCCTTTGGCCACCACCTTGGAGACCGGACAGCCCATGTTGATGTCGACGAGCGCCACTTCGCTGGCGTGACGCTCCACTATCCAGCGAGCTTGTGCCGCCATCACGGTCGGATCGGCGCCGAAGATCTGTACGGCGCACGGCGTCTCCTCGGCAGAGAACGTCAGCAGCTTGCGGGCCGCAGGCGAGTCGGGATTGAAGTGGAGCCCCTTGGCGCTGACCATCTCGGTGTAGGTCAGCCCGGCGCCCATCCGCTTGCAGATCCCGCGAAACGGCGCCTCGGTGATGCCGGCCATCGGTCCCAGCAGCACGGGATTATCGGCCAGTAGAGCCGCGACCTGGTTGGAGGATGCCACCGGTTGTGCAGGCCTCTCGCTACTCGTCCACCTTGAGAATCGCCATGAACGCCTCTTGCGGCACTTCGACGCTGCCGATGTTCTTCATGCGCTTCTTGCCCTTCTTCTGCTTCTCGAGCAGCTTGCGCTTGCGCGTGATGTCGCCGCCGTAGCACTTGGCCAGCACGTCCTTGCGCTTCGCTCGCACCGTCTCGCGAGCGAGGATGCGCCCCCCGATCGCAGCCTGGATGGGCACTTCGAACATCTGCCGCGGAATGATCGCCGCGCAGCTTCTCGGTGAGCACCTTGCCGCGCTCGTACGCCTTGTCCTTGTGGACGATGAACGACAGCGCATCGACGGGCTTGCCTGCGAGCAGGATGTCGAGCTTGACCAGCTGGCTCGGACGATAGCCGAGGTACTCGTAGTCGAGGCGACGCGTATCCCTTTGTGCGGCTCTTGAGCTGGTCGAAGAAGTCCATGATCAGCTCGGAGAGCGGCATCTCGTAGTGCATCTCGACCGTCGTCGCCGAGAGGTACTGCATGTCCTTGAAGGTCGCCCGCTTGCCCTTGCGAGAGCTCCATGACCGCGCCCACGAAGTCCGGCGGAACGAGCACGGTCGCCCTGCAGATACGGCTCCTCGATGCGCTCGAGCTTGGCCGGATCCGGCATGTCTTGCGGCGAGTGCACCATGTTCATCTCGCCGTTCGTGAGGTAGGCGTGGTACTCGACCGATCGGCGCCGTGGCGAGCAGATCGAGATCGAACTCGCGCTCGAGGCGCTCCTTGACGACCTCCATGTGCAGCAGGCCGAGAAAGCCGACACGGAAGCCGAATCCCAGCGCGTGGCTCGACTCGGGCTCGTAGATGAGGGCCGGGTCGTTGAGCTGCAGCCTGTCCAAGCGCATCGCGCAGCTCCGGGTACTGGTCGCCGTCGATCGGGAAACAGGCCCGTGTAGACCATCGGCTTGACCTCGCGGTAGCCGGGCAGCGGTGTCTCGGCGCCGTGCCTGGCCAAGGTGACCGTGTCGCCCACCTTCACGAGCGACGGGTCCTTCAGACCCGTGATCAGATAGCCGACCTCGCCGACCGTCGAGCTCGGCGACAGGGGTGTTGGCCGGCCGCCGCACGCCGACCTCCTCGACGTCGGTGACGGTGTCGGTCGCCATCATCCGGACCTTCAGACCCTTGCGGACCGCTCCGTCGACCACGCGGATCAACGCGACGACGCCTCGATACTCGTCGAAGTAGCAGTCGAAGATCAGCGCCTTGAGCGGCGCATCGGCGTCGCCATGCGGCGGCGGAATCGCGTCGGACGACCGCCTCGAGAGCGTCGAGCACGCCGACACCGGTCTTGCCGCTGGTCAGGACCGCCTCATCGGCGGGGATGGCGAGACCCTCTTCGATCTCGTGGCGCACGCGCTCGGGATCGGCCGCCGGAAGGTCGATCTTGTTGATGAGCGGGATGATCTCGAGGTCCGGCGTTCATCGCCATCAGCGCGTTGGCGACCGTCTGCGCCTCGACGCCCTGCGCGGCGTCGACGACCAGAAGCACGCCCTCGCACGCCTCGAGCGAACGCGACACCTCGTAGGTGAAGTCGACGTGCCCCGGCGTGTCGATGAGGTTGAGCTGATAGCGTGTGCCCGTCGTCGGCGTCGAACATCACGCGAACGGCCTGGGCCTTGATCGTGATGCCGCGCTCGCGCTCGATGTCCATCGAGTCGAGCACCTGCTCCACCATGTCGCGCGTCCTCCACGGTGTGCGTGAGCTCGAGGATACGATCGGCAAGCGTCGACTTGCCGTGATCGATGTGCGCGATGATCGAGAAGTTCCGTATGTATGTGGGGTCTGTTGTCATGGCGGTACAGTCTAGCAAGGGCGGTGCTGCCGAGGAAGGTCGTCTGCGTCCTGACATCGACTCAAGGGCCCCATCTGGCGCTGGCGACGCTCGGTGGCGTGTGCTAGAATCGCAAGGTTCGTCGACACCCCACTGTCGAGGGCACCATCTGAACCGAAAGGGCAAGACCACTGTGGCAAACATCAAGAGTCAGAAGAAGCGCGTGCTCACCAACGAGAAGGCGCACCTGCGCAACAAGGCCGTCAAGTCAGAGCTCAAGACCGCCATCAAGAAGGTCGCACGACCGCCATCGAGGCCGGAGACGCCGCTGCCGCCAAGGCCGCCGCTCTCGAGGCCTCGGCACTGCTCGACAGGGCTGCCAGCAAGGGCATCATCCACAAGAAGCAGGCCGCCAACCGCAAGTCGGGCATCATGAAGGCCGCGAACGCCGTAGGCTAGACGCCGCAGACCTTCACGATCCAACGTTCGAAGACGAGCCGGGCATCCCGGCTCGTTTTCATTTGCGCCTCGCCTGCCGCCGCAAGGCGCAAGAGATCCACCAGCTCCCTGGAGTCGAACGCCCTCGCCTGTCGGGGAAGTCGCCTTACCTGCCAATCAGGCCTGCCGAGCACCCGGGCCAGTGCTGCGGCCGAAGTCTCGCCGCGGTCCAGCAGTGAGCGAGCTGCGATGAGATCACGCACACTGCGTAGGGCGGTGGCGTGAAGGCCGAACACCGACTCCCCCTCGCCAAGAACCGCCGATGCCAGAGTGAGCGCGCGCACGCAGTCACGGTCTGCAAGAGCCTCACCGAACTCCCAGATCTTCGCCTTGGCGGTATTCGCGACAACCTGCTCCACATCGGCGCGCGAGATCTCGTCGCCCTCACCCACGAACGCGACGAGCTTGTCGATCTCGGCCGAGACGCGCCTCAGGTCCTCCCCTGTCGCCGAAACCAGGACCTCAGCAGTCTCGGAAGACATCCGCTTGCCGCGATCGGCAGCCAGGCTCATCACACCGCGTACGAACTCGGCACCGCGCGGGGCCTTGCGCTCGAGCACTCCACCCAACCGATCGATCGCCTTGTACAACCGCGTGTTCTTCGCAAGCTTCGCCGCAGAGAGCGCAAGAACACACGTCGGCGAGGGGTTAGCCGCGTACGCCACGATCTGTTCGGCTCCATCTTTGGACAGCTTCTCCGTGTTGTGAACGATGACGAGGCGGTGATCGGAGGCGAACGGCAGCGTATTGCAGGCAGCCACCACCGCGTCGGCCGACGCGCTCTCCCCGTCGAAGGCCTCCATGTTGAAGTCCAGATCCGCGACCTCTCCGACCCGCTTTCGCAGGCGATCTAGAGCTTGTTTGAGCAAGAAGTCCTGATCGCTGATGATCAGATAGATGGGCTTGAGGTCTTGTGCGGCCACTCTGCAGGGCTCCTCGGAGTCTATCGTCTGCCAGGGCTTCCTCTGTCGAACCCAGTGTCTCATACGCTTTGCTGGATGCAGAGCCGTTCGTGACGACCATCCGCCATCCCTTCGACCCGAAGCGCACGGTGATGTCTCCGTCCCTATCCGTGCGCACGATTCGCGAGCCGTGTTCTTGCAAGAGCCGGAGGGTCGACGGCACGGGGTGGCCGAACCGGTTGCCAGCGCCAACGCTGATCGCCGCAACCTCGGGGCGCAGGGCTTGCAGTCCCTTGGCATCCACAGCCTCGGCGCTGCCATGGTGCCCCACCTTCAGCACGTCGATGTCGCCCACGAGCCCTGATGACACGAGCGACGATACGACGTCGGACTCCGCATCTCCCGTGAGCAGCGCCGAGAACCCCCCGGACTCAAGGAGAACGACCATGCTCGCCTCGTTGCGTGCATGATCCGATTCCGTCGCAGGTGGCCACAGGATGCTCATCGAGATTCGACCGCAGGTGATCTTGGCGGGTACCGCCAGCTCAGTGACAGGGGCCCTTGTTCGCGTGATCTCTGAGGGGAGCGCCGCCGTCGCGCCCCGAGCGACCAGAATGCTCCTGGTGCGCACTCCTCCTTGAACAGCGCCGATGCCTCCGTAGTGATCGTCGTGGATGTGCGAGAGCATCACGGCATCCAAGGCGCGCACCTGATGACGGGCAAGCGCCTCACGCAGAGACGTCGCATTCGGCCCCGCGTCGACAAGAACGGCGTGCTTGCCGTCACGAACCAAGACGCTGTCGCCCTGGCCGACGTCGAGGACCGTGAGGGACATCCCGGCGGGTGGCGGTGGGCCCGCGACTACCACCACGCCCGCAACCACAGCGAGCGCAGCTACGACGCGTGCTGCGCCCTTTCTCGGTGCGGGCCACCACACCCAAAGCGCCGCGAAGGTGGCGAGGCATGCGCCGCCGACGGCCGCGCCACCGGATGCGACGGGTATCGAGGCGTACGGGAGACCGGCGAGCACGCCGGCGACTCTCGCGGCCGCCGTGCCGACGGCGCACGCGAACTCCAACACGAGACTGGACATCGGCGGCGACAGGTCTCCGATCCCGACGCCCGCAAGGCCAAGCACGAGCAGCACCGAGACGAGTGGACCGACAAGCAGGTTCGCGAGTGGCGCGACAACGGACAGCACGCCGAAAGTGGAGACGATCAGAGGCGTGGTCGCAGCTTGGGCCGTGAAGGTGAGCGCCAGCGGACCTGCGATAGCCCTGGCACCGACCGTGGAGCGCGGCCGTGGTCCATGCGTCCACCAAACGCGTGAACATCACCAGTCCTGCGACTGCCGCCACCGAGAGTTGGAACCCCAGGTCGAACGCGGCGGGCGGATTCGCCGCGAGCGCGATGCAGACCGCCGCTGCGAGCGCCGCGACGGAGTCTGTCCTTCGTCCTGCCACAGCTGCTGCGGAGGCGACCGTTGCCATCAGCCACGCTCGAACGGCAGACGGCTGAACGCCGGTTGCGACCACGTAGAGCCCCACCACTCCGACCGTCGTCAGGACAGCGGCCGTGCGCGGCAACCGGACGCGACGCCAAGCACCAACTCACCAGTGCTGCTACGACGACCAGATGGCTGCCGCTCACGGCCACGAGATGCGTGAGTCCGGTGACTCGAAAGTCGCTCTCGGCACGAGTCCCTGCCATCGCCTGGCGACTGCCCAGCACGACGCCGGCCGCCAGAGCGCTCCCGTCCCCAGGTATGCGTCCGATTCGGGCCACGCCGCGCTGCCGCCAAGGACCGATGACACCGCGAAGCGATCGAGCCCACCCACCCACTCTCGTCACCTTGGCCGTCACTGAGGCGGCCACTCCGGCGCGATGCCGCTTGCGGGCCCATTCGTCTGTACCGGGAGCTCTCACTCTGCCTGTGAGCGTCACGGTTTCGCCCGCGCGAGGAACTCTTCCACGCGGCCAGAGCACCTCGAGACAGGCGCCCGGAGCCCCGGACCTCAGTCTGACGCGCGAACGTGAACCGTACGCCCCGGCCGTGGCATCCGTTACGACCTCTCCAACAAGCTCGCCGCCTCCGAGTGTTTCAACGTCACGCGACTGCCGGGCAAGCCCTCCCCAGAACAGCGTGCCCGCTGCCAGCCCGGCAGCCAGGCCGATCGAGACCACGGCGATCCAACGGACCCGACCCATAGCCCACGCGGCGAGCGCAATCACTCCCGACAGCACCAACGAGGGGACGATCGCTGACCCAGGCGCCTGCCACGCCAAACCCTCGGCGCACCAGACTCCGACCCACACTCCAACCGCCAGCCAGAACAACGCGGGAATCGACGGTCGTAGGGGTCGTCGGGCGCTATCGGACATACACCAAGTCCCTGAGCTGCTCGATTCTCTTGGGGCCGATTCCCGACACGCGTGAGAGATCGTCGATGCTCGTGAACGGTCCGTTCGTCTCACGTTCGGCAACGATCTTGGCCGCCGTCGATGGGCCCACGCCTGGAAGAGTGTCCAGCAGCCCGGGCTCGGCTGTGTTGATGTCGATCTGGGCGGTCTCTTTCGCAGCGGACTCGGCGCCAGCGTTGCCAACGCCGGACTGAAGCGGCGGCTTCGAGACGTCCTTCTCGCTCGGCATGAAGACTTGCTCGCCGTCGACCACGATGCGCGCAAGGTTGAGCCCGTCCGGTACCGCGTCACCGACGGCCCCGCCCGCGGCTTCGATGGCGTCGACAACCCGTGAGCCCGCCGGCAGCTCGTAGACGCCAGGATGTCGCACGCTACCAGCGACATGAATGAAGACGTCTGCGTTCGTGGTCGCCGTGGACCCCACCTCGGCCGACGCCGGTGCACCCTGTTCGGCCGGAACGGCGCTGGTCGAGACTCCTGGACTGCTTCGGGCTTCGACAGTCTCCACGCTGCCGAGGTTCGTCTCTGCAGCGTCGCGCGGCCACCACCGCCACCCCGCCCACACCACGATCAGGACCGCTACCGCGACGGCACCCCTCACGACAGTCACCGAAACGTCCTTCAGGCCCGCACGGCGCGCCAGTTCGTTGAGACGCTGCTCCACCTGTTGTCGCACGCGAAGACACCCCTCCGACGCGACGGAGGGGTGTCAGTCCGATCGGTAGTGCGGGCCGCCTTCACTCGACCCGCGAAGACATCATCGCGGTGCGCCTTTACCCGGCGCCTACCCCGCACTTACCGCGTGATCAGGCCACGACAACGCTCACGAGTTTGCCCGGCAACGACCACGACCTTCTTGACGTCCTTGCCGTCAACCCAGTCGGACACCTCGCTCAGCGCAGCTCGACGACGTCGTCTTCTGCCGCCGAGGCGTCGACCACGATCTTGCCCCGGACCTTCCCGTTGACCTGCACCGCGAGCTCGACCTCGTCGGCCGCCGCCGCGCTGGCGTCGAACGCAGGCCACTCGGCAGCGTGGACCGATCCGGGCGCGGCAAGCACCTCGCGCCAGAGCTCCTCGGCCATGTACGGCGTGAAGGGGGCCAGCAGCAAGGTGAGGCGCTCGGCGACCTCCTTCTGCAGCGCGATGTCGCGACTGCCCGCAGCCACCGCGTTGCGATAGTCGTACGCCGCGTTGGTCAGCTCCATCATCGCCGCGATCGCGGTGTTGAACTGGAACCGCTCGACATCGTCGGTCACCTTGCCGATGACGCGGTGCATCTCGCGATGCAGCGTCTTGGCAGCGGCGATCGCCCGAAGCGGCGACGCCGCAGCCCGCGTGCGGCCTCGTCGGCTGCGTCGGTGACGAAGCGCCACACCCGGCTCGAGCCAGCGGTACATCCCCTCGACGCCCTCGTAGCTCCACTCGAGGTCCTTGTCGGGCGGCGCCATGAACAGGATGTAGGCGCGAAGCGTGTCCGCACCGTAGCTGCTCGATCATCTCCTCGGGCGCGACCACGTTGCCCTTGGACTTCGACATCGTCTCGCCGTCCATCTTCACCATGCCCTGCGTCAGCAGGTTGGTGAACGGCTCGTCGAAGCCGACGAGGCCCATGTCGCGGAAGACCTTCGTGAAGAAGCGCGAGTACAGCAGGTGCAGGATGGCGTGCTCGATGCCGCCGATGTACTGGTCGACCGGCATCCAGTAGTCGGCCTTGTCGCGCGTCCCAGGATCGCCGCGTCGTTGCGCGCGTCGCAGTAGCGGAGGTAGTACCAGCGACGAGCACGTGAACGTGTCCATCGTGTCGGTCTCGCGCTTGCGCGGCGCCGCCGCACTGTCGGGCAGGTGGTCTCGTAGAACTCGGGGTGATCGGCGAGCGTCTCGCCCTTGGTGACGTCGATGTCCATCGGCAGGACGACCGGCAGATCCTCCTCGGGCACCGGCACCAGCCCGCACGCCGGGCAGTGGATCGCCGGAATCGGGTTGCCCCAGTAGCGCTGGCGGCTGATCAGCCAGTCGCGCAGCCGGAAGTTGATCGAGGCCGCCCTTCGCCACGCGTCGTCAAGCCACTCGGTGACCGCCCTGCATGCCCTCCGAGTCCTTGCCTCCGCGCATGCCGGTGAACTGCCCGGACTGCACCATGACGCCCGTCGCCGGCGTACGCCTCGGCCCAGGGAACATCGTCGAGCACCCGCTCCGAGACGCCGCGCGAGCTCGCTCCAGCAGCGCGTCGTCCGTCGGCCACGACGACCGGCGGTATCGGCAGCCCGTACTTGCGCGCGAACTCGAAGTCGCGCTGGTCGCCGAGGGCACCGCCATGACCGCGCCGGTGCCGTACTCCATCAGCACGTAGTCGGTCACCCAGACGGGGACCTTCTCGCCGTTGACCGGGTTGACCACGTAGCGCCCGGTGAACGCACCGTTCTTCTCGCGCTCCCCCAGCTGGCGCTCGACCGCGGTCTCGCGGGCGGCGGCGGCAACGACCGCCGTCACAGCGCTCTCGTACTCGGTGCCGGCGACGAACTCCTTGACGAGCGGATGCTCCGGCGCGAGCAGGAAGAAGGTGCAGCCGAACAGCGTGTCCGGACGCGTCGTGAAGACGGTGATCCTCTCGCCGGTCGGCTCGCCGTCCGCGTCGCAGAGCGCGAACTCGACCTCGGCACCCTCGCTCCGACCGATCCAGTTCGCCTGCATCGTCTTGACGCGCTCGGCCATCCAGGCAGCTCGTCGAGGTCGTCGAGCAGCTCTGGGCGTAGTCGGTGATCTTGAAGTACCACTGCTCGAGCTCGCGCTTCTCCACCGTGCTCTTGCAGCGCCAGCACACGCCGTCGCCGAGGACCTGCTCGTTGGCGAGCACCGTCGCGCAGCTCGGGACACCAGTTGACCGGCGAGCTCTTGCGCTCGACGAGCCCGCGCTCCCAGAACTTGAGGAAGATCCACTGGCCCCAGCGGTAGTACTCGGCATCGCACGACTTGACCGTGCGGTCCCAGTCGTAGCGAGAAGCCCATCCGCTTGAACGACGCCGCCTGCTGTCTCGATGTTGGCGTACGTCCACTTCGCGGGATGGCTGTCGCTCTTGATCGCGGCGTTCTCGGCGGGCAGGCCGAACGCGTCCCACCCGATCGGATGCAGCACCGAGAAGCCCTTCATGCGCAGCCTGACGCGCGACCACGTCGCCGATCGTGTAGTTGCGCACGTGGCCCATGTGGATGTCGCCCGACGGGTACGGGAACATCTCGAGGATGTACTTCTTCGGCTTGCCGGCGTCCTCGGTGGCGCGATCGGCGCCGTCGCGCTCCCACCGCGCTTGCCATTCGGCTCGATGTCACTGCGGCTGGTATCGCAGTTCACTCACGGGGTGGGCCTCCTTCGGCGCGCTCGTCCACGATCGAATGCAGCTTCGAGTGATTCTAGCCGAGCGGGTCCGGGTGTGAAACGCGAGACACCAGTGACCTACTACCAGAGGCGCGTGACCGGACGTCTCAACGGCCGTGCAGTATGGAAGACGCCCGCTGGCGAGGCCAGCGGGCGTTCATGTTCGGATGGTGGAGCCTAGGGGGATCGAACCCCTGACCTCTTGGCTGCCAGCCAAGCGCTCTCCCAGCTGAGCTAAGGCCCCACATCTGGGCGCCGTCAGAGCGGCAAGCGGTAGTATACCAGCGGGTCGAAGTCGGTCAATACCTGGAGCACGCGCCTCCGTTTCGGCCGCTTGTGAGCCCGCATTCACCCTTCGTCGAACAGCCCCGAGGGCTTCCGGCCGTCGTCGATCACGGGAGCGGGAATGCCCTCCATCGCCGGCTCGAAGGTCACGCCCTCCTCCTTGGGAGCGACCGCTGCGACGGCCTCGCTCGTGATCATGCCGCCAAGCATCAACGCCGCGCCGAGCACCTCCCGCAGCGGCCAGACGCCTGCGCTCCACCAGCCGAACAGACCGCCAAATGCGGGCTCGGTGACCAGAATCAGCGCCACGCGCGACGGGGGGATGCGCCGTTGCGCCCACGTCTGGACAACGAAAGCTCCAGCCGACGCAAGCACGCCACAGATGAGAATGGCGAACCAGACATAGGTGTCGGTCGGGACCGTGGCCTGCTCTCTGATGAGCGAGATTCCACCGCACACAACGGCAACCGTGACCAGCTGTATGAGCGTGAGCGCCGCGGTGTCGTGGCGCTCATCGGTGGAGCCAAGCACGATCATGTGCAGTGAGTAGGCGAGCGCGCACACGGCGACGAGTATGTCGCCCGTCGCGAGCCCGCCGCTGGGTCCGGCGTTCGAAAGCAGCCACAGGCCCCCCAAGGCCATCGCGGCACCCAGCATCGTCGCCCGTCTCGGAAGCTTGCGAATCCACACCGCCTGCATCAACGGCACGATCACGACGTAGAGCCCCGTGATGAACGCCGCACGAGCGGGTGTGGTCCCCACGTCAGGTGCAAGCCCCCACGTCTGGAAGATGTAGCCAGCGGAGAGCAGCAGTCCTGCCAAGAGGCCCATCCGCAGGTTGACGGAGTCAAGCCTTCTGAGCACGCGGGGGAAGAGCACCACGAACGACACAGAGGCGATCGCGAAGCGCCACGCGAGGAAGGCGAACATCGGATACAGGGCGATCGCGTCGGCAACGATGACGAACGTGAGACCCCAGATGCCCGCCACTCCGACAAGCGCGGCCGGAACGCCGAACCGCTCGATGGTCCCGCGCATCCAGCTACTCCGGGCTGGCGGGATCGATGGTCGCTGCGGCCGCAACATCCGCAGGCAGATCGAGTCTCGGCGCGTCACCCCACAGATGCTCAAGACGATAGAACTCACGCTCGGTCGGCTGGAAGACGTGTACGACCAGATCGCCGAAGTCCAGAAGGATCCATCGGCCCTCGTCTACACCCTCGCGCCCGATGGGCTTGATTCCACCCTCTTCGCGAAGTCGGTCTTCGACTTCGTCGGCGATGGCCCGAACCTGTATGTCGGTGCCGCCTGTGCATATGACGAAGTAGTCGGTCACGACGAGGAGCTCGGCGACGTCGATGGCGAGTATGTCGGCTGCCTTCTTGTCGCTCGCAGCCAGCGCAGCGATCAGTGCGAGTTCCTTGCTCGAGCTCACTGGGGTCCCTTCTCGTTGCTGGGGGTCGGCTCGATAGTCCTTGCCGATGATGACGATCACGTCGGTGACATCCGCCGAGGAGGGGTTCTGCGTGACGTCTCCCACTCCCAGGGCGTCCCTGACCGAGTCGCCCTGCGCGATGGTCCCGCGCCGGACGACTATCTGTGTCTTCTCGTAGTCGAACCGGTCGGCGTTCTTGGTGTCGACGACCCTGAAGCCACTGCGTATCAGGGCTTGAGCCGCCTCCCCTGCGGCGCCCGGTTTGCCCACGCCGTTGTACACCACGACCCTCACCGCGCTCTGTTCGCGGCTGGCGTCCACACCCCACCACGACTTGAGCAGGTCGGCGATCTCCTTGCGTTGCGGCTCGAAGTACGTCTCCTCGCCGAGCTTGATGGGCTTGACGGGCATAGGCACCAGCGCCACGTTCTTCTGCTCGATCTTCTTGAGAGCTGCATCCAGCTCCTCAAGTTGGTCCGCGGAAAGGTTGCTCTCCTGGACGGCCGACACAAGGCCGCTGACCGACATGTTCTGAAGCGCCGCCGAGTACGCCGACTTGGGGACCACCAGGTAGGTCCTGAACGGCACGGTCAGGTAGTTCGACACAGCTGAGAGCGCGACACCCGCCCCTGCCTGGTACGCCTCGCCGATGCGCTCGAAACCCTGCCCGGGCACGTCGATGAAGGCTCCGTCCGGTATCGCTATGCCGAAGACCTGGCCACCCTTGGCATCGACTCGCATGGCCAGAAAACCGGTCGCCCTGTCGCCCTCTGTGGCGATGACGAGCACGTCTTCTCGGGCGTGCAGGGCCCTTTGACTGGGCGCTGCGGCTTGTTGGGCCTCTCGGCGTGCATTCCATCGCGCGACGGTGTTGACCGCTGTGGCGATGAGCAAGAGCACGATCAACGCCGCCCCAAGCGCACCGAGCACGTACGCGACCACGTACAGCACGTTGCGGGCTCCTCGGCCCATTCGGTCAAGCCCCGAGAGAACCCTGTGCTGCCGTTCGGCGCGTTTGGCCGACTTCGCCGCCTTCGATCCGCGGCGCGTCTGTCGGTACCCCGACGGCGCCTCAGGCGCGGAGGGCGCCTTGTAGCGACGGGGGCGCTCCTCGCTCATCGCGCCTCCCGGGCCACGTGGGTGTTCCAGACCTCGACCGTCTCGGGATGTATGCGCTTGCGCTCCCGGACGAGATAGAGCACTGAACGTTGGTACGCGAGAGCGAACAGATCATCCAGGCTCACCGTGCCGACAACCTCTCGGAGCTCGTCCACCCCTTCGAAGGTCCTTCCGGGCTCGAGCATGTCGGCACAGTAGACGATCTTGTCCACGTCACTCATGCCGGACTCGCCCACTGTATGCCGGGCAACCGCACTCAGCACCTCATCTGAGATACCGGGAAACTCGCGAGCGAGCGCCTCTGCCCCCGTGCGTGCGTGAAGCAGGTACGGTTGGGAGGCATCCGCGTCGGTCACCTGCAGACCCTCGCGATGGGCCGTCTCGAGCAAGTCACTCTCGGCTGTCTCGCGGTCCCAGTCGTGCAGCAGTCCGGCAAGGCGGGCCACCTCTTGGTCGGCCCCATAGACCAGTGCAAGGCCAGCTGCCGCATCGGCCACTCGTTCGCAGTGTTGCATCGCATCAGCGCTCAGCCGAGAAGCCAGAGCGTCTCGCGCGTCTTGATAGATCGCCGACGTCACTGGCCGACCCCGCGGTACAGACCGTGCTTCTCGATGTAGGCGACCACCGGCTCAGGAGTCAGATACCTGATCGGCCGCCTCTCGGCGACTCTGCGTCGCAGATCGGTCGAGGAGATTGCGAGCGCGGGTACCTCGATGTAGTCGATCCTGAATCGAGTCGCGGCTTCCTCGTGCAGCTCGCGGGCAGCGTCCAGATCGTAGCCGGGCCGCGTCGCGGCGATGAACGTCGCCATGTCGGCGACCCGCTCGGCATCCTTCCACGAGACGATCTCCCACACAGCGTCGGCGCCGGTGATGAAGTAGAGCTCCGCCGAAGGTCCGTGCTCCTTGCGCATCGCTGTCAGCGTGTCGACCGTGTACGTCAGACCAGGCCGGTCGACCTCCATGCGACTGACATCGAAGTCAGGGTTGGCCGCGGTCGCGAGCACCGTCATCAGATAGCGATGCTCAACCGGGGTCACCGCCTCGTCGGCCTTGGCCGCCGGATTGCCCGTGGGCATGAAGATGACCCTGTCCAGATTGAACTGAACGAGAGCCTCCTCGGCGGTGACGAGGTGGCCGAAGTGGATGGGATCGAACGTCCCACCCATGATCCCAAGGCGCGCGCCACGAATCACTACCGGATCTGCCCGTCTCCCATCAGAATGAACTTGGTCGATGTCAGCGCCGTGAGGCCCATCGGGCCGCGAGCGTGCAGCTTCTGGGTGGAGATGCCGATCTCGGCCCCGAGTCCGAACTCACCGCCATCGGTGAAGCGCGTCGAAGCGTTGACGTACACGGCTGCCGCGTCGATCTCCTGCAGGAACCTGCGCGCGGCAGCGTAGTCGCTGGTGACGATCGCCTCAGAGTGCTTCGTGCCGTACGTGTTGATGTGGCTGATCGCCTCGTCAAGACCGGTCACGACCTTCACCGACATCTTCAGCTCGTGATACTCGGTCGCCCAGTCCTCTTCGGTCGCTCGCTCTATGCGCATCACCGCGCCCAAGCGCGCGAGTCTTGTCGTCCGCGTAGAGCGTCACACCGTTGGCCTCGAGCTCCTTGAGGATGGCAGGCAGGACTGTCTCGTACACCGCCTCATCGACCAGCAGGGACTCCGCCGCGTTGCACACGCTCGGCCGCTGACACTTCGCGTTGACCACGATCTTGCGAGCCATCTCGGGATCGGCGGCCTCGTGGACGTAGACGTGACAGTTGCCCGTACCGGTCTCGATGACGGG
This sequence comes from uncultured Actinomycetes bacterium, assembly GCA_963700665.1. GTDB lineage: Bacteria > Actinomycetota > Coriobacteriia > Anaerosomatales > PHET01 > CAVPCY01. The sequence continues at coordinate 651,479 of CAVOYK010000001.1, forward strand.
TACCTTCGCGTTCTCGACCACGCTCTTGATCAGCCCGGCCCCTCCCCGAGGAATCAGGACGTCGATGTAGCCCGTGCAGGCCCATCATCTCCTCGGCGGCCGCGTGGTCAGTGGTCTCGATCGACTGGATGCAGTCGTCCGGCATCCCGGCGTCGATGGCCGCAGCTCGCAAGCACACGGGTGAGCGCGAGGTTGCTGTTGTGCGCCATCGATCCGCCGCGCAGGATGACGGCGTTGCCGGTCTTGATGCACAGCCCCGCGGCGTCCGCCGTCACGTTGGGACGAGCCTCGTAGATCATGCCGACCACGCCGAGCGGAACGCGGATCTGCCGTAGCTCGATGCCGTTGGGAAGCGTATGCCCCTCGATCACCTCACCGATGGGATCGGGCAGCAGCGCAAGGGCCTTGAGCGCCTCGGACATGGACTTCAACCGCGCCGGAGTCGAGCTCCAGGCGGTCGAGCAGACCCTCTGCGGTTCCTTTGGCTCGTGCTGCGTCCATGTCGGCCTGGTTGGCCGAGAGGATCTCGTCCTGCTTGACGGTGAGCGCATGAGCCATGACCAGGAGCGCCTTGTTGCGTTGCTCGGTCGACGTGATCCCCAAGGCCGACGCGGCGGCGCGCGCGCGTTGCGCGAGGTGGAGTACCTCAGACATCAACCCGCTCCTTCGTGTCGCATGGTTGCCCGTCTCTACAGAATGACGAGACGGTCCCTGTGAACGACCTCTTTGCCCGCCAGACGCGGGTACTTCTCGGCGATCTGGGACGTCTTCATGCCCTTGACCTGCTCGAGGTCGGCCGACGCCAGCTCGGTCAACCCACGGCCCAGAGCAGCCCCAGAACCGTCCTTCAATACTACCGCATCACCGGCCTTGAACTTGCCACGAACGCCCACGACACCGGCGGGAAGCAGCGACGTCTGCCGCTCGAGCATCGCGCTCTTGCGCCCCGTCGTCGACCACGATGTCCCCCGCGGGCCGTCGGCCGAGCGCGATCCACAGCTTGCGGGCGCCGATCGAGCCCTCCCCCGGCGAGAACATCGTGCCGCACGGCTTGCCCGCGGCTGCATCGACGACGACGTTGGGACGCATGCCGTCGCAGACGATCACCGGTATGCCCGCCTTCATCAGCACGCGGGCGGCCTCGATCTTGGTCGCCATGCCACCACTGCCGGACTCCGTGCCCGCACCTCCGGCCGCCGCAACCAGGTCGTCGGTGAGCTCCGCGACGTGCTCGAGAAGGCGCGCTTCGGCGCTGATCCGCGGGTCTGCGTCGTAGAGCCCCTCGATGTCTGAGAGCAAGATCACCAGGTGTGCGCCGATCATCGTCGCCACGAGCGCCGCGAGGGTGTCGTTGTCCCCGAAGCGGATCTCGTCGACCGCGACGGTGTCGTTCTCGTTGACGATGGGGACCGCGCCCAAGGACAACAGCCGCTCGAACGTGTCTCGCGCGTGCAGGTACGCCTCGCGATGCCCCGTGTCGTGCCGCGTGAGCAGCACCTGGCCCACGACGACTCCCCTGTCCGCGAACAGCTGCGGCATACGTCTCGACCAAGCGCCACCTGTCCGACAGAGGCGGCGGCCTGAAGCGACGGCATGTCTGACGGCCGCTTGCTGCGAGTCCCAGACGCTCGAGTCCGGCCGCGATCGCCCCCGAACTCACGATCACGGGCTCGTGCCCCGCGTCTTTGAGCATGGCACACCTGATCGACGAGCGATTCGACGTAGGCGCGGTCGATCGCTCCGCCCTCGGGCGCGAGCGTCGACGAGCCGACCTTGATGACGATCCGTCGACCGCTCACTCGTCCTCCTCGGCGAGCTCGTCCTCGATGTAGGCGACCTCTTCATCATGGGCTATCCCGGAGTCGAACTCGAACGACCGGCCCACGATGCGGACCTCATCTCCGTCACGCGCGCCCGCGTCGATCAGCGCCTTCTCGACGCCGGCCTTGACCAGGCGCTTCTGCAGGAACGCCACCGCCTCTTCGTTGTTCCACTCGGTCTTGATCACCATTCGCTCGATCGCCCGGCCATCGACCCTGAACACGCCGCCACCCATGTTCACAACAGCGTACTCGCGATCTCGACTGCCGATCGTGCTGCCACACCTGTTCGAAGCTCTCATCGGCGCTGAGCCGCCGCCGTCCTGAGTTCGTGGACACGTTCCGGCGATCGCGCGAGTCATCGCTCCCAGACCCTCGCCGGTGACCGCCGAGACGGCGAAGTACTGCAGGCCGTCCTGCTTCCGCGCGAGCCCGCAGCCGCTCATCGGCCTGCTCGACGCCGACGACATCGACCTTGTTGCCCACGATGACGCGGGGCCGGTCTGCGAGCTCGCGCGGCGTGGAGTTCGAGTTCCCGGTTGATGATGTCGTAGTCCTCGAGCACATCACGCTGCTCGTAGCTACCGGTCAGGTCGACCACGTGGACGATCAGCGCGCTGCGCTCGATATGGCGCAGGAACTCGTGTCCGAGACCTTTGCCCTCGTGCGCCCCCTCGATCAGACCCGGCACATCGGCGATGACGAAGCTACGCTCGCCCGCATTGACCACCCCGAGGTTGGGCACCAGGGTCGTGAACGGGTAGTCGGCGATCTTGGGGCGCGCCGCGCTCATCCGCGCGATGAGCGAGGACTTGCCCACGCTCGGCATGCCCACGAGCGCAGCGTCGGCCAGAAGCTTCATCTCCAGCTCGACCCAGCGCTCCTGGGCGGGCTCGCCGAGCTCGGCGAAGGCCGGCGCGCGGCGCGTCGGCGTGACGAAGTGGATGTTGCCACGACCACCGTGGCCGCCGCCCGCTACCGTGACGCGCTGCCCGTGTCGGGTGAGGTCGCTCAGCAACTCCCGGTCTCGGCGTCTCGGACAACGGTCCCGATCGGAACCTTCAAGACCAGGTCCTCGCCGCGCGCTCCGTGACGGATGGCGCCCTTGCCGTGAACGCCCTTGCGTGCCTTGAAGTGCCGCTTGTAGCGGTAGTCCAGCAGATGAGGACAGTGCGCCGTCGGCCTCAAGCACGCACGTCGCCTCCTCGACCGCCGTCACCACCGTCAGGACCGCCCTTGGGCACGTGGGCCTCTCGGCGAAACGACATGCAGCCGGCTCCGCCGTCTCCTGCCTTGACGTGGATCTTCACCTCGTCGATGAACACGCGGACCTCTCGTCCTTCCTCGCGGCTCTTGCCGCCATGATATGCGAACGAGCCCCCCGCCGGTTCGTCTGGCGGAGGGCTCGCGACTGTCGCAGAGTTGCTCGGTCGAAGGCCTGCTAGCCCTCGAGCGGTCGAACGTGGACGCGGCGCTTCATGCCGCGAGTGAACTCGACGACGCCCTCGCGAAGCGCGAACAACGTGTCGTCTCCGCCCCGACCGACTCCTTCACCGGGATGGATATGAGTGCCACGCTGCCGGACGATGATCGTGCCCGTGGTGACCTCTTGGCCGGCGAAGCGCTTCACGCCAAGGCGCTTCGCCCTTGAGTCACGGCCGTTCTTGGTTGAGCCAAGACCCTTTTTGTGTGCCATATCAGGTCCCTGCCTTACTCGTTCTCGGCGACCGGGGCCTCGGTCGCCTCAGCGACGGGCTTCTCGGCCTTCTTGGTGGCGGTCTTCTTCTTCGGCGCGGCCTTCTTCTTGGGAGCGCTCGCCGACACGTCGGTGATGCGGACTCGGGTGAGATTCTGGCGATGACCCTTGAGACGCTTGTAGCCCTTGCGCTTCTTGAACTTGAAGATGATGGCCTTCTCGCCCTTGAAGTGCTCTACGACCTCGCCGGTGACCGTGGCGGCAGCGAGCGCTTCGCTGTCGACGACGATGTCGCCCTCGTCGGCGAGGAACAGCACGTCGAACTTGACCGAGTCGCCCGACAGCGGCGTCGAGCTTCTCGACAGTGACCATATCGCCGGCGGCAACCTTGAGCTGTTTGCCGCCGGTAGCAACGATTGCGTACATCCGGAAACCTTTCATCGCTTGGTAAACGCGCGAGGAGATATGCTAACAGGGCCGCCGAACTGCGTCAACGAGGGCTCCCGCCTGCCACGGCGTCCGGGCGTGTCTCTACTCCGTGGGCCCTATCGCCTGAGAACGGAACGGACCGCGGCCGAACAGCCCGGTCTTGCCCTCGATGAGCACCCTGACGTCGGTGGGACCCGCCTCTTCATCGGGCACGATCGTGACCTGGCATCCCGAGTCCGCCCGCAAGGACGCCGCGACATTGAGCCCCGGCTCGGTGACCAGCTCGAAGGTCTCGGGGTTCAGCCCGAACAGATAGGCGCCGCGACTGGCCGTGTCTCAGCACCTCGCGCATGCGCCGCTCTACCGCAATGCGACGGGTCTGCCGAGACACCACGCGGCCCTGCCCGTCGCAACGACGGGCACGGCTCGGTCAGCACACCGTAGAGCCCGTCGGTGACGTTCTTGCGCGTCATCTCGACCAGGCCAAGCCGCGACATGTCCGCTCATTCGCGTCTCGGTGCGATCCCTCTCGAGCGCCGCTGTGAGACGCTGCAGCACCTGAGCCCTGCTGGCCGACTCCTCCATGTCGATGAAGTCGATGACGATGATGCCGCCGATGTCTCGCAGCCTGCAGCTGCCGGACGGCCTCATCGGCAGCCTCGAGGTTCGTCCGGAGGATCGTGTCCTCGAGACTGCGCTTGCCCACGAACTTGCCGGTGTTCACGTCGATCGCGGTGAGCGCCTCGGTCTTGTCGATAGTGAGATGACCTCCGCTCGGCAGCGGGACAGCCCGGCGCAGCGCGACGTCGATCACGTCGGTGATCCCGTACGCTTCAAGCAACGACGCCCGGTCCTTGTGAAGCTGGACGCGACGGACGAGCTGAGGCGACGTCTTCTTCAGAAACGACACGACCTTCTCGAACGTGGCCTTGTCGTCGACGAGCATGCGGTCGAACTCATCGGAGAACACGTCTCGCACGAATCGCAGCGCGAGGTCCATCTCGGTGTAGATGACCTCAGGCGGCAGCGCCTCGGCCGCCTGGTGGTTGACGCGCTTCCACAGCCGCAGCAGGAACTCGAGATCGGTGCACAAGATCGCGCTCGGACGCCCCCTGCGCGACGGTCCGGACTATCACGCCCATGCCGTCGGGCACCTTGTCGTCGATGATCGCGTGCAGCCGGTCTCGCTCCTCGTCAGGCAGCTTCTTGCGACACGCCCGACGAAGTGCGAGTACGGCATCAGGACCAGGAACCTGCCGGGCAAGCGTGATCTCGGTCGTGACGCGCGCGCCCTTGGTCCCCATCGGGTCCTTGAGCACCTGGACCATGAGCTGCTGGCCCGGCTTGAGCAGGCGCTGGATGTCGCGTCGAGGCACGTTCTCGACACCCTCCGGAGCGACGACCTCGTCGACGTAGAGGAAGGCGTTCTTCTCGAGCCCGATGTCGACGAAGGCCGCCTGCATCCCGGGCAGCACGTCGCTGACACGCCCGAGGTAGACGTTGCCCACGACGCTACGTTTGGGGCGTTCGATGTAGAGTTCGACGAGCTCACGGTCTTCGAGCAGCGCGACCCGAGTCTCGTTGCTGTCGTGCGAGATCAACATCTCGCGGGCCATGTCGGCCACTGGTCCACTCCCGTCACAACGGGACGCGACCAGACCCCCTCATCCGTCTCGACGAGCGTGTCTAGCCGCGTCGTGTGCACGGCGGACATCTCTGCTGCGGTGTTCTCGATGGCTGCTCTGACGAGCGTCTCGGGGCGAAGCGACCCCTCCGGGCCCATTCGGGTGGTGACTTCGACGACCACACCACCCTCGCGATCGACCGACACGCACGTCCTTCGGGACAGCTGCGCGCCAGATCGAAAACCTTCTGTTTGCCCTTGTTGCACGACTGTCAGCTCTCCCACCGAGACGACCTGTGCGAGCGCCGCCTGCACTTCGTCCGGCTGAAGCTCCCTCTCCCTCAACCTCCACTCTGTAGACTCGCGATGGTGAGCGCCGCCGTGAGCGACGGCGCCTTCTCCGCAACGTATCGGGCCTCTCGGGGCAAGAGGTCTTCGGGCGACACCCTCTGGAGCAGCCCGACCAGTCGCGTCGGCTTCAGTGTACTCCCTCAGCCACACATCCAGGTACTCGTTGTCGCCGGCGGTGCCCACGGGCAGAGCCGGACCGAACGCGACCTTGAGGTGGGGGTTGAACCCCTGGGTCACGGCAAACGGCAGTCCCGCACGACGAATGCTCCGCTCGAGCGCGTGCACGACCTCCAGGTGCGACAGCCAGCGCAAGTCGGCCGATCTTGCTGTAGCGGACCCGAAGCCTGAACTCTCCGGCGGTCATCGGCGCTCTCCGCCGGCCAACACGATGTCCACACCGAGTACCTCGACACGCGTCGCATCCGGTGCATCCGTCGAACGTGCAGTCACCGGTGGTTCTTGCCCGCGTGCGCCCGCTCGCGCTCACGCTCGAGGTAGACGCGAGACACACCCGACGACAGATGGTCCCACGGCAAGGGCGGCGTTCACGTCACGCTCGATGCTCGCGATCTGCTCGGGTACGACCCCGCAGCGGTCGAAAGCTTCGAGCCATCGTTCGAGTTTGAAACGCTCTGTCCAAGCATCGAAGCGTGCCCCCGAGCGCCATGCAGACTCGACCACGTCTGCGAGCTCGCGACCGCCTCGTGCCATGACACCCTCCACGAACGAGACGTCGGCATCGTGCCAATGGAGGTCCACGCCCTTTCGCGGCATCGCCTCGCGCAGCACTAGCTGCTTGCGGCGGATCTCCTCGATCGTAGACTGCGGTTCCCACTGAAACGGCGTGGCGGCCTTGGGCACGAACGTGGAGACACTGACTCCGATTCGAATGCTCCCGCGCTGCGCTGCCGGCGTTGCCGCTCGAGCCGTTTCGAGCACGCTGCGCACGAGATCCCCGATACCCTTGATATCTTCGTCGGTCTCGGTGGGAAGCCCGATCATGAAGTAGAGCTTCACGCGGCGCCATCCGGCACCGAACGCGTGCTCCACCGTGCCAAGCAGATCGGACTCGGTGACGTTCTTGTTGATCACATCACGCAGGCGTTGCGTCCCGGCCTCAGGCGCGAACGTCAGTCCGGTCTTCTTGCCAGTCGCGATGAGTCTCGCCATCTCCACACTGAATGCGTCCACGCGAAGGCTCGGCAGCGAAACGGAGATGCCGGTTCCGCTCAGCCGCCGTTGCAGCCGCCGCAGAATCTCCTCGAGCTGGCTGTGGTCCGCCGTCGAAAGCGAGGTCAGTGACGCCTCGTCGTAGCCGGTGCACCTCAGACCTGCGACCACATCACGGACTATCAGGTCGGCACTTCGCTCCCTGACCGGCCGATAGACCATGCCGGCCTGGCAGAAGCGACAGCCACGCGTGCACCCTCTCAGTACTTCGACCGAGTACCTGTCGTGCACCACGTCCATGAACGGGACGACTGGACACGCGGGCGGTTGATGCTCGTCGAGGTCGCGCACGACCCGTTTGGCGACGCCGGAGGACCCACCCTGCGGCGGCACCATACCCGCAACAGGCGTGGCGCCGCCTGCTGCCGTGGATTCGTAGAACGAAGGCACGTACACACCGGGCACCTGGGCGAGACGCATGAGGGTCTCATGGCGCGAGCTGCCTGCAGCCTTCGCATCACGATGCGCCTCGACGATGTCGCGCACGGCGTCCTCGCCCTCGCCGATCAGAATCGCGTCGAAGAACGGCGCGAATGGCTCGGGGTTGTAGACGCACGGACCTCCGCCTATCACGAGCGGATCGTGCTCGGTCGCGCTCAACAGCACGAACGGGTATCCCCGCCAGGTCGATCGCCTCAAGGATGTTCGTGTACGACAGCTCGTGTGGAACCGTGATTCCGAGCAGATCGAACTGTGACACCGGGGAGCAGGACTCGAGCGAGAAGAGCGGAAGCTCGTGCGTACGCATCAGGTCGATCAGGTCGACCCACGGCAGATAGGCACGCTCCGCGCAGACACCGTCAACACCGTTGAGGGCCTCGTACAGGATGCCGATCGCCTGATTCGCCTGGCCGATCTCGTAGGTGTCCGGATAGAGCAGGACCGCGCGATACGCCGCGTCGTCGTCGTGGCGGGAACCCCACTCACGGTTCAGATAGCGCGCAGGACGTTCGACCTGGGCGAGGAGGGATTCGATTCGAGGCCACAGGTCGACCCCTGTCACAGATCCGCCGAGCCAGTCGGAGCCGTGCCGTAGTCGTCGGCCGCCGTCAGCATCGGTTCGCTGGACGGCTCCGGCTCATCGCCGACCACCCACCCGTGGGCCGGTATCGGCGGCTCTTCAGGGCGGCCGCGGCGTCTCGCCTTCTCAAGAGTGCGATCCCTGGCGGCCTTGACCTTCTCCGCCAGTCCCCGGACGTCCCCACCCTCTTCGAAGTACTCGAGTGCGGCGTACCCCATGGCCAGCGTACCTGAGTACCCGATGCCCGCCTTGATCGCCCATCCGAAGCCCCGGCACGAACGAGAGCGCCTGTCTCGCGACGGCACGCATCACGAAGGCGCCACCCACCACAGCCGCGAGCTCCTTGATTCGTTCGGGGCCGAGCGGCTCCCCGTACGCAGCCGCGATCTGAAGGATCATCTTGGACTGGTTCGCGGTCATGACGGGCATGTCAGCGCCGGGGATGATCATCACTCCACCGATCACTGCGTTTTGGAACGCGGTGTTCTTGATCGCTTCTTCGGCCACGGCGCGCCTCACGAACTCGAAGTTGGCGGCCATCGCCAGCCGCTTGCCGTTGACCCGGTCCGCAAGCCAGCGACCGAGTTCCTTGACGAGAGTCTCCGGGTCATCGTCCGCGACCGTGTCCAGCACCGGGTGTTGCAGCCGGCGTGATGCCTCGGCCTGACTCTCTCCGAGCGGACTAGCGCCGTTGGGATGAACCGGTCGCGCGCGCGCGCCAGCGAGGGGGCGAGGGTCGAACCGGGACCGTGAGGGCGATGACGGCGTCCGCCGAGTCCTCAACCACGAGAACATCACCCGGTACGACGGGCTCCACGTGCAGGCGGGCCGTGCTCATCTGCGGCCGCAACGCGTCTTTGAGCGCGTCAACAGCGACGTCAGGAGCCTCGGCATCGACGAACACGGCGATGCGCAAGTTCTTCTCTCGCTCAGTGCGCAACGAGGCGCCGGAGCTCATGAGGTCTTTGATGTCCATGAAGAACGCCATTGCGACTCCCCCTGCGATCAGCGGCGCGTCCAGACTGACAGAAGCATACCCACAGCGGCCAGGTTGGTGACCATGAACGACGAGCCGAAGCTCATGAAGGGCAGCGGGATCCCCGTGATCGGCATGAGCCCGATGGTCATGCCGACGTTCTCCAGTATCTGGAAGGTCCACATCGCGATGATGCCCACGGCGATAAGAGAGCCGAACAGGTCGCGCGCGGACGCGGCGATCTCAAGCGCGGTGATGAGCAAGCGCCAGATACAGGCCGAGCAGGATCACCGCACCCGCGAAACCGAGCTCCTCACCCAAGCACGCTGAAGATGAAGTCGGTGTGCCGTTCGGGCAGGAAGTTCAGATTGCCCTGCGTGCCCGAGCCCGAGGCCCTTTCCGGTGAGCTCGCCCGAACCGATCGCGATCTTCGACTGCTCGAGGTTGTATCCCGCACCCGTCGGGTCGAGGCTGGGGTCGACAAAGACCAGGAGCCGATTCACCTGGTAGTCCTGAAGGAGATTCGCCTTCAGGACGACGCCCACCGTCACGACGCCCACAAGCGCGAACACGAGGAACCATCGGGCTCGCAGGCCGCCGACAAGCAGCATTCCCAGGGTGATCGCGACGAAGACGAGGCCGGTGCCCAGGTCGCCAACCGCGACAACGAGACCGAGTCGGAATCGCGGCGATCCCCACCACCCGAAGCACTTCGCGGGGCGTCTCGATGTGGCCTTTGAACCCTGCGATGACCGCAGCCATCGCGACGATGAAGACCAGCTTGGCCGGCTCAGCGGGCTGGAACAGGCGAACCCCGGCCACCTCAAGCCACAGCTGTGCGCCCTTCGCGGTAGCGCCAAGACCGGGGATGAGTGGCGAGATGATCAGCAGCGCGTCGAACGCGATGAGCGGGCCTACCCAGCCTTGCAGCTTGCGATAGTCGATCGCCCACGCCACAACGAGCGGAACGAGCACCGATGACGAGCCCCAGTAGGTGCCGCCGAAACATCGCGTCGCCGGCATCCATTCCTGAGACCGCCGAGCGCACCATCACGCTTCCGAACGCCGCCAACAGGATGACCACCGCCACAAGCGCGGGATTCACCACCCTGAACGGGGACCGATCCGTCATTCCGGTCATCGCGAAGAGTCCGATCGCGGTCACGTGCTCGATCTTCTCGCCGAGCAAGGCCGCGAGAATCTGGCGGGCCGCCGGGGCTGCCACCGACCCGCCGTGTCCGCCCTGCTCAACCGCGACGGCCACCACGTACCGAGGCTTGTTGGCGGGTGCGTAGCCGACGAACCACGCATAGTCGTCCTTGCCGGCTACCTGCGCCGTGCCCGTCTTGCCAGCCACATCGACCGGGAAGCCGCGAAACGCGGCAGCGCCCGTGCCGTGCTCGTGACATTCTCCAAGGCTCGCTGCATCGTCTTGATGTTTCGCTTTGACACCTTGGGTGCGAAGGCGACTTCCCGCTCCTGAACCAGCACCGGCTTCCCGTCGCTGCCGAGCACCCTGCGCAACACGTGAGGTCGCATGACGCGGCCATCGTTGGCGATTCCGCCGTAGGTCGCGGCGACCTGCAGCGGTGTGGCAAGCAGGTCACCCTGGCCGATGGCCATGTTCACGGTGTCGCCGGGCAGCCACCGCTGGTACTCGGGGTAGTCCTCGTTGTACGCCTTCTTCCACGCCGCGTCGGGCACGCGTCCGTCGGCCTCGCCCGGCAGGTCGATGCCGGTCACCGACCCATAGCCGAAGCCGCGAACGAACTTCTGCAGCTTCTCGCCCTTGCGCTTGTAGAAGGCGTGCCGATCTCGTAGAAGACGGTGTCACACGAGTCCTCGATGCCGTCCATGAAGGTCTCGGTCCCGTGCCCGGAGTGATTCCAGCACCACTTCGCCCACTGCTTGCCCATCCCGGTCCAACGACCCTCGCAGTAGTACGTCTTCCACTGGCTCGTGACACCGTTCTGCAGGCCGGCCAGGCCCGTGAACGCCTTGAAGGTGGACGCCGGCGGATACTGAGCCATCATCGCACGATTGGTCAGAGGGAACTCCGACGATGTCGTCGTGAGAGAGCGCCACTGCCTGTCAGACACGCCGCCGAGGAACACCGAGGGGTCGTACGTGGGAAGGCTTGCCAAGGCGAGCACCTCACCCGTACGAGTGTCCAGAGCGACAGCAGCCCCGGCCTTGGCCTTCGGATAGTCCTGATGATGCGCATCATCGAGCGCATCCCTCAGCGCCTTCTCGGCGACCTTCTGGACTCGGCTGTCGATCGTCAGCACGACGTCTCGTCCGGGCTCTGGCTCAGTCTCAGCGATGATGCGCTTGTGGCCGCCCGGCGGCGTCGACCTCGAGAACCTGGCGACCGCGATCGCCTTGCAGCACCTTCTCGAAGGCCTTCTCTGCTCCGGACTTGCCTACGACATCGTTGGGGTCGTAGCCCTCGAAATCGGGCTCGCCGAGTTCGGAGTCGGCGATCTCGCCCGCGTAGCCGAGCACGTGGGCGGCAAGCTTGCCTTGCGGATACTGTCTGACCGCGCGCGTCTGGATCTCGACACCCGGGAACTCGGACTCGTGCTCTGCGAGATACGCCACCGTGTCCAGCGGCACGTCGATCGCGATCACGCGGGGAGCGAGCGCCGCTTCCTTGACGCTTTGGACCCGCTCTTGGATCTCGGGCAGTGGTACATCGAGCAGCGACGAAAGCCGCGTCAGCATCTCGTCGTCATCCCGGCCGAGGGTGCAACGACGACGGCGAGCGTCGCCCTGTTGGTCACCAGTTCCCGTCCCTTGCGGTCGAGAATGCGGCCCCGGGGCGCGACCGTGCTTATCTCGCGGACGCGGTTCTGCTCGGCTTGCGCTGCGAAGGCGTCCCCCGAGAGCACCTGCATCGTCCAGAGACGAAGGAGCAGTATGCTCAGAACGGCGATCACGATACCGCCGAGCACAGCGAAGCGAGGTTTGAGTTTCTGACGGTAGGTAGGCATCCGCGTCCGTTAGGTAGTCGCCATGGCTATCCGGCCACAGCCGAGCGGCACACGCGTGTCACGCCAGCCGTCTGAAGGTCTTCATGGGCCGATCGTGGCGCAAGAAGCGCGCCAACCAGGGATACACAAGCAGGGCCAAGGCTGTATTGTACACCGCCGCAGGCAGCATCCTTGTGAAGAAACTCTGCCAAAAGGGGCCGCCCTCACCGAGAATGCCGAGCACGAGCCCATACGCTACTTCCGCGGAGAGTGCGGCGATCGCGAACACGGTTATCGGCAGAAGCCACCCCTCGGCGAACATCTGCTCGTGAAGCAGCCCGGCGAGGTAGCCGGTGACCGAGAGGACCAGCGCCATCGGCCCCAAGGGCCCCGTACCGACGAGATCGAACAGAAGTCCGGCGGAGAACCCCGCGATGGCCCCCTCGGTCGGGCCCATGGTCAGAGCGAGGGTCACCACAACGATCAGCAGGAAGTTGGGTGTGACACCGCCGATCGACATGTAGGGTGCCAGCCCGACCTGAAGCAGGGTGGCTATGAAGACCGACGCGATGGACGGAATGGCGCGCTTCATCACTCGCCCCCTTGCGGGACCACGACCGCGGGTTCGCCAACGATCACAAGCACTTCCTCAAGGCCCGACGGGTTGCTGGCTGGCTGCACTCGAATCTCCTGGTAGAGGGCGTTGGCCTCGCGTTGGACCTCGCTGACCTCACCTATCGGCAGCCCCTTGGGATACACGCCGCCTATGCCTGACGTGATGACGACATCCCCCTTCTTCACCTGAGCTTCCAGCGGGACGAAGTCGAGCGTCATCCGACCATCGATGCTACCCATGACGACACCCTCGGCCCTCGTACGTTGGACGAGCGCCGCAACGCCGCTCCTCTGATCCGTTATCAGCCTGACCCTCGCGGTGCCCGGAGTCACGGAGACCGTCTGCCCAAGAAGCCCCTGCGGTCCGATGACCGGCATGCCAACCCGTATTCCCTGCTCAGAGCCGCGATCGATCAGTATGACCCCATCCCAGGAGTTCGTGGGGCGTCCGATGACGTGCGCCGCGACCGACTGGAGTTCGCGCGCCTTTGGAAGGTCCACCAGAGCTCGCAGCCGTTCGTTCTCCAGACTCGCCTCTTCGAGTTCGGCAACGCGTACTCTCAGCGACTGGTTCTGGCTCCGCAGCTCCTCGAGCTGGCTTCTCGAGACCCCAAGGTCGCTCGCCCAGCCGAACAGCCCTCGAACGGGTCGCGTGACCAACTCGCCCCCGGCCTGTATCGGCGCAACGACGACCTGCGCTCCCGACTGCACTCGGTGCAGTGGACCCGAGTCGCTCTCCCGATACCAGATGGTGATAAGCACGATGGCGAGGGCAACGAACAGGATGAGCCATCCGGGCCTCGGTCCTGGTGTCTCGGTTCGCTGGATTCTCATGGCATCCCGGGGAGGCTACCGCCCGCCCTGCAGCACCTTCTTGAGCGCGTCGATCTCCTCGAGCGCCTGGGCTGAGCCGTCCACGACGTTCGTCAGTGCGCTCTCCGAGACGTGCACTGGCATGCCCGTCTCGTGGCGAAGTCGCTCATCGAGACCCCTGAGCAGTGCGCCTCCGCCCGTCAGGACGATCCCGTACTCCATGAGGTCGCTGGCGAGTTCCGGCGGGGTCTGCTCGAGCGTTCCCTTCACGGCAGCGACGATCGCGAGCGTGGGCTCCTCGAGCGCCTCGCGAATCTCCTCGGACTCCATCGCAACGGTGCGCGGAAGACCGGTGAGCAGGTCGCGACCCCGAACCTCGACATCCACCTCTTCGAGCAGCGGACCACGCGCTGCCGATCTCGAACTTGATCTCCTCGGCGGTCCTCTCACCGATCAGCACGTTGTAGACGCGCTTGACGTGGGCGATGATCGCCTCGTCGAACTCGTCGCCCGCGATGCGGATCGACTGCGCGCACACGATGCCGCCCAGCGAGATCACCGCGACCTCGGTCGTACCGCCACCGATGTCGACGACCATCGAGCCGGTGGGCTCCTGTATCGGCAGTCCGGCGCCGATCGCCGCGGCCATGGGCTCCTCGATGAGGAAGGCCTGCCGAGCGCCCGCCTGCATGGTCGCCTCGAACACGGCCCGCTTCTCGACCTCGGTCACGCCCGACGGGACGCAGACGACGACTCGGGGCTTCGGCTGCCACGGGAACCGCTTCACGCGAGTCTTGTTGATGAAGTAGCGAAGCATCGCCTCGGTCACTTCGAAGTCGGCGATGACGCCGTCTTTGAGCGGCCGGATGGCAACGATGCTGCCCGGCGTACGGCCGAGCATGCGCTTGGCATCGATGCCGACGGCGAGTACGCGCTTCGTGTCGCGCTCGACCGCCACCACCGACGGCTCGATGAGCACGATTCCTCGTCCGCGAACAGACACGAGCGTGTTCGCGGTGCCCAGGTCGACGGCCATGTCGCCGCCCCACGAGTTGAAGAACATATCTACAAGCGACACTGTCGCGATCTCTCCCTTCGGCCGCGCATCTTCGAAACACGAGTGCTGCCCAAGCGGACATCCCATGCCAAAACCGACCCTGACCTTGCTCGGCCGGGTCGGTGGTACGCGGTGCGTGGTGAAGTCTAGCACAGCGCTTAATGAAGCCGCCCTCATCTCGCGGGCTACAACGTCACATAAGCCCGAGATCCCTCAGGCTGGCGTGAGTTCCTCCGTCACCGAGAACCACGTGGTCCAGCACCTCGACGCCCAGCACGTCACCGGCCTTGACCAGTCGCCTGGTGAGCTGGATATCCGCTCCGCTCGGCGTGGGATCGCCACTGGGATGATTGTGCACGACCACTACCGACGCGGCGGACACGCGGACTGCATCCTTGAACAGCTCTCGGGGGTGCACGATCGATGCGTTCAGTGAACCGACCGACACCTCAATCACCCTGAGAAGGCGGTTCTTCGTGTTGAGGGCCAGCGTCCAGAAGTGCTCGCGATCGAGCCCTCGGAGGTGGGGCGAGCACAGGGCCACGACGTCTTCGGGCGTGGAGATGGTGGGACGAAGATCATCACAGGGGCTCGTTGCACGCCGACTCATCTCAAGAACCGCCAGAAGCCGCGCGGCACCGGCAGGACCTACGCCCTCGAGCGCCGTCAACTCCTCGGCATTCATCCGCCAAAGACCCTGGGCAACGGGCTGGTGACGCAACAGCCGCCCCACACCCGCAGCCCCGGTCTCACCGACAAGAACGGAGAGAAGTGCTTCGTCGGTCAACGCTTGAGTGTGACCTTGCAGCAGCAACTCACGCGGATGATCGTTGGTACGCGGGTTTCGGGGCTGCATCTCTCGCACTCCTCGCTCGTCGGTGGACGAGCATACGGTCGCATCGAGGACTTGCCGCGTACTTAACCGTCGCTTCCCCATCAAGAAGCGAGACCCCCATGTCAGTTGGGGGTCTCGCCCGATCGACGGCGCGCGGCCGGCTTCGGCAGCCGGTCGAAGCTCCGGCTGCGAACACGAACCGTCACTCTCCGAAGAAGATCGCGATCTCGCGCTCGGCGGATTCCGGAGAGTCCGAGCCGTGTATCACATTGGCGTCGAGCTCGAGTCCGAAGTCACCCCGAATCGTGCCCGGTGCTGCGTCGGCGGGATTGGTCACTCCCATCAGCTTGCGGCATACGGCGACTGCCCCGGGACCGCCAAAGACCATCTTCACGACAGGACCTGAAGTGATGTAGTCGACAAGCCCGGCATAGAATGGCTTGCCTTCGTGCTCGACGTAGTTGGCCGCCGCCTGTTCGGGCGTCACCATTCCGTACTCCAGACGCTGGAGTTTGAGCCCCGCGTCCTCGAAACGCTGGACGATGCGGCCAACAAGACCACGCGCCACGGCGTCCGGCTTGATCATGAGATACGTGCGTTGCTCCACTCGTTCTTCCTTCCATCTCAGACAACGAACGAGCGGCCTCCTAGCCGCCCGTGGAACGCCAATCGTTCTCGACTCCCGTCACCTTCCATCCAACGCCCTCGCGAGACAGCGTGATCGTGTAGTGAAGTGGCGCGCCCTTCTCGGGGGTGACGGTGACGCGAGCAGTCGAGCCGGTGCGCCCCCGGACCATCGAGTCGATCTTGAACGACTCGACCGGCGGAATCTTCGCCATCTCGCGAGCAACATCCTTGCCTGGCACGGCGACCCAGTAGCGCTCGACGGGTTGACCCGCGGCGTAGGCCGATACGAGGCCGCCGACCGTCGCGCCCTGAGTGGGCCACCCGAACCCCAGCCAGTAGACTCCACCGACCACGAGAGCCAAGGTCACGACGATCGCGCCAGCTACTACGGCGACCTTGGTCCAGCTCCCCGAAGATCGGCGACGCTCTCGCTCCGCCCGACGAGCCTCACGGTCCCGTGCCCTCATCTCCTCCTCGGTAAGAGCGAAGAACTCGGTGACCGCCTCCTCGTCGCCCATGCCCAGAGCCGCCGCCGCCTCCTCGGCCTTGAGGCCGGGGGGTGGCGCGCCACCCTCAACCTGGGATGCAGCAGCTTCGGCCGACTCGGCGGCGCCAGCGAGCGCCTGCAGCTCGTCTGTGTCCCACCCGCCGGGTTGGGCCTGCTTGAGAAGTGGAGCCGACTCGCCGGTCTCCCAGCCCTCAACTACCTCGCGCGAGGACTGAGTGGCCGACCGCGCGTCGTCGTAGGCTTGTTGCGCCGTCGGGCTGAGCTTGTGGCCGTGCATCTGCACCGCCTTGTCGAACGCGCGAACCGCTTCGTCGTACTCACCCATCGCCGCGTACGCCTGACCGATGTTGGCCAGCGCCTTGCCTCTGCCATGGTAATCGTCAAAACCGAGAGCGGCCTGGTAGGCCTCGACGGCGTCCTCCGGTCGACCGAGTGCCATGAAGCACAGCCCGAGGTTGACGAGCGCCTTGCCCGGATCCGGATTCGTACTGTCGAGCGCGGCTCTGCGATACGCGATAGCGGCGTCTTCGATCTTCCCGCGCTCCACGAGCGCGGCCGCCATCCCCTGGAAAGCGCGATACGGTGTTGGGTAGTCGGGCTCTTCGATGGCAGCCTCGTATGCCCTTACCGCCTCGGCGTACTCCCCGAGCGCCACGTAGGCGGCACCGAGATTGGCTTGCACGGAGCCGCGCTTGTCGTAGGTCTCGTCGCGAAGTGCGTGGCCGTAGACGGTCACCGCATCCTGGTGGCGTCGGAGGCGCATGAGAGCGTTTCCGGCCATATGGTACGCCGCGCCGTTGCCCGCGGCACCTTTGCCCGCGGAGGCGAGAAAGGACTTCGCCGCCGTGCGGAAGTCACCGGCGTCGTACGCCTGCTGTGCTTCATTGAACTTGGACTGGTCCACGTGTCGTGTCTACTCAGGTCGCCTAGTCAGCGTTCGCGATAGTCACTGACTCAATCGTGTCACCGACACGCAAGTCATCTGCGACTCCCTGCCCCTCGGTGATGACTCCAAAGACCGTGTACTGCCCGTCGAGCATGGGCAGCGGTTCGAGCGCGAAGTAGAACTGGGACCCGGCCGAGTCAGGATCGTTGGTGCGAGCCATCCCCAGGGCACCCTTGACGTGCTTCTGCGGATTGACGGAAGGGTCGAACTCACCCTTTATGACGTAGCCCGGTCCTCCCGTGCCCAGCGGAGGGTTGCCGTTGGTGACCGCCTGCTGGACCTGTTCGGAGGTCAGATCGCGCGTCTGTGGATCGCCACCTTGGATGACGAAGCCCTTCTCGTAGCGGTGGTACTTGGTGTTGTCGTAGAAGCCCTTCTTGGCGAGCTCCACGAAGTTGCCGACGTGAATCGGCGCGTCCTTGCCAAAGAGCTTGACCACGATGGTGCCCTTGCTGGTCTTGATCGTGGCGGTCTCGGTGCCGTTGGGCTGGTACTCGGGCGTGTACAAGGTCTCCCCCTGCGAGTTGGTGGCGGGTGCTTCGGCGGCGGGTTGCTCGGTAGCGGGTTGCTCGGGCGCGGGCTGCTCGGCGACCGGCTGTTCCCCTGCTGAGCAACCGGTGATGGCGAATGCGCCCGCGACCAGCAGCGCTGACAGTACCACGAGGAGCGCGCGGGTGCGGGTGTTCACGAACCGGCAACCTCCTAGAAAGGGTCACGCTGGCGCGCGACGCGAGTCGGAATGCTCGAAGCATTCTACCAGCCGACGAGCGTACTGATAAGAAGTGGCGTCGCTCCCCTCCTTTCGGGGTAGACTTGTGCGAAGAGGGACCCGCGGGGTGGGGCCATCCTCCCCGCGTCGCTTAGGTACGCGTCACAACGGAGTGGCGCGTTACTCACAAGGAGGCGATGTACTTGGGAGCACCAAGCACTGACAAGGTCCGCAACGTCGTCCTCGTCGGACACGGCGGTGCGGGAAAGACCTCGCTGGCCGAGGCGATGCTCTACCTGTCCGGCGCCACGAAACGACTCGGCAGCGTCGATGACGGCCACTCCGGCCTCGACTACGATCCCGAGGAGATCAAGCGTTCGTTCTCCATCAACCTCTCGCTCGCCCCAGTGGTCCACGAGGGCGTCAAGATCAACGTCATCGACACTCCGGGGTACGCCGACTTCATCGCCGACGCGATCGCCGGCATGGAAGCCGCCGAGATGGCGCTGTTCGTCGTCGACGCCATCGCCGGCCCGCAGGTTCAGACCGAGCGCCTCTGGAAGATCGCCGGCGAGATGGGTATCGCCCGAGCCGTCTTCATCAACCGCATGGACAAGGAGCACGCAGACTTCGACGCCTGCCTGGCAAAGCTGCAAGCGACGTTCGGCGACCGAGTCGTGCCCATCCAGCTCCCCATGGGCGCTGAGTCCGAGTTCCACGGCGTGGTCGACATCATCCGCATGAAGGCGTACCACCACGAGGACGACGGCGAGCACATGGACGAGATCCCCGTCGGAGTTCTCAGCGGCCGCTGAGGCCGCTCGCGAGCAGCTTGCCGACAAGACCGCCGAGGCCGATGACGAGCTGATGATGAAGTACCTCGAGGGCGAGCCGCTCACTCAGGAGGATCTCGAGAAGCTGCTCGGGCTGGCGATCGCCGAGAGCAAGGTCATCCCGGTGTTCGTCGGCTCTGCCATCAAGCTGCAGGGCATCGAGGACCTCATGGACGAGATCGTCACCTTCTTCCCCGAGCCCACAGCGCACGGACCGATGCACACGACCGACGGCAAAGAGGTTCCCTTCTCGGAATCGGGAGAGTTCTCAGGTCACGTGTTCAAGACCCTCTCGGACCCCTACGTGGGCGGATGTCCTTCGTCAAGGTCGTCTCGGGAACGCTCACGCCCAACTCAGAGGTCGTCGAACTCGCGCACCGGCAAGAAGGAGCGCGTCGGTCACGTCTTCAAGATGACCGGCAAGGAGACGGCTGACATCGACGCTGTTCCCGCCGGGGACATCGCCGTGCTGCCGAAGCTCTCGGACACCGCCACCAACGACACGCTCTCGGCAAGCGGCGGACGTCGCCTTCGACGCGCTGCCTCTGCCCGAGCCGCTCTATCCCGTCGCGATCGTCGCCAAGACCAAGGCCGACGAGGACAAGCTCGGCACTGCGCTCAAGAGCATCGTCGATGAAGACCCGGCGCTCTCTCTTCGCCGCGATGAAGAGACCCACCAGACGGTGATCTCGGCGATGGGCGATACGGCAGTCGACGTGGTGCTCTCAAGGCTCCACGAGCGCTTCCACGTCGAGGCTGAGCTGGCCGAACTGCGCATTCCCTACCGAGAGACCATCCGCAAGAGCGCCAAGGCACAGGGGCGCCACAAGAAGCAGACCGGCGGCTCGGGCCAGTTCGCCGACTGCTGGCTGCGGCTCGAGCCGAACCCGGGCGGCGGATACGAGTTCAACGACGAGATCGTGGGCGGCAGAATCTCGAAGCCCTACATCGTCGCGATCGACAAAGGTGTCCAGGACACGATGACCTCGGGTGCGATCGCCGGCTACCCCGTTCAAGACGTCAAGGTTGCGGTGTACGACGGCTCGATGCATGCAGTGGACAGCAACGAGATGGCCTTCAAGACGGCGGCTCGCATCGGCTTCCGCGCGGCCGCCGAGATGGCCGATCCTGTCATCCTCGAGCCGATCGCGACTCTCGAGATCGAGGTGCCTGACGCCTACGCAGGAGCCGTCATGGGCGACATCAGCTCGATCCGTGGGCGAGTTCTGGGCATGGACGCTCCCGCCCCGGGAGTGCAGGTCATCAAGGCACAGGCACCGTATGCTGAGGTCGTCCACTACTCGCCTCATCTTCGCGCGATCACGAGCGGAACCGGCACGTACACGATCTCTATCGACTCCTACGAGCAGGTTCCCGGTGACATCCAGAAGAAGCTCGTCGACGCGTATCTGAAGGAGCGGGCCGAGGGCCACTAGGGCGGCAGCACGTCGCAGTGCACAGGGGCCGATTCCCGACGACGGGAACCGGCCCCTTTCTCTGCTGGAGTGGCGCCCTCTGCAGGATTCGAACCTGCGACCTTCTGCTCCGGAGGCAGACACTCTATCCACTGAGCTAAGAGGGCGTGTGACACGCGGGAACGCACTCTATCATACCCGCAGGACACCACCAACACGCCCGGCTACTGCGCTATGCTGAAGCCGCCACCGTGGCCCGAGGGGAGACTGTCGTGACACCCGGCAAGACGCTCGTCATCGCCAATCCTGCAGCGAACCACGGGGAGACCGCCGGACTCATCCCGATCATCGAGCAGCTGCTCCTGAATCTGCCACACGACCTCGTGCGAACCGAAAGAATCGGCGACGCGGTGTCGCTCGCGCAGCAAGCAACCGGGTACGACCTCGTGGTTGCGGCGGGTGGCGACGGTACCGTACACGAGGTACTGAACGGGCTCATGCAGATCGAAGCGGAGCACCGACCGGCACTTGGCGTGCTGCCCACAGGGTCGGGGAATGACACTCGCCGCACGCTCGGCGTGCCAGAGGATCTCACGCAAGCCGCACTCACGCTTGGCCACGGGCGAGCGCAGAAGATTCGACGTCGGCTTGTGCAACGGCATCTACTTCAACAACAGCTTCGCTGCGGGGATGGACGCGAAGGTGACGGCAAAGGCGGTCGAGTACAAGGTCACCAAGCGTCGCTCCGGGCTGTGGCTGTATCTGACAGCGCTGCTCCACGTGCTCTTCAACGAACTCGAGGGGTTCTCGCTCGACATCTCGTTTGACGGCGCGGCCGCCGAGCGACACGAGACACTGATCGTAGCGGTCACGAACGGGCGAACCTACGGCGGTGGGTTCGTCATCACTCCCGACGCTGTCGCTGACGACGGGGTCTTCGAGGTCTGCATGATCGACCCGATGAGCCTGCCCGAAACGCTGTGGCGTCTGCCCTTCGTCGTCGTCGGCAAGCACACGAACATGAAGCCCGTGCACATGTCCAAGCACTCATCTGTTGTCATCGACTGCGACCGCCGCATACCTGCCCAGATCGACGGCGAGGTCCTCCTCGACACGCACTACGAGATCACCATGCTCCACAACGCCATCGAGTGTGTCGTCCCGATGAGGAGCTGACGTGCCACGAGACGCGGTGTTCGTTCTCGGCTGCTTTGTCGGCGCCTACCTGGTAGGTTCCATTCCGTTCGCCTACATCATCGTCAAGGCCGTCACAGGCGAGGACGTCACCGAGCACGGGACGGGCAACGTCGGCGCGATGAACGTGCGCCGCTCCACGGGGTCGTGGACGTGGTTCGCTGTCGCCATGGTCGCCGACGCGCTCAAGGGCTTCGTGCCTGTGCTGGCGGTCAAGCTGCTGGGGCCCTTGCCGCCATCGGCACCGACCGCAGACACGCTCCTCACGTCTGACGGCGCTCATCGGCTACGGCGCCATGGCGGCGGTCGCGGGCGCCGTGCTCGGCCACAACTACTCGGTGTGGATGGCGCTGATCAAGAGACGCTTCAGCGCGCACGGGCAAGGGACTTGCCACCGGCGGCGGCGCGCTGCTCGCCTACGACTGGCGCTACTTCATCGCTGTGGTCGTCGTCGGACTGATGGTCATCGCACTCACGCGCTACATGATGGCGGGTCAGGTGGCTGCGGCCATAACGCTCCCCGTCACCGCGATTGCGCTTGGGTCCCCCGACTGGCCGTTCGCTCTGGTGATGGGAGTGGTCGTGTACGCGGCGCACCACAAGCGGTTCGTCGGCATGCTGCGTGGTAACGAGCCCAAGCTCTACATCAACGACCGGATGGGGCCGCGGGGATGACGCCAGTCCGCTCTGAAACGACGAAAGCCGGGGGAAACCCGGCTTTCGTCCCTGAATCGCAAGCAGAGAGCTAGTCCATCGAGATCGAGCCGTTCGGGCACGAGTCGACGCAGATGCCACACTCGGTGCAGTCATCCGGCCGGTTGAGCTCGGCGATGTCCTCGAGGTCGTAGCAGCTCGACGGGCACTCATCCACGCAGATACCGCAGGCGGTGCACAGGTTCGGGTCAACGACAGGCAACGACATAGTGTTTTCCTTTCGCCCAGGAAGGCCACCCTCGAATGGGTCGCACGATGATAGCGCGCCCTTGGCGCTGTCGCAATCTCGCGTCCCATCGCACGCCCGTACCGTTGGCTACCAGACCTTGTCGGCGATCTCCATGGGGTCCCAGAAGCAGTAGGGATACGTGCGGTCGGTCAGGATCTCAGTCGCAGCCCTCTGCAGCTCCAGGCTGGACAGCTCCGCCGAGAAGGACGCCCGCAGCGAGGCAAGAATGCCGGCGAGCTCGGCGTTGACCTCGCGGATACGCAGTCCGAGGGCCTTCTTGTCGGCCCCGGGCTTCGAGATGAGCGAGACCAGCTCCGTCTTCTCGGCAGCCAGCGCGATGGCCCGTTGCTTCTCGGCGGGTGAGTCGAACTCGACCTCGCCGAGCAAAGCGTCAGGGTTGTGGTCGAGACGGTTGAGCCGCTCCTTCGCTGCGCTGACCTCCTCGTCGCCGACGACGTGAGCGCCCAGCGGCAGGTACATCGTCATCGACGCCACCACGAAACCCGGAGGCTCGACCCCGAAGTAGCGCCGAATAACCCCATCGGTGACCTGATCGTAGCGACCGCCCCCGATCCCGTGGATGAACAGATCGCAGCACAACAGCCGAACGAACAACGTCAGCGCGAGCGCCTTTGGTGCGATCAGCACGCCCGCACGCTCAAGCGCATCAACAGCCGCCGATGGATCGGGCGGCAGTTCTGCGATCGCGTCGCCCGCGGATCCAAGCCGCACTCCCCCGCCGTCGAGCGGCTCGGCCCACACGGTGTCCCTTCGATGGCGCGCCAGATGCCAAAGCGGCAGCTCGATCCTCGTGTCGGTGGCTTCGAGGTTCGGAAAGGGCTGCGCGGCCGAACGCGTCTTGTTCAGCGAGCGGTACTCCTCGAGTTCGGCGTTGTACTCGCGGGCAAACCGCGACGCATCCAAGGCGACCCCGCACACGAATCTCACAAACGATCGCCGCGAAGCGAGATCGGTCAGCGGAGCTTCGAGATAGGCGGTTGCCGCAGTCGCTTCGTACCTGCGTCGTGCGATGGTGAGCAGTTGGGCAAGGTTCGCCGAGTCTGGCGCAGCCGCGCGCAGCGCAGCACAGAAGGCCGAGAAGTGCCTGCGCACCGCCGGCGCGGGCAACGTGGCAAGCATGTCGTCACCGGAAGAGCAGAACGCCGCGAGATGATCGTCACCCGGCACGGGCGCACAGGCGAAGCAGGTGTCCGGCCCACCAAGGGCGAGATACTGGCGGCAGCGGACGAGTCCTGGTTGCATGCACGGCGCGCTTACCGCCACCGACTCGAAACCGTCTGAGTCGACGACAACGTCCACGGCTGAGGCGCCGGTCTCTCGCGCGAGCCGCTCGAGCAAGAAGTCCTTGACCCACACGCCTGTGTGATAGAGATCGGGCTGGTGGCCTGTGGCGATGATCGGGGCTTCGACTTCACCGGGCGAACGAGTGTCGACACCGAGCCTGGCCGAGAACTGCCTTGCGACCGCCAGAAAGTCCGATCGCGCCTCACGGCGAAACTCCGGAGCGCTCAGCCCCCCGAACTCGAACTGCCACGCGGACGCTGTCGCCCGATTGTCGGCCAGAAGGCGCGCCCACTCGCTGTAGGCGGGTCTCTCGACGACCTCTCCGTGTCCTGCCGGCAGAGTCGGGCGCGACCGTACCATTCTGGCTCTCCCCTACAAGACCTGGTCGGGTGATGACAGCGCGATGGGTTCGAGGGAGAAGAACGGTTCACCGGCGTCTATGTTCGCCATCATCCCCCACATGCGCGCCATGCCCTCCATCATCGGGATGATCCCGGCATTGGACTCGTTGGCCACGAACTGAGACGCGTAGCAGCGCAGCGACGCCATCTTGGTCTCGAGTTCCTCGGAGACATCGACCACGAAGGACGGCTCGGCGATGATGCGCTGGTGTACCGCCATGTACCTGAAGACGCGAGGTGGATAGAACGGCTCGTGCGCCATGTCTGTCTTCGTGAACTTGCTGTAGAAGCGTGCGGCCACGGCGATGTGCGAGGCCGCTACGTGGTCGGGGTGAGCGTCGACAGGATACGGCACGAACAGCATACGGGGACGCAGTTCGCGCAGGACCTCGGCGAGCTCGATCCTCGCCTCGACCGTGTCGACGAGATAGCGGTTCGGCTGCGCAAGTGTCCTGCGCTCGGCGCCGAGGACGCGGGCGGCCTCCGCAGACTCCGCCGCTCGCATCTCAACGCTGCCATGCGGAGTGGGCTCACCGTTGGTCAGGTCGACGATCGCAACGCGAGCACCGGACTTCGTCATCTTGGCGACGGTCCCGCCCATCCCGATCTCGACGTCATCGGGGTGCGCCCCGACGCACACTGCGGAATACCAAGGCTGTGACATCTACTCGGCCTCCAAGGCACGGTTCCACACGTCAAGGTAGTAGGCGAACCGCTTCTCAGGATCGTCGAGAGAGGACCCGAAGGACCGGTCGCGATCGCAGTAGATCCTCTCGACCGGTATCTCTGCGACCTTCAGCCCCGCTTTCAACGCCTTCGCCCACAGCTCCAAAGGCATCGCGTACCCGGGCTCAGAGAGAGACAGCCCACCCAAAGCCTGTGCCTGATACGCCTTGAACCCGCAGAAAGCGTCTGTGAGTCCCCATCCCGTGACCCTGTTGATCTGGGCGGTCACTCGTGCATTGATCTCGCGCCGGTCTCGTGGGACGGTGCCCTCACTACCGCTGTCGGGGAGATAGCGGCTGCCTGAGACTATCTGCGACCCGTCCTCAACGGCCTCCAAGAACTGAGGAATGTGGGCGGGTTCGTGCTGCCCGTCGCAGTCCATCGTCACCAAGCGCGAGACTCCCAGTTCCCGAGCAACGTCGAAACCGATACGAAGCGCACATCCGTATCCGCAGTTGCAGTCGAGGCGGACGACCGCGATGTCGGTCCGTTTCGCAAGAACTCGCGGCGTCTCGTCGGTGGACCCGTCATCGACGACGATGACCTCACCACTGTAGAAGTCTCGGACGGCGTCAAGAACCGGTCCGACGGTGGACGCCTCGTTGTAGACAGGCATGACAACAGCGTCTCGCACCGGCCTACTCAGCGCCCTCGCCACTGAAGGCGGCGCCAGCCGCTGTCGCTTCGACTACCGTGAAAGACGTCTTCAATCGCACGTCTTCACCGAGCATCCCACCAACGGCACAGTACTTCGTCTCGGACAGTTCGATCGCTCTGGCCACCGCATCGGGTTTGACGTCGTACCCCGTCACGATGTAGTCGATCGAAATCTCCGTATAGATCTTGGGGTACTCATCGACCCGCTGGATGCCTTCGACGATGATCTCGAAGCCCCGTACGTCCTGACGCTTCTTCTCAAGAATCGATATGACGTCCATGCCGGTGCAGCCTGCCAGCCCGTGAAGCACGAGCTCAACAGGGCGGAATCCTGACCCCTCGCCTTTGTACTCGGGCTTGGCGTCCATCACCACGCTGTGCCCGACTTCGTCGCTACCGACGAACTGACGCTTTCCCGTCCACCTGACGCGTGCGATATCCAATTCGGCGCTCCTTCATCGAAACGGACGACGGGCCCGAAACCGGGCCCGTCGATGGCGGTTCCTGGTGTCGGCTCTGACCCTACATCTTGCGTCCTACCATGGCAGCCAGCTCGCGCGGATTCTTCGCCTTGCCGATCGCCTCTTCGAAGGTTACCTTCCCCGCCGACAACAAGGTTCTTGAGGTGCTGGTCGAGCGTCTGCATGCCCAACTGAGCGCCTCCTTGGATGATTGTCTCCATCTGGTGCGTCTTACCCTCGCGAATGAGGTTGGCGATTGCGGGGATGCCCAGCATGATCTCCATCGCCATCGTTCTGGTCCTGCCATCGGTTGACCGCAGCAGGACCTGCGAGAGCACACCTTCCAGCGTGTTCGACAGCTGCATCCGTACCTGCTGCTGCTGGTGCGGCGGGAAGACGTCGATGACTCGATCGACGGTCTCCGGTCCACCGGTCGTGTGCAGCGTCGCCAAGACGAGGTGACCGGTCTCGGCCGCAGTGATCGCCGCCGAGATCGTCTCAAGGTCACGCATCTCGCCTACGAGAATGACGTCGGGGTCCTGTCTCAAGACGCGCTTGAGCGCGGCAGCGAACGAGTGGGTGTCCTCTCCGACCTCGCGCTGGTTGACGAAGCTCTTCTTGTTGCGATGCATGAACTCGATGGGGTCCTCAAGCGTGATGATGTGGTTGGCCCGAGTCTCGTTGATGTGATCGAGCATCGCTGCCAGGGTCGTCGACTTGCCCGATCCGGTCGGCCCGGTCACCAGCACGAGTCCGCGCGGCCGATCCGCAAGGAATCGGCACACCTTGGGCAGCCCGAGCTCGTCCATCGTCGGGATCTTGATGGGGATGACTCGGAACACGGCTCCCATCGAGTTGCGCTGCTGGAAGACGTTGGCGCGGAAACGCGACACGCCGGGGATCGAGTACGCGAAGTCGAGCTCGAGCTCTGTCTCGAATCGACGCCGCTGCTCCTCGGAGAGCAGACCCAGGATCATCTCCATCGTGTCTCGAGGTGTGAGCGGCGTCATCTCCTCGACCGGAATGATCTCGCCGCGCTGGCGGATGCCCGGTGGGCTCCCCACGGTGAGATGGAGGTCCGACCCACCGCGTTGCAGCATCAGGCGCAGCAGCTCATCCACGTGCGGTATCTCGGACCCGCCCGGAGCGCCCGCCGAGACGCTCACCGACTCAGTGCCGAACGACGGCACCGAGGGCGTCGAAGATACGGGAGTCGGAGCACCGTAGCCCGCCGAGGCAGTGCCGATTCCGGCGGCTCCCCCGGACTCCGCCGGTCGCGGCGCCGCGGGTGCGCCCACCGGCACGGTCGCCGGCGAAGCCGGCTGCTGCATGGCCTGAGCGCCGCCGCTCGGAGCGACTTGTGCAGGGCCACCGCTCGGCGGCTGAATCGACGCAGGCGCCACGGCAGCGCTCATCGGTTCTCTCGCCGAGGGCACCTCCGGCGCGGCGGCTGCAACGCCAACTGGAACCGCGACACGCGATTCGAGCCCGGCGAGCGAGACGACCTTGCCCACGATCTGGGACATCGGACCGCTGGCAGCCAGATGCGCCGCTGCACCCACAGAGCGCGCCTTGAGCGCGGACGACTCGTTGGGGGCCAGGCTCACGATGACTACGGGCGTGTCCTTGGTCTTGGGGTCTGCCTTGAGCTGATGCGTGAACGCGTAGCCGTCGACCCCGACGAGCTCGGCGTCGACTACGATCACGTCGGGCACACCCTGCGAGACGATACCCAAGGCTCGCGGCGCAGACAGCGCGCTCGTGACCTCGACACCCTGAGCAACGTCTTGCAATCCCGACGTGAGGTTCTCCACAAACGATGCATCATCGTGGACGATGAGGATCTTCTTCTCGGACACTGGTGACCTCCTTCGTGCGGGCGTGGGTACCCCGCACGCCTCAGCACTCACACGAGGTGTGCACTCCAGTTATCGGCCACATAGCCGCAAGACTGAACCGACTTCGTGGCTCGGGTACCATTGGTAGCCCAGAGAACCCCCGACGGGAGTGCGTCCCCTTGATCGAAATCCCCATCCAGAGCCTAGCATACGGTGGCGACTCGGTCGGGCGACTTCCCGACGGACGCGCCGCCTTCGTCGCCGGCGGTTGCCCGGGCGATCTTGCCGCGATAGAGATAGTCGAGGACCGCGGACGCTTCGTCCGAGCACGCCTCGTCGAAGTGGTTGAGGCGTCGCGGGACCGCGTAGACGCGCCCTGCCCGTACTTCGGGGTCTGCGGAGGCTGTACGTGGCAACACGTCTCCTACTCGATGCAGTTGGCCTCGAAGCGGCAGGCGGTCGTCGACGCGCTCGTGCGTATCGGTGGTATCGCGCATGCCGAAACGATCGTCGCGGGCGCGGTTCCGTCGCGTGCCGAGTATGGGTACCGCAACAAGATAGAGTTGGTCCCCGATCCTGACTCCCCCAGACTGCGCCTCGGCTACCATCGCGCGGGCAGCAGCGAGGTCGTCCCCGTGGACCAGTGCCTTCTTCTGCCCAAGAAGCTGCGAAAGGCGCCGCGAGCCTTGGGCGGGGCGCTTCGCTACCTCGAAGGAGATCGCGACCTCGGACTGGTGCGCTTGGGCATACGCGCCGCATCACACACGAAAGATGTCGAGGTCGCCGTGTGGACCGCCCCCGGGCCGTTCCCGCGAGCGGTCGCTGCGCGGACTCTCGGGCAGGCACTGGCGATGAGTAGCCTCGTACGTGTGCTGTCGAAGGACCCGGCAAAGCGGCGCTCCAGCGCCGGGGTCGAGGTTCTCAGCGGCCGGGGGCACTGGCGGGAACGGCTTGCCGGGATGCAGTTCGCGGTCTCGGCGCCGTCGTTCTTCCAAGTGAACACGGCTTCGGCTGAGGGGCTGATCGGCGCCGTTGTGGCTGCGCTCGATCCGAACGGCTCGGAGCGTGTGCTGGACCTCTATGCAGGCGTGGGAACGTTCACGCTCCCTCTTGCTCAGCTCGCCGGTGACGTGGTTGCGGTCGAAGCAGCGGGCAGCGCGGTGCGTGACCTGCGCAGGAACCTTGAGCTCAACGAGGTGTGGGCCGAGGTTCTTGGCGGCGATGCCGCGCGAGAGATCGCCGGGCTGGGCCATTTCGACGTAGCCGTCGTGGATCCACCCCGCGCTGGACTCCCACCGGAGGTCATCAGCGCGATTTCTGCGGCTCGTCCGCGCGCCATCGCCTATGTCTCGTGTGATCCCGCGACCCTCGCGCGCGACGCAAAGCTCCTTGGTGCATCGGGGATGACGCTCACCTCAGCCACTCCGGTCGACCTGTTCCCGCAGACCTACCATGTCGAGACAGTCGCGATCTTCGAGAGCTGATGCCGGCGCGGGCGCGCCGGTGCCCGCCGCACGCGACGGGCACCGCTACCACCTCATGGCCTGTGGAGCTAGACCAACCGACCGACCTCAGGAAAATCGGTGACGTACACGTCGTGCGGCGCGTCGTCGTGCTCGGTCGTCAGATCCGCCCCGGCTTGGTGCATCCCCTCGTGATCGCCGTCCCCCCACATCGCGCTGTCTGTGACGTCGTAGACGACACCATCGTAGGCCACGTAGGCGGGATTGCCGTCTCGGCCGTTATGGGCCTTGAGTTCATCGAGCGTGAAGTCCTTCATCGTTCCTCCGTCCGGCAGTCAAACAGGTCACGGTGTCTATGTACCTGAAACAGACGATCGGTGAACACGACAAAAAGCAACGACGCCACCCGGCAGTAGCGTCGTTGCTTCACTCAAAACGCCCGAGGCGATCTACTCTTGCTCGAGCCGGGCGCTGAGTAGCTCCATAGAGACGATGATCCGCCGACCCTTGGTCGTCACGATCCCGTCGCGTGCAAGCTGAGATATGACGCGGCTGGCAGTCTCTCGTGAGGTCCCCGCGAGAGTGGCGATGTCGTAGTGGGTCATTCCCTGGATGACGGGGGCTCCGCTCGTCTCGTAGCCGGCGGTCGCCACGTTGAGCACTACTCGCATCACGCGGTGCGTCGCGTCGTGGAACGCCATGTCCTCGAGACGGGCGATCGTGTGGCGCAACCGTCGCGACAGCGTGGCGATCAGCGACAACGCGAGCCGCGGCTGAAGCTGGATCGCCGCCGAGAGGTCGCGACCGTCGAGCGCGAAGAGCTCGACGTCGGTCACGGCGATGACGTCGGCCGAACGGGGCTGCGCGTCCACCAGCGCCATCTCGCCGAAGTGCGCGGGGGCCTCCAGGTAGTTCAGAACGAGTTCTCGGCCCTCCGGGTTGGCCAGCGAGACCTTCACGCGGCCAGAGACGAGCAGGTACATCGACGTACCCATCTCGCCCTGACCCACGATGAAGGCGCCCTTCGGGTAGCGGCGGTACTGAACCATGCTGGCCAGAGTCTCGAGACTGTCGGCGGACAGGTCCGAGAACATCGGTATGGCCGCAAGGCGTGAGAGGATCTGCTCTTTCGAGGCTGTCATGTTCATGACCTCATCATCGGGCAATGAACCATGTGACTTGAGACACAATCTACCCGCACTTGCATGTGAGAGAGCGGAGCCCACCGGACTCCGCTCCTCGATGAGGTTGAAATCGGCGTCTACGCCGCCGCCACCTGCTCGCCATCGATGTCACGCAGATATCCGATGAAGAGCGGCACCAGATGCGGAATCAGCTGCGGCAGGTACGTCGGCATCAGCGAGTCCATCGTCTTGGGCAGCAGGTCGGGCATGAGTTCGGCCATGTCCGGCGGCATCTCGCCGATGTAGTCCTCGACCTCGCGGATCATGTCGGGCATGACCTTGCCGAGAATGCCGGGCGCCATCGCCGGGAACATCAGCGGCATCATCTTCTCCATCATGGCCAGGCCACCGGGGACATGCCTCATCGACAGCATCATCGGCTTCATGCCCGCGGGCATCGCGTCCAGCATCTGCGGGAAGATGCGGCCATGAACTTCGCCATGTTCTCGGGCTCCAGCAGGATGATGAACTTCTCGAAGTAGCCCCACATGTACATGGAGTAGTCGGTCGTCTCGGGGATGTCGTAGCCCAGCGGCGCCGGCGACGACTCGCGACAGGTCGTCGATCTTGAGGCCGAGGTCGTTCTTGATGTTGCGAGTCGCGCAGCTGGACCTGGCAGCAGGGGCACAAGCGCCACGACCGTGTCGGCGCCCGACGTCGACCGCCTCCTGAAGCCGGTGCCCGCCCAGAACCGGAGCGACCGGCATCTCGCCCACGAGCGTGAGCACCGAGCCGCAGCACAGGCCCTCTTCGCGGTTGTGCTCCATCTCCACGATACTCGACACCGGGAATCGCCTTGAGCATGTCCCGCGGCGGCTCGTAGTTGCCCTGCGCGCGACCCATGTGGCACGAGTCGTGGAACGTGACCTTCTGGCCCTCGAAGGGGTTGTCCTTGAGTTCGAGCTTGCCGTCGGCTATCGCCTCGGCGACCAGCTCGGAGTAGTGCTTGACCTCGAACTCGTACTCCTCGCCGCGCTCGGCGGCGAGATTCGCGTAGAGCTCCTTCCACACCAGACCGCACGCCGGGCACGAGGTCACGATCGTCTTCGCGCCGCGCTTGCGCGCCTCGGCGACGTTGTGCTCGAAGATCTCCTCGAACAGGTCCCACTTGCCGGCGACCTTCATCGGGATGCCGCAGCACGCCTCGTCCTTGCCCATGTAGCCCACCGAGTAGCCGGAGTCCTGCAGCAGCCGGATCGAGGCCTCGGCGATGTCGGTCTCGACGAAGCTCGCCGTGCAGCCGGCGAAGTACAGGATGTCGGACTGCTCGGGGATCTTCTCGGCGACGTCAGCCGGCACCCACTCGGCTCGGTTCTCGGCCTTGCCGGCCCAGATGTCGCGCTCGCCTCGCAGCGAGGCGGCCATCATCTCGAACGGCGGGAACGTGCCGCGCTTCTCCTCGTGGATCAGCTTGCCGCGCATCTCCATCCAGTTGTGCTCGACCGGAAGCTGCAGCTGGCAGCGGGTGTTGCACACCTCGCAGGTGGTGCAGACGAGCTGCGTGTCGATCGCCTTGCGGTCCCACTTCTCGCGACCGTCCATGACCTCGCGCAGGTACGCGTACTTGCCGCGCGGCGACTGGCTCTCCCAGCCGCGCCCGGTGTACTGCTCGCAGGTGGGCACGCAGTAGCCGCAGCGAGCACACGCGTACGCCATGAACCCGACGTCGCCCGGGATGCCGCGAACGTCCTTGCTCAGGTCCCCGTGGCCGCTCGGCGGCTTGGCCGCGTTGGCGATCGGCCGCACGACGCCCTCGAAGGCCGACGCGCTGCCCATGATGAAGTCGAGCATGCCACCGGCCCCGGTGACCTTGCCGGGATTGAGGATCCCCTTGGGGTCGACCTTGGCCTTGTACGCCCTGAGAGCCTCGTACTTCGTTCGCGCCCAGGACGCTCTCGGCCTCTCGGCGGAAGTACAGACCGGTCGAGTACGCCGCGCCGCCGTGCGCCTTGGCGATCTTGATGACCGACAGCGACAGGGCGAACGCGAGGTTGAAGGCGAAGCGAGCGCTCGTCGTGCGGGATGAAGCCGAGCAGCACGACCTTGTCGCCCTTGCCGACCATGCCCTCGAGGATGAACGGCTGGTCGATCTTCTCGTCGATCTCGCCGAGGACGGCCGGCATCTCGGCAGCGGCACGACGACCTCGGTCGGGCACGATCGACGGGCCGATCCGCTTGAGGCGCATCGGCGCGAAGCGCTGCTCCCACTCGTGCTCGGCGGCCTCGGCGTCCAGCTCGGTCCCGCCCTGGGCTTCGACGATGGCCTGCGAGCGCCTCGTCGATCGCCCTCGGCGTGACTGGCGGGATACGCGATCACCGCCAGGAACGACTCGGGTATCTGTGGCTCGTAGTGCTCGTGCGCCTCCTCCTACGGGTGACCGTGACGATGCGGAAGCTTCTTCTTGAGCCGAGTCGACTCGGGGTTCAGGAAGGTGATCGACCAGATCGGCAGCTTCTCGTTCGAGACGGCAGACAGCGCGGCGCCGAGCTTCGCGGCGGTGTCGAACGCGACCAGGCGGTGTACCTCGTCTTCGAGCGGCCTGACCCGAAACTCGACCTCGGTGATGAACCCGGTGGTGCCCTCGGCATCGGCTACGTAGGTCAGCAGCTCGTCGCCGCTGAACTCCTTGGCCTCGCCGTTCGGCAGCACGACACGAGCGGCGACCACGTTCTCCTTGAACGTGCCGTACTCGTAGCTGCCGAATCCCGACCCGCCCTGTGCGAGCCACCCGGCAGCCGAGGAGCTGGGATACGACGAGGGATAGATCCGCAGCGTGAGACCCAGCTTGGCGATCTCGCGATCGATCTGCTCCCAGATCGCTCCGCCCTGCACGCGCACGGTCAGCTTCTCGGCGTCGACATCGAGGACCTTCTGCCATCCCGACAGGTCGACGACGATGGCCCCTTCGCCCGGCAGCACGCCACCGTACCCGCTGGTCGCCCAGCCCCGCGGTACCAGCGCAACGCCTTCACGCTGCGCGAGCTCGACGAGCTTGACCAGCTGCTCTTCGTTCGACGGCCGAACGACAGCGCCGGCCACGCCCGCCGGAACGAACGGCTTGACCAGACTGCGGCATCGCTCCGATGTCGAACGAGTACATCTTGCGCTCGACGCGATCAGTGCGAACTCGATCCTCACCGCAGATCGACTTCAGTGACCGCTCGAGACTCTCACTTACAGCCGCCATCGGTTCTCGTTTCCTCTCTGCCGGCACAGGGGCAACGCTGACCCGAACAGGATATGCCCCATCGGGTATTGTTCTGTGCCCCATAATACCCCCATCGGTATAATGTCTGTCAAGGTCTGTTCAGGAAACGGGGCTGAACGCTCGCGCCTCCGACGACCCGGCGCGTGCTACCATCGCGTCTGCTGCCTACTGGGAGGGCCCTGCGTGATCCGAGGCAATCATGTTCGACCTCGACGGTACCTTGCTCGATATCGATCTCGATGCCTTCCTGCGCGAGTACTTCTCGGCGCTGGGACCGGTCATCGCGGGCATTACTGGCGCGACATCGAGAGCCGGAATCGAGGCGATCGTCGCGAGCACAGACAGGATGTGTCGGCCACACCCAGGTCGCACCAATCGCGAGGTCTTCAACGAGAGCTTCACGGAGCTGACCGGCGCCGATCTCGACGAGCCTGTCGCCGCCGCCGCGATCGAGCGTGTTCTACGCCGAGACGTTTCCCGGTCTGCGGCGTGCTCACGGACCCAAGGATGGCGCCGCGGCCGTCGCTACGAGGCTGCGCTGGACGCCGGGTCTCGCGGTCGGACTCGCGACCAACCCGATCTTCCCGCGGGCCGCCATCGACGAGCGCATGCGCTGGGCCGGGACTCGACCAGGATTCGTTTCGAGTGGTCACCTCCTACGAGAACATGCACGCCTGCAAGCCGCAGCCGGAGTACTTCCTCGAGACCGCTGCACTTCTCGGTGTCGACGCTTCACGAGTGCCTGATGGTCGGCGATGATCCCGTACTCGACATGCCGGCAGCAGAGCGTCGGGATGCATACGTTCTACGTTGGAGCCGACCCCTCGGTGCGTGCGGACTGGCGTGGCTCGCTTCACGACCTCGCCGACCCTGATCAGAGGCTAGACGGCTGAACGGTCCTGCTTGGGCCGCAGGAGCGCGACCCACGCGCCGTCAGAGCGACGGTCGTACGTGAACTCGAAGCGGCCCCGCGACTCCTTGCGCAGGTCTATCTGATATCCCAGACCTGCTGGTTCGTGGTCACACACGAGCAGGAGCTGATCGTCCGATCCGAGCTTGAGCAGCGTGTCCACGACCGAGAACACCAGCGAGCGCCGCAGCGCTGGATTGAACCCCCTGATGTCGACCACGAGACCGGTGGACCTGCTCGCCATGCACTGCACCCCCCTGAGTGCAGGTTCGTCACCCCTGACTGCTGCGACCTGCTAGGATCCCCCATCTTCCTCGTTCTCGTAGCGTTCGGTCAACGCGATCCCAGCGCAGTCAGCGGTGTCCTTTGGCGCCATCTCATCGCGGTGGTCGGCGCACTTGTCCATCAGTGCGTCCTCGTCGTCGCCGGGCACCGGCACCTTCGGTCCGATGGGCGTGCGGTCTCGATCTTCATCAACTGCCATCGTCTGCTCCTCACGCGAGCTTGACCCATGCTCTGAGTGTTCCCTACTTCGCGCAGTTGGCGATGCACGGACGCGATGGCGCCACGCGGCTCGCATGTGTAGAATCACTAGCGAGCGTGAACCGTGCCGGCGGGGAGGCTTCTCTTCCGGCACGGATCGACATGGTGGGATGTCTGATTCGCGGAGGGGGTCACTGCCTTCATGGGCGGTCCTTGTCGCTGGACAGCGTGTGACGCACGTCGTGCATCGCCACCTCCGGCACTCTCCCCGCCTCTCACCCAGCGCTCCCCCTTCCCCCCTTCGTCGCATGAGCCGGTCGTCGCGCGCACCTGCGCGCCGGCGCCGGCTTGCAGTCACGCGAGCTGTCACCCCCTGAGTCCAGCGAGAGGAGGCACGCCGGGAAGCTAGTCGTTGGTGCGAACGGACGACCGCTCTCGCCTGGAGCGCGGTCGCACGCAAGACGCCGTCGCACTGTAGAGACGGAATCCAACAAGGAGGTGTATGGCATGGCAAATGAGGATCGAGCGTTCGACGACCGGCTTGCTGAGCGCGGCGTCAGTCGCCGCGACTTCCTGAAGTTCTGCGGGTCGGTCGCGGCGATGCTCGGCTTGTCCGAGGCCATGGTGCCGACGATCGCGTCGGCGGTCGAAGCCGCTGCAAGCTCGAAACTCTATCCGGCAGTCTGGGTCAACGGTGGCGCGTGCACCGGCTGCACCGAGTCGATGGCGCAGGCCACGTATCCCGACATCGCTCAGATCGTTCTCGACATCCTGTCTCTGAACTACATCGAGACGGTCATGATGGCCACCGGCGACAGCGCCGAACGAGGCGCTCCGCGAGACGGTCGAGAAGAACGAGGGCAAGGCCATCATGGTCTACGAGGGCTCTGTGATGACGGGCTGGGACGGCAACGCCCTTCGCGTCGACGGCAAGCCGAGCCTCGAGGTGCTCGACGAGTTCGCGCCCAAGGTCGCGGCGATCATCGCGGTCGGCTCGTGCGCGGTCGACGGCGGCTGGGTGAAGGCCTATCCGAACCCGGCCAAGGCCACAGGAGTGTCGCAGTACCTGGCATCGAAGGGCATCACGACACCCGTCATCAACCTGCCGACCTGCCCGGTCAACCCGGAGTGGATCGTCGCGATGGTCATCGACGTGCTGCTGCTCGGACAGCTCGAGAGTGGCGCCATCCTGGACGAGCTCGACGCACAGGGTCGTCCGAAGCTCATCTTCGGCCAGACGATCCACGACAACTGCCCGCGTCGTGGCCACTTCGAGAACGGCGAGTTCGTCTACCAG
This sequence comes from uncultured Actinomycetes bacterium, assembly GCA_963700665.1. Taxonomy (GTDB): domain Bacteria; phylum Actinomycetota; class Coriobacteriia; order Anaerosomatales; family PHET01; genus CAVPCY01. The sequence continues at coordinate 688,027 of CAVOYK010000001.1, forward strand.
TTCGGCTCGGCCGAGGAGGCCAAGGGCTACTGCCTGTACACCGTCGGCTGCAAGGGTCCACAGACCTACACCAACTGCCCGATCGTTCGCTGGAACAACCAGACGAGCTGGTGCGTCGAGTCCGGCTCGCCGTGCATCGGTTGCGGCGACTTCAACTGGGTCGACGAGAACGCACCGTTCCTCGGCCGTATGCGCAAGGTGGGCATCGGCACCGGTCCGAAGACGGCGGCTGGAGTCCAGGCGTCGTCGGCGCGGTCGCCGGCGGAGCCGTCGTCGCCGCCCTCGGCGTCCACGCCATCGGCATGGGCGCGGCCGGTCGTATCGGCAACATGCCTCCGACCGAGGAGATGAAGGACCACGATCGCAAGAAGGGAGGCGATAAGTAGTGGCACGCACAGTCATCGATCCGTTGACCCGAATCGAAGGTCACCTGCGCGTCGAGTGTGAGGTCGAAGACGGCGTCATCACCGACGCGTGGGTCTCCGGCGGGCTCTTCCGCGGCATGGAAGTGGTCATGAAGGGTCGTCAGCCTTCCGACGCCTACTACATCGCGCAGCGCATCTGCGGCGTGTGTCCGATCTCCCACGGTCACGCGTCCACGATGTCTGCCGAGGACGCTCTCGGGCTCGCGATCCCCAACGGCGCGCGCCTCGTCCGCAACATCATCGAGGCGGCCCAGTTCCTGCACAGCCACATCCTGTGGTTCTACACGCTGGCCGCGCTGGACTACGTCGACCCGGCCAAGGCGCTTGAGGCCAACATCGCGGACACCTACGCACTTGGCTCAGGCTGCCGGGACCTCGACCGCCAACTTCGCGGCGGTCCAGACCAAGCTCAAGGACCTCGTCGACGGCGGGCAGCTCTCGATCTTCACCAACGGCTGGTTCGGCCACCCCGCCTACTCGCAGGAGATGCCGGCCGAGCTCCACCTCATCGCTGTGGCCCACTACCTCGAGGCTCTCGAGATCCAGGCCGAGGCATCGCGCGTCATCGCGATCATGGGCGGGAAGTTCCCGCACTTCATGACGTCGATCCCCGGCGGCACCGCATGGGTGCCCACCGAGGAGAAGCTCGACGACGTCTTGTTCCGGCTCATCCGCGTGCGCGACTGGGTCATGAACACGATGATTCCGGACACCTTGGCGATCGCTCCGTTCTACACGGACGCGTTGAGCTACGGCGCCGGCACCGGCAACTTCCTCGCGTGGGGCGTGTTCAACAAAGAGTCCATGGAGATGACCGACCGCTACCTGCCCAACGGCGTGGTCATGGTTCCCACGAGCGGCCTCACCGTCGCAGATGCCGATCCCGGCGAAGATCGCCGAGTACGTGGAGCACTCGTGGCTCGACGGCAAGAGCGGGCTCAACCCCTCCGAGGGTGAGACGGTCCCGCCGACCGAGTTCGCCGGCTACGACGTCAACAGCCGCTACACCTGGGCCAAGGCACCTCGCTACGAGGGCAAGTCGACCGAGGTCGGTCCTCTCGCACGCATGATCGTCGCCTACCTGCGCGGCGTGCCGGCGGTCAAGGCGATCGTCGACCTGGCGCTCGAGAAGCTCGGCGCCGCCGGGCAAGCCTGAGGTGCTCGTCTCGCTGCTCGGCCGCGTCGCGGCCCGCAACCTCGAGACAGCGGTCGTCGCCGACTGGTCGCTCGCATGGGCACAACGAGCTCATCGGCGCGGTCAAGGAGGGCGGCGTCGAGTTCTTCAAGCCGATCGAGGCCGATCAGGGCAAGGGCGCGGGCATGTGGGAGGCGCCTCGCGGCGCTCTCGGCCACTGGATGTCGGTCGACGGCGGGCTCATCTCGAGCTACCAGGTCGTCACGCCGTCGACGTGGGACATCAGCCCTCGCGATGAGAAGGGCGTTCGCGGCCCGATGGAGGAGGCCCTGGTCGGCACGCCCCTCCTCGACCCGACCAAGCCGATGGAGGCGGCCCGCGTCGCTCGCAGCTTCGATCCTTGAATCGGATGCGGCGTTCACGTGATTGAACGCAAAACGGGCAAGCAGGGAACCGTGTACACCCGCAAGTGGGGGGTGAAGTAGATGTCTCATAACATCTATCGCGAGCAGCATCCGCTCGTCTTCGTCATCACCCACTGGATCAACCTGTTGGCGATGGTCTTCCTCACGTTGTCGGGCTTCTACATCCACTACCCGATCTTCCCGGGTGCGATGGCTGTCGCTCGCGGCACTCACTTCTTCTGGATGTTCGTGCTCCTGATCAACCTCATCGTTCGCATCGTCCTCGCCTTCATCGTGAAAGACGCTGTGCTGCAGAACACCCGTGAGGTCGACACGGACATCAAGAACTGGCTGCCGCAGAAGGAGAACCGCCACCAGATGTGGCCGTGGATCAAGTACTACCTGTTCATGAAGAAGGATCATCCCATCTCGGCCAAGTACGGCGTTCTGCAGAAGATCGCCTACATCGCGACCGTGCCGCTGACGTTGCTGGCTGCCTACACCGGCTTCTGCCTGTGGGGACCGACCAGCGACTGGCCGTTCTTCCTGGCAGGAACAACGTGGGTCGCAAGCCTGTTCAACGCAGGTGGCGGTGCCGACCCGATGCCGATGCGCATCCTTCACTACTGGACGATGTGGGCGATCATCATCTTCACGTTCGCCCACGTGTATCTGGCTTCGATCTACGGCTTCGCGCCGCTGCGAATCATCTTCGCTTGGCAGGAGACCGTCGACGAGCACTAGGTCCTTGCGCCGCCGGTGGGGCAGTCGCCCCTGCGACGAGTTCGGCCTAGACAGGACAGGCCTCGGGTAGCCCCCGGGGCCTGTCCCTTTGTCTGACACAAGGTATTTGCCGACAGGAGAAACGCGGCCGTATGTCGTACAGTGCGGTATGGGCCTCTTCGTGCCCTTCTTGCGGACTCCGGCACCCGCATCGGTTCATGATCGCGATGCGTCGAAGGGATCGCCGTGCTGTCCGAACGCTGCATCTCCTCTGTTCTCGGTGTTCTGAACCGCCGCTATCTCTCGACAGGCCCCACCAGTCAGCAACGCCTCCCGGGCCCGACGGAGGGCCACGGATACGTCCTCTACGCGCACGTCCCGTTCTGCGAGCGGCTCTGCACGTACTGCTCGTTCAACAGATTCCTCTACAAGGAGAGCTGGGCGCGAGACTACTTCGTAGACCTGCGTGAAGAGATGCACATGGCCGCTCGGCTCGGCTACGACTTCGCCTCGCTCTATGTGGGCGGCGGGACCCCCACCATCCTTGCTCGACGAGCTGTGCAGGACCATCGACCTCGCTCGGGAGCTCTTCCCGTCCATTCGAGAGGTGTCGGCCGAGACGTCGCCGAATCACCTGTGCCCGGAGTTGGTCGAGCAGCTTGCCCACCGTGTGCAGCGGCTCTCCGTGGGCGTTCAGAGTTTCGACGATCGGCTGCTGCTTCAGATGGACCGCTACGGCAAGTACGGCTCGGGCGAAGAGGTGTTCGAGCGCGTGGCGAGCGTGGCGAGCGACTTCGATTCTTTCAATGTCGACATGATCTTCAACTTCCCCAGCCAGACCGAGGACATCCTCGTTCGTGACATCGAGCGCGTGAAAGCGACCGGGGCGAACCAGACGACGTTCTATCCGCTGATGGCATCGCCGCTTCGCCGACGCGAGCTCGCACGAGATGGTCGGAGGCATCGACTTCGCGCGAGAGGCGCGCTACTACTCTCTGATCTGCAAGGAGCTGGCGCCCGAGTTCGAGCCGGCAAGCGCGTGGACCTTCTCCCGCGACCCGCAGGCCATGGTCGACGAGTACATCGTCGACTTCCCGGAGTACGTGGGAATCGGCTCGGGCGCCCTGTCCTTCCTCGACGGTACGATCTACGGCAACACCTTCTCGCTCGCCGAGTACCACAAGCGCATCTCCTCGGGGCTCATGGGCGTCGTCAAGAAGGGTCGGCGCTACCGCAGGAGCGCGCTGATGCGGTATCGCTTCGTGACCGACCTGTTTGGGCTACGACTGGACAAACGTCGATTCGCCTCCGACTTCGGCATGCCGGTCGAACTCGGCCTGCCCGTCGAGATGACGTTCATGGCTGCGGTCGGCGCGTTCGCGTCCAACACATCGGCCGAGGCAACACTGACTCAGAAGGGCCGCTACCTGCTCCTCGCGATGATGCGAGAAACGCTCGCCGCGTCCAACGACGCCCGCGACCAAGCCCGTGCGGAGCTCCCGCTCGAAGAACGCATGCTCCTGCTCGAAGGCGACACATCAGCGATGATGGCCGAGCCCGCCGTCGCCGGCTGACGTCAGCTACACTGGACGACGAACGCGCCGCCGCGACGCTCACGACCAGCCTGTGAGGAGTCCCTGCATGCCCGAACCGCGCATCCTGGTCATGGGAGTGGGCAATCCGCTCATGCGAGACGAAGGTGCCGGACCTCGGACCGTCGAGATACTGATGAACGCCTTCGACTTCCCGGCCAACGTCGAAGTGGTCGACTGCGGAACGATGGGCTATACGATCCTCGACGTGGTACGCGGCGCCGACCATCTCATCGTCGTCGACGCACTGCGCTCCGACGATCTCGAGCCCGGCACGGTGGTACGCCTCGAACCATCGGACTTCGCGGCAAGTCAGGTCATGCACTCACTCCACGACGTACGGCTGCCCGAGGTCTTGCAGGCCGCCGCGCTTATCGGCAGTTCGCCGCAGACCGTCGCAATCGGCATCCAGGTCGAACAGATCGCGGAGTGGGTGCTCGAACTGTCCGAACCGGTAGAGGCCGCGCTCCCACTCGCGGTGGCCGCGGTACTCGAGGAGCTTGCGGCCCTCGGCGTACACCCCACCCCCAGAGCCGACACCAGCGTCGACGCAGCGATCATCGGGGCCGTTCGCAGCTACGCCCCTATGCCGGAGGAGTCGCTGCGCCCCAAAGACCCCGACCGCCCCTAGCCAGAGACCCTCGCTGATCGCACCGCACGGACGATGCCCGCTTGGTCGAGCCCCGCGTTCGCAAGCAGGTCGTGTGCAGCTCCGGAACTCTGGTAGTCGGCGACGCCCAGGCGCTCGAATCGCGTGCTTGCGCCGTTGAGCGCCATCCACTCGGCGACAGATGCACCCAGACCGGTCCTGACGTTGTGGTCCTCAACGGTCACGAGCAGGGGTGCGGCGACGGCATGGCGCATCGCCGCGTCATCGAGTTCCAGCGGACACGCCACGATGCCGACGGCAACCGTGATGCCTTCTGCCCGTAGCTGGTCGGAGGCGGCGACCGCCGAACCCGCGACGCCACCCATCGCAAGGATGCACCCGTCTGAGCCTTGACGGGCCCACACTATCTCGCCGTAGGTGAACCCTCTCTCTCCGCCGAGAAGAGGTTCGCCCGCCTCGTCCAGCAAGACATCGAGTTTGCTCCGACCCATGGCGATCGCCACGTTGCCCTGTATGGCGGAGGCTGCCCGCACCGCTCGATCGGTCTGGTTCGGATCTGCCGGCACGACCACTTTCCATCCGAAGAAGTTGCGTAGCGCGCCCACGTAGTCGAGACACTGGTGCGTCTTCCCGTCCTCGCCCACATCCAGACCGCAGTGGGTCACCGCCAGCTTCAGCGCCGCACCGTTGATGTCGTTGAGTCGTTGCTGGTTGTAGACCTCGTCGATACCGAACGCGCCGAAATCCGACCAGAATGCGAGCACCCCGGGAACGGTCGACAGCGCACCGCCAGCAGTCGCGGCGTTGTGCTCCCCCACCCCGAACTGGAGGAACCCTTCAGGGTGCTCGGCCGCGAAGCCGTCGGTCTTGACCGAGACTGCGAGATCGCAGTCGAGCACGGCGACGGCGACGTCCGGGTTCTCTTGCGCGATGTCAGTCAGCGCCTTGCCCCACGCGCCGCGGTTGTCCGCCCGGGTCTGGGATGTGTAGGTCCTTGGGATGCCGAGCGACACTCTCGCAGCTGGGGTTTCGTGCGCGAGCGGCGCGACGATGCAATCGCGCCCACGCAGTTCCTCGGCGGCCGCAAGGGCAGCGGGATCGCAACCGAGCTCGGCCATGGCCCGGGCGTACTCTTCGCGCGTCAGGCCTCTCCCGTGAAACTCAGGCTCGTCCTCCATGAACGAGACGCCCTTTCCTATGAGCGTGTGCGCAAGAACTACGCTCGGCACACCGTCGCCCGCAGCCTCTCGGATGGCTTCATGCAGATCACGGAGGTCATGACCGTCGCATTCGTAGACGCGCCAACCGTCGGCCGCCCAATCCTCGGCGATCGGGACCGGCATCACCTCTTCGGTGTGACCCGATATCTGGACGTGGTTCCAGTCCACGACTGCAGTCAGCGCCCCCAAGCCCTCACGCACAGCTACGCGGCGCGCCTCGGCGACCTGGCCCTTGTGCTGCTCGCCGTCGCTCATCGCGACCACGGTGTGCCAGCTCGCGCCCGTCATGCGCGCGCCGAGAGCGAACCCGAGTCCCGCTGACAGCCCTTGGCCGAGATTCCCCGTCGACCACTCGATTCCCGGCACCGAGCGCTCGACGTGTCCCTCGAAGACGCTTCCCGCTTGCCTGAAGTGCGCTTCGAATTCTGGCGAAGGGAAGAAGCCGGCCTGCGCGAGCGCGCCATACGCCCCAGGTGACGTGTGGCCGTGAGATATGACGATTCGGTCGCGCTGGTCCCAGCGTGGCTCTTGCGGCCTGATACGACCCATCCCATAGAGCAGCGTGTAGATCTCCATCGACGAGAACGACCCGCCTGGATGCCCGGAAGCGGCGAGCGTAGTCGCCGTCAGCACGGCGCCTCTCGCGTCGCGTGCGCGGCGGGCGAGCTCGTCGAGTTCGCTTGAGTCGAGAGCAGCGGCTAGACCGGCATTGAGCATTGGGTTCTCCTAGCGGTCGTCCTCGGCTCGCAGCCGGGCACGGCACGGGTAGACTGAGCAAGACCGAATTGATTATCCCCGAGGAGACGCGTATGCCCACACCCCGCTCGATTGCGCGCGATGCGGCGCTCGCCGGCGGCGCCATCCTCGCCGCTCACAGAGCACAGCCAGGAGCGGTTCGCTCGAAGGAGTGGCGGACCGACTTCGTCACCGAAGCTGACATAGCGTCTGGCGTGGCATGCGTACGCACGATACTCGCGCACGATCCGCTCGCTCGCATCGTGGTCGAGGAGCCGGAGGTGTGCGAGATCTTGGGTATCGAACCAGGGTCCGTGACCGATCCCCGCGTGTGGGTCATCGATCCCCTCGACGGGACGACGTCGTTTCTGCACGGGTTCCCCTGCTACTCGGTGTCCGTGGCGCTGGTGGCGGATGGTGAGCCTGTCGCAGGTGCTGTCTACAATGCAGCGCTCGCGGAGCTCGTCTCGGCCGAGAGGGGCGCCGGGGCCACCCTCAACGACACGCCGCTTCGGTGCAGCGATGCAGCGAGCGTCCAGGATGCGCTCGTGGTCACTGGCTTCCCCTACGACCGCGGCGCCCCCCTCGAGCGCCAGCTCGCGGTGCTGAGCGCCTTTCTCCGGGCACCGGTCCACGGCGTCAGGCGCGATGGATCCGCTGCGATCGACTGCTGCCACGTGGCAGCGGGACGAGCAGACGGTTTCTGGGAGTACGCGCTCAAGCCGTGGGACATGGCCGCAGGCGCGCTGATCTGCCGAGAGGCCGGGGCCGTGGTCTCGGACACCGACGGGACTCCGTGGACCGCCGCCTCGGAGGGCATCGTTGCTGCGAACCCCGTGCTACACCCACAGATGCTCGAGGTCATCCGCTCGGCAGGCGAACCGGCAGCAGATCCGGCCTAGACGGGTCTCGCAAGCGGGCCCCGTAGTGGCGGCCTCCGCTCATGGCGTGCTGACGATGCGCGCCTAGTAGACGCGCGCCTCTTCGGCCCTGTCCTCTTCGAGCTCGATGCCCCACTCGCCGAGGACCTTGGTCACGCCCCTCTCGCCACTCTCGATGCAGTTGGGCACGCCGACCCCGCGATAGCCGCCGCCGGCGATGGCAAGCCCGGGAATCGCCGCGCACCGCTCCTCGATGGTCTCGACTCTGTCGAGGTGTCCGAGCGTGTACTGCGGCATCCCCAGATGCCAGCGGAATACCCGCGTGAACAGGGGCGTCGCCGACTTCGGTACGCCGAGGATGCTCTGGAGCTCTCCGAGCACGATGTCGGCGAGCTCCTCGTCCGACTTCTCCATGATGGTCTGGTTGTGCGGGCCGCCCACAAACCCACGCATGAGCACCTTGCCCTCCGGCGCGCGGCCCGGCCACTTGGTCGACGAGAACGTCGCCGCCATCAAGGCCCGGTTCTCGACGAGCGGGCACAAGACCCCGAAGGCGTTCGTGTCGATGCCGAGCTCGGCCTCGTCAAACGCCATCGAGACGGTCGCCGAGGAGCTTGATGGTATCCCCGACAGCGACAGCGTGATGTCCTCGTCGACGCCGTCCAGAATCTGATTCGCGGCCCAGGATTCAGTAGCGACGATGACCGCGTCTCCGAGCTCCTCGGTTCCATCGGCGAACGTCACCCTCCACCCGGCGTCTCCGGTCCGTTCGATCTTCTCCACAGCCGCACCGGTGGTGATGTTCTCGCGACCCACCGCATCGGCCATGCCATCGGTCAGGACCTGCATACCCGCCGTGAAAGACGTGAAGAACGTCCTGGGCTTCGCGCCGGGCTTGGGCGGATACTTCTTGCGCATCTCCTCGACCTTCTTGCGGGCGTTGAGGAATCCGCGCATCAGCGAGCCGTAGTTCTGCTCCATCTCGAGAAGGCGTGGAAACGTCGCGGCGAGCGACATCACGGCGGGGTCCGAAGCATGGACCCCCCCTACGAGCGGCTCGGCGAGTCGGTCAAGGCACTCCCGGCCCATGCGCCGCACGACGAAGCTCTCCAGGGTCTCGTCGTTGAGTTCGCCCTCGGGCACCGTCTTGGGGGGGATGAACAGGTCCATCCCCATGCGGATCTTGCCCGGCCACGAGAAGAGCCCGGTCGTCGCGAAAGGCACGAACTTGGTCGGAGCGAACATCATGACGCCGTCCGGCATCTCGAAGAGTCGCCCGCGCGACAGGATCAGGGTCTTCTTTCGGCTGTCGTCGGTGGGCAGCTCATCGTCGAAGATCCCGAGCAGCTTTGCGATGCGGTGCACGGCGGGCTTCTCGGTAAGGAAACAGTCGGGACCACCATCGACGACGAAGGTCGACCCCGCCGCGTCGACGCGCTCGGTGGCGATCTTGCCACCGACCGCCGGCGACTTCTCGAAGAGTCGGACCTCGACCTCGTGACCGGCATCTGCCGCGCGCTTCACCTTGTACGCAGCGCCCAAGTCCCGCAAGCGCCCGAGCCGATGACTATGATCTTCTTCATGTCGTCCTTTCGCAGTGCCAAGCCAGTGCCGGTGATTCTAGTAGATGCGCTCTGTCTTCCGTCTTGTCCTCTTCGAGCGAGACGCCCAGATCTCCCAGGACCTTGGACACGGCACGCTCGCCGCTCTCAAGGCAGTTCGGCACGCCGACGCCACGGTAGCCACCGCCCGCGAGGGCAAGCCCGGGCAGAGCCGCCAAGCGGCGCTCGATCTCGTCCACGCGGTCAAGGTGGCCCATCGTGTACTGCGGCATCCCGCGCGTCCAACGGAACACCTCGGCGTAGACCGGCTTCGCGTCGGGCTTGACTCCGAGCAGCTCGACCATCTGCTGGCGTGTGATCTCGATCAACTCGTCATCGTCCTTGTCGAGAATGGCCTGATCCCGAGGACCCCCGAGGAATCCTCGAAGCAGGACCCTTCCCTCGGGTGCTCTGCCTGGCCACTTCGACGAAACCAGCGACACCCCGGTGACAGGACGATGCTCGACCATCGGCGTGAGTATGCCATGCCATGCGGTATCGAACGGGCAGTCCGCACCATCGAACGCAAGCGCGACCGTCGCCGATGACGAACACGGTATCTCGCCGAGCAGCTCGGAGATGCGGCTATCGGCGCCACGGCAGATCTCTGGGCGGCCCACGTTTCGGTCGCCACGATCACGCCATCGCCCTCGAGGCTTTCGCCGCTCTCAAGAGTCACCGTCCACCGCTCGTTCGCGCGCTGGATCGAGACGACGCCCTCACCCGTTCGGATGCTGTCGCGACCCGACGCGTCGGCGAGCCGATCGGTGAAGAACTGCAAACCCTGTTCGAACGAGGTGAAGAACGTGCGGCGCTTCGAGCCCGGCTTGGGCGGATGCTTGCGCTTCATCTGATCGATCCTTCTTGCGCTGGGCAAGGAAGCCGCGAATGAGCGACCCGTGCTCCTGTTCCATGTCGAGAAGCATCGGATAGGTTGCCGCGAGCGACATCGTCGCGGGGTCGGAGCCGTTCACGCCGCCGACGAGCGGCTCGGCGAGTCTTTCCAGGCTCTCGCGGCCCATCCGCCGAACTACGAAACTCTCAAGGCTCTCGTCGTAGCGCTCGCCTTGAGTGACCTTTCGCTTGGGGATCACGAGATCGAGGGCCATCCGGAACTTGGCAGGCCACGAGTACAGCTTGGTCGTCGCCATCGGCATGATCTTGGTGGGAGCGAACATCATGATGCCGTCCGGCAACTCGACGAGCTCGCCGCCCTTGACGATGAACGTCTTCTTGTTCTCGTCGGACGTCGGCGTCTCGTCGTCGAAGATCCCTAGCATCTTGGCAACACGATGGATCGCCGGCTTGTCGGTCAGAAAGGAGTCCGAACCACCATCGACGATGAAACGGCCGCCGGTCTGCGGGTCCTCCACGTGCCTCGTGAGGAGTTTGCCGCCTAGCCGCGGATCCTTCTCAACCAACACGAACCCCACGTCGTGGCCGCCATCGGCAGCACGCCTGAGCTTGTAGGCGGCACCGAGTCCGGCGACTCCTCCGCCGATGATGATGATGTGCTTCAACGGTCCCCTAACGCGTGATACCGGCCTGGGCCACAACTGTGTGTCCGCGGAGCAGACGAACGTGCCATCGCAGCACAGCGAGCTATGCGATCTCGGAGACCATCCCTGCGATCGCGGCAACGAGGTGCTCGTTGTCGTTTGGCACCTGCACACGGATGAACTGGAGCTCGTTGTCCCAGGCAAAGCCGGCAGCCTCGATGTCGAGATCGTAGAGCGTCTCCATGTGATCGGTCATGAATCCGATCGGAATCGCCACGATCGCCGGCGGCTCGTCGGCGGCCAGCGCTGCATCGAACAGGTCGGAGAGCTCCGGCCCCAACCACGCACCAGGCCTGTTGCCCTTCGACTGATAGATGAGGCACCACGGCCTCTTCCCCTCAACCGAGCCGAATGTCCGAAGCCCCGGAAGTATCTCGGTGTCACGTGCCCCGGCCGGCAGCCCCATCTGCGCTGCGACCGCGTTCGCCGTGGTCTCAAGACCGTCGACGTACTGATCGTCAGCGGTCAAGTCGCTCTCCGGAAGACTGTGAGCCGTGAATGCAAGCACCGCATTGAGACCACACTCGGTCTCCTCGAGATCGGTCTTGGTAGCGTCCGAGAAGAACTGGGCGAACTCGGGAAGCGTCGATACGAGTGGGGCCTCCACGACCTCGATGTCCCCGATGAGATCGGTCGCCGCCAAGATCGCCTCGCGGTACTTGCCGTGCGCGATCTTGCTCTCGAACGGCGAGAGCGTCACGGCGACGACTCTGTCGCAGCCGCCCTCCTTCAGCATCGAGAGGGAGTCGGCGATGAAGGGGCGCCAGTACGCCATCCCCACGGCGACGGGCATCGGCGTGCCCTGCTTCACGAGCGCGGCCTCAAGCGCCGCGGCGATGCCTCGCGCGATGTCGGTCAGCGGCGACTGTCCACCGATCGCGAGGTAGCGCCGGGTGACCCGCTCCAGAAGCTGCGGGGATGGTTCCACACCCATGAGATTCTTCATGAACGGGCCGACCGCGTCGAGTGAGTCAGGCCCCCCGTAGCCGCAGACAAGTACGCCGGTCTTCATGCGGTCCTACGCCCCCGCCCGGATCCGTTCGGAGTGCTCATGTACGAAGCGGATCATCGCTCGAGCCTTCTCGGGATCGCTGGTCTTGTGGATGCCGTGGCCCAGGTTGAAGATGTGACCCGGTCGAGTGCCGACGGCCTCGAGAATCTCGACGACCTGCTTCTCGAGCTCGTCCTCGGGAGCGAACAGGGCGACGGGATCGATGTTGCCCTGGATGCCGAACTTCGGATCGATCAGCTCGACCGCCCTGCCTCATGTCGAGGCGCCAGTCGACGCCGACGACGTCTCCGCCGGCCTTCTGGACAAGGTCGATCATCGACGTCGCGCCGTTGGCGAAGTGGATGACCGGAACGCCGCCTTCGACGACCTTGTCACCATGCGCCTTCACCGCGGCCAGGACCATCGTGCTGTACGGCAGTACGAAGCGCTCGTAGTCGCGCGGCGCCACGTAGCCGACCCAGCTGTCGAACATCTGGACGGTCTGCGCACCCGCGTCGATCTGCGCGCACAGGTACGCGATGACCGTGTCGGAGAACTTGGTCATCAGAGCGTCCCACGCTTCCGGGTCGCCCCACATGAGCGCCTTGCAGTTCTCGTAGTCGCGCGTGCCATGGCCCTCGATCGCGTAGCTCGCCAGCGTGAAGGGGGCACCCGCGAAGCCGATGAGCGGCACCTTGTTCTCCAGCTCGCGCCGCAGGATCTTGATGGTCTCCATGACGTAGCCGGTGTCGTCGATCGGATCTGAGATGCCGAGCTTCGCGACGTCGGCGGCGCTGCGGATCGGGTTGTGGATGACCGGGCCCTCACCCTTGGCGAACTCGAGATCGAGCCCCATTCCCGGGAAGACCACGAGGATGTCCGAGAACAGGATCGCCGCATCGACGCCGACCAGGTCGACCGGCTGCATCGTGACCTCGACCGCGAGCTCGGGCGTGCGACACATCTCCAGGAAGCCATGCTTCTCGCGGATGGCACGGTACTCGGACATGTAGCGGCCGGCCTGACGCATCATCCACACAGGCGTGCGCTCCGTCGGCTGCAAACGAGCGGCGCGCAGGAACAGATCGTTGAAGGCCATCAGGCGGGTTTCCTTTCGGTTCGTGTGCAATCTGGGCGCTAGGGCGCGCCGACTCGCAATATTACCACGCGAATGCCGCGCGCGCGCCGCCCTCGCGTGGCCCCCAAGAGTCGCGAAAAGGCCCCGCGACCGAACGGATCGCGGGGCCCTTCTGAACTATGCGCGTCGACGATCCTACGAGTCAGGTGCAGTGTCCAGGATCGTCTGAACGATCGAGGGGTCGGCCAGCGTCGAGATGTCTCCGAACGCGTCCATGTCACGCTCTCCAGCGGCGACCTTGCGCAGGATGCGGCGCATGATCTTGCCCGAGCGGGTCTTGGGCAGCTCCGGAACGAAGTGGATGTGGTCGGGGCTCGCGATCGGACCGATCTCCTTGCGGACGTGACCGACGAGGATCTTGCTGCAGATCGTCGCTGTGCTCGCTCGCCTGCGTTCAGGATGACGTAGGCGTAGATGCCCTCGCCCTTGATCTCGTGCGGGAAGCCGACGACGGCCGCCTCGGCGACGCTTGGGGTGGCTGACCAAGGCGCGATCTCGACCTCGGCGGTGCCCATGCGGTGCCCGGAGACGTTGATGACGTCGTCGACGCGACCGAGCAGCCAGTAGTAGCCGTCCTCGTCCTGACGGCAGCCGTCACCGGTGAAGTAGTTGCCGGGGAAGGTGCGTGAAGTAGACCTCCTTCACCCGCGCGTTCTCCGGGTCGCCCCACGTGCCGCGCAGCATTCCCGGCCACGGGAACTTGATGCACAGGCGCCCACCCGAGCCCTGCGGCGTCTCGGTCTGGTCCTCGTTGAGGATGACCGGCTGGATGCCGAAGAACGGCTTGGTCGCCGAGCCCGGCTTCATGGGAGTGCAGCCCGGCAGGTTGGTGATCATGTGGCCACCGGTCTCGGTCTGCCACCACGTGTCGACGATCGGAATCTCCGCGCGACCGATGTTCTTGTAGTACCACAGCCAGGCCTCCGGGTTGATCGGCTCGCCGACGGTGCCCAGTACGCGAAGACTGGACAGATCGTACTTCGCCGGCCACTCGTCGCCGGCCTTCATCAGCGCGCGGATCGCCGTCGGTGCGGTGTAGAACTGGTTGACGCCGTGCTTCTCGATGATCTGCCAGAAGCGACCGGCGTCCGGGTAGGTGGGAACGCCCTCGAACATCAGTGACGTGGCGCCAAGTGCCAGCGGACCGTACACGACGTAGCTGTGGCCGGTGACCCAGCCGATGTCGGCGGTGCAGAAGAACACGTCCTCGTCGTGATAGTCGAACGTGTACTTGAAGGTCATCGTGGCGTAGAGCAGGTAGCCGCCGGTGGTGTGCAGCACGCCCTTGGGCTTGCCGGTCGAACCCGACGTGTACAGGATGAAGAGCGGGTCCTCGGCGTCCATCCACTCGATCTCGCAGTGCTTGTGCGATGTCGGGCGCGCGAGTCTCCTCGTGGTACCAGAAGTCGCGACCCGGCTCCATGTCGACGACGTTCTGCGTGCGCGAGACAACGATGCAGCTCTCGACAGTCGGGCACTCGCGAAGCGCCTCGTCGGCCATCGCCTTGAGCGGGATGATGCGACCGCCGCGAAGACCCTCGTCGGCGGTGATGAGCATCTTGCAGGCGCAGTCCTGGATGCGGTCGCGCAGCGACTGGGCCGAGAAGCCGCCGAAGACGATCGAGTGGATCGCGCCGATGCGCGCGCACGCGAGCATGACGATCGGCAGCTCGGGGATCATCGGCAGGTAGATGGCGACGCGGTCGCCCTTCTTGATGCCGTGCTTCCTGAGCACGTTGGCGAACCGGCACACCTTGTAGTAGAGCGACTGGTACGTGTAGACCTTGCTGCGGCCCTCGTCGTCCTCCCAGATGAGAGCGGCCTTGTTGCGGCGCCACGTGGTGAGGTGGCGATCGAGGCAGTTGTAGGCGACGTTGGTCTTGCCGCCCTTGAACCACTCGACGCGCGGGGTGTCGAACTCGTAGTCGAGTACCTTGTCCCACTTCTTCTCCCAGTGCAGGTACTCCTCGGCCATCTCGGCCCAGAAGCCCTCGGGGTCGTCGACGGACCGGTCGTACATCTCCTGGTACTCGTCCATCGACTTGATCCAGGCGCGCTCGGAAACCCACGCCGGCGGCGAAATGACCTGAGACTCACCAGCGAGAGATCGAATCGCTTCAGATTCCTCAGCCATACTGGCCTCCTTCAGTTCTCCTCGTGGCGTACGGAACGAAACCCCGCGCTGTCCGCGTCTCCGAACCGAAGCCCCCACCCTGCTAACAAGTCGGCCCCGCGCTCGGGGCCGTGCGACCATACTAAGGTGGCTACCCCCGGAACCACGCTGCCGAAACAGGCAGACGGCACATCTTGGTCGGTAGACGGTGCGCTCACGCCGGGCAACGGACGCGCACGCGGCTCGGCCCCACTCACAGCAGCCCAGGTCAGGCTCTCGTGACCCCCGTCACAACAGAACCTTAATGGATTTTCTTTGTAACAAATGTTGCAGATGCGTGGAGCAAGGCGTATTCTCTCGGCATTGACAGGTTTCCCTTCCCTCAACACGCCGCTTCCGGGGGATCCGGACGGCAACCGGCAATGGGCGAACTCCGCGACCGGCATCGTGTGAGAACACGGTCACCAGGCAGACCGACGCCCAGCAGAGACTCAGGGGTATGAGCAGGGAAGGATTGAGAAAACCCCGGCCCGAAGGCCGGGGTTTTCGGCTTCCCAGGGAGCGAACTCAGGCCGAGAACGGCCGCAGGGACACCGCGTCGATCAGGTTCGACGCGAACTCCGCATCGGCGGCGAGGTCGACCAGTTGGGCGCTGTGCGAGATTCGCTTCGCCCGCTCCATCAACCCGGGTTCCATCGCGATCGCCGCTGCCCCACGCAGCGAGGTGTTTCCAGCCTGCTTGACTGCCGTCCTCGCTTGTTTCGGTACGATTCCGAGATCCACGAGATCGTCGGGTGAGAGCGCCGCGCCGAAGGCTCCCGACACGTAGAGAGCTTCGAGCTTTGAGGCCCGGGTCCCGGCTCGCTTCAAGACCGTGGCGACGGCCACTTGGACTGCCGCTTTGGCCAGCTGAAACGCGCGCACGTCGTGCTGGGTCACGGACAGGCATCCGCCGGGATCTCCGAGCGCGACACCCAGTACCCCGGCTGAGTCGGTGCTGAATCTGTCACCGAGCGGGCCCGAGGCCAAGAGGCGCCCGTCCTGTTCAAGGTGCCCTGCCTTGCGAAGGGCGGATACCGCAGACACGAGGCCCGCCCCCGAGAACCACGTGGCTGGCGCATCGCCCAGCGTGCGAAGGACGACCTCGCCATCCTGCTCCACGGATACCTCCACCACCGACTCGGCAGCAGCAGGACCGCCACATGAGATACCCCCGCCCTCGAAGGCCGGTCCCGCCGCTGCGGACGAGACCCACATGCGGTCCTCACGGACGAGCGCGACCTCAGCGTTCGTCCCGATATCTACAAGGAGGCATCCCCCCTTGGCGCCTATCTCGCCAAGCGAGAGAAGACCCGCCACAACGTCGCCGCCGACGAACCCGGCGATGGGTGGCACCAGACTCCAAGACGCCGAGGAAAGCGCGGTGTGGAGCCGCGAGTCCTCGGGGAGCACTTCGGAGCCGATGGGCGGAGAGAAGGGGTGACTCGCCAGCGACGAGACGTCGGCCCCGCAGAGCAGAGCGGCCATCGCCACATTCGCCGCGATGACCACACGCGCCACTCGCTCCCGAGAGCGCGGAGCAGCCGAGTCGATCGCGTCGAGAATCGACTCCTCGGCAAGCCGGCGAAGCTCCCCGGCCTGCCCCTCCATCGCCGCGCTGACCCGGCTCAAGACGTCCGCCCCGTAGCCCTGCTGACGATTCAGCACCACCGCGAACCCGACCTGCCGGCCGGTCGACTCCTCCAGCACCGCAGCCGACACCGTCGTCGTTCCGAGGTCGACTCCTACGACCACGGGCGCATCGCCACCGAGAGCCTCACCACCGCGAGCCACCGTGGAGTTCACAACGATCGGGCGAAGCGTCACGGGACCGACTATCGTGGCCCTGCATGCAAGGCGAATCTCGGCCGGAGTCCTCTTCAGGGCGGCCTTCTCGTCAGCGGTAGGAGCCGCGAGCTCACCAGCGAGTACACGCACCCCGCACTGGCCGCACACACCTCGTCCGCCACACGGCGCCGAGATGTTCACTCCCGCGGCGCGACCCGCCGCGAGCACGGTCTGCCCCGGCTCGACCCACGCAACCGCCCCTGAGGGCTCGAACGTGACGGGAACCCGACCAGTGTCGCTCATTCGTCGAATGTCACCATGCCGTGCGCCATCGAACGGCCGCCGATCACGTGGACGTGCAGGTGGTCGACAAGCTGGTTGGCGTCCCGACCGTTGTTCACGATCACTCGGTAGCCGCTCTCAGCAACACCCTTCATCGCGGCCACGCGAGGCACCGCCGAGAAGACCGCGGCCATGATCTCGCCGCCCACGCCGTCGCCCATGTCCCTGTGGTGGGCACGGGGTATCACCAGCGTGTGCACGGGGGCTTGGGGGGAGATGTCGTCGAACGCAACGACATCGTCATCCTGGTAGACGATCGCGGCGGGAATGTCGCCAGCAACGATCTTGCAGAAGATACACTCACTCATCTTCGTCTCCTGATCCCGGAGCCTCCGCGTCAGCCTCAAGTTCCCCCATGAGCACAGTCACCTTGTGCTGCGCCTCGGTGAGCCGGGTCTGAAGCGCTCTGAGCAACGCGACTCCGCGCTCGTACCTCTCCAAGCTGTCCTCTAGCTCGAGTTGACCGCCCTCCAGCTGGCCGACGATCGCCTCAAGCTCGGCGAGTGCTTCCCCGAAGGGCAAAGCATCGGGTGAGAGTCTGTCTTCAACGGGCATCTAGGCCTCCGTCTCGGTGTCGGTAACAGTACATCCCACTCGGCCGTCAGACATACGCACGATCATTCTGTCGCCCGGTGACACTTGGGTCACGCTCCGAAGAACAGTGCGACCATCGGTCTCGAAAGCCGCGGAGTACCCGCGAGCCAGGATGGCGAGCGGCGAGAGATCTTCAAGACGTGCCGCCTCCAGGCCGACCCGGGCCGCCGGCTTGTCGGTCAGTCGCGACCCCGCGCTTCTCAGCAGCGACCGCGCATGGGCGACGCGGGCTGCATCGCGCGCGAGCCGCTCCGGAAGTGCCCGGTCCAGCCGAACACGCGCGATATCGAGTGCTTGCCATGCCGGCCCAAGAACCGTCCCCGGCTCGACGAACAGTGGCCGATCGGCCAGTCTCCCTACCCGCTGGGCAGCGTAGCGTAGCCGATGCTCCAGTGCGGCCGACAAGACCCGTTGCTCCCTCGCGAGCGTCGACTGGAGCTCGGTGACAGACGGGGCCACCGCTTCTGCAGCAGCGGTCGGGGTCGATGCGCGCACGTCTGCAACCATGTCGGCGATCGACGTGTCGGGCTCGTGCCCAACACCGGTAACGACCGGTACTCTCGAGTCAGCGATCGCACGAGCGACCACCTCGGCGTTGAAGGGCATCAGGTCCTCGTAGGATCCGCCACCACGAACGAGTAGGGTCACGTCTGCCTCGGCGGCCTCGGCGGCCCTGAGGCCCTCGACAAGCGCAGCCGGGGCGCCCTCTCCCTCCACCTGCACGCCTGCAACGAGCAGCTCAGCCAGGGGATACCGGCGCCGAAGCGTCCGCACGACATCGTGGATCGCCTTGCCGCGTGGTGAGGTAACCACCGCGATCCGCTGCGGATAGCGAGGCAGCGGGCGTTTGCGCTCAGGTCGCATCAACCCCTCAGCCTCGAGCCTACGCGCGAGCTCCGCGACCTCCAGGCGCAGCCGCCCCTCGCCCGCGAGCGTGAGTGCGCGAACGGTGAACTGCAGACGTCCCTTGGCCACGTACGCTGAGAACTGACCGGTGAGCTCGACGAGCATCCCGCAGCGAAGCGCTATGCCGCTGGCCAGATACTGGTCGCGCCACATCAGACATGGCAGCGACGCGCTGCCGTCGCACACGGTGAAGTAGGCGGCCTTGTAGCCAGGCTTGTCGTTGAACTCCGACACTTCGCCGACGACTCGCAGGCGGACGGTCTCGAGCGTCTGCTTCGCGATGGTCATCGCCTCGGTGACGGAGAGTGCGCGTTGTTCGGTCACGAGCCCCCCATCTGTGACACACCGGCAATTCTAGCAGCCAGATACGACAGTGAAGGTCGGCAGCCCACGGCGGACGACTAGTCGCAGAGCCCGGATACGCTTGGCCGTTCCCGACTAGCTGCGCCGGCCGACTGCCCCGATCCAGTAGAACAGCTGCATGACCGAGATCAACGCCGCAGCGATGTATGTGAGCGCGGCGGCCGTCAGGACGTTCCTCGCGCCAGCGACCTGGTTCTCGGGCAGCATTCCGGTCGTCGACAATGCCGCAAGAGCCCGACGTGAAGCGTCGAACTCCACGGGCAGAGTCACAACCTGGAACAGGACCGCGAGAGCGAACGCGATGACTCCAAGCCACGCCAGGCCCGTCACGCCCAGCACCAAGCCGAGCATGATAAGAACCCACGCGCCCTGAGAGCCGATGCTCGCTGCGGGCACCAACGCCATCCTGATTCTCGCCGCGATGAAGCCCCGGGCGTGCTGGACGGCGTGACCCGCCTCGTGCGCGGCGACGCCTGCGGCGGCAACAGAGGAGTCAGAGTAGACGCCCTCAGACAACCGCAAGACGTTCGCCTTCGGGTCGTAGTGATCGCTCAGATTGCCCGGCACGACCTCGATGCCGACGGAATGCAGCCCCTCTGAGTCCAACATGGCGCGCGCAACCTCGGCTCCCGTTCGGCCCGTGGCCAAAGGAACCTGACTCCATCGCCGATACGCACGATTCACGTAGCCTTGGGTCGCGAACCCCAGAACAAGAGCCACGATCATGATCACCCAGTACTGCGGATCGAAGTACAACGCACGACCTCCCTATCCGTGGCGCAGGCGCCCTTGGCGCACCAGAGAAGCAACTCGCGAACCGAGCACGGCCGCTCACTCCCGACTGTGCGAAATCTTCACGACTTTCACGTGCCCTTCCACAAGGCTCAATGTGAGGCTCCCGTCGAGAAGCTCAACCAACTCGCTTCCCACCATCGCTTTGCGCCAGCCCTCCAGCAATGGATGACCCTCTCGATCGCCCCCGGCGAGTCTCTCAAGATCGTCACGCGACGCCAGAAGCGGCATGGCGACCCCATGCTCTCTCGCCCGCAGACGGACCAGGGCAACCATGAGGTCGACCGCGCCGTCCACGTCACCGGAAAGACGTCGGCGCTTGGCAAGTGACGGAAGATCGTCATCAGAAGCGGACACGCCCCGTGCGACCGCAGCGAGCAGGCCGGAGACAGCGCCCTTCCCCACCTTGTCCCCAACGCCCCGGATGTCTCTCAGTTCCTGCGGCGACTTAGGCATGCGTCGAGCGATCTCTACGATGCTCTCGTCACCCACCACCCATCGCTTCGGGACATCGCGACGCATCGCCTGCGTCTCCCGCCATGCCGCGACTTCCCGAGCGACCGCAAGCTGCCGACGATTCAGAGACGAGATGCGCTTGACGCGGCGCCACTGCTCTTCGGGGACGATCTCATACGTCGTAGAATCTGCGAGCCGCTCGAAGTCGGCCGCCAGCCACTCTACTCGGCCTCCATCCTCAAGCTTGGCGATCAGTCGCCGGTACATCTCAGGAAGATATCGAACGTCGTTGAGGGCGTACTCCACTTGTGTGTCGGACAGCGGTCTCTTGGCCCAGTCGGTGTACGAATCGCCCTTGTCCAGTTTGACGCCGAAGATCTCTTGGACAAGTGCACCGTACCCGGTCTGTTGTGGGAAGCCAGCCAGCGTGGCGGCCACCTGCGTGTCGAACACCGGCGCAGTGGCATGGCCGCACACGCGGTAGAAGATCTCGAGGTCTTGGCTTCCGGCATGGAGGACCTTGGTGACCGCCTGATCTGCGAACAGATCGCACAGCGGAGAGAGATCCTCGATGCTCAGTGGATCGACGATCGCCTGGATGTCATCGGTCGCCAGCTGTATCAGGCACAGCCGCGCGTAGTACGTGCGCTCCCTCATGAACTCGGTGTCAATACCCACCACCGGCGCTTGCCTCAGGCGGGCAACGAGCGCTTTCAATTCCTCGGCTTCGGTGACGTACACTGAGTTCTTCTCCCGTGAGTGTGGTTTGAGCCCGCTCGGGTATCTGCCCCTTCAGGAAGGGTAGACGACCCGAGCAGCTGTGGCGAGGCGTCGTGCCGAGAGATCGGAGCACTGTGAGGGTTCTTGTCATAGTCAATGCGCACTCGGGTGGCAGTGATGCCGGCCTCTACGACTTCGCTCGCGCGCTCGGAGTGCAGGGCGTCGAAGTGGTGATGCGTTTCGTGTCGCGGACGCAGCGAGTCGAGGAACTGTTGTCCGATGCAACCGCGTTCGATCGGGTCGTTGCGGCCGGCGGCGATGGAACCGTCTCGGCGGTCTGCTACGCGACCCGCGGCACCGGAGTCCCTGTACTGGTGTATCCCGCGGGCACCGCCAACTTGCTGGCCTTGAACCTCGGCCTGCCGCTCGACGCTCCCGCTCTGGCTCGAATCACCCTCGACGGGACCCCCGTGTCCTTCGATCTTGGCGAACTCGACCACACCGACAGCGCGGGCCTCGCTCACACGTCCGGATTCACAGTGATGGCCGGCGCCGGCTACGACGCCGCGATCATGGAGACGGCAGCGCCCCTGAAGTCGACGTTCGGTGCGGCGGCATACCTGATGGCGGCGGTCGGCAACATAGCACCGACCATCTCCGACTTCGAACTCGCTCTCGACGGTGAAACCATCGCGACCGACGGAATAGCGGTTCTCCTGGTCAACTTCGGAAGAATCCAGTTCGACCTTGCGATCACGCATCGCTGGGACCCCCGCGACGGGATGCTCGACGTCGTGGTCGTACGCGCCAAACACGCCGCCGGTCTCCTGCCCGCGGTGTTCGCGGCGATGATAGACCGCTTGGCCGAGTATGAGGAGCGAGGTTCTGGTCTTGATGTCTACCGGGCGGCCAGTGTTGAAGTGCGCGCCAAGCCCCCGCTCAGGGTGCAATATGACGGAGAGGTGCTCGACGAACTCACCCCGTTGTGTGCGCGATCGCTCCCTCGAGCCGCCACGCTCTTGGTCCCACAGGGATCGCCGTTCGCCGAGAACTAGCGCGACGCATCCCTCTCGACGAGGTAGTCGATGATGGCCTGCTTCTCTTCGGGCGTGACCACAAGGCCGTTCGTCTCCATCCGCCCCACGGTCGCTTCCCACTGTGCTTGGTCGTAGATAGCAGCGTTCACCTGGTCGATCGGGTGGCACATCGTGCACTTCTGCTCAACAAGGGCCTGTCCATCCGAGCCGGACTGCGTGCTGGTGCCGGACTGGGGCTCTGGCGCGGGCTCGGTCGTGGACGCGCAGCCCGCGACGGCGAGCGCTAGGACGAGTGAGAGCGCCAGCGCCACGACTGCAATCAGACGTCTCCGAAGTACCATGATGCCTCCCAAGAGTGAACGAGACGGTATCCTTTGTTGGCGTATGTACCCCTGAGGAGAGGACTACTCGGCATGCGGGTGCAAAGATGGCAGATGCAGTTGGCCGGTCTCCTACTGGTACTCACGGCCACGTTCTACGTCGTGCGCTGGGTCTTCTTCCCAGGCGATGCAGCCCATAGCGAGATGTTGCGATTCCTCGTTGGAGATATCGCGTTTCTCTTTCTGCAGGTCCTGCTGGTGACGGTCTTCATCGACCGCGTCGCACAGCAGCGCGAGCGCGAGGAGATGCGCCAGAAGCTCAACATGGTGATCGGAGCGTTCTTCTCGGAGGCGGGCACTGCGCTGCTTGGCAGACTCGCGCTAGCCGACAGTAGCCTGCCCGAGGTACGCGCAGAGCTCGTGCCAGAGATGGGCTGGAAGCCCGCCGACTATGGACGCGCGCGCCAGGCCTTCCATGTGCACGACGCCACCATCGAGTTGTCTTCGTGCGATCTTGGCGAACTCCGGCACCTTCTGTCCGCCAAGAAGTCCTATCTCTTGGGTCTTCTGGGCAATCAGAGCCTGCTGGAGCACGAAACCTTCAGCGATCTGCTGTGGGCCATCACCCATGTCGCTGAGGAACTCGAGGCTCGCGACCATCTGACCGACCTGCCGCGCTCTGACGCCGCCCATCTTGCCGGTGACATCAAGCGCGCCTATCTGCTGCTGGGCGAGATCTGGATCGAGTACCTCGAACACCTGCAGTCCAACTACCCCTACCTGTTCTCGCTCGCTGTGCGAACGAACCCGCTCGATCCCGAGGCCCGCGTCACCGTGACCGGGTAGCACCGCGCTAGTACGTCTCCGCGCCCTCCACCACTGGGGGAATCTCCGGTCCCACGAACACCGCGTCCCCCTCGACCTTGACCTCGTAGATGCGCAAGGGCCTGGGGTGCCGCGCGAGCTCGGCGATCGTCAGCACGGCTCCACTCCAGTCGGTCCACCGTACTACTCGGCCATCGCTCAGGTCGAACTGAGAGTGGTGTAGATGGCATGTCACGATTGTTCCGTCGAGAGCGCCTTTGGACAGCCTGCCGCCAAGGTGCGGACAGCGGTTGTCCGCCACGTAGAATCGGTCTCCGTCTCTCGCGACCAGAAGCTCGTGCCCGTCTACGTCGGCCTGTCGAAGCTCCCCGCTTCGCATGTCGCCGACTCCGGGAATCTCGATGTACTCGCTCACGTATGCCCCTCTCAAGATGGGAAGAGTCAACCGTCAGACACTATGTTCCCGAGCTGGTGGTGAGCTCACATCGCAAGGAGGCCCCGGCAGGTGTGCCGAGGCCTCCTTCAGTTGTTGGTGGGCGCTAGAGGATTTGAACCTCTGACCCCTTCCGCGTCAAGGAAGTGCTCTCCCCCTGAGCTAAGCGCCCATCGGATCTCAGGCCACCCGTGAAGGCAGCGAACGATAGTGTAGCAAAGCACGGGCCTCTGCCAAGACCCAAAACGCACGCGATGGCTCGCAGCAGCGCAGATTGGTTCTTGCGTGCCTCAAACCCAATCGCTAGACTAGCCTCTGCGCGCGGACGTGGCTCAGTTGGTAGAGCACAACCTTGCCAAGGTTGGGGTCGCCGGTTCGAATCCGGTCGTCCGCTCCATCGACCCCCATCGAAGGTCGGCCCTCAGGCCCGTAGGCCCCAAGAAGGCCGACCTTCGTTGCGTTGACAGGCGCCCGTGTGGGCGCCCCAATATGGCGACGTGGCCAAGTGGTAAGGCAGAGGCCTGCAAAGCCTTTATCCCCGGTTCGAATCCGGGCGTCGCCTCCATGAGATTGTGCGGCCGGCTGGGAATCCAGCCGGCCGTTTTGCCGCTCGGGAATACTCCCGGACGAGTCGCCCTCAGTGCACTGGTACACTTTCGAGCGGTCGTCATTGTCCGTGACCACGCCGTCAACGAGGGAGGATGCCGTAGCATGCGAATCGGGTTCTTCACCGATACATACACGCCGCAGATCAACGGCGTGGTCACCTCGATATGCCTGTTCAAGGACGAGTTGCAGCGCAGGGGTCATGAAGTCTACGTGTTCGCCCCCGGACCCGACAGAGACGACGATGACGAGAGTGTCGTTCGTTTTCGCTCGGTCCCCTTCGCCTTCCAGCCCGAGATGCGCCTCGCCTCTCCGGTCTCGATCGAGGCGCTGCGTGTGCTTGACGACCTCAACCTCGAAGTCGTGCACTCGCACGATCCGTTCAGCATCGGGATGTTCGGCCTCTCGGTCGCGCGACGTCACCGCATACCGTACGTCCACACCTATCACACGCTGTACCCGGAGTACGTGCACTACGTCTGGGAGACCCGGCTGACCAAGAAGCTCGCCGAGCGCCTGTCGCGCGACTTCTGCCAGCGCTGCACGTCCATCGTGGCCCCTTCAACCAAGGTCGAACACTACCTCAGGGACTGGGGAGTGAAGGTGCCGATCGACGTCATCGCAACGGGTGTTGATGTTGAGAGGTATGGCGTCGTCGACACCGCCCGTGTCGATGCGCTTCGACATACCGCAGGAGTCCGACCAGGCGAGAAGACGCTGCTGTTCATGGGCCGACTCGGCCGCGAAAAGAACGTCGAGCTGCTCCTGCGCGCGCTGTGGCACTCGCGTCTACCCAACGTCCGACTCCTGATCGGCGGAGACGGTCCTCAGCGAGCAGAACTCGAGGCTTTGGTCGAAGAGCTCGGCCTCAAGAAGAGAGTCTCGTTCCTGGGCTACCTCAAGGGGCCCGACTCTGTGGCCGCCTACCATGCGGCTGACGCGTTCGCTTTCGCTTCGACCACCGAGACTCAGGGACTTGTGATCGGCGAGGCCATGGCTGCAGGGCTACCGGTCGTCGCGGTCGAGGACCACGCCGTCGAAGACTTCGTTGTGAACGGACGAACCGGGCTGATCACCCCGGCGATACCGGAGGCACTCGCCCGCGCGTTCGACGATCTTCTCGGCGACGAGCAGCGGCTCGCAGCGTTCTCGTCCGCGGCGAAGGACCGCGCCCAGTGCTTCTCGATCGAGCACGAGACCGAGCGGCTCGAGCACCACTACGAGCGGGCCATCGAGTCACGCCGTCAGCGTCGGAGATTCGCCAGACTCGCACTGCCGCGCAGGGCCACCTGACGTTCGCACTGGTGCTCGCCCTACGCGGAGTACTTGAGCTGCACCAGCTTGGACTGCTCGAGCCTGTTGAGGCCGCGTTCGAGATCGCGAGGGTCGCGGATGTTCTCGACGGCCCACTTGACGATCTCAGCGGGCACATGCGGGAAGCGCTTGCGCGCCTGGGACAGGGTCATGGCTACCCCTTCTACTACGACTGATGCTACGACTGGTGGTGCGTCTGCGACTGACCCTACAGGTGTAGTGTGCGCTAGCTCACAGTTCAACGTCAAGTACAGGTTGATAGCTTCTTGTGACCACAAGGCACCGCTCTAGAACCACGGCTTTCGCCCGACAACGTAGGTCGCGTTGAACTCCTCGTCCGTCTTGGTGAGGTAGATGATGCCTTCGACAAGGCCGACGATACTGGTGACCCACGCAAGGAAGCCGAAGGACAGCACCGTCACAAGCAGCATGATGATGCCCTCTTTGTTGTAGCCGAGATAGAACTTGTGGATCCCAAACGAGCCGAGCAGGATGCCCAGCACCCCCGCGGCCACCTTGCTCTTGGTTTCGGAGATCGCAGGCGCTGCAGGCGGAGGTGCGTAGGCCGCCGGTGGGGGCGGAGGAGCGTAGGCCGCGGGCGGGGGCGGCGGGGGCGCGGCCGCTGCCGATGGGGCGGCCTCGTGTGCAGCGACCCCCTCCGGGGGCACAGGGCTCGCCGCTACCACGGCACCCATCGGCGGCTCAGAGACCGTGGCTTCGGCGACAACGACGTCAGCCTCGGACACCGGCTCGGCGGCAGGAGCCGCCCCTTCTGCGGGCATCACTGGTTCGGCTTCCACAACCGCTTGCGAGTCCACTGGTATCTCCTCGGCGGTCGAGGACGACTCCTGCGGATCCGGAACGCTACCGCTGTTCTCATCGGGCATGGCGGCTCCCCTCTCTCACTCGTTTCGACTTGTGCAAGTCCACGTATCCCCAGCTACTCACTCGTGGGGCTTCAATGCGCTGGCGACGAAGTAGCCCACCGCACCCACCACCGCGGCGATGCCCAGGCCCAGATACATAGTGGCCATGTACTTCTCCGTGCCCGCCTCGATCACTCGGCCAAGGAAGTGCACCACGAGTACGACCACCACCACTCCCACGAGCTTCTCCTTGAGATCCTCAAGGGTGTGGAACTCCAGCCATTTCGGCAAAGGTACGCGGTCCTCGATGAAGAGGCTGAAGATCCCAAGAGCGATGATGTAGATCACGATGCCGAGTAGGAAGGTGTCTGCGACCTCCACCGCACCAACGAGAACCGCCTTCGTGTCGGACGGATTCCTCACGAAGTCCAGAGCCAGGATCCCGGTCTTGATCGCACCAGCGAAGATGACGAGAATGGCGCCGACGAGCATGCCAAACGTGGGAACCAGGGCCACGAACCTCGTCCAACCCACGAGTCGCGCGCCCGTGCGCTGATCCAGTTGTGCCGCTTCCGAGCCGCTGTCTCCCGGTGAAGTCATTCGCTCCCCCAACGTTTGAACAGAACGTGCTCGACTCCGAGCACGTCCAGTACCTTGCCAACGACAAACGAAACGAGGTCGTCGATCGTCTCGGGCCCGAAGTAGAACGCAGGGCTCGCAGGCACGATGATCGCTCCGGCTTCAGCAAGCGAGGTCAGGTTGCGCAGGTGTACCAGCGAGAACGGCGTCTCGCGAGGCACGATCACAAGTGGACGGCGCTCCTTGAGGGCGACATCAGCCGCGCGCTCGGGCAGGTCCGAGGCAAGGCCCGCGGCCACGCTCGCGCAAAATCCCATGCTGGCCGGAGCTACGATCACCGCGTCGAGCGGATGCGAACCGCTCGCGATGGGGTCGAAGAGATCGCTGGCATAGGCCACGCGGATCCTCTCGGCACTCGGAAGCTCGAGGAACGTGGCCAGCGCGACCGCAGCAGCCTCCGCGTTTCCTAGTGGAAGGTCGAACCCAAGCTCGTGGCTGCAGACCTCCCGGCCCGTCGTGGTCGCGCAGAAGACGACCTCATGACCTAGAGAGATAAGTTGCTCAGTGAGGCGCATCCCGTACGCGCTCCCCGATGCACCAGTCATCACCACCGAGATGCGAGCCATGGAGTCCCCCCTCCTACGCGAGTAGGCGGTCGGCGACCGCTCCGACACCCACTACCACCGCGATGATACCGTTAATCGTGAAGAACGCGGCATTCACTCTGGTGAGATCTCGCGCCGACACGATCGCGTTCTCGTAGAGCAGCAGAGCGGCGGCCACGGCGACGCCCAAGAACCAGGGCCAGCTGGCCCCCGCAAGCCAGCCCCCCAACGCGAGCAGCAGCACCGTCAGGACGTGATCGACTCGCGTTTGGACGAGTGCGGGACCGATACCGAGGTCCGCGGGCATCGAATGGACGCCGTCTCGGATGTCGCATTCGACGTCTTGGGTCGCGTAGATGATGTCGAAACCGGCGGTCCACAGCATGACGGCCAATCCCCAGACCCACGGAGCCGGCTCGTCGATCCGTCCACCGACCGCCACCCACCCACCCACCGGAGCCAACCCCAGGCACAAGCCGAGCCAATAGTGGCACAGAGGCGTGAACCTCTTCGTGTACGGATAGACGAGGAACGCAACCAAGGGAATCGGCCACAACACGTGCGTGAGCGGCGCGAGCTGCCATACACCCACGAGGTACGCCGCGAGCATCACACCGGCAAAGAGCCACAGCTCCCAGGCCTTCACGAGACCGGCGGGGACCGCTCGGCCGGCAGTGCGGGGGTTGCGAGCGTCGATCTCCTTGTCGACCGCTCGATTCACGACGAACGCGAAGGCGCGCGCACCCACCATGACCACCGTGATCCAGAACAACGATGAGGCGCTGGGCCAACCGGAAGGCCGAATCCACACCGCGCTGGCCAGCACGGTCTCGTAGGCCTCACTGCCCGGCACCATGTCCGAGGTCGCCGCGCCGATCTTCGCGAGCTCAGCTGAGAGCACCGCCGCCGCACCATACAGCGCTCCGATGTAGGCGTAGGGCAGTGCGAATATCGAATGCTCGAACTTGACGAGCTCGAGGAAGACGCGGGTCTTCTCGGCGAGCCTACTCAAGCCCAAGCTCCGCCCACAGGGAGTCTATGCGGGCTTTGACGTCGGGATCCATCTCCAGCGCTTCGGGCCACTCGCGCTCGTGACCCTCGCCGGGGAGCGGGCGGGTCGCGTCGATCCCCATCTTGTATCCGAAACTCTCGAAGTTCGAGGAGTGGTCCAGCTTGTCGAGCGGACCTTTCGAGATGAGCACGTCGCGGCTGGGATCGACGTTGTTGAAACAGCGCCAGGCGACCTGGGAGTAGTCGTGGCAGTCCACGTCCTCATCGACGACTATCACGTACTTGGTGAACATCATCTGCCCCATCGACCACGCGAAGTTCATGACCCGAAACGCTTGGCCGGCGAACTCCTTCTTGATCTGGAAGACCGCACAGTTGTGGAAGACGCCCTCCAAGGGCAAGTCGTAGTCGATGACCTCGGGCATCATGGCCTTGATCACCGGCAGGAAGATCCGCTCGGTGGCCTTGGCCATGTAGCAGTCCTCCATGGGCGGTCGGCCCACGATGGTGGTGGGGTAGATCGCGTCACGTCGCATCGTGATCGTCTCGACGTGAAAGACCGGGAAGTAGTCGGCGAGCGAGTAGTAGCCGGTGTGGTCGCCAAACGGGCCCTCCCAGCGTGTCTCGTCGAGATCACACCAGCCCTCGAGAACGATCTCGGCATGCGCGGGCACCATCAGCTCGTTGGTGACGCACTTGACGACCTCAACCGGCTCGCCGCGCAGGATGCCCGAGAACAGGTACTCGTCGATCATCGGCGGGACCGGTGCGCTGGCCGAGAAGATCGTGACGGGATCCGCACCCAACGCCACCGATACCGGCACGCGTTGCACGCCCGCTTCGCGCCACGCGCGCAGGTTCTTGGCGCCGTCGTGGTGTTCGTGGATGTGTAGACCGGTCGTGTTCTTGTCGAACACCTGGAGGCGGTACATGCCCACGTTGAGTCGGCCCTTTGGGCTGTTGGTAACCACGAGTGGCAAGGTGATGAACGGCCCGCCGTCTCCCGGCCAGGTGGTCAGCACGGGCAACTTGGTCAGGTCGACCTGGTCCCCACGCAGCACCACCTGTTGCACGGGAGCTTTTCCCTGCTTGACCTCCTTGGCGCCAGCGCCCGCAAGCCCCTTGAGGTTGACCAAGATGTCGAACTTGCCCTTCATCGAAGCGGGCATGTCCAGGGGCAGAAGATCCATCAGCTCCTTGGCCTTGGCGTCGAGATCGCGCCACGTGCCGGTCTCGGCGTCCACTCCCAAAGCCCAGGCCATTCGTTCGTAGCTGCCCATCAGATTGATCGCGACCGGCATACCGTAGGGGTCGCCCGAGTCGCGGTCCACGGGATTCTCGAATATCAGACCCGGTCCAACCTGCTTGCTCACCCGATCTGCGACCTCTCCGATCTCAAGGTTCGGGTCTACTGGTGTCGCCACCCTCCGGAGCTGCCCCTTGCTCTCGATGAGCGCGATGAACTCCCGAAGATCCTTGATCGCCATGCATGCTCCTCACGGGCAGGCAACCGCGCGAGCGGCCGCATCTCGAATCAGGCGGCCGACTTCTCGGCAGCCCTCACCCTGCGATGATACCGCCCTACGAGATAGGTCACTAACGGAGCGACGACGGCTGCAGCGCCAAGAGCAGTCATCTGCACCAAGTCGAGATCGAACTTGAAGCCCCACTTGAGGTCGGGCAGTCGCCACACGGGAGTGACACCCCACCACCACACGAACCACGCGGTCTGGAGCGCGAGGGTCGCCTGGACGACCAGCACGGTGGTGGGACCCAGCGTAAGCCAACCTGCGAGATACTGACCCCGCGGGCCCTTCACGGCCTGGCGAAGCGCCGGATAGACCAGAGCAGCGACGGCCGCGCCCACGAGTCCGGCGACGACCGCTTCGATCATGCGCTGGTTCATCCACGATTGGATCAAGTCCTCGGAGTTGAACGACGACAGTGACCACTCGTTGCCGTGAACGATGAAGAACAGCGCGTTGTACACCGCGTAGTACGCCACCACGCCAACCAACGCGGCCACCAGAGCCCGCCACGACACCAACCCCACGATCGCTATCACAAGAAGAGCTGCGCCCGCCATCGCCGCACCGTACGGGAGTCGTACGGCCCGGTCTTGTGCCAGGCGGGTCTTGTCGGCAGCGGCAAGCCCAGCTTCGGGATCCTGCCGTGTCAGGCCGAGCACCTCGGCGCGAGTTGCCTCGTCGACGTCAGGACCCAGCATCGTATCTGCCTCAAGCACAGCGAAGCTTTCGTGCTGAGCCTTGGCCGCCTTGACTCCGGGGCTGGCCGTCGAGGTCGCGATCGCCGAGTAGAGCGCCTCGCCCGTGGAGTGCCCGGGCACCGGGATCCCCGCGAGAACGGCAATGGTAGGCGCCACATCCTCGAGCGAACCCTCCCCTGTCACAAGGTTGACGCCGGAACCGCCGAAGACGCCCCGCACCTGAACGACAGAGTCTTCCCAGCCTCCATGCCCACCGGTGTCGATGTGACCGTGGTCGGCGACGATCACGAAGGTCGTCTCGCCATCCTGCAGGCTCTCGATGAGCCTGCGTATGTCTTCGTCAACCTTCGAGACTGCCTCGGCATACTGCCTGCTGGCGCCGCCAAAATCGTGCCCCGCCTCGTCGATGTCGGGCAGATGCAGAACCACCAGGCGCGGGTCGCGCTGGGCGACAAGCCTGATGGTGGCATCCACGTACTTCGTACTCAGGTAGTCGTTGCTCCAGGCTTCGAAGAACGTGCCATCGGCCTTGGCGGCCGAGGGAAACATCGTCGCGATGTCGCTCGGTCCAACAACCACGTAGGGCACGTCTGTCCGGTCCGCAGAGTCGAGGATCGTCTCAACCGGCGCTGCCCCCTCGTGCCAGTTGGTCACAACGCCGCTGACAAAGGGAGGCGCGCCGGACAGAATGGTCGTCCAGTTGGGGTAGCTCAGTGACGGCTGTGGCGCCGTGAGAACGAAGTCCGCAGCGGAGTCACCCAGCCTGTTGAGCGTGAGCATCTCGCGCGCGGCGTCGAGGCGGAGCCCGTCCACGATCACCAGTACCACCCTCGGGCTCACCGCCGGCGCTGTGGGCGACTCCGGGACGTCTTGCTCGGCGTACAGTGAGCGGTAGTCGACCACCGCGTCCCATGCGGTCCCGGCGAGAACGTATGCGCCGTAGGCGACCGCCAACGTGGCGATCAACGCGCCGACGAACGTGATCCAGCGAATCGCCGAGCTCATCTCGCCCCCATCAGACGATCCCCAGCACACACTCCAGGTCGTCCAGCGTTCGCACGAACCTGTCCTGCCCTGGATGCTCACCGCCATGCCTGTCGATCAGCACTGGCGTCATCCCGACCGCCTCCGCGCCGATGATGTCAGCATACTGGTGATCGCCAACATGCGCAGCGTCAGCCGCCTCGACGCCCAACTTGGCGCAGGCCAACTCGAAGATGCGCGGGTCTGGCTTGTGAAGGCCGACCTCGGCCGAGGAGACGACTGCGTCCAGCAGCGGACTGAATCCCATGCCCTCCATCAGGCCTGTCAGGCGGGCATCCCAGTTGGAGATCAGTCCGAGACGCAAGCCCCGAGCGCGGAGTCGCTCGAAAGCCGGACGCACGTCGTCGTAGGCCCGCCAACGTTCCGCGTACCCGAACTCGTGGTAGACGCGTCGTGCTATGCATTCGGCGTCCGCTTCGATTCCCAGCTGGCGGCAGAGCAGCGAGTACATCCCCACCCACACGGCAAGCGTCTCGTCCTCACTGCGCCAGAACGTATCGTCTTCGCGGTAGCGGTCTTCGTAGAACTCGTCGAGCATCGGCATGTACTGGTCGATCGCCGAGACGTCGCGAACGTGTCCCTCTTCGGCGAGCACCTGCCTTACCACCTCGGGAACGCTGGGGTATGCGTACAGCAGGGTGTTCCCGACATCGAAGAAGACGGCTCTCAGCATGACCAGGCCACCCACCGAGTCGCCTCTGATCCGGAGTGCAGGTCGGCCATCACGCGAGTGCGCGGTGTTTCGTGAGCCGGACCAAGGTACCCCCTGAGGGCGAAGTGTCGTACTCGACCCGGTCCATCAGCGCACGCATGAACATGATCCCGCGCCCGCCGGGAGCGTAGAGGTCTTCGCTGCCAGCGTGCGCACCGTCGAAGCCCAGACCATTGTCGAGCACTTCAAGAACGATCCTCTCGGGATACGCAATGATCCTGACAAGGATCTCGCCCACGCCGTCTTGCGGGGCTCCGTGCCGGATGGCGTTTGCCAGGGCCTCGCCCAAAGCGACCTTGATATCGAAGAGTGACGACTCACCAAAGCCCAGCGGCTCCAGTGTCTCGCAGACCTCTTCGCGCACGCCGGCTAGCGAGTTCACGTCCACCGGAACCGCGATCTCGCGGTTCCACAGAGGTTCGCTCGGAACATCCGAGAGTTCGAGACCCTCCAAGGCCGAGGTGACCGTACCGGACATGGCTATCGTCGCAGCGACAGACACCAGACCAGAAAGCTCCAGAATGCGCGAGACGTCGCCCGAGGCGCCGGCTATCACGAGCCGTCCTTCGAGTGGCCGAAGCCGGTGGTCCAGCCACACCAGCAGTCCCAGAGCCGAACTGTCGGCGTAGACGACCCCCGTCATGTCGAGCACGACGTTGCAGCACCCTGTTTCGAACGAATCCTCAAGGCG
Source organism: uncultured Actinomycetes bacterium (assembly GCA_963700665.1). Classification (GTDB taxonomy): domain Bacteria; phylum Actinomycetota; class Coriobacteriia; order Anaerosomatales; family PHET01; genus CAVPCY01. Next base: position 721,424 of record CAVOYK010000001.1, read on the forward strand.
GTTTCTCAGCTCGGGAACGACAGCCATGTCGAGATCGCCGAAGAGCCGGACGACGCACGCTCGCGGCCCAAGCTCGTGTGTCATGTCGAAGGGTGTCATGTGTTTGCCAAACTCTGCTTTGTTCGCTATCTCACTCACCCCGACCCGGGCGAACGCCAACCACCAGCACCGCGATATCGTCTCTCAACTCACCTTGAACGAACGTGCGAACCGAATCGAGCAGGTCCCGTGCAGCATCCAACACATCGGAACTGCGCCCAAACGACTCCACGACCCGCTCCTCGCCGAAGAATACATTCCCTTGTCGGGCTTCCGTGACTCCATCGGTGTAGAGAAGAACCTCATCGCCCGGGTGCATGTCGACCGATTCTTCTTCGTAGAGCACTCTGGCGATGGCCCCCAGCAGAGGTCCGGTCGTCCCCAAAGGCTCGAACTTGCCATCAGCCCGCTTGAGAAGCCCCGGCGGATGGCCGCCATTCGCCCACTGCAGCGTCCCGCTCTCGGGGACGTAGCGGCCAGCCCAAACCGTCACGATCTCGCTGGGATCGCCTGCCTCCGTGGCCATCTGGTTCACTTCGCCGAGCACCTGGCCCGGGCCCAGACCCGCAGCTGCGAACGAGCGGATAGCGTACTTGATCATCGAGGTCTTCGTCGCCGCCTCCACGCCCTTGCCGGCCACATCAGCGATGACGAACCATATGGACCCGTCTTGAACGCGGAAAAGGTCATAGTAGTCCCCACCGATCTCGGCGTCCTCACCGGCCGGTGCGTACACGCTGGCCGCCGCCAACTCAGGGAAGTCGGGCAGCGCATCGGGCAGAATCGACTGTTGGAGTACGGTCGCCACCTGATGCTCTCGACTGTAGAGCCGGGCAGTGTCCAAGGCGAGTGCGGCCTGGGACGCGAACGTGCGCAAGACGTTGAGGTCCTCCTCCGGGAATGCGCCACGCTGGGTAGAGAAGACCATCAGCACGCCGATCGACCGCCCGCGGGCAAGCATCGGCACGGCCAGCAACGACCCTATGTCGCCGCGCGCCGCCGCGCCGGCCAGTCCGTCCATCCCCGCGTGCAGATCCCTGATCGCAACAGGTTCGCCCGATGAGAACACTCGCCCAGGCACGTCACTTCCGGGCTCAAGCTCCAAGTGAAGCACGTCGGGCGGCACCAGGCCTCGAGCCATTGCCGTGGTCAACGAGCGCTTGCGAGGATCGTACAAGAGAAGCGCCACCGCATCGGCCGAGAGAATCCTTTGAACCACGTCGAGTACGCGGTTGAGGACCACCTTGACCTGTAGCGACGAACCCACGGCCTGACTGATTCGGAAGATGGTCTCCAAGTTGTCGGCTCGGGTGACCGCCTGCTCGTAGAAGAAGGCGTTGTCCAGCGCAAGGGATATCTCGTCGCCCAGCGCTTGGGCGACCAGGAGTGCCTCTTGGCCTCTGTCGGCTTCTGGAAGCGCCACCACCATCACCGCGCCGTGCTCGGAGTCAAGTCCGATGGGGACGGCGAGCAACTCCACAGCGTCGTACTCTCGCAGCACCCTATCGACCGCTCGGTCGTCACCGAACGGTACCGAGATCGCCAGCCCGGAGCCCAGGCTGAGAGCGTGGAGTCCGATGCCGAGGAGTTCACTGTCGTCTGGGGAGTCCGACTCGGCCGGCAAGCCAAGGACGGCTCGGTTCGAGGCGACGATTCTCACGACCACCGCACCGAGTACCGCTCGGGCGATGGTCTCGACGTTGCGCAGTGCCTCTTCGAGCGACTCCGGTCTCACCAGCTCCTCTGCAACCGCCCGCAGGGCCTCGGCAATCTGCCTTGACTCGCTCTCTTCCCTGAACAGGCGCGACGTGTTCACCGCCACCGCAGCCTGCGCGGAGAAGGTTCGCACCATCTCGCGCTCGGCATCGCTGACGGGCCGTGCGCCGTCCCGAAGCACAATGACCATGCCAAGCGGGTGCGAACCCGCCACAAGAGGAGCGGCCAGCACTGCGGCGTGCACCCCGGCAAGGCCCGGAATCGCGTCGGCGATCGTTTCCGGGTCCGCCTCGAGGTCGGTCGGCCCCGGACTCTCGAGCGCCGTGGCGAGCCATCCGCCCGCAGATAGGTCGACCGACTGCGCGTCGGCCAGATCGATTCCGCGCGTCCTCACCGGACGGAGTACGCCCCTAGAGTCATCCAGTAGGTATATGGCCGCCGCGCCCGGACCAACGATGTGGCCCACAGCGGACAGGATGCCGTCCAAGACCTGGTCGAGCTGGGATGCACTCGCAAGGAGCTGCGACAGATCGTGCAACGCGTTGAGCCTCAACGCCACCGCGTTGAAGGCCTCCGCCACCCTGCCTATCTCGTCATCCTGGTCGACAGACAGCGGGCGGACGTAGGAGCCGGCGGCTGCCTGTCTCGCGGTTCGCTCGAGTTCCTTGAGCGGTCGCACCAGTCGTTGCGAGATACCCCACGCAGAGACGACCGCGACAAGCCCGCCAAAAGTGAGTACGGCGAGGTAGGGGGCAACCGCGCTCAGCGTATCTCTGAAGATCGCGTCCGCGGATTCGAGTACGACGATGCGCCACGTGACGCCCTCGACACTCTGAATGTCGTCGTAGCGCCCTTCGAGAGGGGTTCCATCAGGGGACTGAGCGGTCGCCTTGCCCGACGTCGGTGTCTCGGCGATCCATCTCAGTGCGGACGGCGCCAACGGCTTGGCAGGGTCACCAGCACCCACCACGCTCTGCCCGTCCATGATCATGACCACTCGGCCCGGCACCGCATCGGCGAGTCGCTTGAGCAGATCGTCGACAAACGTCAGGTTCACCGAGGCGAGCACGACGACCGGTCGACCCGAAGCAGTCGTGGTGGTGCGAGCGAACCACAGCTCCCGATCGCTTTCCAGGCTCTCCGCATAGCTGAAGAAGCCGCCACGACCCTCCTTGACCTCCTTGAACACGGGAAGGCGACGAACGCTGGATAGCCGCGCTCCGCCGGGCATTGAGGCGATCACCAGCCCGTTGCCACTCTCGGCGACGTAGGCGTCATCGAACAGTTCGGCTCCGTCAGCGAGCGCCGCTTGGAGACTGCGGCGCGCATCGTCGGTCATCTTGGTGGCGGCGACGAGCTCAGAGACGCCCTCGACCGTGGTCCGGCTTGCCCGCAGGTCCGAATCGATCCCGTCCTCGACGCGCTGCACACCAAGAAGACCCCGGGTGTCGGACTTCTCCGCGGAGAGTCGCGATGTGCTCACGATCGCGACAGCGGCCGAAACCACGACCGTGGCGACCCCGACGATCAAGGTCAGGCGCACGATTCTCGCCGAGAGGCCCCCTGATGTGCGCCGGTCGACAGCCACTTCTCTCCCTATGTCGTCGCGCGCTAGGCGCAGGCCGAGCCCGTCAATCGTACTGCATGCCCCTGCGGGGTCACAGCACGACGCAGTCCGAGCCTACTGCGACCTGTATGCCGGGCAGGTCAACCTCGACCGCGGGCAGCATCTGGGTGAGCCACGTGGCAAGCACTCCCAGACGTCCTGTGAGAATAAGGATGCCGACAATGATCAGGAGTACGCCCGCTACCCTATTGATCGTCAGCGAGTGTCTGCCCAGCCAGCGCATGAGACCGGTGACCCGTCCAAACAGCACCGCGACGAGTATGAAGGGCACACCGAGACCAAGCGAGTACGCCAGCAAGAGCACAACGCCCTGCCCCACGCTTCCGGTGGACGCGGCGAGGGCGAGTATGGATCCCAGAATCGGTCCAACGCAGGGGGTCCAGCCAGCCGCGAACGCCATCCCCATGACGAATGCGGCACCTCTACCAAAGCTCCGGGACCGGTCCATGTCGACCCGTGCTTCGCCGTAGAGCCACGGCACCTTGATGATGCCGAGCATCAACACACCGAAGCCGATGACCGCGAGGCCGGCAACCCTCTCGATGACCGAGCGGTACTGCGAGAGAAACTCACCGAGCACGGATGCGCTCGCCCCAAGCGCCACGAAGATCACCGAGAAGCCCGCGACGAACAGGAGGGCCGGTGCCAGCACTCTCGCCGTGCTCCGCTGGCTGTCGGAGAGTTCGGCCGCGGTCAACCCGGTCATGAACGAAAGGTAGGCCGGAATGAGCGGCAACACGCACGGCGACAGAAACGAGAGGATGCCCGCGGCGAAGGCGACACCTATGGCGAAAAGATCCGGCATGACGCTCCCTGGGAGAGGCTGGCGGGCAAAGACCGATAGCGTTGCTCGGTCAGCATACCCCATGGGGTATTGCCACGCAAACGATAGCGCTAGCTCTTCAGCTCGGCCTCGTACCCTGCGCTGCGAATAGCGCCGATCACGTCATCGAGAGAAACGACCGCGTCGTCGAAGGTCACGATCGTCTCACCGGTCGCGTGATCGGTCTTCGAGGACTCAACACCCTCAAGATCGCCCAAAGTCATGTCCACCAGCATCGAGCAGGAACTGCAGTGCATACCGGTCGTGGACAACCGCTCCGTGATCTGCGCCATCGTGCTCCCCTTTGAATCTCGGTGACATGGCTCATCATCGAACCTCGCCGCGCAGTCCGAGATGACGTATCCCTTGCATGCTACCTCGCGCGGAGGTCGGGCGTCAGCGAGACGACTTGCGGGAGCCGGCTCCCGGGAAGCGTTCGCCGCAGTGCGGGCACAGGCGCCAGTCGCTGTGAATCGTGCCCCCGCACTTCGTGCAGCAGGAGTTGACGCCCAACCCGATGTCGGCGTCAGGGTCCGAGCGCCGTGTGGACAGTATCGCCCACATCAGGCAAGCGATTCCGGCTGCCACCAGCACGGGGACGAACCACGCCACGGGCGGTGTTTCGGCACCGGTGACGCCGCCAGAACCCGCGACCAGGAGAACGGTGCTCGAGAGTGTACCCAGCACGACGATCGTGCCTGTTGCGGCACTGGCAAGTCGTATCATCTTCGTTCGGGACACCTGGCACCTCTGAGATCGATCCTGATTGACCCCAAAGTGCAATTGATATGCCAGCGTCTACAGCCCCAAACGCTGCATTCTTGCCTCGAGCGTCTTTGTCGTCAGGCCGACCAGTTTCGCGGCTTTGGGTACGCTTCCGCCGGTACGCTCGAGCGCCTGCCGGATCAGCTCAAGCTCCAACTCCTCCAGATCGATACCATCCTCGGGAAGCGCCATGGAACTGGGTGTGCGAGCAGGCCCACACGCTCCCGTCCGCACCTCGGCAGGCAAGTCCTCGACGCCGATCTCGTCGCCGTGAGACAGGATGACGATGCGCTCGATGGTGTTCTCGAGTTCCCGGATATTGCCCGGCCACTGGTAGGTGACCAACGCCTGCATCGCGTCGGGGAGCAGCGTCTTGGTCCCTGCCCGATACTTCTCCAGGAAGTGGGCGACCAACAGAGGGATGTCGTTCGCACGCTGACGCAACGGGGGCAGCGTGATCGGTACCACATTCAAACGGTAGAAGAGGTCCTCGCGAAAGTCCCCGTCAGCGATGAGCTGCTGCAGATCGCGGTTGGTTGCTGCGACGAACCGGACGTCGACGTCGATCGAGCGCGTCCCGCCAAGCCGCTCGAAGCGTCGCTCCTGCAGAACTCGCAGCATCTTGACTTGGGTGGCCACGGTGATGTCGCCGATCTCGTCGAAGAACAGCGTCCCCCCGTTCGCCATCTCGAAGCGGCCCGGCTTGGCCGTCATCGCCCCTGTGAACGCGCCCTTCTCGTAGCCGAAGAGCTCGCTCTCGAGCAGAGTCTCTGGCAAGGCGCCCGCCGAGACGGACACGAACGGCTTTGACACCCGGTCCGACAGGTTGTGGATGGCGCGCGCGATGAGCTCCTTGCCCGTACCGGATTCGCCGTAGATCATCACCGTCGCACTGGTAGCCGCGACCTTACGCACGGTCTCAAGCATGTCGAGCATGCGAGGATCGGATGCCACGATGCCCTGAACGTCGTAGTCCTTCTGAACCTCTTCGCGAAGCCGCTCGACCTCGGCAGAGAGCTCTCGGTACTCGAGGGCCTTCGTGATGGCGAGCTTGAGTTCTTCAAGGTCGAACGGCTTGGTGAGGTACTCGCTCGCACCGGCCTTCATGGCTTCGACCGCGGTGGCGACGTTGCCGTGCGCCGTCAACATGATCACTGGGAAGGTCGCCCCTTGACCGCGCAAACGGCGGAGGACCTCCATGCCGTCGGGCTCAGGCATGCGGTGGTCAAGAACCATGATGTCGGGCTCCTGCTCGGCCACAGAGGCGAGCGCCTCCTTGCCGTCGGCGGCCTCGACCACCTCGAACCCCTCGGTCGTCAGGGCCTGCCCCAGCACCCACCGCATGTTCTTCTCGTCGTCGACGATGAGTATTCTTCTCAAGACGCGATCCTTCCCCTACTGCTCTATCGCGGCCGGTAGCGTCACCGTGAACTCAGTGCCCTCAGAAGTGCTGTCCACCTCGATATGCCCATCGTGCTCGTCGATGATGCGATGCACGATCGTCAAGCCCAGTCCTGTCCCGTCGGAACGCTTGGTGTAGAACGGGTCGAACACCTTGGTCAGATCCTCGAACGGAATCCCGGGTCCGTTGTCTTGCACCTTCACGATCACGTAGTCGTCGTCGCCATCAGCCGTGATCTTGATCTGTCCGCCGCTCGCGTCCATCGCCTGCACAGCGTTGGTCACGAGATTCAAGAAGACCTGCTTGAGTTGGTCCGGATCGCCGCTGACACGCGGCAAGGGATCCGACGCGGTCAGGGTGATGTAGACGTCGGACTGTTTCGCGAAGCGGTTGGTGAACAGGACCACGTCTTCGAGCACCTCGGCCAGGTTCGTAGCGACCAGCGTGGGCTTGCTGGGCCGACCGAAGTCGAGCAGGGCCTTGATGACCTTGTCCAGGCGGTCTATCTCCTGCTTGATCACGTCAGCGGCATTGCTGATCCGCTCCTGATCGCACTGGGCGTCTTCAAGCAGCTGGACGCTTGCACGTATGACTCCGAGCGGGTTTCGTACCTCGTGAGCGACGCCGGCGGTCAGCTCGCCCATCGCCGCGAGGCGGTCCGCCCGGATGAGTTGGTCTGTGAGCGACTTGATGTCCGAGACGTCCTCGAGCGTCACAACGGCACCCAGCACCGTCCCTCCGACCGCACGCATACGCGAGGTGGAGGCCTGAACGTGCAGCTCTCTGCCTTGCGACGTCGTCAGCGTGGCCTCCCGCAAGGCAAGGGGAAGTCTCCCCGACAGCACCTTGGTCACATCTCCGGAAAGGCCCCCGTCATCGCTGAACAGCGCACCGATGGACTTGGGCACCATCTCGAACTCGGACATCGACATCATGCGCTCGGCTGCGGGATTGGCCGTCGCTATCGTGCCGTCGGGTCCCACCGTGAGAACGCCGGAGGTGATCGACCTGAGAATCGATGATGTGTAGTCCTGGACGTTGATGAGCTGGATCGCCCGCTCCTCGAGCTTGCGGTACGCCTCCTCAAGCTGAGTCGACACCTGGCGCAGATCACGCGTCTTGCGCTCCTCGATGTCGCGTACCGCCCCAAACAGCAGACCGGCGGCGAAGAACGACACAATCTCGAGCGTGTTGTCGAAGCCCATTCCCAGCGGTCCGTTGAGGGATATCTGCGCGTGTATGCCGAACGGGATCGACGCCCCCAGCGCTGCCAGCACGCCTCCGCGCTTCCCGAACACCCATGCAGCGTAGATGATCGGGATGTAGTACAACCGCCGATACAGCAGGTGGAGCGGGGTGTTGGCGGGCATGTTGTTCGTGAACAGGTGTAGCACCGTGATGAGAAGCAGCATCACCGCGATGGCGGCAATCGCCCGAGCGGACCGCGCTCGCGCGTCTGCGTCCGCGGCTCCCGACCTTCCCGGCGGGGTCGGCGGGTGGGCGACTCCTACCGGATCGGGGCTCATCTGCGGCGCCTGGCCCAAGACGGCTCGATGCCAAGTTCCTCTCGGTACTTCGCGACGGTACGGCGCGCGACCGCAACGCCCTCGTCGGTCAGCATCTCCGCGAGCTTCTGGTCCGACAAGGGCTTCGCGACGTCCTCTTCTTTGACCAGATCACGCAGGCGCTGCTTGATCGTCGTCGCGGCTACGTCCATTCCGGTCGAGGTGCGGTATCCGCCGCTGAAGAAGTGCTTCAGCTCGAACAGGCCGTAGGGCGTTGCCATGTACTTGCCGGTGACGCCGCGAGACACCGTCGAGAGGTGGACGCCTATCTCTACCGCGACGTCTTCAAGCCTGAGCGGACGCAGCGGCCCTTTGCCGTCCTCGAAGAAGTCACGCTGCACCTCGAGGATGATCTGCGTGATGCGCGACACGGTGTCCTTGCGCCTATCGACATTGCGGATGAAGCTCTCGGCCGAGCGGATCTTCTCCTTGAGGTAGCGCCGTGTCTCGTCGTCCGCCGACGAGCCGGACTTGAGCATCGCGCGATAGCGAGGCGACACTCGAAGCGTGGGCAGCGCCTCGTTGTTCGGGATTATGAGCCAGTCCTCGTCGAAACGGCGCAGGGTGACATCGGGAACGATGTAGCCAGGAGACGGTCCGGGCGAGAACGCACCGGCCGGCCTGGGATTGAGCGTCCGCAAGATCTCTACCAGCCTGCGCACCTCGTTCTCATCGACTCGCAGTGCGCGCGCCACCTTCCGGAAGTGATTCGACCCGATATCGTCGAGGTGGTCCTTGATGATGCGCACCAGCAGCGGCTCATCAATGCCGAGAAACTCCATCTCGATGCACATCGCTTCAGTCAGATCGCGCGCACCCACGCCCGGAGGATCCAGCTGCTGTACCGCCGTGAGCCCCGCTCTCGCCGCGTCGAGCGACACGTCGACCAGCGCCGCGATCTCCTCCAACGCCCCCCTGAAGAATCCGTCGTCATCCAGCGAGCCGACAACCGCGCGAGCCGCGCGGCTCACGTCTTCCGGGATATCGAGCAGGGACACTTGGTCGAGCAGGTAGTCGTCGAAACTCTGCACTCCGCCGACGAACTCGTCGGTGTTGGTCTGTTCGGCGTTGGGGTCCCGAGGCGCAGTAGGCTCGATCTGGTCGAGGTCCTCGTACATCTCGAGCCATTCGTCCCAGGAGCGCTCGTCCTCGGCCGTATCCTCTGGAGACTCCTCGCCATCCACTGGCTCCGTGTCGGTCTCGTCCACCTCGAGCAGCGGGTTCTCCAGCATCTCGACTTCGATCATCTGCTGGAGTTCGGCGACCGGCATCGCGAGGATACTCAGCCCCTGGTACACCTGGGGCGAGAGTGTGACCTTCTGTCGTAGCTCTGGGCGTTGCTGTAGATCCATCGCCCCTCCGTTGCCGGCTCAAAGGGGGCGCGACGGGCCGCGACCCCATGCAAAAAATATACCACTCGGGAGGCTCGACGACTCGCTCTCAGTCCTGCGGCGGAAGAACCGGGAGGGGACTTCGCTCCGGAAGCTGGACCACGATGATTGCGAGAATCACAAGCACGCCGCCCAAGAGCTGCGTCAGTGACAGTGACTCGCTGAACAAGATGTAGGCCCCGACACCCGCAATCACCGGCTCGATCGTCGACGTCACCGTGGCATTCGTCGCGGGTATCGATTGCAGCGCCGCGAGGAAGGCTGCGAACGGGATTATCGTGCTCAGCACCGCCATCGTCAGCACGGCGATCGCGGTGCCGGGATCGGAGAACAGCGCCAGCACGGGGGCGGGGCCCAGCCATGCGAGCCAGAACAGCGCAGCGAAACCCAGCCCGTATACGAGCGTCGTGTACGGGCTGAATCGTACGACTGCCACGCCCCCCATGAGCGAGTAGAACGCGAAGAAGCATGCCGATGCGAGTCCCCAGGCGATGCCCTCGGGAGAGACGATGAGACCCTGCCCGCCGATCGCCCCCACGACCAGCGCGCACCCGAGCACCGAGAGCGTCACGCCAGCAGGCAGAGCCCACGTGAATCGGTGTCCCATGAACACGACACCCACCAGCAGCACTATGACCGGGGCCAGGTACTCAAGAAGAATCGCGGTTGCCACGTTCGTGAGCGAGATGGTCTTGAAGTACGTGAAGTGCACGCCTGCAAGTGCAACCACGCCAAAGACACCGAGAAACGCCAGGTCCTTGGCACGAACCTTGAGCGCCTCACGATCCGTCGCAGCGAGGTACAACGCCAGCAGCACGAAGGCGGACAGCGCTCGACCACCGGACAGGACCTGTGGGTCGACCGCGATCCCCAGCGGCGGAATCGGCCACGCGTCGGTTGCAGCCGAGGGCGATGTGAACAGCCATTTCGCAGTCAGTCCACCAGTGGCCCAGCACGCCGCCGCAAGAACGACAAGCAGATAGCCGCGCAGTCGGCTCGGCGCCGAATCACGCAAGGCCGGCATCGATCTCCTCGGCCGTCTTTGCGGCCTGGTATTCGTCGAAGGGCTCGAGATGGGCGATGACATCGACAACGGTGGGGAACGACTCGGCGATGCAGCGCTCGACCTGTTCAGCGATGCGGTGTCCGTCGGCGACAGTACGCGTCGCATCGACCTGCACGTGAAGGTCGACGTAGACCTCGGCTTCGGATCCGCGCGTCCTGATGCTGTGGCAGCCCAAAACGCCCGCGCACCCCATAGCAGCGTCACAGATATCAGATGACGGGATACGGGCCGAGTCCGACAGTGTTGCACTCGCTTGTTTGAAGACGCTCCACGCGGTGTAGGCGATGGCGACGGCAACAAGCATGGCAACGATCGGGTCCGCCTTGTCGAATCCCATGTTCACGAGTACGAGCGACGTGATGACGCCGAGACTCACAAGAATGTCAGAGCCCGTGTGGCTGGCGTCGGCGACGAGAACCTCACTGCCGAGCTTCTTGCCGACCCTGCGCTCCCACATGGTGATGAAGAGATTGACGCACAGGGTGCCGATCATGATGACGAAGGAGATCGTCGTCACCTGCGGAGGCGTCGCCTCTCCGGTCAGCTGGGCGAATGCGCTTGAACCTACTCGATACGCTGCCAGAAGCAACATCGCCCCGATCGCCGCGGAGGCGTACGTCTCGTACTTGCCGTGACCGTAGGGATGGTCGCGGTCGGCGGGTCGCGATGCGAAGCTCATCCCCACAAGACCGACCACGTTGCTCGCTCCATCGAACAGCGAGTGGAACCCGTCGGCCTGCATCGCCGCGGAGCCGCTCACGAGGCCGTACCCAAGCTTCAGCAGCGCCACTCCCACGTTCAGAAGCAGGATGATCCAGAGCACTCGGCGAATGCTCTTGACCCGGTCTGTCGTCTCTGCCACCCCTGCGGGCCTGCGGTAGCCCATCCGCCCCCTCCAAGATCGATTGCGCTTGTATACCCCTAGGGGGTATCATCAGCTTCAGCGACCACGCCTACGTTAGCAGATTACGGAGCCCCCACATGGTTGACGCCAGCCCTCGCATCCCCGCCGACGACAGCACCGATCGCAAGCGTATCGTCAATCGGCTGCGACGGCTTGAGGGACAGGTGCGCGGATTGCAGTCAATGATCCAGTCGGACAAGGAGTGCGAGGCGATTCTCACCCAGATCATGGCCGCCAAGTCCGCACTCAACCAAGTCGGCATGCACGTGATCGGTCACGCGATGAAGAAGTGCCTCATCGATGAGACGCTCACCGACCGAAACGAGATCGTCGGCGCTGCATTCGGTGTGTATCTCCATTTTCGCGAGCTGAGCAACGCTCGCGAGATCCCCTCACCGAGAGAGGCCGCCACCACGTCACAGGTGGTCGAACTGCTGCAAAGGCTCGAAGGGGAGATCTGTGCCGTGCACTCCGCGATGTCCGACGACGTGGACTGTGAGGCGGCACTCAGGGAACTCACTTCAGCGACGGCAACGCTCAACGCGGTAGGTCTCGCCGTCATGGGCAATGCCATGCAACGCTGCCTGATCGATGAGAGCGCGTCCTCGCGAGACGAGGTCATCGACTCGGCGATCGAGGTCTTCCTTCGCTACTCTTCATGCGTGAGCTGACCGCTCTGCGCCACGCCCCTTCTGCTGCACGCACAAGGCCCCCGCCGTAGCGGGGGCCTCTCGCATAGCTGATACAGGATGGATTGAAGGTCACGCCTCCGTTGTCACGAGGCTCAACCGATCGGCCCGGGACCGCACGATACCTGGCCCGTGCCGGATCGAGTTCCTGCGGCAACAACACCGCCTCCGATACCGCGTTTGATGTCGGTGGAGCCGCACGACGGACAGACGAGGTCGTCGTCTCGCAACATGCGCATCACAAACTTCTCGAATTGCAGACCGCACGATTGACATCTGAGTTCGTACGAAGGCATCTAGCCCTCCACGCCCAGCTCACGACCCAACGCATCGGCACCGCGCGCACCAACCACCTGCGCGACCATCTTGCCGCCTTCGAACTTCGCAATCGTCGGTATGCTCATCACGCCGTACTGGACTGCGATGTCGCGCGCCTCGTCGATGTTGAGCTTCACGAACTTCACTGAGTCCCCCACGCGTCCGGCGAGCTTGTCGATCTCTGGCCCGACCATGCGGCATGGACCGCACCATGGTGCCCAGAAGTCGACGACTACCGGCTTGTCGGACTCGATGACCTCAGCGTCCCACGTCTGCTCGGTTATATCCAAAGCACTGCTCATTGGCGCATCTCCCTTTCACGGCTACTCCAGAGTCGTCTGGTGGATTATACCCTACGGGGTATCGCACGACAACACATCACACAGCGACATCCGATCCATGCCGAACGAGTATCATTTGCCCTTGAGGAGGCGTTGTGAACCAAGTCGCGCTGATATGGGTCGCCCTGCTGGTCGGTGCAGCGGTCTCGGGCGCCTCCGTCGTCGGTGTGCTCGTGGTTCGGCGAGAGATGGAGCTGGCCGCCGCCCTGCTCGGCGTTGCCGGGTTCGGCATAGCCGCATTCGCCTTCGCCGAGATCTTCCAGATCTACTCGCGCCCCGATGCAGCGCTATGGGCGCTCGCATTCATGGTCGCCGCCGGGGGCGGCGGCTACGCGTTGGCATCGACGCTCCTCTACCGCTACGGATCTCGCACCACCGAGCCCGTACTACCTGATGAGTTGCCACCCGATCCCGGTGTGCCCGCCGTCATCCTGGTTGCAAGCGTCGAGTCGAGATCGTACGACCCGCGCGAGACTGCCAAAATGCTTCAGTCGCTCGCCGACGAGGACCTCCTGGACGCGTCGATCGGCATCCTTCCGTTCCTCTTCTTCGCGCAAAAGGCGCGCTACCGGGTCATCGCCGACAACAGCCCGGCAGCCTCAGAGCTCGCGGCCGTGTCCGACCGTCTCGCAGCAGCGGTGTCCGACTCCAATGTCCGCGTTGACTGGGCGGGCAACTCCGCAGCCGACACCATCACCGGTTCGGTCGCAACTGCCGCGGCGCGCGGGCATCGAAAGATAGTAGTCGCCGAGCTGTTCGTTGCCGAACCCGGGCCGATGCAGCTCGCCCGCACCGAGATAGCTTCGCTTCGCTTGGAATCGCACGGAGTCGACGTGCGCTTCACAGGCAACATGAGTGGCGCAGAGCGCATCCTGGCGATGCTGGCCGACAGGATCATCCGCGCCGCCAACGGCGAGACGGGAGTCGTTCTCGTCGGACACGGTCAACCCGCGGAGCGTTCGGAGGCGTATCCGAGCTTCGACGAGCAGGAGACGGTGTTTCTCAACCGGCTTCGCATGCTCTTGACCGAGAAGGGTGTTGCCGAGAGTAGCGTGCGCATCGCATGGGCCGAGTGGGGCGATCCCGACGTCACGTCCACCGTTCGGCACCTTGCGGCCCTAGGCTGCCGCCGCATTCTGGTGGTGCCGGCCGTCTACCCCCTCGATGCCGTCACGACCAAGCTCGACCTCGAGATATCCGTCCGCCAGGCACGCGTGTCCGAGGGCACGGTCGCAACGACACTTCCGACATGGCGAGACGATGATGCGGTCATCGAGGAGTTGCGAGCGCGGGTCGTCGCTGCGCTCGCGGAGTAGACGGCACGGCTACTTCGCCTTGCAGCGCTCCCAGTTCAGCGACTGCATCCTACGGATGCGGGGGAAGTTGATGGCGTAGCGCCACGCCAGCGAGAGTCCCTGGCGCGTGGTCTGTGCGCGCGTCTCGAGGTTCAGGATGCTTGTGCGAAGGTCCTCGGCACTGCTGCCCCTGAAGAGCGTGTAGCCCTTGCCGATGGCCTTGAGGACGTGCGCGTCACTTCCGCCTGTCGCGGCGACTCCGTGGCCGCCGGCAAGCGTCTTGGCCGCCATGCTGTTCGCCCACACGAGGAACGGCAGCGAGTTGTAGACCTCGAACGCGTGGAAGGCCCAGTCGTTGACCGCCGAGGAGAACAGGTCGCGTCCGGTGGGGCCGAACACGCCTTGCGCCGAGAAGGGATGAGCGATGACGGCGATGCCGTTCTGCTCTTCGATCGCTCGCACGGTGTCGGAGGCGGACATGCCTGCGGGAATCGCCTCATCGAGGAACAGGCCGATGATGTGCCCCTCTTTGGAGGAGACCTCCTCGGCGACCACGACCTCGAAGTCATACAGTTCGGAGAGCGACTTCGCGAACAGCGAGCCTTCGATGGTGTTGTGGTCGGTGATAGCGATGACCTTGAGGTCGGTATGGTTCTGGACGTACTCCATGATCTCGGGGATCTTCGCGAGACCGTCGGAGTGGTCAGAGTGTATGTGTATGTCTGCCTTGCTCCACACTTCGAGTGCGCTCACGTAGCGTGACGTCCCCTCAAGAGTCCGGATGCGACCGGATGAGTGTCCTATAGGAGGAGAGCAAAACACAAACCAACGCCGAGCCATGCGCGGTCCACCCGCCGTTGTCAGTATCGGCGCTTGCCCGACGATTCTCCAGTAGCGCAGGTCAGGCGGGGCTTCTGACTCGCCGAACGGCGTCTAGGCGACGTTTTGTGCCGCCCAGCGCTCGAGCCGAACGACCCCTTCGCGAAGCCTGTCGAGCGAGGTCGCATAGCTGAATCGCAAGAACCCCTCCCCTCCGGGCCCGAAGTCGATTCCGGGTGCACACGCCACTCCCGCCTCCTCAAGCAGGCGGCGCGACAGCTCGAGCGAGTCCTCACCCCACGCCCGGGCATCGGCGAAGACGTAGAACGCACCTTGCGGCTCGCACTCGATTCCCAGCCCGATACCGCGAAGCGCGGGCACCAGGAAGCGCCGCCTCTCATCGTAGAGGTCGCGCATCCGAGCGACCTCACCTTGGGCTTGAGTGAGCGCGACGACCCCGGCGCGTTGAACGAAGGCGTTGGCGGCCAAGAAGAAGTTCTGCTGGATCTTCTCGGCGGGGCGAACGAACTCCCGCGGCGCAATGAGATAGCCGAGACGCCATCCGGTCATCGCATATGCCTTCGAGAATCCGTTGAGGACGAATGCTTTGTCCGTGTGCTGCAGGATGGAGTGATCGGGACCGCTGAAGGTCAGTCCGTGGTAGATCTCGTCGCTGGCTATGTGGACGCCCGTGCGCTCGGCAAGCTCGCCGAGCGCACGCAGATCCTCCTGGGCCAGCACCGCGCCGGTGGGGTTGCTCGGCGAGGTGATCATCACGGCCTTGGTACGTGGACCGATCGCTGCTTCGAGCTCGTCGGTGCGGTAGCGGAAGCCCTCCGAGGCACGAGTCCGCACGAGTTTGGGCACTCCGCCCAGAAACGAGACGTAGTTGGGGTACGCCGGATAGCAGGGATCCGGCATGACGACCTCGTCGCCGGGGTCGAGCAGTGCGCCGAACAGCAGAAGCATCGCGGGGCTCGTGCCCTGCGTCACCACGATGTCTTCTGGATCGATTGCCACGTCGTATTTCGCGGCGTAGTCGTCTCGGATAGCCTCTCGCAAGTCCGGCAGCCCGAGCGACTGCGTGTAGTGCGTGCTGCCTTCCTCGATCGCGGACTCGCACGCTGCGGCGATCATCTTGGGCGTTGGGAAGTCCGGATCGCCGATCTCAAGCCGCACGATGTCGCGGCCCTGAGACTCGAGTTCCTTGGCGCGAGCGACGACATCCATCACAACGAACGGTCTGATCGCTTGGGCACGCCGGGAGACTGGACTCACTGCAGTTCCTTTCGCGGGATTCTCGCACGGTAGATGGATGTAGCGGCGTTTCCGAGAACCTCGAGCCGCCTGAGTTCTCCAAATGAAAGCTCGGATGTCTGTACGATCTCGTGTGAAGGCTGGGGGTCGAAGGACAGGCCGAGTTCCTCGGCACGCGCCCATAGCCCAGTCCCCGGCAGCACGTGTAGCGTGGAGATCTGGACCTTGCCTGGATCCACGCCGATCGCAAAATCGATACCGGCAACAACGTCTTGAGCGGTGTCGCCCGGCAGGCCGACGATCAGGTCGCACTCCACCGAGATGCCGTGACTGCGGCACGCCTCAACGCCGGAGCGGAACTTCTCGGCATCGAACGATCTGCCGCAGGCCTGGAGGGCAGCCGCACCAACGGACTGCGGACCGGTCTCAACACTCACCACGCCGGCTCGTGCGAGCAAGGCGGCCTGCGCATCGTCCACGCGCTCGATGTCCACCTCGATCGTATGGAGCCGGATTCCGCGTGCCGCCCACGGCGCGAGCAGATCCGAGAGGCGCTCCAGGCGCTCGGCGGTCAGGTTGAAGACAGGGTCGATGAAGCTGAACGAGCGCATGCCGGGAGTGGAGGCAAGCGCCTCGATGTCCGAGGCGATGCGGTCCCACGAGAACGACCGGATCCGTGACTGACCCTTGCCTTCGTAGCAGTAGGCACAGCTATGCGGACAGCCCCGGTAGGTTTCAAGGTACGCCGAGCCGTCGGTGGCGTGCCCTCCCGCCGCAAAGGGCGAACGGAGGGCGTCCATCTCGTCGATGGGGGTCCGATCCGGGCCGCTCGCTACCGACCCGTCGCAGCGGGCGCTCACGCCCGGGACAGCGGACACGTCACCGCCGCGCACGAACGCATACAGTACGTCAGGAAGGGTGACCTCGCCTTCACCGCGCACCACGACGTCGATGGCGGGCTGCTCGGCGAGCACCTGCTCGGCGATCGGGCCCACCTCAGGCCCGCCGGCGATCACAAGGGCGCCAGGTCGCACGAGTTTGAGGATCCGGGCTACCTCGTAGACGATTCGGGCGTTCCAGCACACGACCGAGAAGCCGAACACGTCGGGTGCCGGGTCGAGCTCGAGCAGCTGGTAGACGATCCACCACGGATCGGCGCTCGTCGCAAACTCGGGAGCCGCGATCCACACCTCCGGCAGGCGGACATCTCCCTTCACGGCTTCGCGCAGGTACGCGTTCGCCAAGGAGCGATATCCCGGCGAGCTCACGCCGACCAGCGCCAGGACCAACTTCTCCTGTCTTCTCATGCGCGTTCCCCAAGCAGCCGCCAAGGCGAGCCGAGCGCGCCTGTCTCACTCGCGAGCCGCAGCCACGTACCGTTGACCACCGCAGTCTCGCGCGCGGCGTTCAAGCGCGCTACGTCGAGTTCGATCCCTGCAGTGGGAGCAAGATCGATGGCGACGGCCCCCATTCTCGCCAACGCGTGAACCGTCGCCGCTATCCCTTCGCGAACGTGCCTGCACACGGGGATCCTGCCGGTGATGGCGACATGCGCCCCCGTGGCGGCTGCAGCCGACCGAAACGCCGATACACCAGCGGCCGCCGCTTCGAACGCACCGGCGCGGCCGACCAGAACGTCGTGACTCTCAGCGTCACCGCCGAGCAGCACCACCTCGAGTTGCCGGACGCCCGCGCCGACGACCCCGGTGGCGTTCGGGCCGGCCGCCAAGGCTCCGGCGTCGGTGCGAAGCCGCAAACGCTCGCAGCCGGCTTGCACGGCGCCCTGCACCAGCAGCGGCAGATCGGGGTGGGAGAACGGCTCGGCACCAACGAGCGAGACGTTGGGACCCGGGCCGTATGACCACGCTTCACAGATGCCCGTGATCTCCTCGAGGACCGACGCTGCGGATCGCATCGAGGGCGTCGTCGCGCGGGCGCACCGAACGCACGGTGTCTCGGCCGCGGTACCTATGCTGACCTCGGCAAACGTGATCACGGGACCTCCCTCCGTCTTCCAGTCTAGCGGAAGGGGTCGCTCAGGCGATGCCGAACGTGAGAACGGCGATGTCGTCGCTGAGCCGACCGCCCGTGTAGGCCATGACGGCCTCGTTCACGAGGTCGGGTACGCTGCCCACCTCGATCGTGGCAGCCCCCTCTATCGCCTCCAGCAGCCTCTCCTCGCCAAAGAAGTCCCCCTCGGGCGAGCGCGCCTCAGTGACTCCGTCGGTATAGAGCACCACAACGTCTCCCTCGAGCAGCTCGAAGGAGTCCTCCGTGTATTCAAGCCCGACGAACGCCCCAATGACTGGCGATCCGCATTCGAGCCGCTCGGTCGAGCCATCCGCACGACTCACTATGGCCGGGGGATGTCCTGCGCTGCAGTAGCTGACACGTCGGGTCCGCGGATCGACGACCATCAAGGCCACGCTCGCGAAGTCGGGCAGGCGCGCCGCGGTCGCAAGCACCTCGTTCGCCCGGCGGACGACCGAAGCGGGCGAGGCTTCGGAGTGCGCGAAGGCCCTGATCGTGTTCTTCACGAAACTGGTCAGCACGGCTGCATCGAGCCCCTTGCCCGAAACGTCGCCGACGAGCACTCCGACGAGACCATCGACCATCTCAAAGACGTCGTAGAAGTCCCCACCGACTCGAGTTGAGAGCGTGGCGGAGCGATAGAGATGACCTACTTCCAGACCCGTGTCAGAGGTATCCAGATCGAGGAGCGCCTCTTGAAGAGTCTCTGCGATATGGTGCTCTGATGCGTACTCGGCCTCGCTGGACCAGGCGACGGCTACCGCCGAACCGAATCGGCGCGCGAAGTCCAGTTCAGCGTCGCCGAATCGAGCTCCGGGTTCCCGACGGCCGAACAGAACCGCCCCATGCCACTCCCCGCCCACCGCCACCGGGACGATCGCACAGTGCGCCAAACCGAGTTCTGAGAGCACTGCCGAGCCGACGGCGCTCTGCGAGTCAGCTCCCCCTATCACCACCGCCCCGACCTCGCGCTCGGGTGCGGGATGACCTCCCAAAGCGATGCTGCGGGGTTCCATGCCGATCGCGTACTGGATCTCGTAGACGTTCGACCTGAAGGGCCCGAACGCCGCAACATCACATTCGAGCACGTCGGCAGCCATCTGCAGAGAGAGCACCATCGGAGTGTCGAGCTGGTGCGAAGAGTTCAGCAGCGTAGAAGCCTCCGAGAGAACAGCTTCGAAGCGCTGCGACCGGGCAGTGCGCTCGTAGCGTTGCGCCCCAAGAACCGCGCTCATGATGCGGTCGGCAGCCACTTGGAGCATCACGCACTCCGCATCGCTCACGAGACGCTCGGAAGCCCATGCACACTCCACCACCCCGAACAGGCCGCCTTCGAGGTAGAGCGGAACGCCCAGCATCGCCTTGATCCCGTAGGCCTCGTGCGCAGGAATCGCCATCTCGGTCGCCGAGACGTCAGCGATCCACAGGACCTTGCCGGCTGCAGCGACCCGGCTCGCGAAGCCCTGGTCTGTCGCCATCGAGAATCCGTTGACTTCCTCGGAGGGATACCCCTCTTGTGCCTTCAGCCGCCACGAATCGCCCTCGAGAGTGAAGAACATCGCCGCGTCGGCGTCCATGACCTCTCTGAGCACCTCGAGCACCTCATGCAGAAGCTGGTTGAGATCGAGTCTGCCCAGCGCGCTCGAGACGATCCGCAGGAGTCCCTCGAGCTGGCGATTCGCCGACTCGAGCTCGGCGAGCAACTCTGCGCTCTCGCGCCGAGCATCGTGCTGGCCGCTTATGTCGCGAACGACCCACAGCTCGTAGAACACACCATCCACCTCAAGGCCGCGAGAACTGATCTCGACCGGGAAGGGCGTGCCGTCTCGGCGGACGTGCGAGGTCTCGTACAAGACCCCTTCTTCCTTGTCCCCCGCTACCTGGGCCTCGACGAGCGGCTGCGTCGACGGCAAGCGCAGATTCTCGATGTTCATGCGCCCAAGCTCGTCGGGCGAGTAGCCGTAGGCAAGGGCAGCGGCTTCGTTCGCGTACGCGATGAGCCCGTCGGGCTGCACGAGCAGCACGCTGTCACGCGAGTGATCGGCCAGTGCTCGCCATGCGGCACCGGCGAGGTGATCTGTCTCCCTGCTCGCCACGGGTCTCTTTCGACTGCGAAGGAATTCCGACGACGCACGGACCGCGAGACGCGGATTCCGCGCCACCTCAGTCTAGCGCATCTACCAGCATCTTCGGGTGTCCGCCGGCTCGCCAGCCCGCGATGTCTAGCGCATCGCCTGGAGCACGAACCGAGAAATCTCGGTGTTGTCGAGGAACCGGCCCCTTACAGGATCAGCGCGATCCGCATAGCGAGTGAGCGAGCGCACCGAGGTCCCCTTCACGAAGATCGGCACCAGCGAGTTCGTGTGGTCCTTGGTGTTCCATTTCATGGTCGGTTGGACGCCGATGCCGTTGAACGTGAGGGGCTCCCACACCGGCAGGCCATCGACGGTGCCGGATCCCGGGCCGGTCAGATACCCGGTCTCGTGATCCCCAGTCACGACCAGCAGAGTGTCGCGCCAGGTGGAGTTGGCGTCCACCCAGTCGCACACCGCCTCGACAGCGTCATCGAACTCCATGTGCTCCTCGATCATGCGACCCGAGCGGTTCGCGTGCGCGGCCCAGTCAACTGCTCCACCTTCGACCATGAGAACGAAGCCCTCCGGGTCGTTGTCGAGCACGTTGAGCGCGCCGTTGGTCATCTCGGCCAGCGTTGGCACTCGGCTGTTCATGGGAACCACGAACGGCTTGGCGAAGCGGTCCCCTCCCCGCTCCTCGTTGAGCGTCGTGGCCACCTGCGCGGTACCCAGAACGCGACTCGGC
The DNA here is from genome assembly GCA_963700665.1 of uncultured Actinomycetes bacterium. GTDB lineage: Bacteria > Actinomycetota > Coriobacteriia > Anaerosomatales > PHET01 > CAVPCY01. The sequence continues at coordinate 742,292 of CAVOYK010000001.1, forward strand.
GTCGGACCGGTCTGCAGCGCTCGGAAATCGCTCACGTCGCGGATGAGCTTCCACTTGTCGTTGATGCCATCGCCATCTGCATCGCCGCCCGCTTGGCCGCGGGCGAGCTTCCACCACGTCGTAGAGCCGCCCACGTACTTGTAGGTACGTGCGCTCGAATGGGCCTTTCCGTTGTCATCGTAGTAGGGATGGCCTGCCCCCATGATCACTTCCAAGCGTGACTTGAAGACCATCTCGTTGGCGATCTGCGCGTAGTTGCTGCGCGAGACGTTGTGCGCCGAGAACCCCGCAGGCGTCCCGTGGCTCCACGGGACCGACGTGACCACGCCGGTCGCCTTGCCCTGCTCCTCGGCGCGCTCGATGAGGTGCTTGACGCGGATGGGTGAGCTCTTCGAGCCCCGGACCCCCACTGCTCCGTTGTAGGTCTTGTAGCCTGTCGACATGGCAGTGGCGGCCGCCGCGGAGTCCGTCGGGTTGGCTTTCACGTAGTCAAAGCTGGTCCAAGCCCTGTCAGAGTAGTAGCCGTCGCCGCTGGCCGAGTAGGTCGACATCGCCAAGCGAAACGGGAACTCCTCATACACCTGCTTGCCGCCAGGTCCGAGCTCGTAGAGGTTCGATGCAGCGATGTGCTCGTAGCCCGTGCCGTCCGAGATCATGATGATGACGTTCTTGGCCCTGGGGCGTGTGGAGGTGGCCAGTGGGGTGACATCGGCTGCACCGGCCCAAGTCGGAGCGATGCGAGCGCGTATCTGCCCGCCAGCCACAGGCCACGCCGCGATCACGGCGAACGCGACGACAGCGGCGACGACCATGTGAGATCGCTTGGGCATCGAGGCTCCTTCAAACAGATGGAGAACCACGCCCACTACCATACTCCCCGCTCAGGCTAGGGCCGAATCTTGGGCGTCAGCCGGCCACTGCCTCGGCGACTGCGATCATGCCGAGCGATGCGTCGGCGAAGGGCGAGAAGTCGTAGTCGCCATAGAGGGCGACAATACGGAAGCCGCAGCGCGCCAGGAGATGCTCGAGTTCGTATCGGAACACGAAGCGCATGGGAAACGTCTCTGTGAGCCGCCTTGTCGTGCCGTCGGCCTCGACGATCTCGTAGGTCGCCTCGCAGTCGTTGATCTGCATCCCGCGGTGCTGCCCGACGACCGCGACCCAGCCGCGAACTCTCCGGCCGTCGGTCCAGTCGATAGTCTCGGAAGTGGATTCGTCACCCGTCGGGCCCTCGCCCGCGGAGTCAGCAGATGCCGCCGCGGGACCTGGGTCGGGATTGATGAGGTCGAGAACGAGCGATCCCTTCGGAAGCAGGTGGGAGCGACAACGCTCGAGACACGCGAGTTGCTGCTCGGTCGTGCGCACGTGATGGAAGCTCCCGAAGGCGCAGATGACTTGGGCGAATCGGCTGCCGAGGTCAAACGACGTCATGTCCGCTTCGAGGACGCTGACCCGCTCGCGAACCTCGCGCGGCTCTGCTTGCAGTTTGGCGCTCAGACGCTCGAGCATGTGTGGCGCGGCGTCGATACCCGTGACCTCCCGTCCTGCTCGCGCAAGGGGCAGCAACACGCGTCCCGTACCACAGCCCAACTCGAGGAGAGGACCCTCGGTTGCCTGATCGGCCATCGCCTGCCAGAACGCGATGTCGCCAAAGTCGCCGTAGACCGCGTCGTAGACTTCGGCGAGTTCCGCGGATCGATATGCGCTGTACTCTTCCATCTTCTTCATCGCCTGTCTCACAACACGGCACGCGCGAGCGGCCATCGACGTGCGAGGGACACCAGCACAGCGGTGGCGAAGAAGGTCACTGCCGCCCCGACGAACGACCGCACGAGGGGCTGCATGGGTGGCAGGAGCGCGAAGACGTAGCCTATCAGCGCGACGTGCACGAGGTAGATGCCCAGAGTACTCTCGCGGGCCCACTGCATCGGGCGAAGAATGCGCTCCCACGGAAGCCGCGGATCCACTGCCAACGCAAGTGCTGCGAGAGCCGCAACCGAAGCCACGGCGTACATGAGCCATGACGCCGCCTGAGAGCCGGTCGTCTGCCGAACCACACTCAGGGCACCTGCCCCAAGATCGAGCGCAACGAACGCCGTGGCCGCAAGGCCAGTCGATGGCCGCCACTGCGTCCTGGGAAGGTGCATCGCCGCCCAGTAGGCCGCGCCGTAGACAGGTATGAAGAGGTAGAACGTGCCGAACCCGAGAGCAACAGGGCCCTGCGGTTGCGCCAATCCCATCACGACGAAAATCGCCAGCCCCACATAGGCGGGCCACAGCCGCGAAGTACGTTGATCGAGAGCTGCCGCGAGTACGGCGATGGAGAACAACACAACCAGGAACCACGCGTTGCCGCCCCCCGCGAAGGCTAGAACGAGCCAACGCGACACGGACTCGCCCCACGGCGCATTGCCCGTTCGAGCGAAGGCGAACAGCGGGAAGAACGCCATCCAGAACGCCGCCGGGATGAGCAGGCGGCGAGCACGCGTGGCGGCAAAGGAGGACAGGGAGTCCGGCGCCGGCTTCATGCCGGCTATGTAGCCCGCGACCGCAAAGAACGTCGGGACCGCAACGTGGCACGCGCCGTAGATGAAGAAGGCCACCGGGTCCTCACCGGTGCCACGCAGCACGCTGTGCTGGAGCACGACGACCGCTGCCGCCATCAGTTTCACTGCATCCAGGCCGTCCAGGCGCTTTGGCGCCATGCGCACATCCTTGCCGTGAGACTCGCCCTATCTGAATCACAGGATAGGCGAAAGACCGGGACGTTTCTGGCGCGCGCGTGACGTTGCGGTCTCGTCGGATCGGGTTGCGGTGAGTTTGCCCGAGGACTACGCCATGAGTCGCAGAGCAGCACCCACTATCCGATCGACGTTCGGCAGCGTGCGATCCTCTGCTTCGCGCGCGTACGGGATCGTCGTCTGCGTACAGACGCGGGCGTAGCTCGCGTTCAGACCGGCCTCGGACACTACCGCCGCAATCTCGCCCGAAAGGCCGAAACGCTCGTAGTCCTCGTCCACGACGAGGAGGCGCCCCGTGGCTGCGACGTGCTCGCAGAGTGTATCGGCGTCAAGCGGCGAGACCGTTCGGAGGTCGATCACGGCCGCGGAGACCCCCTGGCTCTCGAGCCCTTTCGCGGCCTCCAGGGCGCGGTGAACGCCAACGCCGACGCTCACGATGGTGATGTCGTCTCCCTCTCGCCTGAGTACGGCCTTCCCGATGGGCGCCGCATGCCACTCCCGCGGCACCGGGCCACACGCCCCTTCTGGGGGGACGTCGAAGACGACGGTGCTCCGTCCCCCCGATCCCAGAAACTCAAGGCAGGACTCCGAGAGCAGCTTGTGCTCCAGGAACAGCACGGGTCCCTCGTGCTCCAGCGCCGCGATCATCAAAGCGCCCGCATCCGCTGGCGTCGAGGGCACGACCACCGTGAGCCCAGGGATGTGCGCCAGCCAGCCCCACAGCGATTGTTGGTGCTGGCCTCCGTCGCCGTAGCCCCCACCACACGGGGCGCGCACCACGAGGGGGACGGTCCACGTGCCTGCCGAGAACGTCTCGACCTTGGCGGCGTGGTTGAGCAACGCATCCATCGCGACGCCCAGGAAATCCACCATGTAGACCTCGACCACGGGACGCAGGCCGGCCATGGCCGCTCCGACGCCCGCCCCCAGAAACGCGCTCTCGCTGATCGGCGTACCTCGGACACGTTTGGGCCCAAACCGGACAAGCAGCTCCCTGCGAAGCAGGGGGACGTCTTCGCCAAGAACGACGATACGTGGATCGCTTGCCATCGCTTGGGCGAGCGCATCGTCAATCGCCGCTCCGAAGCGCATCGTCTTCATGCGACCGCGCCCTGCAAGGCCGAGCGGATCTCGTCAGCCAGATCTGTCTCAATCCGAGCATCCAGCTCCGCCAAGCGCTTGGCGTCGCTTGAAAGAAGCACGCGAACGCGCTCGATCGGATCGTTGGCTGTCTTGGTTCGCGGGTCTCGCATGGTGGAGAGGATCGCCGAGATCACCTGTCGCATTCCCGCCGACCGCTCTCCGAGCGAGGCCCCATTGGTCCTGAAGAACGAGCGCAGAAGGGGTATGCTCACCGGCGGCATCTCGCGGACCGGGTCGCGAGCGATTCGCAGAAGCGTCAGGCCCATGAAGTGGCCTTCGAGGTGTACACAGCGCGCGTGCACGAAGCTCGGTCCACCTCCCAGCCTGGCTCGGTCCACCGCTCGTTGAGCCGCGCGCCAGACGCTCTCGACGTCAAGCCCGTCGACCTGCTCGTAGCGCACGCCAAGCCCGCCGACCCGATCCCCCATCGACCCTCGAGCGGAGGCCTTGGGCCTTGTCGTGATCGCCCAGTCGTCGTCCTTGCAGACGAAGAGCACGGGCAACTCCCACAGAGCCGCCAAGTTGAGGGACTCCATGAGCATGCCTTGGTTCATCGACCCCTCTCCGAAGAAGGCGACGGCAACCGATCCGGGCCGGGTGTGCTGAGCAGCCAACGCGAATCCCGCGGCCGTCGGACCGGCAGCGCCGACGATCCCTGACGAAGCGCAGAGGTGGGCCTTGGAGAACAGGTGCATGTGCCCACCTTGGCCGCCGCATAGCCCGTCGGGCCGCCCGAGCATCTCGCGCATGAGCGAGCCCGCGTCTATGCCGCGCATAAGGAGAGCCGCTGTACCGCGATGATCGAGGGCCATCGCATCTCCGTCGCCCAGCTGGGAGACCACGCCTGCGATGACCGCCTCCTCGCCAGTCCCCAGGTGCATCTCGCCTGAGATGGCGCCTTCGTCCCACAGCCGGGCAACCGCGTCCTCGAATAGCCGGCTGCGCTTCATGAGCGCATAGAGAGACCACAAGTCCGGGCTATGCCCCATGGACGTTCGAGCCCCCTTCTGTGGTGCGCCGGATGAACTCTTCTTCCCCCATCGACGTGGAGGAGTGACGCCCGGATCGGCGCCCACGCCGGCCGTCAGGCGAAGCCGAACAGCGGCGGGAAGGCTACGACGACGATCGCTGCCCAGAGCGCGTACACAGGCAGGTAGCGCATCTGCCATCGCTCGACGGCTTCGAAACCGCGCCGCGATCTCAGAAAGCCCAGCTGTAGGCGCGCCGACCACGTCAAGTTGACCAGCAGGATGAGGTTCAGGCCGATCGCCGCTGTCTTGTTCGCGCTGAACCCGTACTCGGACAAGCGACCGGCAATGTTGAGCAGGGCGAACACGTCCACAGCCAGGGCACACCCGACAAGCACGAGCTGGATCCAGTCGAAGAGCCCTGGCGCGGCGAACCGGTCGCGCGCAGAGACCGCGTAGAGCAGAAGAGCCAGCACCACGACCAGAAGCACGTCAAAGAGGATGAGCACTTCACGTTCGACGTCGATCAAGCCCCGCGTCCACACGACGCCGACGAGCAAGGCGACGAGCATCACCGCGAACAGCGGGGTGAAGACGCGCGCCAACATCGGAGCCAGCCCGCCGACAAGGTTTCGCCGCGCCCCGACCAGCCATGCTGCCACGATGACGGCACCCATCGCACCGCACGGGAGCACCCACTCCTGCATGAGCGTCGAGACATCGAGGCCGATCGCATCGAAGACTCCGACGGTTATCGCGACAAGGACTCCGCCGCCCAGCGCGATGAGGGCGTAGGTGATGAGCCACTCCCCCGTGAACCGTACGTACTCCATACGCCGCGCATCGATGAGCCAGTCGCCCGCGACATAGGCCACGCCAATCGCCAGCCACAGCGCTATGGGCAGGTGGATCGCGGTGAGCACTTCGGTAGATCCTCCCGGCGTGAAGGGATACGCGTTGGCAAACACGGCACCCGCGACAAAGATCGCGGCCAGGCCGGCGACGCCCTTCTTGCCCAACCCCCGCCTCCAGATGAAGTAGACCGCTAGGAAAGGCAGGACGAACAGGCTGAGGTTGCGCGCATAGAAGCCTGCATCGTCTCCGTTGAGCTCGTATCCGAAGAGCGCCGGGGCCTTGATGGCGAGGCCGGCAGCGACCGCGCATCCGAGCATGACGAGGAACTCGGTCTTTGCGCCTTGAGCTGCACCTCCGTCGGCCTCACTCTCAGCTGGCTGAATCCACAGCTCGTCCGAGTACGCGCGCGCGAAATCGCGGGAAGCTTCATCGGTTGCCGCCAGGCGGCGCAGAGCTACGAAGAAAGCCTCTTCCTCGTCAAGGCCGGCCTCGCCGAGATTGACGACGTGCTCGCGCAGCTTGCCTTCGACGACGGCGACGTCGCGTCTCCGGCCCCGCCGTGCGCGAGGACATAGGCCCGCCATCGATCGATTCGCGACTCGATTCCCTCTTGCGGTCCCACGCTCACGACAGCCGACCCTCCCCCCACAAGACGCGTCCGGCCGAGAGCCCCCGCTGCCAAGGATACAGCCTCGAGCCACCGTGCGCCCTTCAGTGGGGCGTGCAAACGTGTCGGTGTCGCCGAGCAGGCCCCTGCGTCGCACTGCGCTCCGCATGTGTGGCCAGGAAGACAGCTACCAGCGCCCCATCCAACGAAAGAGCGGCTCCCCTCTTTCGAGAGAAGCCGCTGCTCAGTGCTGGTGTCCGAGGCGAGAGTTGAACTCGCACGTCCCTAAGGACGCTGGGGGGGTCGAGGCCGGAACCTCCACCTGAGCGGCATGCCACGCGACCCCGTCGGTCGAGACTCGACATCGAGGCCGAAGAGGACCATGGGCTCGACCCGTGGCCGTGACGCGGACATCGCCGTCCGGATAGCCCTTCAGGCCCTCGACGGACTGTATCTGGGCGGCAGTGTACGCCGTCGGTAGCTGCCCTCTGAAGCGGTGCCCGTGGGGACCCACGGCCCCGGAGGGGTGACGAAGCCGGTTCTGCCGTCGACGTATTGGACGGCGAAACCCGGGTCGCTGTTGGCGAAGACGCCTACGCCCATAGCTGGCGCATCCCCGAGGAACACCGCCGATGTGAGTCCGGGTGAGTTGCTGAACGCCCATTCGCCGATGCTCGTGACACCCTCGGGGATGGTGACACTGGTGAGGGCGGTATCGGCGAACGCATATCCATCGATACTCATCACACTGTCGGGGATCGTCACGTCGGCAAGGGGGTTGGAGGAAGCCCCAGCGATGCTGGTGACCCCGTCAGGGATCGTGACACTCGTCAGCATGTTGCCGCTGAATGCGCCGGCAGCAACGGTGGTGATGCCCGGCGGGACGGTGACGCTCGTGAGCGCGCAGTGACTGAATGCACCAGAGCCTATGCTCGTCACGCCCGCCGGTATGGCTGCGTCCGTGAGGCCGCCGCGCCGTCGGAACGCATTGTCACCGATGGTTCTCAGACTGCTCGGCATGTACACGGCGGTCAGGTTAGAGTCGCCCACATCGCGGGCGTCGAACGCCCTCGTGCCGATGCTGGTGACGCCCTCGGGGATGGTGACGGCGGTCCCGCGGAAGCGGAGGGAGTCGAACGCCCCGCTCCCTATGGTGGCGACGGGGAACCCGCCGAGCGTGCTCGGAATGACCAGCGCCCCGGGCTCCGGGGGACCCTGGTAGGACACGATCGTCACCTGTCCATTATCGATCGTGTACATGTAGGTGCCGTCAGTGAGGGGGGGCGGCACGTAGTACGCCGTAGTGTAGCTGCCCTCTGAAGCGGTGCCCGTGGGGACCCACGGCCCCGGAGGGGTGACGAAGCCGGTTCTGCCGTCGACGTATTGGACGGTGAAACCCGGGTCGCTGTTGGCGAAGACGCCTACGCCCATAGCTGGCGCATCCCCGAGGAACACCGCCGATGTGAGTCCGGGTGAGTTGCTGAACGCCCATTCGCCGATGCTCGTGACACCCTCGGGGATGGTGACACTGGTGAGGGCGGTATCGGCGAACGCATATCCATCGATACTCATCACACTGTCGGGGATCGTCACGTCGGCAAGGGGGCAGCCGCCGAACATGCCCGGCCCGATGCTTGTGACGCCGTCGGCTATGGTCACACTCGTCAGATAGGAGTTGCCGCCGAATATGCCGTTGCCCATGGTCGCGAGGCCCGGTGGGATCGTGACGGTCGTGAGGCGGCAGTAGCCGAACGCTCTTGTACCAATGCTCGTCACGCCCGGTGGGATGGCTGCATCGGCAAGGTTGTAGCACAGGTTGAACGCCTCATCCCCAATCGTCCTCAGGCTGCTCGGCATTCCCACGGCGGTCAGGGGCTGGCAAGGGACGGCACAGACGCGAATGCTCGCGCTGCGATGTACGACACGCCGTAGGGGATGGTCACGCTCGCCAGCTTGGTTCGGCTGAATGTGTCCTCATAGATGTACGTCGTACCCGGCGGGATCGCGACGGCCGTGATGCCACAGCCCGTGAATGCGCCTTCACCAATGCTCGTCACACCCGAGGGGATGGCCGCATTGGTCAGCAGGCTGCACTCAGCGAACGCATACGGGCCGATAGTCGTCAGACTGCTCGGCATTCCCACAGCGGTCAACTCCGAACCGCCCCTCGAGAACGCCCTCTTCCCGATGGTTGTGACGCCCTCGGGAATGGCGACACTACTCGGGTTGCTGTGCGCGAGCGCGCCGTCCCCTATCGCCGCAACGGGGAACCCACCGAGCGTACTCGGAATGACGAGTGCCCCCGTCTCCGAACTGAGGCAGTCGGTGATTGTCGCCTGTCCATCACTGATTGTGTATTCATAGGTGCCGTCGAAGTCAGCGAACGCGTTCGGCGCCAGAGACAGCGCCAACGCGAATGCAAGACCGAGCGACAGGGCGACCACGCTGGCACGTCTCCGTGCGTTCATACTCTGCTCCCCTCTGCCGGGCCGGCGCCTCGAAGAAAGACAAAGACCGACCCAGAACACGGGCCGGTCTCACCATTGGCTCTCCGACGGGATGGTGCAGTGACCGCGCATACGACCGCCGGGTCGAAGCCTCCCCCTGTATCCCCCTGTGCCTTGACGGCACACGGGAATCGTATACCTGAATCTTCCTGATGCGTTCCATTTAGAGGGATGATTCTGTCAAACGACGCTCAGGGCGGGATGGGGGGTCGAGAACGAGCGACAGAAGGCAGGGGCTCACATCCCTGCGCGGAGACCCCGTACGGACAACGGGAAGCGAATCCCTCTGCATTCGTTCAGCAGCCCCGTGTGACGGCCATGTGACGCCGTAGAGGCGCGATAGGTGCCGTGCCGACCTCGGTGGCACCGGGACGCCTTCAGGGTCCCATCGGGTGGGACTCCTAGATTCCCACTCCTCGTTGTTGTGGGGCACCCAGCTGGATTCCTCGGGACTGCTCCGCAAGCTGACGCCCGCCCATCGCGGGTGGAGGCGCGCATGCTCGTCCTTCGTCCGGACCGGTCGTGCAGGCGAGTCCTTGTGCGGCAAGGGAAGGACCCCGCCGTCACCAGCGAGGCCCTCGGTGGCTACCCACCCGAGACTGGATCCGTCGCTACGGGCCAGCCGCAACCGCGGTGTAGATCACATCGAACCTGAACACTCCGAACCCGGACGAAGCCGTGGGCATCTGAAGTTCGAGCACCATGGGAACGCCAGCATGGGGCGGGCACCCCCTGAGCCAAGAATCCGCGTACTGCGGCGTGGTCGCCAAAGTGACGACTTCCATGTTGCCTGTGGACTGATCCACCCTGAACTCCTCGACACCTGACAACGCTGACAGCGTCCATGTCTGAGACGTGTCATTCGAGGCGTTGGTTCCGCGCACCAGTATGTCCTCGTCCACGTTGCCGGTATTGCCCACGACGTACTCCCCGGACGTGCCCGTAACGGGAAACCTAAGCGACTCCCCCAACTTGGAGGAGCCGCAGGTCATTCATGGTGTCCGAGGCGAGAGTTGAACTCGCACGTCCCTAGGGACACTAGGCCCTCAACCTAGCGCGTCTGCCATTCCGCCACTCGGACATTGTGGCCGCTCACCCCTATCGGGGAGACAGCGAGCGAAAGTATACCAAGACCTCGCGCGGCTGCGCTACACCTCGCCGCCAGCCGCATCCCCAACCACCGCGGAGAGCGCCTCCTCGTCGATGAGCCTCTGGTCGAGCTTGGTGATGTCGATCGGGAACGGCTTCGCGAAATGGCACGCCGCATGGTGGCCTTGCCCGACCTCTTTGAGCTCCGGATCGCTCTCCGAGCAGATCGGGAGCTGGGCGATCGGGCACCGGGTGTGGAAGCGGCATCCGCTGGGAGGATCGATCGGCGACGGCGGATCTCCAGCTAGCAGGATCCGTTCGCGCGCGTGTTGGACGTGGGGGTCCGGCACGGGCACCGCCGAGAGCAGCGACTGCGTGTAGGGGTGGTTCGGCCTCTCGTACAGGCCGCGCCAGTCGCTGATCTCCACGATCTTGCCCAGATACATCACCGCGACGTTGTCCGAGATGTGCTGGACCACCGAGAGGTCGTGCGCGATGAACAGGTATGCGAGCCCGAGCTCGTCTTGAAGCTTCCCCAACAGGTTGAGCACCTGTGCCTGGATCGACACGTCAAGGGCGGAAACGGGCTCGTCACACACGATGAGCTTGGGGTTGAGTGCAAGTGCGCGAGCGATACCGATCCGCTGCCTCTGGCCGCCGCTGAACTCGTGGGGATAGCGGCTGATGTGTTCGGGGTTCAGGCCCACGATCTCGAGCAGGTCCTTGGCCCGCGCGAGTCGCTCGGCAGGCGTTCCGATGTTGTGGATGATGAGCGGCTCCATGATCACTTCGCCAACGGTGAAGCGAGGGTTCAACGACGCGTACGGGTCTTGGAAGATGATCTGCACGTCACGGCGAAACGCCTTGAGCTCGGCGGTGCCGAACGAGACGATGTCGCGGCCTTCGAACGTCACAGAACCCCCGGTCGGCTCGAGCAACCGCATGATGGCGCGTCCCGTCGTCGACTTGCCGCACCCCGACTCGCCCACAAGACCCAGCGTCTTGCCGGCATCCACGTCGAACGACACACCGTCGACCGCCTTTACGACGCCCTTGGTGCGCGAGAACGCTCCGGTCTTGACCGAGAAGTACTTCTGCAGCCCCTCTACCTCGAGCATCGGACTCATCAGGCGCTCACCCCCGAGGGGGCCACGCATGCGCGCGCGAAGTCCGGGTCACCCGCGAAATGGCACGCCGCCGAGTGGTCGCCGACGATCGCGCGGAGCTTCGGCTCCTCCTGGCGACAGACGTCCTTGGCGTACGGGCAGCGCGGGTGAAACGCGCACCCTTCCGGAACGCGAACGAGACTGGGAGGCTGCCCCTTGATCGGGCACAGCTCGCCCTTCTCGGTCATGTCGTGGCGCGGCAGCGAGTCCATCAGCCCCCACGTGTAGGGGTGAAGGGGCTGGTAGAAGATGTCGTTGCAGCACGCGTATTCGACAAGCTTGCCCGCGTACATGACGACGATCTTGTCGGCCATGTCCGCGACCACGCCCAAGTCGTGCGTGATCATGATGATCGCCGAGCGGGTCCGCTCCTGCAGCTCTTGCATGAGCTCGAGGATCTGAGCCTGGATCGTCACGTCGAGCGCCGTGGTGGGCTCGTCGGCGATCAGGATGTCAGGATCGCACGAGAGCGCCATCGCTATCATCGCCCTCTGACGCATGCCGCCCGAGAACTGGTGCGGGTAGTCTCGCACTCGCTTCTCGGGATGCGGTATGCCAACAAGCTTGAGCAGTTCGACCGCGCGGTCCCACGCTTCCTTCTTGCTCAGCCCCTTGTGCACGATCAGAGGCTCGGCAAGTTGGCTTCCCACGCGAAACACCGGGTTGAGCGACGTCATCGGGTCCTGGAAGATCATCGCGATCTCGTTGCCGCGGATCTTGCGGATGTCGTCATCCTTCATCGTGATGAGCGAGTTCCCCTTGAAGATCGCGTCTCCGCCCTCGATCTTGCCCGGCGGCATGGGGATGAGCTGCATCATCGTGAGCGCGTGTACCGACTTGCCCGAGCCGGACTCGCCCACGACGCCGAGCGTCTCACCGCGGTCGAGGTTGTACGTGACGCCATCGACCGCCTTGACCACACCGTCCCGGGTGTGGAAGTGCATCCGCAGGTCGTCGACTCTCAGAAGTTCGTCGGCCATCGCTAGTCCTTCATCTTCACATCGAGGGCGTCGCGCACGCCGTCACCGAGAAGCGTGAAGGCGAGCACGGTCGTGAGAATCGCGATACCAGGCCATATGACCAGCAAGGGCTGCGTCGTGATGAACGAGCGCCCTTCCTCGATCATGCGCCCCCACGTGGGCGTCGGAGGCTGAACGCCGAGTCCGAGGAAGGACAGCGCCGCCTCGGTCAGGATCGCACCGCCGACCGACATCGTGGCGTAGACCACGATCGGGGCGATTGCGTTCGGCGTGATGTGGCGCGCCATCAAGCGGCCATTGCTCGCACCCAGCGCCCTTCCTGCGTCGACGTAGTCGTTCTCCTTGACCGAGAGTATCGAGCTGCGAAAGACGCGCGCGATGCTCGTCCAGCCCAGAAATCCGATGGTGAACACGACCGGCCAGATGGTGGTCTTGTACTGCTGCGGGATGATCGCGAGCAGCAGGATGGCGAAAAGGATGTAGGGAAAGGCGAGGAAGACGTCGGCCACACGCATGATCGAGGCATCGGTGACTCCGCCGTAGAAGCCGGAGAACGCGCCCAGAAGCAGACCGATGATGACTGACACACCCACCGCGAGCACGCCAACGGCAAGTGACACACGGGCACCGTAGACGACGCGAGCGAAGATGTCGCGACCCAAGTCATCGGTGCCCATGGGGTGTTCTCTTGAGGGCGGCTGCAGCGCCTGCTCCATCGCCTTGACCGAGTCGATCGCTGTGGGGCTGCCGAAGTTCTGCGGCACCCACAGGTCGGCCGTCAGCGCGGCGATCACGATGATCACGATCCACACCAGGGCGATGAGCGCCATCCTGTTCTTGCGTAGGCGGTACCATGCGTCGCCCCTCAGCGTGCGCTGCGGTCCGATGTCGTGGGCTTCCGCCTCGCCAGTACGGTCCGTCTGCGCCTCCGTGAGTGCCTCGAACTCGACATCCTCGGCGTGTTTGGGGACACGGTCGGTCATCGGTCACTCACCTGCTTCCCCGCCGTAGCGAATTCGCGGATCGAGGAAGGCGTAGCTGATGTCCACGATCAGGTTCACGAGCATGACCGCGATCAGAATCACCACGGTGCCCCCGAACACCACCGGGTAGTCGCGACCTTGGATAGCCCGGAATATCGTGTAGCCGATGCCGGGCCAGTTGAACACCGTCTCGGTAAGGATGGCCCCTGCCAGCATCGCGCCGAGATCGAGGCCGATGAACGTCACCACGGGAATCATGGCGTTCTTGATGCCATGGCGCCACAGAACTCTGCTACCGGTCAGGCCCTTGGCATGCGCGGTACGTATGTAGTCTTGGTTGAGTACCTCGAGTAGTTGGCTTCGCATGATGCGCGCAGCGTATGCAGTGGATACCGCAGCCAAGGTGATGCCCGGAAGGATGTAGTACGCCCAGGAGGGGAAGATGCCAGAAGCCCCGGAAATGGGCAGGTAGAACGCCCCGTTCGTCCACTCCTTGAGCTTGATGCCAAACAGTATCTGTAACAGCAGGCCAAGCCAGAAGACCGGCATGGCCACGAGAATCGAGGTCGAGAGCGTGACCATCACGTCCCAGAACGAATACTTCTTCACCGCGGAGATCATGCCCGCCCCCACCCCGATGATGATCTCGATCGTGATGGCGACCAGGGCGAGGCGCATGGTGTAGGGATAGGTCTCTTGGATGATCGACGTGACGGTCTGACCCGATTTGATGCTGACCCCCAGATCCCCATGAAGGAGGTCGTTGAGGTAGATCAGGTACTGCTGCCACAACGGCTTGTCGAAACCATGCAGCGCCTGAAGCTCGGCGTAGACCGTAGGGTTGATGGCTCGTTCGCCGAACCGCAGCCGGATCGGGTCGCCGAGCACCGTGGTCATAAGGAACAGGATGAGCGTCACGCCCAAGAACACGGGAATGAACTGCACCACCCTGCGTGCTATGAAGCGCAGCATGTGTCGCCTTCGAATCGGAGGTTAATCGCGGCGGGGTGGCAGAGCCCTGTGATGGGACTCTGCCACCCCCCGTTGGTGGTGCACTACACGCCTGCTGCGTCTACTCGGCAGCGGCTCCGGTCAGCCATGTCTTCGTGAAGTCAGCGATACCTTGCGCACTGTAGGTCAGATCGTTGACGCGATCCGATCCAACGTGATGGTGCCGGTAGAACATGACAGGAATGACCGGGAGGTCGGCGCCGATCGTCTTGTCGGCCTCCTGATACTTCGCGATACGTGCCGCGGAGTCGACCGTGGCGCGCGCTTCGTTGATGGTCTTGTCCACGGTCTCGTTGCTGTAGGCCGACTTGTTGTCGCCAGCACCGGTCGTGAACAGCGGATACAGGAAGTTGTCCATGATCGGGTAGTCGGCAATCCAGCCGAGACGACCGAGCTGGAAGTCCCCAGCGTCGTACTTCTTGAGCGTGTTGGGGAAGTCAGCGGTGTCGAACGAGACCTTGAGGCCGACAGCCTCGAGGTCGGCCTGCACGAGCTGCATGATCTTCTCGTGACCACCGTCGTTGTTGTAGGTGAGCACTATCTCAGGCGCGCCCTCCCCGCCCGGGAAGCCAGCGTCGGTGAGCGCCTGCTCGGCTGCGGCCTTGTCGTACTTCGAGTACTCCCAAAGGCCTTCCTGGTATCCGGCGATTCCCGGAGGAACGACGTTGTCGGCCGGGTCGCGCGTGCCCTCAAGGGCGAGATCGCAGATCGCCTGGCGGTTGATCGCCAGCGAGATCGCCTTGCGCAGATCGGCGTTCTGCATCTCCTTCTTGTCGAGATTCACGACGATGTAGTAGGTCGCGTTCTCGGCGCCCAGCAGTACCTGCTTGCCGGGGTTGACCGTGTAGCCGTTCTCCGACTCACCGTACTTGGCGACGGCGTCCTTGATCTTGCCTTCACCGATCTGGGTGAAGTCGAGGTTCCCGGCCTCGAACTCGGTGTATGCCGTGTTCGGGTCCTTGAAGATCTTGAACTCGACTCCGTCGATGTATGGCTTGTCGCCGTAGAAGTTCTCGTTCTGCGCCACCTTGATGTACTGGTCGCGCTTCCACGGCTCGGTCATCTTGAACGGGCCGTTGCCGATCGGCATGTCGCCGTAGGGCACCATCTCGCCGTTGTAGTCGACGCCTTCTTCGACGTACTTCTGCGGTACGGGTGCCAGCGCCGGGTGGGCGACGACGTACTCGAAGTCGGCGAACGAGTACTTGAGCGTGACCTCGAGGGTGAGGTCGTCGATGGCCTTGACGCCTGTGAGGTCCTTGGTGTTGCCGGCGTCATCGGTGCCCTCGACCGCCGCCAGGTGGTAGCTGAGAATCGACGGATCGGGCTCGCCGGTGGACGTGTTCTTGGTGTCCGGGTCGGTGATCCGAGTCCATCCGTAGATGAAGTCCTGTGCGGTCACCGGAGTGCCGTCAGAGAACTTCCCGTTCGGATTGAGCTTGAACGTCCACACCGTGGCGTCCTCGTTGGCTTCCCAGCTCTCAGCGGCAGCAGGAAGGACCTTGGTGGGGTCAAGCGGATCGAACTCGGTCAGGGAGTCGAAGATCGCCTGGCCGACCTGGGTGCCCTCGGACTCCTGCATGTTGTACGGGTCGATGTAGGCGATGTCACCTACGTAGTAGGAGAGAGTCCCGCCCTTCGTCGGCTCGTTGCTCGCGGGCGTCTCGCCGCCTGTCGTAGCCGGTGCGCAGCCCCCCAGCCCGATCGAAGCGATCAGACCGATGGCCAGCACTACGCCAAGCAACTTACTAGTGTGTCTGTGCAACTCCTGCCTCCCTCCGGTTAGCCAAGCGACGCTTGGCCGCGCGATGGTATCAGCCGATCGCGCACAGTCCTGCCGACTCGCACCTGCATAGAACGCGTGATACTCACGCCAAGGAACCTCACCAGTGTCCCGAAACACGCATCAGATGACAACCTCACTGCATAACTCGGCTGCCCCGGGACTCGGGAGCCTTCCCCCAACAGGCACTGGCCTACATCCATTATGCCCATGCTGCGCGGAATCGCCAAATACAAAGCGCCCACCACTCCATGAGTAGCGGGCACTCGAGACACTGAAGCGTGCCGGCGGCTAGATACCCTTGGGGTAGATCACCATCAAGACCAACAGGCTCACCATGAAGGCGACCGCGAAGGCGATGGTGATCCGGTCGAGGTTCTTCTCGATCACGCTGGTACCGGTCGAGGTGGGCGACATGACGCCGCCCATCATCTCGGAGAGGCCGGTCCCCTTGCCGGAGTGCAGCAACACGAAGACGATGAGGCCGACGGCCGAGATCGCCCATATGATCATTACGAGAATGAAGAGCACGTTCACTTGGTTCTCCACTATGAATCGAGTCACGAATACCTCGCGGGCGCGAGGTGCGGTGCATCAGTATACCAGCAGGCTGCGTCCCGTCCACTCGGCAGGCGCTTCGATACCCAACAGGTCAAGAAGGGTCGGGGCGACGTCTGCCAAGATGCCATCGCCCTCGAGCGCAGAAACGCCTGGCGCGACAACGACAAGCGGTACCGGTGAGACCGTATGCGCGGTGAACGGAGTGGCCCCGTCGGAGTCCACCATCGACTCGGCGTTGCCGTGATCCGCGGTCACAAGCGCTACGCCACCCCGCAGGCGAATCGCGTCCACGGCAGCTCCGACCCCCGCATCGACCGCTTCGACCGCCTTGACCGCGGCCTCGAAGACGCCCGTGTGCCCGACCATGTCGCAGTTCGCGAAGTTGACGATGTAGACATCGGCTGCCTCGGATTCGATCGCCGCGACGAGCCGCTCGGTGACCTCGCCCGCGCTCATCTCGGGCTGAAGATCGTACGTGGCGACCTTGGGGCTTGGAACCAGGACGCGCGTCTCGCCCTGCTTGGGTGGCTCGCTGCCCCCGTTGAGGAAGAACGTCACGTGGGCGTACTTCTCGGTCTCGGCGATGTGTAGCTGCCGCAGGCCGTTCTCGGCCAAGCACGTCGGCCAGCACGTGTTCGGGCAAGGACTTTGGGAACGCGACCTCGGCGGGGATCGTCGGGTCGTACTCGGTGAGGCAGACGAAGCGCACCTGCGGGAACACGGGCCTGTCGAAGCCCTCGAACGTCGGGTCGGTGAAGGCGCGTGTGATCTCGCGGGCGCGATCGGGCCGGAAGTTGAAGAAGATCACCGTGTCCCCGGACTCCACGCGAGCCGGCTCGACGACAGCGGGGACGACGAACTCGTCGGTGACACCTGCGGCGTACGAGGATGCGATCGCTGCGGTCGCGGACTCAGCGGGGACCCCCTCGCCGAGAACGAGCGCCTGCCAGGCCTTCTCCACGCGGTCCCAACGGTTGTCGCGATCCATGGCGTAGTAGCGTCCCATGACGGTGGCCACCGCACCGGCACCTATCGAAGCGAGGCGGTCCTCCAGTGCCTGGACGTAGGCGAGCCCTGACTCGGGCGGTGTGTCTCGGCCGTCGAGGAAGGCGTGCACCCACAGGCGCTCGGCCCCTCGGCGAGCCGCCATCTGGCAGAGCGCGTACGCGTGGTTCTGGTGGCTGTGGACTCCTCCGTCGGACACCAGTCCCATGAGGTGGATCGCACGACCGGCTCCGACTGCGTCGTCGATCGCCGAGACAAGCACGGGGTTCTCGAACAGCGACCCGTCCTCGATGGCCAGATCGATGCGCGTGAGTTCCTGGTAGACGACGCGCCCCGCGCCGATGTTGAGATGCCCGACCTCGGAGTTGCCCATCTGGCCCTCGGGCAGCCCCACCGCCATCCCGCTTGCATCGAGGACCGTATTGGGGCACGTGGCGAGGAGCTCGTCGAGGTTGGGCGTGTTCGCGGCGGCGATGGCGTTGCCCGGCGATGCTGCCGCCACACCGTAGCCGTCCATGATGACCAGGAGAGCAGGCAGGTTGCGGGCCATGCGCTACTCCGCGTAGTCCGCGGCGACCTTGACCATCGCGGCAAAGGAGTCGGCGTCGAGCGACGCTCCTCCGACAAGCGCGCCGTCGATGTCGGGCTCGGGCATGAACAGGGCGATGTTCTCCGGCTTGGCCGATCCTCCGTACAGGATGCGCACCCTGATCGCTGCCGGCTGCCCGAACATCGCGCCGACGGTCGCCCGGATCGAACGGCACACGTCGTTCGCCGATTCGGGCGTCGGCGTGCGGCCGGTGCCGATCGCCCAGATGGGCTCGTAGGCGATGACGATGTCGCCGGCCTGCTCGGCGCTCAGGCCCTCCATGCCCGCGCGCACCTGCTCGCGCACGAACGCGTCGGTCTGCCCTTCGTCGCGAGTCTCGAGCGACTCCCCGCAACACATGATGGGCGTGATGCCGGCCTCGAACAGTGCATGGACCTTCTTGTTGACGGTCTCGTTCGTGTCGCCGAACATCTCTCGACGCTCCGAGTGCCCGACGATGCAGTAGTCGCAGCGCAGCTCCTTGAGCATGCGCACCGAGACCTCGCCGGTGAACGCTCCCTCGGGCTCCCAGTGCACGTTCTGCGCCGCCAACCCTATGCTCACCCGGTCGAGCTCGATGACCGTGGACACGCTCTTGAGCGCGGTGAACGGTGGGCACACGACGACTTCGACCTGGTCCCAGTAGCTGGAGACCCGCTCCTCAAGGTCTTGTACGAGGATCGCGCCTTCGCCCGACGTCTTGTACATCTTCCAGTTGCCCGCGATCATCGGCTTGCGTCCCATGGTCGCCTCCCCTCTCGCCGCGACAGTGCGGCATCGAACCCGCCTACACGTCGTCTACTTGTCGAGCAGTGCCTCGACACCCGGAAGCGGCGCACCCTCGAGCAGCTTCATGCAGGCGCCGCCGCCCGTGGACACGAACGTCACCCGATCTTCGAGGCCGAACTTCTTGAGAGCAGCGACCGAGTCGCCGCCGCCGATGATCGAGACCGCGCGGTTGTTGCGGCCGACTGCGATCGCGACCTCCCGCGTGCCCGTCTCGAACGGCGCCATCTCGAACACACCCATCGGCCCGTTCCAGAAGATCGTCTTGGCCGACGCGATCTCGCCCTTGAACAGCTCGACGGTGGACGGGCCGATGTCGAGCCCCTTCAGGCCGTCGGGGATCTCCTCGCGGCCCACGACCTTCGTGTCGGCGTCCTCGGCGATGTCGGCCGCGACCACGAAGTCGACCGGCAGCACGATCTCAACTCCACTCTTCTCGGCCTTGGCGAGCATGGCCTTGGCCGGCTCGACCCAGTCCGCCTCCACGATCGAGTCGCCCACCTCGATTCCGCGAGCCACAAGGAAGGTGAAGGCCATGCCACCGCCGATGAGCAGCATGTCGACGCAGTCGATCAGCCGGTCGATGACGCCGAACTTGTCCGAGACCTTGCTTCCGCCCAGGATCGCCACGAAGGGCCTCTCGGGGTTCGCGAGCATGTCGGTGAGCGTCTCCACCTCGCGCGCGAGCAGGAGCCCCGCGTACGCGGGGAGGAACTCGGCCACGCCGGCGGTCGAGGCGTGGGCGCGATGCGCCGCGCCGAACGCGTCGTTGACGTAGATGTCGCCCAGGCTGGCCAGCGCGCGAGCGAACTCGGGGTCGTTGGCCTTCTCGCCGGGGTCGAAGCGCACGTTCTCGAGCATGAGGATCTCGCCGTCGACCATCCGACCCACGGCTTCCTGGGCCTCGGGGCCCACCGCGTCGTCGACGAAGGCGACGTTGCGGCCGATAAGCCCTGCAGCGCGCGCCGGACCGGCTTGAGCGAGTACGCCGGATCGGGCTCGCCTTTGGGCCGGCCCAGATGGCTCATCAGGATCACGCGCGCGCCGTGGTCGACCAGGTAGCGAATCGTCGGCAGCGCGGCACGCACGCGCGTGTCGTCGGTCACCGAGCCTTCGGAGAGCGGGACGTTGAAGTCGACGCGCACCAAGACGCGCTTGCCCGAGACATCGACGTTCTTGATCGTCTGCTTCGCGAACATGGTTCCTCCGTGTCACACCGACGATGAACGGGGCCCCGCGCACGAGGCCCCGTCGGATCGCGTCAGCGTTCTCCTAGCCGAACAGGATCTTGGCGAGGTCCTTCACGCGGCTCGAGTAGCCCCACTCGTTGTCGTACCACGAGACGCACTTGACGAACGTGCCCTCGCCGCCCATGACCATCGTCTGCAGCGAGTCGAACACCGACGAGGCCGGGTTGCCCACGACGTCGACCGAGACGATCGGATCGGTGCAGTACTCGAGGATGCCCTTCATCGGCCCGTCCGCAGCTGCCTTCATCGCGGCGTTGATCTCGTCCTTGGTGACCGCAGTCTCGAGTTCGGCCACGAGGTCGACGACCGAGCCGTCCGGCGTCGGAACGCGCATCGACATGCCGTCGAGCTTGCCCTTCATGTCCGGCATGACCAGGCCGATGGCCTTGGCGGCACCGGTGGACGTCGGGATGATCGAGATGGCCGCCGAACGCGCACGCCGCAGGTCCTTGTGCGGCACGTCGAGGATGACCTGATCGTTCGTGTAGCTGTGGATGGTGTTCATGAAGCCCTGCTTGAGGCCGAAGCTGTCGCGAAGCACCTTGGCGAAGGGCGCGAGGCAGTTCGTCGTGCACGAGGCGTTCGAGACGATGTTGTGCGTCGCCGGATCGTAGTCGCCGTCGTTGACACCCATGACGATGGTGATGTCCTCGTTGCTTGGCCGGCGCCGAGATGAGGACCTTCTTGGCACCGGCGTCGATGTGCGCCTTGGCCTTGGTTGCGTCCGTGAACAAGCCGGTCGACTCGATCACGAGGTCGACACCCAGCTCGCCCCATGGCAGATCGCCGGGATTGCGCTCCGCCAGGACCTTCACGGACCGCTTGACGCCGAGAAGCTCGCCGACGACGTTCTTGGAATGAATAACGAACTCGCCCTCTCCCGCCTCGACGTCGTGGTCGAAACGGCCGTGCACGGAGTCGTACTTGAGAAGATGAGCGAGGGTCTTGGCGTCCGTGAGGTCGTTGACGGCCACGACCTCGACCGCCGGATCGTTCTCCATGGCACGTAGAACGAGTCTCCCGATACGCCCGAACCCGTTGATACCGACCTTGATCGCCAAGCCGATCCCTCCTTGGATCTTCGAGCAGCCGCGCCGTTGCGACCGCGTGCTTACCCTCGAAACACCCGGCCTGATGCCCGGGTGTTCAACCCCCTACGCGAATGCGGCGTCTTCCCCATCCAGCCCCATACTACCTTCGGCCGCCAACTCCTCGATGCGGCGCACCCTATGATATACCGCCGATTTCGACAGCGGCGGGTCGGCGAGCTCGCCAAGTTCCCTCAATGAGACGTCGGGGTTCTCGAGCCGAAGCTGGGCGAGTTCTTGCAGCGCCGGCGGCAGACTCTCCAGCCCACGCGTCGCACGCAACGTCTCGATCGCCTCGATCTGCCCGACGGCTGCCTCGGCGGTCTTCTGCTGATTGGCGATCTCGGCGTTGACCAGCCGGTTCACGTCGTTTCGGACGGACTTCACGATGCGCACGTCCTCGGTACGAAGCAGCGCTCGGTGCGCCCCGACAAGCGCGAGGAAGGTGATGATCGGCTCGGCGCCCTTCAGGTATACCGCGAAGGTGCCGCGCCTTCTGGCAACGCGGGCCTCGATGTCGAAGCGCGCCATCAGTCCCACAAGATCCTCGGCGAGCTGCTCGGTCTCGGCGGTCAGCTCGAAATGGAAATCGCCGTGAGGGTCGGCGACGAAACCGCCGCCGAGGAAGGCCCCGCGCAGGTAGGCGATGGCGCAGCAGTCTCGCCGAACCAGACTCGGGTCGATGCCGAGCGAGAAGCCCGCGTCGCCCAGAATCCCCAGTTCGGAGAGCGCCCCGGCCAGCTTGGCTTGAGTGGGAACGGTGATCAGGTAGTTGTTCGTCTTGTGCAGCACGCTTCTGCGCACCGTCAGCTCGGTCTTGAGACCGTATACGCCGTGCAGGAGCTTGATCACGGTACGCGCCACGGGCGCCGTCTCGGTGGCGACCTCGAGCCGGTAGCGGTCCGGCCCGGAGATGTTCAGGGTGCCTTCAATGCGCACGAGAGCGGCCAACTCCGCCTTGCTGCAGCAGCCACGGGTGGTCTCTACGCGCGAAAGCTCGTCTTTCACCTCTGCGGTGAACGACACCTACGAAAGCACCTCCTCGAGCGCCTGGCGCAGCGCCCCACGGGAGTGACGCGCACAGTTGCACTTGTCGGCCAGCGGCGCACCGTAGACGCGCGGTCCAAGTTCCCGGATGCGCGCGCACACGTCCTCGCCTGCAGCCACGGGCTCCAAGACCCGGCCATCATCGCACACGAGGCTCTCAGGAGACCCGTTCCGGTGGACCACGACCACGTCTATCCCGCCGGCAAGCCCGTGATCGAGAAGTGCCTCGACGTGCTCGGCCGCGTCAAGACCGCCCGTCTCGCCTCTCAGGTTGGCGACGTTGCACACGTAGACGCGCAACGCGCTCGATTCGCGAACGGCTTGGGCGACCCCGGCTACGAGGAAGTTGGGGATCAGGCTCGTGTAGAGCGACCCCGGACCGACGACGACGACATCGGCGGAGCCGATCGCGTCGATCACCTCCGGGTTGGCGAGCGGTGCTTCTGGCTCCAGGAAGACGTTCGCAACGGCGGTGGGGTTGGCCGCCAAACATGCCTGGCCGGAGATCTCGGCGCCGTCGCGATCGACCCCGTGCAAGACGACATCCACAAAGGTGGAAGGCAGAACGCGGCCGCGTGTCTCCAGGTAGTGCTCGGCGAGCCTGACCGCCTCGCCGAAGTCGCCGCTGATCTCTGTCAGGGCCGCGATGATGAGGTTGCCGAGCGCGTGGCCAGCGAGCCCCTCGCCACCGGCGAAGCGGTACTGGAACACGCCCGCGAGCGTAGCCTGGTCCTCATCGGCCAAGGCCACGAGGCAGTTGCGGATGTCGCCGGGCGGGAGGATGCCCAGTTGCCGCCTGAGCACGCCCGACGAACCGCCATCGTCGGCCATCGTGACAACGGCGCTCGTCTCGAAGCCCAGTTCGACCATGCAGCGCAGGACCTGAGGCAGACCGGTGCCGCCTCCTATGGCGACTGCGCGTCTCCCTGCACCGACGCTCACCGCTCCTCCCTGTCGCGCCCGATGTCGCGATGCGAGACTCCGACCCGGTACCCGGACTTGCGCAGATGGTGCGCGGTTGCCTCGGCAAGCGCCACAGACCGGTGCCTGCCACCGGTACAGCCAAGCGCGACAGACAGGTGCGTCTTGCCTTCGGCCAGATAGCCCGGCATCACCCCGTCGAGGAGGTCGAACCACCGCACGAGGAAGTCAGAGGTCTCGCTGTGTCCGAGCACGAATCGCTTGACGTCTTCGTCGAGCCCGGAAAGGGAGCGCAGCTCGGCGACGTAGAACGGATTGGGGAGGAAGCGGACGTCCATCACGATGTCGGCATCTGCCGGAGAGCCGTACTTGAAGCCGAACGACGAGACCGAAACGCTCAGCGTGTGGGTCGCAGGCTCGGACAGGAACTGCTCGTGGATCCTGCGCCGCAGCTCCGAGGGGCGTGAGTCAGACGTGTCGATGACGACATCGGCCCGAGCCCTGATCGGGCTCAGCGCCTCACGCTCCGTCTCGATCCCTTCCGCCAACGGCAGACCCTCCTCGCACAAAGGGTGGCGGCGGCGGGTCTCCTTGAAGCGGTTCAGAAGTGTCGCGTCGTCGGCCTCGAGGAACAAGACGCGATGGTTCGCACCCCTCTCGTGCAGACTATCGAGTTCGCCCGCGAGCTGCTTGAAGAAGCTCATCCCCCGAACATCACAAACGACCGCAAGACGATGGATACGGCTGCCCGGAAGCTCGGCCAGGTCGGTGAGCTGACGTATGAACGAGGGCGGCAGGTTGTCGATGCAGAAGTAGCCGAGATCCTCGAACGTATGCATCGCCTCGGACCGGCCGGCGCCCGACATGCCCGTGATGACGACGAGTTCGGGATCGGATCGAACCTCGACTGGCTCGGGTTCGCGCGCGTCGGTCATTGGTCCTCCTCGTAGCGCTTGCCGGCGGTGCGCTCAGTATACCCGCGCACGCTCCGACCTCGCCGCTAGCGCCACCCCTCGAAGCTCCGACGCAACCAGCTGCGCGTGTCGGCGACGAGGATGCGTTGGCGCTCCCACGTGAGAGCCACGATGAGCATCGCCACGCCGAGCAGACCCAGGAGCACCCACCAGAACTCGGCGAGTACCACGAACGAACGATACGCCGCGATGACGACGAGCGCGGCGGTGCCGCCGAAGAAGTACCAGCGGGACTTCGCGGCCACGCCGCCTGCGATCGCAAGAACCGACAGCCCGAGCACCCACAACGCGTGACTGCCGGCATCGGACGTCGTCGCGCGAAGCGCCAGTACCAGCGGATAGCCCAGTCCGACGACCACCGCGGCCCCGTCCAGCACAGACCGGTGCCTGCGCGAGGGCGACGACCGCGACGAGACGTAGCCGCAGGCCACAAGGTAGAGAGCGAGCGCAGTCGAGAAGAGTTCGGGCGTGACGACCTCTGCCCATCCGAGCGCGCTCCATACCCCGAACACCCACGCCAGTCCCCCCGCGTAGTAGGCCGGCTCGAACTCCCAGCGTGCACCTTGGACGATTGCGTGAGCACCAAGTACCGCGAAGCCAACGGCGATACCACCCAGCCCGATCTCGGTCCACCCGCTCGTGGGTAGCTCCTGGGCCACAACGCCGATGACGATGACCGAGAGGTGGGCGGCCATTGCCGCGGCGACCAGCGAGAGGCCTGCCTGCGCGAGGCGACCTTTGGGACCGCCGGGCCGGGTGAACGCGAACAGCCCCATACCGAGCCCCACGAGGCTCAAGACGATCACGGTGAGCGACGCCGGACCGTCGTTCCACGCGAGAACCGACAGGGCCGAGCCGAGGACGGCCAGGCCAGCCGGCAGCATCAGCCACTGGCTCACAAGCACGGCGGCCGATGTCCACGCAAGCGCCAGGAGCGCGAACGACAGGCCGGCCGGACCGTGTTCCCCGATCCCGGCAACGGCGCACAGCGAGGCCGTGGCTGCTGCTGCCACAGTGGCCGGGACCGCAAGCCGCCGAGTCCTACGACCAATCGCGGCCATCGCGCCGCAGATGGCGACGCCTGCTGCGGTGCCCGCAACCGCCCACATGGCGTACTCGCCGGGACGACCCACCTGGTTCGCGATCGCTGCTCCTGCAAGCGCTGCTCCCCACACGCCAAGAGCCCCTGCGGCTGCGGCACTTGTCGCGCACCGCGTGAGCACGGCGTCGCCGAGATAGACCACGGCGGCGGCAAAGACCAGAATGCTCGGCCACCACGAGACGTCCCACCCGTCGATCGCTCCCACAACAAGGCCGCCCACAACGCACAGCAGGACCGCACCCCGCGCGGACCATCGAGAGACCTCTTGCCACAGGTCCCCGTACGAGCCAGACAGACGTGCCGTCGATGCCAGCCAGACGGCGCCGAGTCCGACGAGGGCCAGCGCGTACACCTCGGGGCGCTGGTCCGGGATAGCCCAAGACATGACGGCGGCCAGCGTGTAGAAGGACCACACCGTGCCGGCGAGAAGCACCCAGCCGTCGCCGAGCACCACGCCCGACGCGTACCACGCTGCAAGCACTGAGAGTGCTACCACCACGTCGCTGATCGGCAGGGAGACACCGGCGAGCGCAAGCCCTTCGCCGACCGCGACCGAGGCGATCGAGCTGACCCCAAGCAGCACCAGCGCACCCACCCGGGCAGCAGCTCCCACTTCGCGCACGTGGGCGAAGCCGCCTTGGGCCACCGAACTCTCGGCGATACGCGCTCCAATCGCCCACATCACCGCAAGTGCGGCGACAGCAACGACCGTCACGCTCTCGGTGGCGTCGAGGACATCGCACACGGCCAGCACGAGCGTCAGCTCGGCGGCCAGACCGGCGACCGCGAACGCGATTCCACCACGGACCAGTGCGAAGGTGTCGTAGGAGAGCGCCATCGCCACTGCTACGGTCACGAGCCCCCACGTCGCACCGCCCGTGCCCCACGCCGCCACGAAGTACGCGAAGAGGGGCAGCTGGGCAACGGCTGCCATCACTTGCGCAGAGGTCCGCGGGGCGAGACGTGTTCGAGACGCGAGCACCCCGACCGCTGCACACGCGACGCCAGCGGCGATGACATCGCTCATGCCGACGGAGGGAATCGTCTGCAGATCGCGCACGAGACCGACAAGCACGATCGCTCCGGTGACCGGCGCTGCCCACTCCAGCACCGACGCGAGCGATCCGACGGTCTCGTTGTCGCGGCCCCGCTCGGCGGCGATCTGCCATGCGAGGGCCACAACAGCCAGCCCCGCGAAGCGCACCGGCGCGCTCAGCCCGAGCCCCTCACCCAGCAACCACCACCAGCCCACCTGTGCGGCCGCGCCGACGACGCCAAAGAAGCGCTCGGCAAGCCACACCTCGGTCGCCCAATACGCTGCCGAGCACACCAGCAGCACGATCGCCCACGGCACGGGGCCCGTCAGGTCGTAGCCGTCGATCGCGATCCAACCCTCGAAGAGCAGCATCGCCGAGGCGACGGCGGTCAAGGCGATACCGCCGGCTCGCAACCCGAGCCCGTGGGCGTACCAGCCCGCTCCGTAGAAGCCGAGCGTCAGCACCCCCATGAAGATCAGCTTGCCGCTGGTGCCGATCACGTCCCACAGGCCGATCGCGAAGATCGCTGCAGCAACCACCACAAGGAATGCGCCGAGGAAGGTCAGCACCGTGGTCCACCGCACGGGCTTGGGTTCGCGCGCCGTCGTCGTGCGCGTCGCTGGCGCTCCTCGGGAGTCTTCGAGAGGCCGGGGGCCGGCCGTGGTCGCGGCGGAAGCTGTGCCAGGCGCCGCGGGAGCAGGACCCGCGGTTGGCACAGCACCCCCGATCGCCGTCGCGGCAGGACGCCGGCCCGTCACGATCGCAACCAGCTCGGCTCGGCGTTGAAGGAAACGAGGTGCCATCAAGTCGTACGACGCGCGGTGGACTTCGCCGCGCTCGACCGCGCGTGCGAGATTGTCCAGCAGGAAGTCGATCTTGGCGATCTCGTCGCGCTCGGCAGCCCACGGGCCACTCGCGTCCACGCGTCCCCCCGCCACAGGTTGACTTTGGCTAGTCCGAGTCCCCTGCCTCGGCCGCTCGCGCCCATTGTGTCACAACCGCGTGCACTTCTCGGGCGACGTCCCGAGGTACGCCGGGAACCGAAGCGATCTCGTCCACGCTGGCCTCGCGCAGCCGTTTGACGCTGCCAAAGTGCTTCAGAAGCGCCTTCTTGCGCGCAGGGCCGACACCGGGCACGTCGTCGAGCACGCTCGCTGTCATCGACTTGGTGCGCAGATCGCGATGGTATTCGATCGCGAACCGGTGCGCCTCGTCGCGCACTCGCTTCACCAGATAGAGCGAGGGCGAACCGGCCGGCAAGACCACGGGATCGTCGGTCCAGCCCACGAAGAGTTCCTCCTCGCGCTTGGCAAGGCCCACCACCCCGATGTCGTCGAGTCCGAGATCCGCCAGCACGCCACGTGCAGCGTTGAGCTGCGGCTTTCCACCGTCGACGATCACCAGCGATGGCCGCGCGCCAAAGCGGCCATCGGCCATGCGCTCGGGGGCGAACCTGCGCCGAAGCACCTCGGTCATCATCGCCACGTCGTTGGCTTCACCGGAGTCGAGTCGGACCTTGAAGCGCCGGTAGCTCTTGGACTCAGGCCGGCCCTGCGCGAAGACGACCATCGAGGCGACCGAGTGCGTACCGTGCAGTGTCGAGATGTCGAACGCTTCGATGCGAAACGGCGGCGCCGGAAGGGCCAGCGCGCTCTCGAGTTGCAGCAGCGCCGCGTTCAGGCGCTCCTCGTCGTAGCGCGTTCTGACCTTGAAGCGCATGAGGGTGTGCTTCGCATTGTCCTGCGCGAGGCTCAACAGGTCGCACTTCTCTCCACGTTGCGGCACCACGATCGTGGCCTTCGAGCCACGCTGTTCCGATAGGACCACCTCGAGCGCCGCGCTGTCCTCGGGGCGCTCGGGCACCACGACTTCGCGCGGTACCTCGACGGCGTCGGAGTAGTAGCGCAGAAGGAACCCCGTGACGAGCTCGTCCATCGAGACGTCCAGCCCTTTGTCGAGCACGAACTCGTTGCCGTACAGAACGCGTCCTTCTCGGACGACGAACACGTGCACGCCGGCGACGGTCTCTTCGCGGTGCAGGCCGATGACATCCATGTTGAGCGGACGGCCGCTGACCACCTTCTGCCGCTCTCGGATCGACTGGACCGCTTCGAGGCGGTTGCGATGTCTCGCGGCGGTCTCGAAGTCCAGTTCCTCGGCAGCCGAGCGCATCTGCCGCCCGAGTTCCCCCTCAAGTTCGTCGTGCTTGCCCGAAAGGAAGCGGATGACCTTCGCGACGTTGGTCGCGTACTCTTCGCGCGAGATCGCGCTCGCACACGGCCCGGGGCCAAGGCCGACGTGGTAGTCGAAGCATGGTCGGCCACTCGCGACACCACCCTTGGCGGTCAGCCGCTTCCACTCGGCGCAGGTGCCTCGGCAGATCGGCACGATGCGGCGCACCGTGTCGATGGTCTCTCGCGCGCCTCGGGAGTCGGTGAAGGGGCCGAAGTAGCGAGTGCCGGGCTTGTGCTTCTCGCGCGTGAACTTGATCGCGGGGAAGGGATCGTCGAGTGTCAGCGCAATGAACGGGTAGCTCTTGTCGTCTCGGTAGTCCACGTTGTACGGAGGCCGAAACTGCCGGATGAGGTTCTTCTCGAGGATGAGTGACTCGACCTCGTTGGTGGTCACCACGTAGTCGTAGCTCGCGACCTGCTCCATCATTATCGGGATCGCGGCCCGCTCATCGGTGCCCGATACGTACTGGCGCATGCGCTTCTTGAGCGACTTGGCCTTGCCCACGTACAGCACCCCGCCGTCCTCGGCCTTCCACAGGTAGACGCCGGGCGCGTCAGGGACGCTCGCGAGCTGCTCGGAGATCGAGGGCTTGTCGACGGAGCGTGGCACCTCGCTAGCCCGAAGCCTTCTTCGCCCGTGGGCGCTTTGTGGCGGTGGCGGCGGCTGCGACCTGCTTGCCGGGCTTCTCGGTGGTGCCGTGCCCGGCGCCAAGCTCCGGTGCGGCGGTCGCAGCCCGGCCCTCGAGCACGGGAGCCAGGAAACGACCCGTGTGACTGCGCTTGCACGCGACGACATCTTCGGGCGTGCCGCTCACGATGACGTCGCCTCCGCGGTCGCCGCCCTCGGGACCCAGGTCGATGATGCGATCTGCGCTCTTGATGACATCGAGGTTGTGCTCGATGACGAGCACGGTGTTGCCACCGTCCACGAGCCGCTGCAGCACGATCAGCAGCTGGCGCACGTCGTCGAAGTGCAGACCGGTCGTGGGCTCGTCGAGGATGTAGAAGGTCCGGCCGGTGCTGCGTCGCTGGAGTTCGCTCGCGAGCTTGACGCGCTGCGCCTCGCCGCCCGACAGCGTGGTCGCCGGCTGACCCATCCGGATGTAGCCCAGCCCTACGTCGTAGAGCGTCTGCAGCTTGCGCTTGATGGGCGGGATGTTCTCGAAGAAGTGGAGCGCCTCCTCGACGGTCATGTCGAGGATGTCCGAGACGGTCTTGCCGCGATACGTCACCTGGAGCGTCTCGCGGTTGTAGCGAGCGCCCTTGCAGACCTCGCAGGGGACGTAGACGTCGGGCAGGAAGTGCATCTCGATCTTGATCTGCCCGTCGCCCTTGCACGCCTCGCAACGTCCGCCCGCCACGTTGAAGCTGAAGCGCCCCGGCGCGTAGCCGCGCAGCTTCGCCTCGGGCGTAGAGGCGAACAGCGAGCGTACGTCGTCCCACACGCCGGTGTAGGTCGCGGGGTTCGAGCGGGGCGTGCGGCCGATCGGGCTCTGGTCGATGTCGATGACCTTGTCGATGTGCTCGAGTCCGTGAATCTCTCGGTACGCACCCGTGCGCTTCCTCGCCCGGTGGAGGCGGTTCGTCATCACAGGCGCGAGGGTATCGGCGACAAGCGAGCTCTTCCCGGAGCCCGACACGCCGGTGATGACCGTGAGCGCTCCGAGCTGGATCTCGACGTCGATGTCTTTGAGGTTGTGCTCGCTCGCACCGAGCAACCTGACCGCGCCCTTGTCTGGAGTGCGCCGGCGCTCAGGTCACCGCAATCTCCCGGCGGCCCGAGAGGTAGGCCGCGGTCAGCGAGTCTTCGCACGCGAGAATGACCTCGGGAGGGCCGACGCAGACGATCTCGCCGCCGTGCTCACCTGCGCCCGGCCCCATGTCGACCACGAAGTCGGCCGCACGGATCGTCTCCTCGTCGTGCTCGACGACGATGACGGTGTTGCCGAGCTCGCGCAGCCGCTCCATCGTCGCGATGAGACGAGCGTTGTCACGCTGGTGAAGGCCGATGGACGGCTCGTCGAGGATGTAGAGCACGCCCATGAGTCCCGCGCCGATCTGGGTGGCGAGCCGGATGCGCTGCGCCTCGCCACCCGAAAGCGTCGCCGTGGCGCGCTCGAGGGTCAGGTAGTCGAGGCCCACGTCGACAAGGAAGCGCAAGCCGCTCGACGATCTCTTTGACGACGCGACGCGCGATCTGCTCTTCTCGGTCCGTGAGCTCGAGGTTCTCGAAGAAGGCGAGTGAGTCCTTCGCCGAGAGGACCGTCACGTCGTGGATGTTTCGGTCGTTGACGTGACCGCGAGTATCTCCGGCTTGAGGCGCGCTCCCCCGCACGTCTTGCACGGAATGACGGCCATGTACTCTTCGAGCTTCTCCTTGCACGTTCTCGGACTCAGACTCTTCGAAGCGCCGCATCGTGGATGCGAGAGCGCCTTCGTATCGCGAGTACCAATGGGTCTCTCGACCGTCTCGCGTGATGTAGTCGACGCGGATCCGCGTCGTCGCCAAGGCCGTTGAGCAGAGCGTCTTGCACCTTCTTGGGCAGCTTCTCCCACGGCGTGTCGACATCCACGCCGAGGTGCCGAGCTGCCGCTGCCACAAGCTGGGGGTAGTAGTTCATGCCGGGGCTGAAGGGCGCGATCGCGCCCTCCGCAAGCGTCATCGACGTGTCCGGCACGACGAGCTGCGGGTCGGCTTCGAGACGCGATCCAAGCCCGTTGCAGTCGGGGCAGGCGCCGTAGGGGCTGTTGAAGCGAGAAGTTGCGCGGCGCGAGCTCGTCCATGGAGATGCTGCCGTGCACCGGACACGCGAGCGCCTGCGAGAACGGGAGCTCGTCACCGTCCGTGATGGCGACGACCACGGTGCCGTCCGCGAGGCGAAGCGCCGTCTCGACGCTGTCCGCGAGCCGAGTGCGAATCGACTCCTTCATCACCAGCCGGTCGATCACCACATCGATGTCGTGCTTGTACTTCTTGTCGAGCGTGATCTCCTCGTCGAGGCCGCGCACCTCTTTGTCGACTCGCACGCGGGTGAAGCCTTCGCGCCTGAGGTCCTCGAGCAGCTTGCCGTACTCGCCCTTGCGGCCACGCACGACCGGTGCGAGCACTTGGAACTTGGTCGCCCTCAGACAGCTCGAGGATGCGATCGACGATCTGATCGGATGTCTGTCGCTCGATGGGCCGTCCACAGATCGGACAGTGTGGGATGCCGATGCGGGCGTAGAGCAGGCGCAGGTAGTCGTAGATCTCGGTGACGGTACCCACCGTGGAGCGCGGGTTCTTCGACGTGGTCTTCTGGTCGATGGAGACCGCAGGCGAGAGTCCCTCGATGTGATCGACGTCAGGCTTGTCCATCTGACCGAGGAACTGGCGTGCGTATGCCGAGAGGGACTCGACGTAGCGCCGCTGGCCCTCGGCGTAGATGGTGTCGAAGGCGAGCGAGCTCTTGCCCGAACCGGAGAGCCCGGTGATGACGACGAGCTTGTCGCGCGGTATGTCGAGATCGAATCCCTTGAGATTGTGCTCGCGGGCTCCACGGATGGAGATGCGGTCCAGCGCCACGGGAGTGAACCTGCCTCACTGAGAGTTGGCCGACTGAGGGCAAGTCTCTATTGTACTCCCGGGGCGCAGGGAACACACGTTCGCATCCGTGTGCGGGTGCGGCACACCGCTTCCCCATGCCGGTGCCGCCCGCTACTTGGCCCCGATCACCATCAGATTCACCGCGGTATTCGGCGTGCCGAGGTCGGTTGCGATCGCGACGCTGAGCTGTTGATCGCCTTTCGTCCCCGAGATCACGTAGTTGCCGTTCGTCGACGCCTTCGCAGTGATCTTCCAGCCGCTCTTCTCGACCTCGTCGACGTACCAGTCGTTGATCGTCTTGGGATCGTCGGTGCTATCGAGGGTCACGCCGACGTTTCTCGTACCCTCGACCTCATAGTCGACGGTGGTGACCACAGTAGTACGAGGGTATATCGGCACGTCACTGGGCCAGTCCGCGGGAATCTCCGTGCCTTCGCCGCTCACCGTCGCCTTGCCTTCGTCGGTCTCGATCGTCACCGAGTCGCCCTCTTTGTCCACTTGCACACCGGTCGACTGCTCGACGGCCTTCTCGGCCGCCGCCTGACAGCCACCCATAGCCACCATCATCGCGACGCCCAGGACGCACAGCGTCGACAGGTAGAACGCCCGCTTCATGGCACACCCCCGTTCGCTCGGCGAAGACGAGTCTCGTCCTCCAGTGGACTGACTATGCCCAAGGATACCCCCACACACACCCACGGCCGCCGATGAGCACCGTGGAGCGGACCTTTCACCGCGTGGACCACTACTCGAAACACACAAGAAACATGGCGCCCGTAGTCTCCTCGAAACGCGGCGGACACGCCGCGGCGCCACCGAGTCCGAAGTCGAGTCGGAACAACCGGGACGCAAGGGAGAAAGACATGGCCGAGATCAACACCGGAGTCACCGCCTGGATGCTTGTGTGCAGTGCGCTCGTGCTGCTCATGACGCCCGGGCTCGCACTGTTCTACGCGGGTATGGTGCGCAGAAAGAACGTCCTGTCGACCACGATGCACAGCTTCTTCGCCATGGGTCTCGTGTCGATCCTGTGGGCGGTGGCGGGCTACACCATCGCCTTTGGCAACGCCGAAGGCGCGTTCGGGGCCTATGTCGGTGCTTTCGACAAACTGGGGCTGACCGGAGTGGTTCAGGCAGTCACTGGTGCCGAGGGCGCCCTCTACCCCGAGTCGGTGTTCGCGATGTATCAGGGCATGTTCGCGATCATCACCGTCGGATTGATCACCGGCGCGATCGCCGAGCGCATCAAGTTCGGCGCGTACGTGATCTTCTCGGCGGTGTGGGTCCTGCTCGTGTACAGCCCGCTCGCCCACTGGGTGTGGGGCGGCGGCTTCCTCGGTGCAAACGGACTGGGCGCCTTGGACTTCGCGGGCGGCACGGTCGTCCATATCGCTTCCGCTGCGGCCGCACTCGCCTGCGCGATGGTCCTCGGCCGGCGCCGCGACTACGGCACCTCCGCCGTCCAGCCGCACAACCTGCCCATGACGCTTCTGGGCGCTGGCATCTTGTGGTTCGGGTGGTTCGGCTTCAATGCCGGCTCAGAGCTGGCCGTCGACGGTGTCACCGCCTCTGCCTTCATGGTCACGCACCTCGCAGCAGCCGCGGGACTGCTCGGGTGGCTGATACCCGAGAAGCTTGAGCGCGGCAAGCCGACGACGCTGGGTGCGGCCTCAGGCGCCGTGGCCGGTCTGGTCGCGATCACCCCCGCCAGCGGCTTCGTCGACGCTGTCCCAGCGATGATCATCGGCCTGTCGGCGGGGGTCGCGTGCTACTTCGGGATCAAACTCAAGGAGCGTCTCAAGCTCGACGACGCCCTCGATGTCGTCGGTATCCACGGCGTGGGAGGTACGCTCGGCGCTCTGCTTACCGGCATCTTCGCAAGCACCGCGGTCAACGCGGCGGGTGCGAACGGGCTGCTCTACGGTGGCGGCGTCGCGCTTCTCGGCAAGCAGGCCGTGGGCGTCCTGGTCGCGTGGGTGTTCTCGTTCGTCGTCAGCTTCGGGATCATCAAGCTCATCGATGTCGTGATGGGCGCCCGAGTCGACAGCGAGGCCGAGGAGCAGGGTCTTGACCTCGCAGAGCACGCCGAGACCGGCTACGTCCTCTAGCGACCCACGCGCTAGCGACGACACAAGACGGGAGATGACGCGGTGAAGAAGCTCGAGGCAATCATCAAGCCCCACCGGCTCGACGAAGTGAAAGAAGCGCTCAACGCGCTGGGTGTGTCGGGCATGACCGTGAGCGATGTACGGGGCTACGGTCGCCAGAAGGGCCACACCGAGATCTACCGCGGTGCCGAATACACCGTCGACTTCGTGCCCAAGGTCAAGATCGAGATCGTCGTCGACGACGACATCGCGGATCAAGCCGAGAACGCGATCGTCACCGCGGCTCGCACCGACAAGATCGGGGACGGAAAGGTCTTCACCTACGACGTGGCCGGCGCGGTCCGCATCCGCACCGGCGAGCGGGGTCCCGAGGCTTTGTAGCGGCTGCGATACCGAGGTCAGCGACAACAGCGGATCGTCCAGGCGGTCCGCTGTTTCGCTGTCGGACCCATGGTGTTTCGCCCGACGAACACCGGTCCCGAGATGTTCATGTCGGCGCAACGCGCTCGAAACACTCATGGGAGATTCTGATGGTCGGTCGACCCCGATCGCAATCCTCGGTAAGGAGTGGTTATGGAGCTGAAGGTGGCCCTGGATACCGTGTGGGTGCTCGTGGCCGGAATGCTCGTGTTCTTCATGAACCTGGGCTTCGGGCTCGTCGAGTCGGGATTCGCGCGAGCGAAGAACACGGTGAACATCATCTCGAAGAACTTCATCGTCTTTGCGGTCTCCACTGTCGCGTTTCTTGCGATCGGGTGGGGACTGATGTTCGGTGACGGAAGCCCGCTGATCGGACTGAAGGGCTTGCTGTTCCTCGGCGGCGCAGACAACAGCCCCGCCGTCGGCGAGGCGTACCGTGGCGTCTACTCCGCCATGAGCTGGACCGGCATCCCGCTGGAGGCCAAGTTCTTCTTCCAGCTTGTCTTCGCGGGAACGGCGGCTACGATCGTCTCGGGAGCGGTGGCCGAGCGGATCAAGTACGCGTCGTTCATCATCTTCTCCTTCCTGCTCGTCGCCTTCGTCTATCCCATCGTCGGACACTGGATATGGGGCGGCGGCTGGCTTGCCGAACTCGGCTTCTGGGACTTCGCGGGATCCACGGTCGTGCACTCGACCGGCGCGTGGGCGGCCCTCGCAGGCGTCATCGTCTTGGGCCCGAGAATCGGCAAGTACGGCAAGGACGGCAGCGTCCACGCCATTCCGGGACACAACATGACCTCGGCCATGACCGGTGCGCTCGTCTTGTGGCTTGGCTGGTTCGGCTTCAACCCGGGAAGCACCATGGCCGCCGATCCGGTCTCGATCTCACACATCGTCGTCACGACCAACCTCGCCGCCGCGGCTGGCGCGATCGCCGCGACAGCGCTCGCGTGGGGCATGCTGGGCAAGCCCGACATCGGCATGACGATAAACGGGGCGCTCGGCGGTCTCGTGGGCATCACGGCCGGCTGTGCCTTCGTGAGCCTCACGAGCTCCCTTATCATCGGTGCCATCGCGGGCGCTCTGATCGTGCTGGGCGTGCTGCTGCTCGACAAGCTCAAGCTCGACGACCCGGTCGGCGCGCTCGCCGTGCACGGGATGGGCGGCATCTTCGGTACGCTCGCTGTCGGGCTGTTCGCCCAAGACGTCTTCGCGCCCGGCACCACGGGCAACGGCCTGTTCTACGGTGGCGGCTTCGGCCTGCTCACCAACCAGTTGATCGGCGTCGCCGCGGTCGGCGGATTCGTCTTCGCTGTATCGCTGGTCATCTGGCTCGCAATACGGGCCACCATGGGCGTTCGCGTGTCCGCCGAAGAGGAGATCGAGGGTCTCGATATCGGCGAGCATGGAAACAGAGCGTACCCGGACTTCGTCTTGACCGACACGACGTTCTAGTGACGACCGGCCAACGTCGGGTACGTACTGAACGCGCCTGGTAACGTGCGCAGTTAGGAGCGAGAACGTGAAGAAGCTCGAGGCAATCATCAAGCCCCACCGGCTCGACGAAGTGAAAGAAGCGCTCAACGCGCTGGGTGTGTCGGGCATGACCGTGAGCGATGTACGGGGCTACGGTCGCCAGAAGGGCCACACCGAGATCTACCGCGGTGCCGAATACACCGTCGACTTCGTGCCCAAGGTCAAGATCGAGATCGTCGTCGACGACGACATCGCGGATCAAGCCGAGAACGCGATCGTCACCGCGGCTCGCACCGACAAGATCGGGGACGGAAAGGTCTTCACCTACGACGTGGCCGGCGCGGTCCGCATCCGCACCGGCGAGCGGGGTCCCGAGGCTTTGTAGCGGGAGTGGAGCCCTATCTTGCACAGCGCTCGGCGCACGTCGCTTCGGCTCTGCCGGGGGTCGACGCGGCACGCAGACTCGCCGAGATGACAGACGAGGCCGTTCGGGAACTCACCCGGACGGCCTCGTCACGCATCACCGACAGGTGGGCGATTCTCGCACTGGGCGGATGGGGCGCTGGAGCTCTGCTGCCCGCAAGTGACCTGGACATCTTGGTGCTTTCGGACGCTCCCGCAGCCAGACTCCGGCCGTTTGTTGAGGCCGTTCTCTACCCGTTGTGGGACGCAGGGCTCAAGGTCGGGCACCAGGTTCGCTCACCCAAGCAGCAGATGCGGGCGATGCGCGAGGACCTTGCGACCTGTACCGCGATGCTCACGGCTCGGCCACTTTCGGGTGACCTTGACTGGGCCGAGCAGACCCTTGCCGCGTGCGTGACCGACGCGTCCAAGCGCTCCAAGAGACTCCTCGCACAGCTTGCCGCTCGTCCGCGGCCGGGCTCCCCCTACTCCCTCGAGCCGAATCTCAAGGAGGGCGCTGGTGGCCGGCGAGACTTCGACGAGCTGACGTGGAGCGCAGCGCTCGTGACTGGCCGAGGGCAGCACGGACCGGCAGCCCTGTTGGGGAGCGGAGCCCTGACAGCTTCCGAGCTGGAGTCTCTCGACGAGGCCGCCTCGAGCGTCGCGGCAGCGCGCTGGGCGCTTCAGCGCGATGGATTCGGCGACACGCTCACGCCCGAGGCGCTCGGCTCTCTCGGGCCCATCGACGCCGAGGACGTGCAGGCCGCCCTTGGCACCACGGCGCTGGTCCTCTCTCAGGCACGCGTCCGCCTGGCGGGGCGCACGGCGCCGCGATCGGATCCGCTCGAGGCCGGGCAGATCTTCGCACTCCTCGGACAAGGTGAGCAGGCACTTCCGGAGTTGGAGCTGTCGGCGCAGGCAGGACTGCTCGACACACTCCTGCCCGGCTACCAGCGACTCATGGCTGTGCGCAGACCCGGACTCGGTCACGAACTCACCGTGGGCGCTCACTCCCTGAAGGCCGCATCGATCTGCAGCCATCTTCGAGGCGATGGGGCGCTCGCGCGTTCGCGCGACTCGGTCGAGGACATGAGAATCGTCCAAGTCGCCGCACTCGCCCACGACAGAGGAAAGCTCGAAGGTGGAGCGGGCCACGCCGAGCGTGGGGCTCATCCGGCCGAGCGCGCGGCGCTGGCTTTCGGACTGGGCGAGTCCGCCGCCGCCGACGTGTCCGATCTGGTTCGACTGCACTTGGCGCTCGTCGAGACCGCCCTGAGGGACGACCTCGATGACGAAGACGCTGTGTTGCGATGTGCCGCCCGTATCGGCCGCCCCGAGCTACTTGCGCCGCTGCACATCCTGACGGCGGCCGATTCGATCGCCACGGGCCCCGCGACGTGGACTCCTTGGACGGCGGCTCTTGTCGGCACGCTCGTCTCACGACTCGACGCCGCCCTGTCCGATGAGGTCGACGGCGCCGGGTTGTTCGTCAGGGCACAGGAGGTCCGAGCCGAGGCGCTCGCCCTAGTCCCTGCCTCCTCTACAGCCGAGGTGGCCTTCGTCCAACACGCACACCTGCGCTACCTCGCCTCCCGCGAACCCAGCGAGATCGCTCGGGACGCGCGGCTGTTCAGAGATCTCACGGCCTCCTCGGCGGCCGACACCGCACTCATCGCTGTCTCCGCAGGACCCGCCCAAGGCACGCACGGTGTCACCATCGTCGCACCCGATCGTCCCGAACTGCTTGGCCGCCTTGCTGGGGCGATGGCACTTGCCGGACTCGACATCCTCTCGGTCGATGCCTAC
The DNA here is from genome assembly GCA_963700665.1 of uncultured Actinomycetes bacterium. Classification (GTDB taxonomy): domain Bacteria; phylum Actinomycetota; class Coriobacteriia; order Anaerosomatales; family PHET01; genus CAVPCY01. The sequence continues at coordinate 780,514 of CAVOYK010000001.1, forward strand.
AGGGCGCCTGACCGTATCGCACTCGACTCGTTCGTGGTCGCTTCGGCCACCAGACGGCCCGCGAGTACCGAGACGTTCTCGGCTCTCGAGCGGCTCGTGCGCGCCGCACTGCGAGACCGCCTCGAGCTCGCCACCCGTCTTGCGGAACGACGCCGTCACTACCCCGCTCGAAGCGACGCGGCCGTCGTGGTCGAGACGATTCCCAGCGGCTGGGACACCGCGGTGAGAGTGACCGCCCCCGACCGGCCGGGGCTACTGCACGACGTGGCCCGTGCGGTCTCCGGGGCGGGCGTCGACATACGCTGGGCGAAAGTGCACACCATCGACGGGGTCGCACGCGACACGTTTCACGTCGTGGGACCCGACGGCGGACCCGTGGACGACCCGGGCGTCCTCGGCCATCTCGCGATGGGGATTCGTGACGCTGTGTGACCGAGCCCAAGGCGTGCTGCTCGGGCATACTAGGTGGGTGACCACCTACGCCGAGGAGAACGCCATGACCATCTACACTCGCCGAGGAGACGCAGGCAAGACCTCACTGGCCGACGGAGCCCGCGTCAGCAAGGCATCGGCGCGCGTCGAGGCGTACGGGACCGTCGACGAGGCCAACAGCGCCGTCGGGCTCGCACGCGCAGCGGTCACCGACCCCACGCTCGACGACGTGCTTCACTTCGTCCAGCAGCGGCTTTTCAACTGCTCGAGTTCGCTCGCCACTCCCGCGGAACACGCGACCGAGACCACCCCCCGGATCGAAGCTGACGATGTGGTCGCCCTCGAGCGCGCGATCGACCTGTTCCAGCAGCGTGCCGGAGAGCTGCAGCACTTCATCATCGAGGCGGGTGGCGAGGCCGGCTCGCGGCTCCATCTCGCACGCGCGATCATGCGCAGGGCCGAACGCCGAATCGTGGCGCTCTCCGCCGAGGAACCCGTCGACGAGCAGGTGCTCGCGTTCGTCAACCGGCTCTCGGACGCGCTCTTCGCGGCTGCCCGCTACGCCAACACACTCGAGGGCATCGCCGAAGAGCAGTGGGACCAACACGCGCCGCGGCCCTCAGTCTAGCGATCGGCGCGAGCACGACCGATTCACCGGGCGCATGGCTGGGCGCGCTCGCAAGCTCGCTCTAGTACCGGTCGGCGCCGCTCACGAGCTCCTTCACGATCCTCGGGTCGGTGAGCGTCGAGGTGTCCCCGAACGCCTCCATGTCGGTCTCGCCGGCTGCGATCTTGCGCAGGATTCGACGCATGATCTTCCCAGATCGCGTCTTTGGCAGATCCGGTGAGAACTGGATCTGGTCCGGGGTGGCGATAGGGCCGATGATGTTGCGGACGTGACCGGTCAGGATCTTGGCCAGATCCCCGCTCGCGAACTCCCCGTCGCGCAGTACGACGTAGGCGAAGATGCCTTCGCCCTTGACCGGGTGCGGGAATCCCACAACGGCCGCCTCGGTCACCGCCTCGTGCGCGACGAGCGCGCTCTCGATCTCCGCGGTGCCCAGCCGGTGACCGGAGACGTTGATGACGTCGTCCACACGACCGAGCAGCCAGAAGTACCCGTCTGCGTCGACACGCGCACCGTCGCCACTGAAGTAGCGGCCCGGGAACCTCTCGAAGTAGACCTCGCGCATGCGCGAGTGTTCGGGGTCGCCCCACGTGCCGCGCAGCAACCCTGGCCATGGATGCTCGATCACCAGATAGCCGCCTTCGTCCACTTCCGCGTCGCTCCCGTCTTCCCGAACCACCTTGGGCACTATGCCAAGGAACGGCACGGTCGCCGCACCGGGCTTGAGCGGAATCGCGCCGGGCAGCGGCGTGATGACGAATCCGCCGGTCTCGGTCTGCCAGTAGGTGTCGACGATCGGGCACTTCTCGCTGCCGATCACCCGGTAGTACCACGCCCAGACCTCCGGGTTGATCGGTTCACCCACGGTGCCAAGAAGCCGCAGGCTCGACAGGTCGTAGCGTGCGGGCCATCCGTCACCGTGGCGCATGAGCGCCCTCAAGGCGGTGGGAGCCGTGTAGAACGTTGAGACCCGATACTTCTCGGCGAGCGCCCAGAAGCGTCCGGGGTCCGGGTAGGTCGGGATTCCCTCGAACATGATGGTCGTCGCACCGGCGGCGAGCGGGCCGTAGACGATGTAGCTGTGTCCGGTGACCCACCCGATGTCGGCCGTGCACCAGAACACGTCCTCTTCTCGGTGGTCGAAGACCGCCTCGAAGCTCATCTGCGCATACAGCAGGTAGCCGGCGCTCGTATGGAGCACGCCCTTGGGCTTGCCGGTCGAACCACTCGTATACAAGACGAAGAGTGGATCTTCTGCGTTCATGGGCTCGATCTGTGCGGGTCCTCTGACCTCAGGCGCGGCCATCTCTTGGTGCCACCAGGTGTCTCGCCCCGGCTCCATGTCGACCGAGCCGCTCCCCCGCTGGACCACGACGCACGCATCCACGGTCGGGCACTCGAAGAGCGCTTCGTCCGCCGCCGCCTTCAGCGGCACGTGCCGCCCGCCCCGCAATCCTTCGTCTGCAGTGACGAGCAGCTTCGCTCCGCAGTCCTGGATCCTGCCTCTCAGCGCGCTCGCCGAGAACCCGCCGAACACCACCGAGTGGATGGCCCCGATGCGCGCGCACGCCAGCATCGAGATCGGCAACTCGGGGATCATCGGCAGGTAGAGCGCGACGCGGTCGCCCTTGCCCACACCCTTCTTTCTCAAGACCTTCGCGAAGCGGTTCACCTCGTGGTGAAGCTGTTGGTAGGTGTAGGTGCGGCTGGAGCCGTCGTCGCCCTCCCAGATAATCGCGGCCTTCGTGCCGCGCCACGTGCCGAGATGTCGGTCCAAGCAGTTAGCCGAGACGTTCAGGGTGCCGTCGGCGAACCACGTGTAGTCGAGATCGTCGAATCCGCCACGAAGCGCCTGGGTCGGCTCGGTGATCCACTCCAGCTTCTCGCACGCTGCGCCCAGCCAGAATCCCTCGACATCGTCGACCGAGCGACGATACTGATCGTCGTACTCTTCGCGCGAGCCGATACGGGCGCGGCCGGCGAACTCGGCCGACGGCTTGAAGACGCCACCTTCAGCAGAGAGGCGTTCGAATCCGGCATCGGCAGCAGGCACGTCAGACACGGTGTCCTCCAAGCGTCGCGGGGTCAATCGGGTCCACTCCCGGCTTATTCCCCTCTGCCGCTTGCGGGCCTACGTCTATACTCACGTGGGCGCGCAAAGGGGGTCGCAAGACGGTGGACGGACAGGATCGATACGACGCATTGCTGGCGCGGCTCGAAGAGCTGGGCAGTGTGCTGGTCGCCTACTCAGGAGGCGTGGACTCAACGCTGCTGGCGTTCTGTGCGCACGCCGTACTCGGCGACCGCTGCCGGGCTGTGGTGGCAACGTCTGACACCTACCCGGAGGTCGAGGTGGCGGCAGCCCGTGCGCTCGCGAACGAGCTCGGCTTCAGCCTCATCGAGGTCGAGACGAACGAACTCGCCGATCCGCGCTTCGTGCAGAACTCTCCCGAGCGCTGCTACTACTGCAAGGGCGAGCTGTTCGGCCTGCTGAAGCACGTCGCGGACGTCAACGGTCTCGAGCACATAGCGGACGGCAGCAACGCGGACGACCTCGCAGACTTCAGACCCGGGTCGCGAGCGAAGTCCGAGTACGGAGTCGTCAGCCCCCTGCAAGAGGTCGGCATGACCAAAGCCGAGATCCGCAGCATCGCTCGTGAGCTGGGACTCCCCAACTGGGACAAACCATCGATGGCGTGTCTTGCCTCGCGTTTCCCGTACGGCGAGACCATCACCGAGGAGGCGCTCGACGCCATCGCTACCGCCGAGACCGCGCTCAGATCGCTGGGCCTCACGCAGTTCCGCGTGCGCGCACACGGCAAACTCGCTCGGCTGGAGATCGCGCCCGAGGAGATGGATCAGGCGTGGGCGGTGCGCGAGAGGATCGCCGCTGCGGTGCACGAGGCCGGCTTCACGTGGGTCGCGCAGGACCTGGACGGATATCGCACGGGGTCTCTCAACGAGATCCTCGGCAAGCCGGAGGGCACCTAGCCTCAGAGCGACCAGCCCGCGGCCGCCTAGCCCGCGAGTTCCCGAACCGCCGCGCGCAGCGCCGCGGGCATCCTGTCTGCGATTCGGGCCGGATGAAGCACCCACCGCGCGATCAGGCGGGTAGCGTAGGGCCGCGCGATCTCGGTGATGTCGATGTCGGGATAGAGCGCTCGGGCAACACCCTCCACGGTCACCAGCGCCTTGACGAGCAGCCCATAGCCAACCGGCACCGTCACCTGCGCGTCGTCCATGATGCGCAGGAAGCCGATGGCGAAACCCCGCACGTCTCTCGGCGGCTGCGAGAGAGTGCGGGCCATCAAGTCACCCACAGCCTGCCGCACGCGAGGTTGCAGCTCCTCGGGGACGACCAGCCCCAACTCGGCCGAGTACTTGAGCGCTCGGTCAGCGTCGCCGTAGACCGTCGCGGCCAGGACCTGCGCGATCGCGATGCGCTGCTCGGGCGAGGTCGTTCCGGTGATGCCGAAGTCCAGATAGCAGATGCGACTGTCGGGGGTCACGAACAGGTTGGCCGGGTGGAGGTCCGCATGGAAGCGGCCGATCTCGAGCACTTGGCGCAGGAAGACCTGGGCGCCGTGCTCGGCGAGCCTGCGCCCGTCAACGCCACGCGCGGAGGCCTCCCCGAGCTCGGACAGACGCCACCCCTCGATGAACTCGGTCGTGAGCACGCGACGACTGGTGCGGGGCCACACCACCCGCGGCACGATCATGAGCTCGTCGTCTCGGAAGTCGAAGGCGAAGCGGTCCGCAACGCGCGCTTCGGTGCGCAGATCGCACTCGGAGCACAGTGTCGCCGAGAACTCGTCGAGCAGTCCCGGCAGGTTGTAGCGCTCGAAGCGCGGCAGCCGAGCGAATCGCAGCGCGAGAGGTCGCGCTGCGGCGATGTCAGCGAGGATGGCGTGCTCGCTACCGGGTCGCACGATCTTGACCGCGAGCGGTGTACCGGCAGGCAGTAGTTCTCCGACGACCGGGCGATACTGCTGCGCGAGTGTCGCCCGGTGCACCTGGGCGATCGAAGCGCTGGCGAGCGGTGCGTCGTCGAAGGTTGCGAAGAGGGACTCGGGTCCGCACCCGAACTCCTGCGTGATGACGGCCCGAATCTCTTGGGCGGGCAGCGGTGCCACGCTGTCTTGCAGCTTCTCCATCTCGAAGACGAGCTCGGGACCGAACAGGTCGGGCCGTACCGAGATGAGCTGGCCGAGCTTGACGAAGGCCGGGCCCAGGCGCTCGAAGGCTAGCCGCAGCTCTTGTGCCCTGCCCGCTCGACGCGCCTGCGCGGTCGCATGCACAGAACCCGTCGCGACCGCACGCCCCAGCGACCAGGCGATGTGGCGACCCCTCGCCGACATAGCGGCACCTAGCCGCGCTCGGGCTGCGAGAGCGAGTCGAGGGTCGCCTGCATGGACTCCATGCGGCCTCTCAGCTCGGCTATCTCGAAGCGCAGTTCAGAGAGAATCTCGCGAAGGTCAGGTTGCGACCCCGGTGCTGCGATCTGCCCTGAAGCGAGTTCGGCTTTGAGGCGCTCCTTTTCCTCGGCGATCATCGCAGAGAGCCCGTCGACGAACGCTTCGGGTCCTGACCCCATCTCCCCGAGAGCCTGGCCGCTGCCGCGTTCGACGGCCGCCTTCCAACCCTCGTCCGCAGTCTCGTGCACGAGCGCCCACGCGGCCATGAAGCGCATGAACTCCTCGTTGCCGGGCATGCAGACGCCTCCTCCTGTGACTAGATGAGCTTCGAAGCGAGCCTCGCGGCCGAGTTGCGGAAGCGCGCACCTGCGCCGAACGCATTGACCTCTTCCAGCGTGACCTCGCTGCACTCCTTGAGGTCGTCGTAGAAGATCTGCTCGTTCTTGCGGGCGAACTCCTCGTCGTAAACCCACAGCATGAGTTCCTTGTGGAGCACCAGGCTTCTGGTGTCCATGTTCATCGTGCCGACGGCGGTCGCCTTTCCGTCGACGACCATCGACTTCGCGTGGAAGAACCCCTTGTTGTAGAGCCAGACGTGGACGCCCGATTCGAGGAGGGGCTTCCAGTACGTCTTGGCGGTGTTGAACGCGATCTTCTTGTCCGGCCACCCCGTCATCATGAAATGAACCTCGACACCGGCGAGCGCCGTGTTGACCATCACCTCTTGAAGACCCTCGGTAGGAACGAGGTATGGCGATTGCATGAGCACCTTGTTGGCTGCGGCGGTCATGGCGATCTCGTACGCGCGCGTCGATGAGTTCCACGGGTCTTCGACGCCCTGCGCCACGACCTGGGTCATGATCGAACCGGGGTCGCCCTTCCACTCCGGGAAGTACTCACTCGAGAAGAGCGACTCCTTCTCGACCTCCATCCACCTGGCCGCGAAGAGCTCTTGCAGCCTCAAGACCCCCGGCCCGGTGATCCGAACTCCTGTGTCGCGCCACGCCGGATACTTGCTGCCGCCGTCGATGTACTCCTGGCCGATATTCACGCCACCCGTGTGCCCGATGACGCCGTCGATGACGGTGATCTTGCGGTGGTTTCGGTAGTTCGCTTTCGCGATCTGCGACTGGTCGGATGCCCACCGGGCGCCCGCGTCACGAAGTGCACGAAGCTGGTCCTTCTTGTAGGTGATGTTGCCGAGGAAGTCGTTGAGTATGCGAACCTCTACGCCGGCCTTCAGGCGCTCTGCGAGCACGCCACAGATGGCCTCGGTAAGCTCGTCATGCTCCCAGATGAAGTACTGCATGTGCACGGATTTCTCGGCACGTGAGATGTCGGCGATCAACTCGGGGAAGTAGGACTCTCCACTGGGCCAGACCTCGACCGAAACCACCGGGAGAGGAGGAGCCGAGTTCTGCTTGTCTATGGCAGAGATCACCCTGCCTCGGAAGTCGTCCTGGGTTCGCTCACTCAAGGCGTCCGCCTGCGCCTTGTATCTGCCATAGATAGGCCGCATGTAAGGGTTGCGAACGGCAAGGAAGTCACGCAGCGCCTTGCTCTTGAGCGTGATGCCCGCCCAGTCACGGCCCACGAAGAAGTACAGCACCAATCCGAACACCGGGAGAAGCACCATGATCAGGATCCACGCCAAGGTCGTGGTGGGGTCCCGGTCTTCGGCGATCAAACCGACGATCACTGCGATGATGTACAGCACGAAGAACCCACTGAGGATAGGTGCAAACTGAATCGACTCGAGTGACATACTGCCCTCCCATGGTCTCGTGCGTCCGCACACGTCGACGCTATCGAAGATACCCCAGTTGTCGTGAGTCGCTACGCTACAGGGCGGGACCGACCGTCGGGCCCTTGCGCAACAACCGCATGCCGTTCGCGATCACCAGAAGGGCGACGCCCGTGTCAGCAAAGACCGCCATCCACAGTGTCGCCACCCCGGCGAGCGCGAGGACGAGGAACACCGCCTTGACGGCGATGGAGAAGGCTACGTTGACCTTGATGGTCCTGACGGTCCGCCTGCCCAGGGCGATGAACGAAGGCAGCGCCGTGAGATCGTCGCGCATCAAGGCCACGTCTGCGGTTTCGAGAGCCGTGTCGCTGCCAGCGGCTCCCATCGCGATGCTGATGTCGGCTGTCGCCAATGCGGGAGCGTCGTTCACCCCGTCGCCGACCATCGCGACCGTCGTGTAGCGCTCCTTGAGCATCCGGACAGCGTCCGCCTTGGCCTCAGGCAGTAGCCGCGCCAGATAGCTCGTGAGGCCGACCTCTTCGGCGATGCTGTCTGCCACACGCTCGTTGTCGCCGGTGAGCATCACGAGGTGCTCGATGCCCAGCGCCCTCAGCGACCGGGTAACGGAGCCGACCTCAGGTCGAACCGTGTCGGCCACGCTCAGCACGGCGACGATGGTGCCGTTCTCCAGCAATACCAAGGCGGTGCGGCCGGCCGCCTCGGCGGACTCCACAGCCGTGCGGATGCGCTGGTCGGGTCGCCCGTCGGCCTCATCACCCCGCGCGGGACTCGCGAGTTCCCACGCGACTCCGTCGATCACGCCGCTCACCCCCACGCCGGGACGCTCCGCGAACTCCGACACCTCGGGAAGCTTCACGGGATCAGACGCGCGCACGATGGCGCGAGCTATCGGGTGATTCGAGTGGCTCTCGAGCGCCGCCGCGACCTCACGCGCACGGTTCTCGGCGATGGGACCGAAGCTGACGAGGTCGACCAGCTGGGGCCGACCGTGCGTGAGCGTCCCCGTCTTGTCGAACGCGATGGCATCGACAGACGCTGCGGCCTCGAGAAACGCGCCGCCCTTCACGAGAATACCGTCGTGACTCGCCCGCGTGATGCCACTGACGATCGACACCGGCGTCGAGATCACGAGCGCGCACGGGCACGACACGACGAGAAGCACCAGCGAGCGATTCACCCACTCCGTCCATGACCCAAGATCGGAGCCCGTAGCGGCGCCTACCAGCGGGGGGACGATCGCGACCAGTGCGGCGAGCACGATCACCGCAGGCGTGTACCAACGGCTGAACCGCTCGATCAGCGTCTGCGAGGGTGCCCGAGAGGCCTGCGCCTGTTCAACGAGATGGACCACACGAGACAGTGTCGAATCGGTCGCCCGGGCGCTGGCCTCCACGTGCAGCAGACCGCTCTCGTTGAGTGTTCCTGCGAAGACCGCGTCGCCTGGCGCCTTCTCGGCGGGTACCGACTCGCCGGTGATCGCCGACTCATCGACCGCACTCGTGCCCGACAGAACCGAGCCGTCAAGCGCGATCCGCTCGCCAGGGCGCACGACGAACGCATCGCCGATGATCGCCTCGTTGGCTGCGATCTCCTCAGTGGCCCCACCTCGTACGACCCGCACCATGCTTGGCGCAAGCGACATGAGGTCCCGGATCGACCTGCGAGTGCGCTCCAGCGACTTCGCCTCGAGCAGCCCGCCCAAGGCGAACAGAAAGTACACGGTCGCGCCCTCGCCCCACTCGCCCAGAATCACCGCACCAGCCACCGCTATGGTCATCAGAACGTTCATGTCCAGCGTGTTCGCCTTGAGCGAGAGCCACGCCCTGCGCCACACGAGAAGCCCGCCAGAGACGATCGCAATAGCGAACAATGCCGCGCTCGCGGCTTCAGGAGCCCCGAGCCACCCCGACACCAAGCCGAGCGCCGTGAACACACCGGAGCCGACGGTGGCGACTTCGGTGAGGTGTCGGTCGATCCAGCTCCGCTCGCTTGCGGGGGTCGATGCGGCGCTCTCTCCCAAAGGCGCCGCACCGTAGCCGGCTGCAGTGACGGTGTCGACGATGTCCGAGACCGGTACCATCGCTGGGTCGAAGTCGACGAGCAGCGTCGCCGAGGCGAAGTTCAGCTCTGCGCACGCCACACCCGGAATCCGCTCAACCGCGGCACTCACACTCCGGGCGCAGTCCGGACAGTCGAGTCCGTCGATGCGCCATGCGCGACGCGCGTGATCGGCCAAGACACTCGTCCCGGCGCATCCTGCAGCAGGCTCGGCGGCGACCAGGCCTGGAGGGGACGCGCTCACCGTTCGCGCTCCTCATCGGCGTGCTCGAGACCGGAGGCGATCAACGTGCGCACGTGCTCATCGGAGAGGCGGTAGACGGCGCGCTGGCCGTCTCGGCGATACGCCACGAGCCCACGATCGCGCAGCAGCCGCAACTGGTGGCTCACACCGGACTGGCTGACACCGACAAGCTCGGCCAAGTCGCAGACGCACAGCTCACCCTGTTGCAGGGCGTCTAGAATACGGAAGCGCGTCGGATCACTGAGCGCAGAGAAGATGGCGGTCGTGCGCTCCACGCGCGAATCGCTGGCGAGAGCCTCCCGAGTTCGTGCGACAGCTACGGGGTCTACGGCGCTGACGGAGCAGTCCGGCCCGGGCGAGGAAGGCTTATCTGAATACCTGCTCATATGTTCACACTATAGGCCGGAGCGGCGAAACGCAAGCGGCCCGGTACATCCGGGCCGCCAGTGAACGAATGTCGAGTCGGGCTACTGCCCGCCCATCCCAAACTCCTCCATCAGCGGGTCGAACACCTCGACCTCCCAGCTGATGCCAAGCGAGCGCAGGGTGTTGTAGTACTCCTCTTCGCTGTACTCGACGTTGAGGATGTGGAATCGCGCGCCGTTGAGACCCACGCAGTACGCGCAGTCCCTACAGTCGATGCACTGGACGCACTCGATGATGCTGTCGGAGTTGTGGCAGTTGATGCAGGCACGCGAGTTGTACACGTAGTTGCAGTTGCGGCAGGCCTCGACGTTGAAGCAGCCGTAGTTGTTCATGCCGTCACGATCGTACGTGTGCTCTGACTTGATCCGAGCCCACGTGCCCAGAAGCTCAGCCTGATCCACTGCGTCACCGCCCTGTATGCAGAGTGCCGATGGCGGAATCGTAGCATGCCGTGCGAGACACCGCCCGCGCGGCGCATGCGCACTCGCCGCCCGAACCGCGTGCCCCGTGGTCGCAAGGGTAGTACCATTCACCCAAGTCCGGATACGGGGGTACAGATGTCCGACAACACCAAGAGGATCGTCACTATCGTTCTGATCGCAGTGGCCGCGGCCGTTGTGGTCGGCGGTCTTACCTACTACCTGCAACAGCGCCGCATCGACCAGATGACGGCACAGATCACCGCCAAGCAGGCCGAAGTGTCGGCGCTGGCGTCTCAGGTCGACGCCATCAACGCGAGGCTGGAGTCGCAAGCGGCAACCGAAGCCGCCACCGGCGATGCCACGACCGCCGAGCCCGCAGAGGATTCACCGAGCGATACCGAAGCTGCGCCCAAACCCGAGCCCACCACGAGCAGGCAGTTCGCACTCGTGAAGAAGGCCACCGACAAGAACGGGAAGGTGAGCCTCGTGCTCGACTTCGCGCAGTTCTTGACGGGCAATGCCGCGGCAGACGCAGCGGCTGCAGCCGGTGACGAGTCGCCGCCTCCCAACGACTACTACATCTCCAACGCCAACCCGAAACTGAGGACCTTCCCCGTCGCCAAGAAAGCGAAGTTCGTGATTGCGTTCGGCGACCCCAACGACACCGCGACGCTCTCAGCCAGCGAGTTCCAGGATGCGATCGCGAACAACACCGACGGTGCGGCCGACGCGCCCTACTGGTTCGTCATCACCAACGGCGTCGTCACAGGCGGAGAGCAGCAGTGGCTCCCCTAGCCCACTAGCGGCGGCGCTTCTTCTTGCCGTAGGCGCTACCCTTTCGTGCGCCCGACTTCAGACGCGTGAGAACGTCGTCCGTCTCACTGCCCTCGATCTCGGCACGCAGCTTCACGACCTGATCGCGCAGTCGAGCGGCCTGCTCGAAGTCGAGCGCCTCGGACGCGGCGATCATCTCTTCCTCCATGCTGGATATGAGCCGCAGAGCTTCGGAACGCGGCAGCATCGAGAGCTCCTTGGCCGCCTCGGCAGCGCTCGTGTTCATCGCCTCGCCGTCGCGCACGTACTGCACGATATCGGCGATCGCTTTGCGGATGGTCTGCGGCTCGATGCCGTTCGCTTCGTTGAACGCAATCTGCAGCGTGCGGCGCCGCGCCGTCTCGTCGATCGCGAGCTTCATCGAGTCAGTGGTCCGGTCTGCATACATGATCACCTGGCCACTCACGTTGCGCGCCGCTCGCCCTATCGTTTGGATCAACGAGCGGAAGTTGCGCAAGAAGCCCTCCTTGTCCGCATCGAGGATCGCCACGAGCGATACCTCGGGCAGATCGAGCCCTTCGCGTAGCAGGTTGATTCCGACGACCACGTCGATGACGCCCATGCGAAGGTCGCGCAGGATCTCGACGCGCTCAAGCGTCCCGATGTCGCTGTGAAGATAGCGGACCTTGATGCCCTGCTCGAACAGGTAGTCGGTCAAATCCTCGGCCATCTTCTTGGTCAGCGTGGTCACCAGCACGCGCTCGTCCCTGCTCGTTCGCTCCTTGATCTCGCCGAGCAGGTCGTCCACCTGGCCCTTGACAGGCCGGACGACCACCTCCGGATCGACCAGGCCGGTTGGTCGGATGATCTGCTCGACCACCTGCTGAGACATCTTGATCTCGTAGTCGCCGGGGGTCGCCGAGACGTAGACGCACTGCTTCACGCGCTGCTCGAACTCATCGAACCGAAGCGGCCGATTGTCTAGCGCGCTTGGCAGCCTGAAGCCGTGCTCGACCAAAGTGATCTTGCGACTCCGGTCACCCTCGTGCATACCGCGAATCTGAGGCACCGTGACGTGGCTCTCGTCAATGATGCACACGAAGTCGTCGGGGAAGTAGTCGATCAGCGTGTTGGGTGGCTCTCCGGGCTGACGCCCGTCGAGGTGGCGCGAGTAGTTCTCGATGCCCGAGCAAAACCCCATGGTCTCGAGCATCTCGAGGTCGTAGTTCGTCCGCATCTCCAAGCGCTGCGCCTCAAGCAGCTTGCCCGCGGCGTTGAGCTCGGAAAGCCGCCCTTGGAGCTCGTCTTGGATCGTCTGCAGCGCGCGCTGCAGCTTGCGGCGCTCGGTGACGTAGTGCGTTGCGGGCCAGATGGGTATCGAGTCGAACCGGTTGATGACTTCGCCGGTCGTCTGGTCCATCTCGGCGATCGCCTCGATGTCATCGCCAAAGAACTCGACGCGCACGGGGTGGTCGGAGTACGGCGCGAAGATGTCGACGACGTCTCCACGGACCCGAAACGTGCCGCGCGTGAGGTCGAAGTCGTTGCGGTCGTACTGAATCTCAATGAGGTCCCGCATCAGCTGGTCGCGATCGTAGCCCTTCGTCACATCCAAGAACACCGCCATGCCCGCGTAGTCCTCCGGAGAGCCGATGCCGTAGATGCAGCTCACCGAGGCCACCACGACCACGTCGCGACGCGAGAGCAGGGCCGCCGTGGCCGCGTGTCGCAACTTCTCGACCTCCTCGTTGATCGAAGAGTCCTTCTCGATGAACGTGTCGGTCGTTGGAACGTACGCTTCGGGCTGGTAGTAGTCGTAGTACGAGACGAAGTAGACCACGGCGTTGTCCGGTAGAAACTCCCGCAGCTCGGCCGCGAGCTGAGCCGCAAGCGTCTTGTTGGGGGCCATCACGAGGGTGGGCCGTTGGAGCTCCTCGACGACTTTGGCTACCGTGAACGTCTTGCCCGAACCGGTTACCCCGAGAAGAGTCTGGTAGGGCAGATCGCGCTCGAGGCCGTCGACAAGCTGGGCGATCGCCTTTGGCTGGTCGCCGGCTGGCTCGAAAGGCGAGACGACCCGAAAGGGCCGACCAGCCGAGCCGGTCTCAGGGATGCCCAGATGTCGAACGTCGCTCACGGCTGTCCTTCGAAAGCATTGGGATACAAGGCTTCATAGCGGTCTTTGCCCCGCGAGACCTTGAGTACGAAGAATCTGGTCTCGGGAAACTCTATCTGCCGGCGAATATCTCCGCCTCGCGCCGACCACAGGTCCGCGTTGGCGAGTCCAGCGTTGTAGGCGGCCAGGGCGGCCTCGATCTCGTGGTAGCGCTCCACGAGGTAGCGCAGGTAGGCCGTCCCGTACTCTATGTTGACCGCCGGGTCTGACAACTCCGATGGTGGAAACTTCTCTTGGTCCACTCTGCCGCGTCGGGCGAGCTCCTCGGCGGTGGAGGGCATCACCTGCATCAGTCCCTGCGCCCCAGCGGCAGAGAGTGCGTCTTCCTGCCAGTCCGATTCAGCCTCGACGACCGACGCCACAAGATACGGGTTTACCCGATGCCGAGTCGCGGAATCGGCGATCTCGGTCTCATGCTCCAGCTGGTAGTAGCGGCGTTGCCACGCGTCTGGCCCGCGAAGGAACAAGAACGTGAGCCCTGCAAGAAGGACTACGACGCCGAGCAGGACGAGCCGATACGCGGCAAGCGGACTTTGTCGACGGGTCATCGTCCTACCGCACCGCCGGAGGCGGCGTGCTCATCCCAGAACCGTGCCAGTTCCCGCTCGAACGCCTCAAGGTCGCCGTCGTTGGTGATGGTGACGGTGGCAAGCTTCGCCCGCTCTTGGTCGCTGGCTTGCCGGGCGATCCTGCGCCGAGCGTCGTCGGCCGACATCCCCCTCTTCTTCGCCCGCGCTATCCGCAGCTCGGTCGGCGCGACGATCGCGACGATCTCATCCGCGAGTTCAGCGAAGACGGGTGCCTCCGAGAGCAGAGGGATCTCGAGCACGACCACCTCAGGCTGGTGTTCGGGCATCAGCCTGAGCTCGGTGAGCGCCGTCCCCACCTGCCGTGCGATCTCGGGATGCATGATGGCGTTGAGCTCGCGGGTCTGCTCGGCCGAGGAGAACGCCGCGTCGGCAAGAACCGCCCTGTCGAGCGTCCCGTCGGGCAAGAGCACGTCCGGACCGAACCTGTCCACGATCCGTGCGTAGGTGGGCGTGCCCTGCTCGAGCAGATGGTGAGCGATGTCGTCGAGGCATATGACGGATGCACCGCGAGAACGGAAGTACTCCGTTGCGGTTGTCTTGCCTGCTCCCAGGCCCCCGGTAACGACTACGATTAGCATGGTTCTTGGGTATCACACGCAGCTGAGAAAAGACAGAGGCCAAAGACCGACACGTTCGGCCTCCCAGCGCGCTACTGTAGCGACCTTGCAAGTTCGGCACCCCACTGCCGCGCGCGTTCCAGCTCCCCTTCTCGCATCGGTCCGTACGTGCCCTCAACGATGAATCGCTGGCCCTTGTCGGCAGACGTGCGACCCGCACGCTCGAGACCGCGGAGAATCGACTTCGTTGCGCTACCAGGTGACCAGCGAAAACGGGTCTCGAAAGCGGCGCATCGCCCGCTGGCCTGCGGGATGGTCTTGAGCCACGACCTCATTGAAGGTGAGGAGAGGTCTGGTGGTCTCGGCGCCTTCGCCTCGTACGAACCGAGATTGTTGCGAGTGGACTCCGTTGGCAGCGAGAACGCCATCAGCGGAGCCCCCGCCACGACCAGGTCCGCACCCTCTAGCACGGATCGCGTGGCCTCCGACGTCGACAGCGCCTGCGTTCCGGCTCCAAGTCCTTCGGCGATAGCCCGGGCTACGGACGCTGTGTTGCCCCAGATCGACTCATAGACGACGACCGCCTTCATGACTCCCCCCAACGCCGAGCAGCTATCGAGCCGGTACCACGTTCGTACCCGCGGTTCCCGCGACGATACGCTCGATGTCGGCCAGCGCTCCGATGGCGGCGCGATGACCCGTCCGCTCCACGAAGCGAACCACCGCCTCGACCTTGGGTCCCATGGACCCCTGCGGGAAACCTGTCTCCCTGAGCTCGGCGGGTGTGACGGTCCCTAGCAGTCGCTGGTTTGGAGTTCCCCAGTCGGCGTAGACACCGTCCACGTCGGTCGCCACCACGAAAAGGTCGGCATCGAGATCTCGAGCGAGAAGCTCGCTCGCGAGATCCTTGTCGATCACCGCTTCGACACCCATGAGCGTACTCTCGCCGGTACCCGGCTTGTACATCGTCGGCACGCCGCCACCGCCCGCACAGATCACTACGGTCTTGCGCTCCAGCAGCCACCTGATCGGGCGGATCTCGAAGATCCGCTTCGGCTCCGGAGACGCGACGACGCGACGCCAGTGAGATCCGTCCTGCTTGAAGATCCAGCCCTTCGCCGCAGCGACCACGTCCGCTTGCTCTTTGTCGTAGATCGGTCCGACGAACTTCGTGGGATCCGAAAAGGCGGGGTCTTTCGGATCGACCTCCACCATCGTCAGTACCGTCGCGAAGGGCACCTCGACAGGCAGCAGATTGCCGAGCTCTTGCTCGATCAGATAGCCGATCATGCCTTCCGTCTGCGCGCCAAGCACATCCAGCGGGCACGTGTCCGCTTCGTCGTACGCTGCCGCTTGGAGCGCAAGCAGACCCACCTGCGGGCCATTCCCGTGTGAGATAACGAGTTCGTGGTCCTCTGCGACGGGCGCGAGTGCGCGAGCAGCGATGCGGATGTTCTCGCGCTGCACGTCCGTCGTCATCGGTTGTCCCCGTTTGAGCAGGGCGTTTCCACCCAGCGCAACGACCACCCTCATGCGCGGTGCCTCCCGAATCATGGGCCGCAACTACGGCGGCGGTCTCCTGGTGCAAAACGTACGACTACAGACTGCCGCTTTTCGCCTCAGAAGTCACCGAGCGATGTTGCCTAGACGCAGAAGGGGGCGGCTCGCGTGAGCCGCCCCCTTCATCAGCAACCTGTTTTGCGACAGGCTAGACAGCGCGCACCTTGGTGGCCTGCTGCTTGCCGTTCTGGCCAGTGGCCTCCTCGAACACGACGGCCTGACCCTCATCGAGAGTCTTGAAGCCCTCGGACTCGATCTCCGAAAAATGGACAAACAGGTCGTCGCCGCCTTCGCGCTCGATGAACCCATAGCCCTTGTCCGGATTGAACCACTTCACTTTTCCTTCAGCCATTCCTATCCATCCTCTCGCCCCAACGCGGGGGCAAAACAAAACGACGCGACCTTCACCACAAGAAATGCGGCTAGTCACGTCGCAATCCTCCGAGCCCCAACGGCTCGTCTCGCGACACCATATCACAGATGCGCGCTCGAAGCACGCTATCCCAATTCAGCCTTCATCTGGTGCCATGCATGGCGGGCGTCCTCGACCGAGCCTTCGTCCTCGATCGTCGTGATGTCGCCGGGGTCTGTGTCCAAGGTAACCGCCTTGAGAACCCGGCGCATGATCTTGCCGCTGCGCGTCTTGGGCAACATGCTCACAAGGTTGATTTCGCCCACCACCGCGATCGGCCCCAGCTCGTGCCGCACCGTGTCGAGCAACTCGACTCGTAGAGCGTCAGTGGGTTCAACACCGTGCTTGAGCACGACGAACGCCGAGATGACCTCCCCTCGCAGCTCGTCTGGCCGACCTATGACGCCGGACTCCGCCACAGCGGGGTGCATGAGAAACGCCGTTTCGACTTCGACGGTCCCGATCCGGTGATCGGCGATCTTGATGATCTCGTCGGCACGACCCGCGAACCATGCGTAGCCGTCCTCATCGAAACACGCGGCGTCGCCGGTGTAGTACAGGTCGGGGATCTTCTCCCAGTAGTCGCGACCGTAGCGCTCCGGCTCTCCCCACAACGAAGCGATGAGACCGGGGAAGGGCCGCTTGATGACCATGATGCCCTTCTCGGAGGGCTTACACGGCGAGCCGTCCGGGTCCACGACCTCGGCCTCGATGCCAGGCAGCGGGATGCCAGCCGACCCGGGCTTGATCGGAAGCATGCCCAGACCGTACGGATTCCCGAACACCGGACCGCCCGTCTCGGTCTGCCACATGTGATCGATGACGGGGGCGCGCCCCCTGAGCACGGTGTTTTGCAGCCAATCCCACGCGGGCGCGTTGAGTACCTCGCCGGCGCACACGACGCGCTCCACCTTGGAGTGATCGACCGAGCCGAACGGTGCGTCGCCGTAGCGCATGAGCAGCCTGACCGCGGTTGGCGACGTGAACACGCCCGTGACGCCGAACTCCTCGACCGCGCGTTTCCAGTTGGCCTCGGGTGCCGGATAGTCGAGAGCGCCTTCGAACGCGAGCGTGTTGCAGCCGATGATCAGTGGCGCGTAGACGATGTAGCTGTGCCCCACGATCCATCCGATGTCAGAACCCGACCACCAGATGTCGTTCTCGGTCAGTCCGTAGCACCACCGAGCCATCGAGGTGATGTGTACCTGATAGCCGCCGTGTGTGTGCACGGCGAGTTTGGGCTTGGCGGTCGTTCCCGAGGTCGCCAAGATGAACGCGGGTTCGTTGGACTCCATGGGAACGTACGAGCCATCCTGGCCCTCCCCGCGCGCGATGAACTCCTCCCACGTGACGTCGCGTGTCGTCCCCATCGCGACTTCGCCGCCGCTTCGCCGCAGCACGACGACATGCTCCACGCCGTCGATGCTCGCCACCGCTTCATCCACGATGCCCTTCAGCGCCACGTCTTTGCCGCGGCGATACGTCACGTCGGCCGTAAAGACGAGTTTGGAGCCGCTTGCCTCGATGCGGTCCGCAAGCGCGTGCTCGCCAAAGCCGGCGAACACCACCGAGTGGATAGCTCCGATCCGCACGGTGGCAAGCATCAACATGATCGCCTCAGGGCAGGTTGGCATGTAGATCGTCAGACGATCGCCCTTCGTGACACCCATACCGCGCAGAGCCGCGGCGACCCGTTCCACCTCATGCAACAGATCCGCGTACGTGAACCGCCTCGTCTCGCCGCGCTCGTTGAAGTAGGTGAGTGCAGCGCGATCACCTCGGCCAGAAGCGACGTGGTGGTCGAGCGCGCTGTAGGACAGGTTGGTGCGCCCGCCAACGAACCAGCGAAACGTCGGGTAGTCCCACTCGAAGACCCGGTCCCAGCGCTGCAGCCACGGCAGTCCCTCCGCAGCGCGCGCCCAGAACTCGTCGGGATGCTCCCGAGCTTCGAGTGTCCATCGCCTGATGACAGGGTTGATGAGGTCCATGGTGTCGTCCTCCCGAGGCAGTTTGGGGGGAGAATACGCTCGCTTCCCTGCCGTCGTGAATACCCGAGCAGGCAAACGGTAGTGCATTGCGCGTATGCGGCGTTGCTCAGAGTGAATGTGGGGTACGATTCATGTGCAGAGCCGACTGCATACTCGGTGTCCGTCGTGTGGCCCGATGCAGGCGCCACACCTATACAGCAGGGGGTACGCTATGCGAGATATCCTGCGCGTCAACATGTCCGATCTGTCCACGGCCAGGGAGCCGCTTCCCGACGGATGGTCGCGCTATGGCGGCCGGGCGCTCACGTCCGCGATCGTGTTCAAAGAGGTACCCGCCGATGCCGACCCGTTGGGGCCAGACAACGTCCTCGTGTTCGCCACCGGGCTTCTGGGTGGCACCTCGACCCCGAACGGCGGGCGTCTGTCGGTCGGAGCGAAGAGCCCTCTGACCGGAGGTCTGAAGGAGTCGAACTCCGGCGGCCAGGCCGCCCACGCGTTCGGTCGCTTGGGCATCGCGGCGCTGATCGTCACCGGCAAGCCGGCCGACCCCAACGCACGCTACATGCTCACGATCGAGGCCAACGGCGAAGCGACGCTATCGCGCGTCGACGGGTGGGCCGGCGCTGGGAACTATGAAGTCGCCGACGCCATCAAGGCCATGCGCCCCGACGGCGACCGCTACTCGACGATCACCAACGGCCCCGCCGGCGAGGCCGGCATGAAGGCCGCCGGTATCGCGGTCTCCGATATGAAGGGGTATCCCAACCGTTTCGCTGGTCGTGGCGGGCTCGGCGCGGTCATGGGGAGCAAGGGCCTCAAGGCCATCGTGGTGTCCGACAAGGGACTCGGCTACCAGGAGCACGCCGACAAGGAGGCGTTCAACGCCGCCATGAAGCGCTTCTCGGCAGCGCTCAAGGAGCACCCGGTCTCGGGGCAGGGGCTACCGACCTACGGCACGAACGTTCTGACCAACATTCTGTCCGAGGCCGGCGGCCTGCCTACCCGCAACTTCTCGGAAGGCGCGTTCGAGGGTGCCGAGGCGACCTCGGGCGAACGGCAGCGTGAGATCACGCTCGAGCGCGGCGGCAACGTCTCGCATGGCTGCCACACCGGCTGCGTCATTCAGTGCTCGCGCTACTGGGTGGACAAGGACGGCCACTACAAGACCAAGGGCCCGGAGTACGAGACGGTCTGGTCGTTCGGGGCCGACTGTGGCGTCAACGACCTCGACGACATCGCCGAACTCGACCGCACATGCGGTGACTTCGGCCTCGACACGATCGAGCTGGGTGCCACGATGGCCGTGTACATGGACTCCGGAAAGCTCGCATTTGGCGACGGCAAGGGTGCGCTCAAGGCGCTCAAGTCGATCTTCGAGGGCGGCGAGCCGGGCAAGGTCCTCGGCGACGGTGCCGAGGCGACCGGCAAGGCGTTCGGCGTCAGCCGCATTCCCGTGGTCAAGCACCAGGCGCTCCCCGCGTACGATCCCCGCACCGTCATGGGCATCGGGGTTACCTACGCCACGTCCACGATGGGAGCGGACCACACGGCCGGATACGCCGTGGCGACAAACATCCTCAAGGTGGGTGGCGACGTCGACCCGCTCAAGCCCGAAGGTCAGGTCGACCTGTCGCGCAACCTTCAGATCGCCACCGCGATGCTCGACGCGTTGGGTCTGTGCATCTTCGTAGCGTTCCCCGTGCTCGACATCCCCGAGGCGTTCGCCGCCATCCACGAGATGGCCGAAGCGCACACCGGTGACAAGTGGGACGCTGACGCGCTGATGCAACTTGGCAAGGAGACCCTGGTCTACGAGCGGCTCTTCAACGAGCGCGCCGGGATGGGCGCGGCCGACGACCGTCTGCCCGAGTTCTTCAAGACCGATCCGCTGCCTCCGCACGGCAAGGTTTTCGAGGTCACCGACGCCGATCTCGACACCGTGTACGACTTCGTCCCCGAGACCGCTGCAGGAATGGGCATTTCCTAGAGTTCGTCTGCTTCCGCACCCCCTGTGTCAGCTGCCGGCAGGCTGGCACGGGGGGTGCAGCGCTCATAGCGGGCATAGGTACGCCCGAAGTCCGCAGGCGAGCCACAAGGAGTACCACCGATGAACGTCGACGTCGCGCTCTTCGCGTCGCTCTCGCAGTTCCAGCCAGATGGCCAGGGCGGTCGGCACGCACGCAAGCTCGAACTCGCCGACGGCGTGACGATCGCCGACGTGATCGGGTCTCTCGGCCTGCCCGACCAGCCGCGCGTCGTCTTCGTCAATAGCCGACATGCCGAGGAGACCGCGGAGCTGCATGAAGGCGACCGGCTGGCGATCTTCCCACCGGTAGCCGGAGGCTAGCCGCGTGATTGCTTCAGCCCGACCCGACCAGCCGCTGCCCGCCGGGACCATACCGGACGCTGAGCTCCGTGCGCGACTGGCTTCATCGCGCGTTGCAATCCTCGGCTGTGGGGGCCTGGGTAGCAACGTCGCCGCCCTGCTGCTCCGCAGCGGAGTACGCACACTGACGCTCGTCGACTTCGACGTGGTGGCCTCAGACAACCTCAACCGGCAGCTGTTCTTCCGAGACCAGATCGGGTCGCTCAAGACCGAGGCGCTCTCCGAGACCCTGCTACGCATCGATCCCGACGCCGAGCTGCGGCTGCACAACGTGTGCCTCACCTCCGCGAACGTAGCGGATATCGCGGCCGACGCGCACGTGGTGGTCGAAGCGGTCGACACCGCCGAGACCAAGACACTGATCGTGGAAGTGTGCACGCGCGACCTGCCCGACATACCTCTTGTGAGCTGCTCGGGACTGGCAGGCTACGACTCGGCCAACCGCATCTCGACCGAGCAGGTGGCCGAGAACCTGTATGTCGTCGGGGATCTGGAGAGCGACATCCGACAGGGCTACTCGCTGCTCGCGTCCCGCGTCATGGTCGCGGCGGCGCACCAGGCACACGCTGTGATCCGACTGTTGCTGGAATGCGAGGACATGTGATGACCGAGCACGATCTCGTCCAGGTCCGTATCTTCGGCTTGCTCGCCCAAGGGTGTCGCGAACGCGAACAGCCCACGACGCTGGAGATCGAGGTGCCCGAGCAGGGCATGACCGCCGAGCAGATCGCTCAAGACCTCGAGCTTCCGCCTGAACTCATCGAAGGCGTGTTCTGCAACCACACCGTCTACGGGCTCGATCACGTGATACACCCGGGCGACCGCATCGCCTTCGTGCCGTACGGGACTCCCGGGCCCCATCGCTTCACGCTGGGCCTCTACGACGCCGGACGCCGCTGACGCTTCACCGGGGCCCTGCGGTATTCTCTCCGGAATCCATGGACCGGGCGTCCCACGCTTCTTCTCGTTCCGCATCAGCGTCGGCCAGGAGACGAGCGTCAACCTCCGCAGCCGCGAGCGGTGACCCACACGCTATGCAGAAGGATGCCTCCGCATCTACAGCGGGAAGACCGCACAGCACGCATGTCCTTTCGTCCATCTCTAGTTGCCTCCCCACTGGACCCCGCTCCAACTGCCTCCCTTTCGGTGCACGACTCGGAGACCGCGGCGCGAGCCCCAGGTCTTGGCCGCCTTGTAGAGCCGGTTGTTGCCAGAGTTCAGGTACGCGAGCGCCATCGTCTTGCCCCCGTGCTTGAGCAGCGCGTCGCGCATGATGGGCAGCGTTTCGGTCTTGCCCCATCTCATGAAGCGCTTGTAGTACTTCGCAACCGCCTTGGTATTGCGGTCACGGAGTGCGTAGTACAGCACTCTGTCCCCCGTTCCCGCAATCCTGACCAACGCACTCGCAGCACTGGCCCGAAGTGCCTTGTTGCTGGATCTGCAGAGAATCGTGAACAGATAGTCGCTTGCGACGTCCGCCTCGAGCCTCCCAAGCGCATTCATGGCCGCGACACGCACTGCAACGACGCGATCCTTGCGAGCCCGCGTGAGGAGTGCCTCGACCGCTGCTTCGTCGTCGTACCCGTACTCCGCAATCGTGTCAACGGCCGCCCTTCGCACGCGCGTGTTCTGATGGTCCATCGCGCGTACCACCTGGTCGGCCGCCTTGGGACCGATTCGGCGAACGATCGCCAGCGCACTACTCGCGGTGCCCGGTTTGGCGGTCGAGCACATCAAGGGGTACACGGAGGGGGTTCCGATCGCCTCGAGGGCATCTGCCGCCGCATCGCACGTTCGATCCCCACCTGGCGAGAGGCAGTCGACGAGCGGGTCGACCGCTGACTCGTCGCGAAAGCCGGCGAGTCCCTCGATGGCAGCGACGCGCACGTCTTCGTCTTCATCGGCTATCGCTCGCACGAGGTGCGGCACGGGTGACGTGTCGCTCGCGGAGACACCCAGTGCCGAAACCGCACGGATGGCACTGGCACGTGTGGGCGCATCGCAGGAATCATCACCCAGAAGGGTGCACAGCGGCTCGACGGCACGCGCGTCCTCGAGTCGAAGGGCGACTTCTATCGCTCCCAGCCGAGCCGCCGAGTCTCCTTCGGCCAGGAGCGACATGCACGGGTCAAGCGCTGCCGCGCCGAAAGACAGCAGACCGTCTTGAGCAGCGTGGCGAACGTCTTCGTCGTCATCGGCCATCGCTTGGACGAGAAGCGGGATCGCCCGGGGATCCTCGCTCGCCGCCAGCGACTCTGCAGCACGGGCCTGAGCTCGGTCGTCGCCATCGCGAATCGCAGCCGCAGCAAGGCGGAACCGCACCTCTCGAACGATCGGCGGGACCCCCAGTGCCAGTACGCCGAGAAGGACGATGGCGACGGCGACCCAGACTGCGGCCCTGACCGCCCGTCGAGGTACTTGTGGTTCCGCGGCAGTGGGCGCAGTTGCCGCAGGCGTTGTCGACATGGGCGCTTCGGACGAAGGTGCGGTTGGAACGCGTCGACACCGGTAGAGGGACGACAGGGTCCGGCTTGGGCCGAGCGGGCGGCGGCACAGCCGAAGCCGTCGTGTCGCTCGAGGATTCTGCTGCTAGAAGCGGGTGACCGCAGCCCGCGCAATACACCGCCTCTTCGGGGTTGGCCCGCCCACAGTCCTGACAGTTCATGTCCTTCGCCCTCCTAGGTTGCCGGCATGTGTACGGCCATCACCGACGCGCACGACGAGGGGACGCAACCACCTGCTAGTACCAGCGCACCCTACGAGCTGCCGAGTAGGCATGCTTGTAGTTGATGCCGCGTACTTTGTCGACGTACGCGGGCATGTACAGCCGGATATACTGAGTGGTACGCCTCGTGTAGCTCGCCCGCACCGCTGGGAACCTTCCGTTTCCATCCAGCTTCACCCAGCGTGCGTGAACCCAGCGGCCGTCCTTGCGCTTCTGCACCTGCACCATCCGATAGCGCGCGAAACAGTTGGGGTAGACCGTGCCCCAGTACTTCACCGTCCTGCCGACCCGCAGCTTGGATCTGCTCGTAGACAGTACCGGCCGGAACCTTCCGGTCTTCAAGGCGCGCGAGTATGAGAGGTTGTACCAGCCCGACCCGCTGTCTCCCGACCCCGCCACTGCGACTAGATAGTGGGTTCCAGACGCGATAGCTTTGTACGACAGCTGTTTCGTTGTCCCAGCCTGAGACGAGGTGTCAGCGAGAACATCGCCGCTGCCGCTGACGAGCGCCAAGTCGAAGTCTGCACCCACGGGGTTGCTCAGCGTGGCCGAGAGAGTCTGGCCAGAGAACATGTAGACGTTGAAGTAGTCCCACCAATCCGTCTGGCCATCGAGCATGCCGTAGACCGGTGCGCCCGGGAGAAGAAGCCTGGTGCCGGGACGATGCGAGTCCGTGTCGACGCCGTAGATCATTTCGTACTCGCCATCTCCCGAGTACCGATGCACACCGATGAAGAAGGTTCCAGAACCGCTGTTGACCGTGAGAGCGAATCCGTCCGGATACGTCGTCTTCACGGACTTGCCGATCAGTGAGCCATCGGACTGGAACAGGTAGATGTCGAAGTCTGTGCCGGCCTCGCCGTTCAGAGAGACGTATGCTGTCTGTCCCGCCGAGAGATTCCAGCTATAGAAGTCGTCCTCATGGGTGGAATCGAGCACTCCGACAACGGGCATCGCCGGCAGCGGCTTGGCCACGATGGCCGCGCCCCGGAAGTCCCCGGACCCGCCGATTGGCCCGGGGGGAAGGGGTTTCGTGGATCCCTCCTCGGCAGCCACGCCGTCAGACTGTGGCGCCTGCGTCAGGGGCGTCACCTGGTAGCCAACATCAGGGTTGCCTTGGGGCAAGGGCGCCCCCACCATCGGAGACGGTACGGGGCTCTGATCACCACCGAACGTCACAGCGGCTGGCGCCCCGAAGGCCACAAGCACCGCCAGGACCAGCACGTATCCGGCATGTCTCAGGTATGTTTCGCGCTTCATGTCATCGACCTCCGGTCCAGCCGCAACTAGAACTCTTCGCCACCGCCACCGCTGCCCGAGCCACCGCTGCTCGAGCCACCGCTGCCCGAGCCACCGCTGCTCGAGCCGCTGCTGGCGCTTGGGGGGTTCAGTGCCGCCTTGACTCGTGCGAGGCGTTTGGCGGTGTCCCGATACTTCTTGTCCTTCGCAAGCACCTTCTCGTAGGTCCGCTTCGCCTTTGACCAAGAGCGAGCCCTCTCGTACTTCCTGCCGAGCGAGTACAGTCTGTAGAGCTCAACCTGCAGCCTTGCCGTCGAGAGGCGCTTCTTGAATGTCTTGTTCTCGGGGTCAAGCTTCACAAGTCGCGCGTAGGCAGTCACTGCCTCCGACCACTGCTTCTTGGCATACGCTGTCTCGGCGGCAGGCTTGAGCCTAGCGACCTCCGACAGCTTCTTGGCCTCAGTGATCACCGCTGTCGCGGACGCCTCGACGGTCGCGTCCATCTTGAGCGCCGCTGCCGCCTCAGACGTCGCCACGCTGTACTCACCAGACGCAAGCGCCTCGCTCGCGGAATCCAGCAGTTCGTCAGCCGTGGGCCCCTGCACTGCCTCGACCGGTGTCTCGGGCGGTTTCTCCGTCGGCGCGAAACCCCCTCCACGGCCGAGGGCAAAGGACGCCGCTACCAGCAGACCGATTGTCACCACACCGGCCGCGCCGCCGATGAGAACGGTCCGCGCGCGCCGCGACATGCGAGGGCTCGTGTCAGCCGTGGTGTCCGGTTCTGCTGGGTAGTCGGCCGAGGACGCCTCCGCGAACTCCACGGTCTCGGCGGGGCTCACCGCCGCGGAGTCGAAACGGGAGGCCTCGACGGGCTGCCCCTCGTGCGCTACCGGCTTGACGACTGGAAGGGCTGCCGCAATGGTCGCGGTCGCCACCGGTGCGGCAGCCGGAGCCGTAGCGTCTTCAGACTCAACCGGTGCGGCCACCGCCGCCGTTGCAGCAGCCTCAGCTGGGGCTGTCGCTGCCACCGCGGCCGCTGCTGCGACCACTTGTGGCGCCATGACCGGAGCGTCCGCACTCCATGCCTCCCGCAACGCCGTCCAGAACTCCGCGACCGAGGGGTAGCGCCTCGCCGGGTCCTTCGCGGATGCCCGGGAGAGTACCTCGTCCACCGCCGCCGCCTGCGGGAACTCCGATACGGAGCCGGCGATTCTCGGCAGAGCCTCCTCAAGTGTTCTGCGAACGATCTCGTCCTCGTCGGCCCCTGTTCGCGCGCCAAAGGGGTTTTGACCGGTCAGCATCTCGTTGGCCAAAACGGCAAGGCTGAACTCGTCCGCGAGTTCGTCGGGCAGACGGCCCTGCAGCTGCTCTGGAGCAACGTACCCCGCGGACCCCATCGGGTCGACCGTGACCGGCCTCGGACCATCGCGAACCTGTGCGACCTGCGGGCTGAACGACACGCCTCCTCCCGCGAGGCGTACGCTGCCTTCCGGTGTGAGAAAGACGTTCCAGGGCCTCACTCCGGCGTGAGCGACGCCCTTCCGGTGCGAGTACGATACCGCCGAGGCGATCTGCAACAGTAGGCCGAGCGTGGTCTTCGTGGCCAGAGGGCCCAGGCTCAGTCTGCTCTCAAGGGTCTCCCCCTGCAAAAGCTCAGCGGAGATCATGAACCTGTCACCGGTTCGCCAAGCACCATAGACTTCGCCCACGTTCGGATGCTTGAGTGCTGCGGCCTTCGTGACCTCGGAATCGATACGCTCCCACTGGAGCGACGCCTCCTCGGGCGACATATCCTCGGGAACGTGCAGCTCCTTGACGACTATGTCGCGCCCGAGCATCGTGTCGTGTGCGCGCCACAAAGTCGATGAGGCATCCGTGCTCAGAACTCCCAGGTACTCGAGCCAGGGGGCAGCAGCTGGGGAAGACGCGACCTCGGCCTGCCCGGACCCGACCGCTGAACCGTCATCGCCCTCCTGAAGCACGGCATCGATCGCTTCCTTGAGCGATTCGACGTGATCCTCAATCGGACCGGGGAAGGCGTCCACCCAGTGTCGCAGCTGCAACAGGTACTGGAGAGCTCCTGAAGGGAGAACGTCTTCCACACGTACGGGGAGGATGGGGGTGTTGGCATCACTGGCCAGCGAGACTTCTCGCGGCATGTGGTCAGATGCATTCGCTCCACTGGAAATGACGACAATCATCGCCCGAGAGACTCTGATTGCCTCCAGTATCTGCTCGGCGAAGGTCTTCCGCCCTTTGATATCGTCAGGCGCCATCCAGCACGAGTGCCCCTCACGCTCGACACACGCCCGAATCTCACGAGCAAGGTCGGAGTCCTTGCTCGAGTAGCTGATGAAGACGTCCTTCATCACCGCCCCCAGCACGGCGAGGCGCCCTTTCAGCCGACTGCCCCCGCAGCCGCGAAACCTAGAACGCCCAACCGCATGCCACTGCACGCAGGCAACCAGCAGTAGCAGGGAGATGGTACCCATTGGACCAGAGCGCGAAAAACGGCGAGGTCGCTCGCCCTTTCGCCGAGAGGCCCACCGGACCGTTGCGAAGCACCCTGCCGGGCCGCTTCTAGACTTCGGACGCAGACACTTCGAAGAGCCCCAGCTCATCGAATCCTGCGACGGGTTCGGTCCGGATACCACGGCCAGTGTGGACCACAATCTCATACGGTGGCTGCGCACGAATGACCACAACCGGACGGCCGATGTCGCGGGCGTACCGGACTACCCCGGCGGTGCCACCCCGGCCCCGCGCCCGCTTCCCGTCCCATACTGCGATGAGGACGTCACAGCAGTCCACGAGACAGCGCCCCGTGTCCTCATAGGCTCTCACGCGTGCCTCTGCCAGCTCGCTGGGGGCGAAACCCTCCGCAAGCGGCGTATCCCGCAGCGATACAGACCGGTCGGCCAAGGCGAGCAGCTGCTTGAACTCTCCAAGCGACTCCGAGGTGTGGAAGTCTTCTACGTAGTCGCTCACGGTCAGCGGCAAGATCACCTCGACCCTGGCGTCGGACCGCTTCATGATCGTCTGGGCGACCCGCCTGTCAGCGCCCTCGGCCAACGGCGTGATCACGGTGTACACCAGCTCGGGTCTTGGGAAGTCCGTGTCACCGGCAGGACGCGCCGCATCCAGGAGTTCGGGAATGTGGATGTCGAGCACCTCGTCCACCCGGTCGGCAAGCTCATCAGCATCGGAGAGCCGACGATGCCCGGTGACCCCGATCTTGAGGCGCATCTGGGCGTCCGGCTCAGCACTTTGCGCCTGCATACGCTCCACCCCCCAGCAGAACCTATCGTACCCACAAACCGAGGCGTGGGTAGAATCTGCTACGAGCGCGACGGCAGGGGGAGTTGACATGGGGGCAACGAGCGGGGACGCCAGCGAGTACCTCAGCGGGCGCCTGTGCGAGCAGATCGAGTACCACGACCGCAAGGCCTTGAGTTGCCAGCGCGCCTATCGCAAGCTCCTCGTCATCTCGGTGGTCGCAACCTCCTTGACACCGCTGCTGCTCGCGTTCGAGATGCTCTACTCCCCTCCACCGCTTGACGACCCCGTTCAGCTGTCCGTGGAAGTGCTACCGGTGGTAGTAGCCGCCATAGCCGCCGTGTCGACGATCTCTTTGTCCGCGTTCAAGTACAAGGAGTCGTGGGTCGAGCACCGTATCGCGTGCGAAGCCCTCAGACGCGAAGAGGCTCTCTTCAAGTCCCGAGTGGGGCCCTACGCCGACGTACCGGACCCGTCCGCGGTTCTCGTAGAACGCGCCGAAGCGATCATGGACGGTGAGACCGGTGCCTGGCGGGGTCTGATTGAGAGCCGCGCCGACCCGACTCTCGGCGGTGGCCCGTAGCCCGGAATACAACGAGGCCGGAGCATTTCTGCCCCGGCCTCGCGGTGTCTCGACGTATCGGAGCCGTCGCCTACTTGGCGTCCTTCTCCTCGGCCTCGACCGTCTCGTCTGAGGCTTCCGCCGCTTCTGCGGACTCGTCGCCGGCAGTCTCTACCTCTTGTGCGGGCTCCTCTTCGGCAGCCTCTGCGACGATCTCGATGACGGTGTCGGGCTCGCCATCGCCGTCGGTGTCCTCGACGACGACCATCTCGGCGACATCAGCCTCTCCGTCGCCGTCCACGTCCACCGTCGTGATCTCCACGACTGCGTCGTCTACGCCGTCTCCATCGGTGTCCACGACCTCGGTCGCGATCTCGATCACCGTGTCGGGCTCGCCGTCTCCATCGGTGTCCACGACAGCCACAATGTCGACAACGTCCACGTCGCCGTCACCGTCAACGTCAGCAGCGGTGGTAACGACAAGCGTGTCGTCCTCGCCGTCGCCATCGGTGTCGACCATCTCGGCGACCTCGATCACGTCGGCGCTACCGTCGCCGTCGATGTCGACCACGGTCACGACTGCGTCATCGTCGCCCTCGCCCTCCGTCTCCTCGTCGGCGCCCTCCGGCAGGCCGGCGATCTCAATCTCGAAGCCGAGGGTCTCGGCGGCAGCGCGCATCGACAGCGAGATGCGGCGGCGCTCCTCGTCGACATCCATGACCTTGACGTGGACCTTCTGGCCCACCGACGCGACCTGATCGGGAGTCTCCACGTGGCCCTTGGCCATCTCGGAGATGTGCACGAGACCTTCGACCCCGTCGCCCAGCTCGACGAAGACGCCGAACGGAACGAGCTTGGTCACCGTGCCCTCGATGATCGAACCGATCGGGAAGTTCTTGACGAGCTGCTTCCACGGGTCGTCGGTGGTCTGCTTGAGTCCGAGCGAGATGCGCTCGCGCGACAGGTCGACGTCGAGCACCTGCACGTTGACCGCGTCGCCGACCTTGACGACCTCGGAGGGGTGATTGACGTGGCTCCACGAGAGCTCGGAGATGTGCACCAGACCGTCGATGCCGCCCAGGTCCACGAAGGCGCCGAAGTCCACGATCGACGAGACGGTACCCGGCAGGACCATGCCCTTCTGCAGCTTGCCGAGAATCTCGGCTCTCTCGTGCTTGCGGCCTTCCTCGAGCACCACGCGGCGCGAGAGAACGACGTTGTTGCGGTTGCGGTCCATCTCGATGACCCGAGCCTCGAGGTGGCGTCCGAGATATGTCGCCAGATCCTTGACGCGACGAAGGTCGACCAGAGACGCCGGGAGGAAGCCGCGAAGGCCGATGTCGATGATCAGGCCGCCCTTGACGACCTCGATGACTTCACCTTCGACGATCTCGCCGGACTCGAACTTCTCCTCGACCTTGGACCAGGCGCGCTCGTACTCGGCGCGCTTCTTGGACAGGATGAGACGACCGTCCTTGTCCTCCTTCTGGAGAACGAGCGCTTCGACGCTGTCGCCCACGGAAACGACCTCTGACGGATCGACATCCTTGCGGATCGACAGCTCTCGCGCGGGAATGACACCTTCGGACTTGTAGCCGATATCGAGGAGGACCTCATCGCGCTCTACGCGAACGATGGTTCCGCTTACGAGATCGCCGTCATCGAAGTCGGTCATCGTGCCGTCGATGAACGCGTGCATCTCCTCGGCAGAGTACTCTGTCTGCTCGATTATCGTGCCTTGCTGCTCCTGCTCGCTCACTTCGTGGACCCCTTCCACACGGGGCCCCATTGCCATGTCCGTCGCCTACAGGTCAGTCGAAGGTTCACTTACGATCCGTCGTCCTACAGGGGCTTACATGCACTCGGGGCGCCAACATTGTCTTGACTCTGAGGGTACGGCAAAGCCGGGGCCCCTCTTGAGCCATCGCGTAGTTTATACCACGCCGCCGGGTGGCGCCACCTGTCGCAAGCTCCACAGGGTGGCG
Organism: uncultured Actinomycetes bacterium; assembly: GCA_963700665.1. Taxonomy (GTDB): domain Bacteria; phylum Actinomycetota; class Coriobacteriia; order Anaerosomatales; family PHET01; genus CAVPCY01. The sequence goes on from CAVOYK010000001.1 coordinate 811,137, forward strand.
TCGGCTCAGCGCGCGAGACGAGCTGTGACGGGTCCGCGTTGGCGCGCTCCCCTACTTCGCGCTCGCCCAGTTCTCGCCCCACGATACGTCGGCCACGAGCGGCACCGCGAGCTGCGCGACGTCCTGCATCTCGCGCTTGGCCAGCTCTGTGAGGGCGTCGACCTCGTCTTTGGGCGCCTCGAAGACCAGCTCGTCGTGGACCTGCAGCACCATGCGCGTCGCGAGTCCGCTGCTGGTGAGCGCCCGGTCCACCGCGATCATCGCAAGCTTCATGATGTCGGCCGCGGTACCTTGCATCGGGTGGTTCATCGCCGTGCGCTCGCCGAAGGAGCGCAGGTTGTAGTTGCCGCTCCTGAGCTCGGGGATGTGACGGCGGCGTCCGTAGAGCGTGACCGCGTAGCCGGTGCGGTGCGCCTCGGCGACCGTCTCGTCGAGGAACTCGCGCACGCGCGGGTAGGCGGCGAAGTAGCGGTCGATCATCTCCTGGGCCTCGGCCCGACCGATCTTGAGCGACTCGGAGAGCCCGTGCGCCGAGATGCCGTACACGATGCCGAAGTTGACCGCTTTCGCCCGCCGGCGGTGCTCGGGGTCCACGGCGTCGCGATCGAGCCCGAAGACGCGCGCCGCGGTCTCGGTGTGAAAGTCGCGTCCCGAGGTGAACGCCTCTGTGAGCCCGTCGTCTCCCGAGAGGTGTGCGAGCACCCGAAGCTCGATCTGGCTGTAGTCGGCCGCGACCATGACGTCGCCGGGGCTCGCCGGCACGAACGCCGCGCGGATGCGGCGCCCGAGCTCGGTGCGAACGGGGATGTTCTGCAGGTTCGGGTTGCTCGAAGACAACCGTCCCGTCGCTGCGACCGTCTGGTTGAATGTCGTGTGCAGCCGGCCGTCCTCGCCCAGCAGCCGAGGCAGCGCATCGATGTAGGTGGACTTCAGCTTGGCCATCTCGCGGTACTCGATGACCTTGGCCGCAATCGGGTAACTCGGCGCCAGGCCGGACAGCACCTTCGCGTCGGTCGAGAAGCCGGTCTTGGTGCGCTTGCCCGACGGCAGCCCCAGCTTCTCGAAGAGCACCTCGCCGAGCTGCTTGGGCGAGTCGAGCGTGAACTCCATGCCCGCGAGCTCGAATATCTCGGCCCTGATCGTGTCGATGCGCGCGCCGAGCTCGCCCGCGAGGTCCGCGAGCACTGCGGTATCCACGCCCAGTCCCACGTCCTCCATCCGAGTAAGCGCGGGGATCAGCGGAAGTTCACAGCGCTCGTAGCACTCGAGCCCGCCTTCATCGGCAAGGCGCTTCGAGAGCACGGACGCGAGTTCGAGCGCCCCTTGTGCGATCGCCGAGGTCTCGCCGTGCTCGTGCTCGCAGCGCGGCAGCTGCGCCCCGAGCAGCTCGCCATAGAGCGTCGCCACGTCGTATGCCGAGCGGTTCGACTCCCACACGTAGCCGGCTACCGAGACATCGAACGTGCGCTTCGGATCCCACGCCGATAAGAACTCCGCGAGCCGCGAGCCCGCCACGCCCGGAACCGCGAAGCGCTGCACGAGCGCCTTGAGGTCGCCGGCCACGACGGTCCCACGCGCGAACGCGTCGAGCAGCGCATCGGGAGCCTGGTCGGCCTCGATGACGGCGACCTCGGAGCTGGGGAGCGCGAAGTGGACGTCGTCGACCGGGAACAGGGACTCGGTCGCGTCCCCCGCCGCTGCTGCCACCGTCGCCCCGGCAGCCAGCGCCGCCGCGAGCTTGGTGCGCGCCTCGTCGCCCACGATCACCGGCCACGCGCCCTGCGCCGCGCACGCCGCCTCCTCGGCTTCGATCGCCGCTACTGCGGCCGCGTCTCCGCCCACCAGCTTGCGCGCATGCTTGCGACCCAGCGCGAGCACGCGCTCCACGAGCGACACCATCCGGTACTCGCTGAACACGCGCACCACCGCGTCACCGTCGACCGCGCCCCAGAGCGCCAGCTCGATGTCGCACTCCACCGGCGCGTCGGTACGGATCGTGGCCACGGTGCGGCTCGCGAGCGCATTGTCTCGGTGCTCGCGCAGGTTCTCGCCGACCTTGCCCGCGACCTCATCGGCATGCTCGAGCACGCCGTCGAGCGATCCGTACTGCTGGATGAGCTTGGCGGCGGTCTTCTCGCCGATGCCCGGCACGCCCGGGATGTTGTCGGAGGTGTCGCCCTTGAGCCCCAGGTAGTCGGCGATCTGGTCGGGCCGCACGCCGGTGCGCTCTTCGACGGCCGCCGGGTCGTAGACGACGATGTCGGTGATGCCCTTCTTGGTCGACACGACGCTGACCTGCTCGGTCACGAGCTGATAGGCGTCCTTGTCGCCGGTGAACAGCAGCACCTTGAGCCCGTCGGCTTCCCCTCGCAGCGCAAGCGTGCCGAGAAGGTCGTCGCCCTCCCAGCCCTCGCACTCGACCACCGGCACGTTCATCGCGCCGAGCAGCTCCTTGGCGATGCCGAACTGGGGACGAAGTTCGTCGGGCGTGGGAGGCCGGTGGATCTTGTAGCGCTCGAGCACCTCCGAGCGAAACGCGGGGCGGCCCTTGTCGAAGGCGACGATCAGCGTGTCGGGGTCGAACGACTCGGTGAGCTTGAGCAGCATCGAGATGAAGCCGTACGCGGCGTTGGTGGGGCGCCCGTCCGGCGCGGTCATCGTCACCGGCAGCGCGTGGAACGCCCTGTGCAGCAGCGAGTTCCCATCGATGACGGCCAGCGTGCGCTGCACCATGACGCCCCTTTCGGGTATCCACGAAGTGGTCGCGGGCGCCTGCGCTCGCGACACCAGCAATTCTACCCGAGCCCACCTACACGAAGCGGAGTGCCATGGCGTTCTTCAACTGGGCGGCACCGATCTTCGGCCACTACGCGGACCGGTGGACGCCCGACGACGTCGAGCGCATCGCGGGCTGGCTGCGGCCGCCCTCCGGCCCCTGCGACAAGCTGCTCGACGTGGGCGGCGGGACCGGAGCCCTTGCCACGCGCCTCGGGCAGGCCATGGGGGCGCACGCAACGGTCCTCGACCCCACGCCCGAGATGCTCCGCTACGCCGCCGAGAGCCCGCAACTCCGCAGCGTCTTGGGCACGGCGGAGGCGATGCCCTTCGACGACGACGAGTTCGACGCGCTCATCGTCACCGATGCCTTCCACCACTTCCGAGACCAGCCGGGCGCGGTACGCGAGTTCGCGCGCGTGGTCCGGGCCGGCGGGCACGTCCTCGTGCTCGACCTCGACCCGCGCGGCGTGGCGATGGGGCTGATCGTGTGGGCCGAGAAGCTTCTCGGCGAGCCGGGGGCGTTCTTCACGCCCGAGCAGATGTGCGCCTTCATGGCGCGAAACGGAATCTCGGGAGCGTGCACCGCCGAGAGTGGACGCAGCTACCGCTTCCTCGGCACCATCGAGTAGGCGACTCCGACGCGCCGGCCTAGGTCTCGTCGAGCCGCGCTCCCGTGAAGACCCGACCGGTCTTTCGCGTCACGATGGCGAAGCTGATCAGCGAGGTGCCGGCGACGATCGAGCCGATCGTCAGGATGAGGACCAGCGACCGGGCTACCAACGTCGAGCCGGCGAGCAGCAGCAGCGCCGCAAGCACCTGTACGGTGCCCTCGAGCAGGAGCCTTCGCCGTCTTGAGCTCGCGTGCGAAGTCCGCCACCCGGCATACAGGTTCACCGCGCCCTCGAACGCCAGGTAGGCGACGACCGTGAGCGAGATCGTCACGAGCGCGAGCTGGTCAGAGACCATCAAGAAGATGCCGAGGAGGATGCCCACGACTCCCGAGGCGGCGCTCGTGAGCTTCTCCTGCCGGATCGAGCGCGTGGTGAACAGCCCCGTGATAGTCGAGACCGAGCGAGCGAACAGCAGGACCACGAAGGCGAGGCGGAGCAGGCGCAGGTCACCTTGGTTGGGCAGCACGGCCAGCCCGATGCCGAAGGCGAGGTACACGAGCCCCCGGAAGCCCACGAGCAGCGAATCGGCGTTGTAGAGCGCCGCCAGGTTCGACGTCGACGGCCGCAGTTTGCGGTCGGTCTTGGACTTCTCGACGATCTCGGCGGCCTTCTCCGAGTCGACGTTCGGATCGATCGCACCAAGCGCCTCGAGCGGCCTTTCAGTGGCGATGTCGTGGCCGGCGTCGACCTCGACGACCTCGATCCCCTCACGGACCTCGGCAAGGGCACGAACGTACTCGGGCACCACGAACGGATCGCGGGTGCCGTGGACGACCGTGACCGGCATGCCGAGCCTGGCGAGCTCCTCGGACAGACACTCCTTCTCGATGACGTTCTTGAGCGAACGTAGCGTGGGCTCGTAGCGGTCGAGCCGTTCGTGGCCGAGCACCCCGCGAACCGCCTGCTTGCGGGCGAGCTTCGCGCCGCGCTCCCGCAGCGTGCCGAAGCTGTCGACGAACGCGGCGCGCGCCTGGTCGAGCCTGCTGTCGCCCGCGGGTACGTCGGCGCTGTTGATCGGCGTCGAGAACAACACGAGCCGCGCGACCTGGGCCGGATGCGCCAGCGCGTAGCGCGCCGCGACGAGCGCGCCCAACGAGTGGCCGACCAGCGTGAAGCGCACGTCCTCGCCCAGCAGAGACTCGAGCGTGGCCTCTATCGAGGCGACCTGATTCTCGGCCGAGTACGGTATGTCGAGAGGTTTGGGCGACATCCCGAAGCCGAGCAGGTCGAGCGAGATCGCCCGGTTCCGCGTTGCGAGCGCCGCACCCACCGCGTTCCAGAACGAGCCGTCGTTCTCGACGCCGTGCAGCATCACGTAGATGTCGCCTTCGCCGCGGTCGAGCGCTACGGCGAGCCGGCGGTCCTCCCACTTGGTGATCTCGCCCGCCATCAGAAGCGGCACGTTCTCGAGCAGCATGTGATCGGCCTTGAGGTCCGCGAGGAAGCGAATCTCCATGTTGGGCGCGTACTCGGAGCGCAGCGTCTCGATCTGCGACTGGACGATGAAAGCGTCGTGCTCGCCCACCATGAAGGTGATGGGCGCTTTGACCCGCACCAGGTCTGCAGGAAAATCAGAGCCCTGGATCACGTTGGCCATGTTCTTCTGCAAGATCTCCCAGTCGGTCTTGAGGTCCTGGGCGTTGATGAAGCCCTGAATGACCTGCTTGTCGTCGGCCGAGAGCTTCTTGAACACGCCGGATTTCGCGAATCCCGCGCTCGTGATCATGCTCAGCAGCTGCTGGGAGCCCTGCGTCTGAAAGACCGCTTTCGCATAGGCGTCCGCGCCCATCTCCTCGGGATTGAGGAAGAACGGCGCGCTGATGAGTACGAGCCGCTCGACCTCTTCTCGGTAGGTGGCCGCGTAGCGAAGCGCGATCGGCCCGCCCATCGAGTAGCCCACCAGCGTGAATGGCTCATCGACGCCGATCTGGCGCAGTGTGTAGCGCAGGGACTCGACGTGCTCGTCGATGGTGTAATCGATGTCGAGCGGCTTGGGCGAGTTGCCGTAACCGAGCTCGTCAACGGCGATGCAGCGCCGGTCGAACCCCATAGCCGTTACGACGGTGTCCCAGTCGTGCCCCGTGGAGTTGATGCCATGCAGCAGCACGTAGATGGGCCCAGTGCCGCGATCCACCGCGACGTGAAGCCGGTAGGGACCTGACATGCCTACGCTCCTCGGGTCAGTGCCAGAAACTGGCTGCACGGGGATTGTACCCGCCTGCATCCCGGCCCGACCGTGCCGCTGCTCGTGCTATCCGTTCCAGAGGTAGCCGACGTTGCGGACGGTCTCAAGGCGCCGGGACAACTCGTGGCCGACCTTGGCTCGGATACGCCGGATGTGCACGTCGACGGTGCGCGAGCCGCCGTAGTAGTCCGAGCCCCACACTCGGCGTAGCAGGACCTCTCGGGAGTAGGTGCGGCCCGGATGCGTCACGAGGAAGGCGAACAGCGCGTACTCGAGGTAGGTGAAGTCGATGGGCACGCCATCGAGGGAGGCCTGGTAGGTCGCCAGATTGAGGGTGAGCCTGTCGACCCGCACGAGTTCCTGGCGGGTGACCTCTTCTCCCGGCCACAGCATGGTACGGGTTCGAGTAGCGAGCTCGTCTGAGGAGCCGCCGCGCACCATGAAGTCGCTCGGCACACGCACCGGCAGGCGCAACGCCTCGAGCCCCTCGGACTCGACCAGCACGATCAGTCGGAGGTCCACGCCACCGGAGGCCGCGTGCTCCACGACTTGCGCCAGCACCTCCGGGCTCCGTCCTCCATCCAGAATCACAAGGTCGGCCACACCCTCGAGAAGCCGTCTTTGCATATCGCCGGGCAAACACGTGGAGGACTGCAGGTCGAGACCGGCCAGCGCCTGGCCCACCCACGCCTGAGTATGCGCATCGTCTGAGACGATCAAGACGCGTTTCATGTGCATAGTCTACTCCGAGTACCGACGCCCGCAGAGCAAGAACTTGCCATCTTCAGTTAGATGATATGGCGGCTTTGTTGCGGGCGAGTTTCGGACTCGGCACGACGCCGACCAGACTGAACACCTGGTAGCCGCCGCGGTTCAGGCGTCTGAGTACCTGCGAACGTGAACGTCCTCGACGATGACGAGGCCACCACCCACCATCGCGTCGATGATCGGCAAGACGGCCTCGACGCGCTCGGGCAAGTCGACCAGCACGATCATCATCGGAAGGTCCTCGGAAAGACGCAGGATGCTGGCCGAGTGGACCCGACTGTGCTTGCCAAAACCCTCCACGCCACGCACCACCGTGGCGCCAGCACAGCCTTCTCGGCGCAGCATCTCGACGATCGCGGTATGCAACGGCTTGTGCTCCCACCTGTCGGACTCTCCGACGAAGATGGTGACTCGCTTGGCGTCCCCTTCGATGATCACGACTCCGGCCTCCTAGATGACTCGGCCCACGAACACGCCCGCAACGGCGGCGAGCAGACCAGCTACCGCACTACCGAACATGTTGGCTGCGGCCTGAAGCGTCATGCCTTGCTGCGCCAACGCGACGCTCTCGTAGGACAGCGTCGAAAACGTCGTGAATCCGCCGAGCACGCCCACACCAAGAAAGAGACGCACCGACGACGGGACCAGACTCCGATCGACGGTGACCACCATCAGCACGCCGAGAAGGAACGCACCACTGATGTTGATCGCGAACGTATGCCACGGGAACGACGCCCCCCACCTCTCGGCCATCCAACCTCCGAGCACGTAGCGCAGGCCTCCGCCTATACCAGCGCCCAGAACGACAGCAGCGACATCGAATGGCCTCACGGGCGCCCTCCATCAATAGAACAGGCTCCTACACGGACACGTGTAGGAGCCATCAGCCTCGTCGGCGGTTAGGGCGAGCTCCATCGCCTCTCCAAGAGTCTATCCTAGCAACACGGCGCCGGACGAGGTCTCCCTCGGCCGGCGCCGTGCCCGATCGTACGTGTGACGCTCCGGTGAGACTAGATCACGCTCAGGTAGCGGTCCATCTCCCACGGGGTGACGTGCTTGATGTAGTCGGCCCACTCGGCCTTCTTGTTCTCGCTGTAGAACTCGTGGATGTGGTCGCCCAAGATCTCCTTCATCGTCTCGGAGTTCTCGAACAGGTCGATGGCCTCGCCGAGGTTTCTCGGCAGGGTCTTGATTCCGGCCTCTTCCAGCTCGGCCGCGCTCATCTCGAAGATGTCGTTGGTGGCCTCAGGCATGAGCTCGAGCTTCTCCTCGATGCCCTTGAGACCGGCACCGAGCATGACCGCGAACGCGAGGTACGGGTTGCACGAGGGGTCCGGGCTGCGCAGCTCGATGCGGGTCGCGGCCTCTTTGCCGGGCTTGTAGAGCGGCACGCGGACCATCGCCGAGCGGTTGGCCTGCGCCCACGAGACGTAGGTGGGGGCCTCGTAGCCGGGAACCAGGCGCTTGTACGAGTTCACGAGCGGGTTGGTGACCGCGCAGAACTCCGGCGCGTACTTGAGCAGACCGGCGATGTAGTGACGGCAGACGTCGCTGAGGTGATCTGGCTTGCTGGCGTCGTAGAACGCGTTGCCATCCTTGGTGAACAGCGACTGGTGCGTGTGCATCCCCGAGCCGTTCTGGCCCTCCAGCGGCTTGGGCATGAACGTCGCGTACAGGCCGTTGGCCATCGCGACTTCCTTGACCACGAGGCGGTAGGTCATCACCGCGTCGGCCATCGTGAGAGCGTCCTGGTAGCGCAGGTCGATCTCGTGCTGGGACGGGGCGACCTCGTGGTGCGAGTACTCGACCGGGATGCCCATCTTCTCGAGGGTGAGCACGGTGTCGCGGCGAAGGTCGCTCGCGATGTCGAGCGGCGTGAGATCGAAGTAGCCGCCGCGGTCGATGATCTGAGTGCTCTGATCGTCGGCGAAGTAGAAGAACTCGAGCTCGGGGCCCACGTACATGGTGTAGCCCATGTCCGCGGCCTTCTTGAGCATGCGCTTGAGCGCATAGCGAGGATCGCCCTCGAACGGCTTGCCGTCGGGCCTCTGGATGTCGGCGAACATGCGGCCGACGCCCTGCTCCTCGGGACGCCACGGAAGCGTCTGGAAGGTGTTTGCGTCCGGATAGGCGACCATGTCGGATTCCTGGATGCGGGTGAAGCCGTCGATCGAGGAGCCGTCGAAGCCCATGCCCTCCTCGAAGGCGCCCTCGAGCTCGCTGTCGGTCACGGCGAAGCTCTTGAGCACGCCGAGCACATCGGTGAACCAGAAGCGGATGAACTTAACGTCGCGCTCCTCGACTGTCTTCAGGACGTAGTCCTTGTCGAACGCAGGTGCCATACGAGAGCCTCCTTCTCGAAGACGCGTACCACGAATGTCCGCGTCGGCTTGACGCCACTAACGTCATCTACCCAAGAGTAGACGTGTGCATGTTTCGGAGGTGTTTCTGGTTTCGGACGGGATTGCGCCCGCGCGGCCGCACTCGAGTCCTACAGGTACGTGTACAGCTTCCCGTAGGGCCGGTGGCTGATCGGCACGAGCTTGGTGAACGGCACCGACAGCACCTCGTCGAGATCGAAGCCCACTGCTTCACAGTACTCGGTCGAGGAGCGGGTGCAGCGCCTCCATCTCCTCCTCGGTCGGCCGTGAAGATGCCGCACTCCTTGCCCACCTGCCACGGCTCGACCTCGCCGCGCACGCAGATCTCGCCACCGTGCATGCCGGTGCCCAGGTAGCCGCCCACGAGCGGGCCTTCGAGCCGAGAGTTCATGCCGAGCAAGATGAGCAGGCCACCGGCCATGTACTCGCCGAAGAAGTCGCGCGCCTTGCCGCCGCAGACCATGATCGGGACGCAGATCCTCGTAGGCCTTCATGTGGATGCCCACTCGGTAGCCCACGTCGCCCTTGATGAAGACCTTGCCGCCGCGCATGCCGTAGCCGAGCACGTCGCCTGCGTCACCGTGAACGACGACCGTGCCGGCGTTCATCGTGTTGCCCACGCCGTCTTGCGCGTTGCCGAACACCTCGACGGTGGGTCCGTCCATGAACATCGCCATGTCCTGGCCGGGCGTGCCGTGGACCTCGATGCGCAGGCCCTTGCCCTTGATGCCGGTGCCGATGTAGCGCTGTCCGTTCACGTTGAGAAGCTTCACGGTCTTGACGCCATCGGCGAAGCGCCGCGCGCACCGCCTCGTTGACGTGCTTGTAGTAGACACTGGTGCAGTCGATCGTCGCAGTCTCACCCTCAACTGAAACTACAGGTTCGATCTGAAGGTAGCCTTCGACGGGATCGTGTGCTCGTCTGAGTCGTCATGTCTCCCTCCCCCTACAGCCCGGCGGGCTTGACGCCGAGGATCTCGCAGGTCTGTGCGTCGAGCCCCACCGCGCGCAGCCGCTCCCGGCTTCCGCGCAGCGACTCGACGGCGTTCACGCCCAGCGCACCCAGGATCTCTTGCAGCTCGTGGCTCCACGCGTGAACGAGGTTCGACGAGCCGCTCGGCGCCCCACTCGGGATCGACGCGGCGCGTGAGCTCGGCCTTCTGCGTTGTCAGGCCCCACGAGCAGCAGCCGGTGTGACACCCCTGGCACAGGTGGCAGCCGAGCGCCATGAGCGCCGCCGAGCCGATGGCGCACGACGTCTGCGCCGAGCGCGATCGCCTTGGCCATGTCGGCCGAGGAGCGGATCGAGCCCGCCGCGATGATCGACGCCTGGTTGCGGATGCCCTCGTCGCGCAGCCGCTGGTCGACGACCGCGATCGCGATCTCGAGCGGGATGCCGATGTGGTCGCGGATGATGGACGGCGCAGCACCGGTGCCGCCCTTGAAGCCGTCGAGGTAGACGTAGTCGGCACCGGCACGCACGATGCCGCTCGCGATCGCCGCCACGTTGTGGACCGCCGCGATCTTGACGCCGACCGGCTTGTAGCCGGACGCCTCCTTGAGCGAGTAGATCGAGCTGGCGCAGGTCCTCGATCGAGTAGATGTCGTGGTGCGGAGCCGGGCTGATCGCGTCGGAGCCCTGCGGGATCATGCGCGTCGTCGAGACCTCCTTGTTGATCTTCTCGCCCGGCAGGTGACCGCCGATGCCGGGCTTGGCGCCCTGACCGACCTTGATCTCGATGGCGGCACCGCGGTTCAGGTACTCGGGGTTCACGCCGAAGCGTCCCGAGGCGACCTGGACGATGACGTTGTCTTGGTAGGGATAGAGGTCCGCGTGCAGTCCGCCCTCGCCGGTGTTCATGAGGATGCCGAGCGCTCGGCGGCCATCGCCAGCGACTTGTGCACGTTGAGCGAGACCGAGCCGTAGCTCATCGGCGAGAAGATGATCGGCGTGTCGAGCTTGATGTTGTTGGCGATTCCGGCGCCTTCCTTGAGCCGGTAGCCGCCGTTGCCGTCCGTCTCGACCTCGACGCTGTCGGGCTTGCGGCCCAGGTACGTGCGCAGCTCCATCGGCTCTCGCAGCGGGTCGATCGACGGGTTCGTGACCTGGCATGCGTCGAGCACCAGGTGGTCGAAGATGCTCGGTAGGGCTTGTCGTTGCCCATGCCGGTGAGCATCACGCCGCCGGACTCGGCCTGGCGCCACACGTTCTTGCGCTGCTCGGACGTCCAGTTCGCGTTGTCGCGCAGCGCGAGGTCGTTCTTCTTGATCGTGATGCAGTGCGCCGGGCAGTACGTCACGCAGCGGTGGCACGCGCGGCACTTGGTGTCGTCGGGGAACGGGCGCTCGTTGAACGAGTAGACGCCCCAGCCGCACTGCTGCACGCAGCGACCGCACTTGTGGCACTTGTCGTAGTCGATCTCGACCTTGAACTCAGGCTGGATCAGGCTCGTGGGCATCGCTAGCTCACCTCGACGATCTCGCAGGTGTCTTCGACGCCGGTGACGGCACAGGAGACCTCGTCGGGCGCCAGGTGCAGGTCGCCGTGGATCGGCCAGTCGATGCCCTCGATGCGGGCGATGACCGGCTCGCCGGCCTTGGGCGCCCACACCTCGTCGGGCGCGTCGAGCACCTCGCGCATCGCGCTCTCTTCCGAGGCGACCATGAGGATCGAGCCTTGCTTGGCGGCGACGAGCGGGCGCAGCTTGATGCGGTCGTTGAGCGCGACCATGCCGCCGTTGAAGCCGAGCACGATCGCGAACGGGCCGTTGAGCATGCCGGGACCGTAGACGGCCCGCAGCGAGCGCATGACCGCCTGCTCGTCTTCGGGCATGCGGTCGATCTCGGTCCACAGCGGGACTCGCGAGCGCCTTGCACGCGAGCTCGAGCGGCAGCTTGTGGCGGCGCAGCATCAGGTCGAACAGGTAGGCGGCGACCTCGGTGTCGGTGCCCAGCGTGCACTTGTAGCCGAACGCCTCGAGGTAGCGGCTGTTGATGCCGTAGCTCGAGATCTCGCCGTTGTGCACGATCGACCAGTCGAGCAGCGTGAACGGGTGCGCGCCGCCCCACCAGCCCGGCGTGTTCGTCGGGAAGCGGTTGTGGCCGACCCACGTGTGGCCCTCGTACTCCTCGAGCAGGTAGTAGTGGCCGATCTCCTCGGGGAAGCCGACGCCCTTGAACGCGCCCATGTTCTTGCCGCTGGAGGCGACGAACGCGCCATCGACGGTGGAGTTGATGAGCATGACCATGTGGACGACGAAGTCCTCGGGCGTCATCTCGGCCATCTCGAGCTTGTGCGGGTCGGGCTTGAGGAAGTAGCGCCACAGCAGCGGCGCGTCGCTGATGCCCTTGACCGGACGCGTGGGCATCGGCTCGGCGAGATCGACGATGAAGTACTGGTCGAAGACGGCCTCGGCCTCCTCCTTCGCCTTCGATGTCGTGATACATCATGTGGAAGCAGAAGTGGTCGGGGAACTCCGGGTAGATGCCGTAGCCGGCGTAGCCGCCGCCGAGCCCGTTGCCGCGGTCGCGCTGGACGGCCATCGCGTTGATGGCGTTCTCGCCGCTCATGAGGGCGCCCGACTCGTCGCAGATGCCCATGAGGCCGCAGCCGCCGTGGATCTTGAACGGCGACTCCTCGCGTAGCGCGGACGCTCGAGATCGAAGACCCCCTCGCGATCCGAGAACGCGGGCAGCTCGGCTGGTCGGCATCCGCTCGAGAAGCGGTTCGAACGCCATTCAGTCCCTCTCCTTCGTCTCGCACACCGCGTCGACGGCGTCGCATGCCATGAGCTTGCGCGATCGCGTCGCCGCCGCTTGGCGGCAGCGGGTCGAGCCCGAGCTTCTTGCGGGCGCCTTGCTTTGGGCTTGCCGAGCGCGCCGGTGTCCAGGAACGTCTTGTACGACTGGCGGGCACGGACTCCGGACCGGTGCCGTCCGCGATCGAGAGTCTCCTTGAGCTTGCGGAACGTCTCGGCCATGCCGATGTCGGAGTGGCACAGCTCCTGGCACGTGTAGCACTCGAGGCACTTCCAGAGCTGGCCGTCGGCGAGCACGTCTGTCGATGTCGCCTCGAGCAGCTCGCCGATGATCTCGGTGGGCTGGAACGTCGGGTCGACCTTGCACACCGGGCAGTCGTCCTTGCACGCCTGGCAGCTGTCGCACTTGTTCGAGCAGCGCCACGTCGAAGTCCTGCGCGAGGCGGGCCTTGTCGGTCGCGCGCGCTCCCCACTTGTCGAGGAACGGCTGCGACGCTCACGCGGTGCATGTCCAGGCCGATCTCCTCGGGGCTGTGCCCGTAGGCCAGCCCGATCAGCTCGGACAGGTAGAGCACCGGGACGTTGATGTCTCTCGTTGGCGCGCTGGAGGGCGGCCTGGTTCAGGTCGAACTGCTGGAAGCAGCTCGGGCACACGACGACCAGCGCGTCGACCTCGTGGTTCTGCAGGTCGTGGAGCTTGCGGCGAGCGAACGCGAGCGAGCACTCGCGCTCGCCGACACGGTCGAGCGCGCCGCCGCAGCACTGCATCTTGGTGGGGTAGTCGACGACGCGCGCGCCGAGCGCGGCGACGATCTCCTCGACCTTCGTTGGGTGCAGCGGGTCGTCCCAGCGCACCGCCGGCTGCGGACGCAGCAGGTGGCAGCCGTAGTGGACGGCGATGCGCATGCCCCAGAACGGCTTGACCGCCTTGCTCGCGATCAGCCCGGCGCCCATGTGGTCGGCGAGCCACTCGGCGAAGTGCACGACCTGCAGCTCGCCGTCGTAGTGCAGGTCCTCGGGCCGAGCCGCTCGTTGATCGCGTCGCGCTCGCGCCAGTGCGTCCGCAGGTGGCTCTGGGACTCCTTGAACGTCGAGTAGCAGCCGTTGCACGGCGTGACGACGTCGCAGCCCCGCCTTCTCCACGAGCGCCAGGTTGCGCGCGGCGGCCGTGTAGAAGGCATCCGGATCGTTCGCCTTGACCAGCGTGCCCTCGGGACAGCACGTGTGACCCGGGCAGCTCGTGGACGTGCGCCCAGATCGTCGAACATCACGCGCGTCGACTTCTCGATGAACGGGAACCGCGCGGGGATGGTGCATCCCCAGAAGACCGCGAACTCCTTCATGCCGTCGCCTTCCTGTCGACCCAACGCCAGAACAAACGAAAACGCCCGCCACGGCCCGGTTCGGGCGAAGCGAGCGCCATTGCTCGGTCTCTTCGGTTCGGCACACCGTTGTGCCGTCGGAGAAGTATAGCACGCGTCTCAGACCGAGGAAACACGCCCGAAACGCAGGTCGCGCGACAAGCGTTCGGACGGCTGCCGTGCTCGACGGCGGCCTACAGCGCCGAGAGCATCGCCAGCACGCCGAAGGCCGCAACGGCCGCGCCCGAGATGCGGGATACCCAGACGAGCGTCGACTCGCTGAAACCGTGCCTCACGGCAGCGACCACACTCGTCAACACCGTCCACCACGACAAAGACCCCAAGGCCACGCCGAGCGTCGCCGTTGCAGCCGTCGCACCTGACGGAGAAGCGACCAGCCCGGCGCTCGCGAACACAGCACCGAACGCCATGATGGTCATCGGATTGGTCAGGGTGAGAGCGACCGCCGACGCGTAGAGCGATCCGGCCGGCGGCGGTGCGGCCTTCTCGGCGGCCGAAGACGCTGCCCCGGCCGACGGCGCGGTCAGGATGGAGCGTACTCCCAGGTAGATGAGCACCGCACCGCCCACGAGTCGAAGCGGCCTCTGCCACGCCACCAGCAGCGACGACACGGCCGCGACTCCGAACGCCGCGCACGCGGCATAGAGCGCGTCGGCTGACGCGATGCCGAGTCCGGTGGCGAACCCAGCCCGCCATCCGCGTGCGAGCGTGCGCTGTATGCACAGCACACCCATCGCGCCGACGGGGGCCGCAACAGCGATGCCGATCAGGTAGGTGCGTGCGAGCAGCGCGAGGTCGATACTCACTCCCCGGCCTCGTGAGCGAGAAGGACGGCCTCGGCGACCTCCCGAAGCGTCTTGCGCTTGTCCATGGCAAGTTTCTGCAGGCGCTTGAACGCCTCGGGCTCAGTCATGCCGCGCTGCATCAGCACGCCCTTCGCCCGATCGAGCACCTTGCGGGTCTCCAGGCGCTCGGAAAGCTCGGCGACCTCATCGGCAAGCGTGGCGGCCTCGGTGTAGCGAGACACCGCCACCTGCATCGCCGGCAGAACGTCGGCTTTCGAGAACGGTTTCACCACATACGCCATCGCTCCGGCCTCGCTCGCCTCCTGCACGTACCCGACCTGCGAGAACGCGGTCACCATGACGACCGGCGCCAGTCGCTCCTCGCCGATAACGCGCGCAGCCTCGATGCCATCGACGCCCGGCATGTTGATGTCCATGAAGACCACGTCGGGTCGGTGCTGGCGAGCAAGCTCGATCGCCTGCGCGCCGTTGCGTGCCTCGGCGACGACCTCGTGGGCTTCGTCTTCGAGCATCTCTCTAAGATCCATCCGGATGATGGCCTCGTCCTCGGCTATCAGCACGCGCATGGGAGCCCTGATCCTCTCGACGGTGGATTCAGTCGCGATCGGCGACGGGAACGCGCACCGTCACCGTGGTTCCTCGTGCCGATGAGAACGAGAGCGTTCCGCGCAGGTCGTCCTCGATCACGGTGCGCACGATCTCGAGCCCGAGGTTTGCTGAGGTGCGCACGTCGAACTCGGCAGGAAGACCGACGCCGTCGTCGCGCACGGTCATGACGAGCTCGCCGGACAGCCGGCGCATCGCGACCTCGACGCGGCCGTCTTCTCGGCTCACGAACCCGTGCTCGATGGCGTTGTGCACGAGCTCGGCCAGCGCGAGTACGAGGGACGTGGCCGCATGCGCATCGACCAACCCGGT
>CAVOYK010000002.1:0-111666 GCA_963700665.1 uncultured Actinomycetes bacterium
CTGCCGTGACAGAGTTGCCTGAGGAGTAGGCCAGTAGCTCCAATTGGTAGAGCGCCGGTCTCCAAAACCGGATGTTGGGGGTTCGAGTCCCTCCTGGCCTGCCAGATCACACCGTTGCGGCCCAAGCCGTCAACGTTGATGCGTGGCGGTATCCAACCGCAGGAACGGACGGAACAGAAGATGGCCAAGGAAACGACAGCCGACACGAAGCCGGCGAAGACGCAGAAGGCGAAGGCCTCCAAGCCGGCCAAGCCCAACGTATTCGCACGGCTGGCGCAGTACTTCCGCGATGTGCGCTCCGAGATGAAGCGTGTCGTGTGGCCGCAGCGCCCGGAGGTCATCAACTCCAGCATCGTCGTGGTTGTCACTCTCGTGTTCTTCGTCGCCTTCACCTTCATCGTCGACTCGTTGGTCGTGCAGGCACTGCGCCTTGTCACGAGTCTGGGCTAGACGATGGCGAAGAAGTGGTACGTCATCCACACGTACTCGGGCTACGAGAACAAGGTCCGGACCAACCTTCTGCACCGCATCGAATCGATGGGCATGCAGGACAAGATCTTCGACGTGAAGATTCCCACCGAGACCGTGACAGACATCAAGGAGGGTGGCCGTCGCGTCACCTCCGAGAAGAAGGTCTTCCCCGGCTACATCCTCGTGCAGATGGAACTGGGCGACGAGTCCTGGTACGTCGTGCAGAAACACGCCGGGAGTAACCGGCTTCGTCGGCAGCCAGGGCAAGCCGGTGCCGTTGTCGCGCGAGGAGTTCAACCGGATCATGAAGCGCACCGAAGTCGGTGCGAAGCAGAAGACCACGACGGACTTCGTCGAGGGTATGAACGTCAAGGTAACCTCAGGTCCGTTCGCGGAGTTCGACGGAACCATCGCCGAAGTGAATCTCGACAGGGCAACCGTCAAGGTGATGGTCACCATCTTCGGCCGCGAGACACCGGTCGAACTCGGTTTCGATCAGGTCGCGCGCGTCTAGCAAGGTGAACGCTCGGTCGCACCGCGCCGGTAGTGGACCCGGAGCTTCTCGTGGTGGGGCCGTTCGAAGAGGACACGAAGCGCGGCTGCACACGGGCCGTGCGAGAGAATAAGGATGAGTCAAGAAGATGGCCAAGAAAGTCGTAGGCTTCATCAAGTTGCAGATTCCGGGTGGCCAGGCCAACCCGGCGCCGCCGGTCGGCCCTGCGCTTGGTCAGCACCAGGTCAACATCATGCAGTTCTGCCAGGCGTTCAACGCGGCGACTGCCGACAAGAACGGCACCATCATCCCCGTCGAGATCTCTGTCTATGAGGATCGGTCGTTCGACTTCATCCTCAAGACGCCGCCGGCGGCCGTGCTGATCAAGCAGGCGATCGGTATCGAGAGCGGGTCGGATGCCCCGAACCGCAACAAGGTGGGTCAGATCACCCAGGCCCAGCTCAAGGAGATCGCCGAGATCAAGATGCCCGACCTCAATGCGAACGACGTTGAGGCAGGGATGAAGATCATCGCTGGCACCGCTCGCTCGATGGGCGTCGTGGTCGTCGACTAGCACGTGCGTCGAGTATTGGATCTGACGTGGCGACAAGCCGCGTGAAGTGGGAGGGCGGCCACTATGGGGCGCCCGCCATGACCACAGGAGGTTCACCATGCCAAGACACGGCAAGCACTACCGCGCCAGCGCGGCCAAGATCGAGGGCGACCGCCTCTACACTCCTCTCGAGGCCATGAAGCTGGTCAAGGAGTGTGCAACCGCCAAGTTCGACGAGACCGTCGAGGCTCACTTTCGACTTGGCGTCGACACCCGCCAGGCCGAACAACAGGTGCGGGGCAGCGTGTCGCTCCCGCACGGAACCGGCAAAGAGGTTCGGGTAGCGGTCTTCGCCGAGGGCGACAAGGCTCGCGAAGCCGAGGCCGCAGGTGCGGACGTGGTCGGCAGCGACGATCTCGTCGCCAAGATCGAGGGCGGGTTCTTCGACTTCGACGCCGCCGTCGCGACGCCGGACATGATGGGCAAGGTCGGCAGGCTCGGCAAGGCACTCGGCCCGCGTGGCCTGATGCCCAACCCCAAGCTCGGGACCGTGACGATGAACGTCGCCCAGATCGTCCAGGAGCTCAAGGCGGGCCGCGTCGAGTACCGCGCCGACAAGTTCGGCATCGCGCACGTTCCGGTCGGCAGGGCGTCGTTCGACGAGAAGCTACTGGTGGAGAACTACGCCTCGCTTCTCGACGAGATCGTCCGCGCCAAGCCCTCTTCCTCGAAGGGCAAGTACATCAAGTCGATCACCGTCACCTCGACCATGGGCCCGGGAATCAAGGTCGACCCGAGCATCCAGCGAGGTCTGCTCGAGGCGTAGGCCCAAGCCCTACTCGGCGCTTGAGAGTGCCTAGTCTTGACAGCGGCGGCTCCGGGGTTCAGACTTCGGCGTCGCATTGAGAATCTGATAGCGCGTACGATCCGCTGCCGAAGACAGCCGGTGCCCCGAGCGAGTCGGGGTGTAATTGAGCGCGATGACGCTCAGCCTGCCGAGGTGGTCGCACGGGAGCCGCATACGCGGCACCCAGAGCATCGAAGTTGCTCGCGGCCTCCGCTGCCTTCCACGGCAGTCGGGGGCCGTGTTCGTTTCGGGACAAGCTTCCCCGCGACGGCGCGGCCCGACCGACGGTCTTGCTACAGACCACTGGCCGGGCGTGCGTGCACTACGAAAGGAGGGAAGTACATGCCGACTGCAACCAAAGAAGCGGTCGTTGGTCATATCAAGGATCGCTTCAACGCATCTGAAGCGGTCATCATGATCGACTACCGCGGTCTCACGGTTAAGCAGATGCAGATCCTGCGCACCCAGGTGCGAGCTGCGGGTGGCGAGATCAAGATCTACAAGAACTCGCTCACCGAGATCGCCGTGCGCGAGCTTGCCCTGCCGAGCATGGACGCGTTCCTTGAGGGTCCGACGGCGTTCGTGTTCATCGCGGACGACCCTGTTGCACCCGCGAAGGCTCTCACCGCGTTCGCGAAGGAGAACCAGGCCCTCGAGCTCAAGGGTGGGTTCGTTCAGAACCAGGTTGTCGACGCCGCAGGCGTCAAGGCGATCGCAGCACTGCCGTCTCGCGAGGAACTCATCGCGAAGCTGCTCGGAACCATGCTCAACCCGCTCACGGGCACCGTACGAGTGCTCAGCGGTCCGGCGCGCGCGTTGGTCACTGTTGTCGACGCGATCGCCAAGGAAAAGGCCGCGTAGGTGTCGGCCGGACAAGATACGTGACCGGCACGAGCCGCGTCGCGTGAAGTGAAGGAGAAACGAAATGGCTGTAAGCAAGGATGAGATCGTCGAAGCTTTGAAGGAGATGCCTGCGCTGGAGCTGTCCGAGCTCGTGAAGGAGCTCGAGGACGTCTTCGGCGTGTCGGCCGCCGCCCCGGTTGCCGTAGCCGCTGCTGCCGCACCGGCCGAGGCCGCCGCCGAGGAGAAGACCTCGTTTGACGTCGTGCTCGAGGGCTTCGGCGACAACAAGATCGCCGTCATCAAGGTGGTTCGCGAGCTGACTGGTCTCGGTCTCAAAGAGGCCAAGGATCTCGTCGAGGGCGCTCCGAAGACCGTTGTCGAGGGTGCCGCGAAGGACAAGGCCGACGAGGCCAAGGGCAAGCTCGAGGACGCCGGCGCCGCCGTTACCGTCAAGTAGAGTCATCACTGCGGCGACTTCCCGCGAGTACGCGGGAGGTGGACCGAAACTGGAAGGGCCGGGACCTGGACGGGTGCCGGCCCTTCCATACTCCAGAAATTGGTCAAAGAATACCCTTGACGTGGGTAGGCGGATTGACTAGCCTATCACTTTGCGACTATTGTCGGCCGCTCCATCTCCCGAAGGAGGAATCGCCTGGTGCCCCGCGGAGAAGGTTCCCCTGTTCTCAGCGCCGACCGGCGCGAACGTCGAAGCTTCGCAAAGATCCCCGAAGTGCTCGACGTTCCCAATCTGATCGCTATCCAGAGAGACTCGTTCACCTGGTTCCTCAACGAGGGACTGCGAGAGACCTTCCAGGACATCTCACCTATCGAGGACTTCACCGGCAGCCTGGCGGTCGAGTTCGGCGCTCACGAATTCGGTGAGCCCAAGTACTCGGTCGAAGAGTGCAAAGAGAAGGACATGTCCTTCCAGGCGCCGCTCTTCGTCGACGTCCGTTTCATCAACAAGGAAACGGGCGAGATGAAGGAGCAGTCGGTGTTCATGGGCGACTTCCCGCTCATGACCGACCGTGGCACCTTCGTGATCAACGGCACCGAGCGTGTCGTGGTCTCTCAGTTGGTGCGCTCTCCGGGCGTCTACTACGCCGAGGAGCTCGACAAGACGACCGACAAGATCATCTACACCGCGAAGGTGATCCCTGCGCGCGGTGCGTGGCTCGAACTCGAGACCGACCGCCGCGACATCGTCAGCGTACGCGTCGACCGCAAGCGCAAGCAGCCGGCGACGGTGCTGCTCAAGGCGCTCGGGATCGCCGAGACGCGCGACGAGATCCTCGAGATGTTCGACAACTCCGAGGCGATCCAGCGCACGCTCGAGCGCGACTTCACAGAAACGCGCGAAGAGGCCCTGCTCGAGATCTACAAGCGCCTGCGTCCCGGCGAGCCGCCAACGGTCGAGTCTGCGCGCGCGCTGCTCGACGGGCTGTTCTTCAACCCGCAGCGCTACGACCTTGCCAAGGTCGGCCGCTACAAGGTCAACAAGAAGCTCGGGCTCAAGCTCCCTGATGAGCAGTCAACGCTGACCCCCGAGGACATCAAGGCCGCGATCTACTACCTCGTCAACCTGTGGGAAGCCAAGGACGGCTACCAGATCGACGACATCGATCACTTCGGCAACCGCCGAATCCGCAGCGTGGGCGAACTCATCCAGAACCAGTTCCGCATCGGTCTGGCCCGCATGGAACGCGTCGTGCGCGAGCGCATGACGACTCAGGATGTCGACGAGATCACACCTCAGTCCCTGATCAACATCAGGCCGATCGTGGCGTCGATCAAGGAGTTCTTCGGCAGCTCGCAGCTTTCGCAGTTCATGGACCAGACCAACCCGGTCGCCGGATTGACGCACAAGCGGCGCCTCTCGGCACTCGGTCCCGGCGGCCTGTCGCGAGAGCGTGCGGGCTTCGAGGTTCGAGACGTTCACCCCAGCCACTACGGCCGCATGTGCCCCATCGAGACGCCTGAAGGACCCAACATCGGTCTGATCGGTTCGCTTGCGACGTTCGCACGAATCAACCCGTACGGTTTCATCGAGACGCCGTATCGCAAGGTCGTCAAGGGCAAGGTCACCGACGACATCGAGTACCTGACCGCCGACGAGGAGGAACGTCACGTTATCGCTCAGGCGAACGAGCCGTTCAATCTGACGACGGGCAAGTTCCAAAACGCCAAGGTGCTGTGCCGCGTCAAGGGGCAAGGTCCTGGTGGTCAGTTCGGTGAGCCGGAGGAGCGTATTCCGGCCGAGGTCGACTACATGGACGTCTCTCCGCGCCAGATGGTGTCGGTCGCGACGGCCCTGATCCCGTTCCTGGAGCATGATGACGCCAACCGGGCGCTCATGGGTTCGAACATGCAGCGCCAGGCAGTGCCGTTGATGCGGCCGTCATCGCCGCTGGTCGGTACCGGGCTGGAGTATCGCGCCGCGAAGGACACCGGTGAGATTATCCTGGCTCGTCGCGCGGGCGTGGTGGAGCGGGTGGACAGCCAGACGATCGTCGTGCGGGCGAAGAAGGACGGAACGCTCGACGAGTACCACCTGCCCAAGTTCCAGCGCTCGAACCAGGGGACCTGCATCAACCACCGGCCGCTCGTTCGTGAGGGCAGCAAGGTCACGGTCGGACAGGTGCTCGCCGACGGTCCCTCCACCGAGCAGGGCGAGCTCGCCCTCGGGCAGAACCTCCTGTGCGCGTTCATGCCGTGGGAGGGCTACAACTACGAGGACGCCATCATCCTCTCCGAGAGGATCGTCAAAGACGACCTTCTGACCTCGATCCACATCGAGGAGTACGAGGTTGAAGCGCGCGATACCAAGCTCGGCCCCGAAGAGATCACGCGCGAGATCCCCAACGTGGGCGAGGACGTGCTCCTCAACCTCGACGAGGACGGCATCATCCGCGTGGGCGCCGAGGTGTTCCCGGGCGACGTGCTCGTAGGCAAGGTCACCCCCAAGGGTGAGACCGAGCTGACCGCCGAAGAGCGGCTGCTGCGCGCTATCTTCGGTGAGAAGGCCCGCGAGGTTCGCGATACGTCTCTGAAGGTCCCGCACGGTGAGACCGGGCGCGTGATCGCGGTACGGCAGTTCAGCCGTGACGCCGGCGACGATCTGTCGCCGGGCGTGAACGAGCTCGTGC
Organism: uncultured Actinomycetes bacterium; assembly: GCA_963700665.1. GTDB lineage: Bacteria > Actinomycetota > Coriobacteriia > Anaerosomatales > PHET01 > CAVPCY01. The sequence continues at coordinate 6,354 of CAVOYK010000002.1, forward strand.
GCGTCTACGTCGCGCAGAAGCGCAAGATCCAGGAGGGCGACAAGCTCGCCGGGCGCCACGGCAACAAGGGCGTCATCTCCAAGATCCTGCCCGTCGAGGACATGCCGTTCCTCGCCGACGGACGCCACGTCGACATCATCCTCAACCCGCTCGGCGTGCCGAGCCGCATGAACATCGGCCAGCTGCTCGAGACTCACCTCGGGTGGGCTGCGAGCGTGGGCTGGAGCGACGACAAGAAGGCCAAGACAGCGGTCGACGGACCCATCCATATCGCCACGCCGGTGTTCGACGGTGCGCGCGAGGAGGAGATCTCCGAGGTCATCAGTGCCTCGAATCGCAACCTCGAGCTCAAGAACAGCGAGCGGTTCGGCAAGAAGGCGATGAAGCAGTTCGTGCCGACGTTCACCGACCGCGGAAAGACCGTGCTGTTCGACGGTCGCACCGGTGAGCCGTTCCGCGAGCCTGTCACCGTCGGCCAGATCTACATCCTGAAGCTGCTGCACCTCGTCGACGACAAGATCCACGCCCGCTCGACCGGCCCGTACTCGCTTATCACCCAGCAGCCGCTGGGCGGCAAGGCGCAGTTCGGCGGTCAGCGCTTCGGTGAGATGGAAGTCTGGGCGCTCTACGCGTACGGCGCTGCGTACGTGCTTCAAGAGATCCTCACGGTCAAGTCCGACGACATCCTCGGCCGTGTGAAGGCCTACGAGGCGATCGTGAAGGGCGAGAACATCCCCGAGCCGGGCATTCCTGAATCGTTCAAGGTGCTTGTCAAGGAGATGCAGTCCCTGTGTCTCGACGTCGAGATCATGTCCGAAGAGGGCGTGGAGATCGAGCTTCGGGAAGAGGACGAGGATATCTTCAAGACCGCCGAGGAACTCGGCTTGGACCTGGGCAGCGAAGAGGGCGAGGAGTCGGATGTCGACTCGGTCGACGCTCTCGAGCAGCTGCTGGAGGCCGATGTGTCGGCGCTTGGCGCCGGCGATCTCGGCGAGATCGACCTGTCTGCGGACAAGGGGGAGTAACACGTGCTCGATGTTGATGTGAACAACTTCGACCGGCTCCGAATAGGGCTGGCTTCCTCAGAGCAGATCCGCCAATGGTCGCGTGGCGAGGTCAAGAAGCCTGAGACGATTAACTACCGCACGCTCAAGCCCGAGAAGGACGGACTCTTCTGCGAGAAGATCTTCGGCCCCACCAAGGACTGGGAGTGCTACTGCGGCAAGTACAAGCGTGTCCGCTTCAAGGGCATCGTGTGCGAGCGCTGTGGCGTCGAGGTCACTCGTGCCAAGGTCCGCCGCGAGCGGATGGGCCACATCGAGCTGGCCGCCCCTGTCAGCCACATCTGGTACTTCAAGGGCGTCCCGTCGCGCATGGGCTACCTGCTCGACATCGCGCCCAAGGACCTCGAGAAGGTGCTGTACTTCGCGTCGTCGATCATCACTTCTGTCAACGACGAGGACCGCGAGGCCGACATCGCCATGCTCAAAGACGAGCTGACGGCCGACATCGAGCAGCTCGATGCCGAGAAGGCCGAGGAGCTCGGCGAGGTGGAAGCGGAACGCGACCGCCTCATCGCCATCGCCAAGGGCGAGGCGGAGCCCGAAGAGGGCGATGTCGTCGATGACGAAGCGCCGGTCGCCGACCGCATCAAGAAGCTCGAGAAGGAAGCCGACCGCGACATCAAGGACATCGAGGAAGAGTACGGCGACCGTCGCCTGCTCCTCAACGAGGCCTTCGACGCATTCCAGAAGCTGTCGGTGAAGTCGCTGATCAACGACGAGACCCTCTACCGCGAGCTCAAGGTGCGCTACGGGACGTACTTCCGGGGCGGCATGGGTGCAGAGGCCATCAAGGACCTGCTCGCTCAGCTCGATCTCGACGAGCTTGCCGAGGAACTGCGCACGCTGATTCGCGACGGCAAGGGACAGAAGCGCCAGAAGGCGATCAAGCGCCTCAAGGTGGTCGACTCGTTCAAGAAGAGCAAGAACCGTCCTCAGTGGATGATCCTTGACGCCGTTCCGGTCATCCCACCGGACCTGCGTCCGATGGTGCAGCTCGACGGCGGCCGCTTTGCAACAAGCGACCTCAACGACTTGTACCGCCGCGTCATCAACCGCAACAACCGCCTCAAGAGGCTGCTCGACTTGGGCGCGCCCGAGATCATCGTCAACAACGAGAAGCGGATGCTGCAAGAGGCCGTCGACGCGCTGTTCGACAACGGCCGTCGCGGTCGTCCGGTCACGGGTCCTGGCAACCGGCCCCTGAAGTCCATCTCGGACATGCTCAAGGGCAAGCAGGGTCGCTTCCGCCAGAACCTGCTGGGCAAGCGCGTCGACTACTCGGGTCGCTCGGTCATCGTGGTCGGTCCGGAGCTCAAGCTCCACCAGTGCGGCCTGCCCAAGGCGATGGCGCTCGAGCTGTTCAAGCCGTTCGTCATGAAGCGACTGGTCGACCTCGACCACGCGCAGAACATCAAGGCTGCCAAGCGTCTGGTGGACCGGGGCAAGGGCGTCGTGTGGGACGTGCTCGAAGAGGTCATCACCGACCATCCCGTCATGCTCAACCGCGCACCCACCCTCCACCGCCTGGGCATCCAGGCGTTCGAGCCGGTGCTCGTCGAAGGCAAGGCGATTCGCATCCACCCGCTGGTCTGTACCGCGTTCAACGCAGACTTCGACGGCGACCAGATGGCGGTCCACCTTCCGCTGTCGGCAGAGGCGCAGGCAGAGGCCCGCATCCTCATGCTGTCGACCAACAACATCAAGAGCCCTGCGCACGGTCGTCCGCTGACCACTCCTACGCAAGACATGGTCATCGGTCTGTACTACCTGACCGCCGATCGTGAGGGCATGCCCGGTGAGGGCCGCTCGTTCATGAGCGCCGACGAGGCCGTTCTGGCCTACGACAACCGTGCCGATCTCGACTTGCAGGCACTGATCAACGTGCGCCTGTCTGAGGACACCTCCGTCCAGGTCAGTCCGGGCAAGGTCGAACTCAAGCAGGCCGGCGATCGCATCGAAACGACGGTCGGGCGCATCACCTTCAACCGCTCCCTGCCCAACGATCATGCTTTCGTGAACCACCCGATAGACAAGAAGGGCATCGGCCGCATCGTCGAAGAGTGCTCGGTGGCCTACACGACCACTCAGATGGGCGCGATCCTCGACGAGATCAAGCGACTTGGCTTCCACTACGCGACGCGCGCCGGTGTGACCGTATCGGTCTACGACGCGATGATTCCCGAGAGCAAGGGCGCGATTCTCGCCGCGGCAGACGACGAGGTCGGCAAGATCGAGGGCCAGTACGAACGCGGCCTGATCACTCGCGACGAGCGCCACCGTCAGATCGTCGAGGTCTGGACGCGCGCCACCGACGAGGTCGGTGACGCCATGGCCGAGGCGTTCGACCGCTTCAACCCGATCTACATGATGGCCCACTCGGGAGCGCGCGGTAACATCAAGCAGATTCGCCAGCTGGCCGGCATGCGTGGTCTGATGGCCAACCCGAAGGGCGACATCATCGACCGCCCGATCAAGGCGAACTTCCGAGAAGGACTCACGGTTCTCGAGTACTTCATCTCCACGCACGGTGCCCGCAAGGGTCTGGCCGACACGGCGCTTCGTACGGCCGACTCCGGCTATCTGACCCGTCGTCTGGTCGACGTCGCCCAAGACGTCATCGTTCGCGAGAGCGACTGCGGTACCGATGAAGGCGTGCGCTTCGCCATACTCAAGGACGACGGAAACGTCGACCACAACATCGTGGGTCGCTGCCTGCTCGAGCCGGCTGTCAACGCCGAGACGGGCGAGGTCGTCCGCGAGGCCGGCTACTACTTCATCAACGACGAAGATATCTATGAGGTCTCGCAGGCCGGCGTGACCCACGTGGTCGCTCGTACGGTGATGACCTGCCACGCCAAGCACGGTATCTGCCAGGCGTGCTACGGCTGGGACCTGGCGAGCGGCCGACCGGTAGACATCGGAACTGCAGTCGGCATCATCGCCGCGCAGTCGATCGGTGAGCCCGGCACGCAGCTCACGATGCGTACGTTCCACACCGGTGGAGTCGCGGGCGAGGACATCACCCACGGTCTGCCGCGTGTCACCGAGCTGTTCGAGGCCCGCAAGCCGAAGGGCCAGGCCGTCATCGCCGAGGTCGCCGGCGTGCTGGCCATCGAGGACGTCGACAAGACGCGCAGCCTCACCGTGACCGCCGAGGACGGCACCGAGAAGGCCTACGCGGTCTCTCGCCGTGCGCGCCTTCGCCCGGGTGTCGCAGACGGCGTCACCGTCGAGCTTGGTCAGCAGCTCACCGAGGGCTCGGTGAACCCGCACGATCTGCTCACTTTGAAGGGCCCGAACGAGACGCTGCGCTACACCGTCGAGCAGGTCCAGGAGGTCTATCGCTCACAGGGCGTGGACATCAACGACAAGCATATCGAGGTCATCTCTCGGCAGATGCTGCGCAAGGTCTCCGTGACCGAGCCTGGCGACAGCGGATTCCTGCCCGGCCAGTTGGTCGATCGGCTGGACTTCGCTTCGGGCAACGAGGCCGCGATAGCGGCTGGCGGGGAACCTGCCAACGGTCACCCCGTGCTGCTCGGAATCACGAAGGCCTCCCTGGCAACTGACTCGTTCCTCTCGGCAGCGTCGTTCCAAGAGACGACGCGCGTGCTCACCGACGCAGCTATCGCCGGCAAGGAAGACGAGCTGCTGGGGCTCAAGGAGAACGTCATCATCGGCAAGCTCATTCCGGCTGCGACCGGCATGAAGCGCTACCGTGGTGTGAAGCTCACGTACCGAGGTCAGAGCATCGAGACCGACACTTCGGCCGAGGGCCCGCTTCCCGACTGGGCTCCCGACGAGCTCAAGGAGGTCGAGGCCTTGCTGCCGGTCCGCCCCGAGCCGGGCGCGTTGACCGAAGCAGATCTCGAGGGCGTGTTCGGCGACTTCGACCTGGAAGATGCCGGCGATATCGACGTTGCGGCGTTCACCGGGATCACCTTCGACCCCAACGCCGAGACCACCTTCGACGAAGTGGTCGAGGTCGAGGAGGTCGACGCAGCTCCTGCCGAGACCGTGCCGCTCTCAGGCGATCTCGAGTCGCTGACGCTGGGCGACATCGGTGTGTCGGCCCGGTGGGTGAACAAGTTCGCGGAGGCGGGCGTGACCAGCGTCGCGGACCTCTCGGGCAAGTCCGAGGACGACTTGCTCGCGTTGCCCGGGGTCGGTCAGAAGGCCCTCGAGGAGGTGTGCGCCGGTCTCGAGGCCCATGGTCTCGCGATCATGGTGTAGGCCTGCGAAGAACCGCTAGTTCAGCGCCCCGTCGCCTTGGCGGCGGGGCGCTGCGTATCATCGGCGTGGGCTACGACAAACGGTATGGATACGCCCGGGTGCGTGGCGTTTGACATCCCACTCGGCGATTGTTAGAGTTCGACCTTGTGACTCCATGCTCGGGGGTCCACGTGCGCGTGCTCTCGAGCTCGTGTGTGAGACGACAAGAAGGAGTGGAGCGTTGCCGACTATCAACCAGCTGGTCCGAAAGGGCCGCAAGGCGGCTGCCGACAAGAGCAAGACGCCGGCGCTCAAGGGCAATCCGCAGAAGCGGGGAGTCTGCACCCGTGTCTACACGACCACACCGAAGAAGCCGAACTCGGCCCTTCGCAAGGTGTGCCGCGTGCGCCTCGTGAACCACATGGAGGTAACCGCCTACATCCCTGGCATCGGTCACAACCTGCAGGAGCACTCCATCGTGCTCGTGCGTGGCGGCCGTGTTAAGGACCTACCAGGCGTGCGCTACAAGGTCATCCGTGCCGCGCTGGACTGCGCTGCGGTCAGTAGCCGTAGCCAGGCCCGCTCGCGCTATGGAGCCAAGAAGCCCAAGTAATGCTCGGATCGAGCTGACGAGCCGAGGTCGCTCGCTAGCTCATCCGTCCCGAAGTTCTCTTTGCGATGCACTCGTAGTCAGAGGAGACCAAGAATGCCAAGGCGCGCAGCAGCTGTCCGTCGCGAGGTCGTTCCGGACGCCGTCTACAACAACCGGCTCGTCACGCAGCTCATAAACAAGGTGCTGTTGGACGGCAAGAAGTCCACGTCGGAGCGCATCGTCTACGGTGCGTTCGACGAGATCGAGGCGAAGACAGGCACGGACCCGCTGTCGGTCTTCAAGAAGGCGATGGACAATGTCCGTCCGACGCTCGAGGTCCGTCCCAAGCGTGTCGGTGGCGCGACCTACCAGGTGCCGGTGGAGGTCAACTCCCGCCGCTCCACGACGCTCGCTATCCGCTGGATCGTCGGGTACTCCCGCGGTCGGCGCGAGAAGACGATGACCCAGCGACTCGCTGGCGAGATCCTCGACGCCGCCAACGGCACGGGCTCCTCGGTCAAGAAGCGCGAGGACCTGTTCAAGATGGCCGAGTCGAACCGCGCGTTCTCGCACTACCGCTGGTAGCGCGGCCCGGTTCCCACGAGAGACTACAGAGGTCACGGACCCCATGGCTCAGACGAACTACCCGCTCGAGAAGACGCGCAACATCGGCATCATGGCTCATATCGATGCCGGTAAGACGACGACCACCGAGCGAATCCTCTACTACACAGGCAAGACCCATAAGATCGGCGAGGTGCACGATGGCGCCGCGACCATGGACTGGATGGTCCAGGAGCAGGAGCGCGGCATCACGATCACTTCCGCGGCGACCACGTCGTTTTGGAAGGATCACCGCATCCAGATCATCGACACGCCCGGCCACGTTGACTTCACCGTCGAGGTGGAGCGCTCGCTGCGCGTGCTGGACGGTGCCGTCGCGGTGTTCTGCGCGGTCGGCGGAGTGGAGCCTCAGTCCGAGACGGTGTGGCGCCAGGCCGACACCTACGGCGTTCCTCGCATCGCCTACATCAACAAGATGGACAGAAGCGGTGCGGACTTCTACAACGTCGTGCAGATGATGCGCGACCGTCTGGATGCGCGCCCGACACCAATCCAGCTGCCGATCGGTGCTGAGGACAGCTTCAGCGGAATCATCGATCTCATCGAGATGAATGCGGTCTTCTTCAACGAGGATGACAAGGGCATCAATCCCACGGTCGAGGAGATACCGGCCGAGCTCAAAGACGATGCGGCGATCTACCGCCACGATCTGGTCGAGGCTGCTGCCGAGCAAGACGACGATCTCATGATGAAGTTCCTCGAGGACGAGGAGCTCACTGCCGACGAGATCAAGGCCGCCCTGCGCAAGGCGTGCCTCGCCAACGCCATCACACCGGTCACCGTGGGCGCCTCGTTCAAGAACAAGGGTGTCCAGCCGCTGCTCGACGCGGTCATCGACTTCCTTCCGTCGCCGCTCGACATCGCGGCCATCAAGGGCATCGATCTCAAGACCGACACCGAGGTCGAGCGCCCAGCCGATCCCAAGGCCCCGTTCGCCGCGCTGGCGTTCAAGGTCATGACCGACCCGTATGTGGGCAAGCTCACCTACTTCCGCGTCTACTCCGGTTCGCTCAACTCCGGCTCGTACGTGCTCAATAGCACGAAGGGCAACAAGGAGCGCATCGGCCGACTGTTGCAGATGCACGCGAACCACCGCGAGGACGTTGAGGTCGCTACGGCCGGGGACATCGTCGCCGCCGTGGGCCTGAAGAACACCACCACCGGAGACACCCTGTGCGCCGAGGACAGCCCCGTGCTGCTCGAGTCCATGGTGTTCCCGGATCCGGTCATCGACATCGCGATCGAGCCGAAGACCAAGGCCGAGCAGGACAAGCTCGGACAAGGCCTGGCGAAACTGGCCGAGGAGGATCCGACGTTCCGGGTCCGCACCGACCACGAGACCGGGCAGACCATCATCGCGGGTATGGGTGAGCTGCACTTGGAAGTCATCGTCGACCGCTTGCTGCGCGAGTTCAAAGTCGAGGCGAACGTCGGCAAGCCGCAGGTCGCCTATCGTGAGACCGCTGGCAAGGTCACCAACGGTGTCGACATGAAGTTCTCCCGTCAGACCGGCGGACGCGGACAATATGGCCACGTCGTCATCAATGTCGTGCCGCAGCAGCCGGGCGTCGGGTACGAGTTCGTCAGCAAGATCGTCGGCGGCTCGATTCCCAAGGAGTACGTGCCATCGGTCGACAAGGGCATCCAAGAGGCGCTGACCTCAGGTGTCATCGCGGGCTTCCCCGTGGTGGATGTGAAGGTCGAGCTTGTGGACGGCTCCTACCACGAGGTCGACTCCTCCGAGATGGCGTTCAAGATCGCGGGCTCGATGGCGATCAAGGAGGGCCTGCGCAAGGCTTCACCCGTGCTTCTCGAGCCGATGATGGCCGTCGAGGTCGTCACACCCGAGGACTTCATGGGCGAGGTCATCGGCGACCTCAATCGCCGCCGCGGCCACATTGACAGCATGGAGCCCCGCGGCAACGCGCAGGTGGTTCGCGCGAAGGTGCCGCTTTCCGAGATGTTCGGCTACGCGACCGACCTTCGTTCCAAGACCCAAGGTCGTGCGGCGTACACGATGCAGTTCAAGGCGTACGAGCAGGTTCCGAAGTCCGTCGCCGAGGAGATAGTCAGCAAGGTCGGCGGCAACGCCTAGAAGGTTCCAGACCGGAAGAGCTTGGGCATCGCCGCCCGGGCGACCCGGATGACGGAGGGTAGAGAGTTGGCGAACCAGAAGATCAGGATCCGGCTCAAGGGCTACGACTACGAGATCGTCGATCAGTCGACGAAGCTCATCGTGGACACGGCCCAGAAGACGGGTGCGAAGGTGTCGGGTCCCATCCCGCTGCCGACCGACCGCAGCGTCTATACGGTCATTCGCTCGCCGCACGTGAACAAGGACAGCCGCGAGCAGTTCGAGATGAAGACGCACAAGCGCCTCATCGACATCCTCGAGCCCACGCCCAAGACGGTCGACTCGCTGATGCGCCTCGACCTGCCGGCTGGCGTGGACATCGAGATCAAGCTCTAGGTTCTGGTATAGTCGTCGGTCTGCGCGAAGCGGCGGCGACGTGAGCACAGTGGTCCGCTGGGAAGGGCGCCAAAGGGGCGCCAAGAGAAGTCCCATGACCGCCTGAGGTAAGGACGGACGTATGGTCACAACGATACTCGGACGTAAGCTGGGCATGACCCAGGTCTGGAGTGACGATGACAGGCTCGTGCCGGTCACCGTCATCGAGGCCGGACCTTGCGTGGTCACGCAGGTCAAGACCGAGAAGAAGGACGGCTACAGCGCCATTCAGATCGGCTTTGGTGACATCGAAGAGCGCAAGGTCAACAAGCCGATGGCCGGTCACTTCGAGAAGGCCGGCGTCGAGGCCAAGCGCTTCCTTGCCGAGATTCGACTCGACGAGGGCGACGAGGTCAAGGCCGGCTCCACCATCACGGTCGAGGCGTTCGCCGACACCGCGTCGGTCCACGTGTCTGGAGTGAGCAAGGGCAAGGGCTTCGCCGGCGCCATGAAGCGTCACAACTTCAAGGGCGGTCCCGGCGGTCACGGCTCTCACTCTCACCGGGTACCCGGCTCGGTCGGCCAGTGCGCGACCCCGTCGCGGGTGTTTCGCGGCAAGAAGATGCCGGGACACATGGGCACTGACACCGTGACCGTTCGCAACCTCGACGTCGTCAAGATCGACACCGAGCAGAATCTGTTGCTCGTCAAGGGCGCCGTTCCTGGTGCCAAGGGCGCCCTACTGACCATTCGCACGGCGTAGGCGCGCGGCGCCCAGATACAAGGAGACTTCAACAAGATGGCTACCATCGAGATCAAAGACGGACAAGGCAAGAAGGTCGGCAAGGCCGATCTGGCCGACGGCGTCTTCGGCATCGAGCCGAACACCTTCGCCATGCACCAAGTCGTGCGCAGCCAGATGGCCGCGCGTCGCTCGGGTACCCACTCCACCAAGACCCGCGGTCTGGTGAATGGGGGCGGCAAGAAGCCGTGGCGCCAGAAGGGCACCGGTCGCGCTCGCCAGGGCACCACGCGTGCACCGCAGTGGAAGGGCGGCGGCGTGGTCTTTGGCCCGCATCCGCGCAGCTACGCCTTCAAGGTGCCGAACAAGGTCGTCAAGCTCGCCATGCGTTCGGCACTCTCGGCCAAGCTCGCCGACGAGGCGTTCTACGTTGTCGAGGGATTCGCGTTCGACGCTCCGTCGACCAAGTCGGCCGCCGAGACGCTCGACAAGCTCGCAATCACCGGGCGGGTCACCGTCGTCGTGGCCAACGATGACATCAACGCCCTGCTGTCCTTCCGCAACCTCCCCAAGGCACGTGTGATCACCGCCTCGGAGGCAAACACCTACGACCTGGTCGACAACACCGCGCTGCTCTTCACGCAGCCGGCGCTAACGTGGCTCGAGGGGGTGCTGTCCTAATGTATGACCCTCGCGACATCATCATCCGCCCGATCGTCTCGGAGAAGACCTACGCGATGATCGAGCAGAACCGCTACACCTTCGAGGTGGCCAAGACCGCCAACAAGACCCAGATCGGCCAAGCGATCACCGAGATCTTCGGCGTGACCGTGACCGGTGTGAACACCATGAACGTAACCGGCAAGCCTCGCCGCGTTCGCTATGCCAAGGGAAAGACGCGCGACTGGAAGAAGGCCGTCGTAACGCTCAAGCAAGGCGACACGATCGACCTGTTCCCGACCGTTTAGGTACGTGGGCCGCTGAAGGCCCCGAGGGTGCTGAAGTAGGGCTCGAAATGGAGCCGCCCGGCACCGTGGTAGTCCGGCGTCGGAGCCGCCGCCAGTCCCTGGCGGATCCGGCCATCGGACGGAAGGAGTTGAGATGGGACTCAAGAAGTACAAGCCGACATCACCGGGGCGGAGGTTCCAGTCGGTCTCTGATTTCTCGGAGATCACGACGACCACCCCCGAGAAGTCGCTGCTTGAGCCGCTGCACAAGAAGGGCGGGCGCAACAACAACGGGCGCATCACCACGCGGCACCAAGGCGGCGGCCACAAGCGCCGCTACCGCGTGATCGACTTCAAGCGCAACAAGGACACCGTGCCGGCCAAGGTCGCCTCCATCGAGTACGACCCCAACCGCTCGGCCCGTATCGCGCTGCTGCACTACGCTGATGGCGAGAAGCGCTACATTCTCGCCCCCAAGGGACTGAAGGTCGGCGACGTCGTCGTCAACGGCCCCGGTGCCGACATCAAGCCTGGCAACGCGCTACCGCTCTCCGACATCCCCGTCGGTACCGTTGTGCATGCGGTGGAGCTCCAGCCTGGCAAGGGGGCCGCGATGGCTCGCTCGGCGGGCACCTCCATCCAGCTGATGGGCAAGGAGGGTGACTACGCCATCTTGCGTATGCCGAGCTCGGAGATGCGCCGCGTGCTCATCACCTGTCGCGCCACCATCGGCGAGGTAGGCAACGCCGAGCACGGCAACATATCGATCGGGAAGGCCGGTCGCAACCGCCACCTCGGCAAGAGACCGAGCGTGCGTGGTACCGCGATGAACCCGGTCGACCACCCGCACGGCGGAGGCGAGGGCAAGAACAAGTCCGCCGGTCGTCACCCGGTCACCCCGTGGGGCGTTCCCACCAAGGGTCACCGCACCCGTAGCAAGAAGAAGGCGTCGAGCCGCCTGATCATCCGGCGTCGCAAGAAGTAGGAGAGGGACAGATGAGCAGAAGTCTGAAGAAGGGACCGTTCGTCCAGCCTCGACTCCTCGAGCGGATCCACGCGATGAACGAGGCCAACGAGAAGAAGGTCATCAAGACCTGGTCGCGGTCGTCGACCATCTTCCCGGAGATGGTCGGTCACACGATCGCCGTTCACGACGGTCGCAAGCACGTTCCGGTCTACGTCACCGAGTCCATGGTCGGTCACAAGCTCGGCGAGTTCTCGCCGACGCGTACCTTCCGCGGTCATGCGGCTGACAAGAAGGGCAGAAGGTAAGCGATGGAAGCCAGAGCAGTTGCACGGTTCCAGCGTGTGAGCCCGCGCAAGGCGCGCCTGGTCGTCGACCTCATCCGCGGCAAGTCCGTGGGCGAGGCCCGCACCATCCTGAAGTTCTCGCCTCGCGCCGCCGCCGAGATCGTCGAGAAGACGCTCAACAGCGCCGTGGCCAACGCTGAGCGCAACCTACACGTCAAGGCCGACGATCTGCTTCGTCGGAACGACCTATGTGGACGAGGGCCCGACCCTCAAGCGCATCCAGCCCCGTGCCATGGGCCGCGCATTCCGCATCAACAAGCGCACGAGCCATATCACCGTGATCGTCAAGTCGCGAGAGGAGGCGTAGGAGCCGCATGGGACAGAAGGTATATCCGGTCGGCCTGCGTCTGGGCATCACCGAGAACTGGCGAAGCCGCTGGTACGCCGGTAAGGACTACGCCAAGACGCTCGAGAACGACGTTCAGATTCGCCGCTTCCTCGAGAACCGGCTGCGCCGCGCCGCCCTCTCGCGCATCGAGATCGAGCGCAAGGGAGATCGCGTTGCGATCGAGCTGTGGACCGCGCGTCCGGGCATCGTCATCGGCAAGAAGGGCGCCGAGGTCGATATCTTGCGCAAGGAGCTCGAGAAGATCGCCGGTTGCCCGGTGTCGGTCAACATCATCGAGATCAAGCGTCCCGAACTGGACGCCACACTCATCGCTCAGTCGGTAGGCGAACAGCTTGTGGGTCGCGTGGCGTTCCGTCGCGCGATGCGCAAGGCGGTCGCCTCGGCGATGAAGAGCGGTGCGCTCGGCATTCGGATCCAGTGCTCGGGCCGTCTGGGTGGCGCCGAGATGGGCCGCCGTGAGTGGTATCGCGAGGGCCGCGTGCCGCTTCACACGCTGCGCGCCAAGATCGACTACGGAACCGCGGAGGCTCGCACGACCATGGGTGCCGTTGGCATCAAGGTCTGGGTCTACCACGGCGAGGTTCTGCCGGGCCAGAAGCCGCCGACGCCGGCGATCGAGGGCACGCGTGCTCCTCGTCCGCGTCGCGAGGGCCGTAGCGAAGGGAGGCGCTAGATGCTTCTGCCAAAGCGCGTCAAGCATCGCAAGGTCCAACGCGGAAGCAACTGGAAGGGCAACGCCAAGGGCGGAACCCAGGTGCACTTCGGCGAGTATGGCCTCAAGGCGCTCGAGCCGGCGTGGATCACCAACCGCCAGATCGAGGCAGCCCGTGTCGCGATGACCCGCTACATGAAGCGTGGCGGAAAGGTGTGGATCAACATCTTCCCGGACAAGCCGATCACTCAGAAGCCCGCCGAGACCCGCATGGGCTCAGGCAAGGGTAACCCCGAGAAGTGGGTTGCTGTGGTCAAGCCGGGCAGGATCATGTTCGAGGTGGCCGGGGTGCCTGAGGATGTCGCCAAAGAGGCGATGCGCCTTGCGGCCCACAAGCTGCCGATCAGGACGAAGTTCGTGACCCGTGCCGAGAGCGGCGGGGAGGCATAGATGAAGACGAGCCAGATACACGAGTTCAACGACGCTGAACTCACCGAAAAGCTGAAGGCTTCGCGTGCCGAGCTGTTCAACCTGCGTTTCCAGCTCGCCACGGGACAGCTCGACAACACCGGCCGTATTGCGGTCGTCAAGAAGGACATTGCGCGGCTGCACACCGAGATGCGTTCGCGCGAGCTTGCCGCCCAGCGTGACGCGGCCGCGTCCTAGGTTGAGGAGAACGAATGACTACCGAGCGTAACCGCCGCAAGGTCCGCCAGGGTGTCGTAGTCTCGACGGCCGGCGAGAAGACCTGTGTGGTCAAGGTCGAAGAGCGCAAGAAGCACCCGCTCTACGGCAAGATGATCACCATGTCGAAGAAGCTGCACGCGCATGACGAAGAGAACGCCTGTGGCGTGGGCGACACCGTCGTCGTCATGGAGACCCGCCCGCTGTCGAAGACGAAGCACTGGCGTCTGATCGAGATCGTCGAGAAGGCCAAGTAGGCACTTCGGCCGCCGATGTGCGTCACCCCTGATGGGGGCGCACCGCTCACGGACCGAACGTAATGGAGGATTAGTAGATGATCCAGGCAGAGACCCGGCTCAAGGTCGCCGACAACTCGGGCGCGCGCAAGGTGGCGTGCATCAAGGTTCTCGGCGGCTCGAAGCGCCGCTACGCCCACGTGGGCGATGTGATCGTGTGCTCCGTGAAGGAGGCGATCCCCAACGGCGCCATCAAGAAGGGCGAAGTCATCAGGGCGGTCGTCGTTCGCACCAAGAAAGAGGTGCGTCGCCCTGACGGCAGCTACATAAAGTTCGACGACAACGCTGCGGTGATCATCGACCCGCAGGGCAACCCGCGTGGCACGCGCATCTTCGGCCCGGTCGCTCGCGAGCTTCGCGACCGCCGGTACATGAAGATCGTCTCGCTCGCGCCGGAAGTGCTCTAGGAGGCAGACATGACGAAACTGAGCATTCGAGCGGGAGACAAGATCAAAGTGATCGCCGGCAAGGACAAGGGCAAAGAAGCCAAGGTCCTGGCCGCGCTGCCCTACAAGCAGCGCGTGATCGTCGAGCGCATCAACATGGTCAAGAAGGCCACACGTCCGACGCAGCGCAACGCGCAGGGCGGCATCCTCGAGATCGAAGCGCCGATCCATGTCAGCAACGTGATGCTGGTGTGCCCGAGCTGTTCCCAGCCGACGCGCGTCGGTCGCAGGCGAGTCGAGGGCGCGCGCGTTCGCGTGTGCAAGAAGTGCGGAAACGACATCGACAAGTAGTCGATTCTGTGACGGCTCCCCGCGCGGTGCGGGGAGGTGCAGGGTCAGAAATCCTGTGCTGAGAACCCCAGATGGAGGAACAAGGCAGCATGGCACCGAGACTGAAAGAGAAGTACAACACCGAGGTCGTACCGGCGCTCAAGGAGCAGCTCGGCTACGCCAACGTGAACGAGATACCGCGCCTCGAGAAGATCGTGGTCAACATGGGCGTGGGCGCGGCGGTCCAAGACATCAAGCAACTCGACGCGGCGATGGAGGACTTGCGTATCGTCACCGGCCAGCAGCCAGCGATCACGCGCGCGAAGAAGTCCATCGCAGGATTCAAGATTCGCGAGGGCATGCCCATCGGTGCGAAGGTCACCCTTCGCGGCGATCGCATGTGGGAGTTCTTCGATCGCCTGGTCGCCGCCGCGATTCCTCGCATCCGCGACTTCCGTGGCTTGTCGGCGAAGAGCTTCGACGGCCGCGGCAACTATTCGATGGGCGTCACCGAGCAGCTCATCTTCCCGGAGATCGACTACGACAAGGTCGACCGCACACGAGGAATGGACATCACGTTCGTAACGAGTGCGAAATCAGACGATGAGGCCAAGGCGTTGCTCGACGCCTTCGGTTTCCCGTTCAAGAAGTAGGAAACCTCGGTGGGTGATGTACCCGCCGTGAAACGGAGGTTGATGTGGCAAAGAAGTCGATGATCGCCAAGGCGAAGCGCACACCGAAGTTCAGTGTGCGCCAGAACAATCGCTGTAGCCGATGCGGCCGACCTCGCGGTTTCTACCGCAAGTTCGGTGTCTGCCGTATCTGTCTACGCGAGATGGCTCTCCGCGGCGAGCTTCCCGGCGTGCGCAAGGCCAGCTGGTAGGCCTAGGAGACGACGCACGTTCGAGGAGACCATCCGGTCAGGCGCACCAGCCACGGGCTGTTGCGAACCGGCCAGAGGGCTCATCCCGGACCATAGGAGGAATTCATGAGCATGACCGACCCGATCGCCGACATGCTGACGCGTGTCCGCAACGCCAACTCGGCGTACAAGCCGTCAACCACGATGCCGTCGAGCAAGAAGCTCGTCGAGATCGCGCGCATCCTGAAAGAGGAGGGCTACATCCTCGGCTACGAGGTGACTGAGGCCACACCTCAGGACAGTCTTGAGGTCACTCTCAAGTATGGCCCTCGCAAGGAGCGCACGATCACCGGCCTGCGCCGCATCAGCAAGCCGGGTCTGCGTGTCTATGCCAAGAAGGACGAGCTGCCCCGTGTCTTGGGCGGCCTCGGTATCGCGATCATCTCAACTTCGGCCGGCGTGATGACCGACCGCGCGGCCAAGAAGGCCGGCGTTGGCGGCGAAGTCATCGCCTACGTCTGGTAGACGGACCAAGGAAAGGAGCGCAGAAGCCGTGTCTCGTATCGGCAAGCAGCCCATCCCGGTCCCGTCCGGGGTTGAAGTGAAGATCGACGGAGCGACCGTCTCGGTGAAGGGACCCAAGGGCGAGCTCTCGGGAACCTACAGCGAGCAGCTCACCATCAGCATGGAAGACGGATCGATCCTGGTGGAGCGGCCCGACGACAGCCGCGAGTCCCGCTCGCTGCACGGGCTCACCCGCACCCTGATCTCGAACATGGTCGTTGGAGTGTCCGACGGGTACTCGAAGAACCTGGAGATCGTCGGCGTGGGCTATCGCGCCGTGTTGAAGGGCTCGGATCTCGAGCTCGCACTCGGGTTCAGCCACCCCGTGGTTGTGACTCCGGAGCCCGGCATCACCTTCGAGGTTCCGGCCCCCAACAAGATCACCGTTCGTGGCATCGACAAGCAGCGCGTCGGCCAGGTAGCTGCGGACATCCGCAAGTGGCGCAAGCCCGAGCCCTACAAGGGCAAAGGCGTTCGCTACGAGGGCGAGTACGTTCGTCGCAAGTTGGGCAAGGCCGCCAAGTAACGCGAGTCGGATCGGCCCCGCGCGGGCTAACGTGAAACGAGGAGACAGAAGCAATGGACAAGCTCAAGGCGAAGCAGGCAGCGCTCGTACGCCGCCACCGCCGTGTCCGCGGCAAAGTGACCGGTAGCGCCGAGCGTCCGCGCCTGTGCGTCAACCGCACGAATGCTCACATCTATGCTCAGGTCATCGACGACGAGAGCGGCGCTACTGTCGCATCTGCGTCGAGTGTCGATGCTGAGCTCAAGGGTTCCCTGAAGTCGGGAGCCAACATCGATGCCGCAACCGCGGTAGGCGAGGCAGTCGGCCGCCGGGCGATGGAGGCAGGGGTGACCGAGGTCGTCTTCGACCGCGGTGGCCGCCTCTACCATGGTCGGGTCAAGGCTCTGGCGGACGGTGCTCGTAGCGCCGGCCTGAAGTTCTAGGGAGGATGGGTATGGCGCGCAGGGAAGCCCCGGTCTCGGAGCTCCAAGAGAAGGTTGTCTTCATCAACCGCGTCTCGAAGGTCGTGAAGGGCGGTCGTCGCTTCGCGCTGACCGCGCTTGTGGTCGTCGGTGACGGTGATGGCAACGTAGGTGTTGGAATGGGCAAGTCCCAAGAGGTGCCCATCGCCATCAAGAAGGGCATCGAGGACGCCAAGAAGAACATGTTCAAGGTCCCTATCGTCAACGGGACCATCCCGCACCAGATCTACGGCGTGTTCGGGGCGGGTCGCGTCCTGCTCAAGCCTGCTGCACCTGGTACCGGGATCATCGCCGGCGGACCCGTCCGTGCCCTGCTTGAGCTTGCGGGCATTCGCGACGTGCTGAGCAAGTCGCTTGGCACCGACAACGCTCTCAACATGGTCAAGGCCGCCGCCGAGGGTCTCAAGTCGCTCTCGAGCGCCGATGAGATCGCCCGCCGTCGCGGCATGACCGTCGCCGAGATCTACGGCTGGGAGGAGTAGCAATGGCCAAGAAGAAGGCGCCTGCCAAGACGCTCCGTGTCACGCAGGTCAGAAGCACGATCGGCACTCCCGCCGACCAGAAGGCGACGGTCCGCGCGCTTGGCCTGAAGCGGATCAGCGACTCGGTCGAAAAGGTCGACAACCCGACGGTTCGCGGGATGATCTTCAAGGTGAAGCATCTTGTGACGGTCGAGGAGATCTAGGTCTGGACGAGCAAGCAGGCCCGGCGCTAGAGCGTCGGGTCTTCGGCGTCTGATACGATGCCGTGATGTGTGCCCAGTCAGTCGGCGGCGAGCGGCCGACGGCGGCGGGAGACCGCCGACAGCGATGGATGAGGAGAACGACGAAGATGCAGATACACGACCTGTTTCCGGCGCCAGGGTCTCGAAAGGACCGCAAGCGTGTAGGCCGCGGCAACGGAAGCGGCCACGGCTCGACAGCTGGCAGGGGTGACAAGGGACAGAACTCGCGTGCGGGCGGTGGGAAGGGCCCACGCTTCGAGGGTGGCCAGAACCCCTTGCACATGAGGCTCCCGAAGCTTCCGGGCTTCACGAACCGCAATCGCGTCGAGTACGCGGTGGTCAACGTCTCACGCCTCGACGAGATCTTCTCGGACGGCGATGTGGTCACGAGCGAGGCGCTCGTGGACAAAGGCGTGATCAAGTCGGCCGCCCTGCTCGTCAAGGTGCTTGGTGACGGCGAGCTCACAAAGAAACTGACTGTGAAGGTGGACAAGGTGTCGGTCCCCGCGAAGGCCAAGATCGAGGCCGCGGGAGGGACGGTCGAGACGCCTTGCTAACCGCGATCGCCAACGCGTTCCGCGTCCCGGAGCTGCGACGCAAGATCCTCTTCACCCTGACGATCATTGCGCTGTACCGAGTGGGATCGTTCATCCCAGTGCCCGGTGTGGACACCACGGTCATCCAGTCTCAGGTCGACAGTGCTGCCACGCTGGGACTTCTCAACCTGTTCTCGGGCGGTGCGCTTGAGAAGTTTGCGGTCTTCTCGCTGGGCATCATGCCCTACATCACGTCGTCGATCATCATGCAGCTGCTCCAAGGCGTGATCCCCAAGGTCGAGCAGTGGGCCAAGGAGGGCGAGTCTGGTCAGCGCAAGATCACTCAGATCACGCGATACCTCACTCTGGGTATCGCCACCATGTCCTCGTTGGGACTGCTCACCCTGTTCAGAAGCGTGCCGGGCGCGCTTCCCACATCCGGTCCCGGCCTCCCGCCGTTCTGGTTCACCAGCCTGGTCATCGTCACCTCGCTCATCGCGGGCACGGCCTTGATCATGTGGTTCGGTGAGCTCATCACACAGCGGGGTATCGGTAACGGCATGTCGCTGATCATCTTCACGAGCATCGTCTCAAGATTCCCGATAGCGATCGTGCAGTCCGTTCAGTTCGGAAACTGGGCGTTCACGCTGCTCATGATTCTCATCGTGCTCTTCATCATCGCGGCCATCGTGACGATGGAGCGGGCACAGCGAAGGATCCCCGTCCAGTACGCCAAGCGCGTCGTCGGTCGTCGTGTCTACGGCGGGAGCGGCACCTACATCCCGCTCAAGATCAACGGCGCCAACGTCGTCCCGATCATCTTCGCCTCGGCGATACTGTTCTTCCCCACGCAGCTTGCGCAGCTGGTTCCCAATCCGCCGACGTGGCTTACGAACGCAGCGAATGCACTCGCGAAGGGGCCGGTGAACTGGACGCTGGAGTTCGTGCTGATCGTCTTCTTCACCTACTTCTACACCGCGCTGATCTTCAACCCGATCGACCTGTCCGACAACCTGCGCAAGAGCGGCGGGTTCATCCCCGGGGTGCGTCCCGGCAATGCGACCGTTCGCTACATAGAGAACGTTCTGAACAGGATCACGCTGCCGGGCGCGCTCTTCCTGGGAGCCATCGCGGTGGTGCCGTCCATCATCTTCAGCGCGACGAACAGCCAGCTCATCCAGCAGTTCGGCGGCACGTCTATCTTGATCATGGTCGGCGTCGCGCTCGAGACGATGACTCAGGTGGAGAGCCAGCTGAAGATGCGCCACTACGACGGCTTCTTCAAGTAGGGGCGAGAATGAGGGAGGTGCGTCGATGAACATCGTGCTTCTGGGCGCCGCGGGCGCCGGCAAGGGCACGCAGGCTGCCAAGATCGTCGAGACGTTCGGGCTCACCCACATATCGACTGGCGACATCTTCCGCAAGAACGTTGCGGAAGGGACCGAACTGGGTGTTGAGGCCAAGCGCTACATGGACGCCGGCCAGCTCGTGCCCGATGAGGTCGTCATCGCTATGGTCAAAGACCGGCTCTCACAGCCGGACTGCGAGACGGGCTTCATGCTCGACGGATTTCCCCGGACTCTGCCCCAGGCCGAAGCGCTGTCAGGCGCCCTTGCGTCGATGGGCAGGGCTCTCGACGCGGTGGTGGCGATCGAAGTGCCACGTGACGTGCTGATGGGACGACTGACTTCACGCAGACAGTGCCGTGGATGTGGACGCATCTACAACGTTCTCGGCGAAATGCCGGCGGACCCCGCGGTCTGCGATTCGTGCGGAGGCGAGGTCTACCAACGAGACGACGATACCGAGCAGGCTGCCGCCAAGCGGCTTGCCGATTACGATGCGATCACTTCCCAGCTCGTGCCCTACTACCAGAACGAGGGCATCTTGCGCGAGGTCGACGGCGATCGCTCGGTCGCTGACGTCTGGGCGGACGTCCGAGCGATCCTGGAAGCGTAGCCGCGTGATCGTTCGCAAGTCTGCTGCTGAACTCGACATCATGCGCGAGGCCGGGCGCATCAGCGCCCGGGCTCTTCGTCTGGTGGGGCAAGCCGTGAGGGTCGGAGCAAGCACTGCGGAACTAGACGAGATCGCCGAGGCCGCCATCCGCGATGCTGGCGCCATCCCGGCGTTCAAGGGCTACCATGGCTTTCCGGCGACGCTGTGCACGTCCCTCAACGAACAGGTGGTTCACGGAATCCCGTCTCGTGAGGTCATCTTGAGAGACGGCGACATCCTCTCGGTTGATGTGGGTGCTGTGTACGACGGCTACTACGGCGACAATGCCGCGACGTTTCCGGTGGGATCGATCTCCGAGGGTGCTCGGCTGCTCCTCGAGACGACCGCAGCATCGCTCGAAGCGGGGATCGCCAAGTGCGCCGTCGGCAACAGGCTTTTCGATATCGGTGCTGCGGTTCAAGCGGTCGCGGAGGCGCAGGGGTTTGGCGTGGTTCGCGAGTACGTGGGCCATGGGATCGGCCGAGAGATGCACGAGGATCCCAACGTACCGAACTACGGTACTGCTGGTACGGGGCATCGGCTCGACCCAGGCATGGTCTTGGCCATCGAACCGATGATCAACGCCGGCGGCTATCAGGTTGACGCGCTTTCGGACGGATGGACAGTGGTTACGCGAGACTCATCGCTGTCTGCACATTTCGAGCATACCGTCGCCGTGACAGAGAATGGACCGCTCGTACTGACCAGCGAGTGAGTGCGAGCCAAATGCGTTCTGGACGGGCCCATACCGCTTGAGTTACTATAATCACTTGCGGATTCAGGCCCCTTTAAGGAGCTAGGGAGAGAGTGACGAAGAAGGACGACGCTATTGAGCTGGAAGGCACCGTTGTCGAGCCCCTGCCCAACGCCATGTTTCGCGTGGAGTTGGAGAACGGCCACAAAGTGCTCGCTCACATTTCGGGCAAGATGCGTATGCACTACATCCGCATCCTTCCCGGAGACAAGGTCGTCGTCGAGCTCTCGCCGTACGATCTGAGCCGCGGCCGCATCACCTACCGCTACAAGTAGTCAGCGGTTCTGGAGCGGTTGTGGACACTCCCGGCGGCGTGTGTGCCGGGCGAACGCGACAAAGTACGCCTGCGGCTGGGCGTGAACATAGAGTTGTACCTCCGAAAGGGAGAAACGAACGATGAAGGTACGTCCTTCGGTCAAGAAGATGTGTGACAAATGCAAGGTGATCCGGCGCCACGGCCGCGTTCTCGTGATTTGCGAGAACCCGCGCCACAAGCAGCGCCAGGGCTAGGAGGGAGCACGAGTGGCCCGAATCGCAGGTGTCGACCTACCGCGCGAGAAGCGCGTTGAGATCGGCCTGACCTACATTTTCGGCGTCGGTCTTACGACCAGCCAACAGATCTTGCGCGAGTCCGGTATCAATCCTGACACGCGCGTCCGCGACCTCACGGAAGAAGAGGTCGTCCGTCTGCGTGAGTTCATCGACAAGAACCTCAAGGTCGAGGGTGACCTTCGTCGTGAGACCGCACAGAACATCAAGCGCCTGATGGAGATCGGCTGCTACCGCGGCCTGCGCCACCGCAAGGGCCTTCCGGTCCGCGGCCAGCGCACTCACACGAACGCGCGCTCCCGCAAGGGTCCGCGTCGCCAGATCGGCGCTAAGAAGAAGGGCAAGTAGGCATGGCCGCCAAGAAGAAGAACGTGCGCACCCGACTCAAGCGCAGCGAGCGCAAGAACATCGCAGTCGGTCAGGCGCACATCAAGAGCACGTTCAACAACACGATCGTGACGATCACGGATCCCGTCGGGCAACGTGATCTCATGGCAGTCCGCCGGCACCGTGGGCTTCAAGGGCTCGCGCAAGTCGACTCCGTTCGCGGCGCAGCTGGCCGCAGAGGCGGCCGCCAAGATGGCGCAGGAGCACGGGCTGCGCAAGGTCTCGGTCTTCGTGAAGGGCCCCGGTTCGGGCCGTGAGACCGCGATTCGTTCACTGCAGGCCGCCGGGCTCGAGATCTCGAGCATCCAGGACTGCACACCTGTTCCGCACAACGGCTGCCGACCGCGCAAGCGTCGGCGCGTTTAGCTATCACCTGAAGGGACTCCAAGAGATGGCACGTTATACCGGGGCGGATTGCCGCCTGTGCCGCCGCGAGGGCATCAAGCTCTTCCTCAAGGGTGACCGCTGCTATGGCGACAAGTGCGCCATCGAGCGTCGCCCGTACCCGCCGGGTCAGGCGGGCAAGAAGCGGCCGCGCGATAGTGAGTACCGCGTTCAGCTTCGCGAGAAGCAGAAGACCAAGCGTATCTACGGCCTGCTTGAGAAGCAGTTCCGGGGCTACTACACCCTTGCCAGTCGCCAGACCGGCATCACCGGTGAGAACCTCCTGCGCATTCTCGAGAGCCGTCTGGACAACGTCGTCTACCGACTCGGCTTCGCCAAGTCGCGTGATGAGGCGCGCCAGATAGTGCGACACAACCACATCCACGTGAATGGTCGCCGAGTCAACATCCCGTCGTACCGGGTTCGCCCGGGTGACCTCGTGGCCATCGGCCCGAAGTCGAAGGACCTGCTTGTGATCAAGACCGCGCTCATCGCGTCGGAGAAGATCGAGGTCCCGGGGTGGCTTGAAGTCGACATCGAGAAGCTGCAAGGCACGATTCTCTCGCTGCCGAACCGCGAGATGATCGACGCCC
Source organism: uncultured Actinomycetes bacterium (assembly GCA_963700665.1). Classification (GTDB taxonomy): domain Bacteria; phylum Actinomycetota; class Coriobacteriia; order Anaerosomatales; family PHET01; genus CAVPCY01. The sequence goes on from CAVOYK010000002.1 coordinate 29,330, forward strand.
CCGTCCGCGAGCAGCTCATCGTCGAGCTCTACTCGAAGTAGTTGGACCGAGAAGCCAGGGAGGCTGCTTGATGACAGAGTTCATGAGGCCCCAGGTCACGGTCGACAGCATCGACGACCGCGTCGCACGCTATGTCGTCGAACCGCTCGAGCGCGGCTTCGGCTACACACTCGGAAACTGCATGCGCCGCGTGCTGCTCTCCTCACTTCAGGGAGCTGCCGCGACCTCGATTCGCGTCGAGGGCATCCAGCACGAGTTTGCCTCGATCGATGGTGTCCGCGAGGACGTCACCGACATAGTCTTGAACGTGAAAGGCCTGGTCTTCAGAGACGCAGGCGTCGGCGCGGGCGATGCGGTAGCGACCCTTTCTGTGACCGGTCCGGCTACGGTCACGGGCGCAGACCTGAAGGTGCCCACCGAGTTTGAGCTGGTCAACCCGAAGCATGTGATCGCGACGCTCAACGAGGGCGGCAAGCTCGACATGAGCATCCGCATCGGAGTGGGCCGCGGCTACGTCTCGGCGGACCGCAACAAGCGCGCCGAGGACCCCATCGGGGTCATCACGATCGATTCGCTGTTCTCGCCGGTGTCACGCTGCACCTACATGGTCGAGAACACCCGAGTCGGTCAGCGCACCGACTACGACAAGCTCACGCTTGAGGTCGAAACCAATGGGGCGGTGGACCCCAGCGATGCTGTCGCGCGGGCAGGCCGGATCATCGACGAGCACATGATGCTCTTCGTAGAGCAAGCCTCGACCACCATGGACGAAGAGACCATCTTCGGCCCCGAGGAAGAGGAAGGCGAGTCGGTTCTTGACACGCCGATAGAGGAGCTCGACCTGTCGGTCCGCTCCTACAACTGCCTCAAGCGCCAGGGAGTCAACACGATAGGTCAGCTCACTGAGTGCTCCGAGCAGGACCTGCTCAACATCCGCAACTTCGGTGCGAAGTCAATCGAAGAGGTCAAGGACAAGCTCCAGGGTATGAGCCTCGGCCTGAAGCCGTAACGGGAGAGCAACTAGAGATGAGACACCTCAAGAAGGGTCGCAAGCTGGGCAGCGACGCGTCGCACACCAAGGCGATGCTCAAGAGCCTGGCGATCGCAGTACTTGCGAACGACCGCATCAAGACCACTGAGACCCGTGCCAAGGAAGTCCGGCCACTGGTCGAGAAGACGATCACGTGGGCGAAGAAGGGCGACGTTCACTCTCGTCGTCTGGCCATCGCTGCCCTGGGCAGCAAGGAGGTCGTGGCGAAGGTCTTCGCCGAGAAGGACCGCTTCGAGGGGCGCGAGGGTGGCTACACCCGCATCCTCAAGCTGGGTCCGCGCAAGGGCGACGCAGCCCCCATGGTCATCATGGAGCTCGTCGACTAGCGATTCGTACGTCGCCTTGACGGCGCCGAGCGTTACCATGTGAGGGCCTCCTGTGAGAGGCCCTCACTTCTTTCCCGGATGGTGCGGTTTTCGGCTCGGCAGGGGGAAGCGCGCTGATCGTCTTCGACAATGTGAGCTTCGCGTATGGCGCTTCCGGCACACCTGTCGGTGCGCTGACCGATGTGTCACTCACCATCAGTCCCGGCGAGATGGTTGCACTTCTGGGCGCGAACGGCTCGGGCAAGTCAACTCTCGCGCGCTTGGTCAACGGCCTTCTGACCCCTCGCGCGGGAACAGTGAGCGTGGACGGGCTCGACACGATCGACCCGGAACGATCCCGCGCCCTTCGAGAGCTCGTCGGACTGGTGTTCCAGAACCCGGACGATCAGATAGTGGCTACGGCCGTCGAGGACGACGTCGCCTTCGGACCGGAGAATCTGGGGCTCCCTCGCGCCGAGATCCGGACTCGGGTGGATGAGGCGCTGGCGTTGGTCGGGCTCGCGGGAATGGAGCGCCGAGAGCCCCACTTGCTGTCGGGGGGTCAGAAGCAACGGCTGGCGATCGCCGGCGCACTTGCGATGTTGCCCCGCTACCTCGTCTTGGACGAACCGACCTCTATGCTCGACCCGCAGGGGCGCGCCGAGGTCCTTGGTGTTCTGGAGCGGCTGAGACTCGCCGGTCATGGGCTGCTGCTCATCACGCACGACCTGGCTGAGGCGCAGCGAGCGGATCGCGCGATCGTGCTGTCGGCTGGGGCCGTTGCGTTCGACGGCGAAGTGCCCGAACTGCTCGCCAAGGGGTCGAGGCTGGCCGAGTGGGGGCTTGAGATGCCACCGCTCGCGCGACTCGCCGCCCATCTGCGAGAGCGTGGAGTCCCTGTACCCCAGAACCCAAGCAGCCCTTCGGTTCTTGTGGAGGCGCTGTGTCCCTGAGACTAGCCAACGTGGGCTACACCTACTCGGCGAACACTGACTTCGCCACGCGTGCGCTCGACGACATCTCGTTCGAGGTCGAGGTGGGGGAACTCGTCCTGATCTTGGGAGCCACAGGCTCGGGAAAGTCGACCTTGCTGAGGGTGGCCGCAGGCCTGCTTGAGCCCCAGCGCGGGCATGCGACGATCGATGGAGCACCGCTGGCGCGAACCACGGCGCGTGGGAATGTGGGACTCGTGTTCCAAGACGCGGAGGCCTCGCTGTTCGCCGACACGCTCGCCGACGACGTCGCCTTCGGGCCCAAGAACATGGGTGTGCCGGCCGAGGAATCGGCTTTGCGGGCCCGCGAGGCCATGCGCGCGGTCGGTCTTGACCCTGCGGTCTTCGCAGAGCGCTCGCCGTTCTCGCTGTCAGGTGGCGAGGCTCGCCGGGCCGCGATCGCGGGCGTTTTGGCGATGCGGCCTCGCTATCTGCTTGCCGATGAGCCGACAGCGGGACTCGATGTGGCGGGTCGGGGAGCGCTGCGGCGCCTACTGCTCGACACCCGCGAGTACGCGGGAGTCGTCGTCGTGAGCCATTCAGCCGAGGAGTTCCTTGGCAACGCGGATCGGGTGATGGTGCTTTCGGGAGGATCCGTGGCGCGCTATGCGCGGGGTGACGAGATCGTCGCCGACCCGGGTACGCTCAACGACGCGGGACTCTGTGCTCCAGCGGTGCTCGAGGTCCAACGGCAGGCTCGCGCGAGCGGGCTAGACGCCGGGCCCTTCACGCTCGATGCGAGGCGCGCAGCTGAACGCATTGCCCTTGCGGGAGGATGGGGCTGATGGCGGTTCCGGTGCCGTTCGGCCAGTTCGTTCCGGGGGACTCGCCGGTCCACCGCTTGGACGCGCGAGTCAAGATCGGTGTCACGGTTGCGTTCACCTTCGCGTTGTTCTCGGTGGATTCGTGGTCGGGCCTTGCGCTTGCGGCGGTTGCCGTAGCTGGTGCCGTCGCGGTCTCGAGCGTCCCTTGGCGTCTTGTCGCCCGGGGGCTGCGAGCGGTCGCCTGGCTACTGCTGTTCACGCTGGTCGCCAACGCATTGCGCCTCCAGACCACCGACGCCTTGCTCAGGGTCGGCCCAGTCGCGGTGGACGGCCCGGGCCTTGCGAGGGGCGCGTTCTTCGCGGTCCGCATACTGCTACTCGTCGTCGGGACGTCTCTGGTCACTCTCACAACTTCTCCCGTCGCGCTGACCGATGCCCTGTCTTCACTGATGCGACCGCTGCGGTTCGTGCGGTTTCCGGTGGACGACGTCGCGATGATGCTGTCCATCGCGCTTCGGTTCGTGCCCACCACCGCCGAGGAGGCCGAGCGCGTCGTCGTGGCCCAGACAGCGCGCGGTGCGCGCTTCGATGAGGGTGGACCGATCACCCGTGCGCGCGCTTGGCTACCCGTGCTGGTGCCGTTGTTCGTACGGCTGTTTCGCCGTGCAGACGACCTTGCGATCGCGATGGAGTCCCGCTGCTACACCGGTCAGGGGCGAACGCGCCTGCGCGACCTTGTCATGCGAACAACCGACTGGATCGTGCTGGCGGTCGTGGTGACCTCGTGTACCGCAGCGGCCATACTGCTGTAGGGAGGTGCGACGTGTTCGAAGACGCAGAGGGTCAGGCGGACTGTTCGGTGGCCCTCACCGTCGCATACGACGGAAAGCCGTTCGCGGGCTTCGCGCGCCAGCCGGGCCTCGATACCGTGCAAGGCAGAATGGAGACCGCACTGGCAACGGTGCTGCGGCGTCCTGTTGACACGGTAGGAGCAGGGCGTACCGATGCGGGAGTGCACGCGCTGGGGCAGGTCCTGAGTTTCCCCGCGTCGACGACCGAGGCCGACGCCACGCGGCTCCGACGCTCGCTTGACGCGTTGACCGGAGAGGGCCTGGTCGTTCGCGAGGTGCGTCAGGCACGAGCTGGCTTCTCGGCACGCTTCGATGCGACGGCGCGTGAGTACCGCTATCGGATCGTTGATGGGGCCGTGCCGCCGCTGTTCCTCGAGCGCTACGCGTGGCACCAGTCGGCTCGGCTGGATCTCGAGGCGATGCGTAGGGCGGCAGCTCTTCTGGTGGGAGAACACGACTTCAAGAGCTTCTGCGTGGCCGGGTCCGCCGAAGGCAAGCCGACCGTTCGCAGAGTCGACGCGATCGAGATCGTCGAAGAGCAGCACCTGGGCGAGCGCTGTGTCACGTTGCGCGTGGTGGGAAACGCCTTCCTCCACTCCATGGTTCGTGTCATCGCGGGCACGCTTGTCGAAGTGGGGAGCGGCAGGCGCGAACCGGAGTGGGTAGCCGCTGCTTTGCAGGCGCGCGACCGGTCGGCGGCGGGTCCTACCGCGCCGGCCCACGGCCTGGTTCTGCACGCAGTGAGCTACCCCGAGGACGTCTGGGTCCTCGGCCGCTGAGTTCCGCACGACGCGGGTGGACACGCCCGGACGCGTGTTTCGTTGACGCTCGGTGTTCTCGCAGATAGAATGGCAGGGTTCGTTTCCGCCAGCCCCGTGACGCGAACACACATCGATTCATTCGCAGTTGGAGGACGAGTTGAAGACCTACCACGCCAAGCCTGGCGAAGTCGAGCGCGAGTGGCTGCTCGTCGACGCCACGGACATGGTGCTCGGACGGCTCGCTAGCGAGGTTGCCCAGATCCTCAAGGGCAAGCGCAAGCCGACCTACACCCCGCACGTCGATACCGGTGACTTCGTTGTCGTCATCAACGCCGAGAAGATCCGCCTGACCGGCAACAAGGTGAACACGAAGAACTACTACTCCCATAGCGGCTACCCCGGCGGTCTCAAGGAGGTCTCGTTCCAGCGCATGCTGGACAAGCACCCTGAGCGCGTCGTCGAGAAGGCCGTCAAGGGCATGCTGCCGAAGAACACCCTCGGCCGCGCAATGAACCGCAAGCTCAAGGTCTACGCCGGCCCGGAGCATCCCCACGAGGCTCAGAAGCCGCGTCAGATCACGCTGGAGGGCTAGTCCATGGCTGAGAACAAGGCTGTCTATCTTGGCACCGGCCGTCGCAAGAATGCGGTCGCTCGAGTGCGCCTGGTGCCCGGTACCGGCATCATCACCTGCAACAAGAAGCCCGCTGCCGAGTTCTTCGGCCGCGAGGCGCTCGTCAACTTCGCAACCACTCCGTTCAAGGTCACCGAGACTGTCGACCGTTTCGACGTCATTGCGACCCTGCACGGCGGCGGTGTCTCTGGCCAGGCCGGTGCGCTTCGTCTGGGTATCGCTCGCGCGCTGCTTGAGGCTGGCGACGACTATCGTGCCGAACTCAAGAAGGCCGGTCTGCTGCGTCGCGACCCCCGTATGGTCGAGCGCAAGAAGTACGGTCTGAAGAAGGCCCGCAAGCGTCCGCAGTTCTCCAAGCGCTAGAATCGCGGCCGTCTACTCGGATGTGGTCGGGGCTTGCCGCACACGGCAAGCCCCGTCTGTTTTCAGGAGGGACTACTCATGAGCACGCGCCTTTTCGGCACCGACGGGGTCAGAGGCGTCGCCAATCAGGACCTGACTCCCGAGCTCGCGTTCAAGCTCGGCGAGGCGGCGGGTCACTTCCTTGGCGACAAGGGCGCTGGGCGTATCGTCATCGGTCGGGACACGCGCCGCAGCGGCAGCATGCTCGAAGCCGCTCTCGTCGCCGGGGTCACCTCCGGTGGCGGCGATGCCCTCATCTGCCGGATCGTTCCGACCCCCGCTATCGCATTCCTCGTACGGGAGTTGGGTGCGGATGGCGGCGTGGTCATCTCGGCAAGCCACAATCCGCCCGAGTACAACGGCATCAAGCTGTTCAGCCGCGAGGGATTCAAGCTGCCTGACGATCTCGAGGACGAGATCGAGGCGTTCTGCCTCGGCGAGCGCGACTGGGTGCGCCCCATCGGCGCTGCGGTGGGCGAGGTCCATCTCGTGACCGATGCGCTCGAGCGCTATGTCGACCATGCCGTGTCGACGGTCGACGCCGACCTGGCCGGTCTTCGCATAGGGGTGGACTGCGGGCACGGGGCCGCGTCGATCGCGACACCGGAGGCGCTTCGCCGGCTTGGCGCCGAGGTCACCGTGATGAACGGTGACTGGAACGGGCTGGACATCAACGTGGGCGGTGGATCGACCGATCTGGACGGACTCTCGGCACTCGTACGTGAGCACGGCCTCGACTTCGGGATCGCCCACGACGGTGATGCCGACCGCATGCTGGCCGTCGACGAGAACGGTTGCGAGGTCGACGGCGACCAGGTGATGGCGATCTGCGCCGTGCGAATGGCCGAACGCGGAGAGCTCGCAGGCAAGGCCGTCGTCTCGACCGTCATGGCGAACCTGGGCTTCGAAGTGGCGATGCGAGAGCGTGGCATCTCGGTGGTGAAGACCAAGGTCGGTGACCGCTACGTCCTCGAGCAGATGCAGTCGATGGGCGCGAACCTGGGTGGCGAACAGTCGGGACACATCATCTTTCTGGACTACAACACCACCGGAGACGGGCTCGTCACGGCGCTGCAGCTGGCATCCGCCGTCCGGGACTCAAGCGCGCCGCTGTCCGAATTGACGCGCGTGATGACGCGATACCCCCAGGTGCTCGTCAACATACGCGTCGCCGACAAGGCGCGGCTTGCTACCAGCGCTGCGATCTCGAATGCGGTGCACGCAGCCGAGAATGAGCTGGGCGAGAACGGTCGCGTGTTGGTGCGCGCGAGTGGCACCGAGCCGCTCGTCCGCGTCATGGCCGAAGCCGCCGATGCCCACACGGCACAGGCCGTTGTCGACCGACTCGTACGTGTTGTGACAGACGAGCTTGGCTAGCAGGTTCTGAAGGGTTTCACTGCCGATCTCAGAGAGGCACTGATGACAGAGCGCATCGGGCTTGATACCGGATCACTGACGGTTGCGCAGATGAGCGCGATTCTCGAGTCGCTCCCGGCGGACTGCACGTTTGCCGACGCCGACAACATCACGCGGTTCTTCACTGGAAGGCACAGGATCTTCGATCGTTCGCCCGAACTCATCGGGACGAGCATGATCGAGTGTCACTCTGAGGCCACCCGTGCCCGAGTCGCGCAACTCGTGAGCGAGCTCGCGACGGGCTGGCGCGATGAGGCTGTGTTCCTCGAAGAGAAGGACGGCCGACAGGTCCACGTTCGATACGTGCCGGTTCGAGACGCAAGCGGGTCGTATCTGGGTGTGTTCGAGATTGCTCAGTGGCTGGACGAAGTCAGACCCTAGCCGTGGCCAACGCGGGTTCGTTCCTATTGCGGGCCGGTGCGATCGTGTAACCGGCTCGTCAAGTCCGACGGCCTCTCTGGCTGGTACAATCGTGCTCGACCACGCACTCCACTCAGAGAGGGGCGCCTATCGCTGCTGACCCGCTTCACCAAGCGCCGGGACTGGTGACGCGCCGCTGCTACGGCACAGGTCGAACGCGGCCGTGGACGCGCCAGTTGACGAGGTGAGGGCCGATCGAAGGATTCGGCGGATGGCCCTCCGGCTCGAGCTCGGAGTCGTAACGACGCCAACAAAACCCGCGGGCGACCGCGGGGACAAAGTGGCGATCGAATCGGGTATCTCGCAGTCATTGGGCACTGAGACGGTGCCGTTCGCGTTGTGCGGGACACATTTCTCTTCAGACAACTGCCAACTCCGTAGAGAGGTTGGATGCATCTATGTGTGGAATCGTGGGATACATCGGCTCTCGCCAGGCGAGCGAGGTCTTGCTCGGCGGCCTGTCACGGCTTGAGTACCGCGGCTACGACTCTGCGGGTGTCGCGATCTTTGAAGACAGCAACCTGATGGTCGTACGCCGCGTCGGCAAGCTCGTGAACCTGCGCAACGCCCTCAAGTCGGTCCCGGTTCCCGGAACCGTAGGTATCGGGCACACGCGCTGGGCGACCCACGGCAAGCCAAGCGAGGACAACGCGCACCCGCACGTCGACTGCACGGGCAAGATCGCCGTCGTGCACAACGGCATCATCGAGAACTACGTTGCCTTGCGCGAGGAACTCCGAGCAACGGGTCACATCTTGCGCTCAGAGACGGACACCGAGACCGTGGCACACCTGATAGAGAGCTACTACGACGGCGACCTCAAGACGGCTGCCGCGCAGGCGTTCAAGCGGCTTGATGGAGCCTACGCGCTGGCCGTCGTGCACACAGACCACCCCGGCACGATCGTCGCGGCTCGCAAGGACTCGCCGCTGATCATCGGCGCGGGGCACGGCGAGAACATCGTCGCGAGCGATATCCCGGCCGTTCTCGAGTACACGCGCGAGGTCGTCACGTTGCACGATGGCGAGTTCGCCGTGGTGACAGCCGACTCTATCGAGGTCTTCGACCTCTCGCTGCAGCCCGTGGTCCCCGAGACGATGCACGTGGAGTGGGACCTCGAGGCTGCCGAGAAGGGCGGATTCGAGGACTTCATGCTCAAGGAGATCTTCGAGCAGCCAAAGGCGCTGCGAGAGACGCTGCGTGGGCGCATGGTCGATGGAGAGATCCAGCTGTCCGAGCTCGCGATGACCGCCGAGCAGGTAGCGGGCATCGAACGTGTCTTCATCACCGCGTGCGGCACGAGTTTCCATGCCGGCCTCGTCGCGAAGCACCTCATCGAGGCGTGGGCGCGCATCCCGGTGGAGGTGCAGGTCTCAAGCGAGTTTCGGTACAACGATCCCATCGTCGACGACCAGACGCTCGTCGTCGCGATCACTCAGTCAGGCGAGACGGCCGACACACTCGCCGGAGTCAGAGAGGCCCGCGAGCGCGGTGCGAAGGTGGTCGCGATAACCAATGTCGTCGGCTCCCGGGTCACGCGTGAAAGCGACGGCGTGCTCTACACGCACGCAGGCCCAGAGATCGGCGTGGCCGCCACCAAGACCTTCACCGCTCAGATTGCGGCTCTGACGGTCCTGGCGCTCAAGTTGGCCCAGGCCAAGGGCACCCTTGGGACCGACGAGATCGGTAGTCTGTGGGAAGAGCTGGTCACGATTCCGGACATCGTCGAGGCCATCTTGGCCGACCTCGGAGATCTGAGGACCTGCGCAGAGGCATACGCCGACGCGAGCAGCTCGCTGTTCCTCGGCAGGGGTGTTGGCGTGCCCATCGCGATGGAGGGCGCGCTCAAGCTCAAAGAGATCAGCTACATCCACGCGGAGGCCTATGCTGCCGGCGAGATGAAGCATGGCCCCATCGCGCTCATCACCGATGAGGTCCCCGTGGTGGTGGTCGCGCTCCAGGGCCATACGTACGAGAAGGTCGTGAGCAACATACAAGAGGTGCGTGCCCGGGGAGCGCGGGTGATCGCGCTCGCCACCGCGGGCGACGAGGACATACGCCAGCACGCTGAGTGCGTGCTCCACGTTCCCCAAACGAGCGAGTCGATGTCGGCGATTCCTGCTACCGTGCCGATGCAGCTGTTGTCGTACTACATCGCGAAGCGGCGGGACTGCAATGTCGATCAGCCACGCAACCTCGCGAAGTCCGTGACGGTGGAGTAGCGCATGGGCGTACTGGGTCTGGGTGTGGACATAGTCGAGATCGATCGGATGGCCGCCGCGTTGGCGCGCCGCCCGAGGCTGAAAGAACGTCTCTTCTCGGAAGAGGAACGTGCGTACTGCGACAAGCGCACGCGCCCGGAGGTCCACTACGCTTTGCGCTTCGCGGCGAAGGAGGCGGTGCTCAAGGCCTTGGGCACCGGGTTTAGAGGCATGCGTTTCTGCGACGTCGAAGTCGCCCGTGAGTCTTCCGGGCGGCCGGTACCGCGACTCAGCGGCCGAGCGGCCGAGCGTGCGGTGGAGCTTGGCGTGGTGGAGATGCACCTGTCGCTGTCGTTCACGCATACGACTGCCGTTGCGTCCGCGGTCGCGATGACGGAAGACAATCGTCCCAGAAAGACCGAGAAGCTCGATCCGATGGAGGAGCTCTCGAGAACCTTCAAGGAAGCCAGAGCGATGCTCGACGACGTTGGAGGCGCGGACCTCGGGCCGGACGGGGCAAGCGATGTTCCTTCCTACGGCGTGGGGCACGACGCGAGCGAGCACGTCGCTGCGCGCGGGGAAGACGGCTAGGGGCCGGCAGACAGGCATCGAGGGGAGTTGCTATGTACCGGGCGTTGACAGCGCAGCAGTCGCGCGAGATCGAACAGCGCGCCGTCTCGCAGTCCGGTGTGTCGCTCGCGGAGCTGATGCATCGAGCCGGTCTGGCAGTGGCCGAGCAGGTCCAGGCTCGCGTACCGTCTGGAGACGTCGTCATCGCCTGCGGGCCCGGCAACAACGGTGGCGACGGGTGGGTCGCGGCACGCGACCTGCAGTCCTCAGGGCGCTCAGTGCGCGTGTTGTCGATGCGCGATCCCGCAGACCTCGGCGAGCTCGCAGCCGCTGCCGCTCGTGAAGCTGTGAGTTCGGGTGTGCGCTGGAGTGTCCCCGAAGCAGTGCCGACGGCCGAGGAGTTCGCGGCCGCTGTCGTGGTCGACGCGCTTCTCGGTACCGGGGCGGCTTTGCCGCTTCGTGACGACGTCGCAGCGTGGTGCTCGGCGATCAACGAGTGCGGAGCGTACGTGGTCGCTGTCGACATACCGACAGGCGTGGATAGCGACACCGGTGTCTGCGCACCCCAAGCCGTTGCGGCCGACTGCACGGTGACGTTCACGTCGCCCAAGCGCGGACTCGTACTCTACCCGGGTGCTGCGCACTGCGGTGAGGTCGGCGTGGTCGAGATCGGTATTCCGGCCGCCTACCTCGCTGAGATCGACGCCCCTGAGGTGTGGACCGCGCAGGAGTTTGCGGCGCTGATACCGCGACCGCCTGCTGATGCCCACAAGAACCAGCGCGGTCGCGTGCTCATAGTCGCGGGCTCCAGGGCGTATCCCGGCGCGGCCGTGCTCGCGGCCCGCGGCGCCATGCGTCTGGGAGCCGGCTTCGTCACACTCGCAGTGCCCGAACCGGTCGTGCATGTCGCACAGTCGCATCTTCTCTCGGCGGTGGTCGTCGGGCTGCCCACCACGGGACGAGCGATGTCCTCGGCAGCTGCAGCCGCAGTCCGCGACATGGCTGGAGAGCACGATGCGATCGTTCTGGGTCCCGGACTCACCGTCGCAGACGGCGCGGCCGCGACGGCTCGAAGGCTCGTCTCGGGAATCGAGCTGCCGATGGTGCTCGACGCTGACGGGCTCAACGCATTCGTCGACCATGTCGGGGTCATCGAGGCTCGCATGGCTCCCATCGTGCTGACGCCTCATCCAGGTGAGCTTGCGCGGCTGTTGGGCGTCACCACCGCCGAGGTACAGGCCGACAGGCTCTCCGCGTCGGCACGGCTTGCGGGCCCTGAGAGGGCAGTGGTTCTCAAAGGCGCGGGCACTGTGGTCACGGTCGAAGGCCGTCAGGCCGTCAACACCAGCGGCTCGGTCTCGCTAGCCACAGCGGGCACAGGGGATGTTCTCGCGGGCATGGTGGGCGCGCTCCTCGCCCAGGGGCTCTCGCCGCTCGATGCCGGCATGCTGGCCGCGTACGTGCACGGGCGTGCCGGCGAGGCGGCTGCGAGCGCGTTGACCCCACTAGGCGTCATCGGCGAGGACGTGCCAGAGTACATACCGCAGGCGTTGGGTGAGCTGATGGGGTCGTGGTGAGTGTCGCCTCGGCCTATCCGGGGAGGTAGTCAGTATGGCGAATCTGACAGCGCGTGACATCATGACGGCGGATCCCATCACCGTTGGACGCGATGTCCCAGTGGTCGAAGCCGCGCGTGTGATGACAGAGCACAACATCGGCTCGTTGCCGGTGGTCGACGGCGGTGAGCTTGTCGGCCTCGTGAGCGAGGGCGACCTGATAATGCAAGACGTCAAGCTGGAGTTTCCTACCTACATCCACCTGCTCGACGGATTCATCATGTATCCGCCCGCCCACACGCGGTTCGAGAACGAGCTGAAGAAGGCGGTTGCCGCGACCGTTGGCGATGTGATGACCGCAGACCCGGTCACCGTACAGGCGGGCACGTCGATCGAGGACGTCGCCACCGTGCTCGCCGACCGGGGCGTGTCACGGCTCCCCGTGCTCGACGGTGACGCGCTCGTTGGCATCGTGAGCAAACACGACATAGTACGCGCCATTGCCGGAGGTTTGACCTAGATGACCGAGCGGCGCTGGGCGTGGGCCGAGATCGACCTGGGCGCGATCTCGCGCAACGTCGCCACACTGAAGGGGCTGACCCGGCCGGGTACCCTGTTCATGGCGGTGGTGAAGGCTGACGGCTATGGGCACGGAGCCGTGCCGGTGGCCAAAGCCGCACTCGCTGCCGGCGCCGACCGGCTCGGTGTCGCAACCGTCGACGAAGCCCTCAAGCTCAGGGCTGCCGGGATCAACGCACCAATCCAGTTGCTTTCCGAGCCGCCTGAGGCCAGCGTGGCTGAAGTCATCGCGAACGGCCTCATCCCTGCCGTCACGACGCGCTCGTTCGCCGGCGCGCTTGGTCGTGCCGCCACGGTCGCGGGAACCACTTCGCCGTACCATCTCAAGGTGGACACAGGGATGAATCGCATCGGTGTGCGGGCCGAAGACGCGCCGGAGTTCTCGGCGATGCTCGCCGAGTTCCCGGGCTTGAAGCTCGAGGGAACCTTCACCCACTTCGCGACCGCCGATGTCGTGGGGGACTGGGATGTCACTCGGCAGCTCCAGCGGTTTCGCGAAGCGATCGAGGGTATGCGCTCAGAACGGGTGGATCCAGGAATCGTGCACGCGGCGAACAGTCCCGCGACCATCCTGGTGCCCGAGTCCCATTTCAGCATGGTGCGCTGCGGTATCGCCATCTATGGACTTCACCCAGCCGCCAGCACCTATCGTCGGATCGACCTGGTTCCGGCGATGGCGATCAAGGCGCGGGCTACCCTGGTCAAGCGGATCGGTATGGGCGAGGGTGTGAGCTACGGGCTCACCTGGCAGGCGGCGACCCAGACAGACATCGCGACGCTGCCCCTCGGCTACGCTGACGGCGTTCATCGGGTGCTTTCCAACAAGATGGAAGTACTGGGGGCCGGTGCCCGACTGGCACAGGTCGGTCGCGTGTGTATGGACCAACTGATGGTAGAAGTGCCGCGGGGAGTCAATCTCGTCCGAGGTGACGAGGTGGTGCTCGTGGGCGCGCAGGGTTCCGAGCGCATCACGATGGACCAGGTCGCCGAACTCGCCGGGACCATCAACTACGAGTTGGCTTGCTCCTTCGGGATGCGCCTGGAGCGCATCTACCTCTAGCCCCCGGACCCGTTCAGGCGCGCGACGACTGCGGATTCCTTCGCCTATCGGCAGGAGGAAGTCCGACGGGGGCGAACACAGCTACAAGTGACAAGCGCGCTAGTTTTCTCGCGGGGCCGCCGAGGGGGTATCACGTGGACGAGAAGACCGTTGAGAACCTGCAGTTTCACCAGGAAACGGTCGCGAGCGACGCGAATTCTCCGCTTCATCTGATTCGAGAGAAGGAGATCGAGATCTCGGGTCAGATGCTTGCCGCGAAGCGACAGGCCGACGAGATCGTTGCCGACGCGCGAAAGCGCGCGGCGGGCATTATGGGGTCGGCGCACGACGAAGGATCAGTGCTCGCGAAAGAACAAGAGGAGAAGATACGCCTCGAGGTCCAGCGCGAGGTCGAGGAACTGGGCGTTCAGGCCGAGCGTGAGGCCGCCACCCTCCAAGAGACGATCGCGCAGCGCCAGTCAAAGGCAACCGCCTTCGTTGTCGATTCCGTCGTGGGCGGCTAGACCCGATCAACCGGTACGGCCTGTAAGGGCAGGGGGGTGTCATCACATGCTCGTCCCGATGGCGAAGGTCGAAATCATCGGTCCCAAGGGGCTGTTCTTCGACGTTCTCAGTATGATCCACGACCAGGGGCGACTTCACATCGAGGATCTCTCGAACAAGATCGGCAGAGGTGAGGTGCCCCTCGATCGCATGGAGGTCGTTGAGGGCCAGTCGCGAGAACGCGATGACATGGACGAGATGCTCATTCGCGTTCGCTCGATCCTCAAGGCACTCGACCGCGGAGCTCCAGCGGTCGACAAGACCGCGGTCCGCAGCGAGTACGATCGTCTCTGTACGCTCGATGCGGCAGCGCTTCGGGCGGAAGTGGCGCGCGTCATCGATGAAGTGGAAGACCGCACGGCGACGCTTGCCGCAACTCACACGGATCTGGAATCCGAGCTGGAGTTGCTCGGCAGGTACGAGCCGATTCTTCAAAAGATCCAGCCGCTCGCTCGTCAGATAGTCACCACAGGCGCCTACGACTCTGTGGCGCTGCTGTTCGAGCGGCGGTACAAGGTCGCTCTCGACTCGCTCAAAGAGGAGCTCGACAAGCTCACCCACAAGCAGTACGAGGTGGTCGCGACCGACGTTGACGAGGACACCACCGCTGCGATCGTCGTGTTCGGCAAGCAGTACTCGGAGCCGGTGCACAAGTTCCTCGCCATGGAGAACATCAACCAGATCAGGCTTCCGTCCGAGTTTGACGGGATGCCGTTCGACGCTGCGTACGACGAGATAAAGGCCCGCCGCAAGGAGATGCCGGCTGATCTCGAGGCCGTGCGCAAGGAACTCGACGAGATGTCGAATCGCTGGCGCATCCGGCTCGTGGCCATTCGCGACGTGTTGATCGACAAGACCGAGGAGATCAACGCGATTCCGAAGTTCGGTCGCACGGAGTACGCCTTCGTGATCACCGGGTGGATGCCCGTGGACGACGTCTCGGGGCTCAGAGACGGCATCCGCGAGCGCTGGGGCGAGGACATCATCGTCCAGCAGACCGAGATCGACGAGCGTGACTTCGCCGAGACGCCCGTTGCGCTCAAGAACGACCCCCGCATCGCGCCGTTCTCGAATCTGCTCAGCGTCTACGGCATGCCGCGCTACGGTACGCTCGACCCGTCCGGCTTCCTGTTCGTCTTCTTCCCGCTGTTCTTCGGGATGATCGTCGGCGACGTCGGCTACGGCATGATCATGCTCGGCATAGTCGTGTGGCTGCGTCTGAAGTTCCGCGAGAACGAGATGATCCAGGTCGCCACGTCCATTTTGGGCCCGGCGGCGACCATGGTCATCGTCTTCGGTTTCGTGTACGGGGAGTTCTTCGGCAACGTCTTTGGAACGCACATGCTCGACTGGATCCAAGAGATCAGCATCGGGCCGCTACAGCTTCCCTTCAACCGAGTGGAATCGGTTCAGACCTTCATGTTCCTGGCCATCGGTGTGGGCGTCGTCCAAGTGACTCTCGGCCTCATCCTGGGTGTCATCAATGCGGTCAAGACCAAGAACAAGCACCATCTGTACGAGAAGGGCGGCATTCTCACGTTCGTTGTCGCGATCCTGATCGTCGTCCTGTTCACCGTGGTCGCCAGCAACTTCGGTTCGTGGGCGATCTGGGGTCAGGTCCTGTTCAGCGTCCTCGCACTTGGAGGCTTCATCTTCGCGATACGTGGCGGCGGCATCATGGGCGTCATCGAGACACTCGAGGCCTTCACCGGCATGGCGAGCTACATCCGAATCATGGCGGTCGGCTTGGCCGGCGCTATCTTCGCCGAGGCCATCAACGAGATCGCCGTCGAGATGGCTCAGAACAACGCGATGTTGGTACTCGCGGTACTCGTGGCCATCGTGCTCCACTCGCTGAACTTCGTCATCGCGGCGTTCAGCCCCGCTATTCATGCGTTGCGTCTCAACTTCCTGGAGTTCTTCGGGAAGTTTTACGAGACCGGAAATATGCAGTACAGCCCGTTCACGAAAACCGGAGGTGAAAAGAGCGCATGATCAAGAAGCGTCTCGCAAGGTGGGTGTTTGGCAGTACATTTGTCCTGACAGTGCTCGTACCGGTCGTCGCCATGGCCGAAGAGGCAGCGGCGGCTCCAGAAGAGTGGCAGGCAGTTGCTGCCAAGGCCATCGCTGCCGGTCTGGCCATGGGTCTCTCCGCGCTTGGTGCCGGATACGCACAAGCCAAGATCGGCTCTGCCGGTGCTGGCACGCTCGCCGAGCGTCCCGAGGTCTCTATCTGGATCATCACGCTCCAAGCGCTCCCGGAAGTCATCGTGCTTCTCGGCTTCGTCTCGGCCATCCTCATCAGCGGCTGATCGGACGATTGCGCCCGTAGCCGGTGACAGGCAGCGCGAAAGGGAACCGAAGCAATGGGACTTGAAGACATCTTCAGAGCACTCGAGGAGCAGGCGGCAAAGGACTCCGAAGCGGTGCTTGTCGAAGCTCGCGCCCATGCGGCCGCGATTATCGACGAAGCCAACAGCGAGGCGACTCGGGCGCGCGAAGCCCAGGTATCTGAGGCCGCGCGTTCGGCGCGCCTGCACAGCGCGCAAGACCTCAACAGCGCCAAGCTCGAGGCCCGCAAGAAGCTCGCCGCCGTCAAGGAGAGTGCGGTCAGCACCGTGTTCGACCACGCGATGGTTGAGTTGGGCAAGGCTCGTGCGAGCAGCGAGTACTCGGAGGCGTTTCGCCGCCTGACCGACGAGGCCCTCGAGGGCGTCGAAGGGGAGTTCGTGGTGCTCGTGGATCCGGCCGACGTCGATCTCGCCCTCGCCGTTCTCAAGGAGAAGGGACTGAGCGCCGACGTTCGCGGTGATCTGTCAAGTGCCGGAGGGGTGGTCATCTCGACAGAGGGCGGACGCGTGATGCGTCGCAACACGCTGGAGGATCGGCTTGAGAAGCTGCGCGGCCTCGCGCAGGCCGATGTGGCGGAGATCCTGTTCACATGAGCTCAGCTGCGGGCACAAGCACCGAGAGGCGCTCCAACACGACCGACTACGGGTACTCGAACGCCCGAATTCGCGGCATGCGCGCGCGGCTGCTCAAGCGCGAGCGCTTGGAGCACCTGTTGGGGGTCACGGAGCTAAGCCAGCTCATCCAGGAGCTCATGCAGACCGAGCTCGCGCCGTATCTTGAGGAAACGCTGATTCACGGCCACACCGCTGCGTCGATCGACGAGGCGCTGAAGCGCAATCTCGTAGCGACATATCGCAAGGTCCTTGGGTTCCTCAACGATGAGGCTCGAGACATCTGCACCACGCTCCTCGGTCGCTGGGACGTCTTCAACATCAAGACGATCGTGCGCGGCAAACACCTCCACCTGACTGCCGAGGAGATCGGCGAGGGTATCCTGCCGGTCGGCGCGCTGTCCCAGATCGATCTCGACGGGCTCGTCGCTCAGGGCGATGTGAAGGGAGTGGTCGACCTCGCATCGACCTGGGAGCTCCCTCAAGCCCCGGCGTTGCGCTCGGGTTACGCGGAGTACCAGCGCAGTGGCGAGCTTGCCGACCTCGAACTTGCCTTGGACCACTACTACGCCGAGCGATCGCTGAAGCGCCTGACACGAAGGGGTGCCAACTACGCGATCGCCCGACGAATACTGGGCATGCGGGTCGACATCCTGAACCTGGTCATGGTCTTTCGAGCAGCACGCGAGAACCTCGACGAAACAACGTCCGCCGACTACTTCTTGTTGGGCGGGTTGGACATCGATGCCGACCTGTACGGTCGGCTTGCAGCATTCTCGGACGTCGACGAGATCTTGGACGGGCTACGTGGCACGCAGTACGGCCAGCTTCTTGATGACGCCGCGCTTCGATACCTCGAGAACCTGTCCCTCGCTGTGTTCGAGCGAGCGCTCGAGGACTACTTCGTGCGCAAGGTGCTTGCGCTGGGCGGAACCGACCCACTGGGCATCGGCATCCCGATCGCCTACCTGTGGGGCAAGCAGAACGAGGTCACCAACTTGCGCATCATCGTCAAGGGCGTGGCCGTGGGAATGCCGGCGGAGCGGACGGAAAAGGAGCTCATTCTTGTATAAGCTCATCGTCCTCACCGATCCGGACAACGCCGACGGTTTCCGTCTGGCGGGAGTCGATGTCGAGGTCGTCGACTCGGAAGACAAGGTACGAGAGCGGCTCAACCGGCTTCTGGACGACGAGTCGAGCGGCATCATCGCCGTGAACGAGGGCCTGATGGCCGCGATCGACGAGCGGACTCAGAACAAGATCGACTCGATCTATCGGCCGCTGGTGGTATCGCTCCCCCTGAGGGAGAAACTCGCGATCGGTGACGACCATCGCGCCTACCTGGCAAGGCTCATCCGTAGAGCCATCGGATTCGACATCACATTGAGGCGAGGGTAGATGATTTCGGGAACGATTTTGAAGATCACCGGACCGGTCGCCGTTGCGACGGGCATGACCGGTGCCAGGATGTACGACATCGTCCGCGTGGGCGAGGAAGGCCTCATGGGTGAGGTCATCCGCCTGGAGGGCGAAACCGCGACTATCCAGGTCTACGAGGACACCTCAGGCTTGAAGGTGGGCGAGCTCGTGGAGTCCACCGAAGGACCGCTCATGGTCGAGCTCGGTCCTGGACTGCTCACATCCATCTACGACGGAGTGCAGCGGCCCCTTCCGGTCGTAGCCGCTCAGAGCGGCGACTATATCGAGCGCGGCACGGTCGCCTCGGCACTGGACCGGGACCAGCTGTGGAGCTTCACACCGAGCGCGTCGGTCGGTGACGAAGTAGGCCCCGGGGACGTGATCGGTGAGGTTCCCGAAGGACAGACGATCGTGCACCGGGTGATGGTCCCGCCCACCGCCAAGCGCGGCAAACTCAAGACGGTCGCGCCGAAGGGCGAGTACAACGTCGACTCGGTCATGGCGGTCTTCGAGGACGGCACGGAAGTGGGGCTGAGCCAAAGGTGGCCCGTGCGCCAAGGTCGGCCGTACTTGAACAAGATGGATCCCACAACGCCGTTCACGACCGGCATGCGCATCCTTGACACGTTCTTCCCGATCGCCCTGGGCGGCAACGCCATCATTCCGGGTGGGTTCGGAACGGGCAAGACCGTCACGCAGCAGTCGCTGGCCAAGTGGGCTGACGTCGACGTGATCGTCTACATCGGGTGTGGCGAGCGTGGCAACGAGATGACCGAGGTCCTCACGGAGTTCCCGCACCTCGACGATCCTCGGAACAACGCCCCACTGATGGATCGCACCGTGCTCGTCGCCAACACCTCGAACATGCCGGTCGCTGCGCGCGAGGCTTCCATTTACGTAGGCGCCACGCTGGCCGAGTTCTACCGCGACATGGGCTACAACGTTGCGATGATGGCGGACTCGACGAGCCGATGGGGCGAAGCGCTGCGCGAGGTCTCCGGGCGTCTCGAGGAGATGCCCGGCGAGGAAGGCTACCCGGCCTACCTTGCGACGCGACTCGCCGCATTCTACGAGCGCAGCGGCCGTGTGAAGCCGCTGGGCTCCGATGACGACGACCGTGTCGGCTCGGTGACGATGGTCGGCGCGGTCTCACCCGCGGGCGGCGACATGTCAGAGCCGATGACGCAGAACTCGCTGCGGGTGACCGGTGCCTTCTGGGCGCTCGACACGTCTCTCGCGCATCGCCGCCACTTCCCGGCGATCAGCTGGACCAAGAGCTACACGCTCTTCCTCGGCCAGGTCAAGCGCTGGTACGAGGCGAACGTGGCCGACGACTGGCTCGAGCATCGGGATCGCGCCATGGGGATCCTTCAGAAGGAGACGGAGCTCCAAGAGATCGTCCAGCTCGTCGGACCAGACGCGCTGCCCGAGTCCGAGAAGGTCATCCTCGAGGTCGCGCGTATGCTTCGCGAGGACTTCTTGCAGCAGTTCGCTTTCGACGAGGTGGACGCGTACTGCCCGCCCAAGAAGCAGTACTGGCTGCTCAAGACCATCCTGACGTTCCACGACGCGGCCACGGCCGCACTCAACCGTGGAGTGTCGCTGCACCAGGTCATGGACCTGCCGCTGCGCGACGAGATCGCAACTCTCAAGACGACTCCGCACGAGGAGGCGCTCGAGCGCATGCAGGTGCTCTCAACGCAGATAGCTGAAGACATCGCAGAGATCGAGGTGTACTGATGGCCGAGACGACCGTCAACGAACGCCCCCGGCGCAAACTGGTCTCCACTGACTACCGAACGCTGTTCTACGTCACGGGTCCGCTGATCTTCGTCAACGACGTCCATGGCGTGGCGTACAACGAGATGGTCGCGATCGCGATGCCCGACGGCTCGCGCCGCTCCGGTCAGGTCTTGGAAGTATCGGGCGAGACCGCCGTCATCCAGGTGTTCGAGGGTACGCGCGGTATCGACATAGCCAAGACCGAGGTCCGGTTCATGGAGGAGGTCGCGAAGATCGAGGTCGCGCCCGAGCTTCTGGGTCGGGTCTTGAACGGCACGGGCAGGCCGATCGATGGCGGAGCGCCGATCATCCCCGAGCAGCGTCTCGACATCACCGGAGCGCCGATCAACCCATACTCGCGCGAGCAGCCCGCCGACTTCATCGAGACCGGCATCAGCGCCATCGACGGACTCAACACGCTTGTACGTGGCCAGAAGCTGCCGATCTTCTCGGGATCGGGTCTTCCGGCCAACGAGCTCGCAGCGCAGATCATTCGCCAGGCCCGCGTCAAGTCCGGCGAGGAGTTCGCAATCGTGTTCGGCGCCATGGGTATCACCCACCGCGAGGCGAGCTTCTTCATGCAGCAGTTCGAGGAGACGGGCGCGCTCGAGCGAGTCGTCTTCTTCCTCAACCTCGCCGACGACCCGACGGTAGAGCGTCTGCTCACGCCGCGGTGCGCCCTCACCGTCGCCGAGTACCTCGCCTTCGAGAAGGACCTGCAAGTGCTCGTGGTCCTCTCGGACATGACGAACTACTGCGAAGCGCTTCGGGAAGTCTCTACCGCGCGCGAAGAGGTTCCCGGCCGTCGCGGGTATCCGGGCTACATGTACACCGACCTCTCCACCATCTACGAGCGCGCCGGCCGCATCAAGGGACGCAAGGGCTCGGTCACGCAGCTGCCGATCCTGTCGATGCCAGACGACGACATCACACACCCGATCCCCGACCTCACCGGCTACATCACCGAGGGCCAGATCGTTCTGTCGCGCCAGCTTCATCGCCGTGCGGTGTACCCACCCATCGACGTGCTTCCGTGCTTGTCGCGACTCATGAACCTGGGTATCGGCGAGGGCAAGACACGCGAGGACCACCGGGCTGTGGCCAACCAGATGTACGCTGCGTACGCACAAGGTCGCGACCTGCGCAAACTCGTCGCCATCGTGGGCGAGGAGGCGCTCTCCGACATCGACCGCGCATACCTGCGGTTTGCCGATCAGTTCGAGGAGCGCATCGTGGGCCAAGGCCAAGAGGGCCGCTCGATCGAGGACACGCTCGATATCGGCTGGGAGCTCATGTCGGGGCTGCCGATGGGCGAGCTCAAGCGCGTGCGCGACTTCATCGAGAAGTACCATCCGGACAACAGGGGTACCTCGGTCGCCGAGGAGCCCGTGGCCGATATCGCGTAGGGGGCTCGTGCATGGAGGAAGTACGCCCAACCAGAGCCGAGCTGCTCGAGCGCAAGCAACAGATCGCGCTCGCGCAGCAGGGGATGGATCTGCTCAAGCAGAAGCGCGACGCGCTGCTGATCGAGTTCATGTCCGTCATGGACGAGACGCTCCGCCTGTCAGAGTCGCTCCAGAAGACCGTCTCCGAGGCGCAGTACTCGCTCGCGGTGGCCAAGGCGGTGGACGGCACGGTTACCCTGCGTTCGGCCGGACTGGCAACCCACGGCGAGGTCGTCGTGGACATGTCGGGTACCAAGATCATGGGCGTGGCTGTGCCGGTCGTGACCAAAGGCGAGAGCCCGCTGCGAACCTCGTTCACGCGCGGCTACGCGGTGACCGGCATCTCGTCACGAGTGGACGAGACCGCCGACAAGTACGAACGCATCCTTGAGGTCATCATCGAGTACGCGGACATCGAGACACGCCTCAAGAGACTGGGCGAGGAGATCAACAAGACCAACCGGCGTGTGAACGCGCTCGAGCAGGTCACGGTTCCCGCACTGCGCGAGCAGGTGAGCTACATCAGCCAGACGCTTGACGAGCGCGCCAGAGAAGACCTTTTCCGGCTCAAGAAGGTCAAGAAGAAGATCGAGAGCAAGAAGGCGGCGCAGCTCGGGGGCTAGCCGCCTTCGATCTTCACAAGGGCCTCGATCTCGCGCAGGACCTCCATGCTCGGTCGCGCGTGGCGGCGCATCTGGCTTCCCAAAGTGAGGATCTTGATCACGTCGCCCATGGTGAGGCGGCCAAAGTGGAGTTCGTCCCACTCTGCGCGAGCCGCGTACGACCACAGTTCGCCGAGCACCCACTCGAGCTCCTCGATCTCGGCCTCGGTCAGATCTCTCCACGATGGGCCGAGGCCCTGCCGCAGCCGGTCGACAGCACGTTCTACGGCCTTGGCTCTCTTGACCTTGAACGCCCGGATTCCCAGGTCCTCGTCGGACACGTCAGCATGTCTATCGTACATTGCTCGCGACACCCCCTTGCGTATCTGTTTCGACGCCGCCGTTCCCAAACCCTGCCGCCTGCGGCGTGGGGGCTGCAGGGCCGCTTCGGATAGAATGGACGGCGCGGTCCGTGTGGTCCGCACACGTCACTCATGCCCATCGAAGGGTCTTCTCAGATGGAGTTCTCGGAAGTCATCGCGAAGCGGCGAAGCGTGCGCCATTTCAACAACAACCTCGGCGTGTCCGATGAAGACATCCGCTACCTGCTGGAGGCCGCAGTGATCGCCCCGACCGCGGGCAACATCCAGCCATGGCGCTTCAGCGTCGTGCAGTCGTCCGCTGCTCGCGAGCGGCTGACGGCGGCACTCAGGCAACGCTGGGCGACTGCCGCGCCGGTGGTCATCGTCGTGTCGGTGGACCCGCGCCCGTGCGCGGCCCGCTACGGCGACAGGGGAGAGTACCTCTACGCGATCCAAGACACGGCCGCTGCCGTGGAGAACATTCTGCTCGCATCCGTCGAGCGCGGGTTGGCGTCGTGCTGGATCGGCGCGTTCGACGAGCAGGCTGTCCGTGACGCGCTCGATCTGCAGTCACCCATCACACCTGTCGCCGTGGTTCCTGTGGGTTACTCGGCAGAGTCGGCTGGCCGTCCGGCCCGCAGGCCTCTGGCCGAGGTCACCACCTGGCTCTAGAGAGCAGGTCACCCCTATGTCCGGCCTGGGCTGCACGAGCCTCGAAGAACTCCGAGACCTTCTCGGAGACTGCCACCGGTGCGAACTGGGATCCACGCGCACCCAGCTCGTATTCGGGGTGGGCGACCCGCGCGCCCGGGTCATGTTCATCGGCGAGGCCCCAGGCAAGAACGAGGACTTGAAGGGGGAGCCCTTCGTGGGGGCTGCCGGCAAGTTCCTCGACGAGCTGCTCGAGCACGCCGGTCTCAAGCGCTCCGAGGTCTACATCGCCAACGTGCTCAAGTGCCGCCCGCCACAGAATCGTGACCCCGAGGTCAGCGAGATAGAGACCTGTACGCCGTTTCTCCGCGAGCAGATCCGCGTCATCTCACCCGACGTGCTCGTCACGCTGGGCAACTTCGCGACCCGCTTCGTGCTGCGCACCGACGCCGGGATCACGAGGCTGCGAGGCACTGTTCAGTCCGCAGGGCGCTTCGTCGTCTTGCCGATCTTCCATCCCGCTGCGGCGATCTACGATCGGACCAAGCGCGACGTGTTGTTCGCCGACTTCGCGCGGCTGCGCGAGTTGTTGGACAGCACCGACGCGCCCGGGCGAGGCCCCGGCAGTCTGGACCCAGGCCCGGAACCGACAGCCGTGTCGCCCGAGGACGTGGCCGACGATCCGGGTCCGCCGGCGCGCAGCGAGGGCGCACCTTCCACGCCCAGCCAGGAGGCCCTGTTCTGATGGGACCTATGCAGTTCCGTGTGCTCGGACCGGACGACACGATGCGCTGCGGTCGTGTCCTCGGCCACTTGGTGCGCCCGGGCGACGTGGTGCTGCTCTCTGGGGATCTGGGCGCAGGCAAGACGCAGCTCACGAAGGGTATTGCCCAGGGACTCTCAGTCGCCGAGCCGGTGACGAGCCCGACGTTCAATATCTTGCTCGTGCATCAGGGCCGAATACCCCTCTACCATTTCGATCTCTACCGCCTCGAGCGCGCCGAGGAGCTCGAGGATCTCGACTACTACGCCACGCTCGAAGCGGACGGAGTGGCGGTCGTGGAGTGGGGAGATAGGTTCGCCGAGGCCGCGCCCGCCCAGGGGCTCTCGATCTCGATCGTGATCGAGGACGACGAGACTCGACGGGTCGAGCTCGCTCCTATCGGCGAGCGCGGAGAAGAGCTCGCCGCTGCATGGCTCAGTGCATGCGCTGAAGGCGAGGCGGCCCGATGACCCTACTGCTCGCTCTCGACACCGCGACCGAGGCGGTCGGCATCGGGGTGGCGCGACTCGACAGTGCAGGCGTGACCCTGCTTGCAGGTGAGGCCCAGGTCGCTCCCCGCAAGGCGAACAGCGTGCTGCTGCGTCGGGCCGTAGATGTCTTGGCCCGCGCGGGCGGCGTGATGGCCGACGTAGGGGTCGTCGTCGTGGGTCGCGGCCCGGGTTCGTTCACGGGCGTGCGTATCGGCGTTGCGACGGCCAAGGGCCTGGCCCAAGGACTCGGAGCGCCTCTGTACGGGGTCGGGAGCCTTGACGCGATCGCCTGGCAGCTCGCGGGCTTCGAAGGAACGATCGGCGTGATCGGTGACGCGATGCGCGGTGAGGTCTACCCGGCGCTGTTCCGGGCGTCAGGCGGCCGGGTGGAGCGGTTGAGCGCGGATCGTGTCGGCGGTCCCCAGGAGGTCGCCGAGGAGTGGGCGGCATCGGTAGCCGGGCCACTGGTGCTCGCTGGAAACGCGCTCGCGAAGTACGGCGACGTCTTCTCGGCGGCGATGCCCCGCGCCCGAGTCGCGGAGCGTCAGGACTGGTATCCGTCTGGCGTCGGGCTTCTCGCCGCGTTCGAGGCAGCACGGAGCGCGGGGGAGCTCGTTGGCGGCAATGCGGGAATCGTTCTGCCGGTCTACACGCGGCTCTCGGATGCCGAGGAGGCCGAGCGGGAGCGCGCGGGACTGCCGTCGGTCCCACCGCCTGAGACCGGCGTCGCGACGGTCGGCTCGGCGGAGCGCGCGGGCGCCATGGCAATTCGCCCCATGCGGCAGGCCGACATCGAGCACGTGTACGAGATCGAGAAGGCCGTCTTCCCCGACTCCTGGACCCCGGGGATGTTCCAAGAGGAACTCACCCGACCCAACCGGGCGTGGATCGTGGCCGTCGACGGGGACGAAGTCGTGGGCTACGCCGGTGTGGCCGCCTTCGCTGATGAGGCACACATCATGAATCTCGCCGTGCGTGAGGACAGGCGAGGGGCCGGGGTCGGACGCAGCCTTCTCGAGCGGCTCGAAGAGCTGGCGCTTGGCATTCGGGACCACGGAGATCACGCTCGAGTGCCGACGGACCAATCTGGCAGCGATCGGGCTTTACGAGTCGCGAGGGCTGAGGATCGCCGGAGCGCGTCCAGGCTACTACCCCAGTGGCGGCGAGGACGCCCTCATCATGACAGGGGAGCTTGGCAGGGGCGTGTCCACACCGAGGAGACCGACGACCCCGCGCGGCGACGAACCGCTCATCCTGGCGATAGAGAGTTCGTGTGACGAGACGGCTGCGGCGATCATCTCAGGCGAGCGAAGGATAGTCGCCGACGTCGTTGCCAGCCAGATCGACTTTCACGCGCGGTTCGGTGGCGTGGTGCCCGAGATCGCGAGCCGCAAGCACACAGAGGCCGTCGTAGGCGTCGTCGACGAGGCACTCGCGAACGCGGGCGAGTCGCTGGGGCTCGCTCGCCCACTGGGCTTTCGCGATCTGGACGCCGTCGCCGTCACTCACGGTCCGGGCCTGGTCGGCGCACTCGTGGTCGGGTTGGCGTACGCGAAGGGGCTCGCGGCGGCAACGGGGCTGCCCCTCGTAGGCGTCAACCACCTCGAAGGGCACATATTCGCCAACGTACTCGCCGACGAGTCCGTCAGGCCGCCGCTCGTGGCGCTCGTGGTGAGTGGCGGCCATACCTCGCTCGTCCACATGCCCGAGTGGGGGGTGTACCACACGCTTGGCGAGACGCTCGACGATGCCACCGGGGAGGCCTTCGACAAGGTAGCCAAGGTGCTCGGGTTGGGGTATCCGGGTGGACCGATCCTGTCGCGGTTGGCGGCCGAGGGCGATCCGGCTGCAATCGACTTCCCCCGTGCGATGATGCACAGCGGCGACTACCGGTTCTCGTTGTCCGGGCTCAAGACAGCGGTGATCAACCACGTCCGCCACGAGCAAGCCGCAGGGCGGGAGATCGACATCCCTGATCTCGCCGCGAGCTTCCAGGCCGCAGTCATCGACGTGCAGGTCGCAAAGGCGGTTCGGGCGGTCCAAGAGACGGGTGCGACGGCGTTCTGTCTGGCGGGAGGGGTCGCCGCCAACCCAGCCTTGCGGGGCGCGCTGAGAGATGCGATCGAACCGCTCGGGGTGCACGTGAGCGTCCCACCGATGAATCTGTGCACCGACAACGCCGCGATGATCGCCGCTGCGGCCTACTACCGCTACCTCCGGGGAGACCAACTCGAGATCGACGCCGACGCAGTGCCTGGCCTGCGCTTGGACACGCCCTGGGGCGACGCCGTCGCTGGAATCTGAGTCATAGACACTCAACCCTGTTTGGAAAATCGCAGGTAGAGGCTATTGAAGCTTGCGCGGACTATGGGTAGAATCCTTGTTCGTTGGCACTCGACGGATTCGAGTGCCAGCACTCGCGGGGTGGAATCGAGCATTCGCTGCCAGTGTGGGTATGTATCCACAGGCACGGGGGGACTCGACCTCGCATAGACACCTCACCAGACGCCTGGTCTGGTGGCAGCACGGGTCCGTATCGAACACTAGGAGGGACGTCGATGAATCTGAAGCCGCTGGGCGATCGCGTGATCGTGAAGCAGGCCGAGGCCGAGACTCAGACCAAGTCCGGACTGATTCTGGCCGACACTGCGAAGGAGAAGCCCCAGAAGGGGACCGTCATCGCCGTGGGCGATGGCAAGTGGGATGAGGACGGCGAGAAGCGGATCCCGCTCGACGTCAAGACCGGGGACACCGTCGTGTACAGCAAGTACGGCGGAACCGAGGTCAAAGTCGACGGCGATGACTACCTGATTCTGCGCGCCGATGACATCTACGCCGTCGTAGAGGACTAGGTTCCTCGCTTGCGCTGCCAGTCCGCACCACTGAATACCTAGGGAGGACCGAACAGTATGTCCAAGGAGATTCGCTTCGACGAAGAGGCGCGCCACGGTCTCGCGACCGGGGTCAACAAGCTCGCCGACGCTGTGAAGGTGACGCTTGGCCCCAAGGGCCGCTACGTCGTGCTTGAGAAGAAGTTCGGCGCGCCGACGATCACCAACGACGGCGTGACGATCGCCAAGGAGATCGAGCTCGAGGACCCGCTTGAGAACATGGGTGCCCAGCTCGTCAAGGAAGTCGCCGTCAAGACCAACGACGTTGCCGGTGACGGCACCACGACCGCTACCCTGCTCGCCCAGGTCATCGTGACCGAGGGCCTGCGCAACGTGACCGCAGGTGCAAACCCCCTTGCTATCCGCCGGGGCATCGAGAAGGCCGTCGACAGCATCGTCGACGAGATCAAGACCACCGCGAAGGAGATCGAAGACCGCGACGAGATCGCGCACGTGGGCGCCATCTCGGCCGCCGATGACGAGATCGGCGACAAGATCGCCGAGGCCATGGAGGTTGTGGGCAAGGACGGTGTCATCACCGTTGAGGAGTCCCAGACCTTCGGCATCGACATCGAGACGGTCGAGGGCCTGCAGTTCGACAAGGGCTACATCTCGCCGTACATGGTCACCGATCCGGACCGCATGGAGGCCGTGCTTTCGGACCCGCTGATCCTCATCGCGAACCAGAAGATCGGCAACATCGCCGACCTGCTGCCCATGCTCGAGAAGGTCATGCAGTCAGGCAAGAACCTGCTGATCATCGCCGAGGACCTTGAGGGCGAGGCGCTCGCGACGCTGATCCTCAACAAGCTGCGCGGCACCTTCACGTCGGTAGCCGTCAAGGCGCCGGGCTTCGGAGACCGCCGCAAGCGCATGCTCGAGGACATCGCAGTGGTGACCGGTGGCCAGGTCGTCACCGAGGAGCTGGGCATGAAGCTCGACTCCGTCACGCTCGACATGCTCGGTCGTGCCAAGACGGTGAAGATCACCAAGGAGAACACGACCATCATCGACGGTGCCGGCGCAGAGGATGCGATCAAGGCCCGCATCAATCAGATCAAGGTCGAGATCGAGAACTCTGACTCTGACTTCGACAAGGAGAAGCTCCAGGAGCGCCTGGCCAAGCTCTCCGGCGGCGTGGCCGTCATCAAGGTCGGTGCCGCCACCGAGGTCGAGCTCAAGGAGAAGAAGCATCGCATCGAGGACGCGCTCCAGGCGACTCGTGCTGCTGTCGAAGAGGGCATCGTCGCCGGTGGCGGCGTGGCGCTCGTGGACGCGCTGCCCGCACTCGACAAGCTCGAGCTCGATGCCGACGAGATGATCGGCGTGAACATCGTGCGCAAGGCGCTCATCGAGCCGATGCGCATGATCGCCGCCAACGCCGGCTTCGAGGGCTCGGTCGTGGTCGAGAAGGTCAAGACCCTTCCGGCTGGTGAGGGCCTCAACGGCACCACCGGCGAGTACGGTGACATGCTCAAGATGGGCGTCATCGACCCGGTCAAGGTGACCCGCTCGGCTCTCCAGAACGCTGCGTCTATCGCGGCACTGATCCTGATCACCGAGGCGGCCGTCAACGACGCCCCGGTCAAGGATGACGGTGCCGCCGCAGCTGCTGCGATGGCTGGCATGGGCGGTATGGGCGGCATGATGTAGCGCGTTCGTCCGTTTGGGTTTCACCGCACGCTAAGCGGGCCTCGGCATCACGCCGGGGCCCGCTCTCTTCATGCAGGCGAGAGGCGTTCGTGGCTCTTGACGCTCAGGTCCGGTCGACGAGCCCTTCGTAGGCGGCGACGAGTCGTCTCGTGCTTGGTCCGATGTCGTGGTCGCGGGCCACTTGCTGACACCCACACCGCAGCCGTTCGGCAAGGGTGGGGTCGCCGGCCACAGCACGTATCGCGTCGGCCAGACGAGTGGGATCCTCGGCGGTCAGCAGGCCCGAGACCCCCTCGGTCACTATCTCGCCGACACCGGGCGAACGGATGCCCACAACGGGCAGGCCCGCGGCGCACGCCTCGACGACCACGAGAGGGTACATCTCGCTCACAGAGGCCGTCACGAACGCGTCGCACGCGGCGAGCACGCCGGGTACTTGCTCGTAGGGCGTCATGCCGAGGAACCGGACGCGCGAGGCGATTCCGGCGTCTGCCGCCCTGCGCTCGCATTCGGCGCGGGCAGGGCCGTCTCCGACGAGCACCAGCGCCAGCTTCCGGTCGCTGTCTGCTGCACGCGTGAACGCGTCCAGTAGCAAGCCAACGTTCTTCTCGTGCGCGACCCTTCCCACGTAGCACAGCGCAAAGGAGTCCTCGGCCAGCCCGATGTCGGTCTTGGACAACGGTGACGTCGGGTGTGCGAAGGGCCCGACGTCGATCGCGTTGGGGAAGACCAGTAGTTTCTCGGCGACGGCACCGTAGCTCGCGAGCCACTCCGCGACGTCTGCCGACGGCGAGATCGTGAGCGAGACGCGGCGGTTCAGCCACATGAGGTAGCGACGGATCGCGCCGTAGCGGATCGCATGCGGCAGCCACGCGACGTAGGTGTCCGAGTAGAGGTCGTAGCGCGTGTGGTTCGTGAACACCACCGGAGTGCCCTTTCGCGAGCGCAGTCGCAGCGCGGCGAGGCAACTCGCGAAGGGGTGATGTGCGTGCGCGATGTCCAAGGACTCCATCGCGCGCCGCGCCTCTCGTGACACGCCGAGGGGAACGTTCCATCCGGTGTCGCCGTAGGGTATCGAAGGGGAACGGAACACGGCGGGGTCGTCGTCGGGATGGCTCTGGCCGCCCCAGGTGAAGACGAGGACGTCGTGGCCCTGCCTCTCCAGTTCGGCTCGGTACAACCTGATGTGGTTGGTCACGCCGCTCACGTGAGGCAGGTACATGTCTGCGAACATCCCGATGCGCATCGCTTCTATGTCACCCCGCCCATGCCGACGATGGCGAAGCGTGCTCCCAGGTACAGGAGGAATACCGCCAGCCCGGCCATGATGGTGCGGTAGACCTTGGGCGAGAGCAGGTGCCGGCCCGACGAGACGGCCACGATCACCGCCGCGTACCACGCCACGTCGGCCAGCTCGTGACCGATGAAGAAGGCGAGCACGCCGATCGGGCCGACCGCGAGACCTTTGGCGGCCAGTGCGGCGCCTACGGTCACCCACCACAGCAGCCAGTAGGGGTTCGAGAGACTGACAGCTGCTCCCTGTACGACCGGCCCCATCCGCGACTCGATCTCGGCGGCTTCAAGGTCGGTCACCACGCTGCCCTTGAGCGCTCCGTACAGCAGCGAGCCGCCCATCCACAGCAGAAAGCCCCCTCCAAGCACCGACAAGGCGGCCGAGACGGTGGGCTGTTTCAGCAGGTCTTGCAGGCCGAACGCGAATCCGACAAGCAGCACGGCCTCCAATAGGGCGTGGCCCGCAAGCATGAGTAGCGCGCTGACACGACCGCGTTGAATGGTCCTGGTGATCGTCAGGGTGAGGTAGGGGCCGGGTGCCATTGCCCCGGTGAGCCCGATCGCGAATGCTGCGGCGCCGAGTCCTAGCGCTGATGACAGCGTTGCGTTCACGAGGGGTCGTCCGGCTCGATCGCGACGCCCGACAAGGAGAGCACCCGGGTGGCGATGTCGGCAGCGGCAAGCGGGCGCGAGAGCGTGTCAGCGATCAGCCGCATTCTGGCCAGCCGCTCCGGGTGAGCGGCCGCCTTGCGTGCGTATTCGGCCAGCGTGTTCGGGTCTTCGGCGAACAACGCCACCCCGGCGTCGACCAGCGCGGTCGCGTTGGCCCGCTCTTGCCCGGCCGCTGGGCCCACCAGCACGAGCGGCAGCCCCATGTCGATGCATTCCGCGCAGACGAGGCCACCGGGCTTGGCTAGGGCGACGTCCGACGCGGCCATGAGCGGGGCCATGTGTTCAACGTAGCCCAGTACGTGGACGTTGGTGGTCCCAAAGCCCGCGGAGCGGGTGCGCAACTCCTCGGCGAAGGCGTCGTCGCGCCCTGTGACGACGGCGACGGTGACGCCTGGCATGGACGCGATCGCGGGCAGAGACACGGCGAGCGATTCCTTGAAGTGGAGGTACGGGCCGGGCATCGTCGATCCAGCGACTGCGAGAACGACGGGCTTCTCGGCGGCGAGGCCGAAATGCTCCCGTGCGGCCGCTCGGTCGTACTCCGCCGTGAACTGGATCCTCACGGGGATGCCCGTCACGGCGATGGCTCCGCTTGCGTGACCACGGCGGCCGAGCTCCTCGGCCGAGCGCTCGTCCGCCGCACAGAACAGGGCGATGCCGTCGCGCGGCCACAGGCTGTGTATGCCGAAGTCCGTGGCAACCGAGACGACTGCGGTGTCGAGGCGGCCGCGGTGCACTGCCTGCGCCGCCAGGAGCGCCGGAAGCGCGTGCGTACAGATTACGGCGGAAGGGCGGGCCTCTATCAGATAGTCGGTGAAGCGGCGAAACACCCACGAGAGCAGCGGCATGCCCAAGAAACGGGCTACCCGGCCAAACGCGCTCGAAGACCACAAGGCGTCGTAGAGGTGAGCCGAGTTGCCGGTGAAGGCCGAGGTCAGGCTGTCTCCCGAAGGTCTGAGAGACCCGTAGGGCAGCGTATCGACCACTTCTGCGGTGAGGGAGTCTCCGCCGAGTTTCTCGAGTTCGCGTGCGACGGCCTCCGCAGCGATTCGGTGACCCGAGCCGACGGCGGCGTATGCGAGCACGATACGAGCGGTGGGTGCCATGGGTGGTACTATACAGCAGTCTTGCGGGGGGTTTGTGCCCTCTGACCTGCTCTAAAGGGAGTGATCGTGGGCTGCGGCGAGGATGTGTCACCAAGCAGGGAGAAGGGTGCTCGGGACGCGGGCAAGCTGCGCCTGGGAGGCACCGAGCACGTCATGTCCGACGGCGACGTCGTTCGCTCCAAGTTCAACGTGTAGTCCATGCTGACGGCACTCATTGCGACGTTGGGCGCGGCACTCTACGGCGCTGCCGACTTCCTCGGCGGAGTGGCGAGCCGCAGGGACGCGGCTCTCAACGTGACCATCATGGCTCAGGCTACGGGACTGGTCATACTGCTTGCGCTGTCGGTGGTCTTCCCGCCCGCAGACTGGATGGATCCCTTGATCATCTGGGGTGCTGCCGCGGGTCTGCTCGGTGGGCTGGGCGTCCTTTCGCTCTACGCGGGGCTGGCGACGGGACGGATGAGCGTCGTGGCCCCCGTCACCGCCGCGCTCTCAGGCGCGCTGCCCGCGGCCGTGGGTCTTGCGACCGGTGGTCCGCTGCGGTGGACGGCGCTTCTGGGTATGGTGCTTGCCCTGCTCGCAGTCGTGATCGTGAGCGTCTTTGCCGAGGACGAGGCGCATGGCGACGCGCGGCGCGCGCTGGCGCTGGCGATCGTGTCCGGTGTCGGGTTCGGGCTCTCGATCCTGTGCTGGGCACAGACTCCGCAGTCCACCCGTTTCGCCCCGCTCCTCCTCGCGCGCGTGACATCGGTGATTCTCTTTGGGTCGGTCGCGCTCGCCCTTGCCCGGGGCCGTATTCTGCCCAAGCGAGACATCCGGTTGCTCGCCGTGTCGACCGGTGTCCTGGACGTGGCCGCCAACCTGACTCAAGTCACGGCACTGCGACTGGGCCCGCTCGCCTTGGCTTCGGTGCTGGGTGCACTGTATCCGGTCAGCACGGTGATTCTCGCGAGATTCGTGCTGCACGAGCATCTGCGCGGGTGGCAGCGTGTCGGCATCGCCTTGGCGCTGATCGCCGTCGTGCTCACGGCGCTTCCCTAGCGTGGCCGCTAGAGTGCGTCCGACTTCGCGAGCGTGCGGTCCATCAGATAGGGGACCGAGCCGTTCGTCAGTATCTCGAAGCCAGCGATGCGCGCACGACGATTCGTGATCCATTCTCGCGAGCGCACGGGCATCTTGCGACCCCACACAGGCACAACAGGCTGCCCCCGTCGCGCCGCGTACGTCGCTGCCACCAGGTACTGTACGGTCGAACCCGCCGTGGTCACGACGGGTCGCATCGTGCTTGTCGCAGTCGTCTTGTAGTAGCGCGCGTTGAGCCGGGCAGCGTTGAGGGCGTAGTCGTATCCACCCACGCGGACGATGCCGGGAAGCTTTGCCGATGCAGCCGACGAAAGCCGCCCTGCCGCGCCGGTGGCCACCGTCCGCTTGATGGCGGGACGGTTGGTTTCAAGCCACGCCGCCACGTCGCCCCCGATCGTCGTCTCGGTCGTGACCAGCAGCGGGATACCCCTTGCAGCGGAGACCGCGGCCGCGACGTGCGATGCGTACCGGTCGTTCGGCTTCACCACGAGTACCTCGCCACTGGCAGGCACACCGACCTTCGCCGCGATCCGAGCTGACACGGCAGACGGATCTGCGCCCCCTACCACCTCGACCGCGGCGGTCGCCACTCCTGAGGCCCTCGGCGAGCGCAGCCACAGCGGTGGCATCGAACGACCCGTCGACACCGGCAAGAACCAGACGTTGCGGGGCAAGCCGCGCGAGCTCCTCGGCGGTGGTCGTCGTAGGCCCGCTGGACTCGGTCCA
Organism: uncultured Actinomycetes bacterium; assembly: GCA_963700665.1. Classification (GTDB taxonomy): domain Bacteria; phylum Actinomycetota; class Coriobacteriia; order Anaerosomatales; family PHET01; genus CAVPCY01. The sequence goes on from CAVOYK010000002.1 coordinate 63,334, forward strand.
TAGCAGTGGCGCTTGCAGCTTCACAGCCAGCCCAGCGACCCCGGGTACCTCAGCGGCTCGGTTCGCCCTCGCTATCACGGCGATGGGCGAGCCGTTCGGGAAGTCCTTGCGCGAGACGACGTTGGCCAGCTCGGCCGAGGAGGACGACGTGATGCGCGGATAGACCCGCTTGAACGGGGCGGTCGCCATCCACGAGTCCACGCCCGCGGCGATGGCTCGCCCGATGCGCCGTCGGAACCAGCTCTGCTTGAGCAGGCGAGCCTCCCGCGGATTGGAGATGAAGGCGCTTTCAACCAGGATCGCGGGCATGTTGGACCAGCGGCACACGTAGAAGTCGGCAGTATGCGCGCCTCGGTTGCGCAGCCCGGTGGCGGACACGATCTCGCGGTTCACGGCCACCGAAAGTCGGCGTCCCAGATAGTCCTTCCTGGAAGCGTAGGTCTCAGTGCCGCGTGAGGCTCGGCTGGCGGATCCGTTGGCGTGGATCGAGATGAAGAGGTCCGCACCGCGAGCGTTGGCGTAGTCCACTCGTGCCTGCAGGTCATCTCGCGGGATGCCGCCAACGTAGCCGGTGCGGTAGTCGCGCGCGAAGCTCCACAGTCCGGTGCTCGCCCGGTAGTTCCAGGTGGAGGCGTCCGAGAGTCGCACCGTGCGATCTGAGTACCGCGTCATCAAGACGCGGTATCCACGGGCCACCAGCGCAGCTCTGAGCTCTCGGGCTATGAGAAGGTTGACGGTCTTCTCGCGAAGGCCGTTGGCGTTCGCGTTGGAGTACCGACCCCCGTGTCCGGGGTCGATCACGACAAGTGGTGCCGGGCGCGGGGCGGTGGCTGCGACGGTCTGTGCCGACGTTGCGAGAAGCATCGACGCCAGCACGAACGCGAGCAGACAGCGCTGGTACAGGCCTGTCATCATCCGCCTTCCGGGTGAGAGATCGTCGATCGAGACACCGGGCGGTTGTGACGGTCGCATCACCGGCCTGTGAGGCGCTTGATAGATGCGTTCGGCCACATGCCCACAGGTCTCTCATCGGCGCAGGGCGGCCTGAACTCAATATGTGCCCAAGATTCCGTGTGTGCTGGTTCACGAACGCGCGGCGCTCCACTAGAATGTCGGAACCGGGAGCGCGGGACCCTCTTGTACGCGCGTCAGGGCGAGGCTCGCAGCAATCCATCGGACCAGGCATCGCCGCAATGTACTCGGCGGACCTCTTGCCTGGTCTTCGTGTATCCGCGACTCAGCCTGCGAGCTCCCGCAACGCATGACACGTGCCGCTTCAGGCGGCTTGACAAGACGACCGAGGAGGAACCAGGCAGCATGGAGATCGAGATCGGACGTGGCAAGACCGCACGGCGCGCCTATGGCTTCGACGACATCGCGATTGTGCCGTCACGCCGGACCCGCGATCCGCGAGACATCGACATCACCTGGACCTTCTCGTTCAAGGGGCGTGACTACTCGTTCCCCCTGCCTGTGCTCGCGTCGGCGATGGACGGCGTCGTCGATCCCGCGTTCGCGGTGACGATGGGCAAGCTCGGTGGTCTGGCGGTGCTCAACCTCGAGGGCATCCAGACGCGCTATGCCGACCCCGCGCCGCAACTCGACGCCATCGCCTCGTTCGACAAGGAAGAGGCGACCTTCAAGATGCAGCAGATCTACGCTGCCGAGGACGTCAAGCCCGAGCTCGTGACCAAGCGCGTGAAGGAGATCAAGGACGGCGGTGTGCTGGCGGCCGCCTCGCTCACGCCGCAGAACGTCGAGCGGTTCATCGGCCCGGCGATGGACGGCGGGCTCGACATCCTCATCATCCAAGGTACGGTCGTCTCGGCCGAGCACGTCTCGAGCTACGACAAGCCGCTCGACCTCAACGCGTTCGTCGAGGCGCTCGAGGTCCCGTGCATCATCGGCGGATGCTGCAGCTATCAAGGCGCACTGCACCTGATGCGCTCGGGCGCGGTAGGCGTGCTTGTGGGGGTGGGTCCCGGTCACGCGTGCACGTCTCGACGTGTGCTGGGAATCGGCGTCCCGCAGGCCACCGCGATCGCAGACGCCGCTGCAGCGCGCACCAGGTGTCTTGAGGAGACCGGCCGCTACAGTCACGTCATCGCGGATGGTGGTATGCGGACCGGCGGCGACCTGGCCAAGGCGGTCGCCTGCGGTGCCGATGCGGTGATGATCGGCTCTCCGCTCGCGAGCTCCTCGGAGGCACCGGGTCGTGGCTACCACTGGGGCATGGCCACATTCCATCCGGACCTTCCCCGCGGCACGCGCGTGCGCGCAGGCGTGACCGGCTCGCTTGAGGACATCTTGCTTGGCCCGGCACACCAAAACGACGGCACGCTGAACCTTCTCGGCGGGCTTCGCACCTCGATGTCGACGTGCGGCTACGAGAACCTCAAGAGCTTCCAGAAGGCCGAGGTCCTCGTCGCGCCGTCGCTTCAGACCGAGGGCAAGGTCTTGCAGAACACACAAGGCGTCGGAATGGGTCGGTAGGGCGCGGTGACGCACGAGAGCCAGCCCACCGTCTTTGTTCTGGACTTCGGGGCCCAGTACGCACAGCTCATCGCGCGACGGGTGCGTGAGGCGAGGGTCTTCTCGGAGATCGTCCCGTTCGACATCACCGCCGAGGAGGTCGCGCGCCGCGCTCCTGCCGCGATGATCCTGTCGGGCGGTCCGGCGAGCGTCTACGCCGACGGCGCACCGCACATGGATCCGGCGATCCTCGATCTGGGCATCCCGATCCTGGGATTCTGCTACGGCATCCAGGAGATGGCGTTGCATCTGGGCGGCGACATTCCCAAGACCGACATCGGCGAGTACGGCTTCGCGGAACTCACCGTGACCGAGCCGAGCTGTCGGCTTCTCGAGGGCGTGCCGGAGACGTCGCAGGTCTGGATGAGCCATCGCGACAGCGTGGGCACCGCACCGACCGGCTTCGTGGTCACCGCGCGCACCGCGACGACCTCGGTGGCGGCGATGGAGCACGCCGAGCGCAAGCTGTTCGCCACGCAGTTCCACCCCGAGGTGGCGCACACCGAGTTCGGCCAGCACATCATCAGGACGTTTCTGCACGATATCGCCGACATTCCACCGCTGTGGACGATGGTCAACATCATCGAAGATGCCGTGGAGCGCGTTCGCGAGCAGGTGGGAACCGACCGCGTGATCTGCGGCCTGTCCGGCGGCGTGGACTCCAGCGTCGTTGCCGCGTTGCTGCACCGCGCAATCGGCGATCAGCTCACCTGCGTCTTCGTCGACCACGGGATGCTGCGTCTCGACGAGGCCGAGCAGGTCGTGCACACGTTCCGAGACACGTTCCACGTCAACCTCGTGCACGTCGACGCCGAGGACCGGTACCTGGAGCTCCTGGCGGGCGTGGACGACCCGGAAGCCAAGCGGCGCATCATCGGCGAAGAGTTCTGGAAGATATTCTTCGAGGAGGCCACTACGCTCGAGGGTGTCAGGTGGCTCGCGCAAGGCACTCTGTACCCTGACGTCATCGAGTCGGGCAACAAGCACGCGGCCAAGATCAAGAGCCACCACAACCTGATCCCGTTCCCCGAAGGCGTGCACTTCGATCTCATCGAGCCGCTCAAGACGCTTTTCAAGGACGAAGTGCGCGCGGTAGGGCTCGAGCTGGGACTACCCGACGAGATCGTGCATCGCCAGCCCTTCCCGGGCCCAGGGCTTGCGGTGCGCATCATCGGCGACATCACGCGCGAGAAGCTCGACAAGCTCCGACTCGCCGACGCGATCGTCCGCGAGGAGATCGGGGAGTGGGACACCGAGCGCGGCGTGTGGCAGTACTTCGCCGTGCTGCCCGACATCAAGAGCGTGGGTGTCATGGGAGACGAGCGTACCTACGAGAACCCGATCATCATCCGGGCCGTCGCGAGCGCAGACGCGATGACCGCGGACTGGGCGCGGCTCCCGCACGATCTGCTCGCCAAGATGAGCAACCGGATCATCAACGAGGTCGACGGCATCAACCGCGTCGCCTATGACATCACGAGCAAGCCGCCCGGCACCATCGAGTGGGAGTAGGACCACCACTCAGCCCTTCGAAGAGGTGCATACCATCTGAGCGGCACGGGTGCGCTGGGTCGATGGGCAATGCTGGGGCTGGATTCCCGACAGGCTCGTTCGTGACATAGCCGCTCGCCGAGGTTCAGCTACCGAGCGTCCGTCACACCCTCATCTGGGTAAGCTACTCATGCGATAATCGTGCGACCGCACGCCAAGCGGCCGGAGCAGACGATGACCCAGGGAGTCCCCATGCCCGACGAGAACACAGACGCACAGGCGAAGATCGCCGAGATCCGCGAGCGAATAGACGCTATCGACTGCCAGCTCGTCAAGCTTCTCAACGAGCGCGCTCAGTGCTCGCTCGACATTCGCCATCTCAAGCCTCAGGCCCACTGGGGCCTCTACGACCCCAAGCGTGAAGAGGAGATCTTCGCCAACATCGCCGCGTGCAACGAGGGCCCCCTCTACGCCGACGACCTGCGAGACATCTACGAAGCGATTCTCCACGTTGCCAAGGAGATGAGAGGCTGATGGCCCCGCAGGACGCAGCAGCGATCGGCTCGGTGGCAACGGGGGGCGCTGCCACCATCATCGCCGGGCCGTGCTCGGTCGAGAGCCGCGAGCAGATGCGCGAGGTGGCAGCGTGTCTGTCCGAACTCGGCATCAAGGTCATGCGCGGTGGCGCCTACAAGCCGCGTACGAGCCCCTTCTCGTTCCAAGGGTTGGAAGAAGAGGGTCTGGTGATCATGAGGGAGGCTGCCGATGAGTACGGCCTGCTCGTGGTCACCGAGGTCACCGACTCCGCGCATGCCGAGACGGTCGACGCGTACGCGGACATCTTGCAGATCGGCACCCGCAACATGGCCAACTTCTCGTTGCTCAAGAAGATCGGCGAGGTGACCGCCCAGAGTGGCAAGCCCGTCGTATTCAAGCGGGGGATGGCCGCGACGATCGAGGAGTGGTTGCAGGCCAGCAACTACATCACGATGAACGGCAACGAGAACGTGATCCTGTGCGAGCGGGGGATCCGCACCTTCGAGACGGCGTATCGTTTCACCCTCGACATCACGGCCGTCCCGGTTGTCCACAGCCTCTCCTTGCTGCCCATCATCGTCGATGTCTCGCACCCGGCCGGTCGCGCGGACCTCGTCCCGGCCATCTCGCGTGCTGCTATCGCGGTGGGTGCGGACGGCATCATGGTCGAGGTGCACCCGAACCCGCGCGAGGCGCTCTGTGACGGGCCGCAGTCGCTCGACCTGGAAGGAATCCGTGTGCTGGTGGGCGAGCTCGATCGGGTCGCCGCTTCGGTTGACAAGACCCTTGCCTGACGTGCGCACAAGGCAAGACGCAACGTAGGCGCGCGTCCGAGAACGCTATTCACTCGACGGCGTTCACCCATCGCGTGGCATCCGTCGGCGCTGCATGACGCAGCCGGTGGTCTCCCTCGGCCTCGAAGCCAACGCCGTCCCGGTGCCTTGGTGCCGACTCGTCGACGCCGCTTGAGCGTTGTTCTCGGACAGGCCGCCTAGTCTATGATGGTGCGAGCCGCCGCCGGGCGTGCGGGTGCCTTCGTAGGTGCTGTCAGGTGGACAGGAGAAAGCCGAGATGTTCTCGAAGGCAAGAGGCTATCTGAAGCGGCGTCTGCCACCCTCGTCCCGCGCGTTCACTCGCGGCGTCAATGACGTTCTCGCGGCGGTCCAAGAGGTCCGGGCCGGCACTGAGACCGAGCGAGCACGACTGGAAGACGCCGAGGCGCAGCTGCGCTCTATGGTCGAAGGCGTTCTCGTGGAAGTCCGTGAGGGCCACACCACTACGCAGACGGCTCTCTCACGCCTTGACCGCGTTGAAGCGGCCCTCGCACGGCTCGACGATGTTGAGGCGACGCTGCGGTCGATGGAGCAGGTGGCCGACACACAAGGCCGCGTGCTCAGCGAAGCCCTATGGGCGCAGGTCTTCAACAGCACCGTTGCGTCGAGTGAGTGGTTGAAAGACAAGGCGTTTTCGCCGGGCCGATGGGCGGTCGGGTACCCGTACCTCTACGTACTGTATCGAGTGCTCAATGAGATTCGCCCCCGACGTGTGCTTGAGTTGGGCTTGGGTCAATCGACGCGGATGATCGCCCAGTACGCTCAGGCGTGCGACGGAGTCGAGCATTTCGTCGTGGAGCACGACGAAAAGTGGATCGACTTCTTCTCGCGTAGCTTTCGGTTGCCCGAAATCAGCCAGCTGGTGAAGCTTGACTGGGAGTTCGTGCCTCACAACGAAGCTGATGCAGTCCGCGTCTACGCGGGCTTCTCCGAAGCCTTCGGCGACAGGCAGTTCGACCTCATCTCGATTGACGGGCCCTTGGGCGGGGACATGGAACACTACGCGAGAATCGATGTCTTGGGCCTCTTGCCCAGTTGCGTCGCCCCATCGTTCGTCATCATGCTCGACGACTACGAGAGGGATGCCGAGTCGCGGACGATGCGCGAGATGCGAAGTGCTCTGTCCGAAGCCGGCGTGTCCCATCGGAGTTGCCGCTACTCAGGTAGCAAGGACGTGGGGGTTCTGTGCTCAGCGGATCTCGGGTTTCTGTGTTCCATGTAGTTGCTGGTCTTCGTGGCCGCAGCACGTCGACCGTAGCGGCGGGAAGGCTCCTCTAGATGCCGAAGATATCGATCGTTATCCCTGTCCACAACGTGCAGGACTACCTACGCGAGTGTTTGGACAGCGTTGTTCATCAGACCCTTGGCGACATCGAGGCTGTCTGCGTTGACGACAACAGCGACGATGCATCTGCTTCGATTCTGGAGCGGTACGCACAGACGGACCCCCGCATACGCGTGATCACGTTCCCGGAGAGCAGATCCGCCTCACAGGCTCGCAAGGATGGGGCGCTCGCCTCGCGCGGAGAGTACATCATGTTCCTGGACGCTGACGATGCCCTTGAGTTGGACGCGTGCGAGAAGCTTCATGCAGTCGTGCAGCGAAACCCGGTCGACATCGTCCATTTCGGCGCCACCATCACCAACGAGGCGAATCTCGAATCCACCAGAATCGCGTGGATGGAGAAGTTCGTCCGACCCTACGATGGTGCGCTCGAGGGCAGCCACATCTTCGAAGGCTGCTTCTCGGGCAGGCTCTATAACTTCTCCATCTGGGGAAAGCTGTTCTCCGCCGACCTGTGTCGCCGGAGCTTCGCGCACGTGAAGGACGGCAGCTTTCCGAAGGCCCAAGATCTGTACGCCTACTTCATCCTGAGCTACTTCGCGCGAAGCTATGTCGGTATGCCGAACGAGGTGTTCTATCACTACCGGTTTGGCCGCGGCGTCACCGGACACAACGTGCTGCCGTTCTCACACTTCGAGAGGTATTGCTCGATGGGCCTCGTGGCCGACGCGATCAGGACCTTCCTTGTCGAACAGGGCACGTTGGAGCGCTACGACGAGCTGTATCGCGGTGTGAGGAATCGGCTGCTTCAGGACTGCGTCGGCAACTGGGGCCGGCACCTGGGGGCGCACGAGAGGGCTGCCGGATTCGATCTCATGCTGGAGTACTGGGACGCATCGGAGGTCGTGGCCAAGATCGCCGAGCTGAACTGGAACCGCCAAGGCCACATCGCTCGGGACGTCCATGGGTCTCGTACTGTCGCGCGTGTGCCACGCCCGGTCCGCGTGGTGGGGACCTACTACCACAGGCTTGCGAACGGCGGAGTCCAGCGCGTCTTGTCGGCACTGATCGGTCTTTGGCTGGAGCTCGGCTACGAGGTCGTGGTGTTCACCGATCTTCCAGCATCGGAGGACGACTACGACGTGCCTGAGGGCGTGCAGAGGGTTGTGCTTCCTTCGTATTTCGAGATCGGCCACAAGGACTACGTCGATCGGGCGTGCGAGATCGAGCGCCTGATCAGGCACTACGGGATCGATGTCGTGGTCTACCACGCATGGGTTTCGAGGATCCTTCTGTGGGATCTCCTCCTGTTCAAGGCGGCGGGTGTCGCGTTCGTCGTGCACTGTCACAACGTGTTCTCGATGCCTTCAAGAAGAGGCGGGACCTACTTCGCGGACATGCCCTTCATCTATCGGTTGTGCGATACGGTCGTCGCACTGGGCGATGTTGACCGCACGTACTGGAGCAACTTCAACGACAACGTCGTCAGTGTGAACAACCCGCTGACGTTTGAAGTGAACCGCATCGAGGTCTCCCGCCTGGCTGAGAAGAACGTTCTTTGGCTTGGCAGGATATCTCCCGAGAAGAGGCCCTATGAGGCCCTGAGGATATTCAGGAAGGTGCTCGATCAGGAGCCTGACGCCAAGCTCTATATGGTTGGAGGCGGCCCCGACACGCGCTACGTGGAGGGACTGAACGCCTTGGTGAGTGACCTTGAGCTTCAGGACGCGGTGGTCATGTGCGGCTTCACCAAGGACGTTCTGCCGCTCTACCTGCAGGCGTCGGTCTTCCTGATGACGTCGGAGTATGAAGGCTACTCCCTTGTTCTGGCCGAGAGCCAGTCATCTGGAGTCCCGTGTGTGATGTACGAGATGCCGTATCTCACTCTCACGAAGTCGCGGAAGGGCTTCGTTGGCGTTGAGCTCGGCGACATCGATGCGGCTGCCGACGCAGTCGTCGCCCTACTTCGGGACCCGGAGTATCGCAGGTCCTTGGGCCGAGAGGCTCGCGCCAACATCGAATCGCTCGCAGGCTACGATCTTGCCGGGGCGTGGCGCGATGTGTTCGGGCGACTGGAGCAGCCTGCGACGGCGACACAGCCCGATGAGAACACGCGCGCCATGTGGGACGTGCTGCTCGAGCACTACCGAGCGGGAGCCGTGCACCGCGACAGTGAGGTTGCGCGACTCAGAAGAGATCTCGCGGCGGTCAGGCGCGCTCGTTCAAGAGATCTGGCGGCGGCGAAACGCATGCGCTCGTCGTGGTCCTTCCGAATAGGGCACGCGATCATGGCGGTCCCACGCAAGATTCGCAGGGTTGCTCGCTCACGTGGATCCGTGTCGGAGTAAGGGGGGCAAACCCGGCGGTCGCCAGCGAAGGCGCCATCATGGTCGGAGTGCACCTCGGCCAGTACGAAGGGGCGTGCGACGGGCCGCAGTCGCTCGACTTGGAAGGAATCCGTTCGTTGGTCGGCGAACTAGCACAGGTAGCGGCGGCTGTCGGCAAGACCCTCGCGTAGGCCTCACGAACAGCGGGTCTCACGCCTCCGGTCGCTCACTGGGCGGCCGGTTCCCTTCTCGCGGTCGCGGGGAGTTGCGCGACTCAGACCTCGAGGGTGGCGAGCGGTTTGGCCGAGAGCGGCGGGCGAATGGCGGTGTGCCCCTACTGCGGGGCCGATGACGTCCGTCGCCTTGGGCTGTGCAGCGCGTGTGGCCGAACCGTATGCGAGCGTTGCGGCAACACTCAGGTCAGCCACGGCGAGCGCCGCGTCACGCATCAGACGTGCCTGCACAAGGATGGCGACGGGTTCTCGATGATCAAGTTCGTGAAGTAGCGCCGGACCCCCGCTACCGCCGCCGTCAGTGGCGCCTGAGCGCGTGCTACACTACCTCGGCTATGACACTCGATCTCACCTCCCTCAACCCCGCTCAACGGCAGGCCGTCGAGGCCACCGAGGGCCCGCTGCTCGTACTTGCGGGCGCCGGCTCCGGCAAGACCCGGGTGCTGACGTTTCGCATCGCCCATCTGGTCGCCGACAAGCGCGTGAGCCCCGCCGAGATCCTGGCGATCACCTTCACGAACAAGGCCGCGGGGGAGATGCGCGAGCGGTTGGCCGAACTGGTCGGGCCCGGCGTGCGATCGATGTGGGTGCTCACGTTTCACGCGATGTGCGTGCGTATGCTGCGCTACGACGGCGAGCGACTCGGCTTCACGAGAAACTTCAGCATCTACGACGACGATGACTCCAAGCGCCTCGCCAAAGAGGTGATGAGGGAGCTCGATCTCGACGACAAGCGATTCCCGGTCAATGCGGTGCGAAACCGGATCTCCTCGGCGAAGAACGAGCTCATGGGCAGTGAGGAACTCATAGCCAAGGCGTTCTCACCGCTCGACAAGGCCGCTGGCAAGGTGTTCGTGCGCTACCAGCAGCGCTTGCTCGAGGCCAATGCGATGGACTTCGACGATCTGCTCGTCAACGCTCACAGGCTTCTCGCGGACCACCCCGACGTGCTCGATGCGTACCAGGAGCGGTTCCGCTACGTCAGCGTGGACGAATACCAGGACACGAACCACGCTCAGTACGCGATCACGAACCTGCTCGCGGCCAAGCATCGCAATCTCATGGTGGTCGGCGACGACGACCAGTCGATCTACTCGTGGCGTGGCGCCGACATCCGCAACATCCTCGAGTTCGAGCACGACTATCCAGAGGCAAAGGTGGTCAAACTCGAGGAGAACTACCGTTCCTCGGCGCGGATTCTGATGGCAGCCAACGCCGTAGTCGCCAACAACCCCAATCGCAAGCCAAAGACGCTGTTCACGAGCAACGCCGAGGGAGAGATGATCTCCAGCTATCTCGCGTCTGACGAGCGAGACGAGGCTCGCTTCATCGCCGGGGAGGTCGAACGGCTGCTACGCAGCGAGCATCGCCGATACACCGACTGCGCGGTCTTCTATCGGACGAACGCGCAGTCCCGCTCGCTCGAGGACGCGTTCATGCGCGCCGGGGTGCCCTACAAGATCGTCGGCGGCACGCGCTTCTTCGATCGCGCGGAGATCCGCGATGTTATGGCTTACCTCAAGGTGGTCGTGAACCCGGCCGATGAGGTCGCGCTCAAGCGCATCATCAACACTCCGAGGCGCGGGATCGGCGACACCACCGTGGACAAGCTCGACTTCGAGGCACGCAAGCGCGGAGTCGGCTTCGAGACGATACTCCGAGACGCGATCGCCGAGGACTGGCTGGCGGCGCGCACGCGAACGACGCTGCATAGCTTCGCGGAGCTGCTCGACGAGCTGCGGGCCATGCAAGGCGACCTGCGCGATCTGGTCGAGATGGTCGTCGAGCGGGCAGGGCTCATCACCGCGCTGGAAGCCGAGCGCAGCGACGAGGCGCTAGGCCGCGCCGAGAACATCCGTGAGTTCTTCACGGTCGTGAGCGAGTTCGCGGCCGGTCACGACGAGCCCGACCTTGCGGCGTTCATGGAGTGGCTTGCGCTCAGGACCGATCTCGACACGCTCGACGAGACGGCCGACGACTTCGTGACGCTCATGACCGTCCATACCGCCAAAGGCCTGGAGTACCCGGTCGTTTTTGTGGCCGGTCTCGAGGAGTCGATCTTCCCGCACCAGAACTCGCTGTTCGAAGCGAGCGGCCTGGAGGAGGAGCGCCGTCTCGCCTACGTGGCGATCACCCGCGCTCGCGAACGCCTCTACCTGACTCACGCGCACTCTCGCTCGCTTTTCGGCGCAACACAGCACAACACACCGAGCCGCTTCATCGGCGAGATCCCCGCAGAGCACGTAGCGGCTTCAGGAGTCGGCTCGAGCGGCTTTGGGGGCACTGGGTGGGAGAAGCGTGGCGATCGCCGTGGGACGTTCGGTCACGGTGCGGGTCAGGGCGGCCGCGTCTTCGGCGGCGGCGCTCCGGGGCGTGGCACCGGGGGCGGCGCACCAGCCCGCAGACAGCCTGCCGAAGTCACGGAGAGCTTCGAGGTCGGTGACGCGGTCGACCACAAGGCGTTCGGCCGCGGCCGGGTGCTCGAGGTGAAGGGCGATCAGCTGGCGATCAGGTTCGACCGCACGGGCGAGACGAAGAAGCTGCTGGTCGGGTACGCTCCCATCGTGAAGATCAAGTCCTAGTCCGGTTCAACGCGCGCCGAGGAGCCCTCGGCGCTTCGTGGAGGAGACCTCGTGGGCCCAATCCTGGTATTCGGCCACAAGAACCCCGACAACGACTCCGTGTGCTCGGCGGTCGCCTACGCGCATCTGAAGAACCTCGTCGATCCCGAGAGCGTGTACGTACCGGCGCGCCTGGGTGATGTGCCTACCGAGACGCGCTGGGTCTTCGAACGCTTCGGTCTCGAGCTGCCCGAGAAGATCGACCACGTCCACACCCGCGTGCGCGACGTCATGACCGAAGAGGTCTTCACGATCTCGCCCGATGAGCCGATGCTCGAGGCCGGGCGTCTCATGCGCGAGCACGACGTGCGCGCGCTGCCCGTTGTCTCCGCCGACGAGCGGGTCATCGGGCTGGTGAGCCAGCGGATGCTCGCCGAGCGATACCTCGAGGAGACGGAGATCGCCGGCTTCGCCGAGGTGCCCGTCGCGCTCGAGCGCCTGGTTCGCGTGCTCGACGGCGAGCTGCTCGCGGGCGATCCATCCATGCTGCTCACCGGCAACGTCCTCATCGGTGCGATGGAGCCCGAGACGGTCGTGTCGCGCATCAGCGCCGGCGACGTACTCATCGTGGGCAACCGGGTGCGTACCCAGCCGATGGCCCTCGAGGCGGGCATCGCCTGTCTGATCGTGACCGGCGGGGTGGTTCCTGCGCCCGAGGTGCTCGAGCGTGCTGCCGAGAAGCACGCTGCGGTGCTCGTCACGTCGCGCGACACCTACTCGGCCGCGCGGCTGGTCTCGCTCGCTCAGGCGGTGGGCGATCTCATGGAGACCGACGCGCTGCACCTGGGACCCGAGACGCTGCTCTCCGAGGCCGCCGAGGATCTTCTCGGCAGCCACCATCGGGAGGCGATCGTGGTCGACGATGATGGTCGCAGCGTCGGCATCCTCACCCGCACCGATATCGCACGCGGGATTCGCCGCCGGGTCGTGCTGGTGGACCACAACGAGATGTCGCAGTCGGCGGCCGGTATCGAGGGAGCGAGTGTCATCGAGATCGTCGACCACCACCGGGTGGGCGACGTCCAGACAGCCGGCCCGATCCTGTTTCTCAACCTTCCGGTCGGCTCCACGGCCACCATCGTTGCGACCCGCTACGCCGCGCTGGACGTCGACGTGCCGCCCGCTATCGCCGGCATTCTGCTCGCGGCGATACTCACCGACACGGTGTTGCTCAAGTCGCCCACGACGACCCAGACCGACCGCGAGATCGTCGAGCGGCTGTCGGCGATCGCCGAGGTCGACCCCATGGCACTCGGCATGGAACTGTTCCGCTCTCGGTCGGCAGCCGAGGCGTTCGACGCCGCCAGGATCTTGCGCGCGGACGTGAAGGAGTACCGCGTCGGGGACGTGTTCACCGCGATCGCCCAGTACGAGACGGTCGACCTGACGCAGATGATGGACCGCGCGGACGAGGTGAGATCGGCGTTACAGGCGCTGCTCGAACAGCGAGGCTACGACCTGGTCGTGCTCATGGCGACCGACATAGTCCGAGAAGGTTCTGAGGTGTTCGCCGCCGGCAAGACCCGACTGATCGAGCGCGCACTGGGCGTCTCGCTATCCGAGGGCAGTGCGTGGCTCCCGGGCGTGCTCTCTCGCAAGAAGCAGATCGCAGCGCGGCTGGTCGAGGCCTCGGGCCGATGAGGCGCGGGCCCCTGATCGCGGGCGCGCTCGTGTCGCTCGTGTGTGTGCTGGGGTTTTGGGAACTCGCCGAGGACTTCGCTCTCTCACCTGCGGTGCTGCGGTTCGACTCGACGGTCACGGTGGCGATACAGGGACTCAGATCGCCCGCACTGACCGTGGTGATGAAGATGGTGACGCTGGCAGCAGGAACCGTTGTCGTCTCGGTGGCCACCCTCTCTCTAGTACTCCTGTTGTGGTCGCGAGACCGTCGCTTCGATGCGGCGTTCGTCGCGCTCGCTGTGGGGGGCGGAATGCTCCTCTCGACGATCGCCAAGGGCCACTTCGGCCGCGATCGCCCGCCGGTCAGCAGTGCCCTGATCCCCTTGCCGGGCTCGGCGAGCTTCCCCTCTGGCCACTCGATGGCGAGCCTGTGTCTCGGCGTCGCGATCGGCTACGTGGCCCTGCGCTCCGAGATTCGCGCGGGTGCCAAGGTCGCGATCGTCGCGGGGTGCGCGCTCTACGCGCTCGCGGTGGGGGTATCGCGAGTCTACCTGGGCGTGCATTGGCCAAGCGACGTGGTCGCATCGTGGCTTCTCGGCGGTGCATGGCTGGCGCTGCTGGTAGGGTTCGCCGAATCTCGGCGCTAGCGGGCCCTTGGCAACACGAGCGTGAACGTCGATCCTTCGCCTGGCACCGACTGCAGCTCGACGCTCCCTCCGGCGCGCTCCACGACGTGGCGCACGAGCGCAAGCCCGAGCCCAGTACCCCCGGTCTCGCGCGATCGCCCGCGGTCCACGCGATAGAACCGTTCGAACACGCGGGGTTGGTGCTCCGGTGCGATTCCCGGGCCGGTATCGGTGACCGCTATGCGCACGAACTGGTCATCGGTCTCGAGCCGCACGACGACCGAACCCGACTCGGAGTAGCCGATCGCGTTGTCCAGCAGGTTGTCGAGTGCGATCGCAAGATCGGTGGGGTCGGCTGCGACGAACACGTCACGGTCTCGTACTGCCGAGCCGTCGACTCGCAAGGAGAGCCCCTTGCGGTTTGCGGCGGCACCGTGTGACATCGTTGCGTTGTCCACGGCCTTTCTCACGTCGGCGATCGTGGAGGCCGAGGGCGGTGACTCGAGTCGCGACAGGTCGAGCAGGTCGCCGACGAGCCTCTGAAGGCGCTCACTTTCGGCTTCGATCTGTCGGGCGAACGCCATCGCTTGATCCAAGTCCCCGTCGTCGGCCGCCGACTCCGCCGACTGGGCGAGCAGCCGTATGCCGGCCGCAGGAGTCTTGAGCTCGTGGCTCGCGTTCGCGACGAAGTCACGCCGGACTCTGTCGAGACGGGATCGCTCCGTCACGTCGGTGATCGCGACGATCGTGCGGCCGGCTGCACCCGTGCCGTCGACGGGCGCGATCACGGCGTGCAAAGCTCGGCCTGTCGGGTCGGGCTCCAGGTCGATTGCGACAGGCTCATCGCCGCTCGCATGTTTGCGAATCGCCATCTCGAGGCCGGCAGGCAATGCGACGTCACCGAGGACGCAACCCTTCCAGCCGCCTCGCGGGGTGCCCAAGACCCGGTCCGCCGCAGAGTTGGCGAGTTCGATCGTTTCTCCTTCGAACAGTAGAACTGCATCGGTGAGACCGTCGAGTGTGGCGCGCAGCGTGCGCTCCTCGCCCTGAAGGGCCTCGATTCGAGCCCGCATCTGGGTCTTCAGGTCGCCTAGTGCGCTCGCAAGTGTCTCCATGTCCGTCGGAACGGGCGGGATCTCAGCCGAAAGGTCCCCGGCTGCCATCCTCTCGGCGGCGACCGAGAGGCCTGCGATGGGACGCGAGATCTCGCGAGTCACTCGAACGGCGATGACGACGGCGACCGCCAGTGACACTGCGAGCAGCATGAGCCCGGCCCTGCGCGATCGCGCCGCAATCGCTTCTATCTCAGCCAGCGGCTGTGAGACTCGAAGCGCGACTCTGGCGCCGTCGAGCGCTGTGGGGGCCGCGACATAGAGTTCCTCGACCCCCTCCGTCCGCGAGACTCGCCGGTCGACCCCGATCTCTCCCTCGAGCGCCCTCGCGATCTCCGGTCGGTTCGCATGGTTCTCCATCGCTTCGGGAGCGAAGTTCGAGTCGGCAAGCACCGTGCCGTCGGCCGCTACGATGGTGAGGCGCAGGTCGGTTCGGGCGACGAGCCGACGAGCGAGCTCATCAGCTGTTGACGTCGATTCAGAGGCCGCCAAGGCGGCCGATTGAGCGACCGCGGTGAGGTTGCGCTGCTGTTGGCTTACGGCTGCGCGGGTGAGCGGGCCGTAGAGCGACCAGAGCCATGCGGCCGCGAAGACCGTCGCCACCAGGACGTAGCCGAGGATCAGCCTTGCTAGAAGTGAGCCCGTGAAC
Source organism: uncultured Actinomycetes bacterium (assembly GCA_963700665.1). GTDB lineage: Bacteria > Actinomycetota > Coriobacteriia > Anaerosomatales > PHET01 > CAVPCY01. The sequence goes on from CAVOYK010000002.1 coordinate 79,200, forward strand.
TGAGTCGATCGACTCACCGATCCACACCCGCCTGCGACTTGGGCACGGGCTCGAAGCGGTAGCCCATCCCGTGCACGGTGTGCACGTACACGTATTCGGACGGCCCCTCTATCGCCTGACGAACTCGCCGTACGTGTACGTCGATCGTTCTCGATGACGTCATGTGTTCGTAGCCCCAGACCTCCTCGGCGAGCGTCTCGCGCGTGCAGAGCAGTCCCTCGCGCTTCGCCATGGCGTGAAGGAGCTGGAACTCCTTGAGCCTGAGCTTCGCCGGTTGTCCCGCGACCGTCACCCGAAAGCTCTTTGGCTCGATAACCAGATCACCTACCTCGATGGTCCGGTCGTCAGCGAGCGTCTCGCGTGCGCGGACGCGGCGCAGATTGGCCCGCACTCGGGCGAGCAGTTCTTCCATGGAGAAAGGCTTGGTGATGTAGTCGTCCGCACCGGCGTCCAAGCCGCGCACCTTGTCACGGTCGGTGTCGAGCGCCGTGACCATGATGATCGCCATCTCCTTGTCTCGGGACCTGAGCGCTTCGGCTATCTCGTATCCATCCATGCCCGGCAGCATGAGATCGAGCAGCACCAGATCCGGGTCGAGTCTGTCGGCGGTCTCAAGCGCCGAGGGGCCGTCCGCCGACGAGTGCGTGATGAAGCCCGCCCGCTTGAGCGCGTACTCAACGGTCTGACGGATGATGGGATCATCCTCGACCACGAGGATGGTCGACATGTGCATCTCTCCCTTGAATCGGTGGCTGGCGCGCTCATCATCGCACCCTTTCGCGTGCGATGGAGACGCTTTCACAAACGTTTTACAAGCCAGCCTAGTGGAGTTTACTTTCGTGCAACCACTCGTGTCGACATCCCCCCTAGCATGGCACGTGGCAGAGCACAGAATCTCTGCCGGAATCGTGCTATCTAGCCAAGGAGAAGGGGAGTCGCAGTGAAGAAGTGGATCGCGCTGGCGCTCGCAGCCGTTCTGGCGCTTGGGCTGGTAGGGTGCGGCAGCAACGCTGACACCGCCACTACGCAGGAGTCTGGCTCAGAAGAGCTGACCGGTTCCATCAACGTTGAGGGCTCTGACACGATCGTGAATCTGGGCCAGGCGTGGGCCGAGGTCTTCCAGACCGAGAACCCCGGCGTGATGATTTCGATCAAGGGCGGCGGCTCCGGTACCGGTATCGCGGCGCTCATCAACGGCACCATCGATTTCGCGAATGCGTCGCGCCAGATGAAGCCTGAGGAGATCACCCAGGCTCAGAGCAACGGCGTCGAGCCCGTCGAGCACGAGGTCGCCAAGGACGCCATCGCGGTGATCGTCAACCCCGAAAACCCCGTGGGCGCCCTCACCGTCGATCAGCTCGGCAAGATCTATCGTGGCGAGATCACCAACTGGAAGGATGTCGGTGGTCCGGACGAGACCATCGTTCTGCTCTCGCGAGACAGCTCGTCTGGTACGTACGAGTACTTCAAAGAGGCTGTGGTCGCGAAAGACGACGAGAACGCCGAGTACGCCAAAGAGGCCAAGCTCCTGCCGACCACGCAGGCGATCGTTGACGAGACCAAGGCCAATCCGGCCGCGATCGGCTACATCGGCCTGGGCTACGTCACTCCCGACGTGAAGGTTCTTGAGATCGATGGGACGGCCGCCTCGCTCGAGTCTGCGCTCGACGGTAGCTACGTCCTCTCCCGCGGCCTGTACATGTACGGCAACGGCGAGGCGCAAGGCGTCCAGAAGGCCTACATCGACTGGATTCTGAGTCCTGAGGGTCAGAAGGTCGTCGAAGAGCAGGGCTTCGTGCCCGTGGCTCAGTAGCTGAGCATGGCAGACGCCCCCCTCAAGGGGCGGCGCCGTGGCCGCCCGGCACTCCGCCGGGCGGCCGAAAGCGTCGTCACACGACTCATAGGATTCAGCGGCATCGCAGCGATCGTCATCCTCGCTGCGATCACCGTGTTCCTGGTCCTCAACGCCTATCGTGGCTATCACCGAGATCGGGCTGTGGGAGATGATCTCGGGAACCGACTGGTATCCCACGAGCAAGAACCCGTCCTTTGGCTTCCTCCCCGCTGAGGTGGGTTCCCTATGGGTCACCGTCGTTGCGGTCGCGCTGTGTATGCCCTTGGGGATAGCGGCTGCGATCTACATCTCCGAGTTCGCCGGTCGGCGGGTGAAGGAGCTGGCCAAGACGGTGATCGAGTTCATGGCAGCGGTTCCTTCGGTCGTGCTCGGGCTGCTCGGAATCGCCTTGCTCGTTCCCAACATCCGCGTCTGGCTCGAACTTGATACGGGCCTCACGGCTTTCACGGCTGGCCTGGTCGTTGGAGTGATGGCGCTACCGACGCTGATCTCGATCGCCGAGGACGCCATGCATGCCGTTCCCAGCGATCTGCGTACGGGCTCGCTCGCGCTGGGCAACACGCGCTGGCAGACGGTGTACAAGGTCATCCTGCCTTCGGCATCGAGCGGGATCTTCGCTGCGGTCATGCTCGCCATGGGCCGCGCCATCGGCGAGACGATGGTCGTACTCATGCTCGCGGGCAACGCCGGCATCATCCCCACGGATCCGTTCGTCTCGGTGCGCACGATGCCGGGCACCATCGCCGGCGAGATGGCCGAGGTCGTCCAAGGTGGCCTCCACTACTCCGTGCTGTTCGCAATGGCGCTCGTTCTGTTCGTGATCACCTTCGTGATCAACCTCGCCGCAGACATCGTCTTGGAGCGCCAGCGCAGGCGGTGGCGCCGATGAGGCGATCCAGCGCTCGCGTACGCAGAGCACGCATCGAGGAGTCGGCCGCGAAGATCGTCACGGGCTTCGCCGCCTTCACGGTTGTGAGCCTCGTCCTGTTCATCCTCGGATACATCTTGTACCGCGGAATCGGGTCTATCTCGTGGGAGTTCCTTTCCCAGAGCCCCAGGATGTTCATGACCGAAGGTGGAATCTGGCCGGCCATTTGGGGCACGATCCTGCTCGTGTTCTGGACCGCCGTCTTCGCTTTGCCCATCGGGATCATGGCGGGCATCTACATGTCCGAGTATGCCGGGCGAGGCACCACCACCCGAGTCATCCGGCTCGCGATCACGAACATGGCTGGCGTGCCGTCTATCGTCTACGGGCTGTTCGGCCTTGCGCTGTTCGTGCTCACCATGGGCCTCGGCCGTTCGGTGCTTGCCGGGGCGCTGACGCTCGCGTGCCTGACGCTACCGGTCGTCATAACCTCGACTGAGGAGGCCTTGCGTCAAGTCCCGCAGGATCTTCGCCAGGCCTCGCTCGCGCTGGGTGCTTCTCGGCTCAGAACGACCCTGCGTGTGGTGATCCCGGCGGCCGCTCCCGGAATCGTGACCGGTTCGATCCTCGGACTGTCTCGTGCTGCGGGCGAGACCGCCCCCATCCTGGTCACCGCAGTGGCGTTCTACGCTCCTGTGCCAGCGACGGTCTTCGACGAGACGATGGCGCTTCCATACCATCTCTACATCATGGCGACCCAGGCCGTGAAGCCCGCACCCGACATCGTGTGGGGAACCGCGCTCGTGCTGGTTGCAGGCGTGAGCATCATCAATGTCGCTGCGGCGGCATGGCGTACTCGGCAAAGGAGCAAGATCAGATGGTAGGCGTTCCCTCTGTGATCACCGGATCGTTCGAGCTGATCGACGTCTCTGTCACCTACGGCACAGAGACCGCGGTCGCTGGCGTCAGCATGGCGATTCCATCCCAGGCGGTGACCGCGCTGATCGGCCCGTCGGGATGCGGAAAGTCGACACTGCTGCGCTGCCTGAACCGCATGAACGACGAACTCGGTAACGTGAAGGTGGGCGGCAAGATCCTGCTTGACGGTGTCGACGTGAACGACAAGGCGGTCGATCCGGTTGAGCTTCGCATGCGCGTCGGCCAGGTCTTCCAGAAGCCGAATCCGTTCCCGATGTCGATATACGACAACGTCTGCTACGGCCCCCGCACGCACGGGATTCGGAAGCGCTCGGAGCTCGACGCCTGGTCGAGGAGTCGCTCAAGCGTGCGGCCCTGTGGAAAGAGGTCAAGGACTCTCTCAAGAAGCACGCGTTCGAACTCTCCGGCGGACAGCAGCAGCGCCTGTGCATCGCCCGCGCGCTTGCGACCGATCCCGAGGTGCTGCTGATGGACGAGCCGGCAAGCGCGCTCGACCCGATCTCGACACAGCAGATAGAGGACACTATCGCCGAGCTGAAAGACTCGGTGACCGTCGTGATCGTCACACACAACATGCAGCAGGCCGCCCGTATCAGCGATCGGACCGCCTTCATGCTCCGCGATTCGATGGAGCGGCCGGCCGAGCTGGTCGAGATGGGCGACACGAAGATGATGTTCACCAATCCGGGAGACAAGCGGACTGAAGCCTATATCACCGGACGCTTCGGGTAGGCACTCGAACTGCGATACGGCGCACAGAAGCGCTGCCAAGCTGAGTAGCTGGCAGCGCTTCTGTTTCTCCCGGAGCCCTGCACGGACCCGGGAAAGCCAGGACGCGCCTGAGGGGGGTGAGGCGCGTCCTGTCGTTACCAGAGGGGCGTTTCCCGCCCGAGGGGGGAGGGGTAGGCGGGTCGCCTCACTCTGTCCGGAATTGAGCAACGGGTATGCCAGATGCCGGGTCGACACGTATGATTCGGGCACTCCTTCGTATACTCTCCACAACCCCGCAGCCACAGAGCTTGGAGCAACGATGAACGGACCGGTTGTTCGCCGAGCCACCCTCGGAGACGCTCGCACGATCTCGGATATCTACAACCACTACATCGTGAATTCGTCGGCGACGTTCGACACCGAGACGAAGTCGGTTGGCGAGCGTATCGCCTGGCTGGTCGAGCACGGAGACGCCCACCCCGTACTCGTAGCCGAGTCAGCCGGTGAGGTGGTTGGCTGGGGCTCTCTGTCGCCGTTTCGCGAACGCCCCGCATACCGACACACCGTCGAGCTCGGCGTGTACGTCGCCCCGGAGCACACCGGGTCGGGGATCGGACGCGCTCTCACAGAGGCCCTCATCGAAGCAGCCCGGCGCGCCGGTCACCACGTGGTTGTCAGCCAGATCGTGTCGGAGAACCTGCCGAGCATAAAGCTCGCGGAGCGAGCGGGGTTCCGCCCAGTTGGTACCATGCATGAGGTGGGCCGCAAGTTCGAACGATGGCTCGACGTCCTGATAATGGAGCTTGTGCTCTGACGGTGCGGCGGCAGGTGGAGGCATGCGTGGAGAATGAGGCCCTAGAGAACCGAAACGAACAACGTGCTCTCGAGCGAGTCGCCGGAAACCTCCGGCACTTCATGCATCAGGAGACGACGGGCGCGCTCGTTCTGCTCGTTGCAACGGTGATTGCGCTGCTGATCGCGAACTCCGCGTTTCACGATGTCTACGATGAGTTCTGGCACACCTTCGCCGGCTTCTTCGTGGGCGACTTTGGCTTCGAGCAGTCGTTCAAGCATTGGGTCGACGATGCGCTGATGGCGCTGTTCTTCTTCGTCGTCGGACTTGAGATCAAGCGCGAGTTCATCGTGGGCGAACTGTCCACACTTCGCGGAGCGGCGTTGCCTGTCGTTGCAGCTCTCGGCGGAATGGTCGTTCCGGCCGCGATCTACGTCGCCCTGAACGCCGGCGGACCTGGAGCGGCCGGCTGGGGAGTGCCGATGGCGACCGACATTGCTTTCGCGCTCGGGGTTCTTGCGCTCCTGGGGTCTCGCATCCCCGACTCACTCAAGGTATTTCTCACCGCACTCGCCATCGCTGACGACATCGGCGCGATACTGGTCATCGCCGTCTTCTACACCAGGGAGATTGCCACGATGTGGCTGCTGTTCGCGCTCGTGCCGCTCGCCGTCATGATCGTCATGAACCGCATGGGCTACGACGAGCCGATAGGATACCTTGCGATAGGCTCGGTGCTATGGTTCTGCGTCTTCAACTCCGGTATCCACGCGACCATCGCCGGTGTTGCGGCTGCTTTCGCCATCCCAGCAAGCGCCAAGCTCTCCCCCCTTGCGTTCACAGAGGTATGCCGGCTCAACGTCGACGAGATCGAGAAGTACGACGAGCCGGGCGCGCACACCCTCAAGGACTATCGCCAACAGAAGGCTGCGCTGCGCATCAGCAATGCCGCTGTCCATAGCACGGCGCCCCTTCAACGCTTGGAGTTCGCGCTGCATCCCATGACGTCGTTGTTGGTGCTGCCCCTGTTCGCGCTCGCCAACGCGAACATACGAATCGTGGGGTCCGAGGGCTTGGGTGTCCATGCCGTTGCGGCAGGCGTGTTTCTCGGCCTCGTGGTCGGCAAGCCGCTCGGAATCGGGCTCGCATCCTATATCGCCGTCCGTTCGGGCCTGACCAGCCTGCCGCCGGGGATGACGTGGCATCACGTGATCGGGGCGGGCTTGCTCGGCGGTATCGGCTTCACGATGTCGCTCTTCGTCGCCAACCTTGCCTACCGCGTGGCCGGAGTCGAGAACGAGGCCAAGATCGCGATTCTCGTCGCTTCCGTCGTGGCCGGAGTTCTCGGCTATGCGTGGCTGCGTTTCTCGGGGCAAGGGGCAAAGCAGTAGCTCCGCCGAGCAGTCTCGACCCGAACGACCCGTGAGCGGAACTCGGCTACTCGACCGTTCCGAACCGCCGGCTCCATCCGTGTCCGACGATCGCCGAGTTGAGTTGGTCGGCGAGCCGCTGCCGCGTATACGAACCTGGCGGCAGGTTGTTGACGATGGTCTGCAGGCCGGGGTCGAGGTCGAGTGCTTCCGCGCGAATCACTACGTCGAGACGTGAGACGCGCTTTTGGTCGCGAAAGAGGGTGTCGAGAAAGCGGCCGAGAAGCTCGCGGTCGTCGTCAGGCACCAGTACCGAGCCACGCTCTGATTGCGCCCTTGACGCTCTCGTGACCGGTGCTCACAACGTCGGTGAAGCGCTCGGTCGCCGAGTCGAGCGTTGCCAGAGCCGGTGGGATGCCCGCTGCGGTCGGTGCGATGTCTTCTACGCGCGAAAGAAGCTGCGAGACCGAGAGTCCGTCGTACGCGGACGGAAGCGGCTCGGCGTAGCCAAGCCCAAGCAGCGCCTTGAGCACGTCGGTTCCGAACTTGGCCCAGTGCGCGGTCGACACGACCAGCATGGGGTTGGCCCCGCGGGTCCTCTCGGCTACCTCCCAAGCGACCGCGGTGTGCGGATCCAAGAGACACCCGGTCTCCTCGTACACCCGCCTGATGGTGTCGAGTGAGTCGTCGTTGGTCACGTAGTCGCCCACGAACACGTCGCGCATCGCCCTGAAGGTGTCCGGGTCGACGCGGAAGCGTCCGCTTTGCGCCAGCTCGCCCATCCACTCTCGAACCTGTGGGGCACTGGAGAGATGGTAGAGGAGGCGCTCGAGATTGCTCGAGACCAAGATGTCCATCGAGGGGGAGGGCGTCGTGACGAAGCTTCTGTTCGAGATGTCGTACACGCCCGTCGAGATGAAGTCGGCAAGCACGTTGTTCTCGTTGCTTGCGCAGATCAGCCGTCCGATCGGCACGCCCATCTTGCGAGCGTAGTACGCACCCAGGATATTGCCGAAGTTGCCCGTCGGCACGCAGACGTCCATAGGCTCGCCGGCTTTGACTCCGCCGCTGGTCACCATGTCGGCGTACGCGCTAGCGTAGTAGACGATCTGGGGCATCAACCGGCCCCAGTTGATCGAGTTGGCACTGGAAAGACGCAGCCCGCGTGTCGAGTGAAGCCAGTCGTTGAACGGGGCGTCTGCAAACACTGCCTTGACCGAGCCCTGACAGTCGTCGAAGTTCCCGCTCATTCCAAACACGCCGACGTTGGAGCCGTGCTGCGTGACCATCTGCTTGCGCTGGATCGCCGAGACCCCCTGGGCCGGGTAGAAGACGACGATGCGTGCGTGGTCTCGGTCCGCGAAACCCTCGAGGGCGGCCTTCCCGGTGTCGCCACTGGTAGCGACCAGTATCAAGAAGTCGTCGGCCACTTCGCCCCTCTGCTGCTTCCGGGTCACAGACTCCGAGAAGAACAGGGGCATGCACTGCAGCGCGATATCCTTAAAGGCACTCGTGGGGCCATGCCACAACTCCAGCACGTGCATGTCGGCGACGATCTCTTCGACCGCCGCGACCCGTGGATCGTCCCATTGACCGCCGTAGGCCTGCCGCATCAGCAGGTCGATGCGTTCAGCGGGCAGGTCGACGCGAAACCGAGAGAAGACGGCGGCGGCGCGACGCCAGTACGGCATGCTCGAGAAGGCGATGATCTCGCCCAGGCTGAAGTTGGGAAGCGCCTCGGGGACGAACAACCCTCCGCCCGGCGCAATCCCGCGGACGATGACATCGGTGAACGTAGGATGATCGGACCCGAGACCCCGGGTGTCGACGTATCTGGTGACGATTTTCATGCGGCTGATTCTACCCGAGAAGCCGCGTGGGGTGAGTGCGAGTTGTCAGGGGGTCGGCGTCACGGGCTGCGGCGTGCCCGGTACCGCGCCCGGCATCGAACCGGGTACGGTGCCCGGTTGAGTGCTTGGGGTAGTACCCGGTACTGCTCCCGGCACGGCGCCCTGTGTGGCAGGGAGGGAGCCGTCGGGTGTCGCCGCGCTTTCGCCAGGGACCCAGACCATGCGGCCGTCCTTGAGTCGATACACGGTACCAACCGGGATTCCCGTGCCCTGGGCCTGATCGTCGGTGGACTTGAGACGATCGATTCTCTGACCCTGCTTGGTGATGATCTCCATGTCCGCCGTGCCAGGGTTCTTCACGATCGTGACGGTCTCGTCCGAAAGGAGCTCGTTGAGACCGAAGCCGGTCATGGCGAGCACGAGGAAGCCCACGCCAATGAGGATGGCGACGTCGAACAGGTTGCCCATGGACGACAAGGGATCGGGTTGCGTGTCGCCAAGCCCGGAGCGAGAGCGCATGAAGGCGAGTCGTCTGCCCTTGGAGAGGAACTGACCTGCCGGCCCGCTTGGTGTCTCGTTGCCAAACATCCGCCTACGCCCCTGCACGTTCGAGGACGTATTCGAGATCGCTCAAGTCCTGGGTGTAGGCACGCTCGCGTGCGAGAGAGACGAGGTAGGCGATCAACCCGACCAACAGTCCCACGACGGTGGTCGAGAACGCGATGATGAGGTTCGCCGAGAGGGTCTGGACGTCGCCCGACGCCAAAGCGACGAGCGCGGGGCTTATCGGGATCAAGGTCCCCATGAGTCCGAGTATCGGGCCGATTCTGATGAATATGCGAGTGCGATCGAGGAGCCGTGCGGCTATCTGCTCCGTGTCCGTGAGCACCTTGAGTGCACGCAGGCGGGTCACGCCCTGCGCGGACAGTGCGTCGACCGCCACGCCGAGAATCGGGCCCCAGTTGAACCGGGCCAGCGCATCGCCCACCTTGACCGAGTCAGTTGCCGCAGCCAGCTCGATGGCTATCGACTCGATATCGAGACCCTGGCGCGCCTTGCGACGCTTCCAAGCTTCCCAGCTGTACGCCCCCGCCTGATACACGACCCAGATCAGTGCGAAGACCTCGGCGAACAACACAGGATAGAGCAGTACCGTCGCAACGGCCTGGATGATGCGCTGCGGATTGGACAGAAAGAACCCGACCCGCTCGGCGAAGGTACCCATTCACATGCTCCTTGTCAGGATGGACTTCAGGGCGCTCGCGGCGCCGTGTGTGGCTTGAGACAGCGTAGTCGAAGCGAGCCCCAGGCTGTAGACCGCAGTCAAGAGAAGGAGGGCCGCGGCGGTCCCGGCGGCCTCCACTGGAAGCCCGGACAGACCCTCGGTGTCCTCGGTCGTGGCTGCCCCGTTGGTTACCCGCTGCATAAGGAAGCCGGAGTACACGGTCGCCTGCGCGACGCCTACGGTGGCAGATCCTTGCGGAAGTGCGCCGGCGGCCCCGGTCGCCTTCGCGGTGGATGTCGGGCCCGTCGTCCCAGGCAGGTATGGTCCCAGCGCAAGGGGTGTTGTGTAGAGATTCGTCGTGTTGGTCCCCGTTGACGCGCTGGTCGCGGGAATCACGCTGTAGGTCACGTGTATCGAGTTGAGCTGAGGCGACACGTAGCGGTTGGTGGTGGAAAGCCCCACACGCACACGCACGCTCGTAGCGGTCTGTCCGGTCGGGAAGGCTATCGCCGGGCCACCGACCGACCTCCACTTCCCGCCGTTGATGGCGTACTGCAGCTTCACTGCAGTCTTGTCCGGCCGTGTCGCGAGTGCCTCTATGCGGGTTATCTGCTTGCGGACACCGGGGGTTCCAAGATCCAGTGTCTTGGTCGTGTAGAGTCCCGCGCCCGCATTGCCGGAGTCGGCGGTCTTGCCGAACCCGAACTCCACCAGCCGGTGGTTCGCCTGATCGGCGATCAGAGTGGTTCCCTTCGAGGTGACAAAGGCGGTCTGTGGCGAGGACAGCGTTCCCATGGACCCGATACCAGTGTCGACACGCTCTGCGCGACGATCCGCGTCGACACTGAGCAAGCGCGCATTGTCGCGATCCACGATCAGCGTGGTGCCGTCGCTTTGCCGCTGGGCCGATACGGGGCTGCGCAGATGCGAGAGATCCGAGCCCGGCTCGGCGGTCTTGCCGAACTGCCACTTCACCGACCCGGAGGGATCCACCTCGATGACACGGTGCCCTCCGGCGTCTGTGATGAGCGTGCGACCGTTCGAGAGCCGCTGAGCCTGCATCGGCCCTGCGAGCCTACCGGCACTCACTCCGCTCACGCCATCTGTACCGTAGCGCCACACGATGCTCGAGGCGGAGTAGCCATCGGAGGGCTGCGTCGGGTCGTAGTCCGAGGAGCGCACTTCCACCACACGGTATCCATCGTTGGCGTCCACTATCAGGGTGTTTCCACCACCGATGCGAACGGCATAGACGGGGTCGGCCAGCCTGCCTGGCTCGAGTCCGGCCGTTCCGTCTCCGTAGCGCCAGACCACCTGCTTGGCGGAGTCCACCTCGATCACCGAGCGAGATCCGCGGTCGGTGATGAGCGTGTGGCCGTTGGAGAGACGCTGTGCCGAATACGGCAACGTCAGTGACGGGTCGTGGAGAGAGTCGTACCACCACACCTTGGCACCCGAAGGCGAGTACTCGACCACCGCTTTGCCGTTCGTATCAGCGACCAGTGTGTTGCCGTTGCTCAGCCGCCGCGCGCTGCGAGGGTCGAACGCCGGCGTGCTGCCCTTGAACTCCCACGTCTTGGTGCGAGCGAGCGTGATCGCATACTTGCCGCTGACGGTCTTCTTCACAAGCCCACTACCCACCGTGCCGCCGAACTTCTTCGAGCCGCCTTCCGACCAGATGTATGCCGCGCTGGCGGAGGTAGGGGCAACACCGGACCAGACGACCGCAGCGGTGACGAAGACCGCGGCCAGCGTCGCTGCGCGGCGCATCGATGCGCTATGACGACGGGATGTCATCGGTTCTGGTTGCCCCTGTCTCTCACTAGCGAGTTGCATGTGGGTAGTCCAAGCTGGCGCTTCCCTCTCACGCGCGCGTCGCGCATGGACCAAAGCAGGTTTCGCTCCATCTTGGTGCGAAGTGGATTCTACCGCCATTCGTACACAGAAACCCCATCAACCCCTGAGTCCACCCGGGAGACTCGTGCGAGCCTTGCATGAGACGCTGTTGAAGGTCACTGTGATGCGCCCACGTCTCCTGCCAGAGAGCAGGAGGCTTCGTGACTGTGTCGTGGCGCATAGCGGTCTCCTCGGTTGGGCTGGTACGCTCTTCACTTAGATGACTACCCGCTGGGGGGCCGAGTGAAGTACGTGGTGATCATTCTTGACGGCGCATCGGGGTGGCCGCTTTCCGAGCTGGGGGGCAAGACGACTCTTGAGGCTGCGTCGACACCGAATCTGGATGCGCTCGCGCGCACCGGCCGTGTGGGGGTCGCCCAGACCGTGCCAGAGGGAGCTGAGCCTTCGTCTGCGGCCGCCTGCACCTCGATACTGGGCTACGACCCTGTGGCCGACTTCGTGGGCAGAGGCGCCATCGAGGCGGCGAGCATGGGCATCGATCTCGCCTCAGACGAAGTGGCCCTGCGATTGAATCTGGTCACCACGACCGACGGGGTGATGACAAGCTACTCCTGTGGTCACATCTCGACTACGGAGTCACACGAGCTCGTCTCTGAGCTCTCCGGTGCGCTTGACGACGATACGTTCCGCCTGTACCCCGGGGTGGCGTACCGCCACATCCTGGTGGTCAAGAGCGCCCCCGAGATCATCGACGTGTGCTGTACGCCGCCGCACGACATCTCGGACAAGCCCGTGGCGCCCCATCTGCCGAGCGGACCGGGCAGCGATCTGCTCCGCGACTACATGGGGCGGGCGAGGGAGATCTTGCTCTCCAGCTCGGCGAACCGGGCCCGCGAGGACTCCGGCGGACTACCGGCCACCGATGTCTGGCCCTTCTGGCCCGGAGTGCGGCCGCACGGACTGGTTGACTTCAGCAGCAGGCGAGGGCTTCGCGCCGCGATGACAAGCGGAGTGGATCTGCTCAACGGATTGGCGGTTCTCGCTGGAATCGACAGGCTCTCGATCGAGGGCGTGACGGACGGTTCCGACACCGACTACGCCGCTCAGGCCGATGGCGCTCTTGCGGCCCTCGCCGACCACGATCTGGTCGTGATCCACGTCGAGTCACCCGACGAGGAGGGGCACGCAGGGTCCGCGGAAGGGAAGAAGGCGGCCATCGAAGCGATCGACCGAGAAGTGGTGAGCCGGGTCCGCTCGTGCACCGAAGAGATGCGCATCCTTGCGATGCCCGATCACCCGACGCCCACCGTGCTCAAGACGCATGTGGGCGAGCCCGTCCCGTTCGTAGTGTGGGGCCCCGGAATCGCGGCCAATGGGGCGCGAGGCTACGGAGAGGGTGAGGCCGCCGCGACCGGCCTGGTGCTCGACCCCGGTCGAGAGGTGATGGATCTGCTGCTCGGCTGAGTGGCCGCAGGCCCCGCCTAGATCTTGCCGGCGAGGACCCTGCCGAGAGACTCCGCCTTGTCGCACTCCCAGATGTCGAGGTCCGGTCGGACCCACGTGCCCGAGACTGCCAGCGAGCCGATCGTCCTGATGCCCCCTGAGCCGAGGGAGCGTCGAAGCTCGCGGATAGGGCCGGTGTTGTAGCCGAAGAACGTCGCGATCGGCTCGGGTGCCGCAGTAGCCGTGATGATGACCGCCCGCTTCGCGGCTCGCGCCTCGGGGACTCGCGGGATCTCTGCTTCCGAGAAGCCGGGAAGCCGCAACTGGCCGTTCGAAGCGAAGTAGCCCGCGAGACGGTCGAGGACCGCCTGCATCGGACGCTCGGCCCTTCTGAAGTACGAGGGGACCCCGAAGATGACCCCGTCGCTCCGTGCGATCTTCTCGGCCAGATCAGGAAGGTCGTCGTCGATCTTGCAGCTGCCGGTAAGACGGCACATCTTGCAGCTGGTGCAGAAGCGTATGTCTTGATCGGAGAGGCGAACACGCTCCACGGTCGCGCCGGCTCTCTCAGCTGAACGCGCCGCCAACTCGACCGATTGACTCAGTGCGCCGCGCCCTTGGCCTGCATCGATCGCGACTATCTTCACACCCAACCCCTCTCGTCAGGCCGACTCCATAGTACGCCGGCTCACGCTTCGGACAAGTGCTCCCGGACGGTTTCCCCAAGCTCGTGGGGGAGCGCTCCGGATGCGATCGCATCGATGCAGTCGTCCAGCCAATCGATCGTCGTGCGCTCGCGCGCCATCTCACCGTCGAACGATGTCTGCCGAAGCACCATCGTGCGCGTCGACATGGTCGTCTGCGCGGCGAGCTGATCGGCTTGATGTCTCAGCTCGTCGAGCCGTCGCTGGTGCTGGGCACGGCGGCTCACGAGCAGCTGCGCCAGGACGGGGTCGCTCAGGCTTGCACCGAAGTACAGCTGAAGTGCGAATGGATCTCGCACCGGCGGGAGCTCAGCAGCCGAGACGAGCCACGAGTCGAGCGAGTGTCTCCCGGCCTCGGTGATGTCGTAGACGAACCGGTCCGGGCGACCGGGAGTACGCCGGCGGGTCTTGGCTATGAGCCGGGAAGCGTGCAACCGCTCGAGGGTGCGATAGATCTGTGCCTGATCGGCGCTCCAGAACAGCCTGGTATCGCCGTCGAAGCAGCGGACCTTCAGGTCGTAGCCCGAACGGGGGTGTTCGCTGAGAAACCCGAGTATGGCGTAGTCCAGCGACACGGCGAGGCGATTCCTCTCGATATAGGATGAAACATATAGTAGATGACACATATATATTGAGCAACCATCGATGATGAGTTGAACCTTGACAGAAATGGGCAGCTAGATGACGCAAGAAGGGGCCTCGACCAACGGTCGAAGCCCCTTCTTCGTGCAACCTGGTGTTGCGTGATTCGGATCTAGAGCACTGCGAGCAGTGCTGTGCGCAGAGCTACAGGATGGCGAGGTACGATTCGGATTCCCACGGGGTGACGCGGGTTCGATAGTCGCGCCACTCGAGCCGCTTGTTTCGAATGAACCACTCGAAGACCTGATCCCCGAGCGCTTCGCGGACCAGATCACTCTTCTCCATCTCGTTCACGGCCTCGTTCAGGCTTTCAGGCAGCTGACCGATGCCTGCCTTCAGACGCTGGGCATCCGACATCTCGTAGATGTTGTCCGTGACGTCGGCGGGCAGTTCAAGGCCGCGCTCGATGCCGTCCAGACCCGCGGCAAGCATCACCGAGAAAGCCAAGTACGGGTTGCAGGCCGGGTCGGGAGAGCGCAGTTCGATTCGCGTCGCCTTCTCCTTCCCGGGTTTGTACATGGGAACACGGACCAGGGCGGAGCGATTGCGGTGAGCCCAGCACATGTAGACAGGCGCCTCATAGCCCGATACCAACCGTTTGTACGAGTTGACCCACTGATTCGTCACAGCGCAGATCGCCCGTGCGTGGTGCAGGAGTCCGGCGACGTAGGCCTTGGCGGTGTCGGACAGGTGGTGCTCGTCGGCGGCATCGAAGAACGCGTTGCTGCCGTCACGGAACAACGACTGGTGTACGTGCATGCCAGAGCCGGCCTCGCCGTACATGGGCTTGGGCATGAAGGTCGCGTATACGCCGTTGAGCTGAGCGATCTCTTTGACGACAAGGCGGTACGTCATCACTTTGTCGGCCATCATGAGCGCCTCGTCGTAGCGCAGGTCGATCTCGTGCTGGCTCGGCCCGACCTCGTGGTGGCTGTATTCGACCTGTATGTCGAAGTTGCGCAAGGCACGCACGGTTTCCTTGCGCAGGTCCACGGCCAGATCGCGGGTTGTCATGTCGAAGTAGCCACCATGATCGAGAAGCTGTGTCCCCGCGTCATCCTTGAAGTAGTAGTACTCGAGCTCGGGACCGACATAGAAGTCGAAGCCCAAAGCCTTGGCACGAGCGACGTTTCTGCGAAGCACCTGGCGAGGGTCACCCGGATACGGTGAGCCGTCGGGGCGTACTACGTCGCAGAACATGGTCGCGACCAGATCGTCGCCCTGCCGCCACGGCATGATCTGCAGAGTCGTCGGGTCTGGCATCGCAACCATGTCCGACTCTTGGATGCGGGCAAAGCCTTGGATCGACGATCCGTCGAACCCCATTCCCTCGGTCATGGCGAGCTCGAGCTCGTCGATCGTGATGACGAACGTCTTGAGGAAGCCGAGCACATCGGTGAACCACAGGTGTATGAACTCGACACCCTGGCTCTGGATGCTCGCCACGGCCTTCTCTCGGTGTTCGGTCATAGTCCCCTCGCTCTCTCGGTGGCGCCTTTGCAAGGCGGTGTATTTCGTGCAAGTGTCGCATATGTTTCGAGTATGTTTCTTGCAGCTGGTACCATGCATCAAACGCAAGGGGTGGACGCTCGCTACTCGTGGGCGCGAATCAGGGGAAGGGGTCCGTGGTGAATCTCCAATGTCCGGGCGGCAACGACGCCACCCAAACCGCCAATCGATCGAAGAACGTGGTGCCCGGTTCAGGGTTGTGCTCACGATGCACTGACGGGTGTCGCGGCAACTGCGAAGTGTTCAAGTCCTCATTCCGCGGGCGCGAGGTGATCTATCCCGGCCCATTCGGTGAGGTTACTGCCGGCGGGGACAAGGACTACCCGATCGACTACTCGCATCTCAATATCATGGGCTACGCGCTGGGCGCCGAGGGTCTGCCCGAGGGAGTAGAAGGAGATCCCGACAACACGCTCTTCCCCATGGTAGACACCGAGACCGAGTTCGGCAGCGTGAACAAGGTGAAGATGCGCGTCCCGATCTTCACGGGTGCGCTCGGCTCGACCGAGATCGCCCGCAAGAACTGGGAGCACTTCGCCATCGGCGCCGCGATCTCGGGGGTCTCGATCGTCTGCGGCGAGAACGTGTGCGGCATCGACCCTGCGCTGGAGCTCGACAGCAAGGGCCACGTCGTCAGATCGCCCGACATGGAACGGCGCGTCGAGCTCTTCCGCCGCTATCAAGAGGACGGCTACGGCGACATCCTCGTACAGATGAACGTCGAAGACACTCGCCTCGGCGTGGCCGAGTACTGCGTCGAGAAGCTCGGCGTCACCACCATGGAGTTGAAGTGGGGTCAAGGCGCCAAGTGCATCGGCGGCGAGATCAAGGTCAACAGCATCGAGCGCGCGCTCGAACTGCAGAGGCGGGGCTATCTCGTGACCCCGGATCCCTCCGATCCGGCGATCAAAGCCGCCTTCGATGACGGAGCGATTCGTCAGTTCGAGCGCCACAGTCGCCTCGGCTTTGTCGACGAGGAAAGCTTCTATTCTGAGGTGCAGCGTCTACGGGATCTCGGCGTTCAGCGCGTGACCCTCAAGACGGGCGCCTATCCGATGCGCGAGCTTGCGATGGCTCTCAAGTGGGCGAGCAACGCAAAGATCGACCTGCTCACGATCGACGGCGCGCCTGGCGGGACCGGCATGAGCCCCTGGAGGATGATGCAAGAGTGGGGAGTCCCCACATTCTACCTCCAGTGCATGACCAACGAGCTTGTCGCCAAGCTGGCGCAACAGGGCGCCTACATACCCGACATCGCCATCGCGGGCGGGTTCTCGACCGAGGACCACGTCTTCAAGGTGCTCGCACTTGGTGCACCGCATACCAAGGCGGTGTGCATGGGTCGCGCACTGATGATCCCCGGTTTCGTGGGCAAGAACATCGGCGTGTGGATGCAGGAGCAGGATCTTCCCAAGGCGGTCGCAGCGTTCGGCACCACGAAGGAAGAGATCTTCGTGACCTACGAGACGCTCAAGGCGAAGTACGGTGACGAGGTCGACAAGTTCCCGCTGGGTGCCATAGGCATCTACACGTACTCGGACAAGATCAAGGTCGGTCTGCAGCAACTGATGAGCGGAAGCCGGAACATGAAGCTCGACACGATCGGCCGCTCCGACGTGATGGCCCTGACGCGCGAAGCCGCGGAGATCTCGGGCATACCGTTCGTGACCGACGCATATCGCGAAGAGGCGATGCGCATCATCGAGGGCTGATCGGCGCTCGCTGATTCCACATGCGCGAAACCAACAGGCCACCGGGTCCTCCCGGTGGCCTGTTCGTTGGTCCTCTTCGCGAATCCAAGGCCGGCATCGGCATCGCAGGCTGATGCACCTGCTACTCGCTGAACTGGGCCTCGTGGAGCTGAGCGAACGCACCGTGAGCGGCAAGGAGTTCTGAGTAGGAGCCTTGCTCGGCGATGGTCCCGTTCTCGACCACCACGATGCGATCGGCGTCTCGGACCGTTGACAGCCGGTGAGCGATTATCAGCGACGTGCGCCCCTCGAGGATGTTGTGCATCCCTTGCTGGATGAGCATCTCGGTCCGCGTGTCGACCGATGAGGTGGCTTCGTCAAGTATGAGGATCGCCGGATCGCCCACGATGGCGCGTGC
Source organism: uncultured Actinomycetes bacterium (assembly GCA_963700665.1). GTDB lineage: Bacteria > Actinomycetota > Coriobacteriia > Anaerosomatales > PHET01 > CAVPCY01. The sequence continues at coordinate 97,075 of CAVOYK010000002.1, forward strand.
GAAGGCGATCAACTGCCGCTGGCCGGTCGATAGCAAGACGCCCCTTTCGCCAACCGGCGTGTCGAGACCATCGTCCAGCGCGCGGATGAACTCGTCGGCCCCGGCGATCTCGGCCGCCCGGCGAACCTGCTGCTCGGATGCGTCGAGGTGCCCGTAGCGGATGTTTTCGGCGATCGTGTTCGCGAACAGGAACGGGTCTTGGAGGACGATCCCGAACTGCGCGCGAAGCGAGGCGAGCGTCATGTCGCGGACGTCTCGGCCGTCGATGAGCACTGTTCCGCCGGTCGGGTCGTAGAAGCGGCCCGCGAGGCTCGCCAGGGTCGTCTTTCCGCCACCTGTGGAGCCGACCACCGCCACTGTCTCACCGGCGTCGATGGTGAGGTTCACGCCGTGAAGCACCTCGGGACCGGTGCGATAGGCGAAGCGGACATCTCGATACTCGATACGACCGCGCAGCGCCTCTGCGGGTCTCGCATCTGGTGAGTCGGCGACCAGTGACTCGGTGTCGAGCAGCTGGAAGACCCGCTCGCCGCCGGCGAGGGCCGATTGAGTCTCGGAGTACAGCGACGAGAGCTGCGTGATCGCGTTGAAGAACTGTCGCGCGTAGTTCGAGGAACGCAACAACGACTCCGATGGTGATCAGCCCCTGCGCAGCCGACCACCCGCCGAGTGCGGCAACGAGCGCGGTGGCCGCTGTGGAGATGACCGAGAGGACGGGCGAGAACGCCGATGAGACCGTTGCCGCCCCGATGTTGGCGTCTCGGTTCGTCGCGTTGCGGCTCTCGAACTCGATCCGGTTTCGGTCGGTGCGGTTGAAGGCCTGCGCGACCTTGATCCCGCCGAGTTCCTCGGCCAGCGTCGCGGAGACCTCGCCGATGGACTCCTGGCGCCTTCGGAACGCGCGTCGCGCAACCATCCCGAACAGGCTCGTCACCCCGAGCATCACCGGCACGACCAGCAGGGTCGCAAGGGCGAGCTGCCAGTTGACCAGCACCATGAAGATGAGCGTGGCCACCAGGCCGAACGCCGATGAGAGCAGACGTCGGAGGCCTTGCGAGAGAAACGAGCTGATCTGGTCGATGTCGTTGATGAGGCGGCTCATGAGGTCGCCCGACTCAACGGCCTCGAAGTACCCCACGTCGAGCTCAACGATCTTGGCAAAGACGTCGCCGCGGACCTCGTAGAGGGCCATCTGACCAGCCTGTCCGAGCCGCAGTATCTGCATGCGCTGAGCGAACCACCCGATCAGAGTGGCACCGACCAGCATCAAGGCGGGCAGCGTGAGCACCGATGCGTCACCGCTGCCCGCGGCACCGACGGCCACGTCGATCAGACGACCGGTGAGCGCCGGAGTGGCGGCCACTGCGGTCGAGGAGATCAGCAGCCACACGACGCCAGCCGAGACCTCCGAAGGGTGCGCGAGCAGGTACCTGAGAAGTCGCGTCGCCACGACGCGCGTCTCCGTCGGCTTGTCTTGCTTGGCGAGCGACCTGAGTGAGGGGCCTCCGGGTCCGGCCATCAGCGCTCACCGTCCTGCTCGCCGATGAGTTGGCTCGAGGCGATCTCGGCGTAGAGGCACGATCGGGCGAGAAGCTCGTCGTGCGTGCCGACATCGGCGATCGTACCGCCCTCGAGCACGACCACGATGTCGGCCTTTCGGGCGGTGGCCAGGCGCTGGGCCACGATGAATGTGGTCCTGCCCTCCATCAGTGACTCAAGCTGCGACCTGATCGCCGCCTCGGTCTGCGAGTCGACAGAAGAGGTCGAGTCGTCCATCACAAGGATCCGTGGGTCGATGAGCAGGGCGCGTGCGATCGCTACCCGCTGGCGCTGCCCTCCCGAGAGTTTGACCCCGCGTTCGCCGACTCGGGTCTCGTAGCCTTGCGGCATCTTGACGATGAAGTCGTGGGCCTGAGCTGTCCGGGCCGCCTGCTCGACCTGCGCGTCCGTCGCGTCCGGACGGCCGTAGGCGATGTTGTCTCGAATCGATCCTGAGAACAGCACCGAGTCCTGCATCACGAAACCTACTTGGCCGCGAAGCGACGCCAGCGTCACGTCTCGAACGTCGCGCCCGTCGACAAGGACTGAGCCTTGTGTCGCGTCGTAGAAGCGGGGCACGAGGTTGACCAGTGTCGTCTTGCCCGATCCCGTGGCCCCGACGACCGCCACGGTGGTGTGGGGCTGGATCACGAGATCGACGCCCGCGAGGGTCTCTGCGGTTGAGCCGGGGTAGCGAAGGTGCACGTCCCTGAACTCGACTCGGCCTTCCAACCGCGGCAACGCCGTCGCCCGGGGATACTCGGAGACGTCTTCCGGTGCGTCCAGAATCTCGAAGAGACGCTCTGCGCTGGCGCTGGCCCGCGCGATCTGTTGCGCGCCGAACCCGAGTACGAACAGCGGCTGGAGCAGTAGGAACAGATACGACGTGAACGCGACGAGCGATCCCACGGTGAGCGTGCCGCGGACGATCTGTATGCTTCCGGCCCACGTCACCAGGCCGACTCCGATCGTTCCCACGCTGAACAGCAGCGGGAAAGCGTTTGCCACTACCCGCCTGACCTCGAGACCTTGGTTCAGAAGTTCTCGGTTGGCCTCGTCATACCGTTGGGTCTCGTAGGTCTCGCGGGCGAATGCACGGACCACCCGAACGCCGGCGACGTTCTCCTGAAGGACCGTGTTGAGTGCTGCCAGCCGGACTTGGAACTCGCGAAACATCGGCCCGAGTCGTCGCACGAACACGAAGAGCACCCCGATCGTGGCAGGCAGGACAAGCAGTGCCACAACGGAGAGTCGCGGGTCTAGACGCAACAGGAAGACGATGGCGCCGACGAGCAGCAGTATCGCCGAGACGGCTTGGACGAGGCCGCCGCCCACAAACTCCCGAACGAGGTCGACATCGCTCGTGACGCGTGTGATGAGCTGGCCGGTCTGAGCGCGGTCGTGATAGGAGAACGAGAGGCGCTGAAGCTTGTCGAAGATGCTGTTGCGCATATCGAATGCCGCGCCGTGGCTCGCTCGGGCCGAGAAGTAGCCTTGCAGGAAACTTGCGAAGCCTCCGGCTGCAGCGACCGCAACAAGCAGAAGCGACGAGTTGAGGATCACGCGGGGCTGACTCTGGGCGATCCCGACATCTATGAGACGTCGCAACAGCTGCGGACTCACCAGATCGGCAGCGGTCGCGGCAAGGACGGCAAGAACGCCGCACAGGGCCCACGCCCAGTACGCGCGAACGAATCTCAACGCTCTGACCAGGGCGGCTGACACGTGGACTCTCCAGTGGGGCAATGGCGACTTCGCTCGGGACGACGATCTGCGTCGACGCACGTCCGCGCGGGTCGATTCTACCCGAGCCTGCGGGTGTCCCTTGCAGCGCGAAGCGGCCCGGCGAGTGCCGGGCCGCTTCGCGCACAGAGGAGGGAGGGGTCTGGCGTGGGGCGACGCCAGCGTGAATACACTAGGTTCGCAGGATCGACAGCATCCTTCGATACTCTTCGGGGGTGATAGAGCCGGATGCGTACCGTGCTGCCAAGATGCGCTCCGCCTCGTCAAGCGGGGAGATTCGGGCAGACCCGGGGTTGCTGGCAAGCGTCAATCCGGACCTTGAAAGTGACCACACGACGAAGACCGCGCTGATCACTACGACGAGAATCCCGATACCCATGACGCTCACCACTCTCCCCGAGGCGGGTGCCGTTGCCGCGCTTGGAATACTGCGTGACAGCTTGGAACAACCTGTAGGCAGAGTGTGCCCCACGGCTGGGGAGTCGGGATGGACGGCCTGTGGAAAAGCCATGGAGCGCGAACGGTCCGGTCGGTTATGCTGTACTCCGGCTCAGTTGACCGAATCCGCGAGGAGATTTCCGATGCCGGACGAGCCTGTCGAGATCGCGTCACCGGAAGAACAGCGCCGCCGCGACCTTAGGTGGCTCACCTGGTTGGCGCTGGCCGTGTTGTTGCTCGTCGTTCTGTGGCTCTTGCGAGACTACCTCGTTCGCAGCAGCTCGACCGCCGATGTCGGCACCGTCACGACGACATCGAGCGAGATTCCCGTGACGTCTGCGACCGTTGAGTACGAATCGGAAGAGGCGACCGAGGCCGCCGAGGAGCGGTCGTCTGTGGGCGTGCCCGATGTTGTCGGGCTGATGACCTCCGATGCCGTCGGTACGCTCAACCGTGCCGGCTACGAGGCCGCCGTCACGAAGGTCTTCAGCGACACGAAGCCGACTGGCGTCGTGTTCGAACAGGTGCCTGCTGCGGGTGGGGCGGCAGACCAAGGATCGACGGTCCGAGTACTCGTCTCCGGCGGCGAACAGCCGCCCAGATCGGTCAGGGTCCCCAATGTGGTCGGGATGAAGAAGAACGCCGCAGTCAGCAAGCTGGACGGTTTGGGGCTCGATCCCAAGGTCATGGTCCAGCCTCGGTACAAGAACGTGGGTCGCGTCTTCGAGCAGTCGCCTGCGCCGGGGACCAAGGTGGTCTCGGGATCCAAGGTCTTCGTGCTGGTCGCCTCGTCGTACTGAGAGCGCTCAGACCTCGCTCGGCTCGGGCTCGATCAACGGTTCGAGCGCCAGGTCGGCCTCACTCGCCACAGCCGGCTGCCTGCGAGGTGGCAGCGTTGGCGCGGTAGTGGTCAAGGCGACGCCCGAGATGATCACGATCATGCCCGCGATCGTTGATGCGACGATGGGTTCGGCCGGTACCAGACCGATCGATCCGGCGGCCCAGCCCGCGAACACTGCGATGACAGGGTTGACGTAGGCGTACGTCATGACCTTGCTTGCTGGCAGGTGGGCAAGCGCATAGATGAACGCCGTGAAGGCGACGCAACTGCCGAAGACCGTGAGATAGGCAAGGGCACCGAACCCCTTGGGCGTGAGATCGAAGCGGGCCCACTCGCCCAGAACCGTGCCGATCGCGACGGTCACCGCGCCGGCTATGAGCATCTGGTAGGCGGTCACCACCATGCCGTCGGCCTTGACGGGGTGACGCTTGCTGTAGATCGAGCCGGCGGCCCACAGCCACGTCGCGAGTATCTGGATGCCTATGCCGAGAAGCTCGCGCGGACCGGCGGATACGCCTGAGAGCCTGGGCCACAGCAAGATAGCGAGCCCGGTGAAGCCGATTGCCAGTCCCAGCCACCCGAGCCTGCCGGGTCGCTGCATGTCGGGAAAGACCGACTCGGCCAGCGCAATCCACAGGGGCAGGACCGCCACGATGAGCGCCGAGAGGCCTGAGGGCACGAACTGCTCGGCGACGAAGGTTCCGTACTGACCGCCGACGAGCAGCAGGATACCCACGATCGTCAGAATGCGCAGTTGCCCGGGTTCGATACTCAGGGGCACCTTTCGCATACGCGCAACAGCGAACAGGATGACCGCCGCCGGCAGGAGCCTGAGTCCTGTGAAGAGCGCAGGCGGCAACCCCGCGTCGAGGCCGACCTTGATGGCCAGATACGTCGTCCCCCACACCACATACAGGGTAAGCATGGAGACGATGACTCGAGCGCGCTGTGACAAGAAAGCCTCCCGACTTCGACGTGACGCCACAGTGTAGGACACCGGCACCTCGCCGCGCGGGCCGATTCACGAAACGCTACACTTGACCCATGCGATACTCCTACGAATATCCGAGACCTGCACTATGCTGCGACACGGTGGTCTTCAGCGGCCCGGCGAGTGCACGCAAGGTGCTGCTGGTCAAGCGCGGCTGTGAGCCCTTCAAGGACCGCTGGGCCCTCCCGGGCGGATTCGTCGATGAGGGAGAGCGCCCCGTGGAGGCCGCTCGTCGCGAGCTTGCCGAGGAGACCGGGCTCATCTGGGAAGGCCCCATGGTGCCGGTCGGTGCGTTCGGCGATCCGGGGCGCGACCCGCGCGGGTGGACCGTCTCGGCGGGATACGTGGCCGATATCGGCCTCGAAGAGCCGCTGGTCGTGCCTGGTGACGATGCCTTCGAGGCACGCTGGTACTTCGCAGACGACATGCCCGCAGCCCTTGCGTTCGACCACGACGAGATCGTCGCGGCCGCCCTGTGGCGTCTCAGGTGTCTCTAGACGCTGACGTGGCGCGTGCGAGGGGAGGGGCGTGAAGTGTACTTCGGCTATCAGGCGATGTGGACCTACACGTTCGTGCCCATTGCGTTCGTCCTCGTGATGACGGTGGGTATCGCTCTGGCGTTCGTCTTCGCCGTGGGAGGTGCCCGCGGCAAGCCCTCCGCAGCGCGATACGCGAAGGCCTGGGCCGTCGTGCTGCTTGTGGGCACGATCGCTGATCTCGCGTACGCGGTGGCCACAGGACAGTGGAGCTCGTTTCTCGCTGCCTATGGCTGGGCACCCATCGTGGAGATGTCGCTTCTGGCGGCGATGTTCATCGGCGCCATGTGGACGATGTCTGCAAGCTATCTGAGAGAGGGGACCGCCAAGGTGACCGCCCCGGGCAACGCGAGACGAGGGACCCATGGCTGACGTGATGATGAGGCTTGGCCGAGAGATGCTGGTGCTCGACGGCGCGATGGGCACGATGCTTCAGCGGGCGGGGATGCCTCCTGGCGAGTGCCCCGAGCTGCTCAACGTCACGGCGCCAGAGATGGTTGGACAGGTTCTGGATCTCTACAAGCTCGCGGGTTCGGACTGTTGTCTGACGAATACATTCGGTGGATCAGCCCCCAAGCTTGCGGAGTACGGCCTTTCGGACCGTGTCGAGGAACTCAATCGCGCGGCGGTGCGCATCGCGCGCAGTCACGGGGCGCCCCACATCCTCGGTGACATGGGCCCCACGGGACTGGTGATGCAGCCGCTGGGACCCGCGACGTTCGACGAGGTCTTCTCGGCGTTCGCCGAGCAAGCGGCCGCGCTGGCCGCCGAGAACCCGGACGCGATCTTCATCGAAACGATGACCGACATCGCCGAGGCGCGCTGCGCGGTCCTGGCTGCCAAGAGCGTGACCGACCTGCCTGTCTTCGCGAGCTGTACGTGTGGCCTGAACGGCCGCATGGACCTCTCCGGCACCGAGCCGGAGACCGCCGCGGTGATCTTGGAGGCAGCGGGAGCAGACGCGGTAGGCCTGAACTGCGGGCTGGGCCCCGACCAGATGCTTCCGCTCGTGGCCAGGATGGTGCGCGCCACCAGGCTTCCGGTGATCGTGCAGCCGAACGCGGGGCTGCCGCGCCTCGACGAGGAGGGTCGCACGGTCTTTCCGGGAACGCCGGACGAGATGGGCGCGTTCGCATGGGCAGCGCGCGAGGCTGGGGCCGCGGCAGTCGGGTCGTGCTGCGGCTCGTCGCCCTCGTTCACGGGCGCTATCTCGGACGCCGTATCCGACCGCGACCTGATCGAGCTCGATGACCGAGGCTTCTCGGGGACGGTGCTTGCCGGACCGAGGCGGACGGTCACTATCGGTGCGGGCCAACCCCTGAGGGTGATCGGAGAGAGGATCAACCCGACGGGCAAACCGGCGCTCAAGGAGTCCCTGCTCGCCGGTTCGATGAGCGTGGTCCGTACGTTTGCAGCCGAGCAGGAAGCGGCAGGGGCCGACTTGCTCGACGTGAATGTGGGTGCGGCCGGCGTCGACGCGCTCACCGCGCTTCCCGCCGCGGTACTTGCGTGCGTCGCAACAAGCGATCTTCCGCTGGTCATCGACACCACGGATGCCGAGGCACTCGAAGCGGCTCTGCGTGTCTATCCGGGACGCGCGCTCATCAACAGCGTCAACGGTGATCCGGCCTCTCTTGACGCCGTGCTTCCGCTCGCTCAGCGCTACGGTGCGGCTGTCGTCGCGCTGGCTCTCGATGACAACGGGATACCCCACAGCGCCGAGGGGCGGCTGGCCATCGTCGACCGCATCCGAGCGAAGGCGCGTGTGTGGAGACTTGAAGACTCCGACATCGTCGTGGACGCGCTCGTAATGACCGCTGCGACCGACGCCGATGCTCCCGAGGTGACACTCGATGCGGTGCGTCTGGCGAATGCTGCGGGTCTGGCGACGGTGCTGGGTGTCTCGAACGTCTCGCACGGCCTGCCAGACCGACCGGTGCTGAACGCGGCGTTCATCGACGCGGCAGCAGCAGCAGGGCTCGATGCCGCCATAGCCAACCCCGCTGATCGCGTCGTGATGCAGGCCGTCGCGCTCGCCAGTCAGGCACGTGTCGCGGGCGCGTCGCCCGACGCCCACGGCGAGGCGTGGGCAGCGTGGAGTGCCGCGTACGATGCAGCCCTTGCCAAGGCCTCAGCCGGTGTCGAGGCCACTGCGTCTGTCGCACGTGCGGAAGGCCGGGACGCCGATCCGCGCGCCGAGCTCGAAGCCGCGGTCCTGCGCGGGGATGCGGAGGCGGCCCCCGCACTGGCCGACGCCGTGATCGCCGGAGGCACTCCAGCCGCAGAGGTCATCGGCTCGGTGCTGACGCCAGCGATCCAGCGGCTTGGCGATGCATACGGGCGAGGCGAGGTCTTCCTGCCGCAGATGATGGTGGCTGCTGAGGCCATGAAGGCGGCGGTCGCGCGGGTGAAGGAGCATCTGCCCGAAGGGGGAGCGGGCTCCTCGGCGGGGCGCGTTGCCTTCGCGACCGTGAAGGGCGACATCCACTCGATCGGCAAAGACATCTGCGTGTCGCTGCTCGAGAGCCAAGGGTTCGACGTGGAGGATCTCGGCGTGGACGTGGCGATCGAGCGGGTCGTCTCGGCCGCGCAAGCAGCTGACGCCGTGTGCCTGTCTGCGCTGATGACCACCACGCTGCCAGCGATGCGCGAGACCGTCGATGCAGTGAGAGAAGTGCGGTCCGACGTGCCGGTGTTCGTGGGCGGGGCGGTGGTGACCGCAGAGTGGGCGGCATCTGTGGGTGCGGGCTACTCGGCCGATGCCCCAGGCTGCGTCGAGGCGGTCCGAGCGGCTACTCGATGATCGTCAGCCATCTGCCGTTCGACGCTATGCCGCGCTTCCAGACGCCGATGTAGCCGCTCTCGGCGCCCTCGGGGACGATTGCGCGAATCCGTGTGTCGGTCCACTCCAAGACGGTCATGCTCTGCGCCGCCCAGCCGCACGCTCGAGTCGGGACCCGGCAGCCCCGAAGTGAGCGCCGGTGATGGTCACGGCATCGGTCGGGGAGACCGTGGTCGCGCCCAACGGGTCGATGCGTGACGGATGGATCGGAAGCAGCCACAGGCCGTTTGAGCGGCCGAGCCGTTCCACACGCGAATGTAGCCTTCTTCTGCGCTCGAGCGGCACGTCGACTCGATGGTCGTGTCGGTTCTAGAGACGATGAGGGCGTCGTGCCCCGCGATCGTCACCCTGGTTGCGACGGTGAAGCCGCTGCCCTCGATGCTCAGCCGCGATCCGGGCTCTGCCCACCACGCCGAGAGCGACTCGAGTCTTCGGCACCACGTACAGGTAGACGCCGTTGCTGCTCGACGCCGTTGTGGGTCACGCCCACGTAGCCGCTGGGCGACCCGTCCGGGACTTCGAACACGATCTCGGTGTCTGCTCCATGACAGGGGCGATACCTCAGAGTCGCCGATGCGCAGATGCCCCTTGGCTCGGGGCCCGAAGCGCCTGCCCTTTGACGGTGACGGTCGTGCCGGGTTGAACTCGGTCGTGCGATGCCTCTTCGATCCGTGGCGGCAGGAACGCCATGAACAAGACGCCGTTGCTCGGCGCACCGTCTTGCCACACGACCTGCGTAGCAGATGTCAGGTCACTTCGGGCACCACCGCCACGACGCGGGTGTCCGACCAGTAGACGACCGGCGCTCGAACACCTCCGAACGTCACCCAGCCGGATCGCTGAGTGGAACCGAATCCGGTTCCGAAGAACGTGACAGATGAGCCTGGCGGCGCGAAGACGGAGGAGACCGCGGTCACCTGCGGGCGACCCTTGGGTGCGAACCACAGACCGTTGCTCGTGTTGTTCGCCACGGTCACGCCCGCGTAGCCCGCAACGGCTCGCGTGGGCACCTTGGCGACTACCTCGGTGTCGGTCCAGGTCACGATCTCGGCGCGCACGCCGTTGAACGTTGCGTAGCTCGTGGGGTGCGGAGTCACCGAACCCGGTGCCCCTGAGGGTGACTGGCGTGCCGGGCGCCGCAGCGCTCACGGAGATCGAGTCCAGGTGCGGTTCCGCCTCGACCGCGTGGGCGACGGTCGCCTGAACTGCGCAGACAAAGGCGACGACCATCGCGAAGGTGATCACCCGGTTCACGAGCGCCCGTATGTCGAGGGCTGCAGCCAAGCCGGCGTACTCCCTTGGGGCCGTATCGGAAACCTCGGGTCGCTCTCGTTCCCGAGTATCGGCCCGCTGTCTGTGTTTCCTGAAGTGGCATTTGCCTGTGACGTTGCTCACGTTCGTGCTCAAGGCATTTGTGTGTCGCGCCGATTCATATAGGGCGAGGCGAGCACTCCTGCCGACCGGAGTCCGAGCATGCGCTTTCGCCGTAGCCGAGGCACCGAAGAAGAGGAGGTCACGGCCGCTTGTCACAGCAAGAGACCACAGCAGTACGCGCCCGTGCCCTTCTGGCCGGGCTGTTTGGCGCTAGGTCGTGGTGGGAGCGGATCGCGGTCCTTGGCGGCGTTGCGCTGTTCGCGTTGCTCAGCCTGCTTGCCGGGCTGCCGACCGCGCTCTCATCACCGGCGGGCTGATCGTGCTGTGTTTCGGGTCTCTGTGGCCGATCATGTGGATCTCGTCGCTGCTGCCACCCGACCGGATCTGCCGTTCATCAGGCCGCAGCACGCACCCATCGAGGGTGCCGGTCAGCAGCCGTTCATCACCATTCTCGCGCCCGCTCGAAACGAGGAACCGGTCGCTGAGCGACTCGTCAGCCAGTTCCTGAACCAGGACTACCCCAACTTCCAGTTGGTGGTCATCGCCAACAACTGCACCGACAACACGGCTGAGGTCGCTCGGCGGGCGGCCAACGGCGACCCACGGATCCTGGTGGTGGAGGCGACGTTCCCGAACGGCGTGAAGGCCGATGCCCTGAACTTCGCACTGGAGCATCACACTGGCGGGCGACGTGGTCTTGGAGCTCGACTCGGACAACCAGGTGCCCCCCGACCTGCTTCACAAGATCGCGCTCGCGTTCAGCGACCCCGAGGTCGATGCGGTCCAGACTCAGATCCGCGCATACAACGCCGAGGGCTCGCTGCTGGCGACGTTCCAGGATCTGGAGTTCCTTGTGTACTCGGAGGTCTGGAACCGTGGACGAGCTTCGCTGGGACTCTCGTCGTCGATCGGCGGCACCGGGTTTGCCGCCCGCACTCACATCCTGGAAAGGATGAACGGGTGGACTCGCGACCTAGTCGAGGACTTCGAGATGCACACACGCCTCGTCGCCGCCGGCGTCCACGTGACCTACCTGCCGTGGGCGTGCGTCTTCGACGAGAAGCCAGTCACGTGGGACGCGATCGTCAAGCAGCGCAAGCGCTGGATACGAGGACACCTTGAAGTCGCAGCGCGACTGACTGCGCGCGGCGAGGACCTGGGTCTGGTGGACCGCTTCTACCTGTACTCGCCTGTCATCATCGGGATGATGCTTGGGCTCTTCGCGATGGGCTGGCTCTCGTTTCTCTTCCCGCAGCTCATACCTGGCTACGCGTACTTCTCGCCGTGGTTCTGGTTCGCCTCAATCGTCATCATGGTTGCCGCACTCTCGAGCCACGGCGGCAAAGGCTGGCGACTGGAGGCTCGTACCGATGGTCCTGCCGTACCTGATGTTCTTCACGTTCCACTGGGTCGTCGTGCTGTTCGCATCGTTCATGCCGGTGCTCGTGGGCTACCTCGAAGACCGCGCACGGGGTCGAGGCCGAGCGCGGTCTATTCCCGTGGGTTGGAGTGGACGGCGCCCCGTCGCTTCGATTGGGCGCTATCGTGCTCGCCATCGCGCTTGTGTGGCAGGCCCCGCTGTGGGAAGGCCTCGCGAGTGCCCCGTCAGCCTGCTGAGCGCTCCGATTCTCACGGCGAACCGGTCGACCGTCGCTTGGGTGGTCGACAGCGCGATGGCCGCGGGCATCGTGGAGGGTTGGGTCTTTCGCGAGAACGGCAAGCCGCTGCCTGGCTCGAAGATCGAGATCGTGGCCTCGGACGGACAGACGTACAACACCAAGACCGACAACCGTGGCTACTTCATCTTCTCGGCGATACCACCGGGTCCAGCGACGATCACCGTCAACAAGGGTTCGTGGCCGACTGGCACGGTCACTTTCGACATGCCGGCCGAGGGCGGCGTCACAGTCAATGCAGACATGGCGAACGGTGGGGGCGGCATTGCCATCGTCCCGATTCCCGTACTAGAGCCTGATGATGGAGGACGTCATGAGCAAGACACTCGCACTGGCACTGGTCATCGCACTACTCGTCCCGGCGGGGCCAGCGTGGGCGGCGCCGCCCACAGCGGACGGCGTGCCCATCGCCGTCGCCGAGGCCGCGCAACGCATGCCGGATATCTCGGGGCGTTGGGTCGTGTGGGAGGACGAGCGCTGGGGCTACGACGACCTGTGGGTTCAGGATCTTGCTACCGGCGAGCAGCGCAGGCTCTCCGATGCCTCGGGCAAGCAGGCGTATCCTGCCATCTCGGGCACGCGCGTCGTCGCCGAGGATTACCGCAACGAGGTGAACAGCAACCTCTTCCAGTTCGATGTCGACAGCGGGGCGAGCGCAGCGATCGCGCCCACGGGCATGTACGATCGGTACACGCCCGACGTCTATGGCGACCGTGTCGCGTGGGCGGACGAACGCAACGGCAACTACGACGTCTTCGTGATGAATCTCGCCAGCGGCTCCGAGACCGTCATGGCCGGTGCCGACGGCTACCGTCAGTCCGAACCTGCTATCGGTGAGAAATGGCTTGTGTGGCACGACGAGCGCAACAGCGCTGGCTCAGACGGCGACATCTACGGCTACAAGTTCGCGACCGGCTTCGAGCAGGCCATCTGCGTCGAGGAGGGGGAACAGCAGAATCCGGATGTCTCCGGCAACACCGTCGTATGGCAGGACTACCGAAACGACCAGTGGGACATCTATGCGAAGGACACCCTGACCGGCATCGAGACCACGGTCTGCGCCGCAGACGGTGCCCAGACCAACCCCGCGATCTCGGGCAACTGGGTCGTGTGGCAGGACACGCGTGACGGTGACTTCGACATCTACGCGTACAACCTCAGTGCCGGGACCGAGCTTCTTGTCTGCGACGTCGACGGCGCTCAGACCCACCCCGCGATCTCGGGGAACTGGGTCGTGTGGCAAGACGCACGCGACGATGCCTCAGACATCTACGCAGCCAGCCTGCACTCCCCAGCCCGACCTTTCGGCCAGCGCGGTGTCGGGTCCCGCGGCGGCGGATGCCGGAGCAAAGGTGGCCGTGAGCGTGACTACCGCCAACCACGGCGACGCAAGCGCGCCGGTGAGCTCGGTCGGCGTCTACCTGTCGTCCGATTCGCTGATCAGCCGAGAGCGACGTGCGGATAGGCTCTGTGACGACGGGCGCGCTTGGAATCGGAGCGAGCAGCAAGCAGGCTGTGCCGTGCACCATCCCGGGCGATGCTGCGCCCGGCACCTACTACCTCGGCGCGATAGCAGATGCGGACGGGGCGTTGCTCGAGCTCGATGAGGCAGACAACAGTGCGGTTGGCTCTCCGGTCACGGTCTCGCTGCCGTCGAACGACGCGTTCGTCTCGGCAGTCCTGCTCGGTGGCGTTGCAGGGACGCGGAGCGCTCAGCTGACGTGGGGCGCGACCAAAGAGACCGGCGAGCCCAAGCACGCTGGGAATCCTGGCGGAGCGTCGATCTGGTACAAGTGGAAGGCTCCGTCGACGGGCATCACCACTGTCGACCTGTACGGCAGCGACTTCGACACCGTCCTGGGCATCTACAAGGGCACGTCGGTCTCGACGCTGACGCGCGTGACGTCGAACGACGACGTGGGTGCGCGGCTGCAAAGTAGGGTCAGGTTCACAGCGATCAAGGGCACCACCTACTACTTCGCGGTCGATGGGTTCGGGACTGCGCGAGGATCGGCGAGGGTGAAGTGGACGCACCAGGCCCAGTACGTCGGGACTCCCAAGACCCCGCGCCGGGTGACTCGCAAGCGAGCGTTCACTGCGTACGGGTATCTCAAGCCGCGGCACAGGGCAGGGACGTACGCCGTAACGCTGCGCTGCTACCGGCTCGAATCCGGCCGGTGGAAGCTGCGCAAGACCGTTCGCGCGAAGGTATCGAACTATTCGAGCTACTCTCGGTATGCTGTAAGGACATCCCTGCCGTACAAGGGCAGGTGGCTGCTCCGCTCCGTTCATGGGGACGGTGACCACGCAGTCACGTGGTCGGGTAGTCGAAGACTGACCGTCAGGTAGCCGCATACCGCGAGCCGCGATTCCCAAAGGTGTGCTTGCGACCGGGACGAGGGGAGAACCGTTTGAAGCGCATCGTGGTCGCTTTCGGTACACGGCCGGAGGCCATCAAGATGGCGCCGGTGGTGCATCGGCTGCGCGAGCACGGCGGGTTCGACGTGAGTGTCGTGGTCACCGGGCAGCACCGAGAGATGCTCGACCAGGTGCTGCGCCTGTTCGATATCGCTCCCGATGCCGACCTCGAGGTGATGTCGCACCGCCAGTCG
>CAVOYK010000003.1:0-305219 GCA_963700665.1 uncultured Actinomycetes bacterium
GTCCAGAATGTGGTGACGGGATACTGATAGGCACCTCCAAATGAGCGCACAGGGACGCCGCCTCCCGCATCGTCGGACTTCTGCCCGCTCGGCAGATGCGTTGGCGTAGTCTAGTGCAGACCGCAGAATCGTTGTCCGACACAGCACTGCGACTGCCTCGGCCGTCCATGAAGAGTCAGATCAGTCACAAGGCGGACCTCATGATCAACGCACTCGTCGACCGTTCGGACTATCCGAGCCTCAACGACTGTGTCTATCTCAACCAGGCTTCACTGGGCCTCATCGGTCAGCCGGCTGTTCGGGCGATGCACGAGTTCCTCGACAACACGGCCCGTCACGGCAATCTCAGAATGACCGACGAGGAAGAGGTCGGATTCTTCGATTCGCTGCGTCAGCGCGGTGCGAGACTCCTGAATTGCCGAGCGGATCAAGTCGCCATCACGGCAAGTGCCAGCGAGCTTCTCGGACAGCTGCCCTTCTTGATCCGTCCTGCTTCCGGCAGCTCGATAGTTGCCGTAGCGACCGACTTCCCGGCCCTCACTCGCCCCTGGATCCGGTACGCGGCCGAGAACGATTGCTCTGTGCGCTTCGTTGACGACACTGCAACCGGGAACCTGACAGACGGGATCATCGATGGCATCGACGGGCGCACAGCCGTTGTGGCCGTCAGCTCCGTACAGTTCTCCACCGGGTCTGTGGTCGACGTGCCCCGGTTGCGCGAGGCGTGTGCTCGTGCTGGCGCACGGCTGGTCGTCGACGCGACCCAAGCGGCGGGAATCCTGAAGGTGGATGCGCAACGCTGGGGTGCTGATGCGGTTGTAACCAGCGGCTACAAGTGGTTGGGCGGTCACGGCGGCGTCGCACTCTCGGCAGTGTCTGACGGTCTGCTCGAGCACGATCCACCGCTTCCGGGCTGGTTCGGGACGGGTAGTCCTTTCGACTTCGACGCCACGCGCCTGAGCTTCGCTCCCGACGCACGACGTTTCACAGAGTCGACGATGTCCTATGTCTCGATGGTCGGCCTCACAACCTCCCTCGACCATCTGCTGCCTGTGGGAGAGAGCCAACTTGAGGCGCACTCACGCCGTCTGTCCGACAGGCTCGTCAAGGGTGCGAGCGCCCACGGATGGATGCCATTCCGAGCCCCGGATGACGCATCGGCGTCACCCCACATAGTCTCGCTCGCCCACGCGGAACTCGGCGTGGAAGGAGCCGCAGACGCGCTGCGCCGCAACGGTATCGTTTGCGGAGTGCGCAACGGCCGCATCAGGATCTCGCTCGCTCCCTACAACACCAGTGCTGACGTGGATGCCCTTGTCGGCGTACTGGCTTCCGAGTGAGACGGCCCGTCTTGGTGGATAATCATGCACGAGCTGCCAAGACGCACGACGAGATGAGCGGGGGCCCAGATGGCCAAGGCTGATGACTCGATTCGCGCGCGGATCAAAGACCCGGAGCGCCGCGTAGAGCTGATAGCCACGTTGATGATGTCGATCGCTGTGGTGTGCACCGCCTACTGCGCATGGCAGGCAACCCGGTGGAGCGGCGTGCAGGCCGTGGCATTCGCCGAGGCATCCAGCACACGAGTCGAGTCAGGCAAGGCGCAGTCGACCGGCATGCAGCAGACCGCCTATGACGCAAGCACGCTGCTGCAGTTGACGACGCTTGCCTATACGCAGGGCGACGCCACGACAGCGCTCGAGTACGCCGAGCGTTTCATGCGCGAGGAGTTCAAGATCTATCTCGACGAGTGGCTTGCCCTCAAGCCCTTCCAGAACGAGAACGTGGCCGCAACGCCCTTCGACCTTCCCAACTACCAGAACGCCGAGCTCAAGCGTGCCGAAGAACTCGAGGCTGAGGCGGCGATGAAGTTCGAGACAGCCAAGGCGGCGAATCAGACCGGCGACGACTACATCTTGGCGACCGTCTTCTTCGCGATCGTGCTGTTCTTCAGCGGGATCGCCCCCAAGCTCGACCAGCGACCCTCTCAGGCAATGGTGCTGGTACTTGCGATGATCGGACTGGGCGCAGGTATGTGGCGGGCCTTGACCCTTCCGTTCTACTAGGGGGTCGCGGCGAACTGCGGTGCGGGCGAAGCTTCGACGCGGCGCCCTACTTCGGGATGAACCACGTCGTGCCGGACTTGGTCACGCCGGCCGACGTTGCCTTCGCCGTGACCGTGACCTTGTACCCCTTGGCCGCCCCGCTGATGTAGCGGCTGCAGTACGCGTATCCCGCCGCATTGGTGGAACTGGTCATCGTGTGCGTGACCGTCTTGAACTTCCACCTGAACGAGACTCTCACCCCGGGGATCGGGCGCCCTGCCGAGTCGGTGACGCGCGAGATCGCCTTGACCGTCGTGTACTGGCGCGGGTAGTGGTTCACGACTCCACACGAGGTGCGGTACGCCTTGGTCCTGGTCGCTCGCTGCACGCTGTAGATCACGTCTGCCAGATCGTTCGCCGCGCGGTTCAGCCCCCACTGCGTCGCGTCGCGCACCGCCGGCTCGCCGCCCACCGGATAGTCCGAGATCACGTGGTTGTAGAGCCCGTGCGCCGAGGTCGCAGCGTTTCTCGACGCGCCCACGATGTCGTAGCGGTACTGCATCGAGCCCGGGACCACCCAGGCGCGGTTCTCACCCATCGTGTCGGTCAGCACGTCGACGTCGTGCTCGTAGGCGCTGTGGATGGGCACCTCGGCGTCGGTCTGATCGGTGTGCAGCGGGTTGCAGATGTCGGCGTAGTAGTGCGCGAGCAGCGCCATCTTCTTGCTCGCCGCGACGTTGCCGTAGTAGCGCAGCTGATAGACCGTCTGTGCGTAGAGCAGCCCGATCTGGTCGGGTGCGTCACCGTAGGTGTCGCCCCACGCGTCGTAGACGTGGTGGTAGCTGTCGTTCAGAACGGTGTCGGGGTCGTCGGTCCTCGGTTGCGCCGCCGACCAGTCGAGCCACTTCACGTTGTTGGCCACAGCGATGCGCTTGGCTTCGAGAAGCGCCCAGTCGTGGGTGCCGTACGTGTCGGGACCGGCCGGACCGTTGGACCACCCGAGTGCCACGGTGGGCGTCAACAGGGCAGCGCATACCGCAAGGACGATCGCAGCGCGAACTCTGCGCACGTGGGAGCCTCCGTACCTGAGGGGCAGGCGACTCGAAGGATACAGCAGTCTGGTGGCTCGCGAGCGGGCGTATCGGCGATTCGCTGGGCGAGCTGGGCGGTTCGCTGGGCGAGCCAGGCGATCGCTGGGCGAGCGAGCCGAGTCCCTCAGACGGGACGATTCGGGATCTCGGCGGGCGTGGGTGCGACCGGTATGGGGCGGACTCCCGTGCTCGGCCGCCGCGCTCGAGTCTGAGCGCCGAACAGCGGAACACCCAACGGGACGACGAAGTACGCCAGGAGCGCGGCGATCACCAGAAGGACTACCGCGAGCCTCAGCCCTCGGTGGGCCTCGCGCCGTGACGGACGACTCGTCCTCGGCCGCCTCAAGGTCGTGCGCCCAGAGCTCATCCGCGGGACACCAGAACTCGCCCTCCTCGGCAAGCACGGGGAGGTGCGCGCACAGGCCGTCACCGACCGCATCGAGCGCCACGCCGTCGCGCTGCATCGAACCACTCCCTTGGCATCCTTGCCCCCGATGATACGCCCCGGGCTGTGATGCGCCACGGCTGCGTGATGGAGAGACGCGATCGATGAGGCCTCATGGGGCTTCCGCCGCGGATCGCGATCCTCGCCGAAGCCCCGTCGCGACAGTTGCCCCTGGGTGGGCGGGGTATGCTTGCCTTGTCGCCGCGACGATCGACAGGATGCGCCGATGCACAGACTCGCACTGCTGCTTCTCTCATGCTTGCTCGCCGTCGGAGTGACGGCATGCGCACGCGCAATCCCTTCGGGCCCCGAAGACTCGGATCCGGTGCTCGACGAGGTGTTCGGCCAGGAGTACTCGGACCTTCCCTTCGAGGTGATGACTGCGGGAATCTGGCGGGGGATGAAGACCTACAACGGCACTGACTACCGCATCTACGAGACCCTCGCGGACGGCAAGCTCGTGCGGCTGTACTACGAACCGAAGGATGGGCTCTACATCCTGGGCATGTACGACGTGGAGCCCTTCCAGATCGGTCTCGGTCAATAGCCACCCGCTCGAGATTCTGTATCGGCGGCCCAGATCAATCTGAATCCGCTGCCCACCCTCCATCTCTAGGACGACTTCTTCGCGCGATTCGTACTCCTCTCTCGCGCCCAAGGCTTCGCGCGCCTACACGCGGTAGGTCGCACAGTCGGCGTGATCGGCATGCGGGCTCAGAGTGATGCCCGACGCCACGCACGTCAGCTGCTTGTTGAAGTGACACCCTCCAACGTTGCACTTCTGAACGCGCGGCGAACGCTTCGCCATGCTCACCTCCTGCGTCGTGAACATGTCACACGCGGGATGCGAGTCGCCCACCATGATTTCTGGCGCGCAGCACATGCTGTCGCAGTTGTAGGAACAGACGGATGCCAAGCACGTGAGGACGTGCCCATCGCTAAGTTGCATGGTTTCACCTCCCCCCTGAGGCGCAACCGGATAGTGAGGAGCTTCCCGCGCGCCCGGGTCGCCAAACCCCGTCCGCAGAACCAACCTGTGTGTGGTCGAGGAGGTCTCGAACCCCGCGCCAACCGCTACCATGGTCTTGCGCCAAGCGTACGACGGCGCGAGCGCCGCTCTACCGCGCGCAGCCGGACCACCGACCACGAGGTACACACCTATGAAGCAACGCAAGATGGGTTCTCTCGACTGGCCGGTCTCGGCGCTCGGCTTCGGCGCCATGCGGCTGCCCGGCAGGCGCATCAATCGGCTGATCCCCGACCAAGCCAAGTCCACCGCGATCATCCGCAGCGGAATCGACCAGGGCATCAACTACGTCGACACGGCCTACGTCTACCCCGGCAGCGAGAAGGCCGTTGGCGAGGCGCTGAAGGACGGCTACCGCGAGCGCGTGCATCTCGTCACCAAGCTGCCGGTCTTCATCACTCGCAAGACCGAGGACTTCGACAAGTATCTGGCCACGCATCTCGAGCG
This sequence comes from uncultured Actinomycetes bacterium, assembly GCA_963700665.1. Taxonomy (GTDB): domain Bacteria; phylum Actinomycetota; class Coriobacteriia; order Anaerosomatales; family PHET01; genus CAVPCY01. Next base: position 5,056 of record CAVOYK010000003.1, read on the forward strand.
GCTGCAGACCGACTATCTCGACGCCTACCTGCTGCATGCGATGAACGCCGAGCGGGTTCGAGAAGGTGCAGCGCCTCGGGCTCCTCGACAAGATGGTGGAGGCGCGCGACGCCGGCCTCATCCGACACATCGGCTTCTCGTTCCACGACACGCTGCCGGTGTTCAAGAGCATCGTCGACGCCTTCGACTGGGATCTGTGCCAGATCCAGTACAACTACATGGACACGTGCCTGCAGGCGGGCACCGAGGGGCTCGAGTACGCCGCCGGCAAGGGCATCGCGGTGGTCATCATGGAGCCGCTGAAGGGCGGCACGCTGGCCGATCCGCCCGCCGAGGCCCGCGAGATCATGCGCTCGTCGGGTGTCGACCGCACGCCGGTGGACTGGGCGCTCCAGTTCCTGTGGAACCGGCCCGAGGTGGCGGTGGTGCTCTCCGGCATGGGCTCCCAGCAGATGGTCGACGACAACTGCGCCAGCGCCGATCGCTCGGGAGTGGGCACGCTCACCGCCCACGAGCTCGACGTCGTCGAGCAGCTCGCCGACGTGTATCGCCGCCGCATGGCCGTGCCCTGCACCGCGTGCCGCTACTGCATGCCCTGCCCGTACGGCGTGAACATCCCCCAGAACTTCGCCATCTGGAACAACGTGTCGATGAAGGACGGCGGGTGGCAAAGCGGGCGCATCAAGCGCAGCTATCGCAAGCTCGCGCGGACGCCGGCCAAGGTGAACCTGGAGAAGCCCAACGGCAGCGCGGCGGTGTGCACCAAGTGCCGCGCGTGCGTACCCAAGTGCCCGCAGGAAATCGACATCCCCACCGAGCTTGTGAAGTGCGAGGCGGCGCTGCGCTAGATCGCCCCCGCACCCCACCCCACCCGCTCCGCTACAGGTTGGCACGCCCTTCGCCGATACCATCCCCGTAGGACGGACAGGAGGTGCTTGGGATGCGCGGCGAGGGCTCGGAAACGACACGGCTTATGAGAATCTGCGACGAGCTGGCCAAGTACGGGATAGAGGCCGCTCCGTCCGAGAGGCAGTCGTGGCTCGTGATCCACTCCCCCTCGGCAGCTACCTGCGAGGAGGACCTGTTGATCCGGGCGCTCGAGGCCCCCGAGATATTCGTGTCCGACGACGAACTGATCCGAGCCGACGCGCTCGACATCGTCATGGGAAGGGTCACCTCGGTCGTCGGCCATCCCTGCTAGACGATACCGTCAGCTTGTAGCCGACGGACTCCCACCGATCGCACACGAAGGCCCCGGCACGCCGGGGCCTTCGCTGCTGCTTGTGAGCCCCATAGGTGACCTCCGTCGCGCTACTAGTGCTCGACAATCGTCTTGAGGTTCTCTAGTACGAGGTCGCCCTCGTGGTCGTTCAGCTTGACGATCGCGGCCTCGGCCAACTTGCCGAGCACCGGCACCGGTACGGTGTAGTCAACCTTGAACGTGACCTTCGTGTCAGGGCCCTCGGGCTCGAGCGCCCAGGTCTGGGTGCTATCTACTCCGCCCTTCGTCTTCGAAACGATGCGCTGGTTTGGGATGTGCTCGATGTCCTCGCTGGTCCCCTCTAGGCGTATGCCCGCCATCTTGTAGGTCCAGTGATTCGTGTGTCCGCCGTTTGGCAGCTCGTGCACGTCCTTGATCTCGATCAGGCTCGGCCAGAACTCTGGCATGTGGATCGGATCGTCCAGATACGCGTAGACCTGATCGACCGGCGCGTGGACAACGACGCTCTTCGTCTGGCTCGCCATCGCTATCACCCCCTCTCGCGATGCTTGCCTAACACGGAGCATTCCCGCTGCGAACCTCGCCCTGACGGCCGCCCGTCAGGTGACGAACACGTCGGTTGGCCGCTCGTCAGCGCCATCCTCCGCCCAGCGCCATGACGCACCAGACGGCGGCTGAACCGACGTCGTTTGTGAGTCGCTGATCACGGAGGGCAGACCGCCCGCCGCTACACCTCGAGCAGCACGACCGCATCCACGAACAGGTCGTACTCGTTCTCCTCGTCGAGGTCGTACACGTGCACCTTCTCGACCTCGCCCTCGCCGCTCACGGAAAGCAGCCGTGACTTGTAGAGGACCTTCACGTCCGAGCGCTTGATCTCGTGCGACGAGTTCGTCGGGAAGCCCGAGCGTGTCGAGTTCTGTCAGGAAGACCACGCGCGGCGTGACCTTGGTCAGCTCCAGCGCGAGCTTCGCGGTCGCCGGCCCCTTGTCCAGCACGAGCACGCGCTTGCCTTCGAGCTCGCTCGACGTCTTCCACCTGCTTGTAGACACCGATGCCCACGTACTCGTCCGCGTGCTCGATCTCGTTGAGGCCCGGCACGTCGCACCCGCCCAAGGGCACTTCCGCTTCCTCCGGCGTGGACGGCTCGAGGTGTATGCCGGCCCGCCAGTTCTTGATCGCGTCGTGGAGCGCATCGGCAGCCAGGTTCGAGCAGTGCATCTTGATCGGCGGCAGACCGTCGAGCGCCTCGGCGACGTCCTTGCGCGTGACGTCGAGCGCCTCGTCGAGCGTCATGCCCTTGACCAGTTCGGTGGTCATGCTCGAGGTCGCCACGGCCGAGCCGCACCCGAACGTCTGGAACTTGATGTCGGCGATGCGGTCGTCTTTGATCCGCAGATACATCTCCATGATGTCGCCGCAGACGGGGTTGCCCACACGCCCCACGGCCACGTCGTCACCCTCGAGCATCCCCACGTTGCGCGGGTTGCGAAAGTGGTCGAGCGTCTTCTCGGAGTAGCTGGTGGACTTCAATGCGGCCTCCTAGGACGGGCGGTACAGCGGCGACATGCGCCGCAGCTTGTCGACGATTCCGGGCAGCACCGCGAGCACGCGGTCCACATCGCGCTCGCTGCTCCATCGGCCGAAGGTGAACTCTAGCGAACCGTGCGCCTCCTCGTGGAGCAGCCCGCACGAGATCAGCGTGTGCGAGGGCTCGAGCGTCTTGCTCGAGCACGCCGAGCCGGTCGCCACCGAGATCCCCTCCTCGCGCATCAGCAGCACGAGCGACTCGCCTTCCACGCCCTCGAAGCGGAAGTGCGCGTTGCCCGGCAGGCGCTCGGTGGGGTGACCGTTGAGGTGAGAGTCGGGTATCGCGGCCAGGACCTCGCGAACCAGCCGGTCTCGCAGCGCGGCCATGTGCTCGGCGTCGCCGGCCAGCTCCTCCGACATGATGTCGGCCGCCGCGGCCATGCCCACGATGCCGGCGAGGTTCTCGGTGCCCGAGCGCAACCCCATCTCCTGGCCGCCGCCAAACGCGACGGGCGCGACCTTGACGCCCTTGCGGAGGAAGAGCGCACCCACGCCCTGCGGGCCGTAGATGTCGTTGCTCGACAGCGAGAGCATCCCCACGCCCACGCTGTTCACGTCGATGGGGAGCTGGCCTTGCGCGGCGACCGCGTCGGAGTGCAGCACCGCGCCGGTGGCCGAGACGACCTCGGCGATCTCGTCCATCGGCTGCACCGTGCCGATCTCGTTGCTCGCCCAGCCCACCGAGACCAGGATCGTCTCGGCGGTGATGCGCTTGCGCAGCTTCTCCGGGTCGATGCGCCCAAACTGGTCCGGCGGCACCTTGCTCACCCGAAAGCCCGCCTTCTCGGCCATCTTGCCCAGGTTGTGGATCGCGATGTGGTCGACCTCCGAGATGACGATGTGGTCGCCGGCGCGCCGGTTGCGGTTCGCAAAGCCGAGCAGCGCGAGGTTGCTCGACTCGGTGGCACCGGAGGTGAAGACGATCTCCTCGGGCAGCGCGCCGATCGACGCTGCGACCTTCGCGCGCGCGGCCTCGAGCGTCGCGGTCGCGTCGTCGCCCACGCCGTGAAGCGCGGCCGGGTTGCCGAACCGCTCGGTGAAGTAGGGCGCCATCGCCTCGACCACCCGAGGGTCGACCGGCTTGGCCGACTGGTAGTCGAGATAGACATCGCCCCTTTTGCTGGCGTCTGCCATGGCGCTCAGAAGCAGATCGTCGCGCTGGCATCGAGCGCGAGATCGTTGAGCGTGGCCGCACCGACGACCTGGGCGCCGTCGATGAGCTCGACCGTGTCCCAGCCGAGCATCTGCTTGCTGGCTTCGCACGCGTAGAGCGGGATGCCCTCGGCCAGTGCGGCGTCCATCATCTCGCCCGCGCTCGGGAAGCTGCCCAGCTGGACTTCTGTCGAGCGCGCCGGGCTGCAGCATCGTGAGCCCCATGCCCAGGTAGTAGAGCACCGGGTTTTGGCCCATCGCCTTGGCCGAGCGTGCCAGCACGAGTGGCGAGTACTGGCGCTCGGGAGCGTCGCTCATCTGCACGTACAGGATCATCTTGTCGTCTTTCATGGTCTCTCCTCAGATCGGTAGCGGCTCCATCACCCGCGCCTTGATGCGGTCGTGCCGAGAAGCCCGGCTACTCGCCGCGGCGGATCCAGAAGCGCTTGTAGTCGCCCTCGTCCTCGACCGCCACCATCTCGTGGCCCGCGCGCTTCGCAAAGCGCGTCAGGTCCTCCTCGGCGGCGCGATCGTCGGCGAGCACCTCGAGCACCTCTCCGGGCTCGAGCGCGTCGATGGCGGTGCGTGCCTGAAACAGCGGCTCGGGACAGAGCAGCCCGATTGCGTCGATGGTTTCTGCGGGGGTTTCGTTGCCCGTCACGTAGACCTCCAAGTCGTGCTCGAATTCGGGTTCGTTTCTCGATAGTGAGTGTTCCCACCGGCAACGAAGCGAAAGCGCGCAGGCGCGGGGAACACACTCCCTAGACCGCGGAGGGAGCCCTCGATGACCGACACGCCCCAGCGCCTCGAGCAGCTGCTCGCTACACAGCCGCTCGCGGTGCTGTCGACTTCCCACAACGGCGCGCCGTACGCCTCGCTCGTGGCGATAGCCGCTCGCGAGCCGGGGCGCGTCCACTTCGCGACCACGCGCTCGACGCGCAAGTGGGGCAACGTGAGCGACGACCCGCGCGTCGCACTGCTCGTGGACGACCGCAGCAACGATCCGGCCGACTTCCACCGGGCCGCGGCGGCCACCGGCATCGGCGTCGCCTCCGAGTCCGAGGGCGCCGAGCGCGAGGCCGCTCGCCAGACGCTTCTCGAGCGCCACCCGCACCTCGCCGAGTTCCTCGCATCACCCAGCACGGTGATCGCCTCGGTCGAGATCGAACGCTGGTACGTCGTGACGCGATTCCAGTCGGTGGACTGCTTCACCCCGGGGCAGGACGCCCGGTGACCGAGCCGCTGGTCATCGCGCTCGAGCACGCCGAGGACGTCGGCCAAGCCGGCGGCAAGGCGGTCGCACTCGAACGGCTCGACAGGGCGGGCGTGCCCGTTCCCCGAGGCCTCGTCGTCACGACCGCCGCCTACCACAGCTTCGTCGCCCACCGGGGGCTTCGCGAACGCATCGCACTCGAACTGATTCGACGCCCACTCGAGCAGCTGCGCCCCGAAGAGACCTGGGACGTCGCGCTGCGTCTGCGCGCGCTGTTCGTCTCGGCACCCTGGCCCGAGGACCTGCGCGCCGCGCTCTCCTCCGCGCTCGAGCCGCTGGCGGCGACGGGGTCGCTCGTCGTGCGCTCGTCTGCGCCTCACGAGGACGCGGCGAACGCGTCGTTTGCAGGCCTGCACGAATCGGTGGTGGGCGTCGACGGCCTCGACGATGCGCTCGAGGCGGTGCGCTCGGTGTGGGCCTCGCTCTTCACGGATCGGGCTCTGCTGTACCACGCCGAGCTGGGCCTGGACGCCTCGGTCAGCGCGATGGCGGTGCTCGTCCAGCCGCTCATCGACGCGCGGCGCGCAGGCGTTGCATTCACGCGCAGCCCGCACGACGTCTCGCTCTCCGCCGTCGAGGGCGTATGGGGGCTTGGCGAAGGTCTGGTGAGCGGTCGTGTCGAGCCGGACACCTGGGAGTTGGAGCGCGACTCGGGTCGGGTCGTGGCGCACCGACAGCCCGAGCGGCTCCGCACGCTGCTGCGTGGCCCCCATGCCCTGGTGGAGCGCGAGCTCGAACCCGCGCTGCGAGAACGCCCGCCGATCTCCGACGCCGAGGTGGGCGACGTGTGGCATCGCGCGATGGACGTGGAGCGGCTCTTTGGCGCACCTGTGGACTGCGAGTGGGCGATCGCCACCGACGACGTCGTGCGCTTCACGCAGGCGCGCCCGATCACGACCCAACCCTCCGACCAGCGCTCGGAGTACCTCGCCTCGCAGGCCTCCGCCGAGCAGCTCGAGCTGCTGCGCGCCGACATCGAGGAGCGGATCCTGCCCGCGATGCGCGACGAGGCGCGCTCGCTTGGCGCCTTCGACGCGCCTGGAGCGACCGACGCCGAGCTCGCGGCAGAGGCCCATCGGCGTGCCCGCTCGGTGCTGAGCTGGCGTGAGGTGTATCGCTCGGCGCTCATCCCGATGGCGCACGGGGCGCGCCTCTTGGGCAGGCTCTACACCGACACCCTGCGGCCTGCCGATCCCTTCGACTACCTGACGTTGCTCGTGCGCTCGCCCGAGGAGTACGAGACGCACCGCTCGCTGCTCGCCGAGCTCGGGTCGACGGCGCAGCTACCGGTCCCGGACGACTCGCAGCGCGCCGATGCTGAAGCGCGCTTCCTCGCCGCCTTCGACTCAGCGGACGAGCTCGCCCACGCCCGCGCTCTCCTGCAGCTGGCGCGTGCGTCGTGGCGGTTGCGCGACGACGACAACCTCTACCTGGCGCTTATCGAACGCGAGGCGGACCGCGTCGCCGACGAGGTCCGGCTGCGCTTGGAGCGCGGTCCGAACCCCCTGCTCGAAGACGCACTGGAGGCCCTCGGCACGCTCAGTGACGACACCGTCAGCTCGAACCGCCCGCAACCGGCAGGGGACTCGGGGCCGGTTCGCGCGCGCCAGCTGCTCGGACAGCCCGCCGGGCCCGGAGTCGGGTCCGGCCAGGCCCGGGTGATCCGCTCGGCTGAAGACCTGCGGCTGATCGGGCCAGGCGACGTCGTGGTCGCCGACGCGCTCGAGCCCGATACCGCCGCCTATGCGGCCCGGGCAGCGGGCATCGTGGAGCGTCGCGGCGGAATGCTCGTGCACGGTGCGATCGTGGCGCGCGAGCACAAGATACCGTGTGTGACGGGCGTGGACGACGCGACCGCGCGCATACGCGACGGGGAGCGCCTCACCGTCGACGGGTACCTCGGCATCGTCGTCCTCGAGGAGGTCTAGGGCTGCGGGTCGGCCTCGGCGCCCTCGACCGCGATCAGGATCTCGTTGTGGCGCGCGAACCCCGGCTTCCACGGCGCGTCGTACTGCGCCACGACCGGCTCGCCAACGGGCGTCAGATTCTGCTCGGCGATCCACGCCTCGAGCTCGGACTCGGCCTTGGCGCCGCGCTTGTCGGCGAGGTAGCCGCTGAAGGTCACCACCGCGGCCACGTAGGGCTCGACCGATTCGAGGACGACAGCCGGGTTGTTGGGCTGGGGAAGGTCCTCCATCGCGTATCCCGACGGCATCGTGAAGCTGACCACGTAGTCGTCCTCGGACTGAGCCGCCGTGACCGGGGCGGTCATCGCGATCTTCTGGCAGCAGACTCGGCCCGCGCTCACCGGAGCGGTCATCGCGATACGGTCCGAGGCGTGGTTGTTGCCAAAGATGTAGTCGGCGAGCGGGTTGAAGCCCGCGCTCGTCGCGCCCCCGTAGCTCGACGCAGCCACGTGCACGCTTGCAGTGAGGTAGCCTCGGTAGCGGCGCAGCTCGAACGCGCCGTCGCGCTTGAGGACGTCGTATGCGGGAGTCTCGACTGCCACAGCTTCTCCTCGGATCGAGAGTTGAGCCTCTGCCTGTGTATACCGCCAAGGCCTCCTCGCGTCACCGGGGTGCTGCGAGGCGAGCGCCCTCCCCCGACGGGGGCGCGGACGGCGACCGCAACGGGTAGACTCTGCTCATCCGTGCTGTCCGAACAGGAGGGGAGTTCCGATGGTGCTTGAGGAGCACGGCACGTACCGGCGCTACGCCGCGGGCGAGGTCATCTTCGAGGCCGGCGACGAGAGCCGCCAGATGTACGTCGTCGATTCGGGCGAGGTCGAGATCGTCGGCGGGTCCGACGAGCGCGAGATGCAGCTCTCCGTCATGGGCCCCGAGGAGATCTTCGGCGAGATGGCGCTCTTTGGCCACGAACCCCGGTCGGCCACCGCGCGCGCCTTGGTCGACTGCGGAGTGCGGGTGATCGACGAAGACGACATCCTCAAGATCGTGACCGATCCGCTCGCCAGGCGGCTCCTCACGGTCATGGGCGAGCGGCTGCGCGACGTTGACGAAAGACTCGCGCATCTGAGCGTGCTGACCGAGTTGAGCCCCGCGGAGGTCATCGACGTCCGCAACTCGCGAAGCCGATTCGGCTAGAAACACGGGAGGATTCCACACAGTGCTGAGCATCAGTGATCGTTCCACGCCCACGTGTGTCGTCATCACCGTCGAGGGCAAGGTCTCCGGCGACGACTACGAAGAGTTCACCGACGCGTTCGAGGACGCGCTCGAAGACCACGGCGAGGTCAACCTGGTGGTCGAGCTGATCGGCTCGGTGGGCTACGCCGACAAGGACGCCTTCGAGGAGGACTTCGAGTTCGCCTTCAAGGGCTACCGAAAGGCGCGGCGCGCGGCGTTCGTCGGCGACCAGAAGCTCATCAAGGGGATGATGAGGGCGTTCTCGCCGTTCACGCGCACCTCCGAGCGGTTCTTCTCGGCAGGCGAACTGGACGCCGCCATCGAGTGGGCCAGCGCGCCGGAGTAGCGCCGTCACACGCCGCCGTCCCACGGCCTGGACCTCAAGGGAGAAAGCCGACACATGGACCGAAACGAGCTGCTACCGGTTTCGATCACCGCGAGGGATCTCGACGACGCCTGGTTCCAGGTGATCGACGCGATCGTGACGCACGGCTACCGCTACCCCGTCGAGCGCGGCAGCTACGAGGGCACCGACCGCATCGAGCTCGACTTCGCGACCGTGTACGTGAAAGACCCCGGCAGCGGACCGCTGCTGCCGATCATCCCCGACGGCCTGGGCATCCCGCCGCTCGCCGATGAGGACTACGTGAAGTGCGAGTACTTCCCCGGATACCTGCTCAGCGACAAGCTTCAGCCCAACGAGGAGTACACCTACGGCCAGCGGATCATGTGGCCGGTCAAAGACGACCTGCTGGGCCTGACGCTTCCGCAGATCGAGTGGGCCATCAAGATGCTCAAGGACTCGGGCGGCAACACCAACCAGGCCACCATCGAGATCGGCCAGCCCGAAGACATCACCGTTCACGACAACGCCGGCGTGGGCTACGACCCTCCCTGCATGCGGCTGATCGACTGCCGGGTGCGCTACGGCAAGCTGCACCTGATCGTCTACTTCCGCAGCTGGGACGCGTGGGGCGGATTCCCGGTGAACATGGCCGGCTTCGAGCTGCTCAAGCAGTGGATGGCCGATCAGATCGGCGTCGGCTCGGGAAGCCTCATCGGCGTCTCCAAGGGACTGCACCTCTACGGGCACGTGGAGGAGATCGCCAAGGTCCGTACCCACAAGCGGTAATGCGCTCGCGTCTGCGCGCTGTGCCCGCGTCGTTTCGGCCACTATGGACGCGGGTAGTACACTAGGGATAGGCCGTCTAGGAAGACTGTTCAGCGACGGCACGTTTCACTGCTAGTTCGCGTGCGTGGCTCAAGGCAGCCACTCGACACCCACTCCCGGTGATGCGCAGCCCTAGCGCCTGCTTCGTCGACGACACCACCGCTGGCGAGCGCGCCGATTTGCTTCAAGAGATGTGAGGTTTCACCATGCCCAAGCCGTTCAGGCAGTCCCTGAGCTCCACGGACACCGACTCCGAACCCGTCGTCTACGACGATGCCGGCAGCGGCCTTCTCAAGGCCTGCAAAGACCGCTTCGCGACATCCGGCTGCGAGGTCACCTGCGACGCCAGACACACGGTGTGGGTCAAGACCGCAGACGGAGCCCGCTCGGTGGGTCTGTCGCCATGGATGGTGAATCGCCATTCTGTGGACGAGTTGCTCGACAACGTGGAGGAGAAGCTCGGCCTGCTGTCGAACGCGCGCTAGACTGGCAGCGTTCGCGTAGCACTCAGCGCTCCACCCTGATGTCGCCCGTCCGAAAGGATCGTCCACCGATGCCCGTCAGCGGCGAGTACGTCTTTCTCAACGGCACCATCATGCCCGCCAGCTCGGCCGCCATCTCACCTTTCGACGCGGGGCTGTTGCGCGGCTACGCGGTCTTCGACCTGCTGCAGACGTTGCACGGCAGGCCGTTCATGGTGCGAGAGCACCTGGCCAGGTTCCGCAACTCCGCGCAGATGCTGCGCCTCAACGTTCCGCTCTCCGACGACGAGATCGTCTCGGTCATCGACGAGCTGCTCGAGCGAAACGGCCACAAGGAAGCCACGGTCCGCCTGGTGCTCACCGGAGGCGCCTCGCCCGACGGGATGCACTTCGACCCGGCGACGCCCACGTTCTTCATCGTGACCCACGAGCTGTTCGACGTGCCCGCCTCGGTCTACGAGACCGGCGCCAAGCTGCTGGCGATCGAGCACACCCGCGAGCTGCCCGAGGCCAAGACCACCGGCTATCTGACGTGGCTGAGACATCACGAGCGGCTCGACGACGAGGGCGCGATGGACCTGCTCTACCACAGCGGCGGCATCATCTCCGAGGCGGCCACCGCGAGCGTCTACATCGTGCGAGACGGCCGCATCTTCGCGCCGGAGGCCGGCGTGCTGTGGGGTACGGTCGGCTCGTGGGTGCTGGAGCTTGCCGCCGAGGAGTTCGAGGTCGTCTACGGCGACATCACGCTTCGAAGACACGCTCGGCGCGCAGGAGTGCTTCCTCACCTCGAGCGTGCGCGGCGTCGTGCCGATCGTGCAGATCGACGAGCACGTCATCGGCGATGGCACCGTCGGGCCGGTGGTCAAGCGACTCATGGAGCTGTTCCAGGCCGCAACTGCCGAGTAGGCGCGAGGCGACGTGCGCCGTTCGACTGCTGCCCTGAGGGCGAGGCGCGTCGACGCGCTGCCCTGACCTACTTCGGCTCGACGTGCGACCAGGTCTTGCCCTGCGCGATGGAGAGCACCGTCGACGCCGAGATCCCGAACTCAGAGGCGACCTTGCGCGAAGAGTGCCCCTCGGCGAGTCGCTGCTTGATCCGAGCGACCTGCTCGGCGGAGAGGGCCTTTCCCGGGCGCGGCGTCGCGGCGAGCCGAGCCGGAAGTTCGGGGTCGAGCTCGGCCCACGCTCGCCCGTGCTTGATCGCGCTGACCAGGCTGGGGCTGATGCCGAACTCCTCGGCGATCGCGCGGCCGCTCTTCCCGGCTTCGAGCGCCGCCATGACGCGTCGCGCGGCCTCGACGTCCAGTGCCGTGCCGCCCGATGGTGCCCGCATCCTCGCACGCAGGTCGTCGTCGACCGCCTCGGACCACCGCTTGCCGCTCTTGATCGCGCCGACGGTCTCGACCGAGACACCGAAGCGCTCGGCCACGTCGACGTGGCGCTCCCCCGCCGCGATGCACTCGGCGATCGCGCGGACCTGCTCGGCGTCGAGCCGCGTGCGGCGCGCAGCGGGCCTGCGAGAAGCGCCTTCAGACACCGCTGTCACCCCTCTCATCCACAAGCGCTGGAGCCACCATTTCCGTGTACCGCCAGCGTCCACACTACGCAATCGTACCGACAGATGTTGCGGGCAGGGGCCAGTGGCCACGGGCGCGGAGGGTGCCATCTCCTCAGTCGCTGAGAGGAGAGCTCGTGGCCGGTCCGTCCAAGCCTCGGCAGCTCGGGGGGGCGCTGGCGCACGGAGCTTGGGCGAGGCCGGACCCGCTCGGGCCCACACCGGCGCGGAACAGCACGGCCATCCACTTGCGAGGCGTCAGCCCGCAGCTGCGCCCTGCTCCCGGCGCGCGGCCCGTATGTTCTGCGCGCCCTTCTCGAGCGTGCTCGCCATCAAGAACCCGGCAAGCAGGATCGCGCTCGCGATCATCTCACCGAAGTAGAGCCCTTCGGTGACCCCGGCGCGCGCCATCGACCCGGCAAACGCGATGCACAGCGTGCCCACGAAGATCAGCACGTTGGCCCACGCGCGATAGCGGTACTGCTTCTTGGGCCAGAACTTGACGACGGACCAGGCCGAACCCCCCAGCAACAGAAGCGTCCCGGGGATGTTGAACACCAGCGACAAGATTCGTGGGAACGACCCGCTCGGCCCCAGGCCCGCCCCACCCACGACGATGCCGGGCTGAAGCGCTGCGTAGTCGAGCTCGACGGTGAAGGCGCCCCACAGAAAGACCGACATCATGACCAGATTGAACGCAAGGTACAGGTGGCCCCAGATGCGCTTCTTCGCCACGAGGTACAACGTCCCCAACCCGAGGAACCCCACCATCGAAGCCGCGAAGACGATGTAGATCCGATACACGGTGGGGTCCCAGTTCTGCGTGTACTCGGAGTACCACTCCATCGCGGCGGCCGCGCCGTAGAGGAAGAACCCGAACGCCCACGCCAGCTGGTGCGGCTGGCGCCGGCGGTACCACTGAATCAGCAGCAGCCCGACGTAGACGAAGCCGATCAGCGCCGTCACGGCTGGCCACCAGTAGCTGCTCCAAAACGTCATGACGACTCCTTCGCACCCGGGATGCTAGGGCATGCGTTTCGCGACGAAACCATACAGGGTCCCCCCGCCGCCGAGTCGGCCGGACCAAGCCATCATCTTCCAGACGTCTCGGCCGCGCAAGGCAAGTTCAGAAGGGTGGGGCTCCCGGTTGCCCGCCCAATCCGGGGCCACTGGCTCGATGTGCGGTAAACTAGGCAATTCCAGACGAGACAGACCACTCGAATCGCCTGCCGCGCAGCGGGTTTCGGGTAGCTTCCAGAGAGCGCAACCGCGACGGTGTCCACACTGCGGCTCTTGACCTGGACCCTCGCAGACGAAAGGAACTCCATGGCGAACAACGACAGTACTACGGTGCCACAGGCGCCACTGGGCGTCCCAAGCGGCCGAGACACCGTCCTCGACAACTGGACCGGGATCGCCGAGCAGATGTGCCCGGTCGACCCGTCGCTCTACGTCGAGTACGACGTCAAGCGAGGGCTTCGCGACCAGACCGGCAAGGGCGTGCTGGCCGGGCTCACGCGCATCGGCGACGTCGTCGGAACCGCAGTCGAAGGCGACCAGGCGGTCCCCGCGCCGGGTCAGCTGTACTACCGCGGTATCGAGGTCACCGACCTGGTCAACGGCTTCGTGGCCGGCGGTCAGCACGGCTTCGAGGAGACCGCCTACCTCCTGCTGTTCGGAGAGCTGCCCACCCGCGAGCAGCTCGCCGAGTTCGAAGCCTACATCTCCGAGATGCGCAAGATGCCGCGTGACTTCATCCACGACGGGATCCTTCGCATGGCGAGCCGCGACACGATGAACGCGATGATGCGCGGCGTCCTCGCCCTCTACACGCTCGACCCCGAAGGCAGCGACACCTCGACGCGCAACGTCTTGCGCCAAAGCCTGCACCTGATCGCGAAGTTCCCGATGCTCGCCGTCTACGCCTACCAGTCCTATCTCGACGCCTTCTTCGACCAAAGCCTCGTCATCCACCGGCCCGAGCCCGAGTACTCGACCGCCGAGAACTTCTTGCACATGTTGCGCCCCAACAGCGAGTTCACCGAGCTCGAGGCGCTCGTGCTCGACATGATGCTCGTGCTGCACGCCGAGCACGGCGGCGGCAACAACTCCACGTTCGCCACCCACGTGGTCTCGTCGACCGGCACGGACACCTACTCCTCGATCGCGGCCTCTCTCGGCTCGCTCAAGGGACCGCGCCACGGTGGCGCGAACCTCAAGGTCGTCCAGATGTTCGACGAGCTTCGCTCCGTGGTCACCGACTGGGAGGACGACGAGCAGATCGCCGACTACCTGCACCGCGTTCTGGACAAAGAGGCGTTCGACCGGACCGGCCTGGTCTACGGGATGGGGCATCCGGTCTACTCGGTCTCCGACCCGCGCACCGTGGTCCTGCGAGGCTACGCCGAACAACTCGCCGCCGAGAAGGGCTACTTGGAGGAGTTCGCGCTGCACGCCCGCGTCGAGCGCATCGCGCCACTGATCGTCTCGGCGCAGCGCCGCGTGTACAAGGGCGTGAGCGCGAACGTCGACTTCTACTCCGGGTTCGTCTACCGGATGCTCGACATCCCCGCCGAGCTGTACACGCCCCTGTTCGCGATATCGCGCGTCGTGGGCTGGAGCGCACACCGGCTCGAGGAGCTTGCCAACGGCGGAAAGATCATCCGCCCGGGCTACAAGAGCGTGTCGCCGCGCCACGCGTACGTGCCGCTTGAAGAGCGCTAGCTACCCCTTGTAGCGCTGTCGGACGCCTTCCTCGGGTACATGACCCGTGTATGCATCCGACAACGAGGGGATAGCCTGTGACCGCCACGCGCGCAACCGTACGACCCAGAGACCGGCCTGCGCATCGTCGTCGCTGCGGCTGTGGTGGGGACGATCGTCATGAACGTCCTTGCCAACGCTCTGCCGTTCTTCGGCCGAGGTACCGGCGAGGTCTCGGCGATCTATCCGACGCTCGTCACGCCGGCCGGCTACGTCTTCGCCATCTGGGGCGTGATCTACCTCGGGCTGCTCGCCTACTCGATCGCGCAGTTCGTCGGGCACCTGGCCGATGACGTGCTGCCCGACCGCCTTGCCTGGCCCCTGATCGTCTCGAGCGTGGCCAACGTCGTGTGGCTGTTGCTGTGGCAGTCGCTCAACATCTACTGGACCGTTCCGGTGATGCTCGTCTTGTTGGCATCGCTCGTCACGGCCTATCTGATCGCCCGCAACAACCGCCCCGAGCCCCCACCGGCGCTCGAGCGCTGGGCGGTCCGAGCACCGCTCGGCGTCTACCTCGGCTGGATCTCGGTTGCCACGATCGCCAACATATCGAGCGCGCTGTACGCCGCGCAGTGGAGTGGCTGGGGAATCCCGCTTGAGTGGTGGGGTGTGGTGGTGCTCGTCGTGGGCGCCGTGCTCGCATTCGCGGGCCTCGCGCGCCAAGGCGACTGCGTGTTCGCGGGTGTGTTCGTGTGGGCGTTCGCCGGCATAGCGGTCGCGACGCCGTCAGCGCTCGTGCGCACCGTGGCGGGTGCCCTTGCTGCCGCGATCGGCATCGGGATCGCAGTCTCGGCGATCGCCAGACGAAGACTCGTGTAGGGCCGCTCGCACCCAAACACGGGAGTAGGCGGGTCACAAGCCGCAACGACGCACGACGGTCCGAGAACGCTGATAGACGAAAGCCGGAGGGCGAAGATGGAGAACGTCTGGAAGCAGTCCGAGTTGCTCGCGACGATGCCGACGCGGGTCGGCCTTCTCAGGGACGTCTGCAGGGCCCTGAGTGACAAGAAGGTCGACATCCGCTCCGTCGAGGCGTACGACAACGATGCCAACGGAGAGTTCTACCTGATCACGAGCGATGACTGGGCCGCCGAGTCTGTGCTGAGAGAGATGGGTGCCGACGTCGTTCTCTCGGACGTCGTCTGCGCCGAGCTTGAGAACCGCCCGGGTGCCTTGCTGGATCTGGCCTCGGCGATCGCGGACGCGAACATCAACATCTGGCAGATGCGGTCGACATCGACCCCGGACAGCAAGACGGCTCTCGTCGTCTTCCACGTCGAGAATCCCGCCGCACTCGTGGCGATGCTTCGCGAGGCATAGGCAGCCGACGACAGCTGGCGTAACGCGCCCGGCCGAGCCGGCACCCAGCATGCCCGCGCGGTTGCGCCCGCCCGATAGTGGCAGAATGCAGCCGCTAGTACACCCTGAGCGAGCGAGCCGGGGACCACGTGCTCGCGTGCACCGAGTCACCCGCGATGTAGGCGCGCATCCGCCAGGTCCCCCGGTAGGGCAGCTTCACAGAGGCGGTGTAGCGGCTACCAGTCGTCGTGCTCGTGAGCGAGCACCACAAAGACTTCCGCAGGACCCACTTGCCCCTCTCACTTCGATAGCAGTACAGCCTCACGACCCGAGACCCCGAATGCCTTGGCTTGAGGCTGCCAGTGACCTTGAACGTCCGGTTCTTGTGCGCGTGGGACGGAACGCTGGGTGACGACAAATAGGCGTAGGGCGTCACCTTCACGGTCCGACTGACACAGCCGACGTAGGCGAATGGCGAGCCGGCGTACTTGACGCGGTAGTAGGTGATCCTCACCGGCTTCGCCGTGAGGGAAAAGGACCCGTCCGGACCGGTGGAGGGTGTGCCAAGCGGCTTCCATGTCTTCCCGTCGTAGGAGTACTCACTTGTCAGGGACGCACCGCCGACGGCTTCGCCCTGGGCCGTCTTCAGGCTCCCCGAAAGCGTCGTCTGCGAGCCCCAACCGCATGTCTTCGAGTACGTGGAGAATGTCGCGGCCGTGTCCTTGGCGACCTTCACCATCTCGAGTAGCAGCTCGCGCGTTTGACCCTCGGTGATGGGGTTGCTGAAGACGTCGCTTGGGGTGATCAGCTGCGATACGCCGGCGGGGTCGGTGACGCTGACCACGTAGTACGTGCCGGGGAGCTTCTGCTCGTCGTTGCAGGGCGCCACGGGACCTGAGTCGAACTTGCCGTCGAACCGCGTCGTCGTCGTGTAGGTCGTGTCGCTCCACCAGTTCCTGAAGCTGACCGTCATCCCGGGCTGTGGCTTGCCCGTGCCCTGCTCGAGCACGGTTCCCACGTATCTGCCAGCGACGTACGTGGTGATGTCACGCGTGGTGCGCGTACCCGGCACGACGGCCGCTGGATCGATGACGGAGTTCGAGCCCACGCCCTCAGACTTGGGTGCGCAGTAGCCGGTCGGGTCCACGACGCGGAACGCATAGCCGCTGAACCGATCCGGAGACGGCTCGACTCGCGGGAAGCAGTAGGTGCCGTCTGCTGCCGTCACGGTCGTGTCGACAGTAGGCGGGGGCCACGTGCTGGGAGACACTGCCCTGACCAGACGCAACGACACTTCCCTGCCCCCCGCTGGCGTGCCATCCGGTGACACCGTGACCGTGCCCGCTATCGACCCCCACACGGGCTCGAGGGGGAACTCGAGGTCGTAGACGAGACCCCGAGAGACGACGATGTCCTCCGCGGTCTCCAGATCAACTCCCGAGGGATAGCCCAAGTCACGGTAGTTCGGGCTGTTGCCCTCGACCACTATCCTGTACGTACCTTCGAACGAGCCTGCGAGTTTGAATCCCGCCTCCGGAGCGCGTGGCGGCAACTCGGACATGGCTTCGAGAGCCCAGTCAGGACCCTGCTTCTTGTAAAGCATCAGCCTCGCGTCGGGAGGGTTGTAGCCGGAAGGACCCGAGGAGCGCGGCACGCCGCGAATCGACGTGCGCCGCCACAGGCCTGTGTTGCCCAGCGACCTCGCTTCGTCCCACTCGAGCACGAAGTCCTCCGCATCGGCGAAGTCCGTCGCGTCAGGGTAGTAGATGCTGTCGTAGTCGGGAGTGCGCACATAGCGGACGCGGTAGCGCCCTGGCGGCATGCCGATGCGGTAGTAGCCATTGCTGCTGCTTGATGTGCCCGTCCTGTATTCGACCCAACTGCCAGCGTCTTCGTCGTACGAGGACACCTCGAATGTGACGTGTGAGATCCCCTCGCCGGTGGGCCGCGCTACCACGTATCCCTCGATGGTCGGGTACGCGTGCATCGTGGCGTCCACCGACGCGGCCGGAGCGCTGGTCACTTCGACCGATGTCGCCGTCGTCCTGTCGAGCGCACCGCTGAAGTACTCGGCCCGGTAGAGGATTCCACCCGACGAGTTCGCACCGTGAACGCCGAAACCGACCAGATACAGGCCGGGAGGCACCACGAACGCGTACGACCCGTCGGCTGCCGTGGTCGTGCGCATCGTGAGATAGTCGTGCGCCCAGTCAGAGCCGTTCCACCTGAACAGGCTCGTCAGGATTCCTGGGAGGGGCTCTCCTTTGACGTTGTGGAGGGTGCCACCAACGGTGAGCGGACCGACCGCGAGCGCCGACGCCCCGCCCGGCACCGCTTGGGGCGCGGATCCTGCCGCATCGGCTCGAGTCGAAGTGCCCGTGGCAAGGAGCATCGCCAACACGCACGCGGCGCGATAGCCGCAGCCGTCATGCCACGCTTCCTTGGCGCACTTCTCGGGCGCTGCGAGGACCCTGTGTCTAGCCACTCCATGCTCGGCTACCTCACCTTGATCGACCGGACCGACGACCAGCTTGATGCGTGCCCCG
This sequence comes from uncultured Actinomycetes bacterium, assembly GCA_963700665.1. Classification (GTDB taxonomy): domain Bacteria; phylum Actinomycetota; class Coriobacteriia; order Anaerosomatales; family PHET01; genus CAVPCY01. The sequence goes on from CAVOYK010000003.1 coordinate 23,258, forward strand.
AGTCGGCGTGGTACGCCCGTATGCGCCACGAACCCCGAGAGGGCAAAGCAAGCCGTGCCGAGTATTTCGACGCAGACCCGCTGTTGGAGACTCGCACGCGCTTCGATGAACGCAAGACCCAGGTCTTGCCCTCAAGGCGATAGCAGTACAACTTGACGACGTAGGCACCGGAGCGGTGCCGGGGTGACAGGTAGCCACGAACGGTGAACCGCTGGCGACGCAGAACCGAAATAGGAGCGCTCGGTCTGGAGAGACGGGCCTTGGGAGTGATTGCAACGACTCCGGTCCGAGACGACCTCAAACCCGTAGCCCCAGTGAAGCTCATCCGATAGAAGCGCTTCGAGGAGGGTCTGACCGCGAAGGCAAACCTGCCAGAGGCATCCGTCACTCGTCTCGCTCCAGTATCGCGGAAGCTCCGCCCGTCAGTGGACTCTTCGAGCCGGACGGACAACCCGCCACAAGCGCTCCCGCCGCTGCTCACGTGGCCCCGCAGCGTGAGCGTCGCGCCAGCGCTGATTACGGTCGAACGCGTGTCGACCGTGGATGTCGTCGGCCAGCTGACGAGGAATCTCAGAGTGGTTGGCGCCGAGAGGTTGCCCGCATTGTCCACCGACCAGAAGTCGAGCCGATGAGAACCGGCTGTCGCGATCGTGCGCGTCGCAAGCGTCATGGGCTCGGCTGTCGGAGCCGCGCCGTCCAGTGCCGAATAGATCGACGCGACGCCCGAAAGCGCATCGCCTGCCGCCATGCGGATCGTCGCGGACTGCTCGTAGGACTCCACCGCGTCGTGGATCGTGCCCGGTCCCTGATTGTCGATGCGGACCGCCGCCTCCCGAGGCGTCTCCACGTTGCTCACAGCGTCGGTCGCCCAGTACCGGACCCGTGTGAGGCCCGGCGACTCAAGCACGAACGGACCTCCGTAGAGACGCGGCGCCGAGTCGCCCGGCAGCTCGTACTCGATGCGGTCGACCCCCGAAAGGTCGTCCGTGGCGGTGAGCTCCACCGTCACCGGGCCCTGCACCCACTGCACGGGATAGTACGCGGTCGTCACCGGCGGCCTCACGTCACCCGACAGAGCGACGTCCACTACGCTCGTTGCGTCATCTGACACCAATACGTCTTGCCCCGCCTGCGCGGAAAACGCATCGTTCCACCACTCGGTGCGGTGCGTTCCCGCAGGGTCGGCGGCTTGTACGCGATACAGCCCCGGCACCAGGCGCTTGGCCGAGAAGACCCCGCTCTGGTTCGCAGACACACTCAGAATCTGCTTCCACGAGCCAGCGACCAGTCGCCACACCTCGATGGCTGCGTTCTGTATCGACGTCCCGGAGCCCTCCTCGGTGACTTGGCCGGCGATCGTTCCGCCGGTGTACATGATGATGTCGGCGGTCCGAGTGGTTCCCGCGCTGGCGTAGACGTCGAGCGCGTCCAAGCGGTCGAGTGCGGCGCCGACCCATTGCTCGCGGCGAAGCCCCGACTGGTCGATGAGGCGGATCCGGCTGGGGAAGTGCGGATCAAGGCCGCCGATGGTGACGCGGCCCGACCCGTCTGCGACGGCCTCCTTGGTCCAAATCGCGGCGAGCTCGGCCGGGTCTTGGAACGTGGTGACCCGGGCACCCGGAACCGGTTCGCCCGTAGCAGCGTCCCTGACTACGGCGTCGATGCTCCACGGCCTGCCGAGACTCCCGTCGGCAACGTAGGTCTCTCCCGCCTGGACGTTGATCCGAGTGGCTGCGTAGTGGCTCACTCGCCCCCCGTAGTACTCGAACACCCGCTGCCCGCTCGGATCGCTGAAACGTACGATGTACTGGCTCGGCCAGTCGATCTGGAACGAGTAGTGCCCGGAGCCATCGGTCAGCTTCGATTCGAGCAGCGTCGGCAGACTCCCCGAGTCGTTGGGGTGGAGGTACAGTTCGACCTTCATGCCGCCGAGCGGGTCGTCCGTTCCCATGTCGCGGACGGTGCCTTCAACGGTGCTGTGCGGCACATCGGTGAGTCTGATGCTGTACTGCCTTGAGTCCCCTCCCAGCCACGAGCCATCGATTCGCACGTAGTAGGCGCTGTCTGCCGAGGCGACGAACTCCAGAGCCCGCGGCCAGGGATACGTGACGGAATCAAACGCGAGGACCGTCTGGGCAGAATCGAGCAACACGGGGGTCAGGTACTCGTAGGCGCCTTGCTCGAGCAGCGCCACGTCCACCCGATACGCATGGCCCGCGATTGCGTCGATCCGGATGTAGTCGTAGCCCCCGGCGTAGATGCGAGCCTGGTATTCGCCTGCGGCTATCGGCTTGGCCGTGGCTGGTGTGTCGTCGGGCTCGTAGACGTCGACGGTCTCAGCGAAAGCGGCGGCGGGATGCGCGCACAAGAGCAGCGCGAACAGCGCGCCGGCAATCAGCACCACTCCCCGTCTTTGCATGTGACTCTCCGTTCGCGCAACGCGTGGTGCCAGGCGACAAAGATAGCGTCTGAACTGGGTGTTCGTCCATCCTTCAGCCGGACGCGACCGGACGCTCGTCGACGCTCTTCGTCGCGCCTCCTACTTCACCGTCACGTAGTCGTATCCGCTCGACCACGTCGCGGCATGGAGGAACTCAAAGCAAGACAGGCCAGACACGTTTACCATGTCTGACCTGCGTATTTACTGGTCGCGGGGACAGGATTTGAACCTGTGACCTTCGGGTTATGAGCCCGACGAGCTACCAGACTGCTCCACCCCGCAATATTCAACTTCGCCTCGCGGCGGACGCACAAAGTAACATACCCACCTTCACGCAGGCAACCACATCGACACGCAACCTGCTGTGAGGGCTTGCTCGCGCCCGCTTCGTGGAATCGGGAATCCGTCGTCCCGCACGTCTGATGTATACCTTTCGTATATCCTGTACGCGTACAAGTCTCACTCGGAAGGAGGTCCGGCCATGCTCAAGAAGCTCGTTCGACACGGCAACAGCCGCGCACTCATCATCGACAAACCGATCCTCGAGCTGATCGGCGCGACGGTGGACAGCGAGTTCAGCATCACGACCGACGGCCGATCGCTCACCATCACCCCGGTCAAGTCGGCCGAGGAGGAGCAGCAGATCGCCTCAGAGTACGCGGTTCAGCAGGCGCTCACTCACTACGGTGATGCGTCGAGATAGCCACTCAGGCGTGCACGCCGTGATGGCTGTTGTAGCCGAACAGGTCCTCGTAGATCGCAACGAACGGCGCCGCCAAGAAGGAGACGGTCAAACCGAGTATCACGACGAGCGACACGATGATGAGAGTGCCAAAGATGATGAGAACCGGAATGGGCGCATGAAACATGCCCAACACCTCCCCCGAGATGCGTGCGTGTCTGTCGCGGTCTTGCCGCGGCATGGGCACCCTTTCTCTATTCCCATTTGGGCCGCCGAAGCCCAGAACGCATCTTCTTGTGCGGCAAGTGCATAGTCGCTGAGCTACCAGAGGACTACTTCTGTGAAGCCTTTTTGCCGATAACCAACAACGGCACCGCGTTTGCATATTCATGCGCGGTAAGAAACGCAACGCCGAGCGGGTCGCGGCACCTGGAGATTCGGTGTAGAATGACCAGCTGGACTCGTGTTTTTCGGCGAAACGCGGTAATGGATATACAGGGATTTTCGCCAGAGGAGTCCACCGGCAATGAAGGGCAGGTACATGGGCAACGGATCGACCGCACATCGGGTGCGGCGAGTCGCGGCGCTGACGGTTGCCGTCGCGCTGCTTTCGTGCTGTCCCGGCCTACGGCGTTCCCACCGCCACGCATACCGCGCCAAAGGTCACCACTCCCCCTGCAGCGACCCACACCCGGCCACCTGCATCGAACTCCGAGATCACGGTTCCCGAAGACCCCCGCGTCGCGCAGTTCCGCAAGGAGCTGGCCGCAAAGCAGAAGCGCCTCGACGACTTCATGGCGCAGCTTGACGCGCTCGACCGCGAGCTCGAGATCGCCTCCGAGGCGTACAACGAGGCCGTCGACCGGCTCGGCGAGATGAAGACGCGCGTCGGCGTCGCTCAGGGCGATCTCACGCAAGCACAGCTGGCCTACGAGATGCAGGCCGACATCCTCGGCCAGCGTGCGAGCTCGATGTACCGCGACGGATCGCTTGCCACGATCGAGGTCCTGCTCGACTCCAAGTCGGTCTCCGACTTCATGGCGCGCGTCAAGTTCCTCAACACGATCGGCATCGCCGACGCCGACATCGCCGCATCCTTGAACGGCCAGAAGGAGCTTCTCGAGAGCCAAGTCGAGGAGCTCAAGACGACGCAGGCCGTCGCCGAGTCGCTTGAGTTCGAGCTCAAGGCCCGCCAGCTCGAGATCATGCTGCGCATCCAAGAGCGCCAGGACATGGTCGACAAGGCGCAGAAGGACATCGTCGAGTTCCTCGACAGCGAGGCTGCTCGTCGTCAGACCGAGGAGTCCGCGCTGCTGGCCGGGGTCCTCTCCGGTGCCAACAAGAAGGGCATCGTCGTAGAGCCGGGTAGCCCGGTCGAGACGGCGCTCGCCTACCACGGCGTGCCGTACCTGTGGGGCGGCGAGAAGCCCAGCGGCTTCGACTGCTCCGGCCTCATGCTCTACGTCTTCCGCCAGCACGGCGTCGAATCTGCCGCACTACTCCGGGTCGCAGTTCCGGCTCGGCGAGAAGGTCGCCGCCAGCGCCCTGCAGCCCGGCGACGCGGTCTTCTTCGGCTCCCCCATCCATCACGTGGGGATGTTCATCGGCGGCGGCTACTATCTCCACGCACCGCGCACCGGTGACTTCGTCAAGATCTCCAAGCTCGCCGACCGCAGCGACTTCGCTGGCGCTCGCCGCTACGCCTGGTCGTACCGCACGGCGCCCATCCGCGGTGCCGTCAAGAGCACGTCGTCGGCGCTCAACTCGGTCGGGCGGTAGCCAGCCGGGGGCATATCAAGATCCACCGCACGCCTGCCCACTTGGCAGGCGTTGTCGTTTCAGGCGGGACAGCGGGGCCGCTCGAAGCGGTAGGGTCTCGGCAGTGATGGGGAGTACTCGCGCGCCACGCTGGGGGCATGACGCCGAGCACGACATCTGAACGCAGGGGGGCGCTTGAGAGACATCATCGCAGCAGCACTCGACGCTGCCCGCCTCGCGGGAGCCGAGTACGCCGACGCGCGCGTCGTGGACTCGTCGCGAGAAGAGATCCAGATAGCCACCGGGCGCGTCGAGCAGGTCGAGCGCGCCGACAGCTTCGGTCTCGGCGTGCGCGTGCTCGCCGACGGCGCGTGGGGATTCGCGGCGTCACGCGAGGTCACCGCCGAGGAGGCCGCGCGCGTCGCGCGACAGGCCGTCGCGATCGCCCGGGCATCGGCGCATGGTCGCAGGCGAGCCGGTGCGCTTGGCCCCGGTCGCGCCCGCGACCGGCACGTGGAGCGGACCGTGTGCGATCGACCCGTTCGCCGTCCCGCTCGAAGACAAGCTGGCGCTGCTCGTCGGCAGCCGACGAAGCGATGCGCGCCGAAGCCGCGGTCACCATCACCAAGGCCCACTGCGGCTTCTACCGCGAGCGCAAGTGGTTCGGCTCCACGGACGGCGCCTTCACCGAGCAGTCCTGGATCGAGTCGGGCGCCGGCATCGTGGCCTACGCCGTCAAGGACGGCGAGGTCGTGAGCCGCTCCTACCCCAACTCGCACGGCGGAGGCTGGGAGCAGGCCGGCTGGGAGTACGTCCTTCGCCTCGACTTGCTCGGGCAGGCTGCGCGCGTCGCCGAGCAGGCGGCGGCGCTCCTGAGTGCCCCCGAGTGCGACAGCGGCACCGTCGACCTCATCATCGACGGCAGCCAGATGGCGCTGCAGGTCCACGAATCGATCGGGCACCCCACGGAACTCGACCGAGTGCTCGGCGAGGAGGCGGCGTTCGCCGGGACCAGCTGGGTGGGCCTGCGCGACGTCGGCACGCTCGTCTACGGCTCGGACAAGGTCACCGTGACGGCGGATGCGACCGTCGCGGGGTCTCTCGGCAGCTTTGGGTGGGACGACGAGGGCGTGCCGGCGCAACGCGACTACATCGTCAAGCACGGCCTGCTCACCGGGCTGCTCACGTCGCGCGAGACCGCGCCTGCGATCGGGCGCACCAGCAACGGCTGCATGCGCGCGGATGGCTGGAACCGCATCCCGCTCGTGCGCATGACCACCGTCTCGCTCGAGCCGGGCACGTGGGACTTCGACGACCTGATCGCCGATACGGGCGAAGGGCTCTACGTCGAGACGAACAACTCGTGGTCGATCGACGACAAGCGCCTGAACTTCCAGTTCGGATGCGAGATCGGCTGGGAGATCAAGGGCGGGAGACTCGGCCGCATGGTCCGCATGCCCAACTACACCGGCATCACACCGCAGTTCTGGGCATCGTGCGACGCGGTCTGCTCGAAGGACCACTGGCGCGTCTGGGGGCTGCCCAACTGCGGAAAGGGCGAGCCGATGCAGGTCGCGCACGTGGCGCACGGCGCCGCGCCCGCCAGGTTCCGCGGCGTGTCGGTGGGGGTGGGACGCTAGATGATGACGCCAGAGCAGGCCCGAGAGCTCGCACGCTGCGCCGTCTCGCTGACGGAGGCCGATGAGGCCGAGGCGCTCGTCTCGGTCGAGCACAGCGCTCTCACACGCTTCGCCAACAACCGCATCAACCAGAACGTCGCCGAGGACAACGCGCAGATCAGCGTGCGCGCCGTGCTGGGCACGCGCGTCGGTGTGGCGAGCACCAACCGGATCGACGACGCGTCGATCGCCGCCTGCTGCGACGCAGCCGTCGCGGCAGCCAGCATCGCGCCCGAAGACCCGCGTTTCCCGGACTGCCCGAGCCGGCGCCCGTCGAGATCCTCGACCGCGCTCCGCAGCGCAGCGCTCGGCTTCGACGCGAGCGCGCGCGCCGAGGCCGTTCGCGCGATCGTCGAGTCCTCGCACAGACCGAGACCTCATGGCCGCAGGCAAGGTTCGGATGGGCTCGCACGTGATCGCGGTCGCCAACAGCAAGGGCGTCGACACCGGCATGGCGACCACCGGCGTGCAGGCCACGGTGCTGTCGATGAACGACGCCGGCAGCGGCTGGGCGAGCTACCTCGGCACCGACCAGAGCGGCCTCGATCCCGCGGCACTCGGCGTGAGGCCGCCGAGCTTGCCGTTCGCTCGGCCAACCCGGTCGACCTCGATCCCGGCTCCTACCGCGTGGTGCTCGGCCCCGAGGCCGTCGCCGACATCATGGACTTCCTCGGCTACATGGGCTTCTCGGCCAAGGCGTACGCGGAAGACCGCTCGTTCATGAGCAACCACTTGGGCGACAAGGTGATGAGCGAGCTCGTGACCATCGTCGACGACGCGTTCTCCCCGCTCGCGATGGGCGCGACCTTCGACTACGAGGGCGTACCCAAGCAGCGCGTCGCGCTGATCGATCGCGGCGTGGCGGCCAACCCGGTGACCGACTCGTACTGGGCAGCACAGACCGGGCGCGCCAACACCGGCCACGCGCTGCCCGCCCCCAACAGCTGGGGGCCGATGCCGCTCAACATCGAGATGCTGCCGGGCGATGCGACACTCGACGAGCTGATCGGCAGCGTTGAGCGCGGCGTCTACGTCACCCGGTTCCACTACGTCAACGTCGAGGACCCGGTGCCGGTCACGCTCACGGGCATGACGCGCGACGGGACCTTCATGATCGAGGACGGCAGGCTCACCTCACCGCTCAAGAATCTGCGGTTCACCCAAAGCGCCGTCGAAGCGCTCGGCGGCTGCGAGGGCGTGACCGCCGAGCGCAGGTTCGTGGGCACCGAGGAAGGGGCCTCGCTCGTGCCGGGGATTCTGCTGGCGAGCTTCAACTTCACCGGACAGACTTCGTAGCGCCGCTCGCTACCGTCGTGAACCCAGCTCGACCGTCGCGGCGGGCCAGCTGCTCGAGCGGCAGCGTCTCGACGATCGCCCCCAGCCCCACCGCCGCACCCGGCATGCTGTACGACGCCGCGGTCTGCTCCGACTCGGCCAGGGTGTGGCCGCCCGCACGCCGGATCGCAAGCGTGCCGGTCGCCCCGTCGCTTCCCATGCCGGTCAGCAGCAGCGCCAGCGTCCGGCTCCCGAACACCTGGGCTGCCGAGGAGAACATCAGATCGATCGACGGCACGTGCAGCGAGTCGGCGAAGTCTGCGTCGAGGCGGATCAGCGCGGCCGTGCGATCGGCGGCCGCACATGAAGCGACAGATGCCGCCCGGCCGGCGCGATGTGGACGTACCCCGGTTCGAGCCGCCGGTTGTTCTTCGCCTCGCGCACGCGCAGGGCGCATCGGCTGTCGAGCAGCTGGGCCCACTGCGCCGTGTGCCCCGCGGTCATGTGCTGGCAGACGACCACGGGTGGAGGGAAGTCAGCCGGCAGCTCGCCGAGCACGCGCTCCACGGCGGCCGGCCCGCCGAACGACGCCCCGATCACCACGATCTCGAACGAGCCCATCCAGACCGGTACTCCGGCGGAGCTGAACGCGTGGTCGGTGCCGCTCATCGGCCGGTCGCTCCCAACGACGATGGGTCGAGGGCTGTGCGGGCTACTCTGCCTGCTCCTCGATCATCTGCTTGACCTTCATCAGCCGCGTGCGGTCGCTGCGCTCCGCCTCGTCGAGCTTCATCCGGATGTCGCGCACCGCGCCCAGGAGCTGCGGGATCAGCACGTACTCGAGCGCGTTGACGCGCCGTCGCGTCGTCTCGATCTCGGCTGCGAGCAGCTCGATGGCCTTCTCACGCTCGGCGAGCTCGACCAGGCGTGCGGAGACCGCGCTGAGCTGCTCGAGGCCGCCGTCGAGCACCGCGGGGGTGGTGGCGAGCGAGTACCCGGCGGCGCCGTGGGACACCGGCTCCAACGAGAAGACCGGCACGCGCACGCTCATGACGTTCTTCTCGGTCGCGGTCACCAGGTCCGCGGGCTCTCCGCAAGCAGCGCCTGCGCGATCACCGGCGAGCCGGCCTCGGCGCGGGCGAGCGCGAGCTGCGCGTAGCCGGAGAGCAGCTCGGCCTCGACATCGCTGCGAAGCCGGCGGTTCGCGCTGATGCGCGCCATGAACTCCTTGAGCAGCTCGTCGAGCTTGTCCTTGAGCAGCTTGTGGCCGCGCTGCGCCGTGTCGGCTCGGCGGCGAAGCTTGAGCAGCTCCATGCGATTGGGGCTCACTCGGATGGCCACGTCAGCCCACCCCCGCACAACGCGTAGTAGACAAGGCCGACGAGCAGAAGCGCCAGAAGGGCGATGTTGACGCCCCACACGACCTTGGTCGAGCGGGTCGCGCTACGCGCGTACGTGCGCGCGTAGCGACCTGCACCGCCAAAGCGACGCCAAGCAGTGCGGCGGCTATGAGAAGCCCCTCGCTCATCCGGCGAACCTGCTCACTCGTCTACCTCGCTGCCCCGCGCCGCCGGCATCCCCGGCGTCATGTTGGCGTCGTCGATGCCGGGACGATAGTCCGAGACCTCCGCTGGCAGGTACTTCTCGACGAACTCGTCCTTGATGCGCTTGAGCTCGGTCCTCGGCAGCAGCGCCACGAGCTCCCAGCCCGAGCTTCAGCGTCTCTTCCACGCTGCGCTCGTCGTGCGCGTCCTGCGCGATGAAGCGCCGCTCGAAGTCGTCGGCGAAGCGCACGTAGGCCGGTCGGTGTCGGAGAGCGCCGCCTCGCCCAGGATGACCGACGAGCTCCTTGGCCTGGATGCCGCGCGCGTACGCGCCGAACAGCTGGTTGGACAGGTCGGCGTGGTCCTCGCGCGTCTTGCCCGGGCCGATGCCCTTCTGCTTGAGGCGCGACAGCGACGGCAGGACGGCGACCGGCGGGATAGATGCCCGAGCGGTGCAGGTTGCGGTCGAGGATGATCTGGCCCTCGGTGATGTAGCCGGTGAGGTCGGGGATCGGGTGGGTCTTGTCGTCGTCGGGCATCGAGAGGATCGGCACCTGCGTGATCGAGCCGGCCTTGCCCTTGATGCGGCCGGCGCGCTCGTACATCGTCGCCAGGTCGGTGTAGAGGTAGCCCGGGATAGCCTCGGCGTCCCGGGACCTCCTTGCGAGCCGCCGAGACCTCTCGGAGCGCCTCGCAGTAGTACGTCATGTCGGTGTAGATGACGAGCACGTGCATGTCGAGATCGAACGCGAGGTACTCGGCGGCCGTGAGCGCCATGCGCGGCGTCGCGATGCGCTCGACGGCCGGGTCGTCGGCGAGGTTCAGGAAGAGCACGGCGCGCTCGATGGCGCCGGTGGAGCGAAACTCGCTCCATGAAGAAGTCGGCGTCTTCGAAGGTGATGCCCATCGCGGCGAAGACGACGGCGAACTCGCCCTCCATCTTGGGGCCCACCTTGGTGGGATCGTCGCTGCGCTCCAGCACCGCCGCCTGCCGCGCGATCTGCGCGGCGAGCTCGATTGTGCGGCAGACCGCAGCCCGAGAAGATCGGCAGCTTCTGCCCGCGCACGAGCGGGTTCAGCCCGTCGATCGAGCTGATGCCCGTCTGGATGAAGTCGTCGGGGAAGTCGCGCGCCACCGGGTTGATCGGCTGGCCGTAGATCGGGACGCGCTTCTCGGGAACGATCTGCGGGCCGTCGTCGCGCGGACGGCCAAGGCCGTCGAAGACGCGGCCGAGCATGTCTCGGCGACACGCCGAGCTTCGAGACCGCGGCCCAGGAAGCGGACCTTGGTCTCGCGAGGGGTTGGCGCCGCGCGTGCCCTGGAACGCCTGCACGAGCGCGAGGTCGTCGTTGACCTCGAGCACGTTGCCCAGCGAGAGCGTGCCGTCGGGGAACTCGAGCTCGACGAGCTCGCCGTAGGTGACGCCCGCGACGTCCTCGACGAGGAGCAGCGGGCCGACGATGTCGCGGGTGGTCTGTACTCGCGGGCCATGCTACGCGCTCACCTCCGCGTACTCGTGGGAGTGACCGAGTCCGGCCACGTCCCCCACGAGCTGGGTGTCGATCTCGGACAGGATGGCGTCGAACTCGGCCACGTCTTCGGCGGACAGGTACTTCGCCCGCGCGATGTGCTCGCGCACCGGCGCCGTCGAAGATCTCGGAGAGCGCCGCGCCCTGCGACTGCGCCACGAGCGCGCGCTCGTGGAAGTGCAGGATCACGTGCAGCAGCATGTTCTGCTCGGCCAGCGAGGTGAACTGGTCGTCGTCGCGAAACGCGTTCTGCTGCAGGAAGTCCTCGCGGATCGACTTGGCGGTCTCCATCAGGATCTGCTCTTCGGCCGAGAGCGCCTCGAGACCGACGAGCCGCACGATCTCGGCGAGCTCGCTCTCGCGCTGCAGGATCGCCATCGCACGGTCGCGGCGCCCTCGGAACTGCGCGGAGACCTGCTCGCTCCCAGTACGGCGCGACCTTGTCGAGGAAGAGCGAGTAGCTCGTGAGCCAGTCGATCGCCGGGAAGTGCCGCTCGTAGGCGAGCGTGTCCTGCAGCGCCCAGAAGACCTTCACGACCCGCAGCGTGTTCTGCACGACCGGCTCGGAGAGGTCGCCGCCCGGCGGCGAGACCGACCCGACGACCGACACGGAGCCGACGCGGCAGCGACCCTCACGCGGCTCGCATGTCGCGACGAGCGGGATGCACTCGGCGTCTGGGTGCTCGATCAGCTCGGTGGCGGATCGCGCGCTCTCCGGCAGCGGGCCACCCAGCGTCTCGACCTTGCCGGCGCGCTCGTAGAACGCCGCGAGCCGCGTGCCGAGGTAGGCCGGGAAGCCTTCCTCGCCCGGCATCTCCTCGAGACGGCCCGAGATCTCGCGCATCGCCTCGGCCCAGCGGGACGTCGAGTCGGCCTGGAGCACGACCTCGTAGCCCATGTCGCGGAAGTACTCGGCCATCGTGATGCCCGTGTAGACGCTCGCCTCGCGCGCGGCGACCGGCATGTTGGAGGTGTTGGCGACGAGCACGGTGCGCTTCATGAGCGGCTCGCCCGAGTACGGGTCCACGAGCTCGGGGAACTCCATGAGCACGTCGGTCATCTCGTTGCCGCGCTCGCCGCAGCCGATGAAGATGACGATCTGCGCGTTGCTCCACTTGGCGACCTGGTGCTGGGTGACGGTCTTGCCGGCGCCGAACGGCCCCGGGATGCACGCCGGCGCCGCCCTTGACGAGCGGGAAGAACGTGTCGATGACGCGCGTGCCGGTGACGAGCGGCTCGGTCGCCGAGACCTTGCTTGCGCGTAGGGCCGCGGAATCCGCACCGGCCAGCGTCTGCATCATCAGCAGCGGGACCTCGTCGCCGCCGTCGGTGCGCAAGCGTGCCGACGGGCTGCTCGACCGTGTAGGCGCCGCTCGCGATCTCGACGATCTCGCCGCTGACTCCCGGCGGCACCATGATGCGGTGCTCGATGACGGCGTTCTCCTGCACGAGGCCGATGATGTCGCCCGGCTCGACGCGGTCACCGAGCGTTGGCCGTGGCCTCGAACTCCCACACGCTTCTCGCGAGTCAGGCCCGGGCGCGTCGACTCCGCGGGCCAGAAACGAGCCCGTCTGCCGCTCGAGCTCGTCGAGCGGGCGCTGGACGCCGTCGTAGACGGCACCGAGCATGCCCGGGCCGAGCTCGACGGAGAGCGGCGCACCGGTGGCGAACGACGGGGTCGCCCGGGCCGAGGCCCTCGGTCTCCTCGTACACCTGGATCGAGGCGCGGTCGCCTCGCATCTCGATGATCTCGCCCATGAGCCCCTCGTCGCCGACCTTGCACCAGGTCGAACATCTTGGCGGTGCCGAGACCCTCGGCCACCACCAGCGGACCCGCGACCTTGACGATACGTCCCTGCTCCATCTTCGATGCGTCCTTTACGCGTCTGTGCGGGCGCTCATCGCCCGCGACTTCACTCGGCAGTCGCCTCCGGCGCTACCGCTCCTCGTCCCCGAACACGAGCTTGGTGCCGAGCGCCCGCTCGATCGCCCGCTCGATCTTGGCGCCACCCACACCGCCCGCGCCCCCCACGCCGGGAATGACGGTGAGCGCGGGGACCGTCTTGTCGGCCACCTCGTGCACCAGCTCACCGAGCGCCTCGTAGACCGGCTCGGTCACAAGCACGACTGCGAACAGTCCGCTCGACAGCTCGCCCCACAGATCGCGCGACTGTTCGGGTCGCTCGACCGCGTACGTCGCAAAACCCAACGGCCTGAAGCCCGAAACGCTCACTGCGTCTCCCACGATCGCGATTCCGGCCATCTCGCTACCCCCTTATCGCGTTCACGCGCACGCGCAGCGTCTCGGGGTCGATGCCGGATAGCTGGCCGAGCAGAAGCACTCGAAGCACCACGACCTCGCTTTGCCTGGCAAGCACGTAGGCGACGACCGGCTCCGGGCCGATGGGCCCGCGTCGGCCGCGCTCGAGTGCCCGCAGCGCGAGCGAGTCGAGCGCCGTGTCGAGCACGCCGGCGTCGGACAGATCGGTATCGGGCAGCGACTTGAGCTCGCGCCGTACGCGCGAGGGCCTCGACGATCTGCGGCGACCGTCGAGCCGGCAAGCGGCGCGAGCGACTCGGCGCTCATCGTCCCGCCCTGAAGCAGCGACGCCTCGATGCGCGCGGCAGGCAGCCCGGCGGAGGCGCCCCTCACCAGCACGCGGACGTTCGCGAGATCGATGCGCAAGTCTGCGTGAAGTCGACAAGGAAGCTGCTGCTGCGATGACGTGGCGAGCCGCAGCATCTCGGCGAAGAGCGCCGCATCGACTGCGTCGTCGATCGCAAGCGATGTCTCGGCGGCCGAGCGGTCCGCGTCGCGATCGAGCCGCGAACGAGCGCGCCACCGCACCGAGCGATCCGGGCAACGCGCCAAGATCGGCCGAGAACTCCTCGATCGGGACCGACCCGTGCCGGGTGAGCAGCCCGTCGAGCGGCACGCCCAGCAGCTGTGCCTTGGCGGCCGCGCGCAGGTTGTTGTAGTCGTACTGGACGCGGAAGTACTCGGCCACCTCTTGAGGAAGCTCGGCGTCCTTGAGGAAGCGGAACCACGAGTCGAGCGCCTCGTCGAGCGCGCGCTCGACTTGCTCCGCGGTCTCGACCCCTTCGAGGAAGCGCCCGTATGGGGTCTCTGAGAGCAAGCGCTTCTGCTCGGCGAAGGTCGAAGCATCCAGCAGGCGCTCGAGCGCCGGCCTGTCGACTGCGCGAGTCTCGAGAACGCGCACCTTGCCCACCGCGAACCCGTAGCGAATCGCGTCCCGAGTGAGCCTCATCTCTTCGAGTACGAACGACACGTCCGGCTAGGCCTCCTCGGAAGCGAGCGAGCGCGCAACGACGAGCTCGAGCGCGTCGCGCCGGTCGGCAACGATCGTCTCGAGCGATAGAGTCGCGCGCACGCGGTCGCCCTCGAGCAACGCCCCGCGCCCGAACGGCGCGGGCGACGACGCTCGCTGCAGCCGCAGGTCCGCTGCGATGCGCGCCAACTCGGCGCGCACGGCCTCTTCGCGAGACTGGTCCTCGCTGCCCAAAGACAGCGTCTCGCCGCCCTGTGCGACCTCGGCTACGCGCGCCGCCAGCCATGCGACGTATGGTCTCGTCGGGAAGGGCAGCGAGCGCCTCCACTGTCGCCGCGAGCGCCCTCTCGATCAGAGTCGCGCTGATCGGCGACGTCGCCGTCACGAGCGGCAAGTCGGGCCCTGACCACGATCGTCTCGGCGTCACGGTGCAGCGGCGATGCGCGCGTGCGCTACCGTGCGCTGCCGCTTCGCGCTCGCTCCGTTCGCGAGCGCTGGCGACGATCATCGCCGGCCTGCTCCTGTGCGCCCGCGATGATGGCGTCTGCCTCGGCGCGGGCGTCGGCCTCGATGCGGGCGATGATGTCAGCGAGTGCCACCGCAGACCCTATCCTCCGACGGCGGCCTGAAGGCCGATCAGCATCAGGATGGTCACGATCAGCGCGAAGATGGCGTAGGTCTCGACGAGCGCCGGGAACACCAGCGCAGGTGCCCGCTTGCCAGCAGCGACGATTCCCGCGGCACCTGCGGCCGTCCGACCCTGGTAGATCGCGGTGTACAGACCCAGGAAGCCGGTGGGCAGGCACGCCACGAACGCCCACAGGCCGGCCCACAGCGGCAGGTCTGTGCTTCCGCCGAGGATGTCGAAGAACACCATCACGAGCACGGCGACGATGAACCCGTAGATACCCTGGGTACCGGGCATCGCTGTGAGGGGCAGCAGCTGACCGAACTTGGTGTCATCCTCGGAGAGGATGCCCGTGGCCGTCTGGGCTGCGGCGGTGATGCCGATCGCCGAGCCGATGCCGGCGAGGATCGCCGCCATGCTCGCTCCCAACAAGGCCCACTGGACCCCGCCCAACCCGAGCAGCGTTTCGTTCACGAACTGCCTCCTTCCTTGTCGGCGCCGGATGCGCCGAGTACGAGGTTCTCGGTGCTATAGGCGAAGGGGGCGAAGGGCCGCCCTCCCGCCTCGTAGAACTTGCTGAAGAACTCGACGAACTGCAGTCGCGCCGGGTGCACGAATGCGCCGAGCAGGTTGATGACGACGTTGAAGACGTGGCCCACCGCGAACACCGCGACAGAAGCAACCACGACCAGCGCGGCACCGAGGATCGCCAGCCCGCCGCTGGACCACAGCGGGGCGGCAGCAACCCACACGAGTCCCGCCAGGATGTTGAAGACCCATCCCACCAGCGTGCTCGACAGCCCGAGCGCCGCCAGCCTCAGGTACGAGAGCACGTCGCCGACGAAGCCGGTCATACCGTAGACCCCGTAGGCCCCGCCCAGCATCCCCAGTACCGCCCGTCGCGCACGGTCTTCGAGACCACGGGCCCGACGATGCTCAGCACCAGGAAGGCGGTGAGCGCCACGTTCAGCCACCCACCGCGAACGCGACGACGACCCACACCACCGTGGCGAGCCATGCCCACCCCAACGCCCGGTCCCACAGCGGCGACCTCGCTGTGGCCGAAGGCGGCCGTGATCGCCCGCCCCTGCGCGACCATCGGCAAGCACGAGGCCTGCCACGAGCCACACCATGTCTCCGGTGACCACGGCGACCGCGATGAGGCCGAACATGGCACGATGATCGAGAGGTGATCGAATACCGCGGACGGCAGCGTCGCCTCGCTTGAATGCGTAGATCGCCGCCAGGATGACGCCGAAGAAGACCTGGATGACGCCGAGCACGAGGGCGAACAACAGAAACGTCTGGACGTCTTCGATCGGGTCGATCACCTGTAGGTTCTGGAGCACCTGAGGGAGGCTCGTCGACCGGGATGGCGAGGTAGCCACCGAGCAGCACGCCCACGACCATCGAGGCAGCGCCCCCAAGCATGAGCAGGTCCATGAACTTCTTGACGCCCGGAGCCACATCCAGCCGCTTCTTGATCAGGTAGGCCCCCGCGACCAGCATGGCGCCGTAGCCGAAATCCCCCATGCAGATCGCGAAGAAGAGCAGGAAGAACGGCGCCAGTAGCGGCGTGGGGTCCGCATCTCTGTAGCGGGGACGACCGTACAGATCGGTCAGTATCTCGAACGGCCTGAGCCAGCGCGGGTTCAGCAAGCATCACCGGCGGATCGTCATCCTCGCCCACGCCGGAGAGCGTCACGTCGACGTCGCCTTCGAACTGCGCGAGCGCCGTCTTGAGATCGGGCTCACGCACCTCGGGCAGCCACCCGGAGATCACGAACGCCGACTCGGTCACGGAAACGTCGCTCAAGACCGTGATGCGCTCGCGCTGCGACTCGAGCGCCTGCACGAGCGCGTAGACGTGCTGCGATAGTCCCTGACTTCGAGAGTTCGCGCACCCGCTCGGTCAGCTCGGCGGTCTCTGCGTCCAGCTCGACGATGCGCTCGCGGGCCTTCGCCATCTCCTCGGCGGGGTAGTCCGTCAGTCCCTCGAAACGCACCTCGGAGAAGGATGTCCCGCCGAGCGCCAGCCTGACGTCGTCCACCACCGAGACGTGCGCGATGACCATCCACGCCTGGAAGGGCCCGCGGGGCGATACCTCCTCGACCGTGACCTCCGTGACGGCATCGCGCAGCAGCTGCCGGGTCGCGGGTCCCTCGCCTGCCGGCACGATCCCGGCGAACAGCGTGGTGTGCTCAGTTCCCTGCCACTCCGATATCTGCAGCCGCAAGGGTTCCCACGGCGTGAGGTCGTGCACGAGCTGCTCGAGCCGATGGCGCTCGCGCTCGTTGTGCGCCAGCTTGTCAGAGAGCGTCACGCACTCGTGGTAGAGACGAGCGTCGTGAGTCGAGAAACCGAGCCGGTGGTACCGGCTGCCCGGAATATGGAACTTCTCGCTCACGAACGTCGAGAACGGTTGCTCGTTGACGTGGAAGCGGGACAGGAAGTCGCGCGCGAACTGCATCCGGGCGAGGTCTTCGTCCGAGGTGCGGACACGCTGGTCGTCGGCGCCGAGCTCGGCCGAGCGGAGGTCTTCGATAGGGCGACTGCTCGACCTCGACGACACCAGCGCGCTGAAGGGCGACGACCACGTCATCGCGGAGCGGGACGATAGCCGATCGCCGTGACTTTGAGCATACGGGCTACGGACACGTCTAGCTCATCAACTCTGCGAGGGCGGCGCGCGCAGCCCGGTCGACACTCGCAGCCGAATCGGCGTCGGTCGCACCAGCGGTGCGGGCGCGCGAAGCGATCTCGCGTGCTTCGGCCTCGGCGTCAGCCAAGGCTTCCTCGCGGATCGTCACGGCTTTCGCGGATGCTTCGCTACGGGACCGAGACACGATGGTGCGTGCTTCGTCCTCGGCCTCGGCCGAAGCAACGCCGCGGCGCGTTCGCGCGCCTCGGCCACCGTGTGCCGAGCAGCCTCCTCGGCGCGAAGAACCTCTTCGAGCTTGTCCATCTCTAGCGTTTCACTCCCGACGTCGCCCACCCTGCCCGGCGCCTCGGCCGAGCGGTCGAGTTGCGGCGCTAGTATAGCGTGTCGGCGGCACCCGTCATCACTATTGGGCGGGTATAATCAGATGCCCGCCGACCGCGACCCACACCCTTGGGAACGACGTTTGCTCCGAGCCTACTCCATGACCACTGCCTTCTCATCGGATGAGCACGCCTCGTGAGCGCGCCACGCCGACCCAGGACCGGCGCACGTCGCGACGGTGGCGTTCGTGTCATACGCGCAGATGAGATCCGCTACCCAGGCTCCGACGTCGAGCCGATGGACGGTTCGGCGCCCGACGATCGGGGCTCCGGGGAGCGCGTCCTGCAGCCCGCTCGTGACACAGGCCTGGCCCTCGAAGGTCGACGCAGCAGGGAGGCTCGGAGGCGGGCGGCTCAACGGCGTCAGCAGACGATCGCGGGCATCGTCGCCGTTGTGGTTCTGGGCGCGCTCGCCTTGGGCTGGCAGTACTCGTCTGACAAGCGGGCCAAAGCACAGCCACTGACCGGCCTGCCCTCTGTCGACGTGCCCGTCACGGGACCTGGCGGCGAGCCGCGCACCCCGACGGTCGCCAGGGCAGCAAACAGGCCGGCTGACCCCACGCCGCTCCTCGCTTCGTACCATGGCGTGCAGATCAGGTTGCCCGTCTCGCTGGCCGACCTCACCGAAGTCGGGTTCCATCAAGCATCGTATCCCTACGCGTTGCGGCTCAAGACCAAGGTTCCCGACGCGGACATGACCTCGGCGAAGAAGGACAAGTCTACGCACCGCGACAAGACCGAGCAGAAGACCGGACCCGATGCCTGGCTGACCGGTGAGGTCCTGCGCATGTGGCGGCCGCGACCGGGAAAGCCCGACACCGCGGCGGACGTTGGCGCCCGCCCCGGCTCCGATGTCTTCGCACCGGTGAGTGGCACCGTGGTGAAGGTGAAGCACTTCAAACTCTACGAGAAGTACAGCGACGTGGAGATCCACATACAGCCCGATGGGAAGCCGAAACTCGATCTGGTCATGATCCATCTCAGCGACCCGAGCTGCGCGCCGGGCGACCGGGTCTACGCGGGACTGACGCGCATCGCCGCCGTGCGCAAGATCGACAGGCGTATCGCCTCTCAGCTGCGCAGCTACACCAAGAACAGGGGCTACCACACGCACATTCAGCTCAACGACTCGACGCACCCGGAGTACAAAGGACTCGAGGGCGCCATCACCGTGCGCGCGTCGAGCGCTACTCCTCGCCGCCAGCCGGTTGCTCGATAAAGCCGCGGAATCGACGGTCGAACTCGTAGCGCTCGAGCATCACCGAGCGGTCGCACCCCCGGCAGCGCACCTTGATGTCCGCGCCCACGCGAGTGACCTCCCACTCGTTGGCGCCACACGGATGCGGCTTCTTGAGCTTGACGACATCGCCAACGCGAACGGGCGTGATGGGTACGGCCACTGGTCTCGCTTCCAGACATCCTCGGGCGCGCGCCCGAATCGGTGTTGCGGCGACAGGTGCGGTATAAGCTGAGTATAGCGTCGCCACTGGGGACGTCCGGGCCGCGACTTTGGAGGAGTCAGATGCGAACCCCCACAATCCTGTCGGTGCTCGGCGAGGACCGTGTGGGCATCGTCGCCGCGGTCTCGAGCGTGCTCGCCGACTCCCACGCCAACATCGAGGACATCCGCCAGACCATCATCGGCGGCATCTTCTCGATGACGATGCTCGTCACGGTCGACGAGGAGTCAACGCCCTTCGAGGAGCTGCAGGCGCAGCTCGCCGGCGTCGCCGAGGAGCTCGGCGGATGCAGATCACGCTTCAGCGCGAGGACGTCTTCCGCTACATGCACCGCATCTAGTCCCGCTGCGCGCCTCGCCACGACCCTGAAGCCGCACAAGCCCTGCACACCCCACCCAAGAAAGGCCGCCCGTGCACATCGACCCTGAGGAGATCGTCGAGACGCTGCTGATGGTCCAGCAGCAAAGCCTCGACATCCGCACCGTCACGCTCGGCCTGTCGCTGAGGGGCTGCGCCGACCCTGACATCGCCGTCGCGGCGCGGCGCGTCTACGACCGCGTCACCACAGCCGCCGAGCAGCTCGTGCCGGTCACTCGCGCGCTCGAATCCGAGTACGGCATCCCCATCGTCAACCGGCGCATCTCGGTCACGCCCGTCGCCGCAGCTCGCGGCGTCGTGCAGCGCCGAGGACGTCACCCCGCTCGCCGAGGCGCTCGACCGCGCGGCACGCGAGGTCGGCGTCGACTTCATCGGCGGCTTCTCGGCGCTCGTCCACAAGGGCATCGGCGACGGCGACCGGCGTCTGATCGCCTCGATTCCCGCGGCGCTCGCGACGACGGAGCGCGTGTGCGCTTCGGTCAACGTGGCCACGACGCGCGCCGGCATCAACATGGACGCCGTGCTGGTCATGGCCGAGACCATCAAGGCTGCTGCCGAGAAGACCGCGGACCGCGACTGCATCGGCTGCGCCAAGCTCGTCGTCTTCGCCAACATGGTCGAGGACAACCCCTTCATGGCCGGCGCCGTCCACGGCGCCGGCGAGCCCGACGCGGTCATCAACGTGGGCATCTCCGGCCCCGGCGTCGTGCGCGCGGTCGTCTCGGCGCTGCCCGCAAGACGCCGATCTCACCGCGGTCGCCGAGGCGATCAAGGCGCACCGCGTTCAAGATCACGCGCGCCGGCGAGCTCATCGCCCGCGAGGCCGCCAAGCGCCTCGGCGTCGCGATGGGCATCGTCGACCTCTCGCTCGCGCCCACGCCTGCCGAGGGCGACTCGGTCGCCGAGATCATCGAGGCGATGGGTGTGGGGCGCTGTGGCGGACCGGGCACGACCGCCGCGCTCGCGCTGCTCAACGACGCCGTCAAGAAGGGCGGCGCGATGGGCACGTCGAGCATCGGCGGCCTCTCCGGCGCGTTCATCCCCGTCTCCGAGGACCAGGGCATGATCCGCGCCGCCGAGTCAGGCGCGCTCACGATCGAGAAGCTCGAGGCGATGACGGCGGTGTGCTCGGTCGGGCTCGACATGATCGCGGTGCCCGGCGACACGACCGCCGAGACGATCGCCGGCATCATCGCCGACGAGTGCGCGATCGGCGTCGTCAACTCCAAGACGACGGCCGTGCGCCTCATCCCCGCCGTGGGCAAGGACGTCGGCGATCACGTGTCGTTCGGCGGGCTGCTCGGCGAGGCGCCGGTCATGCCGGTCAACGAGTGGGCCGGAACGGTCTTCGCCCGCCGAGGAGGACGGCTTCCCGCGCCGCTCCAGTCGCTGAAGAACTAGCGCGGCAGACGTGGCGGCTAGATCGCCGGTGGCGCTCGAGCAGTCTGCGGCTCCGGCTCAGATGCCCACCGCCTCGCGGAACTGCCTCGACCTGCGGCGGGCGACCGGGACGTGGGTCTCGTCTCGATCGGCCGCCACCACCACGTAGCCGCCGTCGACCCGCAGGATCTCCTTCACCTTGTTGAGGTTCACCAGGTAGCTGCGATGGACCCGCGCGAACGACTCGCGGCCCAGCCTCGACTCCAGCTCTCCCAGCGTGAGGTCGACGAGGTACTGGTTCTCGTAGGTGTGCGCGTAGGTCGACTTGTTGCGCGCCGACAGGTAGATGATGTCGTCGATCGTGAGCAGCACGGTCCGCCCGCCCTTGCGCACGGCGAGCTTGCGAAACTCGCTCTCGCCCGCCACCGTGCTCGGCGTGGACCCGCCTGCGACGTCCGCGCCAGACTCTCGACGCGCGCGGAGAGCTCCATGATGTTGAACGGCTTGGTGACGTACTGCTGAACGCCCTGCTTGAACGCGAGGATCTTGGCGAGATCCTGGTTCTTGGCCGTCAGCATGATCACGGGAAGGTCGGCGGTCGGCGGGTTGTTGCGGATGTCCATGAGCGCCATCCACCCGTCCACCCGCGGCATCATGATGTCGAGCACGACGACGTCGACACGCTCGCGGCCCAGAACGTCGATACCCTCGGCGCCGTCAGCCGCACCGAGCACCGTCATCCCGTCGGCTTCGAGGCCCATGCGGATCATATCGACCACGGCGCTGTCGTCGTCCACGACAAGCACAGCGATACGGTCGTCGGGCACCGCTTGCACCTCCCAGAAAGCCGATTGGAAGTAGTTTCCTACCCGACAGACGGGCCTGACGGCCGTTCGTCGTGATCAGATTCTACCCATTGGCGAACCGGAAGCTCGCACTCCGAGTGCGTCTCTACTGCGCGCGGAGCCACCCGTCCATCGCCCGAGCGGCCGTCTTGCCCGCGCCCATCGCCAGGATGACGGTCGCCGCCCCGGTGACGATGTCGCCGCCGGCGATAGACGCCGGGCAGGTTGGTGGCGCCGTCCTCATCGGTCAGCGATGTAGCCGCGCGTGGTGAGCTCGAGAGTCGGGGGCCGCCTCGCGCAGCAGCGGGTTCGCGCGCGTGCCCACCGCCATGATCACCGTGTCGCACTCGATCTCGAAGTCGGAGTCCATCACGCACACCGGCGCGCGCCGGCCGCTCTCGTCGGGCTCGGTGAGCTCCATGCGACGTGGCGATCATGCCGGTGACCCAGCCGTCGCGGCCCGACGATCTCGAGCGGCGAGCAGAGCATCTTGAACTCGATGCCCTCCTCGACGCGCGTGATGGATCTCCTCGGCGCGTGCCGGCATCTCGTCCTCGGTCCGCCGATACGCGAGGAAGACCTCCTCGGCGCCGAGTCTCAGGGCGGTGCGCGCCGCATCCATCGCCACGTTGCCCCCGCCCACGACCGCGACCTTGCGTCCGCGCCACACCGGCGTGTCGGACGTGCGGGAACTCGTAGGCACGCATCAGGTTCACGCGAGTGAGGAACTCGTTGGCCGAGTAGACCCCGTTGAGGTTCTCGCCCGGGATGCCCATGAACGACGGGCAGCCCCGCCCCGCTGCCGATGAAGACGGCGTCGTAGCCCTCCTCGGTCATGAGGTCCTCGACGGTGGCGATCGCGCCCGATGACCTGGTCGCACTCGATCGTCGACGCCCATCATCTCGAGCATCTCGATCTCGGCCTGCACGATCGCCTTGGGCAGGCGGAACTCCGGGATGCCGTAGGTCAGCACGCCGCCCGGCGCGTGCAGCGACTCGAGCACCGTGACCGCGTGCCCCAGGCGCGCGAGCTCGCCCGCGCACGCGAGACCCGCCGGGCCGGAGCCCACGACGGCGCAGCGCTTGCCGCTCGGCGGCGCGATCTCGGGCACGCAGCGGTGCTCGATGTCGCAGGTCAGGTCGAAGTCGCCGAGGAAGCGCTCGAGGCGACCGATGGCGACCGGTTCGCCCTTCTTGGCCAGCACGCACGCGATCTCGCACTGCTCCTCTTGCGGACACACGCGCCCGCACACGGCGGGCAGCGCGTTGCGCTCCTTGAGCACATCGACCCCAGTCGGGCAGATCGCCGTCGATGATGGCGCCGATGAAGTCCTTGATGTCGGATGTTGACCGGGCACCCTTGCTCGCAGGTGGGGTTCTTGCACTGCAGGCAGCGATTCGCCTCGGCGAGCGCCTCATCGGCCGAGTAGCCGTAGGCGACCTCGTCGAAGTTCATGGCGCGCTCGGCGCGGATCGCGCTCGGGCATGGGCGTGCGCGGCGCACGACTCGGCTTGTGCCGCGGCTTCTCGGCGGGCGCCTGCCCGGCGCTGCCGTCGGAGCCGGTGCCGGCTGGAATGTCGTCTACAGGTGGCATGCGCACCCCCTGCTGTAGTCGGCATCGGCCTCACGCTCGTCGTCGACGTAGATGCGCTGGCGGCTCATGAGCTCTTCCCAGTTGACAGCGTGCCCGTCGAAGTCCGGGCCGTCCACGCAGCCGAAGCGCGTCTCGCCGCCCACGGACACGCGGCACGCGCCGCACATGCCCGTGCCGTCGACCATGATCGGGTTGAGCGAGACGGTGGTCGGCACGCCGAAGTCGCGAGTCGTCGCAGCGCAGAACTTCATCATGATCGCCGGACCCACGGCGAACGCGTGATCGATCGCGCCCGCTTCGCAAAGCGCCTTCAGGGGATGCGGTGACAAGCCCCTTCTCGCCGGCGCTGCCATCGTCGGTCATGACGGTCAGAGCTCACCCGTGGCAGCGCCCGCAGCTCGTCTTCGAGTACGAGCAGCTCGGCGTTGCGCGCGCCCAGGATGACGTGCACGTCGCTTCCCGCCTCGGCCATCGCGCGCGCCACCGGGTAGGCGACCGCTGCCCCCACGCCGCCGCCGACGACCGCCACCCGGCCCAGTCCCTCGACGTGCGTCGGAACGCCGAGCGGCCCGACGACATCGGCGAGCTCGTCCCCGACGCCCAGGTGGCTGAGCTCGTGCGTGGTCTTGCCCACGCGCATGAAGATGAAGCGGACCCAGCCCTCCTCGGCCGACCAGTCCGAGAACGTCAGCGGGATTCGCTCGCCGTCGATCGGTCGGTGCGGACCATGAGGAACTGGCCCGCGCGGACCTTCTTGCGCGATTCGAGGAGCCTCGACGCCCATCTCGAAGACGGCGTCGGAGAGCTGACGGGCGTGGACGATTCGGAACACGTATCCCTCCGAAGAACGGATGTCGACGCAGCGACATCGATCGGGCGCGCGGGGTTCGCAAAGTATAGCAACGGTTCCCACCAGCGAGCTCGCCGCTCACCTTGAGAATCTCGCCATTCGTTGGTATGCTCGTACCCGTATTGCGCCTTCCGGCGGCCATCGCACTATGCCATCGAACCAGACCCCCGGAGGAAATGGAGCCATGCACCGCAGCCGCGCATTTCTCTCCTTCTCCCTGGCGCTCTGTCTGTCGCTGAGCATCGTCGCGCCCGCGGCTGCGGTTTCGCGCGCCGACATCGAGCGCCATCAGGATGCCGCAGACGCGGCTCGCAAGAAGGCCGCAGCTGCTGAGAAAGCGGCAGACAAGCTCGCGGCCGAGGTGGCCGAACTCGACAAGCGCATCGAGAAGCTCCAGGGCGAGGCCAACGCACTCTCCCCCAAGATCGCGCGTGCCTCCAAGCGCACCGACCAGCTGCAAAGCGAGGTGCGCCGCCTGAAGTACGAGTGCACCAGCACGCAGTCCGAGATCGACAAGACCCAGGCCGAGTTCGACGAGCAGCGCGCGCTGCTCGCCGATCGCGTACAGGCATCGTACAAGCAGGGCTCGTGGTTCTACCTCGACATGCTTCTCGGCTCGCAGGACTTCAACGACTTCATCGCACGCACGACGCTGGTCAACCGCGTGATCGAGTCCAACAACAACATCGCGACGAACCTGTCGATGACCAAGGATGCTCTCGCCGTCGCAAAGGCGAAGCTGGAACGCTCGCTGGAGTCGGTCTCTCTCAAGGAGCGCGAGGCGGCCGCCGTCGAGGGTGAGCTGCGAGCGTTCAGAGCCGCGCGCCGAGGCAAAGCGCGCGAGCAAGCGTCGGTACAGTCCAAGAAGGCCAGCCTGATGGCGGACAACCGGAAGAACGCCAAACGGTTGCGCGCGCTTGCCGAGGCCGAGGAGGCCGAGTCCGACCGCATCGCGGCGATGCTCTCCGGCGGCGGCTCGGGTCGTTTCAGCGGAACGATGGCGTGGCCGGTGCCCGCCTCATCCAGGATCACGTCCAACTTCGGCCCTCGCATCTGCCCGTTCCACGGTCGCGAGCGGCACCCAGGCATCGACATCGGCGCGCCGAGCGGCTCGGCGATCGTCGCGGCAGCCAAGGGCACCGTGATCTATGCCGGCTACCGTGGGGGCTACGGCAACACCATCATCCTCGACCACGGCAACGGGGTGACCACGCTCTACGCGCACCAGCGCGCGGGTGGCCTCAAGGTCGGTAGCGGCGCACGCGTCGCCAAGGGCCAGCGCATCGGCACGGTGGGGAGCACCGGGCTACTCGACCGGTCCGCACCTCCACTTCGAGGTGCGCGTCAATGGGGCTCCCAAGAACCCCATGAGCTACCGGTAGAACGACCGCCCAGCTGCGCCCACAGGTCGCCAGGCTCCCTACGTGTCGTCAGTCGGCGTTGTACTCCTGCATCGCGCTCTCGATCCCGTGCTCCACGATGTGGAGTACGGCTTGGGCCGCCGAGGGAATCGAGTCCGAGAACTCTTCGAGCGCCGGCCCCTTGAGCGGCTGGAGCACCCAGTCCGCAGGGTCCATACGCCCGGGAGGGCGCCCGACCCCGACTCGCACGCGAAGGTAGCCGTCGGTGCCCAGCTTCTCGTGGATCGAGCGCAGGCCGTTGTGTCCGCCGTGGCCCCCATCGCGTTTGCAGGTCACGCGCCCCGGAGCCAGGTCGATGTCGTCGTGGACAACGATCATCTCGGCAATGTCGATCTCGTAGTGATCGACAAGCCTTCGAATCGAGGCTCCCGAGACGTTCATGAACGTCTGCGGCTTCGCGAGCACGAGTTCGCCGTCGCCCACTCGGACGACGGCGACCTTGGCACCGGCTTCGTCTTTCCAGTAGGAGGCGCGCAGGTTCTCGCCGAGCAGATCGACGGTGAGAAACCCTGCATTGTGCCGCGTCAGTTCGTACTCGGGGCCGGGATTTCCCAGCCCCACGACCAGTCGAGTCACGGTGTGCGCACCACGCAGACGAGCAGCATGCGCACGCTACTCCTCTTCCTCGTCCTTCTCGCCGATGATCTCGGGCTCTGCAGCCTCTTCGACCTCTTCGACCTCTTCGACCTCGACACGCGGAACCTGCACGGACGCGACGATGGCCTCGGGGTCGTCGAGCAGCCTGATGCCCTTGGGCGCCTCGATCGTCGGAGAGCTGCAGCGTGTCGCCGATCTCCAGCGCGGCGACGTCCCATTCGATGAACTCGGGAAGATCGCCCGGCAGCGCTTCGATGTTGAGTTCGTGCATGTTGATGGTGAGAATGCCGCCTGCCTTGACTCCGGCGGGGTCGCTCAACAGGTGCATCGGCACGACAGCGTGCGACCTTCTCGGTCATCGAGACTGCGACGAAGTCGATGTGCAAGACGTTGCCCTTGATCGGGGAACGCTGCACCTCACGAACCATCGCGTTGACCGGCTTCTTCTCGCCCTCGAGCTTGAGCTCGACGAGGGCGGCACCTGCCGCGTGATGGGACATGAACAGCTCGAAGTCGTGACGGTCCACCGCTATGGCCATCGCATCGCGGCCCCGGCCGTACAACACGGCGGGAATCTGGCCGGCCCGAGCGAGTCGCCGCGAGGACTTGCCGATGATTTCGCGAGGCGCCGCGGCCAGCTCACTGGTTGCGGTCATGTAGTGCTCCTTCCGGTGTATCTCTGTGTGTTCAGTACGTACCCGTACTCCGTGGCGCGACGGTGCGCCGATCTAGAGCGCGAAGTCGGGGTCGAACAGCTCCGATACGCTCTCGTCCTTGAAGACGTTCTCGACGGCCGCTGCGATAAGCGGGGCGACCGAGAGAACCCTGATCTTGCCGTGACGACGTTCCTCTGGGACCGGCACCGTGTTGGTGACCACCAGCTCTACGATGGGAGCCGCCTCGATCCGCTCGTAGGCCGGCGGCGAGAAGATCCCGTGGGTGGCGGTCACGTACACACTCGTCGCACCCTGCTGCATGAGCGCCTTGGCGCCTTCGGTGATGGAGCCGGCGGTGTCGATCATGTCGTCGGCCACTATACACGTCTTGCCATCCACGTCACCGATGACGTGGGTGATCTCGGCGACGTTGTGCTCCGGGCGGCCCTTGTGCATGATCGCGAGGCTCGCGCCGAGCATGTCCGCGAGCTTCTTGCACGCCTTCGCTCGACCGACGTCCGGCGAGACCACGCAGCAGTTGTCCAGCTCCGAGCGACTCGAAGTAGTCGGCCAGGATCGGCAGCGCGGTGAGATGGTTCACCGGCTGGTTGAAGAAGCCCTGGATCTGACCCTGGTGCAGGTCCATCGTGATCACGCGATCGACACCGGCCATCGAGAGCAGGTCCGCCACGAGCTTGGCGGTGATCGGCTCGCGTGCAGCGCTCTTCTTGTCTTGGCGCGCGTAGCCGTAGTGCGGGATGACCGCGGTGATGCTCTCGGCCGATGCCCGCTTCGCCGCGTCGACCATGATGAGCAGCTCCATGAGCGTGTCGTTGACGGGGCGGCACACCGACTGGATCAAGAAGACGTCGGCACCGCGCACGCTCTCGAGGAAGCGCACGTAGATCTCGCCGTTGGCGAACTGGCGGATCTTCACGTTGCCCAGCTCGACGCCCAGCTCGCGGGCGACGTCCTCGGCCAGCTCCGGGTTGCTCGTTCCCGAGAACACCATCATGCGCGTGCCATGCTCGGCCATAGTGCCGCTCGCCCTTTCCGTCCGCCGTGTCCCTAGTCGCTCTCGCGCTTGCGCGCGGCCCAGCCCTCGAGCGTCCTCTGCTCGCAGCGCTCGACGGCCAGAGCGTCTGGCTGGCACGTCGCGGGTGATCGCACTTCCGGCCCCAGTGACCGCTCCCTCGCCGATGCGTACCGGCGCCACGAGCATCGTATCAGAGCCGATGAAGGCGCCGTCGCCGATGACGGTAGCGTGCTTGCGCTTGCCGTCGTAGTTGCACGTGATCGAACCAGCACCCACGTTGACGCCCGCACCGATGGTCGCGTCGCCGATGTAGGACAGGTGCGGCACCTTGCTGCCTTCGCCCACGACCGAGTTCTTGATCTCGACGCTGGTGCCGGCCTTCGCGCTCGCCTCGAGCACCGTCCCGGGCCTGAGGTAGGCGACGGGACCGACCGTCGCGCCAGGCCCAACCACAGCCGAGACCACGACGCTCGAGTCCACCACGGCGCCCTCGGCGATCTCGCGAGTCCGTGATGCGGGTGCCGGGGCCCAGAAGGGCGCGGTCCCCCACTCGGGTCGCGCCCATCAGGAACGTCATCGGCAGGATCTCGACGTCGCGGCCCAGCTCCACGTCGGGACCGATCCACACGAGGGACGGGTCGGTCATCGTCACGCCGGCGAGCATGTGGCGCCGATTGATGCGCGTCTGCAGACCTTGGTCGCCTCGGCGAGCTGCACCCGGGAGTTCACGCCCAGCGTCTCAAGCGGGTCGTCGGTCGCCATCGCAGAGACCGTCAGTCCCTCGGCCTTGAACACCGCGATCATGTCGGTGAGGTAGTACTCTCCTTGCGCGTTCTGTGTGCCGAGACGGTCGAGGTGCGCGAAGAGCACGCCGGCGTCGAAACAGTAGGTGCCGGTGTTGACCTCGTCGATGCGCCGCTGCTCGGGAGTGCAGTCCTTCTCCTCCACGATCTGCTCGACCTCGCCGTCGCGGTCGCGGACGATGCGCCCGTAGCCGGATGGGTCGGACAGGTGCGTGGTGAGAACCGTGACAGCCGAGCCGCTCGACTCGCGCATCGCCACGAGCCCGGCGACCGTCTCGGGGCGTCATCAGCGGAGTGTCGCCCGAGAGCACCACAAGCGATCCCGTGACGCCTGCAAGCGCTTCGCGTGCGCACATGACGGCGTGACCGGTCCCCAGCTGCTCGTCCTGTCGAACGCACGCGACATCCTCGATGAGCGCTTCGACCGCCTCTGCCCCGTGGCCCGTGACGGCGACGAGCGCGCTCGCAGCCGGCCGCACGAGCCGCATCGACGACCAGCCGGATCATCGGAACGCCCAGGACCGCGTGGGCGACCTTGGGCGTGCTCGGACTTCATGCGGGTCCCCTCGCCAGCGGCGAGGATGAGGGCCGTTGCACTCATCGCGGGCTCCCCCTGTAGGTAGATTCGCGCTCTACGCGAGTATAGGTGAGTGGCTGGGGCACCAGGATTCGAACCTGGATCACGGGAACC
The DNA here is from genome assembly GCA_963700665.1 of uncultured Actinomycetes bacterium. Classification (GTDB taxonomy): domain Bacteria; phylum Actinomycetota; class Coriobacteriia; order Anaerosomatales; family PHET01; genus CAVPCY01. The sequence continues at coordinate 52,840 of CAVOYK010000003.1, forward strand.
AAAATCCCGGGTCCTGCCGTTGAACGATGCCCCAACGTGCCCGAGAAGTGTAGGGAGTGCCCCGAACGGCGCGTCAACCGACCCGTCCGAGTAGTCGGACGGAATCGGCCCAAGACGGCTGCTCGACGGGAGACTACGCCTCCGCGTGGACCGGCTCTACCGCAGCGGCAGCCTCGAACGCATCGACCCCGCCCTCGCTGGCGAACTGCGCGAGCACTGCCTCCTGGATCCCGTTGCGGGCATCGGTGCTGATCGGATGGCAGATGTCCCTGAAGTCCCCGTTGGGAAGCTTGCGGGACGGCATCGCCACGAACAGCCCCTTGTCACCGTTGACCACTCGCAGGTCGTGGACCACGAAGCAGTCGTCGATGACGATACTCGCGATGGCGACCACCTTGTTCATCGCCACCGGGCGAAGGGTGACCTTCGTGATGTCCATCTCTCCCCCTTTGCCGGCATCGTTCGCGAAAAGACGGTCCCCAACCGCCTCCACCCTGTCTACGCTATTCGGCGGCGTCCGTGCTTTTCCTACCGCTCTGCCGCTCGAACAGGACTCTTTCGGAGACGACGACGTCGACGGGCTTGTCGACATCTGCGCCAATCGAAGCATGGCGGCGTGTAGATCGCAGCACACGTTCCGCCGAGAAGCTCGCCGAGCTTGGCCTCGACGTCGGCCGGATCGAGGGTGCCCACCGCCATCTTGTACATGAACCGGAGACCCACGACCCGCGCCATCTTGAGCGGGCTCTTCCGCGTGTCGAAGAACCGCTGTCCGATCTCTCCGGCCTGCTCGACGAGCTGCGGCGAGAGAACCATCATGTTGCCGCCCGTCACCCTGCCACCCGCGATCTTCACGAAGGTGCGCTCCGATCCCGGGAACTGGGCGAGCATGTCTTCCTTTCGCACCAGCGGGTAGCTGAAGTCCGAGTTGCGTCCGAGCGACTGGCTGATGAAGTCGTCCACCGCCTCGGGAGTCAGCGCAGGCAGGTCGCCCGTTGTGACGAGGACGGATCTGTCGTTGCGAAACGAGTTCACACCAGCGATGCCGTTGTCTACAAAACGCCCGTCGCTCACAACGATCTTGTCGGCCTTGTTGACCCACGCGCCGAGGTTCTCGGCGGTCGGGACCACGACCGCGATCTGCTCGACGAGTTCGGCCGCTCGCAAGGCGTCGACCACCCACTCGACCATCGGCTTGCCAGCGACAGGCACGAGGCCCTTGATGTGCACGGCGGCATCGAGTGACCGCACCGTCGCCACCTGCCAACACGACCGCATCAACCTTCACTTCTTGCCTCTCGTGTCATCGTGCACTGTGACGCCGCACGCTCCAAGGTGCGTCGCGGCGCCCCACCATCCCTTGCGCGCGGCCGCCTGCCGAATCGACTCGGCAGCCGCGTCACTGTCGACTATCGCAAACACCGCGGAGCCCGATCCGGCGACCGCCGCCCCCAACACCCCTCTCGCTGCGCGCGTCCATGCTAGCGCGTCCGCGACCGCCGGCACCACCGTGGCAGATGCCACCTCCAGATTGTTGACGAGTGCCGCGCCCAGGGAGGCGGCGTCGCCATCCTCGAGCGCTGCGACAACCTGGTCAGGACTCGCTCCGGCAACGGGCGCAGCGTCGAACGCCGCATAGGCCGCGGCAGTGGACACGGGCTGCGGAGGACGAACGAGTACGACCGGCACTCCGGCACACGCAGGGAGTGCGCGGGCCACGACGTCGCCGCGCCCCGTCATCAACGCCGCGCCGCCCGAAACGAGGAAGAACGGCACATCGGCCCCCACAGAGGAAGCCGCGCGCAGGCAGCGCTCGTCGGTGGCGCTGACCCCCCACACCGCCGCAAGGCCGGCGATGACGGCGGCGGCATCCGCGGAGCCGCCGCCAAGGCCAGCCCCGTGCGGGATGTGCTTCGCCAAGCCGATGCGCACGAGCGGCTCGCGTCGGAACTCGCGACCCATCGATTCTGCGGCCCGAAAGGCGAGGTTGAGTTGGGGCGCGATACCGACGTCCGTATCGCAGACGACGTCGAGCGCGCTCGCCGGCTCGAGAGTGACCTCGTCAGCGAGTTCGAGCGCGTGAAAGACCCCTGTTAGGTCGTGGTAGCCATCAGCACGAGACGACCCCACCGCGAGATGCAGGTTGACCTTGGCGGGCGCAGTGATCCGCACCACGCAATCTCCCCCCGTACAAAGCGAACGAGCGCGGACCCACGTGAGGGCCGCGCTCGGTCTCGACCGGATTCCTTGCGCCGAGGCTAGTTGAGCCAGGGAAACAGGGTGTCGCCACTCTCGGGGTGTGTCAACTCGACCGTCCCGGTGAGCACGTCGACGTACTGGTAGCTGGCACGAGCGGTGCGCTCGCGCTTCTCCTGCACTTCGACCACGAAGAGAGCGGGGTGGGTCTGCATCAGAATCCCCTCACGCTCCACGATCTTGGAGCGCCCCATGTTCGCCCGAACCTTGATGCGGGCACCGGTCAGTCCTTCGAGATCGGAACGGATACGCCCAACGACCTCGACCTGCCGTATTAGGTCCATGTAGTGGAACCTCCTTCGCTCAAGCGGTGATTATAGCCGACGAGCGGCCAAAATGCCAGCCCAGAGTCGGTGTTTCCCGCACGGTTCCACGCGCCCACAATGGCCTGCTGCCGTTCTTCCCCCCATTTCTACCGTTTATCTTTCCTCGGTGACCTCACACGACTCAGCGCGGCCGCTTGGACCTAGACGCCCAGTTCGCGCGCCAGGCCGAGATAGGCCTGTGGGGGCAGCGTCTCGGCCCGGACCGAGCCGTCGATGCCACTTCGGGCCAGCGCCGCGTCGAGCCTGTCCGCATCGATGGGGAGCGCGGCGCGCAAGGAGTTCCGAATCGTCTTGCGACGCTGGGCGAACGCCGCATCGGCCGTGCGTGCAGCAGCGCGCACGAGCTCTTCGTCGATACGTGGCGCGACGCGCTCCAAGCGCAGAACAGCCGAGTCGACGCGAGGAGGCGGGAGGAAGCAGCCTCGAGCCACGCCGAACCGGCCGGTCGGCCGAGCGCGCAGCTGAAGCTTCACGGTGTAGGCCCCGTACTCCTTGGTGCCAGGCTCGGCGGCCATGCGGGCTGCGACCTCGGACTGCACCATCACCGTCGCCTGCGTGAGGCTCGGCATGAACTCGAAGAACCTGAGCACTACCGTGGCGGCCACCGAATACGGCAGATTCGCCACCAGAGCTTCAGGCGGACCGAACACCGAGCAGATCCGATCCATCGAGACGTCGACGGCGTCGGCATGCAGGAGCCCGAAACGGGAGCACTCCGCGGTGGTCTCGGCGAGCACCGCCTCGAGATCGAGATCGCGCTCGACGGCGACGACCGCGCCCGCGGCCGAACACAGGGCGACGGTGAGCGTACCGATTCCCGGGCCGACTTCAAGGACGGTCTCGGTGCCGGTCAACTGAGCGAGATCGATGATGCGTCCCACCACGTTGTCGTCGACCAGGAAGTGTTGGCCCATGCGCTTCTTGGTATGAAGCCCGTGGCGCTCGAGCACGGCCAACGTGGCTCGGGGACTGGCAAGGGGCGAGACTGTCACAGCTAGTCGAGGATGATGATCGTGACGTCCCGGCGGCCCCACCTGTTGCACTCCGCCACCGTCTCGAAGCACAAGTCGACGCGGCGGCCCTTGATCGCGCCGCCGGTGTCCTTCGCGACTGCGTAGCCGTAGCCCGGAACGTAGACACGCGTCCCGAGCGGGATCACGCGCGGGTCCACAGCGATGACGCCGTACCGTGCTCGCGCGCCCGTGGCGGTCGTGAAGTCCAGACCTGGCTCCCGGGGCGAGTACGCGGTTGTCTCGACACGCATCTTGCGTCCGGTCCGCGGCGGCTTGGGGATGCTGCGCGGGCGGTGGGTGGCGCGGAAGAGACCGCGCCTGACGCCGGTACCGACCGCAACGATACGCGGCTCTGGGCGGTCCAACACGCGCTGCGCCGTGAGAGCCGGCGTGCTCTCGACGCCGTTCTTGACGAGTACCCGATACACCCGCATGAGGCGGCCGGGCGAGCCACCGGTTATGACGCGGCGCTTACCCTTTGGCAGCGAGGAATCCGGCTGCAGCTCGACCACAGGAGTCAGAGTCTCTTGCTCACTCGTGATGCGGGTGAACACATCGGGCAGAGCGATCGTCATACCCGGCTCAAGGCGCTCCTCCAAAGGCGGAGTGACCGCGGTCGTATCGAGGGTCCCGGCACCAGCTGCCACGAGCGCATCCGCGACGGTGTCGCCCACTACGTCGACCTCGACCTCGTCCCCGCCCAGATCCACGGTCACCGGCACAGAGTGCCGTACCACCACGGTGTCACCCGAATCGACACGAGAATCGGTCGCAGGAGCCACCACGTCGTTGTGGTCCACCGAGACACCCGCCTCGGTCAGGACCGAGGCGACGTCGTCGGCCTGTGTCTGCACACGAACAGACTGGCCGTCGACAACGACCGTCACGTCCTTCTGCGCACACATGAACCCGGTCACGCTGAGGGCTACGATGAGTAGTGGAACGACAGCTGCGATGATGTGTTGTGGCTTCAGAGACCGAGCCGAACGCCTGGTTCGGACCCGCATCAAATCCCTCACGAAGTCGACGATATGGCAACGCCCCGGTAACGGAGGGGGACTGTCGATGCTACCGCTACGGCGGGTCTCGCGCAAACCCGCAGGTCGTCGCCGAAGAGCAGCGAAATGGGTGTCCGCTACTCCCCTGAAACCGTACCGACGGAGGCGTTGACGAGCTCGCGTCCGATCGACATCGCACGCTCGAGTTCGGTCGGGTAGCGCTCGATATCCTTGGGAGCGTCTGGGCCTACGACCTCAAGTACATGGTCGAGCGACACGCCGAGCACACCGAAGACGCTGTTCGTGGGAGTGACCGCGCACGACGTGCCAAAGGGGTCTCCTCCCCCGCCGACCACCAGCGCAGCTCCCGGCCGCTTGCGACGTTGCGGTACCTGACCGAGCACGTAGCGGCGGGCCCAGTACGGCTGGCAGCGATCGTACATCGTCTTGAGAACCGAGGGCACCGTCGCGAAGAACACAGGATTCGCGACTGCTATGGCGTCAACGGAGTCCAAGAGCCGATACACGTCGTCCATTCCGTCGTGCACCACACAGCGCCCGTCACTCGAACAGCGATGGCAGCCGCGACAAGGGCTGATGCCCGCCTCGGACACCACGAGCCGGATCGGCTCTCCACCTGACTCGGTCACTCCCTGCGCGAGAGCGTCGAGCAAACGGTCCGAGTTGCCGTGACGGCGTGGGCTGCCCGCGATGCAGAGAACGTGCGGTGAGCTGTTCATGAGCGATCACCATCCAGTAGGTCAAGCGCGGCGTCGAGAGTGCGGCGGGCGAAATCATCCAGCGGCTCGGAGCGCGCTCCCGCAATCGCCGCAGCCGTGAAGACCACGAGCGCGGGCTCGTTGGTGCGGCCGCGGAACGGCTCCGGCGCCATGAAGGGGCAGTCGGTTTCCGTGAGGAGCCTGCCAGCCGGCACGGCACGCGCAGAGTCGCGCACCTCCTCGGCCTTCTTGAAGGTGGCCGGACCCGCGAAGCTCACGTGACAGCCGAGTTCCAAGAAGGGCTCCATCACCTGCGGGCCGAGGTTGTAGCAGTGCAGGATGCAGCCGGCAGATGGGACGCCGAGCTGCCGCAGTATCGCCAACCCGTCCTCGTGCGCCTCCCGCAGATGCACGACGGCCGGCAGCGAGAGCTCGTGCGCGAGTGCGAGGTGAGTCGCGAAGCGGTCGCGCTGTACGTCGCGCGGCGAGTGATCGTAGTGGTAGTCGAGACCCATCTCGCCGACTGCGCACGTCAGCCGGTCGGCAGCCAGCCGACGAAGCTCGCCTTCTGTCTCGGTCCCCCACGCCGTGGCGTTGTGGGGATGCGCGCCCACGATGACCCGGACTCGTGGCACTTCGAGTTCGACCAGACCGGCGGCATGAAGCATCTCGCGCGCGTTCGCCAGCCAGCTGGGCAGCTCGTCGTAGGTGCGCCACGCGTCCTCGGTCACATCGGCAACGGTGGCGATGAAGCTGACACCGGCTCGCGCCGCCCGTGCCAGAGCGAGCGCAGGGTCCTCGAGCATGTCCAGGTGGGCGTGGGTGTCGGCGACGCGAGCGCCACCGAAGTCGGGGGGTACGACGGGACGGCCCTTGCTGTCGGCGAACAGCGTGCTGAACTCGTTCATATGCTGACCTACTCGGTGTCTTCGACGATCCGCGGGAAGAGCGGGTCGCCCTTGACGACCGGATTGCCGACCGGCAGCCGTCCCCACCGCGCCTCGACCTCGAGATCGGTGACGGTCGAGATCTCGGGAAGCCCCATCCGGCGCCAGACCTCAGCAGAGGTGACCGGCATGACCGGCGCGCAGAACAGCGCGGCGATGCGCACTGCCTCGAGCGCGTTGTAGAGGACCGCGGCGAGCCGGCCCATGGTCTCCTCGGACTTCGCGAGGTTCCAGGGCGCCGAGTCCTCGATGTAGCGGTTGGCCCGCTTGACGAGGTCCCACGTGGCCTCCAGCGCACCGGCGTAGTCGAGAGCGTCCATCGCCGTCCTCGTAGCGCTCGGGAGGCCAAGAGCGATCTCGCGCAGGTCGGCGTCGTCTTGGGTGGGAACCGGAGACGCGGCTGGGTCGGGAACGGCGCCATCGAAGTACTTGCCGACCATGTTGAACAGGCGCGAGCACAGGTTGCCCCAGTCGTTGGCCAGATCGCCGTTGTAGCGCTGGACCATCGCCTCCATCGAGATCGAGCCGTCGGTGCCGAACTGCACGTCGCGCAGGAAGTAGTAGCGGTAGCGCGTCCACGCCGAATCGCTCGACCAGGTCGCGCGGCGAGACCGCGTTGCCCTTCGACTTGCTCATCTTCTCGCCCTTGGTCAGCAGGAAGCCGTGCGCGAAGACGCTCTTGGGAACCGGCACACCGGCCGCCATGAGCATCGCCGGCCAGATGACGCAGTGGAAGCGGATGATGTCCTTGCCCACGAAGTGGTACCTGCGCAGGCCAGCGGTGCGCGAACTCCTCGGCCCTGTCGGGGTCGCCGTAGCCGACGGCCGTGATGTAGTTGATGAGCGCGTCGAACCACACGTACATGATGTGGCTCGTCGTCCCACGGCAGCGGAACGCCCCATCTGCACGTTCGCGCGCGAGATCGAGAGGTCGCGCAGGCCGCCCTTCACGAAGCGACAGCGACCTCGTTGCTTGCGGGTCTCGGGCCGGATGAACTCCGGGTTGCGCCTCGTAGAGGGCGAGCAGCTCGTCCGCGTACGCGGAGAGCTTGAAGAAGTAGTTGTCCTCGCGCACGAACTCGACCGCGCGGCCGCACTGGGGGCACGTGCTGCCCTCGGCAAGGTCGCCCTCGGCCCAGTAGGTCTCGTCGGGCACGCAGTACCAGCCCTCGTAGTGGCCCTTGTAGATGTCGCCGCGGTCGTACAAGCACCTGCGCGAGATGCCTGCACGCCGCGCTCGTGCCGCGGCTCGGTCGTGCGGATGAAGTCGTCGTTGGAGATGTCGCAGCATGCTCCCACGCGTCGCTGGAACTTGGGCGCGATGGAGTCGCACCCACTCCTGCGGCGTCATTCCGTTCTCCGTCGGCCGCCTGCTCGACCTTCTGGCCGTGCTCGTCGAGACCGGTGAGGAAGTAGACGTCGTCGCCGAGCATCCGCCGGTAGCGCGCGAGGGCATCGGCGGCGACCGTCGTGTACGCGGTGCCCAGATGAGGCACCGAGTTCACGTAGTAGATCGGCGTGGTGATGTAGAACGACTGGGCGCACATGTTGTTTTGGGACTCCGAATTCGTGGGTAATACTGGAAAGAGGACTGGCAAGCCAAGGGCCTACCGAGTGATTCTAACCGTTTGCGCCTTCACCACACGCGCAGACATCAGAGGGGTGGTCGTCATGCACGACACGGGCATCGTCCGGCAGAGTCGACGATCTGGGCCGTATCGTGATTCCCATGGAGCTGCGCCGCACCCTCGGCATCAGCGTCAAGGACCCCATGGCGATCTTCGTCGAAGGCGACCGGATCATCCTCCAGAAGCACCGCGACGCGTGCGTCATCTGCGGCGACACCTCTGACCAGATGGCCGCCGTGAAGGGGCGCCCGGTGTGCGGGGCGTGTGTCGAGGCGGTCAAGAAGGCCTAGCAGCTCGCGAGAGCACCTGCGCCCGGTAGGGTATAGGAGAAGCCTGAGACGCCGAACGCTCTGAGGGCGGAGTCGATGGCTGTGTCGCAAACGCGCATCGGGGTCCCTCGATCCATGTTCCATCACAGCGAGAGCGGCTTCGCGCACGCCTTCATTCAGGCGCTTGGCTCGACACCGGTCCTCAGCCCTCCCACCAACAGACCCATACTCGAGCGCGGGGTCGCCTTGGCTCCCGACGAAAGCTGCCTGCCCGTGAAGATCCACCTCGGGCACATCGATGCACTCAGAGCCGAGGTCGACGCGGTGCTCGTGCCTCGATACTCATCGCAGGAGTGCGGGCGCGACGACACGTGCGTCAAGTTCTGGGCCGCGCACGATATCGCCCGCAACGTCTTTCCCGACCTCGACATCGTGGGCTACAACGTCGACACGCGCTTCGGCATCGACGAGCGAGGCGCGCTCATGCGGTTCGGAGCGCAGCTGGGCGCATCGCGAAGTGCGTCGAGCCGGGCGTGGGAGGTCGCACGTCGTCGCCGACACGCGCTGAGGCTCGCCGAGCAGGCCGAGCAGGAGCGTCTGCTCGATGACGGGGACGAGCGCCCCAGGATCCTTGTCGTCGGGCACCGCTACGTCTTGGACGACGCGCTTATGGGCGGCCCGGTCTTCTCGCTTCTGGCCCGGCAGGATGTGGTCGTACTCCGATCCGATCGAGTGACCGACACCGAGAAGTGCAGGGGTCTTGCCCGCGATCTCTCCCCGACTCTGAAGTGGGCGTACAACCAGGAGCAGGTCGGCGCAATCGTAGAGCTGCGCTCCAAGATCGACGGGTGCGTTCTGCTCGTGAGCTTCCCGTGCGGGCCCGATTCGCTGTGCGCGGAGCTCGTTCAGCGGCGCATCCGAGACGTGCCTGTCTGCGTGATAGTCCTTGACGAGCTGAGCGCGAGCGGCGGGCTGCAGACGCGCCTCGAGAGCTTCTGCGACATCGTGAAGATGAGGCGAGCGGTATGAGCGAACAGCGCCGGGTGACCTTCCAGCACATGGGGGACTACTGGGTCGCCATCAAGTCCCTCGTCGAACGTGCGGGGTGCGAGGTCGTCGTTCCGCCACGAATCACGCGCCGCACCATCGAACTCGGCGCCCTCCACAGTCCCGAGTTCGTGTGCGTGCCGTTCAAGTACACCCTGGGCAACTTCATCGAGGCCCTCGACGAGGGAGCGAACGTCGTGTGTCAGCTCGGCGGGGGATGCCGATTCAGCTACTACGCAGAGGTCCAGGAAGCCATCCTTCGAGATCTTGGCTACGAGTTCGAGTTCTTGCGCCTCGAGGCAGGTGCCTCGTTCTTCGACTTGGTGCGCGAGTTCCGGATCAAGGTCGCGCCGGACGTCTCCTTCGCGCGCGTCACCGAGTGCTTCTGGCACGCGTTCCACATGGGCGAAGCGATCGACGCCGTCCAAGACCACATCCGCAGGAACGTCGGCTTCGAGGTCACCCCAGGCACCATGCGAGGGATCGAGGTCGGCTTCCTGCGCGAACTCGAGGGCGTGCGGACCCGCAAGAACGTCGACGAACTGCTGGGCGATACGCTCGATCTTCTGCGGGCTGTTCCTCTGCAGCGTCCGGAGGATCCCGTGCGGGTCGTAGTCGTCGGCGAACTGTACGCGGTGATGGAGCCGTTCGCGAACTACCGGCTTGAAGCGGAACTCGCACGCAACGGCGTCGAGGTGCACCGCCACCTCGACCTCACCACCCTGATCCGCAACTCGATCAAGTACCGAACCCACGTGCGGGAGATGGTGAGGCGCGCGGCACCCTACGTCACGTACCACCTGGGCGCCGAGGGCACTGAGAGTGTCGCGCGTACTCTCGACGCGCTACGCGGAGGATTCGACGGGGCGGTCCACCTCAAGCCGTTCGGCTGCATGCCCGAGGTGAACGCGATGAGCGCGCTGCAGCGGATATCGAGAGACCATGGTTTCCCCATCCTGTTCGTGAGCTGCGACGCGCAGGCCGCCGAGGCGGGACTACGAACGCGCGTCGAGGCATTCGCCGACATGCTGCGGGCGAGAAAGGCAGGGCTGGTTCATGCGTGAGGGCTACTTGGGAGTCGACGTCGGATCGATATCGACGAAAGCGGCCATCGTCGACAACGACGGGCACGTCTTGGCCTCGTCCTACCTGTGGACTGAAGGCAACCCGGTGGGTGCCGTGCGACGGCTGCTCGAGGCTCTGGAGCCCGAAGTGCTCTCGCAAGACATACGTATAGCCTCGGTCGGAACGACGGGGTCGGCCCGCGAGCTCATCGGCGCGATGTTGTCGGCGCAGACTGTCAAGAACGAGATCACCGCGCACGCCATGGGCACGCTGTCGCACCGCCCCGACGTTGCTACGATCCTCGAGATCGGCGGGCAGGACAGCAAGATCATTTTGGTGCGTGACGGAATCCCGGTCGACTACGCGATGAACACGCTTTGTGCTGCAGGAACCGGAGCGTTTCTCTCCGCGCAGGCCAGACGCTTGGAGATTCCTGTCGAGGAGTTCGGCCAGCGGGCGCTGCGATCGCGACGGCCCACCAGAATCGCGGGGAGATGCACGGTGTTCGCCGAGTCAGACTTGGTGCACAAGGCTCAGATCGGCCACCAGACCGACGACATCATCGCAGGCCTGTGTGCGGCGATCGTCGAGAACTACCTGAACAACGTGGGCAAGGGCAAGGAGATCAGGTCCCCCGTGGTATTCCAGGGCGGGGTCAGCAAGAACGCCGGCGTCGTTGCCGCATTCTCGGAGAGGCTGGGTTGTGATGTGGCGGTCGATGAGAACGGTCACCTGATGGGAGCGATCGGCTCTGCGCTGCTCGCGCGAGACTCGGGCGCGCGGAAGCGCTTCGACTTCGGAGTGCGCCACGAAGACTTCGAAACAGCGGGCGAGGACTGCGGCGGGTGCGCGAACAACTGCGAGATCGTGATCGCACTGCGCAATGCGGAGTTCATCGACGCGTGGGGAAATCGATGCGAGAACGGCCTCGCTCGGGCCAGATCACGCCAGCGGGAACCGCGTAGCGCCGAGGACCCGTCACCAGAAACGCCGTATGCCCTGAGCACGTGAGGCTAGCGGCGGGCCGCGATGTCGTACACGGTACGGCGCTCGACACCCAGGTCTCTCGCTACTTGCTTGACCGCCGAGGTGCGCGTAGCGCCCTCCTCGATGAGTCGAGCGACCCGTGCCCGAACGAGTTCTTCGTCGACGGGCTGAGGGTAGGTGCCGACCGTCCTTCTGCTGGCAGGAGGACCCACGAGCAAGACGACCTCTCCCTTGAGGCTCTCCCGCTGCGCGATCTGCTCCGCGAGGTCGGCCAAGGAACCGCGGACGACCTCCTCGTGCAGTTTCGTGAGTTCGCGCGCCATCGCACCCGTTCGCCCCGGGTAGGCCTCCGCGAGGGCGCACAGGGTGGCGGCGGTACGGCGAGGCGACTCGTAGAACACAAGCGTGGCCTCGAGTGCCGCGAGCGAATCGAGCAGCCTGGCTCGCTCCCCCGCCTTGCGAGGCAGGAAGCCGCCGAAGTAGAACGCACTGGTGGGAAGGCCGCTTGCCACGAGCGCCATCAGAATCGCCGAGGCCCCCGGGAGTACCTCGACGCGTACCCCCGCCTCGAGTGCTGCGTCGACAAGCCTCGAGCCTGGGTCGCTGATCCCGGGGGTACCCGCATCCGAGACGAGCGCGAACGTCTCGCCGGCCACAGCGCGCTCGACGATCTCGGGCGTACGCTTCGCGGCGGTGTGCTCGTCGTAGCGCTCCAACGCTGTCGCTATCGAGTAGCGCGAAAAGAGCTTGCGGGTGACCCGCGTGTCCTCGGCGAGCACCGTGTCGACGTCACCGAGCGCCTCTAGTACGCGCAGAGTGACATCGCCCAAGTTGCCGATGGGCGTTGCACAGACGACGAGACGGCCGACCTCAGCCATCGGCAGGCGGCGCCGGCGGCACAGGGGGGTTCGGAGGCTCGGGGGCCGAGGGTGCCGGAGACCACTCGGTCGCCGGCGGTTCGGCCGGAGGCGCCGGCGGCTCGACCGGGAAGCCGGTGGGCGGCTGTTGCGCGATCGGCGGTGCATCCGTCGGCGCTGCCCACGAGGCCTGTGCGGGCATGGGCTGTACGGGCTCAGGTCCGATCTCGGCGACGGGCGCACTCATCCCCGTGACATCGCGGAAGAAGACGGTCCACAGCGCTGAGGTGAACGTGCCCCACACCGCGTTGTAGGCCATTGCGATCACCCAGAAGATGAGCACCATGGCCGCGATGAAGCCCGCAAACCACGCCCACTCACCTCCGATGGCAGAGGTCACCATCGGGAACGCGATAGCGATGGCCACCACGACCATGGGGATCGCCAACGCTACCGACGCCACTATGTTGAGTCCGAGGTTGATCAGCCACAGCAGGAAGGTGTCCTTGAACCGCGCGCGGAAGAAACGCCACCCGTTTCCTGCTGCCATGAAAGCACCCTGACCGCCGAGCATCACGTATCGGAGGGCGATCAGGTACATGATGCCGAGAACAAAGCTCAGTACGAGCAGGAACGGTAGCCCGATCGCCAGACTGCCGCATACGGGGGCGAGGATGGCGGGGCTCACATCAGACCCGCGAAATATGGCACTGAAGATGGGCACGAGGACTCCGGCCATCATGACCAGCATGACGACGACTATCGGCAACTTGAGCAGGATATCGAGGCCGAGAAGCGTCCAGAACCGCCCAAAGCCCGCGCCCCAAAGCTCGGTCAGCGTGGCCCTGCGTCCGTCGTCGGCTGCGTTCGTACCGGTCACAAGCCCGCCGCGCGCCGCGATCGAAAGCACCATGAAGACGAGGGAGAGCAGCAGGAGAACGAGAACCACCGCGATGAGCAGGGGTATCAGATTGCTCACCGAGTCCCAGAGCCGACCGATCTGAGCGGTCGACATCCCCTCGCCGTTGTACGTGTAGCCGCGAGTCCCCGAGCCGCCACCATAGTTGCCGCCTGCGCTGGCTTGACAACCAGAGACGCCCGCGAAGATGCCGAGCACCCACAATGCCTTGTAGCGCCACGTGATATGCCACGATCTTCTGATGATGTCGCCGTAGTTCATTGGGTCCGCCCTTCGCCCCGAGTGCTACTCAAGCGTCTTGAGCTCGTAGGATCGTGTCCCCATGCCGCGCTCCTCGGCATATCGCATCGACACCGTGCCGTCGATCCCGGTGATCTCGCGGAACTTGTCGACACCGGAGTCGAGCCCTTCTCCGCGGCTACCGGGCAGGCCGGATGCCGCCGTGACCAGATCGTAGGCTGCTTGATCGATAGCAACGAGGTCGGTTGAGGCCAGCACGCCGATGTCGGCGACCACCGCCGCGTCCGAGAAGCCCCAGCAGTCGCAGTCTGGAGAGACGTTCGTGACAAACGACAGGTAGAGAACCTTGCCGGACTTCTCGGCAAGCGCGCCGGCGCAGTGCTCGACCATCTTCTCTTGGATCGCCTCCGGCTCGGTCTTCCACTGAATGCCGATCGCGCCGTACGGGCACGCCGCGACGCACTCGCCGCAGCCGTAGCACAGCTCGTAGTCGATGACAGCGACCTTGTCGACGATCCGGATCGCATCGACCGGGCACGACTTGACGCAACGCTTGCACGCGGTGCATTTCTCCTCTTTGACCTGCGGCTTCAGGTCACTGTGCATCCGCTGCTTGGCGGCCCTCGTGCCCAACCCCATGCCCACGTTCTTGATCGCGCCGCCGAACCCTGTGGCCTCGTGCCCCTTCACATGCGTGACGACGACCATCGCGTCGGCATGAATCGCCGCCGCTCCGATGCGCACGCTGTCGAAGTGCTTGAATCCCGCGATCGGCACGTCCACGCCATCTCGGCCGTCGAGGCCGTCCGCGATGATGATCGGCGCGTTGAGAGTCGCGTGGCTGAATCCGTTGTGGATCGCGCAGTTCAGATGGTCCACGGCGTTGGCCCGCTTGCCGCGATACAGCGTGTTGCAGTCGGTCAGGAACGGCTTGCCACCGCGCTTGCGCACCTGCCGCACGACTTCGCGAAGAAACACCGGTTGCACGAAGCCCGTGTTGCCTTCCTCGCCGAAGTGCAGCTTGATGGCGACGAGATCGCCATCGTCGATCGCGCGCTTGATGCCGGCGACCTTGAGCAGGTTGCCCGCTCGCTTGACCAGCGATTCCTTCTTGGGGCTGCGCATCGGCGCGAACCACACCACGGCGGGCTCGGGCCGGGCGGGCTCCGATTCCCGCTGTTGGGCTACCGGTTCGCGCATCTCGGTCTGGTGTGAGGGGACGGCGACCTCTGCTGGCGAGGGCACGGCGCCGACAACGGCCGGATGATGGGGCTCCTGCGGCGGCGGCGGAACGAACAGCGTCGCGGTGACCGTTGGGTCGGGGCCGGCCTCGGCGAGGGCCGGCTCTGTCGTGGGCTGGGTCTGGGAGTCGGGTTGGGACTCTGGCTCTGGCTCCGGCACCGTCGGCTGATCCCATGTGTCGGGTTCAGACTGGTCGCCGGGCGCCACCGTCCACTCGTCCTGGGGCTCGCTTGAGGATTCCTCGCTCGCGTCTAACACGGCGTCCTCGGACACCGGAGTCTCGTGTGTCTCGCGGATGCCGTCGAGCGCGAGACGTGCGATCGACAGCGTCACCGGCACGCCTTTGCGTGATGCGAGTGCCTGGACGTTGATGAGGGCGCCTTTGAGCGTGGTTGCCAGCGCGTACTTGCCCGCGATGTAGTCGAGCACGTCATCCCCGACCACGAATCCTTCACGCGCCGCCTTGTCACGCAAGACCAGCAGACGCTCTTCATGGGACTCGATGCGGTCGTCGGTCATCTGGACCTCCTGGTCAGATACGGTGCGTGCCCTAGCGGTGAAGCCCTTCTCGGGAGTCATGCTCGTCGAACGCAAGCGTGGCCGCGCCCAGAATCCCCGCGTCGTTGCCCAAGACCGCCTGGACCACAGACACATCCCGGCGACCGGCAAGTGCTTCACCCTGCATGACTTCGATCGCGCGAGTGACCAAGGCGTCAGCCGACTCACCAACGCCTCCGCCGACACACACGAGCTGGGGGTTGAACACGTTGACCAGACCCACGAGCGCTCGCCCAAAGATCTCGCCGCACTCAAGCAGGATCTCGCGGGCGACCGAGTCGCCACCCTTCGCCGCGATCAAGACCGACTCCGCCACGATCTGGTCGATGTCTCCACCTGCCGCATCGAGGATCGCCCGGCCTGCGAACGAGCGCGCCGCCTCCTTGCCCCTGGCGGCGATCGCGGGTCTGCCAAGGAAGGCCTCCAGGTGTCCTCGGCCGCCGCACGGGCACTCGGGCCCGTCAAGATCGACAACGGTGTGGCCGATCTCTCCTCCCAGGCCCCGGCTGCCGCGGTATGGCTCTCCCGCGATGAACATGCCGCCGCCGACTCCGGTACCCAACGTGATCATCAGGAAGTCACGTACTCCCTTGGCGGCGCCGTATCGCGACTCACCCAGCGCGGCCAGATTGCCGTCGTTGTCGATGGTCACCTCGCTCTTGGTCCGCGACATCACGAGCGAGCGCACGTCGACACCCGCCAACGGCAGGTTCGTGCAGAATTCGACCTCTTGTCTGAGGAAGTCGACTTGGGCGGGAAGTCCGATGCCAACGCCCGCGAGCTCTGAGGAGTGCACGCCGGCGCTGACCTCTTCGACGAGGTCGATGATCGTGTCCACCACGGCAAAGGGGCCGGTCTGCGGAGTCAAGCTCCTGGTGTCTTTGACGATGCGCCCCTTGCGCTCGACCAGGCCGGCCGCAATGCGAGTTCCTCCCACATCGACACCCACAGCGTACGTGGTTCGCATGAATCCCCTCTTCTGGACCGTAGCCGGAGCGGAGCGCCAAGAACCGCGCCGCCTCCTACTTCGATGATACCGCGACGAGCGCGGCTCAGACCTCAGTAGTCCCACACCACACCCTGCGGACCGCTGATCAGCCCCATTTGCCGCATCCGGTCGAGCATCTGCTCTTCGCTCACACCGAACAGGCGCGCAAGGTAGCGAAAGTCGTTGAACCACAGACGCGCCTGATCGGCGACCATCTGTGTCGGGAGCATGAGCTCCGCGGCAACAAGATCGGCGCCTCTGTGGTCGCCTTGGTCCCGAGGAAAGCTCTCGCCATCGCCGTGAAGAACCAGCAGGACGTGACCCAGCATGTGGGCAAGGGCCACGCGACGTTCGGGCTCGGGCTTCGACCAGTTGAGCACCATGACCGGCAGACCGTCTTCGTAGACCAGGGCCGAGGTGAAGAAGTCCGGAAGACTGACCGCGCGCACAGGGATACCCAGTGCCGCGACGAGGGCGTCGACAGGCACGGGCGGTTCGTCGCACTCAAGGCTGCCGAGCGCCTCGTCTGCGACCGCTCTGTAGTATGCCTCGGTTCTGAGCGACACGGGGCTCCCGAATTAGGTATGGCAACACTCTATCGGGTAGTTGCCCTTTGTGGGCCAGCATTCTGCATTTGATGATTGTGCGTTCGCGCACATGCTCGGGCGCATGTTCTTGTGGCGCGTGAAGCGTTAACCCGATATACCAGTATCTGACCGCGTGAACAGACCCGAGGAGGGGTGGTGTCGGCAGAGAAGGAGGGCTTCCCCCGAGCCGAAGAGGCACTTGCGACTTCTTGCTTCGGCTGTGGGAAGCGCACGGCTCTACCCCCCCGGGTCGGCACTGCCCCTTGAGGCGGCCGTTCGCTTCACCTCGCGCGTCAACGAGCTCACGGCGTCAGGCCCTCTTCGGTTCGTCGTCGAGCCCCACGGCTTTCGAGTTGGCGATGCTGAGGTGGGTGGCGGTCAGAGCCAGGTCGTTGCATTCGCCGAGTCTCTGCATTCGATGCAGGTCGGACAACTCGTGATCGTCCCGGGAGTGATCGAGCCCGAGACGCACGCCTTCGTCAACGTCGCCAACACAGACTCCAAGGAGATTCGAGCGGCGGGCGGGGCGCGAGCGCCAGCTGGTCCAAGGCGGGGTACGGCACATCGCCGTCATCGAGGTCTCGCTCAGGGCGTCCGAGGAGGAGGGGCTTCTCGGCCTCGACCCTGCAACCGCTCCACTCGACGAGCTGGCGGCAGAGGTCGCGCGGGCCGTCGAGCGCCGGGCCAAGCAGGCTTCAGAAGGCCCGGCAAGCGACGAGGTGGCCGAATCCATCGCGCGTCTCGAGGACGCGACGCGCGAACTGGCGATGGAGCGTATCGCCTCGGCGATGATGCGTCTTGACGAGGACACCCGCGTTCGCGTCCTCTCGATGTCGCTCAAGACCGACACCGAGGGCGGCCGTATGGAGGGCATGCTCGGCGTCATCGCGCGCATGAAGCCAGCGGCGCTCGCGCGCCTGTTCACGCTCGTGGCCGCCCAGGCGGGTATCGACCCGCGTCGCATCACCGCCGCAATCGAGCTGCCTCCCGAGACAGCGAAGCTGCTCGCCTTCATGCTTGCGCCCACGCCCGATCTCAGCCCCGATCCTGGCGTCGGCACCACCGAACAGGCCGAGCAGCTTGCCGAAGTGATGGCCACCGAGGAGGACACGAGCGATATCGAGCGGCAGGTCGCGATCGCATCCCCGGCCTTGGCGGCTGGCCGAGCGCTCGCCACCGCGACCGCGGTCTCTCGCAGCCGGCTCGACGTCGAGACGGTGCGCGCGATGGGCGAGGTGCTGCCGCAGGCCACGCGGGACGGGTCATTCACACAAGTGCGCGAGGCACTGCGGCGCCTCGACGAGATAGCGGTCGAGCCCGCCTTGACCGACGCAGCCAACGCTGCGCGCGCCACGCTGGCCGAGCCCGAGGTTCTCGCCGACGTGTGCCGCGTCTCGGTGTCGGACGCAGATGCCGCCATCGCCGGCGAGATCCTGAGCGCCGCCGGCACGGCCGGCGCCGAAGCACTGCTCGACAGCTACGTGCGGATGGGCGAACCGCGACGCTCGCTGTTCCGGCCGGTGCTTCGCGGGATGAGCGAGGGCATCCTCGGCGTCGCTCGCCAGAAGCTGCGCAGCGCCGATCCGCCAACAGCGATAGCGATTCTCGACGTGCTGCCCACGCTGGGAGACAGGCGGGCGGTGCCGGTCATCACGGGGATGCTGACCAGTCTCGACGAGTCGGTGCGCTTCGCAGCAGTTCGCGCGCTGGCCGCGATCCAGTCGCCCGAGGCGGCCGCGGCGCTCGTTCGAGCGCTCAACCACCGCGAGCCCGAGACCCAACGCTACGTCGTGCGGCAGATCGGGCACGCTCGCGTATCGGCCGCGGTGCCATCCCTCTCTCGCGCGCTCGAGGACATCAACGTCTTCGCCCGCACGTACGAAACACGCAAGGAGATCATCCGCGCGCTCGAGCAGATCGGCACTCCCGAGGCCGAGAAGGCGCTGCGCGGGTTCGCAGCGCATACAATCAGGATGGGCAGGAAGAGAAGAGAACTTCGGAGTCAGGCCATCGCTGCGGCCGATGGCATCGCGAAGAACCGAGGAGTGAGCCACACGTGAGTGACGCACCGTACCGCCCTGAGGACGAGGGACCACTGGCAAGTCCGGAGGAGATGGCGACCGAGGCCTCGTCGGGGGCGCCGGCGTTCATCGCGGTCCAGGCTCCGTTCGCGACGCCCGAGAAGCTCCAGCGCGCCCGAGAGCTCGTGCGCTCTCTCGCGGTCGCCCACACGAACGCAGCGCTCTACCCGACCTCGCACCCGCTGGTCGCCGGCTCGCTCGACGAGCTCGCCAGCGCCGTGCGATCGCTCGCCGAGTTCGGCTTCGAGAGCGTGACGATCAACATCTACAAGAACACCCTGTTCGTTGAGAACCAGGTGTTTCCCGAGGAGAGCGTCACGTACGCCAAGCTCATCGAGGAGATACTCGCCCGCGGCATCTCGGCGATCACCTTCTCTCACGGGGTCACCGTCGAAGAGGCTGCCGGCCTGATCGAGCTGCTGGCAGACCCACGCGTGACCGACATCGAGGCCGCACGCGGGATTCCTGGACGCCCGCAAGGTCGTCGACATCGCGGTGGCCGAGACCACCACCCTGGAAGATGCCAGCACCGAGGAGCGCAACCGCGAGGTCCGAGCCCGAGCCCGCGAGAGCTACGACCACGGCGTCATCGGCGATGCGCGAGATCGAGACACAGGCCAAGCTCGGTCGGATGATGGAGGTCGGGTCGCTTCAGAGCGTGGTCGAGTCGATGCTCGACAACCTCCTGCAGGACCCGGCGGCAGTCATCGGCCTGACCGCCATCAAGGGCCACGACGACTACACGCTCAACCACTCGATCAACGTCTGCATCCTGTCGCTCTCGCTGGGCTCGGCGCTCGGTCTATCGGGCGAGGAGCTCCGCTCGCTCGGCCTGGCCGCCCTGCTCTACGACATCGGCAAGGTGCGGATCCCCGAAGACATGCTCGCCAAGCCAGGGCCTCTGACCGCCGAGGAGTGGCACGTGGTGAAGCGCCACTCCGAGGAGGGCGCAGACCTGCTCAAGCGCATCCAACTCGCCGACAAGATGCCGATGATCGTGGCGTACGAGCACCACCAGCGGCACGACCTGCTCGGCTATCCGGAGGCGATCACACCGGCAGAACAGCACATCTTCAGCAAGATCGTCGCGGTGTGCGACGCCTACGACGCGATGACCACCATGCGACCGTTCCGGCGCGAGATCCGGCCGGACAAGGCGCTCGCCGTCCTGATGCAGGGCCGCGCGAAGGCCTACGACCCGGGCGTCACCAAGGCGCTCGTCGCGATGCTCGGCATCTATCCGATGGGTGCCGTCGTCAAGCTCGACGACGATTCGCACTGCGATCGTCTACCGCGTGAACAACGACGACCTGCTGCATCCGCGCGTCAAGATGCTCGCCGACTCGGCAGGACGCTGGCTCGAGACGCCCGAGATACTCGACCTGCGCGTCATCGACATCAAGACCGGCGAGCCGGTGCGGCGCATCGCGGACTGCGTGTCCGCGGCCGAGGCGGGCGTCGACGACGTCTGGCAGTACCTCTAGACGACTATCCCTGAGGTGCGGGCGGTTCCTCTGCCCCAAAGACGGCTGCGGCTGCGGCTGCTCGACGCTCCAAGGTATCCACCCTGGCGGCGAGCTGGGCGAGTTCGGGGGATGAAACCGCACCTGCGGGCTGCTCCGCGCTTGGCTGCTCGACATCTCGCTTCTCGCGCACGAACTTCAGGTAGCCGAGCCCAAGCGTGATCGCGAGCGCCGCAGTCATCACGAAGAAGCGCGCCCGGGACGTACCGGTCGCGATGATCCACCCCGTGCCGTAGATCATGGTGAACAGCCCGCCGAGAAGCAGTCCGTTGCTGATCACCTTGAGCTGCTCGGAACGGATCAGCGAGATGCTCATCACCAGCGTGGCGAACGCGATCAGGATGATGCTCGTGTTGCGGCCCCATACTTCGCGCGCCGCCTGCTGCTTGTCCTCAAGCCTACGGATGGCGACCTGGGTGGCACGCAGCTTGGCCTGATCCGCAGACGTCAGGGCCGAGGGCTCCTTGAAGCTCTGGATGTCCTCCTGCTGGCGGTAGAGCTGCTGGAGCTGGTCTTGGAAGGTCTGCTCGGGAGGCGGGTAGAAGGTGTAGACGCCCACGCCTATGAACGCCGTGACCATGAGTCCCAAGAAGAACGAGAAGATGATCTGGAGAGCCCCACGCTGTTTGTCGGGCTGGGCCATCTGTTCGCCCTCCTCAGGTGTCAGAGATCGTCTTGTCTATCATTCCCAGATGCCGGCGCCGGGCTACACCCATCCGCGCTCGCGGTAGAGCACGAGCCCCGCTCGAGCGCTTCACAGATGTGGGCACGCCACGGCCTCGGTTTCCCAACGGGGTCTCGTCTTTGACAGATGTGTGACGTGCGTCACAATCGACACAAGTTCGACTCAGGAATCGGCTAGGGTCAGCCGATGGAAACCATAGAGGTGCACCGTGCATCGCTGTGTGCGTCCACGACACGGGAGTCGTTCGACATGACAAAACGACTGGTTCTCGCATCACTCCTCGTGGCTCTTCTCCTGTCCTCGGGTGTGCAGTCCGCGTACGGCTGGGCCAACGGGGGCAACAGAGGCAACGGAGTAGGCACCCACGACTGGGTCTTGGGGCGCGCGCTCGTGCTGGCTGGGTCAGAGGGCCGATGGGTCGACCGAGTGACAGCCTATCGCGCGACCGACGACCCGGACTCGTACAGGACAACTCCCTACTACCATCACTTCAGGGAGTCCGGCATCGTGCGCGGCGGTCCCTACGCCGTCTCCTACTACTACGGCAAGGCCGTCGCAGCGTATCAAGCTGGCGACTACAAGGCAGCAAGCAAGTATGTCGGAGTCATGTCGCACTACTACGCCGACATCACTGAGCCGTTCCACACGACGAGGAAGGCCGCAAAGTACCGCAAGCTCCACGTCGAGTACGAGTACGACGTCGACAAGTACCATCGCAGCACTTCTAACGCGGCATCGTGGATCACCCCGCGTACACCAAGGCCCGTCACCGACGTGCGCAAGAAGGCGATCGCCGCCGCACGGTTCGCCCGCTCGCGGTACTACTCCCTCTACAAGACCTACCGCGTGTCGCACAGGGTGAGCTCGGGCACGCCGAAGCGGGTCACCAAGGAAGTCCTCAGCCGTTGTGCGAACGATCTCGCAGACCTCATCCGCACGATTCCTACCGGCGGCGGTCTCGCGCCACTCCCAGAGCAGCCGGACGTGCGGCTCACGCTCAGCTATCCTCGCCAGTCGCAAAACGTCGGGGCGTTCGTGACCTGCACCGACGCAGCAGGCAATCCGATGCCGGGCGTCGGAGTCAAGTTCATCTGGCAGCTACCCACTGGCACCAAGACATACCTTCTGTACACCGAGAACGACGGCAAGGTGCGCCAGTACAAGAACATAGGCAAGTCCCCTCTGATGGAGACGAAGTACGTTACGGCATACGTACCAGGATCCGGCGAGGCAGTCTCGGCTTCCGAGTGGTACAAGCCAACCAAGGTGCTTGCGAGCGGCGCCTCTGGGTTCAAAGCCTGGGTGTCCAACACGCGGCCGCGGCCGGGCACTGACATCACAGCCTACGCACTCGCGCGCGACACCTCGGGGAACCCAGTCGCCGGTTTGGATGTGACGTTCACCTGGAGCTTGGACGGCTACAAGGCCAGGTACACCACCACGACCGACTCGAGAGGCGTCGCGCGGTGTACGCGCAACGTTGGCAAGCCAGCCTCCGGCGTGCGTGCCTACTTCAGGGCCGACACACAGGCCGGAGGGTACAACAGGGCCTCGGCTCCGTCGCTCATCCCGTACTAGGAGACCCCCCACACGTGAACCAAAGAAGGCCCCGCTTGGGGCCTTCTTCTTTGCGTCACCTCGTGTGCTCCGGGTGTGAAGGTCCCAGCGCGTAGACTAGAGAACGGCGGGCTGAGGCACCGACAGCGGGTCCCCGAAGTAGCGCCAGTACAGCATCCAGAACGACATCGTCCCGCGGAAGTGCGGCGTGTACTTGTATAGCGAGTAGGTCGCACTGTTGGTCGGATGGATGCGGCTGCCGTCGATCTTCATGCTGATACCCGGACGCCACGGAGCGGCGTTCTGGTGGAGCTTCATCGCGCCGCACCAGATCTGCTTGCCGAAGCCAGCGTACTTGTAGTCCTTGCCGCTGTCTCGCGCCCCGCAGCCCATCGCCCACTCGTACTGAGTCTTGCTGGGGCTCTTGTCGGCAAGCAGCGACTGCTCCTTCTGCAACTTCACCAAGATGACCCTGGGGCTGATGCGCCACGCCTGAGACGCCTCGGCGATCATCTGCGCCGTGGTGACGAGCCTCCCGTTGTGGTCCCTGGCCTTGTATGACTTGAGCGTACCCGGCTGCGCGTCGAGAAACTTCTGGATGTCGTCGACGGTCATCGACTGCCAGTCGCGGTAGTTGGACTCCGAGATGACCGTGTCGGTGTTGAACTGCCCGGTCGGCTCACCACCAGTGGCCTTCGCGGCCTGACGCTGAACGGCAACGAGGCGCGAGATGTCGGCGCCGATCTTGCGGGCCTGCTTCTCTTGCTCGGCCACCCGCTTCTCGATCGCGATGCGCTGGGCGTCCGCGTCTTCTTGGATGCGCTGGAGCCGCTCGGCTCGCAGGTCCAGGCTCTCTTGGAGCCACAAGCTCTCCGTGCGTGCAAGGCGTGTCTCGGCTATGAGGTCTGAGTCATGCGCGCCGAGAAGCACCAGGTAGTACGCGCGGTCCATCAGCTGGCCGACGGTGTCAGAGCTGAACAGAACCTCGAACATACCCACCCGGCCGCCACGGTACAGCTGAACGGCGCGCCGGGTTACGGCATCCTCCGCTTTCGCGAGCCGCTCGTCTGCGGCCGTGATCTCGCCTTCCACCACCGCGATCTGCTGCCGGATCCTGTCGAGTTGCTGGCTGATCTCCACGTAGTCGGCAACCTTGACCGCCAGCTCCTGCTTCGCCGCCTCGAGCTCGACTCTGATGGCTCGCTCCTGTGCTCGCCGCTGCTCGAGAGTGGACTTCACCGCAAGCGCAGGCGCCGGAGCATGCAGCATCGAGGTCGCGAGGGCAACGGCGACCAAGGCGACTGTCGCACCTTGTCTGGCAGCGCTGGCCACTCGGCCTCCTTCATCCCACGAGCTCACGACACCGCCGCGAGGGACAGCTCAAGAACGATAGCATGCATCAGTGTCATCGGCGCGCAGGAGAGCGCGGTTTAGGCGCCCTCAGACGCTTCGGCCCTGCTGCACGGCTTCCAAGAGGGGTATGACCGAGAATCGTGCCATGATTGCGTGGCATGGATGCGCTTTCGCGACCACACGAATCGGGCTATGCCGCCGTGCGGGGAATAGGGGTACGTGGGATGCGCACCGAACTGATGGTCGAGAGAGGCGGACGCGGTGAGTGAACGGTGGATCCATCGACGCGTGCTCACGGCCGTCGTATTGGTGGTCGTGGCAGTGGCGATCGGAGCTGCAGGCTGCGCGGCGAATCTGGACTCGCAGCTCATCGGTACGTGGGAGACGCAGCTGGTCGGGTACAACACCACGGCCAATGGCGTCACCAACTACACGCAGACAGTCAGCTTCGCTGAGGACGGCAGCATGACTTTTGACACGACGCTCCCGGGCGTGGTGAACCATGCGACAGGAGTCTACGAGATAGTCGACCGCGAGAAGACTCCGACTCTCAGCATCAAGTGGGACATGCCGGTCGACCAGCCCACGACGCTCTACTTCACCATACAAGACGGCAAGCTGATCACGTCACCGTCACCAGGCGGGCTCGCCAAGCCGGAGAATCTCAACGTGACGAACGCCGACCCGGTCGTGTACACGCGCGGCTCGGCGCCCTAGGGCCCATCGCCGCGACGGAAACGCAACCGGTTCGCGGCTTCGTTGCCGGCGAGACTACTCCAGCTCGATATGGGCTCCACTGCAGTACGGCGGTCGCTTGGTCAGGCCGCAGTTGCAGATCGCCGAGGTGATCGGCTCGGGAACGTCGAACGATAGCGGCTCGACACCACTGCCGGCGTGAGAGCCATCGCAGTACGGGACGGTGCGGGTCTTGCCGCACTGACACCAGAAGTACGTTCCGGCCCCAAGCTCGGTCACCAGCGGGTGACTTCTGGCCTCATCGTTTTCGAATCTGGTCATAGACGAGCGCCCCTTTCCACGGACAGCGGCCACTGTTGGTGTTCGTTCCCACTAGAGGGCGAGGTTCGCGGCGATTGCGCAAGCAGCTCGTATCACTTCGGCGAACGGCGCCGTCCCAGCAAGAAGTCGCACACCGCGTCGCCGACGCGACGATCGAACAGCACCCCAAGGTGCCCGGGGCCCGATATCTCGACGTTGGTGACGGACGGGCCTTCGAGCCGCGATGTCTGAACCGGGTGGACGATGTTGTCGTGCGCCGAGTAGATCGACATCACCGGCGTTCCGGTGACCCTGACCGAGCGCTTGGTCTGGTACAGAGATCCGGCCCGCAGCTGCGAACCGGACTTGCCAAGAACCGGTCCGCGCCAAGGAACGCCGCGCGCCGGCAGCGCGATCATGGCCGCCCGCCGCACGATGTTGGGCTCCTCGGCGATGATGTCCAGTGCGAACAGACCACCGGTCGAGTGCGTGAGCAGGTCCACCGCGGTAGAGCCAGTCTCGGCGCGTACCGCTTCGACGAACGCGCGCACGTTTTGCGAGGACGCCTCCAGCGCCTGGGGCCAGAAGAAGTTGCAGGCGTAGAGAGGCCCGGACCCGGCGGCCCTGAGCCGATGCGCGAGATAGAGGAAGTCCACTCGGTTCTGGAAGTAGCCGTGTACGAGCACGACTGGGACAGTGCCCCCACCCGAGCCAAGGCGCCGTCCGAAGAACTGGAACCACAGCAGCAGCGGCTGGGTCCAAAGAACGAGCCACGACTCACGCAGTACCGCACCCAGAAGGCTCGGCAGCGGTCGTCTCGGGATGGTGGCGGCGGCCGCGACGTAGGAGATGGCAACGTACAGCGCACCGAACACCCACACGACGCTGAGCCAGACACCAAGAGCGATGAGCGCGATCCTGATGACGGTCGCGAACTCGATCAACGCTCCTCCTGAATCGTCCAGCGGCCGCCCGAGTCGAGCGCCATCCGAAACGGGGGTCACACTCCCTACCCACTCAGATGGCGGCGCGCAGACGGCCTAGGGCCACGCCGCCACAGATACTCCCAGATGACAGTCGGTCGTCGCAAGGACGACAGGGGCTACGCGCCGCGGACACGACCGCCCCCCGCGGCGCTCAGACTGCGCTACTGCGCAGGCGCAGCGAGATAGCCACTGCTCGCAATGATCCCGGCGATGTCCGAGGCGGTGATGACGTCAGAGTCGAACTCCACAATCAGGGCAACGCCGTTCGCCCAATCGAGCGTGACAGTCGAGATGCCTTCGACCCCCTGCAACGGCTCCATGACGTGATCAGCTTCGTGCGCGGGATCACCACCCTCTCTGAGCGCAACGGGATACTTCGCCGCCTGCTCGCCTGCGCCCGACCCCACGATCATGCGTACAGACGTGTCCGACGTGGTTCGCTGTCCAGGCACGGGCCGCGAAATGACGGCGAACGCCACGACCGCGACGAGTATCACGATTGCGATCGGAACGAGCCGGACGAAGGACGACCGACCCGACTTCGGCTGCGCCTTCTCGACGGACTCGCTGGAGGGATCCAATGTCTACTCTCCCTGCTGTGGGGCGAAATCAGTTGGCGCACGATCAGCAAGTCCTCTACCACCACTCGTCGAACGCCGGACTCTATCGCGTCTCTTGAACCACCGCCCGGCTGCTGCGCTCGAGCCAGACAACCGAGGCCATGATGGCGGCGACAGCGGGTACGGCAGCGATGTTGACGGCCCGCCAGCCCCAGAGGTCCTCGATCGGCCCGGCGCTGACTCCAGCGAGCGCGATGGCTGCGTATACGAGCAGATCGTTCAGGCCCTGGCTTTTCGAGCGCTCCTCGGGCCGATACGTCCGAGTCAGGAGCGTCGTACCACCGACGTAGAGGAAGTTCCATCCTACTCCTAGCGCAACCAGCGCGAACCAGAAGTACATTCGCCCTGTGCCCAGCAGGTTGATGACGACGCAGGTGAGGAGAAGGAGGCTGCCGAGCGCCAGCACGCGCCTCACGCCGAATCGAGAGATGAGCGGTCCTGTCGCAAACGACGGCACGAACATCGCAACCACGTGCCACTGGATGACAAGTGCAGTGAAGCCGAACGCGTACGACTGCGCCCTCATGGCCAGTGGGGTTGCATTCATGATCAGACTCATGGCGAAGTACCCGAGCGCCGCGGCCGTGACCGCGACCACGTAGCGTGGCTGACGGGCGATGGCCGCCAACGGGCGTCCGCAGCGAGCACACTCCTCGACGGTGGGTGTCGGCACTCGCAGCATCGCGGCAAAGACGACGGTCAGTCCGGCTGTGATTCCGACGAGGATGTAGCTGGCCGCGAACTCTTGCATCCCGGCCACGTTCTGTGTCAGAACGGATAGCCACGTGCCCGCGAACGCTGCGACCACACCACCCCCGGTCACGTATCCGATTGCCCTGCTCCGGTACGCAGGCAGGGAGACTTCCACGGCCGCGAAGCGGTAGTAGCCACCGAAGGCCATGAACGCGCCGAGCACTACCAGCCCCACGCAGAAGACCGCAATATCGCCTCGGGCAACGCCGAGCGCTGGCGACTGCCGACCCAAGGACTCCCACGACGCCGCCCAGCACGAACCCCCATCGGCGACCTATTCGTTTCATAAGCATGGACGCTGGCACAGCCGCCGCCATGACTCCGACGTTGAAGGCGGCAAGTGGTAGGGTCGAGAGCGACTGATTGGCTGCAAGATGAGAACCGACGAGGGCTGCGGTGGACACGAGCACCACTGCCCCGGTAAGCAGTAGGGCTTGGCACACGACGAGAAGTACCAGGTTGCGACGCATGAGCGTTCTCCTAGCGGTCGCTCGTCTCCGGATGAACTAGCTCAGTCAGCGCGCATCGTTCGCCGCATGCCGACCCTCACGCGTGTACCGCTGGACGGTGTCGGGCTCGCCCACCAGGTTCCTGAAGGTGATATCGACTTCGCCCCTCTTCATGCGGATGATGTTGTACGAGGGGGGCGTATCTCCCCGCGTTCTCCACGTCGCGGCCGTTCCGCTGGTGACGATAAACGCCCGACCGGTGTCCCAGACCCACGGCACGTGCTTGTGGCCGCTCAGAATCAGCTGGACTCCCGCCTTGCCGAGCGTCCACAAGACATCCCCGCCGTCGAGTACCACGCTCCGCTCTCTACCAGTGCCGGGTATGGGCACCAGGTGGTGATGCAGGACGAACACCCGCGCGTCGTAGTCGCCCGCGAGCGAGTCGGTGATCCACCCGTAGCGGTGCATGCCGATCTCACCCTCGTTGATATCAGGACGACTGGAGTTGGCGGTGACCACGCGGATCCGTGCCGTCGTGCCGCTCGGTCCCTCGGCCACCTCAAAGGTCTGTGCGCGATACGTATCGCAAAACAGGCGCTTGTAGTGGACCCAGCCGACGTTTCGGCAGTCATGGTTTCCGAGGATCGTGACCACGGGTGCCGAGGATATGCCGTCCAGGTACTCTTTTGCCTGTTCGAATTCGTTGCGATAGCCAGCCGCCGTGAGATCGCCACCAACGACTACAAGGTCGGGGTCGACGCTATTGATGTCGGCGATGGTGCGCTCCATGAGCTCCGCGTCGAACCTTGGGTCGCCACAGTGGATGTCCGACATCTGAGCGATGACGAACTCGGCAGTATCCGTGCTGCGTTCAGCACCCATCGGATGCATCCCTCCGGCCGAGCGGGCACCAACGTGACACGGTGTCCATACCCGTCCTGGCCCTGGTGGCGCCAGAACGGCGAGCAGACACAGAAGAGCCGCCCGGTCCCGGGCGGCTCTTCGAGCAGTTCAATGGTGGCCAGAGACGGACTTGAACCGCCGACACGCGGATTTTCAATCCGCTGCTCTACCATCTGAGCTACCTGGCCGTTGCGCGTGCCAACGTATGGTAGCGAGTCACTTGTGGTCGGTCAATCGCGCTTGGGCGTCCTCCAGCTCCTCTCTAGGAGCCTGTCGAGTAGTAGAGCACCACGCTGCTCCCCTTCTGGGCCTTGGTGTCTCCCTCGGGTGTCTGGGCCACAACCTCGTTGGCAGGCTTCCCGGTGCCAGTCGATGGAACGGGTACCGCGTCCAGGCCGGCGTCAGACAGCGTCTGCTGGGCCTCGGCCAAGGTCACTCCGACCACATCCGGAACGTTCACTTCGTCGGGGTTGGCGGGCGGGCCCGTGGAGACCACGATGCCGACACTCGTCCCCGGAGCTACCGACTCGCCGCCGGTGGGCAGCTGAGAGATGACGACATCCTTTGCCACGTCCGCGCTGGGGTTCTCGATGACAACGACCTTGAGACCAGCGTCACTGATTTCCTTCTTCGCGTCCGCGCTCTTCATGCCCACTACGTCGGGGACGTCCACGTTCTTGACCTCGGGACCCTCCGAGATGACGATGCCAACGGTGGTTCCCTCGGGCACCTTCTGGCCCGCTCCCGGGGACTGCTCGGCGACAAGCCCCTTGTCCACGGTATTGCTGAACTGCCTCGTCACCGACACGGTCAGCCCCGCGTCCTGCAGCGTCTTGGTGGCATCCGCCTGGTTCTGCTTGCGGACGTCAGGCACCTCGATCAGCTCGACGCCGGGTGCGACTACGAGCTCTTCCTCGCTGTCCTCTTCCACCTCAGTGCCGGCCGGCGGCTTCTGCTCGACCACGGTCCCGGCCTCTGCATCACCGGCATCCTCAGCCACGGTCACCTTCACCTTGAGCCCAGCGTCCTCGATCTCCTTCGACCGCCTCTTCCTGCGGCATCCCGGTCACGTCGGGCACCACGACGGTGCCGCCCGATCCGTCGAGGAAGAAGTACGCAAGCGCACCGAGAAGCACCACGGCGGCCGCGATGGCGACCCACATCACCCAGCTGTTGCTCTTCGCGGGCGCTGCGGCGAGCGATCGCTGGCTGGGCAGCTGCGCGATGACCTTGCCCTCCGGCGCGGTCGGGCTGTGCTCGCGCACGACCTGCGGAGAGAATCCGGCCTGCTGCAGCGTCGAGACCGCCTCTTGCTCGGTCTTGCCAACGACCTCAGGCAGCACGACCGGTGCGGTCGGCGCGGGTGCGCGGCCGCTCGACACCATCAGACACAGCCTCGCTGCCGCTGGGAGCGCTGGCTCCTGCGGCCGGCAGCTGGCCGATGACGTCACCTTGCTTGACCGAGTCGCTGTAGTCGTTGAACACCTGCGCCTGCAGACCCGCCTGCTGCAAAGATCCGAGCGCCTTGCCCTGGTCCTCGCCCAACACCGCGGGCACTTGCACGAACGCGACCGGCGGCGTGGGGTGCGGCCCCGCCGAGACGACCACGACCACTCTGCGAGCCGCTCGGGAATCACCGGGGGGCCGTACTGGTTCTGTTGCGTTGCCATGCTTCGACATCCTCCCTGCTCGACACCGCACGACCGCGGCGACTCGGGCTTCAAGGATATTCCTTCCCGAGAAGGACGCTCACACACCTAGCCGACCAGAAGTGCTCCCGCAAGCCGTCGGCGGCAGCCCGGCGGCCAGCACGGCGGCCGCTGCGCCCTCGACGTCGTAGCCGACGCGGTGGACCACGACTCCCACCCACGATGTCGCCGCCGCGCACTCCGCAGACGTGTCGACACCCGCCGCTCGCCTCGACCTCCTCGGCAGTGCCGATCACGACCTCGACCCAGCACGCGCGCGAGTCGCCGTCCTTGGGCTTGCCCACCGAGCCCGAGCTCACGTAGTGGATGTGGCGACCACCCTCGGTCAGCAAGGAGCGGTGATACGGGACGTGAACGTGACCGACGCACACGAGGTCGGCCTCGGCATCCTCGGCAAGGCGGATCAGCTGCGCGTCGGTTCGGTCCGGCTGAAGGTACTCGTTGATCTTGCGCGGAGACCCGTGGGCGAGCAGCACGCGGACGCCCTCGGCATCGAAGCGCAGCTCGTCGGGCAGGGCCGCGAGCCACTCGTGGTCGGCGTCGTCGAGCGCGGCGTCGGTGAACGCGTAGCTCGCAGCGCCGTCCTCGCGTGCTTCGGGCGTAGCGTAGTAGCAGCCGCACTCGCCGCGGCGCGCGCCGATCCCGTCGTCGTAGTTCCCGCGCACGGTGGGAATGCCCGCCGAGCGGATGCGCTCGATCACCGAGGCGGGCTCGGCACCGTAGCCCACGAGGTCGCCCAGGCAGTAGCGCTCGGTCACGCCATGCGCATCGATGTCGGCGAGCACCGCGTCGAGCGCGCGGATGTTGCCGTGCACGTCGCTGAAGAGCGCGAAACGGCGCATCGGGCTACCGATCCTCCCGCAGCATGTCGGTCGCGATGCACGCGCCGGCGGGTGCGTCTGCGGCGTTCGCCTCGATCGCGGCGACCGCGGCCTCGGCCTCGGTCAGCAGCTCGGCCCCGATGGGCGTGCAGATCTCATCGGCGAAGTAGCGCTCGCGGAACCTGAGGGCGACGTTGACCAGCCCGATGAGCACCGGCACCTCGACGAGCGGTCCGATCACCGCGGCGAACGCCTGGCCGCTGTTGATGCCGAAGACCGCGATGCACACGGCGATGGCGAGCTCGAAGTTGTTCGACCCGGCGGTGAACGCGAGCGTCGTGGTCTTCGCGTAGTCGTGCCCGCGCGCCTTGGCCACGAAGAACGTCAGGAAGAACATGATGGCGAAGTAGGCAAGCATCGGCAGCGCGATTCGGACGACATCGAGGGGGAGCTGCAAGATGAGGTCGCCCTTGAGCGAGAACATCACGAAGATGGTGAACAGCAGCGCAACCAGCGTCACCGGGGAGATGCGCGGGACGAACACGGTGTCGTACCACTTCACGCCCTTCGCGCGAATCAGCGAGAAGCGCGTGATCACGCCCAGCGCGAACGGCAGCCCCAGGTAGACGGCGACGGTCCTGGCGATCTCGGCCATCGAGACGTCGACCACCGCGTTCTCGAGCCCCAGCAGCGCGGGCAGCACCGTCACGAACACCCACGCGTACAGCCCGAAGAAGAGCACCTGCATGACGCTGTTGACCGCCACAAGCCCCGCAGCGAACTCGGTATCGCCCTTCGCAAGCCCGTTCCACACGATGACCATCGCGATGCACGGCGCGATGCCGATGATGATCAGCCCGATCATGTACTCCGGGTACGCGCTCATCGTGGCGACCGCGAGCAGGAACATCACCGTCGGCGCGACGAGCCAGTTCATCACCATCGCCAGCCCGAGCGCCTTCTTGTCGCTCATGGCTTCCGGAAGCTCTTCGTAGCGCACCTTCGCGAGCGCCGGATACATCATCGCGATCAGGCCGATGGCGATCGGGATGTTGGTGGTCCCCGTGCTCAGACTCCCGATGAACTCGGGCACCGCCGAGAACACCGCGCCCACCGCGACCACGCCGACCGCCATCGCCAGGAAGATCCACAGCGTGAGATAGCGGTCGAGAAACGACAGTCGCTTGGATACGGACTCGGTCATCAGCAGCCCCTCTCGGATGCGCAGACTGGCGCCGCGCGACGCCAGTCTGTCGACCTGCGCGGCGAACTCGGACAGCACCTCAGAGATGCAGGCAGTAGACGGCACTCGTGCCCACGGGCCTCGAGCTCACGACACCGGCGTCCCTGAGGATGCGCAGGTGCTCCGAGACGGTCGACTGCGCGAGCGGCAGCTCGGCGAAGAGGTCGGCCCCGCGGCACTCGGTCTGGGCGGCGAGCAGCTCGATGATCTGCACGCGGACCGGGTGCGAGAGCGCCTTGGCGACGCTCGCGGTCTTCTCGGCGGTGCTCACGGCAGCTCCCTGCCTCCGTCGCTTCATCGTCTATCGTCGATAGACGCTAGACAAGGGAGCGCCACAGCGTCAAGCAGCGGCATTCCAAACATGCCTATATGCGCAGGTCGCGTGCGCATATAGACTGAGCTTCCCTGGTCGACTCGGCGACCGGCGAGCAACAGCGGGAGGAACCGTGACACGAAGAAGTCGCACGTCTACGGCCAGGTTCTGCGCACTCGTCGCGCTTGTCGTCGCGTTCATGACGTGGGCGGCGGTCGCGTTCGCGTCGCCGCCCCAGCCGACGATGGGCACCGGGGAGCTGCAGCAGCTCATCGACGCCAGCCCGAGCGGCTCGGTCGACGGCTACCTCCGGACGGTCCTCAAGGGTTCGACGATCACGACCATCCCGGTCGAGATCACCGCGGTCACCGGCGGCTTCTCCGACGGCCCCGCAGAGCTATCGGCGCTGATCCTCTTTCGCGCCTACGGCCCCAAGATCGACGCTATCGGAGGCATCGCCTCTGGCATGAGCGGCAGCCCCATCTTCGTCGATGACGGCGGCGACAAGCTCGTGGGCGCACTGTCGTACGGCGACTGGTTCACGCTGAACGGCTACGGCCTCGCCACCCCGATCGACGCCATGTCGGCGATCGAGGGCTACCCCATGAGCTCCACGAGCCTCCGGGCCCTGCCCAAGCCGGTTCTGATCGACGGCCAGGTCATCAACAACATCGTGGTCACCCCCACTCCCGAGGACTTCGAGAAGGCCGCCGAGAACGGCACCTTCGTGGCCAAGCCGCTCGCCGCGCAGTACGTGGGCGGGCTCGACCCCAAGTCGAAGCTGTACAAGGCGTATCAGAAGCACCTCGAGGCCAACGGGGCGAGCCTCGTACCGCTCGCCTACGGGCTTTCGAGCATGGAGCATCCCCTACAACGCGGCGTTCCAGCCGGGCTCGGCCATCGCCGCCCTGGCGGCACGCGGTGACCTGTGGGCCGGTGGCATCGGCACCGTGACCTACGTCAACGGCAACAACGTCCTGGCGTTCGGGCACCCCATGTACTACGAAGGCACCTCTGGCGTGTTCATGAGCAACGCGTGGATCGACGGTGTGTGGCCGAGCCTGAATACGCCGTACAAGATCGGTCGTCCTGCGGGGCTGCGCGGCACCATCACGCAGGATCGCGGTGCGGGCATCATGGGCGTCGACGGCAAGATGAGCCCCGAGGCAACCGTGAAGGCCACCGTCACCTACCGAGAAGACACCGACAAGGACGGCAGCCTCGACTACAGCAAGGTGGGTACGTCGACCGTCGAGCTGCCAAGCTACGTCATGAACTCGGCAAGCTGGAACTACGAGGGCCTGGCACCGATGGCGGCGTATCTGGCTGCCTCCCACGCGTGTGATTCCTCTGGGATGAAGGGCAGCGCGCTGACCACGACGACCGTCGTCGTGAGCGATGGCGGCGAGACCTACACCATCGTGCGACCCAACATGTTCGATGACGGCTACGACATCCCCGGCGCCGCGATGATGGACGTCGCCTCGATCGTCGCCGAGCTCCAGCAGCTCGGCGACAACGGCATCGCGCACCCCAAGATCCAGTCCGTCGATGTCGATGCCGAGATCACCAAGACACGCTGCAGCGCCGAGATCGTGGGCGTGAACGTTGCCGGCGGGCTTCGTACCGGCGACAACACCGCGACCGTGTCGCTGCTGCGCTGGGGCGTGGAGGACACCCAGACGGTGGACGTGCGCTTCACGATTCCCGCAGGAGTGCCGCTCACCGGCTACCTGCAGGCAAGCGATGCGTGGGGACTCGAGGACGACGAAGAAGCGTTCGACGAGGAGACGTACTACTTCGCCGAGGATTCCGGCTCGAGCGTCGACCGCCGCACCACCGCCAAGGCCGTTGCGGACCTTGAGGCCGAGCTGCCCAACAACACCCTCAAGGTGAAGTATCAGCCCGTCGAGATGCAGTCGGCGCTAGAACTCGACGGCGACGGAGACTTCGCGGCACCAGTCAAGCCGAAGGTCTACGACCCTATCGAGGTCGTGACAGAACTTGACTGTGTGGTCTCGGGTGGGGCAAGCAAGACCGCGCCCGGTTTCAACCTCAAGATATGGGACGCGGTGGGCAGGCTGCTCAACTACGCCACGCTGCCCTACGGCGGGCGGGCCGAGATCGAGGGCGAGCTCCTTGGGGCCGACAGCCCAGTCGAGATCGCGGTATCTCGCCAGTACGCCGGATCGAGCAGCTCTTCCGCGCTGACAACGATCGTGTTCGACCCCGATGACGAGAGCTTCTCGTATCTCTCGCCGGGCCTGAGCCGCAACGCGAAGCTCACGTTCAGCTTCGCAGGCGACAACAACACACTGGCGGCCCGAAGCAGCATCAACGTCAAGATCCGGGCCCGCACCCTGCTCTCGGCCTCCAGCTACAGGTTCAAGAAGGGCCGCAGGACCACGTTGCGTGCTTCGGTCGGCCCCACGAGCGCAACCGGCAAGGTGGTCTTCGAGCGCTACTCGCGCGGCTGGTGGTACTCCATCGGCACTCGAACGCTCGTCGCCGGCAAGGCAAGCGTGAGCTACAAGCCGAGCCGCACCGGAACGTACAAGATCCGCGCACGCTACGTGCCAGGTACGGGCGCGACCAACGCCGCGAGCTACTCCTCCGCACGCACCCTGAAGGTCGTCAGATAGTCCGTCGCACCGCATCGATCGCTGCGAAGGCCCGGGGGCAGAATCCCGGGCCTTCGTCATGCGAGAGCACCGCGAGACGAACGGAAAGGGCACACTCTCACTAGAACTCGACGTCGACCTCTCGGAGGACGCGTGACCACCCTCTACGTGCTCGCCAGCAGCGTGGTCGCCGCGGCGAGCGCAACCGCCACAGCGACGGCTTCAGGAGCGTCTTCCGCCGCGACGAGCGCAGTGAGTACGGGCACGCTCGAGAGCATCGTGGAGACCGTCGTGCCGAGCATCGTGGCCTCGGTCCTGCCCTCGGCGGCGACCACGACGACTCCGGTCACGTCCCAGCCGCTCTTCCTGCCGGTCTGGTTCGAGATAGCCGCCATCTTCGCGGGCGCGTTGGCCGGCGGGATGACCGCAGTCCGGATGAAGTTCGACGTCACCGGCGTGATGGTGCTCGCGGTCGTCAACGGTCTCGGTGGCGGCATCATCCGCGACGTTCTCCTGCAAGACTACGGCGTCTTCGCCATCGAACAGCCGCGCGCGCTGTGGGCGGTGGTGGCCGCTGCGTTGGTGGCCATGTTCTTCTTCTCGGCAGCAGGGAGGCTCAGACCCGCGCTGGCGACTCATCGACGCCTTCTCGCTGGGGCTTGTTCTGTATCGTCGGCTCCGACAAGGCCCTTGTGGCCGGGCTCACCCTCGTGCCTGCCATCATGCTTGGCACCGTCACCGCGATCGGCGGAGGCATGATTCGCGATGTCCTGTGCGACCGTGAGCCCGAAGATCCTGCGGCGAGGAAGCCTGTCAGCGACAGCGGCGCTCGCCGGAAGCACCACCTACGTGCTGCTGGCCTCGTGGCTCAACATCACGAAGCTGCCGGCCATGGTCGCCGCCGCCGCGGTAGCGATGATCCTGCGGGTCGGATCGCTGTGGCTCGGCTGGGAGTCTCCCGAGCCCTTTGACCTGTCGCCCGCTGTCGCATCAGTGCCCCGGAGCATCTTCCGAGGCACTGCCGCGCTGCTGCGACGCACGACACGGACGCACGATACTGAGGCCGACCACGAAAGTGACTCAACGGAAGACCAGTCGTAGTCGCGGACGAAGCGCGCCCACGGTCACTCGAGCCTCGCCCCGTTCTCGGCGACAGCCGCACCAATCACTCGGACTCCTCGAACTCACTTCTCTTGCCACGCCCAAGTCGGCTCACGGCCAGCGAGACAACGCTCACCAGATACAGCTGCCCAAGGATCGCCTCGGCAACCGCGAGACCGCGGGCCACCGACGATACCGGCGAGATGTCTCCGTAGCCCACAGTGGCAAGGGTGATGAAGCTGTAGTAGAGGCACCCGGACGCACGAAGCGGTGAGGCAGTGAACGCCGCCGGGTCGCGGATCTCGATGAGCAAGAAGGCGAACCCGAAGGACAGGCCGATCAGGACGTACACACAGAGCAGCCCCAACACTAGCTGGAGGGTGACTGCGCGATACGTCGCCAGCCGCTTCGCTATGGCAGCGATCGTGCCCACAATGAGCGCAAGCCACACGGCAACAGCGATGGTCGAGCCCACCTCGGTGCCGGTGCTGAGAAGCCATGCACCTGACGCGAAGACCAACGCGACGAACGCCATGCCACCGCGGTAGGAGTTGCGCCGCACCCCTGAGACACGCAGGGTGAGCACGAGCGCCACCACTTGGAAGAGGGCTGCGGCGATCGCGATGGGTGAACGAATCGGCGCACCAGCCATGATGAGCGCGAGCGCCGAGGCAAGCAGGCACGCGAGCGCGAGTCCGTACGCATCGCGTACTTGGTGCGCCTCACGCGCCTCCTGGGCCTCCTTCGCGACTTCTTCAGCGACCGGCGCGTCAGCGCGCACACCCATCCCCTCCCCTGAGGCGACTCTGTGAGACCCGCCCGACCGTTTCTGTGCGCCTCCATAGTAGACCGAGCGAGCAAGCGTGCGGAACTGCCGGCTGCCCGAGTCGACGCGAGTGCACGAGTCCCCTAAGCTGACATCGAGACTCCGCGGACGGATTGTCCGCTCGCAACAGTAGCTGCGAACCACGCACGCACCTCGGGAGGGAATAGGGATGGCAGGTCTTGGCGACAAGATACGTGACGCCGGTCAGCAACTCTCGAAGACCGGTACGGATATGCTGCCGGGGTGGCTGCTTGCAGTGGGCATCGCCGCTTGGATCGTGATCGGCGTTGCTGGGGTGCTGTGGCTCTTCGCGTGGTTCATCGGAGTGAGCGCGACCATTACGATCCCGCTCATCGTCGCCATGGTCATCGGGATGGTGGCCTACCCGCTGTGCGAGAAGCTCATGGCGCGCGGACTCTCGAAGTCTGCCGCTGCGGGCATCGTGCTGCTGCTGCTCTTCGTGATCGTCGGCGGAGTGACCTGGATCACCGTCAACGGAATCGTAGCGCAGTGGCCGGCCATACAGTCCCAAGTGCAGGCGGGGCTCGATGCACTCGCCGCGTATCTCGAGCCGCTGGGAATCAATGCCACCGCGATCCGCGATGCGATCCAGTCAGCCAGGGACGCGGGCGCGGCGCCCTCGGGAGACGCGCTCAGTGCGCTGGGCTCGGCACTGAGCGCAGGGCTCTCCTCGACGTCTCGGGTTCCTCTTCGCATTGTTCATCGGCGCCACACTTCTGTTCTACGTGCTGTCCGACTTCCCCACCATCTCGACCTATCTGGGCAGCCACATGGGTGGGCTGCCGGTAGACGTGGGAGAAGGAATCGTCGACGACGCCGTAGGGGCGATGCGCGGCTACTTCAGAGGCACCACGATCACGGGCGCGGTTGTGGCCGTTGCGATCGGCGTTGCGATGCTGCTGCTGGGAGTACCGCTGGCGGCGACGGTCGCGCTGGTCACCTTCATCACCTGCTACATCCCGTACTTCGGTGCGATCATCTCCGGCGCGTTCGCCTTTCTGGTCGCGCTCGGTACGAACGGGCTCACCACTGCGATCATCTTGCTGGTGATAGTGCTCGTGGTTCAGAACGTACTGCAGACGGTGATCAACGCCCGCGTCATGGGCGACTCACTCGACTTGCACCCGCTCGTGGTGCTCGTGGTGACGATGCTCGGCGGCATCTTTGGAGGTCTGCTCGGCGCGGCACTCGGTGCGCCGCTCACAGCGCTCTTCATGAAGGCGGCCAAGCGGCTGTCGGCGGCGTTCGAGTCCGATGAGACTCGCGTTGAGGAGACGGCCTCGGACACGGCCTCGGCGCTGGATCCGCGACCGAACTCAGCACGTCTCCGGTCTAGCTCAGCAGGTTGTACAGGCCCCTGGCGGCCAGCACCACACCGAGCACGAGCAGCAGCACCTCCATGAACGCCGATGCGTGCGCGGTGATGTTGCGCTTCCACCTCTGAAGGATGGCTGTCGACCGCTCGCCGCCCACGAAGTAGACCACTACCGGCCCGACCACTGTGATGCTCGCGACCGCGACGTATATCAGCTGCGAGACCAAGGTGGAGGCCGGTCTGGGAGTCGAGATCTGTATGACGGCACCTGCTGCGAGCGCGAGCGCGAGGTTCTTGGGGCTCGTGGTGGCGTTGCTGAACGCGACGAGCGCGCCACCCCACGGGGAGAGGTTGTCGACCGAATGCACCCAGCTCGGAGGCGCGTCCGGCTCCCCGGACTGCCGACGGCCCCGACGCGACAACCACGCGAACACGACCAGACCGGTGCCCAGTAGAAACGTGATGGCCCCCTCGAACGGGAGGTCGAATCCGACCTTGGGAATCTCCACCCTGCCGGCAAAAGCAACCGCGAACCCGATCGCGAGCATGTTCCCTGCCACCCACGCCACCGAGAAGACCACGCTGCTCAGACGCGCGCGCTCCGTAAGCAGGATGACGATGACCGCCACGACGGGCAGCGGACTGGCCGCAACCCCCAATGCCAGGGGGATGACCTGCAAGACCGCGTCGCCGATACTCATCTACTGACCACGTCCCCCTCGCCTCTGCTTCTGGCTCAACGCGCGACAACCATATCCTTACAGTAGGCCCGTGTGAAGGCTCGCAGGCGCCGCTGGCCTGATCACGACACCTACAGCAGGTTCGACATCAGCCGCGCCGAGGAGTTCCTGAACCGGCGGGCACGCGGCCAGCTCCGAACCTCATCCAAGGTGAGCTCTCGGCAGTCGCGCATATCGTCGACGAAGATCTGCTCGGCACGGGCGGCGACGTCTCGATCGTAGACCCAGATCATCAGCTCCTTGTTGATCCTGAGGCTGCGTATGTCCAGGTTCAGGGTGCCGATCGAACAGGCGACTCCGTCTACCACCAGTCCCTTGGCATGGAAGAAGCCCGGCTGCCACAGCCAGATGTGGGCTCCTGCAGCCAGAAGCGGTTCGAAGTACGACTCGGCGGCCCACCATGGCACCTTCTTGTCGGGCCACGCGGTCGTCATGAAGTCGACCCGAACGCCACCGGCAGCAGCGTTGATCAGCGAGTCGAGCGTGGTGGGGTCAGGCACGAAGTAGGGAGACTGCAGCATGATGCGGTCGCGCGCGCCCGAGATCGAAAGCTGGTAGGCCCGGGTCACGGAGTTCCACGGATCGTCGTAGCCTTGGTGGACGGTCTGCACCATGATCTCGCCATGCGGCAACGAGCTATCCGGATAGTAGTCGGACTTGAAGAGGTCCTCGCCGAACACCTCATACCAGCGCATGTCGAACAGCTTCTCCAGATCCGCGACGCCCGGGCCGGTGATCCGGATGCCCGTGTCGCGCCACGCCGGATACTTCTTGCCCCCGTCGATGTACTCCTGCCCGATGTTGAACCCTCCGCTGTGCCCGATCTCCGCGTCCACGACCGTGATCTTGCGGTGGTTGCGGTAGTTGACGCGAGCCAGCTGGCTGATGTCGTACCCGACGAGCGCTCCGGCATCTCTCAGGGCGTTGAGCTCGGCTTTCGAGTACCCCATACAGCCGATGAGGTCGTTGAGGATACGCACCTCAACGCCGGCAGAGATGCGATCCATCAGCACCGAGGTGATGCGGGCGGTGAGTTCATCGTGGCCCCAGATGAAGTAGTTCATGTGGATGAAGCGCTGCGCCGAGGCGAGGTCGGCAAGCAGCACGTCGAAGTACTCCTGGCCCGAACCGTAGACGTCACAAGTACGGACCGGTAGTGGCGGCGCGCCCAGCTTCTGCTCGGCAAGCGCGATGACGCGCGCGCTGCCGGCGTCCACGCCGGTGGCGAAGTCCCGCGACTGCTCGGCGTAGGGCGCGTACGCCGATGGCATGAACCTGCCGAGGAGCTGCTGGAGGCGCTTGGTGCTCGCCGAGCGCTGGACGATGTGAGGCCAGTCTCGGCCGAAAAGGAAGTAGATGATCAGTCCGAGAAACGGGACCGCGAACAGCACAAGGAGCCACGCAAGCGTCGCCGTGGGATCACGGTCCTGGCCAACGATGAGCACCGCGACGCCGACCCAGTACACGAGTATCGCCACGTCGAGGGCCATCCAGAAGTCAAAGGGCATACCGGGCCACTACTCCTCGGTCGGCGTTGAGAGCTCGTCGAGGTCCACGACGGCCAGCCGCCGCCCAGCTGAGTAGAGCAGAGCGGCCACCGGCGCGCCCAGCGCCGCCCCGAGCAGGCCGCCGAATATCCCGCCCAGCATCGTCGCCACAAGCACAATGATCGGGCTGAGGTTCAGCGAATCGCCCATCAGGCGGGTGTTGATCGCCGTCTGCAGCAGGTTCTGCGTGACCAAGATGACGATGAGGATCGTGATCGCCTGGGGTAGACCGCCCGCCCCCAGCGCAATGAAGAAGGCAAAGGCGCCTGCGAGGATCGCTCCGAAGAACGGAACGTAGTTCGTCAAGAACGTCACGAGGGCGACCGAGAAGGCGAGCGGCAACCCCATCACAAGCATCACAGCGCCGATCACCGTCGCAACCACCACGCCGGACACCGTCATTGCGCTGAAGTAGCCGCGCATCGCACGCACTGCATCACCGACGATTTCTGTCCCGAGTTCGGGGGGGAGCCCCCCAAGGTGATGGCCCATCCAACCGATGATGTTGGGGAAGTCCGCGAGCACGTAGTACAAGAGCATGGCTCCGATGAACACGCCGAAGAACAGCGTGAAGACGCTCGAGAGGCCGCTGGCAAGTGCCCTGCTGAGCAGCGACGCGAAACCTCCCAACGGCGGGGCGTCAGCGCCGCTCGACATGGCCCATGCCGCCGCCACGACCCCCTCTACCGCGGCGGGATCGATTCCCATCGCCTCAAGGACGGTCGCGACCTCGGTGATCCCGCCTTGGATCTGCGCCTGGATGCTCTGCCACTGCGAGAACACACCGGCCAGCGTCAACCAGATCGTCGCAATCACAATCGCACCGAGAAAGACCAGAACGACCACCGCCGCCGCCTGAGCCGGGACGCCGCGAGCGACCATCTTCTCGACGAGGGGATACGAGATCATCCCAATCACGAGGGCCAGGATCAGGGGCACGGAGATGCTCGAACTCGCACCGATGAACGCAGCGAGAATGACCAGCACTCCGACCACGCTGATGAACGCGATGCTTCCGATCGCCACGTTGATGACCCAGCCAGGCATGATCCCGGTGCCAGCACTGGCGAACTGGCTCCCAGCGCTGCGAATCCGATCACTGAGTCGTGCCATGCTGTGGGCTCCCCCCTGCGGTGAGTTCTGTGTGTGAAGCGTAGTGCGCGCAGCCCCGAGGGGCGTGATCTTCACCAGCCTAGGAGAGAAATCACCGGCAGTCGAGCGCGGGTTTCTGGCGCTGGGGTCGCGTCCAGGTTCCGGAAGGGTAATAGCTTCACGGAGCACTGCGCTGCGGACAGAAACTAGGAGACCCCCGATGCCGAACGATCATGAAGGCGACGTGTCCTCAAGGCTCGCAGCACGAGTCCACGATCTCATGCCGCAACTCACGAAAGAGCTGACCGAGCTGATCGCAATCCCGTCCGTTTCCGAGGCCGGGATACCCCGAGTCAACTCACGAGGAGATCCTGCGGGCGCGGGACTACATCGTCGGCCTCCTGCGCGACGCCGGATGCGAGAACATCACCGACCTCGAGATCGCGGAGACCGCGCCGGTCATCATCGGCGAGGTGCCCGCACCCGACGGTGCACCCACGGTGCTGCTCTACAGCCACTACGACGTCGTGCCCGCCGGCGACGAGTCCTTGTGGGACACGCCGCCCTTCGAGGCGACACTACGCGACGGGGCTCTGTACGGCCGCGGCGCGGGAGACACGAAGTCGAACATCGTCGCCGTCATCGGCGCGCTCCGCGCGTGGGATGGCCGCCCGCCGGTGGGCATGAAGTTCGTCTTCGAGGGTCTGGAGGAGGTGGGGAGCGGCGGCTTCGTACCATACGCGCTGGAGAATCCCCGGACTTTCGACGCGGACGCCATGGTCATCGCCGACATGGGCAGCGTGCGACCGGGAGTGCCCACGCTGACGGTTGCGCTACGTGGCATGGCGAACGTGACCGTGTCCGCGCGGACGCTCGCCTCCGCCAAGCACAGCGGTCAGTACGGTGGCGCCGCGCCCGACGCACTCCTCGCCCTGATCCGAGCGCTGTCCACGCTGCACGACGAGCACGGCGATGTTGCCGTGGAAGGGTTGCGCCGGGAGGAGTGGACGGGCGGCGGCCCCAGCGAGGATGAGTTCCGGGACCTTGCCGAGGTCGTGGAGGGCCAGCCACTCGTGGGCACCGGCTCTCTCGGCTCGCGGGTGTGGTCGGGGCCGGCGATCACCGTGATCGGGATCGATGCACCGCCGGTCGACA
Source organism: uncultured Actinomycetes bacterium (assembly GCA_963700665.1). Lineage (GTDB taxonomy): Bacteria > Actinomycetota > Coriobacteriia > Anaerosomatales > PHET01 > CAVPCY01. The sequence goes on from CAVOYK010000003.1 coordinate 95,896, forward strand.
ACGCCCTCAACGCCGTCCAGCCCTTCGCGCGAGCCAAGCTCAACGTCCGCGTCCATCCCCAGCAAGACGCCGCCGAGGCGCAGGCCGCGGTCGTCCGCCACCTGGAGCAAGCGATGCCCTACGGCATCACGCTCTCGGTGGAGCCAGGACCCACCGGCAACGGCTTCGCCGCCGACACGAGCAGTCCGGTCTTCGCCGCCGCATGCGGAGCGTGGTCAGAGGCGTGGGGCGCCGAGACCATCACGGCGGGAGGAGGCGGTTCGATCCCCATTGTGAGCGCGCTGGCCCAGGCCTCCCCCAAGGCCGTCGTCATGCTCGGCGGCGCGACGGACGGCTACGCGAACATCCACGGGCCCAACGAACGCGTGCTGCTCGACGAGTTCGAGAAGACGACGTTGGCGATCGCGGACTTCCTCGGCAGAATGGCCGCCACCGAGAAGGGGAGCGGCTCGTGAGCGCGGAGGCGGCAACGGCCGCACCAGACGCGAAGAGCTCCAGCGGCTTCCTCGACCTCATCGAGCGGGTCGGCAATAAGGTCCCCCACCCCGCGATTCTGTTCCTGCTCCTGTGTCTTGGCATGATCCTGCTGTCCCAGGTGTTCTACTGGCTGGGAGCCAGCGCGACCTACGAGGTCGTGAAGCCCGTCGCGATACCGGTCGAGCAGTACGACATCGCCGGGTCGATCATGCCCGGCGAGCAGCTGCCCGCCGAGCAGGCCGATGCGACCGACTACAAGGTCGTGACCGAGACGGTGAAGGCACAGGGGCTGCTCACCGCAGACGGCATCCGCTTCCTGTTCACCTCGTTCGTTCGCAACTTCATGGGATTCACGGCGATGGGCATCATCCTCATCGTCATGATCGGCGTTGGGGTTGCCGAACTGTCGGGGCTCATCGCCTCGCTCATCCGCAAGCTGGTCGCGGTCTCCTCGGTGGGAACGCTGACCTACATCATCGTCTTCCTCGGCATCATCTCGAGCATCGCCTCTGACGCGGGCTACCTCGTGCTTATCCCGCTGGGCGCCGCGGCGTTCATGAGCGTCGGGCGCCACCCGCTCGCAGGCATGGCGGCCGCGTTCGCAGGTGTCGCAGGCGGGTTCGGCGTCAACCTGCTGGTCACTCCCACCGACGCGATCCTCACCGAGATCACCAACGAGGCCATCCACCTGGTCAACCCCGCGCAGTCGATCGACATCACGGCGAACCTGTACTTCGGGATCGGGTCGACGATCGTGCTCACCGTGGTGCTGGCGGTCGTAACCACGCGCATCGTCGAGAAACGACTTGGGGCCTACGATTCCACGCTGGCGCCGGTGGGCGAACGAAATGCCGACGAGCCCGACGCCTTTGCCGATATCACTGCCGAGCAGGACTCCAAGGGTCTGCGCTATGCGGGGATAGGAACACTGCTGGTACTCGTGGTGGTCGGCCTGCTGACCTTCCCGCCGAGCGCACCGCTGCGCGACACCGTCACCGGGGCGATCATCGGCACCTCACCCTTCATGGACAGCCTGATCGTGATCATCACACTCGTGTTCCTGGGTGCGGGGCTTGGCTACGGCCGTGGTGCAGGCACACTCACGAGCAGCAACGACGTCATCGCCGCGATACAGAAGTCGTGGGCGGGGCTCGCGGGTCTGCTCTTCCTGTTCCTGCTCATCGCCCAGTTCATCGCCTACTTCAACTACTCGAACCTGGCGCAGATCGCCGCAGTGCGACTCGGCGACACCATCGAGACGATGAACGTCGGAAGCGCCTGGCTGCTGCTGGGGGCGATCGGAATCACCGTCGTGGTGGGCATCATCATGCCGCAGGCGATCGCCAAGTGGGCACTGCTCGCACCGATCTTCGTGCCGCTGTTCCTGCGGCTCGGCGTCGGGCCGGAGACCGTGCTTGCGGCGTATCGGGTGGGCGACTCTCCCATCAACATCGTCACGCCGATCATGGCCTACTTCCCGCTGATCGTCGTGTTCGCCGCCCGGTACGACAAACGATCGGGCATCGGCACGATCATCGCGCTGATGCTCCCGTACTTCATCGCGCTCACGATTGCGTGGACCCTTCTCTTCGTGGTGTGGTACCTGCTCGGGATCCCGCTGGGCCCCGGCTCGCCGATCTGACGGGATAGGAGTTGGTTCGGCTGGGTAGCGAGAAACATCCGACGTGACCGACGCCGCCGTAGAGCAGCGAGTCCTGAAGCTGTCGGTCCTGTGGACGGCCCTTCTCGGCAGCTTCGCAGTCGCGCTCGGACTTCTGTCCGGCTCGACCGCGATCGTGTTCGACGGCCTGTTCTCGGTGATCGACGTGGCGATGGGGCTGCTGGGGCTGTGGGTCGCGCGGCTGGTCACGCGCGAGGAGAACCGCACGTTCCAGTACGGCTACTGGCACATCGAACCGATGAGTCTGGCGTTCTACGGCGGCATGCTGATGGTCCTGTGCGTGTGGGCCTTCTTCGACGCCGTTGGGACCTTCATGTCAGGGGGTACCGAGGTCGAGCTTGGCTGGGCGATCGGCTACTCGCTCGTGATGGCAGCGGCGTGCTTCTGGATGTACTTCTACGAGAAGCGCACGAACCGCGCCACGAACTCAGAGTTCGTTCACCTTGATGCTCAGGGTTGGCTCATGTCGGCGCTCGCCACTGCGGCGACGGCAGTCGCGTTCATCTTCGCGTTGTGGCTTACGTCGACCCCCTACGCTCATCTGGCGCCCTACGTAGACCCGGCGATACTGGGGATCTTGAGCCTGGCGATGGTCGGGATTCCGATACGAACGGTACGCAAGGCACTCGCCGAGATACTCCTGATGACGCCGACCGAGCTCGACAGCCAAGTCTGCAGCGTCATGGATGACATCGTCGCGCGACACGGCTTCTGTGGATATACCAGCTATGCGGCAAAGGTCGGGCGCGGACAGTTCATCGAGATCCACATCGTCGTCGAACCCGACCGTCCGATAGGAACGGTGACCAACGCTCGACGCGATACGAGACGAGATCGCTACCGCACTGGGCGGCGTGAGTCGCGAGCGGTGGCTGACCATCGACTTCACAGCCGAGGACAAGTGGACCTGACGCGGCGCGAACCCCATCGGGGGTGGGCACCCCGCCTCGGGACTACTGCTGTGCGACCGCGACGATCTGGGCCGCGCCGGTCGCGTCCCTCATCTCGAGCCTACCTTGCACCAGCGCCCATACCGATGAGTTCTCGAGCGCGGCGAAGTACTGGGCTTCTTGGTCCATCAGTTCCTGCGGCCCAGCCATCATCGTGCTGGCGAGCGGGCCGATCTTCACGGTCTTCTCGGTGGATTCGAAGGGTCCGTTGAAGGTGTTCACGCCGCCGTTGCCCGAGACGGTACCGTCGGTGCCGAACTCGAGGGTGAGTGTCGAGTCCGTAGCCACTCCGACTACCGCCTCTTTGCCGTTGTTGTAGTTGACCACGTTCCACGTGGTCCCCGGCAGGCTCGCGGGCTTGGCCTTCTCGTAGGTGAGGGTCTCGTTGCCACCGGTCGACAGCGTCAACACGCCGTCGGCCACGGCGAACGAGTCGCATCCTTCAAGCAGCTTGAGGTAGGCGCTCTCGGCCGCCATGAGGGGCTCTGGCCCAGCCATGAGCGTGCCGGCGATCTTGCCGATCTCGAAGGAGCCGTCGGTGCCCGCCGTGTACCCACCCGAGTACTGGTTGACGCCGGAGAAGCCGGACATGGTCGTGCCGTCGAAGTTCGCCGTGATTCCGACTGCCGCGAGGTCCGCGGAGCTGACGCTCGACCCGGTCAGACTCCATTCGACGCCCTCCAGGTCGGCGGGGTTCGCCGAGGGCGCGGTGGAGCAGCCGCCCATCACCACGACGAGACTCGCGAGTAGTACCGCGACCAAGATCCTGTTCAACCGGCTCATCACGCTTCCCTTTCTACGGAGGTCCAGGTTCAGTGCTGGCGCTCAGCCCTCGCCGTCGATCCGATCGATGAACTCCTCGGCTTCCGAGGAGGCCATCTCGCGCTCGGCGTCCACCAGCTCGCCACTCTCGCCGGAAAGCAGCGAGCCGACCTCGACGGCAAGGCCGAACGCCTTGGCGGCGCCCTCGCGCAGACCCTCCTTGAGCGGCCGCTTCTCCTCGGCCTCGGGGGCCTGCGCTGCTTCCGGCTGCTCGGGCGTCTGCTCGTCGCCCGGTGTGATCTCGTCTGTCATCGTGAACCTCTCGTTCGCATGTGTGATGTCGATTCTATCCCGAGCGCGCCGCTGGGGCATACACTCAATCGACGAGTCGCCACGACGAGAGGGAGCGCATGGACGCCACGGGACACGAAGGTTGCCGAGAGGAGCTCGCGAAGGCCCGCGCCGAGACTCGTGCCTCGTTCGAGAACCGCGCGCTGATGTACTACCACCTCTTCGAGGAGATGTCGGCCGAGATGGGCCGCGCCCGTGCCACCGAGGTGATGAAGCGCGCCATCCGGCGTCGAGGCCTCGAAGTGGGGCAGAAGTACCGTCCGGCCGCGCAGGCAGGAGACCTCGAAGGCGTCGCGCGGATCTTCTGCGAGGGCTCGCCGTGCGCCGGCACGCTCTTCACGCCCGGCGTCGAAGAGAGCGGCGAGGACCGGCTCGTGTTGCGCATGGAGTCATGCCCCCTCGTGGACGCGTGGGCTGAGGCGGGCCTCTCGGCCGAGGAGATCGACCTGCTGTGCGAGATCGCGGCCGCGGTCGACGAGGGCACCTTCGAGGGCGCCGGCCTCGACCTCACCTTCCTGGAGCGCCAACCGCAGCCCGGCGGCTCGCGCTGCCTGCTCGAGCTGAAGGTGCGCGAGGCCGAGTAGGGTGCGGTCTTGGCAGCAGTCACCCAGTCGAGCCTCCTCGATGCAACGAGACGGTGTCCTCAAACGTGTTGTAGACGGTTGTAAACGTGCCTCGGCGGTCGTATCCTCAACTTGAATCGTCGAATGGAGGCCGCAATGGCACGCACCGCTGTGACGATCGGGTTCTCGGTCCCTCCTGAGACAGCCGAGCAGATCGAAGCGATGGCCAGGCGAGAGGGCCGCAGCAAGAGCGAACTCTTCCGAGACATGGTCCGAGTCTATTCCGAGCAACGCGAACTCGAGGTGTTCGAGGAGCTTGCGGAGTATGGCCGCGAGCGCGCGAAGCAGGTCGGCGTGAGAACCGAGGCCGACGTCGAGCGCCTCATCGCCGAGGCGCGCGAGGGTGCCTAGGGTCGTCTTCGACACGAACGTGCTCGTCTCGGCATACACGTTCGGGGGCCCGCCCGCAGAGCTGATGACACGGGCAATCATGGGCGAGCTGGAGTTGGTCACCTCGCCTGCGCTCCTCGCAGAGCTCGCGCGTGTGCTCGCCGACAAGCTTGGATTCGACACCGAGCGTGTGGACGCGGTCGTGCTCCAGATCGTGCGCATCGCTGACGTAGTTCGACCCGCGTCGCGTCTCTGCGTCATTGCTGACGAACCGGACAACCGAGTGCTCGAATGTGCCGTCGAGGGGGATGCCGAGCTGATCGTGTCGGGCGACCGACACATCCTGAATCTCGGCGAGTACAACGGGATCGTCATCCTAGGTGTTGCTGACGCGCTGCGCTGGCGCCGCCCCTAGGGTCTCGCAGTCATCGTGGGCACGGCGGCGCGAGCCTCTCCCCTAGCGCAACTGCCCCAGGACCAGACTCGCCGCGATCCACCACATGATCCCGGCGATCGCCGCATCCAGAATGCGCCACGACAGCGGCTTGGCGAACAGTGGCTCGAGCAGCCGAGCGCCGTACGCCAACCCAAAGAACCACGCCGTCGATGCGGTCATCGCACCCAGTGCGAACCAGGTTCGAGCACCAGGCGGATACTGCGCCGCCACACTGCCCAGGAGCACGACCGTGTCGAGGTAGACGTGCGGGTTGAGCAGGCTGATCGCAAGCGTCGCGGCTACCGCTGCGCCGGTCGTCGCGAACGCGCCGTGGGCACCCGGATCCTCGGCTCGCAGCACACGCGGCTGAATCGCCGAGCGCAGTGACATCGCCCCGTACGCCGCGAGGAAGATGGCTCCACCCCAGGCGGCCACCGACGCGGCGGACGGGAAGCGCTTCACCAGCTCCCCAAAGCCCATGGCCCCGGCGGCGATGAGCGTCACGTCGCACAACACGCACGTGAGCGCGACCGAGAAGGTGTGGTTGCGCGTCAGCCCCTGACGCAGAACGAAGGCGTTCTGCGCGCCGATCGCGATGATGAGACTCGCGCCCAGCGCCACGCCGGCGACGAGCGCACCAAGTGCCGGGCCCGTCACACCTGCGCCTCTGGCGGCTGGCGCAACAGCCACTCGAGCCTGTCGCTGAAGTGCTCGCGGTCCTCCTCGGTGAACGGTGAAGGACCACCGTGACGACCGCCGGAGCGGCGCAGCTTGGCTTCGGCGTGACGCACCGCCAGTTCCGCGTCGATCGTCGCCAGGTGGAAGATGCGGCCGCGCACGCCGATAGCGCGAGCTCCTCGGCCGAGCACCATCGCGGCCAGGCCGATGTCCTGCGTCACCACCGCGTCCCCGCGCTCCAACCGCTCGACGATCGCGAAGTCGGCGGCGTCGGCGCCGCCCGAGACCTGCACGGCCTCGACACCGGACCGCCGAGTGTGGCGCTCGAGGTTCTGGGTGCTGTTGGCGACGATCACCACCGAGTAGCCCGCTGCGCGAGCGACCGAGATCGCTTCGCGAGTCACCGGGCAGGCGTCGGCATCGATGAACAGAGTAGGCATGGGCCCAGTCTATCGGTTCTTATGCGCGCACGACCTCGACGATCCGGTCGACGATCAGGTCGAGCAGCTCGCGCGACGTGGCGAAGTTCAGCCGAGCGAACCCCTGCCCGCGCGCCCCGAAGTCGGGTCCAGCCGACAGGGCCACCCGACCGCGCTCGAGCAGCGCCCCGGCGGGATCGTCTGCCACCGCCGTCTCTCGGAAGTCGAGCCACGCGAGGTAGGTGGCTTCCGGCGTCGTGAAGCGCACCTCGGGAAGCTCGGCGCCCAGCCGACGAGCGAGATGGTCGCGCTGGGAGGTCAGATGCGCGCGGACTTCGTCGAGCCACGGCTCGCCTGCTGTCCACGCTGCGAGCGCCGCCTCGGCACCCGGCGACCCCACGCCGCCGAACAGGTGGCGTGGCAGCTCGCTGATGGCAGACGGCGACCCCTGGGTGACCGATGTGCGCCACGGCGCAGTGCAGCCCGGCAACGTTGAACGCCTTGCTGGCGGCCGTCACCGTCACCGTCCTGCTCGCAGCGTCGTCCGACAGCGAGGCGAAGGGCACGTGCGTGACCCCGGGGTGTGTCAGGTCCGCCCAGATCTCGTCGCTGATGACGAGCAGGTCGTGTTCCTCGGCTACGCTCGCGATCGCTGCCAGCTCATCGGCGTCGAAGGCACGGCCCGTGGGGTTGTGCGGGTTGCACAGCAAGACGACGCGGGTGGTGTCGTCGACCGCGGCCGCGAGACGCTCGGGATCCACTCGCCAGCCGGGAGCATCGAGCGGACACTCCACGACGCGCCTCCCAGTCGACGTCACGGCGGGGAAGAACGGATGGTACACGGGCGTGAAGAGCACGACCCCGTCGCCCGGATCGGTGTGCAGCCACAGGGTGGCCTCGACCGCCTGCATCACATCACAGAACAGCCGAACCTTCTCGGACGTCCGGCCGCCAGCCATGACGGCGCTCCTGCCACGCACTGAACGCGTCAGGGAGCTGAGCGTGAGCCGCGAAGTTGTAGCCGAAGTCCCCCCGCTCCACCAAGGCGCGCACCGCTTCGACCGCGACCGGGGCCGGTGCGATGTCCATGTCGGCCACCCACGCCGCGAGGACGTCGTCGGGATAGTGCGACCACTTGATGCACGTGAGCGCACGGAGTCGCGCCAGGTCGGCCTGGCAGCCCGAACTCGAATCGGGAGCGCCGTCGGATTCGTTGCCTCTCGTCACGTCGTCACCTCGGGTCCGTGGGGTTCGTCAACCCATCTTCGCACGCTGCGGCTCGCTTCTCGGCGGCCTGCCAGATCTCGCAGACGTACTCTCCGCAGATGGGCGCTCGGTACTCACGCGGCAGCAGGCACCCGGTATCTGGGTGGCAGAACTGGCACATACGCGTGTCGACCCACTCGGGAAGCGTCGCGCGGTACGCCGCACCCTCAGGAGTGGGCAGGTGGCTCGTGCGCGGGTCGTGCAGCGGCTCGACGCCGGCTTCGCCTGCACCGTATTCGTCGGTGGTGACGCGCAGCGCTCCGCTTGCCACGAGCCGCTCCGTCCACAGGTCGATGTAGGCTGGCAGCCACCCCTCGCCGATGTACTCGCCGTTCTCGTCGTGCGCCAGATAGAGCGCGCAGCACAGTCCGCCGCAGTCGTGACACAGCTCGTAGTTGGCGCGGTAGCGGGCGTCGTCAGTCATCGAGCGTGACCTCGATCCGCTCGACACCCTTGCCCGGATTCGAGCGTCGGAGTCGCACGCGCCCCACCTCGCCCGTTCGCCGAGGATGCGTGCCGCCGCACGGCACCCGTGCGAAGCCGTCGATATGCCAGTAGCGACGCTGGGTCGTCTCGTCTTCGAAGGCACTCGTGATCGGCACGTCCGCTTCCACGAGCTCACCGATGCGGTCGGCGACCTCAGGCAGGACTGGCGCGATGCTCCCGTCCCACGCGAAGTCGACGCGCGCCTTCTCGGCAGTGATGTTGGCTCCCACCTTCTCGGGATGCCCATAGCCCTGGTAGACGAGTTCGAGCACCAGTTCAGCAGCGAAGTGCAGCCGCATGATCCGGTAGCGGGTGGGCCAGTCGATCTCGACGCGGACCGGATCCCCTGCCGCCAGCCGATGTTCGGGTTCGAGCGTGTAGACGATCTCGAGACCGTCGGTGCGGGCCGAGAGGACCGGGTGGCCGCCGATCGTGCCAGCATCGGAAGCCTGCCCGCCGGAGAACGCGAAGAAGACCGTGCGGTCCACCGTCACCTCATCGCCGGCCACTGAGGTGACGACCGCATCGCACGACCTGAGGTAGGGATCGTTCCAGAAGAGCTTGTCCGCGGGCATCCGCAACCTTCTCGACGGTGGCAGGTGAGCAGCCCCATGCTAGACGATGCGTCCGCACGCAGACAGGCCACGGCAGCAACGCCATGGCCTGTCGGGCGACACTGTCCGCGTTGCGCGGAGTCGTGGCTCCGTTCAGCGATCCTGCGGCGCCTATTCGACGCCGAGCATCACGTGGTCGGCCTTGATGATCGCGACGGCCTCGGACCCCACGGTCAGGCCGAGTTCGCGCACCGCTTCGATCGTTACCACCGAGGTTATGTGCTGGCCGGAGACGTCGATCTTCACGACGGCCTCCACCGCGCCTTCGTTGATCTCGGTGACGCGACCCTTCAGTTGGTTTCGTGCGGATAGCTTCATTCCTGAGACCTCCCTTCGGACTGTTCCCATCAGTACGTGCCCAAGTCGAGCGGTCTTTGTCGGCTCGACCAGTGTGTGCAACACCCTGCGAGGGCTACGACTCCGGTACCGGCGCCTTGCCCAGCGCGAACCAGCGCCCTGCCGACAGCAGCGTCACCGGCACTGCGGGAGCCCCGCCCCACAGGCGCGGCCGCAGCCAGCCGGCGGTGTCGACCACATCGTCCGCCCGTGGGGAGACGACGTTTCGATCGACCGGAAGGACGAACATGCCGGCACGCTCGAGCTCTCCCACCGTCACCTCCTGCGGGTAGTCGCGCAGCCCGCCATACTCGACGAATCGCCCCGACCAGCCCCAGACCGTGAGCCCGATTCCCGCAGCGGCGCCGATGATGCCGTCGTTCGTGCCCCCGTGCCCGGACAGGTGAGCTCCGGCGGCGGCCTGTCGAGCCGCCTGCTGGGTGACGACCTCCGTGGCAGCCAGGCGACCGAACTCCACAAGCCGGGGGATCGCGGGGTTGTCCTCGGCTGCCACACACACTCCGGGGTCGCTCCCTTCGAGCGCGTGCTTCTCAAGGTGGGCTATCGCTCGCCTTGTCAGCTCGTCAACCACAGACGCGTCGGGGGTCTCGACGACCGCGCACGCCGACGAGTTGTGCGAGGTGTACGGGATGTCCGGATGCACCAGCAGCTGCTGGCGGACGACACCCCACAGCTCACAGCCATCGGGCAGTTCGTCTTCGAACCAGCGGACGAGCTTGCCGGTCCCGCGAGGCGCTCCGAGGTTGTCGGTGTCGTCGAAACACACGTAGACACGCATTGATGACTCCTACTCGGCCGGCCCGGGGACCCACACGACACTGCCGTTCTGGAGGCGATACACGGTGCCTATCGCCCTGCCCACGCCTTCTGCGGACGAGTCGGTGGCCTTGAGCCGCTCGATCCGGTTGCCCTCCTTGCGTATCAACTCCATGTTGCTCTCGCCGGGGTTCTTGACGATCGTGACGTCCTCGGACGACAGCAGCTCCCGCAGTCCGAAGCCGGACAGCGAGACGATGAGGAAGCCGACGCCGATCAGCACCGCAACGTCGAACAGGTTGCCCATCGATGCCATCGGGTCCCCGTGATCGTCGGGAACGAGCACGCTCCGACGCTCGAGCAGATACTGCGCGCTCGCTGTTTCGCCACGCTACTCACCCCGCCTGTCGAAGACGTACTCGATGTCGACGATGTCTTGTCGGTAGAACCTGTCACGAACCGTTGTGATGACGTATGCCAGCCCGCCGATAAGAAGCCCGACGACCGTCGACGAGAACGCGATCACCAGGTTGTTCGAAAGGGTGTCGACATCCCCTTGTGCCAAGCCCACCAGCGCGGGGCTTATCGGGATCAACGTGCCCATGCAGTCCCAGGATGGGACCGATGCGCACGAGCAGCCGAGTGCGCTCGAGTCGGCGAGATGCTTCGATCTCTCCATCGGCAAGCGCCTTGAGCACCATGGGGCGCGAAGGTCCGCGCCACCGCCAAGGGTCCTGCGGACCTGGGCCGCCACCGGACTTGAGGACAGCGCGTCGAGCAGTCGCATGATCGGCTCTCCGGCTTCAGCGCCGGACGCTGCGAGCGCGACCACGTCAAGCCGCCTTCGAGCCTTCCATCGCCGATACGACTCGACCGTGAACCAGCCGAACTCGAACAAGTACGATACCCAGCGCAACGACCTCGAGCGCGAGTACCGGGTAGAGCAGCGCGGTGGCCACTCCGTAGATCACAGCCTGGAGGTTCTCCCCCACCCAACTCCAAAAGGGCATCCTAGCTCCGTCCGAGTCCTGAGGGTGCGATCTGCACCGTTGTATGAACGCTCCCAGCGTACGCGCTGAAGACGGTGCCCGCGAGATAGCTCAGCGCGAGAAAGCCGAACCACCCGCCCGCCGGCGCTCCCTGGCCGTTCACCGCCCGCTCCCTGTCCCGTGCCGGCACCATGGCGCGCGCCCGAGCCGTCCGAGGCGACCGGCTGCAGCAGAGTCCCTCGCGCCAGCACGCCGCCGGAGGTCTGCTCGGCGTCGACGATCGTCGCTTCGCTGGTCGGGCCGGTCGCCGATCCCGTCGGAGCGGCCCGAACCGCTCGACTGCGCGGAGCCACCCGAGGATCCCGTGCCCCCCGAGCCCGACGACCCGGTCCCGCTTGCCACCGAACCCAGAGTGCCGGTCCCCGTCGCGCCACCTCCCGAGGCGCCGGTCGTACCCGAACCCGACGTGCTGCCTCCTGGGCTCTGTGGTACCTCCGGTCGCGGGCTGCTCCGGCTCCCCAAGATCGAGGGGTGCCACGTCGAAGGTGATGCGCACCTGCCGGAGGACGGGCGAGTAGGCGGCCGACGTGGTCGCGAGCCCACGCGGTACCTGACCTGGGTGGCGATCGTGCCCGCAGGCAGTCGACCAGTGGTCCCTACGGTCCGCCAGGGCCCCCCGTCCAGGGAGTACGCAAGCGACACCGACGTGCCCGGCGGCAACTCCGCAACCGCCTCGATCTTGGAGATGGTCTTGCGCACCCCTGGCAGTCCAAGCCAGAGCTTGTCCGAGGTGATGCTCCCCTTGAGTGGATAGCCAAGTTCCACCACGCGCTGGTTCCCCTGGTCGGACAGCACGGTGCTTCCCTTGGACGTGCGGTCGACGCTGCGCAGCGTCCCCAGGTTCAGACCGGCGACCAGGATCTCACCGGGTGCGTAGAGGTCCACCACGGAACCTGACTGGTCGACCTCCAGCATTCCGGGGCCCGGTCTCCTCGACGATCAGGGTGTTGCCGTTGGCGAGACGCTGCGCCGCAGCGGGTTTGTCGAGATGGCCGAGGTCTCGGCCGACCTCTCCCGCCACGCCGTACTGCCACACGATATCGCCGCCAGGCGTCACCTCGATCACTCGATGGCCCGCGTAGACCTGGTCCCCGGCGTCGGTGATGAGGGTGTTGCCGTTCGCGAGACGCTGCGCGAATCGGGGGGACGCCAGTTGGTTCGTCCCGATGCCCGCGTCTCCGGCCTGCCCGTACTGCCACACGATGCTGTCGGCCGTGTAGCCGAGCGCGGGGTCGGCGGGATCGTAGTCAGAGGAACGCACCTCGATCACGCGCGTGCCGCCGCGGTTGTCGACGATCAGCGTGTTGCCGTTGGCGAGCCTCACCGCGCTGAAAGGGTCGTAGAGCGATCCGGGCTGTAGCGAATCCGTCTGGGCCCCGTAGCGCCAGACTATCTCTTTGGCCGGCGTCACCTCGATGACGAAGTCGGCACGACGATCGACTATGAGGGTGTTGCCGTTGGGGAGCCGCTGTGCCGAATACACGTTCAAGAGCGCGGGGTTGTCCGCCAGTCGCGTGTACGACCACACGGGCTTTCCGGCCGGGCGTGACTTCGAGCACTTCGTTCGTTCGCGACGCGATGAGGGTGTTGCCGTTCGCGAGCCGCACCGCCGAGAAGGGCTCGTAGGGCTCGTCGCCGGGACGGCGGTACTCCCACAGGAGCTCGCGTCGCAGCACGGCGCCGCCTCGGCCCCCCGCACCGTTCCGACAACGGCATCGTCGGTAGTCGGCCGAGCTGAAGCTGCTCTCTCCCGAACCCGCGACCCACGTCTGAGCCGAAGCAGACGCGGGCGAGAGCACGGCTGCGAGTGCCGCCGCCACGACTGCCCGTGCGAGTGTTCGCCTCATGACGGGGCGCCGTCTTGGGCCGGTGGCGCGCTTGGGATGCCAGCGCGCTCGAGCTTGCGAAGCGCGAAGGCGCCGATCAGCCCGCCAAGCGCGCCGAACACGACGTGTGTCGTTGCCGCGATCCCGATGCCCAGCGCCAGAGTAGCCTGCGGGGATTCCCAGCAACAAGCCGAGGAAGTACGAGGCGGTGAGCTTCGCAGCGTTCGCGCTGGCTCCCACCACGATGGCGATGGCGTAGCGGTCGAAGCCACCGCGGAACGCCACCCACAGCAGGTCGGCCACCACCCCGGGCACGAAGTACTTGACGCCAACCAGCACTCCTTGCTGGCCCGGAAGAAAGATCGTCGCGAGGATGCCCGTGAGCAGGCCGATCATGGTGCCCGCGCCCGGGCGCTTGATCACTCCGATACCTACGACCAGAAACGCCATCCAGAAGAAGCCCGAATGACCGGGAGTGTGCAGCGGGAGGCGCAGGTAGAACTTGGAGACGATGATGAGGGTACTGATGAGCGCGATCACGAGGCGGTCGCGCAGCGTGAGCGCCTTCCACCAGGTGGTCACGGAGTTCGTGTTGGTGCCGTTGGTCACTGGACTTCGATCCGTTGCACGTCTCGGACACGGTCGCCCCACGCGATGTCGGGGCCGCACAGCTTGGTCGTCCCACGAACGGCGATGTCGAGCAAGACGTCGTCGTCAACCTGATTCGCCGCCAGCACGATGACGCCGTCGTCCCGTACTCCCAGGCCGACAACCTTCACACGCTCGAAACTCCGAATGCCCGCATCGTTGAGCAGAGCGAGCAGCGGGGGACCTTCCTGCTCCTGGTCTTGCATGACTACTTTGCGGGTCGGCAGAGACTTCAAGTCATCGAGATCGAACACCTTCGCCACTTCGCCGTCGCGTGTCACGGTGATCTCGTAGCCGGCGCCTTGGCCAAAGGTCTGAAGAGCCCACGCGCCGGCGACCGCCACCACGATGACGATGACGGTCGCCGACAGCGCAACCTTCTGTCTCACGCTCGGTGCGGGCATGTGCGTCTTCTAGCGCTTGATGGCGATCCCGTCGATGTCGGCGTACGGACGTCTGCTCGATACCCGTACAGGCACCAGCTTGATGGTGTGCGTGCCCGAGCCCTTCAGCGAGCACAGGTAGATGTTCTGGCGGTACTTCGTGGTCGACGAGTACAGACTGATCGTCTTGATGTACTTGCCATCCCGATACACCTTGAACTTGCCGCGGTTCGCGCGCTTCGAGGTGATGAGATAGGCCTTGGTTCCGCCCTTGAACTTCAGACTCGCAGACGCCGAGGAGGACTTGGCTCTGCGCGAGGTCTCCAGGTAGTACGACTTCGCATAGAGCGACTTCCAGCTACCCCGCAGGTACATCTGTGCGTTGTCGTAGGGAACCATGGTCAGCTTCGCAGCACTCCACGGGCCGACGTTGCCAGCTGCGTCGCGAGCACGAACGCGATAGTAGTAGGTGTTGCCGGCGCCGCCGTTCAAGGTGAGCTTCTTCGCCTTGGTCGCCGTTGTCAGCCGCGACCACTTGGCAGACGCCCCTACCTTCTTGTCGACGTCGTAGGAGACGACGCCCGATCCCGGTGCGGCGTCCTTCGAGCTGAGATAGATGGTGAACTTGCGCGTGGTCGACTGGTTGGTTGAGATGGCCGGAGTGTTCACAGCGGCGGTCGGCAGCGAGCTGTCAACCTTGAACATCGTTTCGGCGGTCTCGCTTCGCTGACCCCATGCGTCCTCGGCGTAGTAGTAGAGCGTGTGCACGCCCTGTGGCGGTGTCAGGGGAGCGGTGTACGGCGTGAACGCGCCGGCTGTGGTGTCCCAGGAGTACATCGCTTGCGCGCTCGACGTCAGGCTCACGGTGGGCGCCGCCCCTGCGTACCAACCGTCCGAACCGTTCGGGGCCGCCGGGTCGGCGACCGCATCGATGGTGGGAATCGGCGGCAGCGCCTCGATCGTCGCCTTGTCGGAACGAGCGCTCACGTTCGTATCGGCGTCGACCGCGCGGACCTCGTAGTTGTATGTCACGCCGCCGGTCACGGTGGCGTCTTCGTACTCCGTCGACGTGGTCGTGCCGATCAGCACGTGCGCCGGAGTGTATTCGACCGAGTTCACGTCCACCCAGCGATAGACGTTGTACTGCGTGACGCCCACGTTGTCTGTGGAGGCATCCCACTCAAGCTCCACCGTTCCGTCGGCAGAGGTGGCCATCAGGGCGGTCGGCGAAGTCGGCGCGCTTTGATCTGCGGCGCCGAGCGCGATGTCCTGGTCGGCGTCGCCCATGACGAAGTTGTTGCCGCCGACACCCGACTGCAGCGACTGCTGGATGTAGACGTCGACCGTGGTCTCCGCAGACGCCGCAAGCCGCCAGTCGCCGGTCTTGCCCGCAGGACCGTAGTCCTCGTCGTCGACGACCAGGTTCGAGTCGTCGTCGATCTCGTTGAGCTCCGTACGGCCGATCGACAGAACGGAGTTGGTCGACGAGGTCGTGTCGAACGAGTTCAGGGAGACGCGCTTGAAGTTGGTGGCCGCGGCAGCGGTGCCGTTGTGGAGCCACGCACCGTCGC
The DNA here is from genome assembly GCA_963700665.1 of uncultured Actinomycetes bacterium. Taxonomy (GTDB): domain Bacteria; phylum Actinomycetota; class Coriobacteriia; order Anaerosomatales; family PHET01; genus CAVPCY01. The sequence goes on from CAVOYK010000003.1 coordinate 111,559, forward strand.
TCTTCATGTCAACGACCTGGACGGCCAGCGGGGTGTCGGAGTTGCGCGACTGACCGTCGATCCCGCCCTTGTTCAAGGTGATGTTGAGGTAGTACGTGCCCTCGTTGTTCTCGTTGCCGAACTTGAAGAACATCCAGTTGGCGTCGTTGGTCGAGATCACGTTGCCGGCCCCATCGGTCTGGACCGTCGGGTACTTGTCCCACGCCTCACCTCGGTTACGGACCCACTCGCCTGTCGTCTTGTTCCAGATGAAGCCCCGGTGTGCCGAGCCGCCCCCGCCTGTTGCCGGATCGGGATTCAGGGTGAGCCGCACCTTCACGTAGTAGGTGCTGCTCGCCTCGAGACTGCTGGCCGAGAAGCGCACCGCCAGAGGCGTGTGGTCGTTGGGAACGACCGTCGGCGCGTAGCCGACCTGCGGACCGCCACTGAACGGCGTGTCGGCCGCGAAGGCGGTCGACACACTCATGACCGGCAGCGCAAGCACCACCGCGAGAACCAACGACAGCGCCCGTCTCACCTTCCTGCCAGAACCCCTCATCACGTCACTCCTTCCTCGACGCGCACGCGGCGCATCAGACCGCAAGACAGTACTCATCACCCATAGCTGCGGGGTCGTACCCGCTGATCTTCGAGACGCTCCGTTTGAACGCGCGCGTATGCAACTGGTCGACAAGCCGGGCGACTTCCTCGGACGCGTAGACTTCCTCGGTCATGACGAGGTCGTAGCGCTCCATGAACAGCGGGACGAATCCGAGCTCGTAGCGCGCCGCTGCGGCTGCGATGCCGATGGCGAAGTCGGCCTCGCCCGCGGCGACCAGCGCGGCGGCGGCCGCATGCGTGTCCACCACCCGATCGTGGCCCAGGCACTTCCTCCGGCGCGATCCCCTCTGCGCTGCAGGGCGTGCTCGAGCCACACGCGAGTGCCCGATCCGCGATTGCGGTTGGCCAGCCGAGCTCCAGACGACACGGCATCGGACAGACTCCCAAGCGCCAGCGGATTTCCGGGCGCGACGATCATCCCCTGCTCTCGATGTGCGAGCGTGACGACCCTGATGTCACGATCGGGAAACAGGTGCTTCGCGTACGGGATGTTGTACTGCCCCGTGTCCGCATCCAGCAGGTGGCACCCAGCGATGTCAGCCAAGCCCTGACGAACGCCGATGAGACCGTCCAGACTCCCCGTGACCGCCGTGATCAGGCCGAGCCCGTGGTCGTCGGCCGCGGCAAGCAGCTCGACGGCGAGATCGTCGCTCACCATCGCCACCAGGGATGAGCCGGCCTCCGACTCGGGCCGTACGAGCAGCGAAACCGAGAACGCAGCGGCCGTGCCGCGTAGAACTTCTCGGTGTAGTTGCGTGTCGTGCGGACCTCCGCCACTCGGACAAGCCCCGCGCCCTCGAGCACCTTCACGTGGTGCCGGACCCATGCGGGGTGCTTGCCGAGAATCTCCCCGAGGCCAGAGATGGTGCGCGGCCTCGCGAGCAGCAGGCGCAGGATCGTCATCCGATGGGGCTCGGCCATGGCCCTGACCGCTTCCAAGCGGTCGACGTTGCGAAGACGGTCCATGGGTACCACCCTGGGTTCGGGGATGATGCCGGTCATCACCCTAAGTAGACACTTAGGGTAGTACCCAAGAGCGGTCGCGCGCAACAGCCCGGGGAACAGTGCCTCGGCCGCGCAAGCCCCCCACGGCGATTCGGGAACCGGTGCGGGCGCCTACTCCTCTGGGCCGAAGCACTCCGCGTAGCTCGGACACTCCGAGCAGAGCGGACGCAGTCAACCTTGGAATCCGGGCCACCCGCACAAGCGCTTGTAGAGGTACTTCTTCCAGCGCATGTCTCGGGTGTTGCCGGCGGCGAGTTCTGGGAAGTGGGTCTGGAGCAACACGCGCAGCTCGGAGCGATCCTGCAGGCTGCATGTTGCGCCACAGGTGCCCGTCTTGCAGCGAGCCGCGTGCGACCGCGTCGGCAACAGCAGGCGCATCGGCGTCCTGCGGGTCTGCGCTCTCGAGCAGAAGCTTCACGAGGCCCTGATACTCGGTGACACGGTTCTCGGGAATGTCAGCTTCGCCGTTCATGGCGTAGATATACCACGAGCACGCAGCGAGTCCGGGTTCTGGCGGGACCGAAAGCGGGCAGGTGGCCTCTACTCAGGCGGCCCGTCTTCGGCGGTGACGCTCTCGTTCTTGTAGGTGACGATCGTGGGAATCAGAGCGTCGCGCAGACTCTTCGCGAAGAGAGGGTCTTCGAGGAAGACCTCATCCGACATCTCGCTTGGGCCATCTGGCGTCTGACGCGCGAAGGCGAGTGCCCTTCTGCCGATATCGACCGAGACGAGCCGCTTGCTGCTCGAGCCCAGCCAGTTCAGCGGCACTATCACCCCGATATCGGCACCATCGCGATCGGGCACGCCCAGGCTCTCAAGTAGCGCGCAGAACTCCTCGACCATGTCACGCCAGTCGTTCGTGCCGGGCGTCTCGAGCACGCCGGATTCGAGAACAAGAACTGCCTCGGCAAGCGCGCCGGTCACATAGACTTCGCGAGATTCGCGCGCCTTCGTAACGGATGGAAAGAACCGGCTCATGCGAAGTCTCCAGCTGCTCTTGGCTGACCTACGGGCGTGAAACGCGCTACTTGACCGTCACGTAGTCATACCCACTCGACCACGCGGCAGCATGGGCGCTGTCGGCACGCGCGTAGGCGCGAAGCCGCCACTTGCCCTTGCTGGTGAGCTTGATCTTTCGCAGGTACTTCGTGTAGCTCGAGTAGTTGTACGCCTTGGCGTTGACGTAGCCGTAGCTCTTCCACTTGCCCGAGGAGGTCTTCTTCCACTTGTAGATGCGCACCGGGTAGGTGCCCGCCGTGTGGCGCGGCTTGAGGTAGCCGTAGACGGTGTAGTAGCGGCTTCGGTACGCATGGTCTTGGGGGCGATGGGGGTGCGCACGTAGGCCGCGGGGTCACGCGGCGGCGACGGTCTCGACCTCGGTCGTGGTGGTGGGGCGATACTGCAGCCGGTAGTAGGTCTTCCAGTGTACGCTTGATGTTGGGAAAGACCACGAAGCCCGAGTCAGACGTCTTGACCGATGCGACGTCGCTCCACCCGCTCGAGCCGTTCGACGACTTCTGGAGATAGACCGTCTCGCCGACGACCGGGCCCCTGAAGACGACCCGACGCGAAGGTAGCCGAAGACCTTGGTCGGATAGCCGTAGCGGGACAGACACGGTCGGGTACGCGACGGGCAGACAGGTCGGCCTGCGCGACGGTGATGCTCACGGTGGCAGGCGCCGAGTCGGCCTGCTCGTCGTTGGCCTTGTAGGTGAACGAGTCGACGCCACTCCAGCCGGCGGCCGGAGTGTAGGTGAAGGAGCCGTCGGCCTTGAGACGTGAGCGTGCCGTGGGACGGATCGGAGACCTTGGCCGCCGTGAGCGAGTCGCCGTCGGCGTCCGTGTCGTTCTTGAGCACGCCAGACTGCTGCAACGTTCAGCGTCGTGTCCTCCGGCGTCGAGTAGTCGTCAGCCGCAGCGACAGGCGCTGAGTTCGCGTTGATCGTGACCGTCCTGTTCACCGGCGCCGACCACGTGTCGTTCGAGCACTTCACCCGAAACGCGATCGTGTGAGGTCCGACCGACAGGTCCGACTTGGTGAAGGAGGCGGCCGTCGACAGGACGGTCGTGCCCTCCTTCCACTCGTAGGCCGTGATTCCATGACCCAAGCGAGTCGGTGCCGTGCCCGGTGAACGTCACCGTGCGACCCTCGACGGCGGGATTCGGGCTCACCGAGTCGATGACCGCGGTCACGGTGTCGGGTGGCGGCCCAGATCCGGCCGCACTCCAGTTGACCCCGTCGGCGGTCACCAGGACCGTGCCGACGTTACCCACAGCGATTCCCCTGCTGCCCGACATCGCTATGGCCGAGAGGTCGCGTGTCGTCGGCGAGGTCGCCTTGGTCCAAGCGGCCCCACCGTTGACGGTGCGCAGGAGCGCACCGCCGGCGCCCACAGCCCAACCGTCCGTCGTAGCTGGACAGGGCAACCGCATTGAGCGCCACGAGTGGTGCGGGGACCGTCGTGGCCTCTACCCACGTCGGATCCGCCGTTCGAGGTGCGGAAGATGCGACCAGCGGAGCTCGTGATCACGCCGACGCTCGCGTCCGCGAACGAGACTCCGGTCAGGCCCGACCGGCGCCGCTGAAGGTCTGCCTGTTCCACGTGCCGCCACCGTTCGTGGTCGCGTAGACGGTGGGACGTCGGGCCGGGAGTCGGCGTGAACTGCTGTGGATAGTAGTCGATTCCCACGGCCCAACCGTGAGTCGACGTGCCAAAGTCGATCGACCAGGAACTCGCCCTTGCCGACCCAGTACGGTGTTCCCGAGACCGTCATCGGCTCGTTGTACCACTTGCCGGAGTACGGCAGTGGCTCGGGACCCCAGTAGACGCCGCCGGTGGAGGTCCTCCAGACCTGCTCGCCCACCTCGAATGAGTCGCTCCGGGAGACGCTGCCGCCGGCCAGACACGCCGTCCGACGGGCTACCCGGGTACCACGGCGAGCGCGTTGACGACGGCCGAGGGTCTCCTGCTGGACGTCGGTCATGTCCGGGTTCTGCTCGGTCCACGTGTCGCCACCATCGTCGGTGCCCCACACGGCCCGGTCTCTCGTGACGGCGATGCCGTTGGATGCGTCCCAAAACGCGATGCCGGTGAACGTCTTCGTTCCCCCGGAGCGGACGGTATTCCACGTGTCTCCGCCGTCCACGGACTTGATGATCGTCCCTTGCGAGCCACCCGCGAATGCGAGGGACTGCGAGACCATCGTCACGCACTTGAAGTCGACGGAAGGAATCGACGCGGCAGACATCGAGGACTGCGGCTCCTCGGCATACGCAGGCGTCACGGGAGCGGAAGACCACGGCATCTGCAACAGCACGGCAAGACACAGGAGTGTCGCGATGTGCCTCTTGGCACGACTCACAGGTTCGAACCCCTTTCGGCTGCCTGTCGCAGGTTGCGACGGCAACTCACAACACAGCTGGAACAAGCACCAGACATGCCACCCCAGCCACTCGGCGTGACCCTCGCGCGATCAGCCGCCCAGAACCGTCGTCGCGGCCTTGAGCAGCGCGCCTTTCAGTGCCGTCGCGCTGCCCTTCTTGGCGTGAATCTCGACTGTCACCACCACCGGGCCGTCTGCCACCAGTACCACTGCCGACTGATCGCGCACACCGAAGTACGCCTTCTTGCCGCCTATAGAGACAGTACCCGCAGAGGACGGGTAGGTGCCCTTCAGCGTGGCAATCATGTCGGCTGCGTTCCCGGCGTCTACGGTCTGCTCGGCCATGACGACCAGCAGATCGGCATTACCCGAAGTCGGAAGGTAGTTCCTGGTGATGGACGCAGGGTCAGCAATGACGCCCTGCGCGGAGTACCCCGGAATCCGGTTGGGGACGTACTTGGTCAGGTTGGAGACGGGATCGGTCGGCTCGTCAGGCGTTGGCGTGTCCGGCTCGTCGCCACCGTCGCCAGGCTCCGTGTCCGGCTCGGGCTTCTTGCCGGACTCGATCTGCTTGAGCTGCTCGGTCGCCTTCTTGTTGAGCGGATCGGCCGCGACGACCTGCTGGAGCTTCTCCGCGGCGGTCGCGAGGTCACCCTCGGCGATCGCCTTCTGCGCCTCGTCGTAGAGCGTCGAGACGCCCTGGTGGTCGGGGCACGTGATGGTACGCATCGTGACCGAGTACTTGGCCACGTCCGAGGGCGGAACCTCGAGCTCTTCGGTGTTGTCCTCGACTACTTCGCCGGCGGTACAGATGACCACCTCGCCGGTCTTGACCGTGACGAGCTCGGGCTGGATCCGGCTGGAGAGCGCCGCAAGGCCGACGAGCGCGACCGCGATCACCGCGATGGCTATCAGGACTGTGCGCACACGTGGGTTCACGCGATGATTCACCTCTCACCAGTATCTTCGGACGCACGCATCGGACCTCTTGAAGCCGGCGGCCAACGACAGGACGATGACCGCTGCCGCACCGCACACCGCAGCGTAGCTGAAGGGTGTGGAGAGCCGGTCGAACGCTATTGAAGCGAACTCGCTGCCGAAGTCGACTTGCACCTCTGATGGGATGAACGTAGTGAGCGTGTGCAGAGGTGTCCACGCGACTAGGGGCCAGACCGCGATCGCCACGAGCAAGCGCAGCCGCCCGCGTTCCGATGGCCGTGCGCCAGCGCGTCATGGCTGCCGCGCCGAGAGCGATGCCCAGCGCCAGCCACGGTCCCACCACCTCGGCGCCCCTGAGTACGAAGCGAGCCTCGAACGTCTCTCCGCCGGTTCTCAGACCGTTGGCCTGCCCTTGGAGAGCGGGCATGGCGAGCCCGACGACTGCGGCTGCGACGGCGGCCCAGGCGACGCAGCGTCGTCAATCGCTTCAGAACCGGCCCGGAGAACGTGCCTCGCTCCCCTGCCCACCACAGCGTCGCTCCGGCGAGTGTCACCGCGACTCCGGCGGTCGCCGGCGCGATGAGGATCGGCTGTGGTCCGAAGGCCCCGGTGGCCTGCTCCAGCCACGTGAGCGCCGATATCACCGCTGCGGGCATGGCGTACGCCCCGGCGACCGCACGTGGGCCACGTTGTCGAAGCAGGTGAAGCCGGCGGCAGTGGTGATGGCGGCGGCGACGAACGAGCAGTCCGAGGCCGAGGCCGCGCTGGGTGAGTCCCGAGAACGAAGCGTCGCCCCGAGCAGCACCGCGAGCAGCGCGGCAGACGCGCCACCAGCGGCCAGGGGCACGACAGCCGCAGACGCCTCGCCGCGGCGAATCGACCGATCCAGGAACCACCACATCAGCGCCCAGGCCACACCGCCCGCGAGCATCCAGAACTCCTCGGCGGAGTACCTGATGAACGGCGAGAACGAGCTGGGTCTCTCCCAGTTGCCCACTGTCGAGGCGACTCCGCCCAAGACGAGCAGGGCGCCGGAAACGAGCATGAGGTCGGAGGAAGCACCGCGCAGCGTCAGCAACACGAGCATCACTGCCCAGGCAGCGGTCGTGAGGAACAGGATCTCGCTGCCGGCCGGTGCGTCCGAGTAGCGGTGAAGCAACACCACGTACGGAGCACCGAAGAGCCCCGCAGCCCCCACCACGAAGGCCAGTCGCCTGGGACCCAGACTCCACGAGAGCCGGGGTCGGCACCCGGGTCGACTCGTCGCCCCAGCACGACGAGCACGACCGCACCCGCGAGCGCGATGGTGGCCGCCAACAGCTCTGCCGAGAGGGTCCTGCGCGCCTCGATGGCGGTGATGAACTGCATCGCCGCACCGACTGCCAGGAGCAGCGCGCTGACAAGAGACGCGACCTGCGGCCGCAACGAGGAAGGACCGGGGGTTACCCGGCCCTTCCCGTTGCGTCTGACGTCGGTATCTGGCGTCATGCGCTCATTACTTGTTGTGGCACACTTCGCAGACGTAGCGGTTGTCGCCACGGAGCAACGCGTTGCCGTCGGCGGGCGGAACGCTTCCGCTGCCGGAATCGGGCTGCGGATCGGTGGAATCTGCGACGTTCGCGTACCCGCTCATGGTCACACCAGACCCGTGAGCGACGTGGCACGTGAGGCAGTCCATCCAGTCCGTCAACCGATTCTCAGTCAGAGTCGGCGAATCCATCGTGCGCGAGCGGCAGCGGGTTGTCGGTAGCGATCAACGCGCGCTGACCTGCGAACTCCGACAGAGCTACGTTCACCGGGTGCCGATGGCGCTGAACCAGGCCGAAGCCGTCGTTGGCGTCATAGACGGTGGATGAGTAGAAGCCGTCGGTGCCCTCGGTGTTGTACTGCGTGTGGCACGCCGCACACCAAGCGCTGATGCCCTTGGTCACGTCGTTTGCCGGTGGCTTCGCGTAGCGCGGTGTCGTGTAGTCCGGGTAGTAGTTCGCGACTTGCGCCGCACCCGGCTCGTGCAACAGCCAACCACCGGTGGGATAGCCCTGCTCGGCCGAGATGACCCACGGAGTCGGAATCGGGTTGACCGGATCCGGCGAAGCCGGATCGTAGCCACCCACGACGATTCCCTGCTGGGCACCGGTGGTGGGATCGATACCCGCAACCGTGTCCTTCAGGAGACGGTAGTTGGACGAACCGTGCACGTCGTGGCAGACAGAGCAGCCGATAACGACCTGCTCGCCACCTGTGCTGATGATGCCGTCTCGACCGTCAGGACCAGCGCCATACGCCACCCATGTGGTGTCGTTGGGATAGTGCTGCGTCGGGAACATCGCCGGGTCGAAGCCACCACCGTTCAGGGGCTCGCCGAAGGCGTTGTTCAGACGGTCGGTGCCTGCATCGTTGCCGTCGTTGGCCTCGAAGATGCCGTCGTAGACGTTGGTGTCCGCGCCGAGCATCGCCGTGCCGTGGCAGGTGTAGCAGAACTCATCGATGGTGGCCGCGGTCGAGATCAGCAACGCGCTCTGTTCATCAGCGTTGCTGTCGACCCAGGTGATGGGGCTTGCCGCCGTGTGCGCACGGTGACAACCGGCACACGCGTCGGTGCTCATCGTGTAGCCACCGTGAACCGCGTAGTTCGCCATTGCGACTGCAGGAGTCAGCAGGACCGCTACGGCCACCGCAAGAATCGCGATGATGAGAAGGTGCTTCTTCATAGCCATCACACCTCCTCCGTGGTCGCGTCAGCTAGCTGCTGACGTCTTGCGACAACGGCCACAAGACCGCCTGCAAGGATTGTAGGCACAAGTGCGGCCTTTGCGAAGGGACCGGAGACCAAGCTCGAGACGAGCGGGGTCACGTGGTCCTCGATGAACGGGTCGGCCTTGGGTGCTATGAGCAGACCCTTGCGGCTCGCCCAGTAGATCGAACCGTCGCCCTGCGCCGAGATGAACCCGTTGGCCGTATCGTTGAGGTACGCAAGGACGTTCTCCTTCGTGTCCCAGACCATCGCCTTTGCAGGGCAGGTGAACACACACGTCGGCTGGTGCTTGAGATCCGGCACCGCGGTATCCGAGATGTCGAGCTGATGTAGTCACCTGCGCCGTCCGGGAAGACCTTGGTCGGGAGCGGCGTGCCGTACGTGGCGTCGAGATCGGCGTCTGCACCGGCTCGTCCGTAGCACAGCGTGCACTTCCACGACTTGGGCTCGGAGTCGCTGTACAGATCGCTTCCGGCGCCAACCTTGGGATATCCGCCGCGGCCACAGTCGATCTGGCACTGGCGTACGCACGTCTTGCCGTTTTCCGGGTTGGTCTCATCGGGATGACACTTCTCCGGATCGATCATGACGGCGCCGTTGGGCATCTTTGCCATCGCCGTGAACGGACACCGCTTGACGCACGGTGGGTTGGTGCAGTGCCAGCAGCTGTAACGCATGAACGGGCCCATGTCGACACGCTTCTGTGACTTGATCATCAGCCGCGAGTCGGGGGCGACCTTGAGAACGCCCGGGTTTTCGGCCTTCATCTTCCACGTACGCTTGCAACCGACTACGCAGCCATTGCAGCGCATGCACTTGTCGACGTCTTGCATAATCGCCATAAGAGCCATGTTCGCCACCCCCTTTCTAGGTTGCCTTCTCGATCTTGCACAGACAGGCCTTGTACTCTGGGATCGTCGTGTTCGCATCCCATGCGTCGATGCGTCAGGTCGTTCGCACGCGAGCCGGTACCGAGGCCACGATCACCCCAGTGCCACGGAATCGCCACGGTACCTGGACCGACACGTTGATTGGCCACACCACCAACACCAACGCGTGCCATGAAGCCCTTGCTGGTGAGTGCCAGCGTCGAGCGGCCCGGTTTGGATCGTGCGACCCATCTGATCGGTGGTGCTGTTGCTGCGAGCGGTGATCACGTTGACGAAGTCGCCGTCCTTGATGCCGTACTTCAAGGCGTCGACCGAGTTGATCTCGACCCACGGCTTCGGTTCCAGCTCGACGTTCCACGGGTTGTTGCGGGTGATCGGACCACCCTGGAAGTGCTCGACGCAGCGGATGGTGGTGAGCGCCAGCGGGAAGTCGGCCGCTGTACCACGCGCGCTGTCGCCGAAGATGAGGTTGCCGGTGGCGCCAGCCACTCCGCTGATCGAGCCCTTGGTGTTGCGACCCCATTTCGCGACGAGGTTCGGCTTGCCTGCGACCGTACCGTCGAACGGAGACTCGTAGGGCTCCGTGATAGGCGGGGAAGCGACCCGGGAAGACGTGATTGGCGTTGGCCACATCGGGCACGTCTGACAGCTGGCTGTACGTGCGATAGAGCCACGACTAGTCGGCAAGCGTGTTGCGTGCCACCGATGATCCACAGACGGGCAAGCCAGCCCGGGGCCACGAAGACATCGCCCACATCGCCGGGAAGTTCGCCGACGTTGTAGAAGATGCGGCGGTTGAGCAGCCATGCCCAGCCGTAGCGCGGGTACTGGAATGCCGCACCAGCGTACTTCGGAGTCGCCTAGGCGGGACTTCGCCTTGTTCGCGATTCCCCACGCAGGGATTGCCGTCGGGTCGTTCATCGCCGGCGTGACGTTTCCGACCTGGTCGGGGTTGTAGCCGCCGCCCTGCGATCCGGCGTTGCCTGTGGAGTAGATCCACATGGTGCCCTTGTGGCCGCCAACGAAGCCGGCTGGCCCTGTCGCGGCATAGCCATCGAGAGGTGCGCACATCTCCTTGTAGACCTGCTCGGCCACGTACTCGCTGCCCGTGAGGGTGTTGCCCTCGAAGTCGACACCGGTCACGGCCTCGAAGTCGCCTGCGCCGCTCCAACCGTACTTGCCCCACAGAACAGCGTAGGGATCCTGGCCTGCGAGCGCGGTGCCTGCCCACTGGGCCTGGATGTGGTTGAACGCGCCTGCATCGCTCATGGCCTTGGCCATGCGGTGCAGCAGCTCGAGGTCGGTCTTGCTGTTGCCCTGTGGAGGGGCGCACTTGTCGCGCCACTGGATCCAGCGGCCCGAGCTCGTGACCGAGCCAGCCTCTTCGACGTGCGAGCACGCCGGGAGCAGGTAGGTCACGCCATCGCTCTTGCGCTTGCACTGTGCGGTCTCGTTGGCAAACATGTCGACGCACACAAGCAGGTCGAGTTCCTCGAGACCTGTGCGGACCGCACTCTGGTTGGGCTCTGTGACCGCGGGGTTCTGACCCCAAGCCACCGCTGCGCGGATCTGGTCCCCGCCGTTCGTCGCGATCCACGCTGGATCCATGCGGCGGAACGACTCGATGTGCGGAACGCCGTTGCCCTTGGGCCAGCAGTCGTACAGCCTGTCGAAGGCCGCATGGTCCGCCGCAGAGCTCGTGATGTCGCGGCTGCCGAAGAACTCGCGCGTCATGTTGTAGAAACCGCGCTGCTGCCATGCGATATCAGCCTCGTTGTAGCCGCTCCTGGCGGTCGTCGTGCCGGCGCCGGGAAGCGTGCGGTTGCCGAACAGCCTGTTGACGTAGGTCTCATAGCTCTGGCCCACGCCGGGGTTGCCCGAGTATCCCGGGATCAGGTCGAACAGGTTGCCCATGTCCGTCGAACCCTGGACGTTGTGGATGCCACGGAGGGCGTTGATGCCGCCGCCCGCGCGTCCCATGTTGCCCATGACGGTCTGCAGAACGGCGTAGGAGCGGATGCCCTGCGAACCACTCGTGAACTGCGTGCCGCCCATCGCGTACATGATGCACGCGGCGCGGTAGCCAGCGGCCGCCACGGTTGCCGATGCGGCGCCGAAGTCCGAGCTCGAGAATCGGCTGGTTGCGATCATTGCGTCGCGAACCTTCAGGATGTCGGTCTCGGTGCATCCGCAGATCTCAGCAACGGCAGCGGGGGTGTAGGGAGCGAGATGCGCCTTCAGCTTCTGGAAGACGCAGTCCGGATCCTCGACGTTCGCCGCAAGCGCGGGGAAGTTCGAGATCGTGCCGCCACCGGCGGTGGTGCTGCGTCGACGCGCTGGTAGTCGCCCGTGACCGCGTCGACCTTGAGCCGCGAGTCGCAGTACTTCGGCCAGCCAGGCGACCGTTCTCGTTGACGCCGGCGTCGTTGATGAACGAGCGGCGCGATGCCGTCGAGGTTGGGCCGCCGTGCCGTTGTGCCATGCGAAGAAGTTGATCGACTCCTGAGCCGTCGGATTGGCGTACATCCACGTGATGACGGCGTTGAGCAAGCCGTTCATGAACGCGATGTTCGTACCCGGACGGATGCGGACGTAGCGATCGTGCTTGCGCATGTCGTTGGGGTTGGTGGCATCGTAGCCCGCATTGACCATGCGAGCGGTACGAGTCTGCCGCGGATCGACGACGATGAGAGCGGCGTTGCGGCCGCGGCCGTTCACGTCGAACCGGGCGGTGTTCAGGTGCGCTATCGACGCCGGATGGTTCTCGGCAGGGTTAGCTCCGCAAACCAGGAAGAGCGACGAGTTGTCGAGGTCGACCCAGTTGTTGGTCATCGCGCCTCGTCCAAATGTGCGGCCAAGACCGGCCACTGTGGACGAGTGTCATATGCGCGCCTGGTGCTCGACCAGGCTGGTGCCGAAGTTGGCGATGAGCTTGCGGTACAGGTAGTTGGGCTCGTTGTTCATGTGCGACGAGCCAAAGAACATGACCGACCTGGCGTTCGATGCCGCAGTGGAGCCCGGCGTGACCGTGCCACGAATCCCGGCAAGGCCGGTGTGGAGGTTGTCCGTGCCCGCATCGCCTGAAACGATCTCAGTGATTGCGGCGTCGAGCGTCATCGGAGCCCATGCCCCATTGCCGATCCGCTTCCACGCCTGGCCGGTGAAGTCGAAACCGTCAACAGCCGCTGTATGCCCCGGAACGCCCAGGCGTCGTACGTTGTTCACCAGCTGGTAGGCGCTTGCACCCTTCGAGCACAGACCGCCTCGGCTGGTCGGTGAGTTCATGTCACCGTAGATGTCGAGCACGTTGCCGCTCGCGTCCACATCGACCTTCTGGCCGCACTGCGCGGAGCAGTACGTGCAGGTGGTCGTGTAGGTGGCGTCAACGTCATCCGCCAGCGCGCGCGACGGAACCATGGCCCAATCAGCGCCAAGGGTCCCCGCAGCGGTAGCGCCGGCGGCGCTCACCTTTAGGAAATCGCGGCGTGAAAGGCCCGATCTCCCTTCGTATTCTCTATCCTTCTTGGCCATACCTTCCCTCCTGTTCCGTGGACCCTCGCTCAGCCCATGCTGAGCCGATGAGCCCTTCGGTCCAAACTGGCCTTGTCGCGCCCACCTCCTCTCTGGCTCTCAGGCCGTTCTGGGGAAAACGAAAGGGCCGCGTACTTCACGCACTAGCTGCGTGTAGGTACTCGGCCCATATAGCCTTGTTTCATTCCCTGCCCCAGAAAAGAGGACGTCACACCCCCCAAAATCGAGGGCAAGTGGCGTCGTCTCCTTTCCACCGGGAGGCGTCATCGTTTCCAGTGACACCCTATCGACCTCATACCCCTGGCTATCGCTGTAGGGCATGAGGTTCGGAGACAATCGGCCTGACACTCCGAGGGCGCCTGCCGGGGCGCCATTTCGGAGCTTGTAACAATTGCTACATTATGACCAATGTACCCGTAAGTCAACGCTCCTGAACGAGCATCTTCCTTAATCTTCGGGTCGCCCAAGGTCTGCAGTCAGCTCTAGGAAGCCGCGCCGCCAGAGTCGCCCTTTCCGTCACCTTGTGCGGACGAATACCGCTCTATGAACGCCAGGGCATCGAGAGCGTCCACGCCCATCGCCTGAGCGGCGTAGCGAAGCTCGGACTGCTCGCTGGCAAGCCTTCGTGTGCGCCGGCACATCACAAGCAGAACCGCGGTGTCGTAGTCGACGCCCGTCTTGTCCACCAGCTCGGTGACGTCCGACTCCGAATGCGGCGTTGGTTTGACCAGACGATCCAGCTCCACGCCGCCCAGCACCTCGCCGTCGTAGAGGCGCATGTCGGCGATCGGAACGAGCCACTCGAAGCGACGATCGGTCATCAGCTCCATCTGCTCGACCTCTGCCATACGAACGATGAAGTCCTTGGTGACCACGAACGCACGCCGCCTGCGAAGCAGGAGAAGTGGGAGAAGGAGCAGCGGCAGCAGACATATGGCCCACTGCGCCGGATTCTGGGGTGGCTTGATGGGGGGCAGGATCTCGGCGGTTGGCCATCCCCAGACCTGGACTTGGTTGTTCTCCCTGTCAGAGACGAAGATCTTGCCTCGCCTGTCCAACGAGACGTCGGTCGGATACTGGAACTTGCCGGCTTCCACCCCGTTGCCCCCAAACCCGGTGATGCGCTTGCCTTTGAGGGTGTAGATATCGACCGCATGGGCAAAAGCATCGACCACGTAGAGCCGCTGCTGCGGATCGATCACCATTCCTCGAGGCGTCCCGGACGTGGGAATGAAGTAGCTGAATACGCCCTCGCTGTCGAAGACCTGAACGCGGCGGTTGTTGCTGTCGGAGATGAAGATCTCGCCGTTTCGTGCCACAACGACGCCGTTGGGGTAGTAGAAGTCCCCCGGGGCCTCGGTCGCCCGGTTGACCTGTGCCGTCTTGCCCCAACGCTTCTTCTCGTTGCCCTGCTGATCGAACACGAGGACGCGGTGCAGTTCGCTCCTGCCTACGTCAGCCACGTAGACGTTGCCCTCGGCATCGAACGAGACCCAGATCGGCGCCCAGGTGTCGCTGACATCCTTGGGCGGTTCGAACTGCCGGATGAAGCCGCCCTCAGCGTCGAAGACGAAGATCGATCGCAAGCGCCGATCGGTCACCCAGATCTCGCCGGTCGGACTGATCGCAACGCGCCCGGGCTCCACCAGGGAGGTCGCCGTGTCGCTCTCGACCGCGTTGAACGAGAAGTCGTACCTGCCATCCGTGTCGTAGACGCGAATCTTCGCGGCCTTGTTGTCCACGACATAGACCTTGTCATCCGAGGAGACGACGACGCCGATCGGCTGCCTCAGCGCGTCCGGCCCGTTGGGCCCCGCGATGGAGTACAGGTACTCGGGCGGCAGGACCTCCTCGGACTGACGCGTCAGCAGCGGAATCACCACGCGGCCGTTGGACAGATACGAGAACGTCGTCCAGACCAGTAGCAGGACCAACAACAAGAGCAGCACCAGCAGGATGACCTTGCGGATGCGCGCCGAGCGCTCCTGCTGCGCAAGGTAGCCTGAAAGCTTGTTGCTCGACTCAGCCACTTCGAAACTCCATCCTCATCACGACTGGCTACTCGAGGCGCTTGACCGCCTCTGTGGCCTCCGGATCGCCGGGAACCAACGTCAGGATTCGTTCGTATGCCGCAATCGCCTCTTTGTCCTCACCCAGCTCCTCGAGAAGTGCCGCGACGAGTCGTGCCGCCTCCACACTGGAAGGGTCAACGGCGATAGCGATGCGGGCCTGCACCAGTGCCGCCTCGGGGTCGGTCTTGCGGACTGCCAGGGCCTGGGCCAGACGGTCTTTCGCAGCGCCGAACTTGGCGAGCTCCTCTTGGGGTTCCGGTCGATAGGGAGCGTTGTCGACGGAGCGCCGGAACAGCTCCGCCGCACCGGCCTCATCGCCGTCTTTGAGTAGCAGGAGCCCGAGGTCGTAGTTGGCTTCAGGGGTCGTCGGGATGAACGCCAAAGCTGTCTCAAGCTCCTTGCGCTGATTGCCCTCCAGGCCCAGCCTGCCGTAGGCGACCGACAGCGCGTAGTGCGTATCGGCGGCGTCGCGCTTCATCCGGAGCGCCTCTTTGAGGTTGAGAACGGCGTCCTCATACTGCTTGAGCTCGATCAGCGTAAGACCGAGGTAGTAGTACGCGCGCTCGAGCCTCTGGTCCTGGCCGGCATACTGGCCCTCCTGCAGGTTGTCGATCGACCGCTGCCAGTAGCCTTGTGCGGTCTTCCACTCCTGCAGACGCATCGCGATAAGCCCAAGGCCTTCGAGGGCGGACGAGTTCTTGTCATCCAGCGTCAGCACCGCCTTGAACTGCTCGGCCGACTCATCAAGACGACCGCCGGCGGCGAACGCCTGAGCGAGCAAGATTCGTGCACCAGGGTCAGACGGGTTGTCCTTCACTTCCTGGATGAGATTCTCGATCGCACGACCCGCTACCGTGTTGTCACGCTTGGAGCGCTCGGTCGACCACACGGTGTAGGCGAGGTAGACGAGCGCCGCGATCGCGACAACAGCAACGATCCTGACCGCGAGGTCAAGTCCGCGAGCGTGCAGATGGAGTCTCAAGTGGTGTTGCCTCCGTCACAGTTTGAGATCGGTGTGGCAGCGACGACAGAGCTCTGACCCGGGCCACGGGGCGATCATGACGTTGTTCATGTCCAGACTGCCGTGGCAGTCGTAGCAGATGCGCAGGTCGTGCGGACCGGTCGGGCCACTTTGGATCGTGATCCCCACGCGTCCGACGCTGATGTGGCAATCATCGCACACGTACGGCTGCCCCTTGGTCTTCGCGACGTCGAAGTGGACGGCGTGTTCCGCAAGTCCGGTGATCTTGATGCTTGTAGCTGGCTTGGTCTTCATCTCCGGGTGGCACTTCACGCAGTTCTTGGCGACAAGCTCTGCCGACCTCACCGACGAGTGGTGACACTGCTGGCATTCGCTGCGCTCGGTGTGGCAGATGTTGCAGTCCTTGTTGTCCACTCCCTGTGCCGGCGCATGGTTGTTCGCCCATCCGGGCGGGTGCGGGACGACGGTCTGATGGCACCGCTGGCACGATGGGCCGTCGTGGCAGATTCCGCAGTCCGCATCGCCTTGCAGGTACAGCTCACCGTGCTTCACGCGCCAATCAGGCTTCTTGTGGTCGGTCGGCAACACGGGCTGGTCCGGCGCGTTGGGCGTCGTTCCCTTGCCCGAGTGGCAGTCAACACAGAACTTCGAGACGTGACACATCGAGCATGACTCCGGGTCAGAGCTCGCGCTCTTCTTGTGACCGCCCTCGGCGTACTTCTTCGTGTGATCGGGTGGCACCAGATCGAAGGACTTCGGGTGGCACTTGGCGCAGTCCTGACCGTCAGCGATTTCCCCGCCAACGCTGTGGTAGGCATCATGGCACCGGTAGCACGAGAGCATGTCCGGCTTCTCGGTGCCCTCCTGGCTGTGCGCGAACACCGGGTGGCAGGATTCGCATCGGTAGTTGCGCCCCAAGTGAGCGTCGTGAGCGAAGATCAGCCGACCGGGTGGGAACGCATCGAGGTCGGGATGGCAGTACCCGCACTGGGACATCGACACGGGACCGCTCGGGGTCGATCTCGACCGATGGCGCCTGCGGTGGCACTTCGATCACCGAGTGGTAGGCGTTGGGCATAGGCTCGACGTCGACGTTCTTGTCACGATGGCACTCGTCGCAATCCGTGGGGGCGTCGTGGCACATCATGCAGCCGTTGACGCCCTCAGCGAGCGCCTCCTCGGCGTGTGGTGTCTCGGCCCAGGTCTCGATGTGCGTCTCGGGTCTCAGCTCGTGTGACGGCGTATGGCAGTCGCTGCATTCGCTGGACACGAGCTCGCCTTGCGGGCCGTGCTCGACGCCGTGGCACGTGAAGCAGGCCTCCATCGGGACTCGCTCCGTCGTGCCATCCCTGTGGGGCGCCCGCAGGTGGCAGCCGTCGCAGGGCACGAGCAGGTGGTTTCCGTGGGAGAAGTAGAGCCCGGGCACCTCGACCTCACCAAGACTCGCGTGGCACGGTCCGCAGGTCGCACCGCTCGCTGGCGCCGAGAGATCGACACGGGACGAGACCGCGGTGCTGGCGACCGGAGCTTGGGCGAGCGTGAAGGCCGCGACGAACAGAAGGGGGACGAGCAGCCTACCCCAGCGTGCGGTCTTCCTTGGGCCGTTCAAGGACTTCATCAGACGCCCATGTCTCCCGTTCGCGTGGAGCGAGCCCTCGGGCCGGACTCCGGGGGTCTCCTCGCAGCCGCGCACGCGCGTGCCACGCGCAAAGAGCATACCCTGAGTCGGTGCCCCAGGGCCCAGCACGCCAGCCCTGCGCACTCACTCCGTTGAGACGACCTCGACGAGTTCGATCTCGAAGACGAGGGGCTTGCCCGCCAGTGGATGGTTGAAGTCGACGGTGACGGTCATGAGGTCGTCGCTGATGGATGTCACCTGGCAGGCAACCCGTGAGCCGTCATCCGCGATGACGGTGACGATATCGCCCACGATCGGTCCGCCCTCACCGAACATCTCGATCGGGACCTCTTCGACGACTTCTTCGATCCTGGGCCCGTACGCGTCGTCGGGCGCGAGGCGCACGGTCGTGCTCGCCGCCAGGCTCCAGTCCGACGATCGCGTTCTCGAAGCCAGGCAGCGCGTCACCGCCGCCGAGGGTGATGAGAAGGGGCACTCGGTCCCGGTTGGACTCGTAGACCGTTCCGTCTTCCAAGATCACCGAGTAGTAGACGCTGACGGTGTCGCCTTGTTGTGCAGGCACATGCCCTCCTAGGCTCGCGCGTGACGGAGCTTGTACGCTCGCCCAGACGTCAACATGAGTGTACATCGCTCCTCGCGCTGGCGAGCATCGTGCGCACCCCTGCGAACCGCCACCCGGGACGCAGGCCGCCCCGGACTGAACCCGCACCACACATGAAGAAGCCGCCCGAGTGGGGCGGCTTCAGGAGTTCACATGGCGGGAGTGACGGGGCTCGAACCCGCGACCTCTGGCTTGACAGGCCAGCGCTCTAACCAGCTGAGCTACACCCCCATGGGGACCATCCGCAAGTGCAGACAGCAGACGGGATTCTACCGACGAAGCGCGCCGCTGTCCACACCCCTCTCGGAGAGCGCGCGCGACCGTGCCCGTCGCCCAAGCGCCGAGGTCGACCGCAGCGTGCGCGCGTGGAGGCTCGCGCCCGCGACGACGTCGCTTGGGGTACCTTCATTCTGGAAACACCGAAGGGAGACGCATGGGCGCTGACGCCGCAGCGAGTCTGCGCAACGTACTTGACGAACGATTGGTTGCACGCGATCGCGAGGGTGGCGTTCGAGCGGCCGTTGAGGCCGTACGACTCGGCAACGTCGACCCGGACGAGCTCTACACGAGTGTTCTGAGCCCGCTGCTTGCAGACACAGGCTCTGCGTGGCAGCAGGGCTCCACTATGGTGTGGGAGGAACACTTCGCGACCGCGATGGTGCGCACGATCGTCGAGGCGCTCTACCTCGACATCCGCGAACGGGCGAGCGAAGTGCCGCGACTCGGAAGCGTCGCGGTCCTCGCGTGCCCGCCGGGCGAGTACCACGACCTGGGGCTACGGATGCTCGCCGACCGCATGCAGCTTCACGGCTGGGATGCCTACTTCCTTGGTGCCGACACGCCAGTCAGCGAGATCGTCTCGGCGGCTCGCTCGCTGAAAGCCGACCTCGTCGCGCTCTCGGCAGCGACACACTACAACCGTCTCTTGCTCAGAGACGTTGTTGACGACCTCAAGCGTGAGCTGCCGGGGGTGCGCATAGGCGTGGGAGGCCCAGCCTTCGCACTCGACCGCAGCTGGCCCGCTGATGAGCTCCTGAACGAGACCGAACTGGGGCTCGGTATCGTGAATCCGCCGGCGGGAAGTGACGCCTGATGCTGTCACTGAGGATCGCATGGCGTTTCCTGAGGTCTTCGCCGGTCCAGTCGGGCTTGATCATCGGAGGCATCGCCGTGGGCATCGCGGTGCAGATCTTCGTGGGATCGCTCATCACGAGCCTGCAGGCCTCACTCGTCGACCAGACCATCGGCTCGGCGCCTCAGATCACGATCACCGCTCTCGATGAAGGAGACCCGGTCGTCTACTCGGATCGGATGAAGGAGGTCATCGCCTCCGAGCCGCAGATACGCGCCGACACGGTCGTCCCCGTACGCAACGCCACGGCGCTCTACACCGAGGGAAGCGACTCCGCACCGCTGAACCTCATCGGCGGGAACCTGGCCGAGCTCAATGGCATCTACAAGATCGCCGAGCGTACTACCGAGGGCGACGCGTCTCTGCGATCTGACGAGATCATGGTCGGAACCGACTTCGCCGAGAAGTTCAGCATCTCTCCCGGCGACTCGATCCAGCTTGCCATCCAGGGCGGATCGCGCATTCCGCTCACCGTGTCGGGCATCTTCGACCTGGGCTCGGCAGCGTTCAACGAGCGCCAAGCGTTCGTCAGCGGCAGTGTCCCCGCCAACGTCTTGGGCTGGTCGAGCAGCGAGTACAGCTCGGTCCAGATGCAGCTCGAGGAGCCGTTCGCCTCGGCCGAGGTCGCCGCGTCGATGCGGCCTCAGCTGCCCGGTGTCGAGGTCGCCGAGTGGCAGGCACAAAACGCCGACCTGCTCGTGGCGCTGCAGAGCCAAGGCTCGTCGAGCTACATCATCCAGACGTTCGTGCTGGTGGCCATCGCGTTGGGGATCGCTTCGACGCTTGCCATCGCTGCTGTCCAGAAGACGCGCCAGATAGGCATCCTGAAGGCGATGGGGCTCTCGGACTCCCGCTCCGGCCGCATCTTCTTCCTGCAGGCCTTGATCCTTGGAGGTACCGGCTCGGCTGCCGGCGTGGCCCTCGCCTACTTCCTGCTGTTCGGCTTCTCGTTCTCGGGCGCGACGTTCTCGATACAGCCGCAGCTCCCGTTCGTGCTCGGCTCGGCGGCGGTGGGAATGGGCGTGGCTGTCGCGAGCTCGATCATCCCCACGCGGCGAACGAGCAAGCTCGATCCGATCGAGGTGATTCAGAATGGCTGAGACCCTCTTGGTCGCCGAGTCGCTCGACAAGGTCTACGGAGAAGGTCCGGCAGCCACTCACGCGCTTCGCGGAGTGAGCTTCGAGCTTGAGCGCGGCGAGTTCGGCTCGATCGTCGGCCAGTCAGGCTCGGGCAAGTCCACCCTGCTCAACCTCATCGGTCTGCTCGACACGCCGACCGCCGGAACCGTGCGATTCAACGGGCAGAACGTGGCCGAACTGGACCGAAAAGGACGAGCGAAGCTGCGCAACGAGCTCGTGGGCTTCGTCTTCCAGTTCCACTATCTCCTGCCGGAGTTCTCGGTGTTCGAGAACGTGGCGATGCCCGCGTTCATCGCCGGGACGCTGACGCCGTCAGAGATTCGCGAGCGTGCCGACGAGGCGCTCTCGCTCCTCGGCCTGGACGGATACGCCGAGAAGAACGCCAATCAGCTCTCGGGCGGGCAGAAGCAGCGGGTGGCGATCGCGCGTGCGTTGATGAACCGGCCCGCGCTGCTGCTTGCCGACGAACCCACCGGCAACCTCGACACGGTCAACACGAACCTGGTCTACGACCTGTTCAGGAAGATCAGTGGCGAGACCGGTACGTCGTTTCTGATCGTCACGCACGATCGAGGCGTGGCACAGCGCACCGATCGGATCCTGGAAGTGACCGACGGGCAGTTGGTCCAAGACGTCTCGAACACGTACCTGCCCACGGGGGAACCTGAGTAGCCGAACCCTAGGGCAGAGCGCCCTCGATGCCCTCGAAGTCACTGTCGCTCGGCAGATCGAGTGCGTCGAGTTCCTTCTCGATCGCCTCGAGCTCCGCCTCGAGGCTCTTGGCCTGCGATTCAGCAAGCGGTTCAGGCGCCGCGGTCGCTTCGACGCCGGCCGAGGCTTCGACAGTCACGGTAGTCTCGGCGGAGGGCACAGCCGCGGGGACCTGGGAGGACCTGCATCCGGTCCCCGCCAGAAGCGCCGCGGCCAGCACGATCATGGCGATGCTACTGCGTAGCGCTCGCGCCATCGGCACTTCCCGCCTGCTCGCGAAGCGAGCGGATCTCGTCACGAAGCAGGTGCGCGGCTTCCCGCAGGGCCGAGCGCGCAGCCTTGAGTTCGGCAACGGCCTCGCGACCGGTCGCCTTCGCCTCTTGGAAGGCGGCGCGCTTGTCGCTCGCCCCTGACACCGCATTGAGCTGCTCCACGGCTTTCGCCTCGATGGCGAGCGCGTTCTCGAGCTTTGCGCGGGCCTCGTCCAGCTTGGCGCGCGCAGCGCTCGTGTCGCCGCCCGCGGCGTCGACCTTGTCGGTGAGCGCCGCAACGCGCTCGATGCGCTTGGTGATGTTGGCGCCCGCGGCGTCGAAGCGGGCATTGCGCGCTCGGACCCGATTCTGAATCCGGTTGCGGAGGTTCTCGGCCTTCTGCGCCTTCACCTTCGCCTTCTCCTGCTGCAGCCTGGCCTTCTCCTGCTGCAGCTTGGCCTTCGCCGCCTGACGCTGGGTCTGAGCCGTCTGGCGGTTCAGGGAGACGCCCGCCGTCCCGGAGCCTTCTGCGGACCGGCGCATCCCCGGCAGCGCTCCCGCCATGGCCGGTGCGCTCAGGGCAGCCACGAGCCCGACCGCCACTGCGCCCGCCACGATCTTGGTCGTCTTGGTCTTCATCATCTCTACCTCGTCTGCCCTCTCGACCGCCGCGCACCCGGCGCGCTTCGTCTACTAGGCTTGACTATCGTCCGTACCCGTTGCGTGCCCATTGGCCGAGTGTTGAGTTGGTGTTAAGTCCCTATCGGCAGGTCAAGCACGAAGCGTGCCCCACCAAGCGGGGAGTCCTCGACAGACACGTCGCCGCCCATCATGGCGACGAGCCGAGCGCAGATGGCCAGCCCAAGCCCGGCGCCGCCGCTCGCACTCGCTCGGGATTCATCGAGCCGAGCAAACCGCTCGAAGACGGCCTCCCGCTTCTCGGCAGGTACGCCCGGGCCGTCGTCGTCGACCACGAGCAGCCACCGCCCGGCGTCGCTGCGCGACGAGACACCGACGCGCCCCCCGCTCGGAGCGTAGGCCAGCGCGTTGGAGACGAGCGTCGTGGCGGCCTGCAGCAGCCTGTCGAAGTCGCCCACAAGCCCCGGGGCCGGCTCGAGTTCGACCGAGAGCGAAATCCCTCGCGAGGCCGCGGTCGGCTCGAACCTCCCTCGCAGCGCCTCGGCAAGCGCCGGCACGTCGATGGGTGCATGACTGAGTTCGACCGCACCCGCGTCGAGCTGGGCGAGTGCGAGCAGCGTGTCCGAGAGATCCTGGATTCGGCGCGCCTCGTCCCTGATCACGCCGAGCGCGCGCTGCTGTGCCTCGGGGTCGCTGATCGTTCCGTCCATGAGCGCGCCCGCGAACCCGCTGATCGAGGTGAGCGGTGTCCGGATCTCGTGGCTCACGTCGCCGACGAACGACCTCTGCGCGTCGTAGGCGCGCGCCACCCGCTCGGACATACGGTTGAACGAGCGGGCCAGCGACGCCGACTCGGCATCACCCTCGACGGCCACCTGCGAGCCGAACTCTCCCTCGGCGATACGCTCCGCCCCCGCTTCAAGCCGGACCAAGGGGCCGGTGAGACGGCGGGCGATCCAACCGCCCACGAACCACGCCACCACAAGCGCAAGCAGCAGCACCCCGGCCGCGAGCCCGATCACTCCGACCTGTGCGTCACGAATCTCCGAGAGGCGCTGAGCAGCCACCATCTGGCGCCCGTCACCCACCGGAGCGGCCACGATCAGCAGGCGGCTGCCACTCGAACCCGGCACGGTCGCCGAGCGGACCCCGGAGGCGTCGGCGGTGCCCAACCGCTCGAGGTCGAGAGTCCGCACGTCGATGCGCTCGTCGGAAGAGCGCACCACCGTTCCGGTCTCGTCGGTCACGAGGAGAGTCGCACCGAGCAGTCCGGCCTCGACGCGGAACAGCCTCGCACGCACCCCGTCTGGGGCACCGCCGGCTGCGGCGGTCTTCTCGGCAGCCGCCAGGGCAACGACCTGCCGAGAGATCTCGGCGGTTCGCTGCCGAACCACGAACTGGGACCACCCGGCCCAGAAGGCCACGAATGCCACGAGGAGTACGAGCGCCGCCGAGCCGGCAATCGCCAGGCGCATGCGAGTGGCGATACTGCGAGGTCCGCCGGGTGCGCGCGAACTCACGCGGCGTCCTTTCGAACGCGATAGCCGACACCTCGGACCGTCTCGATGAAGCGCGGCTCGCCAGCGTCGTCCCCGAGTTTCTCGCGAAGGTGGCGGATGTGGACATCGATCCCTCGAGCGTCGACGTACTCCGCCTGGCCCGTCGCATGCTCGAGCAGTTGCTCGCGCGACATCACGACGCCCGGCTGCCGAGCCATCACCAGCAGAAGGTCGAACTCGCGTGCTGTGAGCGCGACCTCGGCCCCGTCCACGGCCACACCACGCTCTGCGGGGTTGATCCGCAGACCGCCAAGCACGATCTCAGCGTCTGCACCGGCGAGAGACCCCTGACTGACAGGACCCGTACGGCGCAGCACGGCGCGGACTCGGGCGACGAACTCCGGCGGGCTGAACGGCTTGACCACGTAGTCGTCGGCACCCGTCTCGAGCAGAGCGACCTTGTCCATGTCGGAGTCTCGAGCCGTGAGCATCACGACGGGCGTGGCGCTCTCGTCGCGAATCGTCCTGCACACCTCTCGGCCGTCCATGCCCGGCAGCATGAGATCGAGCACCACGAGGTCGGGCGGGTCCGAACGGAATCGCTCGAGCCCTTCGGCGCCGTTTTCGGCACCTTCGACTTCGAACCCGGCGGCCGTGAGGTAGACGCTGACGAGCTCGCGGATGTTGGGTTCGTCGTCTATGACCAGGATCCTGGGCACGCGCTACCGCCTACTCCGGTCGGCCCTTGTCGTCCACGCCCTGCGGCGTCCCGTCGCCGTCATCGACGACGACGCCATCGCGCATCCGCACGATTCGGTCGCACGACTCGGCGACCTCGGGGTTGTGCGTCACGATCAGGAACGTAGTACCGCGCTCGGAGTTGATGCGCCGCATCATGCCGACGATCTCTGCGCTCGTCGCCGTGTCCAGATCGCCGGTCGGCTCGTCGCCCATCACGATGCTCGGGTCGTTGACGAGCGCGCGGGCGATCGCAACGCGCTGCTGCTGGCCGCCGGACAACTCGCTGGGGACGTGACGCATGCGGTCGCCCAAGCCCACCAGCTCGAGCAACTCGCGCGCACGCACGAGCGCGTCTCGGCGACCCAACCCGGCGTACTCGGCCGCGAGCGCGGTGTTCTCCTCGGCGCTCAGAGTGGGAATCAGGTTGAAGCCCTGGAAGATGAAGCCGATCTCCTTGCGGCGGATGCCCACGAGCGCGCTCGCAGGCAGCCCGTCGACACGGCGGCCGTTGAGCCACACCTCGCCGCCATCAGCCACGTCGAGGCAGCCGGCGATATGCATGAAGGTGGACTTTCCCGAGCCGGACGGCCCCATGATCGCCGCCATCTCTCCTCGGGCCAGATCGAGCGTCGCGCCTCTGAGCGCGTCGACGAAGTTGTTCTTGCCCAGCTGGTAGCGCTTCGCCAGCTCCACCGCTCTGACGATGACCCCGCGCCCCGGATCGCCCGCGGGAGCAGAGCCCGCGTTCGCTGCGGCGGCCAGCTCCACGCGCTCACTCATAGCGCAACGCCTCCACCGGGTTGAGGCTCGCCGCATGCCAGGCAGGATAGAGTCCGCTCACGGTGCCCAGGCCAACAGCGAACAGCAGCGAGCCCACAAGCAGGCGGTTGGATACGAGGAACAGCGTGTTGCCGCTCATCGCCCCGGCCGCGTTCCCCGCGCCGGTCACCATGAGGCCCAGAAGCAGGCCGACGAGTCCGCCGATGAGCCCGATGACCGCCGACTCGGCAATGAACTGACCCATGATCTGCGCATTGCTCGCGCCGATCGCCTTGCGCACACCGATCTCACGGGTGCGCTCGGCCACCGACATCGTCATGGTGTTGATGACCGACAGGCCGCCGACCAACAGCGAGACCAATGCGACGGCGTAGATGATGGAGCTGAATATCTGGAGTGGCTGCTTGATGGAGCGCTCGAACTCGTTGGGAGTCATGGCGTCGACGTCGTCGAGCTCTCGCTCGATACGACGAGCGACCACCTCGGGGCGCTCGCCCGGCCTGAGGTAGACGGCGAAGCTGGAGACGATCCCGTCCTTTTGAACTGACGTCTTCTGCGTGTCGGGCATCTCGTCGTAGACGATCTCTCGCGCGTCGTCCATCGTCATGACGATGCTGTTGTCCGGTGCTGTGAGGGTCTTGGCCATGATGCCGATCACCTCGTAGCGCTTGTCCTTGATCTCGATGTGGCCGCCGACATGGGCGTTGTACTTCGCGACCAGATCGGAGCCTACGAGAACCTTGCCGACATCCGCGTTCGTGAGGTCGCGGCCTTCGGCGAAGTCGATCTTGAAGGACTCGTAGCCCTTCCCGCGCCCATCGTCGGCTTGGATGGTCGCCGGGGTGCCGAAGTTGACCGCCCCGAGCTCTTCGAGCAGCGTCGAAACGCTCGCCGACGCCCGCTCCACACCGGGCGTGTGCTCGATGACGCGCAGCATCGACTGCTTGAGCGGCTCACCCGCCAGGCCCTGTATGCCTGAGGTGCTGGTCACGACGACCTTGCCCGCGTAGTACTTCATGCCACCGTCCACGAGCAACGTGAGCTTCTCCGCGAGCGCGCCCATGACGACGAGCGCGAACACGCCGATCGAGATCCCAAAGATTGTGAGGAACGCGCGGAGTTTGCGTCTGAAGATGTTGCGCAAGGTGCGCACCGCGTGTCGACCTCCCCTATAGTTGAGCAGCGCCTCGATGATACCCGACCGCCCGCTGGCGTAGCGCTTGCATTTGGAGACGCCGATGAGCCTTTCCGAAGCCATAGCAGCCGTCGGTGGCTGGAGCCCTCTGCGATGGGCACTGACGATCGTCTCGGTGCTGGCGGTCGCCTTTCTCACGTGGACGTTCGTCGAGGCGCGGATGGTTCACGTGAGCCGATCGGTGCTGACAAGCCCCAACCTACCCGCCTCTTTCGACGGCGCTACCGTCGTCTTCGCCGCCGACATCCACGCTGGCCCGTTCCTCGGCCGAGCAGGCGTGCGCTCGCTTGTCGATCGCATCAACGCGCTCGAACCAGACGTCGTGATTCTCGGCGGTGACTACGTGGGGGGCCGCGCGGGCGGCAAGCAGGCGTTCTACTCCGAGATCGGACGCTTGGACGCACCACTCGGCGTCTATGCCGTGCTGGGGAACCACGACTACTGGGAGGGCGTGACGCAGGCGCGCACAGGTATGGCGGATGCAGGCATCACGCTTCTCGTCAACGGCAACGCGACCGTCGCCCGCGGCTCGGAGGCGATTCGCATCGCCGGCGTCGACGACGCGTGGATCGGTACCGCCGACGTCGAGGCCGCGGCGTCAGGTATCGCCAAAGACGAGTTCGCGATCTTCGTGTCGCACACACCAGACTACTTCCCGGAAGCCCTGCCCACGTCGAGCGGAACGTTCGACCTCGCGCTCGCAGGACACACCCACGGCGGGCAGTTGACGGTGTTCGGCATGCTCTCACCGCTCGTGCCCTCGGCGTATGGACAGCGCTACAAGGGCGGATGGCTTGAGGAGTGGGGCGTCCCGGTGCTCGTGACGCGCGGTGCGGGCAACGTGACGGCGCCCATGCGTTTCTTCGCACCACCTGAGATCCACGCCATCGAGCTCAGGCGGGGCGCCAAGTCCGTCGAGGCCCAGGCCCACGCGAGGCTGCGATGACATCGACCGACGACCTCACTGTCGGGGCCGCAGGATCGTCGCGAACGCGGCGACGCACCGTCCTGCGCAGACTGCTCGTGGCCACGCTCGCGATCGTTGCCGTGCTGCTCGCGGTGCTCGTCTGGTCCTTGATCGAGGCACAGCTGCTGTTCGTCGACCGCTCGGTCGTGACGAGTCCGGATCTTCCGCCCGAGCTTGACGGGGCGCGTGTCGTCTTCGTATCCGACATCCACGCCGGTGACCTGCTCGGCCCCGCACGCGTGCGGCGCCTGGTGGACCGGATCAACGCGCTCGGGCCCGACCTGGTGCTGCTGGGCGGCGACTATGCGGGCGGAGGCGAGGGCGGTGAAGCGATGGTCTACCCCGAACTCGCTCGCCTGCGAGCGCCGCTTGGCGTGGTCGGGGTGCTCGGCAACGGCGAGTACCCCTGTGCCCTGCCCCCGGAGGAGTGTGACGATCGCCGCGGTCTCGCCGAGGCGGACGTGCTCGTGCTCGAGAACGACCACGCGCGCGTCGGGACGCGGCAGCGGGAGCATCGTTGTCGCAGGCGTCGGGGATGCCGCCACGGGCGCATCGGACGTGGCGCAAGCGGCGCGCGACGTCAGCCCCGACTCGTTCGCGATTCTCATCGCCCACAACCCCGACGTGCTCCCGGAGGGCCTTCCAAGCGCGCCGAGAGCGTTCGACCTGGCACTCGCCGGCCACACCCACGGTGGGCAGATCACGTTGTTCGGACTCTGGGCACCCACCACGCACTCGGCATACGACCAGCGCTTCCGGAGCGGATGGTCCGAGGTCGACGGCACACCGGTCCTCGTGTCGCGCGGAACCGGCTCCTACGGACTGCCGATGCGCTTCTTCGCTCCGCCCCAGATCCACGCCATCCTACTCAGACGCGGAGACAGCTCCGTCGAGCGCTAGAGGGTCAGAGCGCCAGAGGGTCGAGCGCCGGATGCTCGGTCGCTAGATTCCTAGGCCGAGCTGCTCTCCGGGCTCGGACTCGACCGCCTCAGCCGGCGCCGCCATCTCGGCGGCCGGCTCTCCGGTGGGCACGCCGCCGCGCCGCGGCGCGACCACATCGCCGAGGATCTCGGCCATCTCACGTGCGTTTCTCGGCGCGTAGTCGTACTTGCAGTTGTTGAACATCACCCACGTTCGCTCGGTCGACTCCGCGAGGTCGAGCATGGGCTGACGCCACTCTTCGAGCTCCTCGGCGGTGTAGAGATAGTCGAAACGGTCTGCCGCACTGGCCGTACGCGCGTTCCACGTGCCGAGGTTGCGGCCGTGGAGCCGCACGTAGCCCAGTGGTGCGGTCGCGGCGGTGATCGGCGGCATCACCGAAGCATCAGGAAGCTGCGGCGCGTCGACGGACACGAAGGTCAGACCGCGCTCGGAGAGCAGCTTCATCGTGCGCTTGCAGGTTGGTGGTCTCGGCCCAGCTCGCATGGCGAAACTCGACGAACACGGGCAGCGGCGAGAGCAGCTCGGCGTCACGCTCGATGGTGGCGAGGTTGCGCTCGCGCTTCTCCCGGTCCTTCGCGGTGAACCACGGCGGGTACTGCATGAGCACGCCGCCCATCTTGCCCGCCTCGACCAGCGGCGTGATCGACTCCAGGAACAGCTCGAAAGCGTGCTCCACCATCCGAGGCTCGGGCGCACGCACCCGGCCTCGCGACGTGATCTCGTAGTTGTACCCGCCCTCCGCGAGATCGGGATGAAGCGCCCGCTCGTCGACTTCGTGACCGGTCATCATGCCGTACGCCTTCACGTGGAAGGTGAATCCGGGCGGCGTGCGCTTGGCCCAGTTGACCGCATACTCGGGCTTGGGAATCGCATAGAACGCCGAGTCGACCTCCACCGCATCGAAGCGCGCAGCGTAGTAGCGCAGCCGCTGCTCGGCGCTGTTGACACCGGCCGGGTACCAGCGCTCGACCATCGTCTTGTCTGTCCAGCTGCAGGTGCCGACGACGATGTCGCCCACGCCCACTCTCCCGTCTGCCGCTGCCGAAGTGCCCAAGGCACCCCGTCTGTCAGGTGGTCTTGAGAAGTTGGTACCCCTGAGCACGGCAAACAGCAAGGCCGCCCGACAAGGCGGCCTTCCCTGAGTTCGGTTCCAAGCGCTAGCTCGCCGAGCGGACCGCTACTGTCCGCTGCCTGGGCACGCACCCATGCCGGTCCCGCACTCCCCGGCCGCTGGCGCAGCGGCTGCTGGGGCGCTAGGCGCCGCAGCTGCAGGCTCGGCGCAGTCAGCACACCCGCCACTCGCGGCGCCAGTCGCCGCAGCCGGCGAAGCGGCGGCAGCCTCGCCGCACGCGGATTCATCCACGCACGAGGAACACTCTGAGGCTCCCGGTGCGGGCAGCTGCACCTTGCCGCCGGCGCTGGCGATTCCAAAGCTCCCGATGACTACGCCGGCCACCAGGGCGGCGACGATGATTGCGGCCACGTTCTTTGTGCTCACAGGCAACCTCCGAAACGAAACGGGGCGCCACACACGATCGGCGCCCCCCATAGGCTCGTGAAGACAATAACGAATCTGACGGCCGATGTCACCCCACGCATCGCGCTGAGCCGGGGCAAAGCGGGTAGATTCTGCAACGCGGGGCGGCGGCCGGAGCCGCGGGACCCCCAGGCAAGGGAGGCCATCATGAGACCCGTCGTCGATGAGGATCTGTGCATCGGGTGCGGCAACTGCGAAGACGAGTGCCCCGAGGTCTTCCGGCTTGAAGACGATGGGCTGGCACATGTGATCGCCACGAACTGCGGCGAGGACCTCTACGACTGCTGCAGAAACGCGGCGGACTCCTGCCCCGTCGACGCCATCTCGTTCCAGTCATGACGCACTCGGTCCCCGAAGGCTATCGTCTCCCGGAGACCGACGAGGCGCTTCTGGGCGAGTGCAAGGTCGACGTGTTCCGCGCCACCGGCCCCGGGGGTCAAGGAGTCAACACGACCGACTCGGCCGTGCGCCTCAAGCACCTGCCTACCGGAATCGTGGTGCTCTGCCGGCGGGAGCGCAGCCAGCACCGCAACAAGCAGGTGTGCCTCGGCCGGCTTCGCGAGCGAATCACCGCCGCGATGGCACCCCCGCCTCCACCCCGCAAGACCACCAAGCCCACACGCGCTGCCAAGGAACGTCGCCTTGCCGAGAAGACACGCCGCGCCGGAACCAAGGCGGCGCGCCGCCCTCCCGGGATCGAGGACTGAGCACCGTGTGGCTCCTCAAGACCATCGTGCTGTCGGTGATTCTGACGATCGCCCTCAACATGGGGCTTGTGTGGTGGCGCAGCAGGCGGCGCTGAGAACCTTTGGGTGCAGGATCCTCTGCATCCGCGAGGCCCACGGTCTCCACGGCCTTCACATCCGCTGGGTATGTACGAAGCTAGCGGGCATCTCCGAGTCACGTTGGGGGTGGGGCTGCCCGAGACGCCGAGCGGCACAAGACGCGTGCCGAGGCAAAAGGGGGGTTCACCATGATTGCCCGAAGAGCATCTGCCTGTCTTCTCGTGCTGGTGCTGCTATGCGGGGCGCAGCTGTGGGTTGCTGCCGCAGCATCGGCAGGACCAATTTCAATGATCGAGCGTCG
This sequence comes from uncultured Actinomycetes bacterium, assembly GCA_963700665.1. Taxonomy (GTDB): domain Bacteria; phylum Actinomycetota; class Coriobacteriia; order Anaerosomatales; family PHET01; genus CAVPCY01. Next base: position 142,577 of record CAVOYK010000003.1, read on the forward strand.
CCTGACCACCAACGCGCAGGATCAGACCGCTCCGTCGGTGAGTGGGAACAGGGTCGTCTACGAGGACGACCGTGACGGTGACTACAGCATATTCATGTGGGATCTCGCCACCAACACGGAGACTCGCCTGACCTCCAACGACGGCTTCGATCAGCGCTACCCGGCTATCTCGGGCAGCAGAGTCGTGTTCCAAGACAACAGCAAGGGCGACTGGAACATCAGAGTCATCGACCTGAACTCCTCGATACCGGCTGCTGGCACGTTGGGCAGGCGGATCACTGCAGACGACACGATCGACCAGCAACACCCGGATATCTCGGGCAACAGAGTCGTCTACGAGGACCTCCGTTTCGCGGTGCAGATCAACGACGCAGAGATCATGCTCTACGATCTCTCGACCAACAAAGAGACCCGCCTGACCTACGGTGACACTTTCCCCCTCAGTTTCCCCCTTGACGACGACACCCACTGGCACTCCTGGCCGGTGATCTGGGGCGACTGGGTCGCCTACGAGAACAGCAGAGACCCCGGAAGCCTGTGGGACGATGTCAGCGGCATGAACATCAAGACCAAGAAGGAGATCAGACTTTCGACAGGCAGCAGCCAGGCCTACCGGCCGGCAATCTCGGGATCGAGGGTCGTGTTCCACGACAACCGCTTGGGCGGCCAGGAGCTCTACTTGTCCGATCTAGCCACGGCGGTGGACAGCGACGGCGGGACGCGCATCACGTTCACGCCGGCGGACGAGACCTTCGCCGACATCTCCGACAACAAGGTCGTCTACACCTACAACAACGGCAACGACGACATCTACATCTACGACATCGACAGGGTGGAGCACTGGGCGCTGACCAATCACGCAGCCGATCAAAGCATGCCTGCTATCACCGACAACCGGCTCGTGTGGCAAGACGAACGCAGCGGCAACAAAGACATCTACTTCGGTGAGCTCCTGCTCCCACGCATCTCCGCTACCGCCAAGCCCACCACCGTTTCGTATGGCGGCAAGGCGAAGCTCACTGGGACCCTGACCTCGGTGGGCGGCATCCCGATCGGAGGCGTGACGGTGCGTCTAGAGATGTCGCCTGACGGGGGTGCTTGGGCACCCTACGGCTTCGTGACGACCAACGGCAGCGGGGGCTACTCCCTGACCACGCCCGCTCTCTACAACGCCCGGTATCTGAGAGCCAACTTCCAGGGCACCACCATGTACCCCTCAATCCAGAGCAACTCGCGTCGCGTCAAGCCCAAGGTCTACGTGCGCACGCCGATTGCGCCAAAGACGATGCGGCGCACGAAGTACTACACGGTCTATGGCTACTTGAAGCCGCGGCACTCCGCGGGCAGCTACCCCGTGCGCATCTACAAGTGGAAGAAGACCTCCTCGGGGAAGTGGAAGAGCTACGGCTACGTCAGCGCGAAGGCGTACAACTACTCCAGCTACACGAAGTACCTGCGCAAGATCCGACTGTCGTCCAGCGGTCGCTGGCGCCTGAGAGCCTATGCGCCCTCTGACTACTGGCACGCCGGAACGTGGTCGGGTGGATACGACTACGTGACCGTGAGGTAGCAGGGCAGTCTGGAGCGCTCGTGTGGACTATCGAGGCCCCGGCGATCACGTCGGGGCCTCGTTTCGGGCCCACGAGTCAGTGGTCCGACCCAATGGGTATGCTGCAAGGAACCGCCCGCGCCGTGAACTTGGGAGTCCAGCCATGAGCGATGCCCTGCGTCCGATCGACACCTCTCTTTTCGATGTGGACACTGCCGCATCCGACGACTTCTACAGACACGTCAACGGCGGCTGGCTCGACGCCAACCCGGTCCCTCCCGAGTACGGTTCGTGGGGAGCGTTCCACGAGGTCAACGAGCGCAACCAGACACTCCTGCGCGGGCTGCTCGAAGACGCAGCGTCCCTGCGCTCAGCGCCCGGGTCGGTACGTCGACTCGTGGGCGACTACTTCGCGGCGGCCATGGACGAGGAGTCGATCGCCGCGGCGGGGGTGGCACCGCTCGCTGCACTCCTCTCCCGCATCGATGCCGCCGATTCGATCGCCGACGTCCGTGACATCGCGCGCGATCTGCAGCACCTCGGGGCGAGCCCGTTCCACTCGCTTGGCGTCTCACCCGACTTCGAGGACGCGGACGCCTACCTCGTCTACGTGGGACAGGGCGGTCTGGGACTGCCGGAGCGCGACTACTACGTACGCGATGACGAGCGCTCGGCGCAGCTTCGCGACGCGTACGTGAGCCACGTTGCGCGACAGCTCGGCAACCTGGATGGCGGCGAGGACGCTGCACGCGACGCGGCCGAGCGGATCTTGGCATTCGAGACGCGACTCGCCGAGGCGTCGTACTCGGCCGAGCAGATGCGCGACGTGCAGCTCACCATGAACCGCCACGACGTCTCGGCGCTCGACGAGTACATGCCGGAGTTCGGGCTGAGCTCCTACGTCGCCGAGCTGGGCGTCACGTCGCCCACGGTCAACATCGACAATCCTGGATTCTTCTCGGCGCTCGAGAAGGCGCTCGGAGAAACGCCGATGCCCACACTGCGCGACTACCTGCGCTGGACGCTGATCCGAACCTACGCCAGCGAGCTTCCCCCCGCGTTCGAGCAAGAGGCGTTCGACTTCTACGGCCGGACTCTGGGCGGCCAGCAGAAGATGCGCCCGCGCTGGAAGCGCGTGATCGAGGCGGCGAGCGCGGACATCGGCGAGCTCGTGTCGCAGCTCTACGTCGAAGCGGCCTTCTCCGAGCAGGCCAAACACCGCTGCGAAGAGATGGTCGACCATCTCCTCTCGGCCATGGGCAGGGCGATTCGCGATGCCGAGTGGATGACCGAGACGACCAAGGCCCAGGCGCTCGAGAAACTGGCCGGATTCGGCTACAAGATCGGCTTTCCCGACGAGTGGCGGGACTACTCGGCTCTTGCCATCGAACGCTCGTCATACGTCGAGAACCGGATGCGGTGCGCTCGGTTCGAGTACGACCGGGAGATGGGGCGCCTGGGTGACCCCGTGGACAGAGCCGAGTGGGCTATGCCTGCCCACGTGATCAACGCCTACTACCATCCTCTGCTCAACGAGGTCGTCTTCCCCGCGGGCATCTTGCAGCCGCCGTTCTTCTACGCGGACGCGGACGACGCCGTGAACTACGGAGCGATCGGGGCCATCATCGGCCACGAGATCACGCACGGCTTCGACGACCGGGGAAGCCGCTTCGACGCGAACGGCGCGCTGCGCGACTGGTGGACCGAGGAGGACCGCGCCGAGTTCGACAAGCGCGCGCACGCGCTCGTCGAGCAGTTCGACGCCTACCAGGTCGCCGACGACCTCAGCGTGAACGGCCGTCTCACGCTAGGTGAGAACATCGCGGATCTCGGCGGTCTGTCGATCGCCCTGAACGCCCTGAGAGAGGCGCACGGTGACGCGGGCGAATCCATCGATGGCCTGACGCCCGAGCAGCGGTTCTTCGCTTCGTGGGCGACCGTGTGGCACATGAACTACTCGGACGAGTACCTGCGGCTGCTGGTGAACACCGACCCCCACTCGCCCTCGCACTTCCGCGTCAACGGGCCCCTGTCGAATCTTCCGTCGTTCGCGGACGCGTTCGCTATCGCCGAGGGCTCGCCGATGGTGCGCGGCGCCGAGCAGCGTGCGCACATCTGGTAGGGACGAGGAGCAACCGGTCTGACCTCGACACGCATGGCCCGTCGAAGCGAGCTGTGACGTGGACCGACGCCTGGGGAACGTACTGCCTGCAAACAGACCGCTCGCGAAACCGGACCCAGTAGACGCACAGTGCGTTCCAACCTGTGAAAGGACGGGAGCGATGACCACACAGCAGGCCATCATCTGGATTGCCACGGGGGTCATCCTCGTGGCCGGCGTCGTGATCCTGATATCGCGCGGGGTCAAGAGCGGCAAGAAGCTTCCCACACCGACCACAACTCAGTACGACACGCAGGACGCGCCGCCATCGGACTCCACAAAGCCCGAGGCGTAGGAGTCCTACGCAGCCGCACGCTGTCGGTCGAGCCACGAACCGCAGAGTAGCAGCGCAAGCGAAGAGAGCCCCATGAGCGCTGCACTGACGATGAATGGTGCGGAGTGCGACACCATGTCCCATAGCAGACCTGCACCGAAGCTTGCGGGCAAAGCCGCTATCCCGAGGACGAACGTGTACGCTCCCAACACGGTCGCCCGCCTCTCAGGCCCAGCGAGATCGACCACATACGCGCGAGTCATGCCCTCGGTGGCGGCGTAGGGCACTCCGTACAGACCGAAGAGCAGCCACGGTGCCGTCGGCCCGACGGCGAGCGCGAACCCCAGGTAGACGACCGCATAGCCTGCGAAGCCGAACACCAGTACTCGGCGCCGCCCCACCGCATCCGATCGCACCCCAAAGGGCTTGGCCAAGGCCGCCCCGACCACGTTGAAGACCACATACATCAGCGGGATGAGCGCTGCGGCCGCCCCGAGATCCTGCGCTCGGAGGATCAGCAGTGCATCGGAGGAGTTGGCAAGCCCGAAGACGAATGAGATCGCCGTGAAGACAACGAGCGACTTCGAGAAGCCCTTGAAGCTGATCGACCGCGCCTGGCTCGAGACGGAACGCTTGCCCGTGTCGCGCACTGCCATCAGGACGAACACGATGGCGAGAGTCCCCGGTATCGCCGAGATGACGAAGATGGTGCGGTACGCGCCCGGCGACAGGGTCAGCACCGCCCACGCGACAAGCGGGACCGATCGCGGCACCGAGCGTGTCGAGTGCGCGGTGAACGCCGAAGCCCCGCCCTCGCTCGGCCTCGGTGCAGCTCTCGGCGATGAGCGCGTCGCGCGGCGCCGTGCGGATACCCTTGCCCAGCCGGTCAGTGACTCGCAAGACGAGCACGGCCGGCCACGTCTGCGTGAGAGCCAGCAGTGGCTTAGCCACGTTCGAGAGCGTGTAGCCGAGAGCGATCAGCGGCTTGCGGCGACCGACGCGGTCGGAGAGCCACCCCGAGCCGACCTTCATGAACGAGGCGCCGGCCTCAGCAAGTGACTCGATCAGGCCGATGGCTGCGACCGGCGCTCCGATCACGTTGGACAGGAACAGCGGCAGCACCGGATAGATCATCTCGGATGACGCGTCGGTGAGCAGGCTCACCAATCCCATCATTCGCACGTTGCGAGGCGTGCGGGGGAGACTCGGCGCGCTGGCCGGCGCCTCCCCTGCAGAAGTGATGACCGGACCACGCTCCACGCTCACGTCGCGCTCACCCGCAACACATCCTCATCCTCGGCTTGATCGAGCAGCCGACGGTCGTGCTCGAGAAGAACGATACGCCAAGAGGTTCCAGCCGAGCTGCCGGGGACCTCTTCAGTCGCTGGCAGGCCGTCTCAGCGCCGTCAGGGCCCGAGCCCCTCAAGGTGAGGCCTCAGGGTCTTCATAGGCACACGGGCACCTTTGCCGACATCGATCCCGCGTAGCAGCGCGATGGGAGGCATGCCACCTACTCGGTGCACAAGGACGGTACAATCAGGGCGTCAGTGTCTGGCAACCTTCGAGCGACGGCTGCAACATGAGCATCAAGATCTCGGTCGACATAGAGCCAGACCACGTCTACCTTCGATGCTCGGGTCGCTTCCAGCCCGGTGACTACGAGCAGACCGTGCGTACGGTTGTCGACTCCGTCCTGATCTATGACAAGCCCCGAGTACTGGTAGACGCCTCCCAGGTTGTGGGCACGGTCCCGGAGTCGGACTACGTTCGCGGACCAGCCTACCTAGTGGACGAAGCCCAGCGACGCGCACCAGACAGGATTGAGAGGCTGGCGTTCGTTTCTGCCGAGCGACAGGCGGATCCTCGGCGGCGCGGCGAGCACATAGCGAACGGCAGCGGCATACCGACTCGCGTATTTATCGACCCCAACGAAGCGCTCGCCTGGCTTCTCGACGGATGATATGAGCCCGTGTTCGCCCCCGATCACATCCGGCGCGCTCAGGGCAACCCAGAAAGAGTGGCCCCGGCGACGTCGCCGGGGCCACTTCAGTCACTGGTGGGCGATGAGGGATTTGAACCCCCGACCTTGTCCTTGTAAGGGACCTGCGCTCCCACTGCGCCAATCGCCCGTACTGTTGCTCCGAGGAGCAGCGCGCACATTCTATCAGGGGCGAATCGTTGGTGCCCCCAGGAGAATTCGAATCTCCGTTTCTGCCTTGAGAGGGCAGCGTCCTTGGCCACTAGACGATGGGGGCACGCACACGCTCATGGCACACACAGGCGCACCATCCTGTGCGACCGTGTACCCACTGGTGAATCGGCAACAAGCAAGCAACGCTCCACCGCTTCTCCACGAACCGCCGAGAAACCCTACACGCCTGCAACAAACGGTGTTCATGGTCGGAGGGCATCATACCGATATAGACGATGTGCAGCCGGCTTGGCAGGGTCGGACGCGAGAAGTCTTCTTCATGGATAGAAAGACCCGCAGACGAGGCGGGTCTTTCTGCGTTCGGTGGCTCCCGCGAGAGTCGGCGAGTCGGACATCTAGGGGCTCGCGCAAGAAGGGCCCCCTGCTTCACGCAGAAGGCCCTACTGATTCACTGGTGCCCCCAAGGGAATTCGAATCCCTGTTGCCGCCTTGAAAGGGCGGAGTCCTTGGCCTCTAGACGATGGGGGCATATGTGGTGGGCCGTGTAGGGATCGAACCTACGACCTTGGGATTAAAAGTCCCCTGCTCTACCAACTGAGCTAACGGCCCGGTCGAACCCTACTTTCGAGCGCTCGGCCCAGCTCCATGCGGGCACGGAGCGGACGATAGTGTATCGGCAGCGGCGGGGACGGTCAACGCATCTGATGCTACGATGCCACGCGAAAGGAGGTGCCCATGGTTGGTTGGATCGAGAACCTCATAGCGCAGTACGGTACGGTCATCGTCGTGGCTGCGGGAATCGTGGCCGCCGGACTCGTCGCCGACGCGATCCTCTTTCGCTTCTTGAAGGCTCGTTCTCAGGCCCGCCACTGGCAGATAGGCGGCGCGCTGGCCCGGGCGCTGCACGGACTGCCGACTGCCGCGGCCATGCTGATCGCAGCACGCACCGTGATAGCGAAGCTCGACGTGCCTCCGGATACGACGGCCTTGCTGCTCAAGGGCCTCTCGGTGGCATCAATCGTGGTCATCACGGCATTCGCTGCCCGCATCGCCGGCAAGCTCATCCAAGGCTACACCGAGCGGGAAGGCGCGCGCCTGCCCTCAAGCACGATCTTCGTGAACCTCGCCCGCGGAGTGGTGTGGGTACTCGGAGGGCTCTCGGTACTGGCTGCACTCGGCATCTCCATCGCGCCGCTGCTCACGGCACTCGGCGTGGGCGGACTCGCCGTGGGACTCGCGCTGCAGCCAACGCTTGAGAACATCGTCAGCGGGGTGCAGGTGCTCGCCTCCAAGCAGATCGAGCCGGGCGACTTCATCCAGCTCGAGACCGGCCAGCAAGGCTGGGTGCAAGACGTCACGTGGAGAAACACCACGATCAAGATGCTCAGCAACGACCTCGTCATCGTGCCCAACGCGACCATAGGGAAGTCACTCGTCACGAACTTCACCTCGCTGGAGGAACAGCACGTTCTTGTGGACGCCGGTGGGGGTCGCCTACGGAAGCGACCTCGACCACATAGAACGCGTCACTCTTGAGGTCGCCGGGGATGTGCAAGCGCAGATGCCGGGCGCGCCGAGGGCTACAACCGCTCATGCGATACACCGACTTCGGTGACTCGGCGATCGGGCTCAAGGTCTCCCTGCAGTCCAAGACGGTCGGAGATCGCTACGAGTTGCAGCACACGCTCATCAAGAGGCTGCACGCCCGCTACGCCGACGAGGGCATCCAAATACCCTTCCCGCAACGCACGGTTCACCTCGAGCGTGAGTAGCGTCCTTCGCTCCTGCGCGCCCAGCAGCGCGTCGGGCGAGCGTGGACTCTAGGGCGCGGTGTACCGAGGCAGGTAGAACGCGATGCCCTCGTAGCGCCACTTGTAGGCGTACTTCGTTCGGTAGCGCAGCACCGTCTCCTTGGAGGCAGTCAGGAACATGCCGCCGGTCTGGCGGTTGCGCAGCCGGTAGACCACGGCCGCCTTGGGCGTGTACTTGTGGACCTTCGACACTCTCCAGGCGACTCCGCCGTACTTCCACTTCTTGCGTCCCGCCGCGCTGCGCCGGTACTTGTACTTCGACTGGGACGAGGTGTACGAGTACTTCTTGGTGTACCTGTTGTAGAAGCGGTACATCGGCTTGGTCGCCGAGACGCTGACCGACGTGTCCCACGAGAACTTCGAGCCGTTGTAGCTCCACTTGCGGGGATTGTCGCGAAGCTTCGCTCGTTCGGCGATGGAGGCCGTGTAGAGATAGGTCCCGTTGTAGCGGTTGCGGAAGCGGTAGACCGGACGGAAGCGCGGGTTCGCGAAGGGGGACCCGAAGTAGCGGTTGTAGATGATGTAGAAGTTGGTGTTGCCCGGGATCGAGGGGTTGTACACGTAGAGCTTGAACGTCGCCAGGTTCTTCGGGTGAAGGTGCGTGCCGTACGTCGCATCCTTGTAGATGGCCTTCTTGATGCCCACGTAGTAGGTGGGAAAGCTCGAGTGGCCTTCGCCGTAGCTGTCGAGCAAGCGCGCGCCGTGATACATCTGGTTCCCGAATCCGGGGTACCGGTTGGTGTTGGCGTCTGGGCAGCCCGCCCCGATCGCTCGGCTCAGCGTGTTCTTCGCCAGTGTGGTCCTGGTCAGCAGGCTTTGCTCCTTCTGAAGCATGGTGAGCATCACCTTGGGGCTGATCTGCCACCTCTGACATGCGCGCCAGATGATCGACGATGCCTTGCGCTTCACGCCCATGTGATCCACGGTCACGAGCGACTTGAGCACCCCGGGTTGCGTCTCAAGAAACGCCTGTACCTGCGCTTCGGACATCGAGTTCGTGGCCCGCATGTTGTCGTTCGAGATGACGAGCTCGGGATCGAACGTGGCGGCGAACGCTGTTGACGCAGCGATCGCCAGCAACGCCGTAGCCAGCACCACAGCGACGGCGAGGCTGAGGGCGTGGCGTTTCGTCGGCCTGAGTATCGTACGCATTGGACACCACCAAGAACTCGGGAACACGACCTACCCTACGCCTGCCTTGTCTGTTCGCGCGAGGGGCGGCCGTGACGGTCATCACACTCGAGGAGCGGCGCTCGCACCCCTTCGAGCACGAACCAGGCCACCCACGGCGTTGCTGACAAAGACCTCATCGGCGCTCTCGTAGTCCTCCAGCGTCAGCGCGCGTTCGATCGGGGTGAGCCCATGCGCGGGCGCTCGGTCGAAGACCACCTCACGGGCGACGCCCGCCACCGCAGGCGGAGAGGGCGGTGTCGATAGCGTGTCGCCGTGCAGCAGCCATACCGTGGCCGTCGAACCGTCCAACAGACTGCCTTCAGCGTCGACGAGTAGGGCCTGATGCCCGCCTTGGATCTCAGCAGCCCGATGGACCCGGTCCCAGTACATTCGACTGGCGGGCTTCGCGGCCCCCGGAGGCAAGATGAGGTGCTCGGCAACTTGAATCGGCACGATCACCGGGCCGCCTTCGACTTCGAGAGATGAGCGCTGGGACGTGATGCCGGCTGCAACCTCCCCGTCCGGGGTGACGGTGACTCCCAGGCGGCCGTACTCAGCGCCGGAGTCGTACGCCGCGAGCTGCTCGGCCACCGCCAGTCGCACCCGCGCGAGGATCTTCGGGCCGGTCCCGCCGCTCGCGAGCCGCGCCAGATGCCGGTCGAGCCAGGCGACCCGTCCATAGCCCACGCGCATCGTCTCGCGCAGCGCGACAGGTGGGGCGCCGTTGCCGGTGACCGGCGTGGCCTTGAGCAGCATCTCGAGGTACTCGGCGGCAGGGTCTGAGTCGTGGGTTATCCCACAGCCGGCCCCCCACCGCGCGATCTCGGGGTTGTCGGCCACTCCCTCCAGCGTGCGTATCAGCACCGAGCTGTCGAGCTCGTCCTTCATCGCGACCAGAAGCGCGCCGCAGTACGCGCCGCGCGGCGTGCGTTCGAGCTCGGAGGCGATGCGGATCGCCGCGCGCTTGGGAGCACCGGTCACCGAACCGCACGGGAATGCGGCCTCAAGCAGTTCGGCGAAGGTCGCCTCGGGGCGCAGCGTCGAGTGCACGGAGGAGACGAGCTGGTGGCAGTAGGGCGTGGGCACGACCTCGTAGAGCGGCTCGACGCGCACCGTCCCCGGCACCGCACAGACCCCCAGGTCGTTGCGCTCCAGATCGACCACCATCAGATGCTCGGCGAGCTCCTTGGGGTCGTCGGCGAGCGCTTGGGCAAGAGCTCGATCTGCCGAGCGGGTGGCTCCCCGCGGTCTGGTGCCCTTGATCGGGCAGACTTCGACGAGGCGCGCGCCGTGCTCGCCGCGCCCCACGCGCAAGAATCGCTCGGGCGAGACACTCGCGATCCACGGCGTGGCTCCGGGCCATCGTTCGACCAGCGCGCTCATCTCCGAGCCGGCCCGCTCCACCAGCGCCGAGAAGAGCTCGGCGGGTGAGGCGACCGGCCGGCCAGTCAGTCGCGCGGTGAGGTTCAAGACGTAGACGTCGCCAGCGGCGATCCGCTCGCGGGTGCGCTCAACCGCTCCCCGAAACTCCCTGCCGAGAAGGTCCCACCCGGCATCTAGAAGCAGCGGGGTCTCGGGCAGAGAAAGGGGCCCTTGTGGCGGCGCGAGGTCTCCAAGCTCCTCTACTACGCCGAAGCGCACGACCGTGCAGCTGCCGTCGTAGCGTGCGAGAACCGCGGTCAGACCGGGCTGGACGCCCTCGAACGCCTCTTCGAGGTAGATGGCCGCCTGCGCGAGCGTCAGGTCCGATCGAGTCTCAGTCGGACCGCTCGCGACCAGCCCGCGCCCGCCGAACCATCCGCGCGTCGACGACGGCGCGAGCACCAGACCCGCAGCGTCTTCGCGGGCCTCTCCCAACCCTAACGCGCCCCCCAGAGCACGTCGTGGAGCGCTGCGATCGCCGCGATCGCATGCGCCCCCCACTCGTCGAAGCCGAACGACCACTCCCACTCGGCCTCCAGCAGCCTCTTCGTATCGTAGTGCTCGGTGCCTGCGGCCAAGCTCTCCCGCGTGTCCCATAGCGCGCGAGCCGCCGCGCCGACAAGATCGACGATGTCCTCTTCGTCGACGTCGTCTTGAAGCTCCAACGAGGTCCTCGTGAAGCCGCTGCGCGATGTCGGCGATCTCGGTCTCAGCGTCGAGCGGGTCGGCTACCGCAGCCTCGGCGCCCAGCCGGCGCTCCCAAAACGCGTCACCGCCTGCGTCTTCGAAGACGTCACCGGCCGCGGGCATCGACACACCGGCAACGTAGAGAAACGCCAGCGCGCGCCGGCACGCCTCGATGAAGGTGTCGTCATCCACAAGCGTGAAGTCCCCGGCAAGAAGCGAGTCCAGGCGCCCGACCAACGCGCGGAAGCCCTCCCAGTCGAACTGCGTTGCCATATGCTCCCCTAGTGGCGGAAGTGACGATGCCCCGTGAAGACGACCGCGACGCCCATCTCGTCGGCCTTGGCGATGACCTCATCGTCGCGCACGGAGCCACCCGGCTGGATGACCGCGGTCACGCCGGCCTCGGCGCACGACCTCGAGCGAGTCCGGGAACGGCATGAACGCGTCGGACGCGCACACGGCGCCCTTCGCGTTGTCGCCCGCACCCATCACGGCGATGCGTGCCGAGTTCACGCGGTTCATCTGCCCGGCACCCACGCCCACGCCCACGAAGTCCTTCGCCAGCAGGATCGCGTTCGACTTCACGCTCTTCGCGACCTTCCAGGCGAAGAGCAGCTGCTGCATCTCCTCGGCGGTCGGCTGGCGCTTCGACGCGACCGTGAACGTCTCGGGGTCCTCGGTGACCGAGTCGGACTGCTGGATCAGCATGCCGCCCTCGACGGCGCCGCGACTCGTAGTGACCCGCGTTGCCGCGCATGCCACCCGTCCTGCAGCACGCGGACGTTCTCCTTGCTCTTGAGCAGCTCGAGGGCGGCCGGCTCGTAGTCCGGCGCGATCATGACCTCGACGAACTGCTCGTTGGCGAAGATCGCCTCGATGAGCGAGGCCGGAACGGTACGGTTGAACGCCATGACCCCGCCGAACGCCGAGATCGAGTCGGCGGCCCATGCCTTCTGGTACGCGGTGGTGATGTCTGCGTCCGTGCACGAGCCGCAGGGGTTGGCGTGCTTGATGATGATGCACGTGGGGTCGTCATCGGCGAACTCGCGCACGGCCGTCCACGCGGCGTCGGTGTCGAGGATGTTGTTGTAGGAGAGCTCCTTGCCCTGGAGCTGCTCGGCGTTCGCGAGCGTCTCGGGCTTGGCGTCCGCGAAGCGGTAGAACGCGGCCTTCTGGTGCGGGTTCTCGCCGTAGCGCAGGTCCTGGACCTTGAGCAGGCGCATCCGGACTTCCTCGGGGAAGAGCGTCTCTCGTAGCCCGAGAGGTACTGCCAGATCGCGTTGTCGTAGTGGCTCGTCGTGCGAAAGACCTCGGTCGCATACGCGCGCCGGGTCTCGAGCGTGGTCGCGCCGCCGTTGGCGCGCATCTCGGCGAGGACCGTGTCGTAGCACGCGGGATCCGTGACCACGGTGACGCTCGCGAAGTTCTTCGCGGCGCTGCGCAGCATCGACGGTCCGCCGATGTCGATGTTCTCGATCGCCTCGGCCTCGGTGACCCCGTCCTTGGCGATGGTCGCCTCGAAGGCGTAGAGGTTCACGCACACCAGATCGATCATGCCGATGCCGTGCTCCTCGGCGGCCGCCATGTGCGCGGGCACGTCACGACGGGCCAGCAGGCCGCCATGCACGCGCGGGTGCAGCGTCTTGACGCGACCGTCCATCATCTCGGGAAAGCCGGTCAGGTCGTCGATGGGGCGCACCTTCACGCCCGCGTCGGCCAGCGCCTTGGCGGTGCCTCCGGTCGAGACGATCTCGACGCCGAACTCCTCGGACAGGGCGCGGCAGAACTCGACCACGCCGGTCTTGTCGGTGACAGAGACGAGCGCGCGCTTGATGACGACTTTCGACATTGACGAACCCCCCTGGCGACGCGGATGCACTGAAGTACGCACATTGTAGCCGACGCGCCACCGCGGCTTGCGAGATGGCGATTCGCGACCGCTGACGCTGTCCGCGATTCAGCCAGCTCGCTTTGTCTGGCGACGCGAGAGGACCAGCCACGCAACGATCAGCAGCAGCGCGATCACGGCGATGACCAGGACGGGCACCAGCAGTGCGATCGCTGTCGAGCCGATCGCAGCGACGTCCTCGGCCGTGCTGGCCACCGGCGCGCCGCTCCCGCCGGTCGCAGTGTTGACCACCGGACGCGCCACGGCCTTGATGGCATGCACTCCCCCGGCCAGCACGATACCGAGACCCACCATCACCAGCGTGTAGTTCTGACCGGCCTGCCCGCTCGCCGCCACGGCCACGATGGCTCCGGCGGCGGGACGCACGAACGTCTGAACGACGTCGTTGATGTGGTCGATCACCGGGATCTTGTCGGCGAATACCTCTACCAGCAGGAGCACGGATATGAGAGCGATAGCCCACCACTCCCCAAGCTGGCTCCACGGCGAGGCAAGCGACACGACGCCAAAGCGCTGAGCCAGGGCCAGTCCCAGGAGCGGGATGTAGGCGTTGAGCCCTGCGGGGAGCGCCAGACCGATGGCTGTGAGGATATCCATTGGTGCACCCTACCCGATGCGGACCTTGCGGCCGTCGACGCGAACACGTCCCTGCGCGATCAGCTGGAGCGCCGCGGGCAGCAAGCGGTGCTCGGCCTCGTGGATTCTCGCTTCGAGCGTCTCGAGGGTGTCGTCCTCCTCGATCGGGACTGCCTCTTGGGCGATGATTGGACCCTCGTCGAAGACCTCGTTGGCGTAGTGCACGGTGATGCCCGTGACCTTGACGCCGTAGTCCAAGGCGTCCGAGATGCCGTGAGCGCCCGGGAAGCTCGGCAGCAACGCCGGATGCAGGTTGACGACCTTCATCGGGTAGGCGTCGAGGACCTCCTTGCCCAGCAGACGCATGTAGCCGGCCATGACGACCAGATCGACGTTGTGGCGGCGCAGCTCGTCTCGGATGGCGTAGTTGTACTCGTGTCGCGACTCGAACCTGCCTGGGTCGATGAAGACGGCGTCGATATGGTGTTTGCGTGCACGCTCGAGTCCGCGCGCCGCCTCCTTGTTCGAGATCACCACCGCGATCCGGGCGTCGAGCTCGTTGGCCTCACTCGCATCGATGATCGCCTGCAAGTTGGTGCCCGACCCCGATATCAGAACGCCGATCAGGAACTCGCTCACCTGTACGTCACCCTTCCCGACCCCGTGACGATCTCGCCCACCTCCGCGACCGTCTCGCCCGCCGCGCGCAAGGTGGCGGCGGCGTCGGGCGCATCGGCCGGGTCGAGGACGATCATGAAGCCGATGCCCATGTTGAACGTCTTGTACGCGTCGTCTTCGGACAGAGCGGCCGCCTCGATCACCGTCTCGACGACGCGCGGGACCTTCCACGAGCCGCGATACACCACCGCATCGCAGTCGCTTGGCAAGACGCGGTCGAGGTTCTCGGTGATCCCGCCCCCCGTGATGTGCGCCATGGCGTGTACCGGCATGCCGTCTCTCAGCAGCTCGAGTACGGACTTCACGTACAGGCGCGTCGGAGTGAGCAGCGCCTCACCGAGTGTCCGTCCGCCCAGATCGACACGCGACACGCCCAGTTCGGCCTCGTGGCCGTCTACGATCGCGCGGCGAACGAGCGAGAAGCCGTTGGAGTGAAGGCCGCTCGACGCGAGCCCGAGTACGACGTCGCCCGGCTTCACGAGCTCGCCGGTGATCATGCGAGGCCGGTCGACCACGCCCACGCAGAAGCCCGAAAGGTCGTAGTCGTCGGGGTCCATCGTGCCGGGGTGCTCGGCCATCTCGCCGCCGATGAGCGCGCACCCTGACTGGCGGCAACCCTCGGCGATGCCGCCCACGATCGCGGCCATGCGCTCGCTGTCGAGCTTGCCCACGGCGACGTAGTCCAAGAAGAAGAGCGGCTCGGCGCCGGAGACGAGGATGTCGTTGGCGCACATGGCCACGAGGTCGATGCCCACCGTGTCGTGGATGTCGAGCAGCTGCGCGAGCTTGAGTTTGGTTCCCACGCCATCGGTACCGCTCACCATGACCGGGTCGTCCATGTCCTTGAACGCGGCGGCCGAGAACAGTCCGCCAAAGCCGCCGATGTCGCCGATGACCTCGGGACGATACGTCGATCGCACGGCGTCACGGATCCGTTCGACGGCGCGGGCGCCCTCGGCGGTGTCCACGCCTGCGTCCTTGTAGGTCACGGGACGGCGCGTCTCATCTGTCATGGCTGCTCCGGGCGAATCGAGGGCGGTCCGGTGGTGCGCGTCTATCGCGCCCCCGATTCTAGCAACACCGTCGCCGCGCGCCTGCGTTCGGACAGACCTCGTCGTACCGCAGCTACTTCTTCTCGACCGAAGCCTCGTCGTCCGACCCGTCGACGAGCGGCTTCTTGTCGGGAGGACGCAGCGCGGACACCGGTATGTAGCCTTCAACGGTTCCGTCGGCGCCTGTGCGCTCGGGCAGGCTGTCTACCCACTGCTCGGCCAGCGCCGAGAGCGCCGCGCCGCGCTTCATGTCCGCTCGGTCGACCTGAGTGGGCACGACGGGGGTCGCATCGTCGAGGCTCACAGCCGCCCCGTCCTCGGCCACCAGTCCCGGGAGGTAGGCCACGCGGTCGTTGAGCACCGTTCCGCCCGGGAAGTAGGAGCGCATCATCACGAACGGTTCCGAGAAGGCGAAGACGCTGCGGCCGAGATGCGGGACCTCGGCAAGGCTCACACCAAGGAGGTCGGCGACGGTGGGGGCGATATCTATCTGCCCCACCGTACTGTCGATGACCCCTCCTGCTTTCTGCCCCGGCAGGTGGATCAGCAGCGGGATGTGCTGCCTGTCGACGATCGAGTACTCCCTGCCCAGTAGCTCCGTGACGATGGCGGCATCTGGTGGTTCGAGCTCGAGGTTCTGCAGCGCCTTGTGGTCTCCGTAGACGATGACGATCGAGTCCTCGTAGAGGCCCTCGTCGCGCAGCCAATCGAGGAACTGCCCCACCGCTTTGTCGGCATAGCTCAAGGAGCCCACCCACCGGCCGGCCAAGCTGTCGCGAAGCTCGTCGGACAGCTGCACGGGACGGCGGTCCTCCGGGACTGCCTTGTAGGGCCCGTGCGAGGAGAGAGTCACGAGCTGCGCGTAGATCGGCTTGCCGTACGACATCTCCTCAGCGAGGAGCTCTTGGGCCTTGGCGAAGAACGCCTCATCCGAGGAGCCCCTCCACATCAGGTCCTCCTCGCCGATCGAGGTCCGATCGTAGTACGCATCGAATCCCAGGGCCGGGTAGAGCTCCACGCGGTTCCAGAACTCTGCGCTGTTGGCGTGCATGGTGAGCGTGCGATACCCCGCCTCGCTCAGCAGCCGCGGAATCGCAGGGAACTCCTTCTCGGCGTAGGCAACGGCGGCGGCCTGCCCTGGCGGCGGCAGCAGGCTCGTATTGGAGATGAACTCGGCGTCGGCGGTGTTTCCTGCACCGGTCTGTGCGAAAGCACGGCTACACACCCAGCTATCTGCGGCCATCGCGTTCATGTTGGGAGTGATCTCTTGGCCTTCGATGGTCGCGCCGAACGCCATCGCCTGATACGACTCGACCTGAATGACGAAGACGTTCTTGCCCGCGTACGCACCGGAGTCGACGTCGGGCATGCGAGTGCCCGTCTCGGCGTGACGCAGGCGCCTCGATCCGCGCCTGCACGGCGGCACCCGGACTCTTGGCGCCCAGCGCGGCGGCGTCCGGCGGCGGAGCCTCCAGCGCCCTGGCCTCGCGGCCGCGAAGGATGTTGGCCACCTGATACGCTCCCAACCCGCGCGCGCGAGCCACTGCGAATCCGTCGGCTGCCGGCATGCGAGCGACTACGGCAACCTGGACCGCTGTGACCACGAACGCCGTCAGAGCGGCGATGGCGACGGTCCGACTGCGTTCGGGTCGTGTGGGTGAGAAGTTGACGATGTCGGCGGCAACCACGAACAGGAACGGCACGTCGACCAAGTAGAGCAGGTGGATGGGACTGACCAGCTCCCAAACGCTATCTCCGACGCTGCCCACCTGGCCCGCCATCTGAAGCATGCTGGGATCGGCGAGTTCGTTGAAGTAGTTGGCGTAGAGCAGGTTGCCGAACATGATGGCCACCAGCGCAAGGTAGGCGGCCAGATCGAGCCACACGAGGCGTCTGCGCGGCAAGAGGTCGACGGTGCACAGCACCAAGACGATGGCCGCGATCTCCATAGCGAACGTCACGAAGGGGTCTGAGGGGCCGAGCATGAGCCATCGGGTCAGCAGGGCCTTGCCAACGGCAAGCAGCACCAGAACCAGCAAGAACTCGTCGCTGCGGCGCTGCTCGTCCATCAGCTGCAGCTTTCCAGCGCCATCTTCCCGCAGCGAACACTCTCCGGGATGTCAATGGGATACTCGCCGTTGAAGCACGCGAGACAGAAGTGCTCGCCTACCGCCCCCGTCGCCTCCACCATCGCATCGAGCGAGAGGTAGGCGAGCGAGTCGGCGCCGATGTGCGCGCGAATCTCCTCCACCGAGTGCGACGAGCCGATGAGCTGCTCTTGGGTGTCGGTGTCGATGCCGTAGAAGCACGGCCACACGACCGGCGGTGAGGTGATGCGCATGTGTACCTCGGCGGCCCCGGACTCGCGCAGCAAAGCGACGAGCTTCTTGGTGGTGTTGCCGCGCACGATCGAGTCGTCCACCACGACGAGGCGCTTGCCCCGGATGGCATGCTTCAGCGGGTTGAGCTTGAGCCTGATGCCCTGTTGACGAAGCGTCTGGCTGGGCGAGATGAAGGTGCGGCCCACGTACCGGTTCTTGGCGAGCCCTTCGCCGTACGGCAGCCCGCTCTCGTGCGCGAAGCCCGTGGCGGCGGGGATTCCTGAGTCGGGAACGCCCATGACGAAGTCGGCGTCTGCGGGGGCCTCGCGTGCGAGCGCCTCACCCATTCTGCGACGCGCCTCATACATCGTGCAGTCGAGGATCTCCGAGTCGGGCCGCGCGAAGTAGACGAACTCGAACATGCACAGCGAGAGCTTCTGCGCTGTCAACCGCCTGGGTCGACTCGAGGCCCTCGGCGGAGACCTTGATCGCCTCCCCGGGAGCGATGTCGCGCACGTACTCTGCTCCCACGATGTCGAGACCGCAGGTCTCGCTCGACACGACCCACCCGCGCCCGTCGGGCAGCTCGCCCAAGACGAGCGGGCGCACGCCATGCGGATCCCGGAAGGCGTAGAGCGCCTCCTCGGTCACGAGAACGACGGCGTAGGCGCCGGAGATGAGCTCCATCGTCTTGGCGATGCCGCCCCTGATGTGATGGCTCTCCATGGTGAACGCGCCGATGAGCGTCGCGATGACCTCGGAGTCGGTGGTCGAGCGGAAACGCAGCCCCTGGCCCTTGAGTGCCTCACGCAGATCGTGCGTGTTGACGAGGTTGCCGTTGTGGGCCAAGCGCGATGACCTGACGGCCGATCGTCGACAGGTGCGGCTGGGCGTTCTCCCAGCTCGTGGAGGAACCGGTCGTGGAGTAGCGCGTGTGACCGATCGCGACGTCGCCGGTCAGCGAGTCCAAGGTCGCTTTCGCGAAACACCCGAGAGACCAGGCCGAGGTTCTTGGTGACCGTCACGGTCTCGTGGTCGCCCACGGCGATTCCCGCGCTCTCCTGGCCGCGATGCTGCAGTGCGTGCAGCCCGAAGTAGGTCAGGCGAGCGACATCCTCGCCGGGTGCGAAGACCCCAAAGACTCCACAGGCTTCTTCGGGGTGCTCGGGACGGTCGGCGAGGAGAATCTCCTCTGCGAAATGCGATGTCATGCGTGTATTCCTCGCGCGAGGACCGTGTCTGCCGGAACCAGCGTAGAATAGCACGGATCGTGGGTATCCCGTGCGGCGGACGGCCCCGCCACACGCCTCTTTCACAGGGAATATCGGCACGAATCCTCGTCGAGGAGACCCCCAGATGAAACGGCTGCTTCACATCATCAACGAAGTCCCGCTGGGTTGGCTGTTCGCAGCCATGCTCGCGACGGTGCTGATGTTCGGAGTCGGCTACTGGTTCGCCGCACAAGACGGCAACCTCATCGACAGCTTCAACCCCGACTCCCAGCCCGGGTTCGCGGACTCCGTCTACTTCTCGATCGTCACCATGTCCTCGCTGGGCTACGGCGATATCCGCCCCGTCGGATGGGCGCGCCTTCTCGTGGGCCTTGAGGTCTTTGCGGGCCTCGCGTTCTTCGGCCTGCTGGTGGCCAAGGTCTCCTCGGTGAAGCAGGACTACATCCTCAGGCGCATGTACGGCGAAGCGGTCGACGAGAAGCTCGCACACCTCCACACCCAGCTCGACGAGCAGCGGGCCCTGTACCGCACGACCTCGACGCTGCTTCTCGATGGCGAGATCGACCCCGAGCTGACCACCACCTTTCGCCGAGACACCCCGGGCGCGACGTTCTTCAGCCAGTACCGTCAACTGCTCTCAGACGTGTCGAGCCTGATGCTGTTCGAAGCGAGCAATCACGCGCTGTTCGGCGTGGTCGACGACTCTCGGCTGGAGTCCATCTACGACTCGATCCGAGGGGTTCTGCGACGCACGACGCTCGTGTGGGAGAGCAACCCCGAGCTCGCGGCCGACTACGTGCTGAAAGGCAACGGACCGGATCTCACCGAGATCCTCGATCTGGCCGAGAAGGACGCTCGGCTTGCCTCGGCAAGATCGGCCAACCCCGACATCGTCAGCATCGCGAACGCGATCCTGCAGCTTGCCGAGAAGATCCGGCGCGAGATCCTGCCCAACATCTAGGCGCCTCGGCCGCTCGTCCCCCTGAGCGGTGGCCAGCCGTCTATCGGGCGGTGCTGTTGGCGGCCAGCTCGGAGAGCGTGACCATCTTGTAGCCCCTGCGCTTCAACTCTCGGCAGATCTGAGGAAGCGCTTGCACGGTCTCGGGATGCGTCTGGTGTATCAGGATCACGTCACCGGAGTTGATCCCCCTCATGACGTTTCGGTAGAGCACGCTCGGTGGCGTGTAGCGCCGATGAGAGTCGTAGGAGTCCAGCGACCAGTTGCAGTAGAGCTGGCCTGTCCTGACGACGGCGCGCATGCCGGTCCGGTCGATCCCTCCTCCCATCGCCCTGACCCAGATCGGATCGAATCCTGTCGATGCGCGAATGGTCGCCATCGGCAGGTACGCCTGGCTGTAGGACGAACGGTAGGAACCGATCAGCATGCGATGGTTCGCCGTGTGGTTGGCTATCTCGTGCCCACGGTCGTAGGCTCGCCGCGCCTGCCACCGGTTCCCATTGTTGAGAAGCTCCCTCGTGAAGAAGAAGGTCCCCTTGGCGCCGTACTTCTCCAGAATGGAGCAGATCTGCATCGTGCGCTTGTTGGGGCCGTCGTCGATCGTGATCGCGACCATCTTCTTGTGGTTGTGAAAGCCGCCGAGCTTCTTGCCGACGTAGCGCTTTCGCCAGTCCTTCACGATGATCGTCCGGGCGGGCCCCAAGGTCAGGGCGTGTCCGGCGTCCGAGTGGCGCGCTCGTACCCGCCACGTACCACTCGATGGCAGCTTGAAGACACCCCGATAGCTGCTGCCCGACGTCGTGTTCACGATGCTCGCCGAGAAGACGGCGCGCCGCACCCACCTGCCTTTCTCATACCGATCGCACACGATCAGCGTGCCGCGGCTCCCCGACGCGTGCCGAGGCCACAGCGATCCCCGAGCGGGCAGCCTCTGACCCGGGTACGCGACCTTGTCGTGGGTCCACGGCCGGCCAAAGAGCACGCGCACCATGACCACGCGGCGCTCACTCGTGCTGGGCAGGTGCTCGGCGTCCCCCGCGAATCGCGCCTGCACAACGATGCGAGCGGTTGGGATGGCACTCGCCGAGAAGACTCCAGCGCTGTTGGTGACGCCAGTGCCGATCACCACAGGCGTCGCAGCGAGCCTCTCGATGACGACGGTCTTGCCGGCTACGGGAACGCCTTCTGACGTGGTCAGACTGGCCCTGAACGACACCCTTTGTTTGGGGTTGGACGTTGAAGGAGCACTGAGTCGCAGACGCGTTGCACTCGGAGTCGCTTCCTCGGACGCCGGATTCTCGGCCACTTCCTGCACCGTCACGACACCAGTGGCAGACGCCCGACCCGCTCCGCTCGGGCCACCCACTGACGCGAACACGATCGCCAGCGTCAACACGAGCGTGAGGCATGTCTTTGAACCGCAAGGCACGAGCGAACACTTCCCGCTACGAAGCCGACCCTCTGCCAGTCTACAGGGTGAACATACCCGCCTGCCACGGCTCCACTGGGGCCAACCGCGAAATCGCACGTGCGTTCAGGGTAGCCGGCTCCAGCAGGCGGGCGGGCGTCCGCAGACGGGGAGGGCGTCAGCTACTCGATGGTGTCGATCACCGCGCGCCCATCGACTCCAACGACCAGGTAGACGGACTTCTGGACCCCGTAGTCCCACTTCTCGGTCGTCAGGACCCACACGACTTCGCCGTCGCTGGTCACACTCACGACTTCCCATGACTTGAGTCCGTCGGGTCCTGCGGCAAACCACTCCGCGCCACCAACCATGTCGGTGAACTGCTCCGAAACGAGCGCCTGTGCGGCCGTGACGTCGCCGTCGTGCACCGCCTCGAGCAGCTCGCCCACGGCGGCCTTGGCCGCCTGAGGCGAGACGCCGGCCTCGGCGCCTGCGCTCGACGGCGGCTCGTCCGGGGCGCCGGGGTCCGCCGTGTCGGCGGCCGGCGGCTCGTCCGCACCTGCTGGCGGGCCGCCGGCGGGTGCGGAGGCCTCGGGCGCATCGGTCGCGCTGTGGTCTTGCGTCCCGACCGGCGCGCGCACGAGCGTCCAGACGATGAGTGCGACTATGAGCGCGGCAAGCACGAGCCCGACGACCAGCGCGAGCCGGCGCAGGGCTCCTCCCTCGCCAGCTGTGGGTCGCTCGGGCAACCGTTCTCCTCGTGCCGTGGTCCCGCGGGCTCCTAGCCCTCGAACAGCTCCTCTGTGGCGAGAGTCTCAGCGCCGTGTACGAGCCGTTCCAGCGCAGGTTCGTACGCGTCGCGGATCTCGTCGAGCGACACGCTCAGTCGCTCGCAGATCGTGAGGCGATCTCCGCCCACGGTGCCGATGACGCTGTAGGGCACCTCGGCAGCCACGAGCGCATCGACGAGCTTCTCGGCGTCCTCGTCGGCGACCGATGACCACGATGCGGCTCTGCGTCTCGCCGAACAGCGACGCGACGGGGTGCAGGTCGTCGTGCAGGTGCACGTCGGCGCCGAGGCCGCCCGCGATGCAGCTCTCGGCGAGCGCGACCGCGATGCCGCCCTCCGAGCAGTCGTGCGCGCTCTTGACGAGCCCGCCGCGGATGCCGGCGATGACCGCCTGCTGCACGTCGCGCTCGAGCTCGAGATCGAGCGCCGGCGGCGCGCCCGCGACAGTCTCGTGCTCGACCTTGAGGTACTCGCAGCCGCCGAGCTCGTCGGCGGTCTCGCCCACGAGCACGATGACGTCGCCCTCGTCCTTGAACGCGGCGGTGCAGTGCTGGTCGACGTCGTCGAGCAGGCCCACGAGGCCGACGGTCGGCGTGGGGTAGATCGGCTGGCCGAAGCTCTCGTTGTAGAAGCTCACGTTGCCCGAGATGACCGGCACGCCGAAGGCCCGGCACGCATCGGCCAGGCCGCGCACCGCCTCGTGGAACGTCCAGAACACCTCGGGCTTCTCGGGGGAGCCGAAGTTCAGGCAGTCGGTGATCGCCGCGGGCTCGCCGCCGGAGCACGCGACGTTGCGCGCTGCCTCCGCGAACGCGATCTGCGCGCCCGACGTACGGGTCGAGGTAGCAGTAGCGGCCGTTGCAGTCGCTCGAGGCGGCGATCGCGCGGTCGGTCATCTCGCCGCGACCGGTGTCGCCGATGCGCAGCACCGCGGCGTCGCGACCCGGGCAGCACGACGGTGTTGAGCATGACCTGGTGGTCGTACTGCTCCCAGATCCAGCGGCGCGAGCAGATGTTCGGGCTCGCGAGCAGGCCGAGAAGCGTCTCGCCGAGACGCTCGGCGGTCGCTCGGGCAGGTCGAGCTCGGTCGAGCGGGTCGAACGCCTGCACCTCGTCGAGGTAGGCCGGGCGCTCCGCGGCCGGGTCGTAGATGGGCGCGTCGTGGGCGAGCGTGGCGGCGGGCATGTCGGCGTGCGACCTCGTCGCCGACGCGCACGACGAAGCGGCCGGTGTCGGTGACCTCGCCGATGACGGTCGAGCGCAGGCCCCACTTCTCGCAGACCGCCTGCGCCTCGTCGAGCTTCTCGGGCTCGACGACGGCGACCATGCGCTCCTGCGACTCGGAGACCATGATCTCGAACGGCTTCATCGCGTCCTCGCGCTGCGGCACCGCGCCCGCGTCGATGTCGAGCCCGACGCCGCCGCGGCTTGCCATCTCGCTCGATCGAGCTCGTCAGTCCGGCCGCGCCGCAGTCGCCGAGCCCGACGAGCAGGCCGCGGTCGAGCAGCTCGAGGCACGCCTCGATGAGCAGCTTCTCCTCGAACGGGTCGCCCACCTGGACCGCCGGGCGCTTGTCCTCGGCGCGCTCGTCGAACTCCTGGCTCGCGAGCACGCTCGCGCCGCCGATGCCGTCTCGGCCGGTCGTCGAGCCGATGAGCAGCACGAGGTTGCCCGGGCCCGCGGCCACCGCGCGCGTGAGGTTCTCCTCGCGCATGAGCCCGATCGACATCGCGTTGATCAGGCAGTTGCCCTCGTAGGCCTCTTCGAAGTAGACCTCGCCGCCGACGGTGGGCACGCCGAGGCAGTTGCCGTAGCCGCCGATGCCGGCGACCGCGCCCTCGAACAGGTAGCGCTGCCGCGGGCTTGTCGAGCGTGCCGAAGCGCAGCGAGTCCAGCGAGGCGATCGGTCGCGCGCCCATCGTGAAGATGTCGCGGATGATGCCGCCCACGCCGGTCGCCGCGCCCTGGTAGGGCTCGATGGCGCTGGGGTGGTTGTGCGACTCCATCTTGAAGGCGACCGCCCAGCCGTCGCCGACGCTGATGACGCCGGCGTTCTCGCCGGGGCCCTGCAGCACGTGCCGGGCCCTCGGTCGGGAACATGCGAAGCGCCTTGCGCGAGTGCTTGTAGCTGCAGTGCTCGCTCCACATGAGCGAGTACATGTAGAGCTCGGTGACGGTGGGCGTCCTGCCGAGGATCTCGACGATCTTCTCGTACTCGTCGAGCTTGAGACCGAGTTCCACGGCGAGCTTGGGGGCGAGTTCCGGGGTGAGGTCGTTCACGATCATCGGGTCTCCACCTTGTCGATGATGGGAGCGGACACGGGGTCGGTGCCTGTCACAGAGTCCTCGGTCGGCTGCACCGGCGATTCCGGTCTCGGAAACACCGCTCGCAGCAGGTAGACGACGCCAACCGTCAGCGCGACCGGTGAGACCGCTGCGGCGACCGCCGAGGCCAGCTGCATGCCGGGGATGATCTGGACCGCGAGCAACAGGATGAGATATGCCGCCATGAACGCCGAGTAGACCCACAGGGGCTCAGGAAGACGGCTAGCCACCTTGCGCCGTCGTCGCGGCATCAGCGAATCGACGAGCACGAACACGCTCAAGCACGATCGTCCCCAAGATGAGCGCTTGAGCGAAGAGCCACACCGGTCCGCCGAGAAGCACGTTGTCGTGCACTAGCCGGCCACCTCGGCAAGCTTGCGGACCACCGTCGTGAAGAACGGCTGCCCGTCGGTACCGCCCCCAACCGGGTCGACGACACGCTCGGGGTGCGGCATGAGACCGAAGACGTTGCCGCCGCTCGTTGCAGATGCCGGCGATGTCGTCGAGCGCACCGTTGGGGGCGCTCCCCTCTCGGGACGAGGAGCCATCGGGCTCACAGTAGCGCAGCACGACCTGCCCGTTGGCGTTGAGGCGGTCGAGCGTCTCGGCATCGCAGGTGAAGTTGCCCTCGTTGTGATTGATCGGAACCTGAAGCACCGTCCCGAGCGGCAGGTCGAGCCAGTCGCACGCGCCGTCGACGCGCAGGTCAACCGGCTTGCAGATGAACTTGAGGCCACGGTTGCGAAGCAGCGCACCGGGAAGCAGATGCGCCTCGCACAGAATCTGGAAGCCGTTGCAGATGCCCAGAACGGGGCCGCCCTTCTCGGCGAAACGGACGACCTCGGCCATGACCGGGCTGAAGCGCGCCACCGCGCCGGTGCGTATGTAGTCGCCGTAGCGAAAAGCCGCCGGGCAGCACGACCGCATCGAAGCCTGAAAGATCCGTGTCGCCGTGCCAGACGAACTCGGCGTCAAGGCCCAGGTAGCGGCAGGCCCCGATGACGTCTTGCTCGCAGTTCGAGCCGGGGAAGATGACGACGCCAAAGCGCATGCCCTACTCCTCCACCGTCTCGATGCGGAAGTCCTCGATGACCGGGTTGGCGAGCAGCTTCTCGCACATCTCGGTCACCGCGGCCAGATCGACCGTCACCCGAGAGCTGGATGTACTTGCCGATCTTGACCTGCTCGACGCCTTCGTAGCCCAGGTTCGCAAGCGCGCGCTCCGCGGTCGCGCCGGGCGGGTCGAAGATGCCGGCCTTGTACGTCACGAAGATCTCATAGCGCGCCATGTGTTTCGCTCCCCTTCTCGCGCGCGGTCAGGACTCGGTGTCCGAGCTCTTCTCGTCCGAGGCCGTCTCGGTGGTCGTCTCCTCGACGGCGACCTTCTTGGTCGTCGACTTCTCGGCAGTGACCTTGCGGGCCTTGGCATCCGCCTTCTCGGCGGAAGGCCGACCCGCCTTGACCCATTCGTTGCGCATGCGGCGAAGCTTCGTCCAATCGACGTAGAGCGCCGTGAAGATCGACGCGTAGCCGGCGCCGAGCATGACGCTGCTGATCATGACCAGGTCGGTGTAGGTGCGAAGCGCCCACGACCCGCCGGTGAGCACGAGAGCCGCGCCCAGCAGGATCCACCAGATGCGGCGCCACCGACGGTACTCCTCGGTGGGCGGGCTGATAGGTCCGGAGCGGCTGGACGAGGTCGAGGACTTGCCCGATCGTAGGAGTGGGCGTGGCGCCCACCGCACGCTTGGGCTTGGCGGCCGCGGCGGACTTTCGGGTCTTGCCGCTGGGACTCGTGTACTTCTGGTATCGCTCGTTTGTCGCACTGCGACGGGCCATTCAGGCAGCTCCTTCGGGCTCGAACGTACGACCGGTGATCTGCTCGTACGCTTGGATGTACTTGTTGCTGGTGGCTTCGATCACGTCGGCTGGCAAGGCAGGAGCCGGCGGCATCTTGTCCCAGCCACTCGCCTCCAGCCAGTCGCGAACGTACTGCTTGTCGAAGCTGGGCTGACCACCGCCTGGCTCGTAGCTGTTCGCCGGCCAGAAACGGCTCGAGTCCGGCGTAAGCACCTCGTCGACGAGGGTGACTCGGCCATCGATCTCGCCGAACTCGAACTTGGTGTCGGCGATGATGATGCCTCGCTTCGCAGCGTGCTCTCGAGCAGCCGAGTAGATCGACACCGACTTGTCGCGCAGCTCCTCGGCGACCGGTTCGCCAACGTCTCGACCATCCGGGCGAAGCTGATGTTCTCGTCGTGATCGCCGATCTCTGCCTTGGTCGACGGCGTGAAGATCGGGTCTGCAAGGCGGCTCGACTCCATGAGCCCTTCCGGAAGCGGAATCCCGCACACGGTCCCGGCTTCGCGGTACTCCTTCCAGCCGCTCCCGGCCAAGTAGCCTCTGACGATGCACTCGACCGGATAGACCTGCGCCTTGCGCACGAGCATGAAGCGCCCGCGCAGCCACTCGGCATGCTGTGCGAACTCCTCGGGCAGATCGGCCACGTCAGCCGAGAGGAAGTGGTTCGGGACCACGTCTGCCAGCAGATCGAACCAGAACAGCGACAGCTTCGTGAGCACCTCACCCTTGTAGGGGATGGCGTCAGGCAGCACGAAGTCGAACGCGCTGATGCGGTCCGACGCGACCAGCAGAAGCTTGTCGCCGAGGTCGTAGAGATCGCGGACCTTGCCTTGGGTGTCTGGGTTGAGCATGGAGGAATCGGTCACGAGGCTGCTCCGGGGGTCGTCGGCGGACTCGACGGCCACACCCGGACTACGTCTGGAGACGGCTGCAGGGGCGCGGCGGTACGCCGCCATTGTAGGCGAACGGCACGCGCCGAGTAAGGGCGCAGACGTACCCGATTCACCCTATGCGGATTCCCGAACCGTAGACGAATCCGAGAAACCCGTGAATAGCCGCGATCACGAGCAGCACCCACGCCAAGCGCTTGTGCACGACAAGGTGCTTCTTTCCCTTGAAGCGGATCTTGCGATAACCCACAAGCACCTGAACCACAAGGACGAGGAACGCAGATAGGCCGAGAACGACCAGAATCCGAGGCTGAACAACGATTCCGAAGATCATCTGAGCGCTCCTCCGCACTGCGTGAGTTCAACACACATCTCCTCGGCTAGGATACCGCGCCAGTGCAAACGGGAATTCACCAGCTTGGAAGCATGTCCGAAATACCGGTATCTGACGGCTGCTACGTGAGGAGACGAGCATCGAAATGCGGGCTACACGGCTCTTCGGCTTGACCGGCGCCCTCCTTCTGGTTGGCGCTCTGGCGACTGCTGCCGTCTCTGGATGTGCTGCTTCCGCGCCGACCGAGGTGCCCGGAATCACGGGGGAGATCACCTACTTCGCAACGGCCACAGACCCGGCAACGCTCGCAAACATCACGGTCGAAGGCGGTGATCAGCCCGAGGGTGCCGTCTCCGACAAGGCAGTGGTCGCGGTCACGAAGCAGACAGCCGTGCTCGACGCAGGCGGCCAGGCCATCGACGTGACTGCACTCACGGTCGGCACCCAGGTAAAGGTCTGGTTCACCGGACCGGTGGCGGAGAGCTACCCGGTGCAGGGTATCGCGGCGAAGGTTCAGACCGTCGGCACAAGCCAGTAGCGTTGCGGACGCCTTCTACGCGAGCGGCAGCCGAATCGAGAACCGCGTCCCGCCGCCGCTTCGGCCGCCCGCGCTGATAGTGCCCCTGTGTCGCTCGACTATCTCCTTGGTGACCGCCAGCCCGATTCCGAGCCCGCCCGTCGAACTCGCACGGGCCGAATCAGCCCGCCAGAATCGGCTGAAGACGTGTGGCAGGTCCTCCTCGGCGATGCCGATACCGGTGTCGGTGACCTCAACGAGGGCGCAGCCGCTCTCCACGCGAACCGACACTGCGATGCTGCCGCCGTTTGGCGTGTAGCGCGCCGCGTTGCTCAGCAGGTTGCCCACCGCTTGTTGAAGCCGGTCTGTGTCGCCCACAACGTAGACGCCGGGCGCGATGTCGACAGTGAACGACGACTCTGTCGCGTCGACGAGTGCCTGGAAGGCGTCGGCAGCAGTGCGGACAGACTGACCCAGGTCCATGCGGTGCATCTCGAACGGCAGTGAGCCGCGCTCGAGCCGGGTGAGCTCCAGGATGGCATCGGCGAGGCGCGCGAGGCGTACGGTCTCGTCGCGAACGATGCCGAGACGCTCCTCGTCTGCGGGTAGGACACCGTCTTGCATCGCCTCGACCGTCGCTTGGATCGCCTGGAGTGGGGTGCGCAGTTCGTGGGCGACGTCGGCCGTCAGTCGTCGCTCCAGCTCGCGATCCGCCTCGATCGCATCGGCCATCTCGTCGAAGGTGCGGCCCAGCACCGCGATCTCGTCGTCGCCTTCGAACCCGGTCCGTGCGTTTCGGTCGCCTTGGCGCAGTGCCTGGACCGTCGCGGTCATCTCGGTGATGGGCTGCACGAGCCTGGTCGAAAACCACAGTCCGCCCAACGACGCGAGCGCCACAGCAACGAGCGCGGCAACCGTGAGTGCGGTGAGCGATCCGGAGCGGAACTGGACGTCGCGGTCGGTGAGCAGGGCTCCGGGACCGTACGCCCACACGTGCACCGTCCCGGCGCGAAAGTCCCCGACCATGACCGGCGCCGTCATGACCGAGCCCTTCGGGTTGAGCAGGTTCTGAGTCTGCACCGCTGCCGACCTGCTGCTTACCGTCCGAGCGATAGTCGGTCGCATCGTCGTAGATGAGGGTGTCGCGGATGTCGGTTATCTGAACGGCGATGCCACGCATCGAGCCAAACCGAGGAATCGTCGATAGCGTCTCCATCGTCCAGCCGCCATACAGCGGGTAGGCCTCAGCGGCCACCTGCGCGACTCCGTCGGCAACACGCTGGAGATTGCCCTTGAGGTACTGGTCGAACTGGTAGTTCCACACCAGCGAGATCAGGATCGCGACCAGAACCACGGTCAGGGCGGCGACCGAGGCGAACGCGACAGCCAGCCTGCGCCCAAAGGTCGCGCGAGGATGTGGCTCGAGGTCTCCCGGGAGCGCTGAGGGGACTTCCTCAGGCATCGTTCTTGGGGGATTCGAACCGGTAGCCCACGCCGTGAACCGTGTAGATGAACGTGGGGTCGCGCGGATCGTCGTCGAGCTTGGCACGCAGGTTCTTCACGTGGCTGTCGATCGTGCGCTCGTAGCCTTCGAAGTCGTAGCCCAAGACCTTCTCGACCAGCTCCATGCGCGAGTAGACACGGCCAGGGTAGCGAGACAGGGTGGTAAGCAGCTTGAACTCGCTTGCCGTCAGGTCCAGCTCCACGCCGTCCAAGAGGGCCTTGTGACCGGCCATGTCGATGGCGAGCGGACCATACTCGAGTCGGTCACGCTGCGGCTCGACCCCGACGTGAGCCCTCCGCAGAAGTGCACGCACCCGCGCCACGAGCTCGCGCGGCGAGAACGGCTTGACGAGGTAGTCATCGGCCCCGAGCTCCAGACCCGCGACCCGGTCTTCGAGTTCACCCTTGGCCGTGAGCATGATGATCGGTACGTCGGAAGCCTCGCGAATGGCTTTGCACACCTGCTCGCCGGAGACCTTGGGAAGCATCAAGTCGAGCACGACAAGATCGTAGCGATGCTTGCCGAACTGCTCGAGCGCGACCATCCCGTCCTCGGCGGGCGTGACCCAGTAGCCCTCTCGTTCGAGGTAGGCCGCAACGGTGTCGCGAATCGTCTTCTCGTCCTCGACCAGCAGGATACGGCGTGTGTCCGCAGCCATGAGTCTCCCTCCTTAGGGCGGCCATCGGCCGCTCTCATCCCCAAGAGCGAAGTCTACGCCTCACGGGTATCGCGCCTGCCCAATCCACCGAATCTCCACCGGTGGCCGACGGCCTTCACGCTCTCAACCGGCCGTTCAGGACGCCCGGCTACCTCATCGCATCTCGATCACAGCGAGCTGCACGAGTGCGACGACGATTCCGATGATGGCGACGATCAAGGGGACGCCTGCCAGAAGCGCCCCCAGGCCCATGCAGACTGCCGCCACCGTGCCGACAGTGCCTCCTCGGTGCCCTCCTGACGCCCGCCTCACGGCCTCGGAGGTCAGCGACCCCCAGATGATTCCGATGAAGAAGCCGAAGAACCCTCCGGTCAGAATCGCCACCAAGAACGCTCCGCCGATGCCGACGGCCACTCCTGCACCGATCGCCATGGCCAGCTGTTTGGGCTTGACGAACGTGTACTGGCTGCGCTTGGGCCGAGCGTGCTCTGGGCACTT
Source organism: uncultured Actinomycetes bacterium (assembly GCA_963700665.1). Lineage (GTDB taxonomy): Bacteria > Actinomycetota > Coriobacteriia > Anaerosomatales > PHET01 > CAVPCY01. Next base: position 173,320 of record CAVOYK010000003.1, read on the forward strand.
GTAGCCCACCGGTGTGAGTACCATCTCTTTGGGACAGATGGGCTTGCCACACTCCGTGCAGGTGAGTTCGGTCTCGACATCGGGATGGTACGAACAGCGCGCCACAGACGCCTCCCTGGAACCGGTCTTCGCGGTCGTCGACTAGTGTAGCCGCTTCATCGCACGGCGAGCATCAGCGCTGCCGAGCACACACCGAGCGCCAGCGTGGCGGCGTGAGGGACCCGCAACCCCAGCCAACGACGCAGCACCGAGCTGCGCCGCCAGACCGATTCCCCACGCCGAGAGGCCAACGGGAGCTAGCAGCAAGAACGAGACCCCGTACGCGACGACGCCCCCTTGCGGGGGCGCCAGCTGGAGCGAGGTGAGAGTCGTCCACAGGACCGCGAAGCCGGTCACTGCCAAGGAGAGTCGGGCCACCCGGCCCGCCACATCTCGGGCCTGGTAGGTCGGTGCCATGATCGCGGGCACGAAACTCAACGCGGAGAGTACGAGCGCGCCGAGCCACGCGGCAACACAGTCGGCTCCCATAGGTCGAAGCGTAGCGCACGCAGAACCCAAGTTCCAGAGACGTGAGACATCTCGATGGCGCTGCCCGCACACGGGGACCCTCAGGAGGACGCGAAGGCCCGACCTGCTGGCGGGCGCGCGCTACACTGCGCCCATGGCTGAAGTAGTCAGAACCTTCGATCCAAGAGGCCGCATCGTCGCCTACGACGCCCTGCGCCTTTTCGCGATTCTCACAGTCGTCGCGATCCACACCCTCATGCCCTACCGCGACGTCCTGCCGCCCGACGCACCGATCCGCGTTGTAGACGACCTGCTTCACTACGCTGTGCCGCTATTCGTGTTCATATCCGGGGCGCTGGTGTGGGCTCGTCCGTGGAGGGCTGAACGCGGCGAGTACCGGCGTTTCTTGCGCCGGAGGTTCGCCCTCATCGGTCTGCCGTACCTCGCATGGGCCGCCTTGTATGCAGCGCTCTACGTGGGCCGCTCCAAGGACCCCGGTGCAGCTCTCATGCAGGTCCCGGGGCTCGTGGCCTCGGGCCACATTTGGTACCACCTGTACTTCATCCCGATGCTCCTGACGTTCTATCTGCTCACACCGATCGCCGCAGCTGCACTGCACCGCTCGCCCGAACTCACGCTGGTCGGGACCTACCTCCTGCGGATCGTCTGCGGTCCTCCGATCGCGCACCTGCTTGCGGACATCCACCCGCTGGCGGGACAGTACGCGATCCACGTACTGTCACACCTGCCGCATATGGCGCTCGGTGCTTGGTTCGCGCTCAGACTCGATCAGTTCCCCGCGTGGTTCCGGCGGGCGTGGCCGGCACTGCTTGTAGCGGGGACCGTGGTTCTCGGCTATGTCAGCGTGTCTGGGCTGCCATCGTGGCCGCTCGGACTCCAACGGCTGCTCCTCCCGGCAGGCATGGCTCTGACCGTACTGGGATTCGCACTCGGGGCGATCTTGCTCGAACCGCGCTACGCGGGAGAGGCCCGCGTCATCACGCACTTGGGCTCACTCTCGTTCGGTGTCTACTTCGTCCACCCCTTGTTCCTGCTCGCCGTCTTCACGGCGACCGGAGACGCCGGACCCGGCTCTGTGTGGTGGCGTCCATGGTTCCCGCTGATGGTCTGGGCAGGGGTCAGTGCGTTGAGTCTGGGCTTCAGTCACATCCTGCGCGGCTCGCGCTACACCGCGTGGCTCGTAGGGCTGCGCCCGACCCCCTAGCCTCGCCCGGGTAGTCTGACATCGCTTCCCGCAGGTACACTCTGGCTACGCCCCCGCCCAGGAGTACTCATGCCCTACGACACCCCCACCGCTCTGAAGCGTCTGAGAGACGGCAACTTGCGATTCGCCCAAGGCCAGCCGAAAGGCCGGTTCTCCGCCGAGGAGAGAGAGCGCTCGGTCGGCGGACAGCACCCGTGGGCAGTGGTCGTCGGCTGTTCGGACTCACGCGTCCCGGTCGAAGCGGTCTTCGACGCTGGGCCCGGCGAGCTGTTCGTCGTACGCACGGCGGGTCATGTGATGGCGCAAGCCAGCCTCGCGTCTATTCGTTTCGCAGTCGAGAAGCTGGGCGCGCAAACGGTGGTCGTGCTCGGCCACGAGGACTGCGGGGCGGTGTCGGCTGCCTTGGCCGGCGATGCGCCGGAGTGGTTGGCGCCTATCGTCAAGCACATCCGGATCGACGAGATCGACCCCTCGCAGGCTCCCGAGGACGCCGACGACGCACTGCTCGCCGCCGCCGTCGACGAGCACGTTCGCGACACGGTCGAGATCCTCAAGGCGTTCTTTGGCGAGATCGGCGGATCCGTTCAGACCACGGGTGTCGTGGGGGCCGCCTACAAGCTGGCCAGCGGAAGGGTCCACTGGCTCGACTGACACTCACGTCGCGGCATGCGCGACCAGCCCTACGCGCCACGTCCTTCGTGAAGATCGGCTTCCGCGATCGGAACCGCCCTGCCTTCGACGAGAGCCTCTATCGCGGCAGCCACGGTGGCTGCATCTTGCTCGCGCCACAGCCGCACCCCTGCCCCGACCAGACGTTGGTACATCCCTGCGCCGATGCCCGCCGTGACAACGTCGGTCACACCCTCGTCGATCAGCATCGACGCCACGGGCCCGTGACCCGGTTGGTCGTGGGAGGGGTTGGGGGCGATCCACCACGCGGCGATCTGATCGGCCTCCAGTCGCACCAACCCGAAGGCGGGGGCTCGCCCGAAGTGCGCCGAGCGCTCCGACTCGAGGTCCTCGCCGCGCTCGCACGGGACCGCGACGATCCGCACGAACCCGCTCTCGCTCCATCCTGGCCGCACCGAGACGGGCATGGGGCCATCGGCGGTAGCTCGCGGCACATCCTCGATGGGCCGCCGTGTCTGCGCCCCGCCGAATCCCTGAATCCGCGCTGCGGCGCACTCACGGCTGTTGTCGCACACGCCTACTCCCCTGCCTGCTCAGGGTCTGCGGAGTCCTCTGGCGCATCCGACCCGTCCGGCCCGTCCGTCGTCTCGCCGTTCTGCCCCGCCACATCCGTCGCGTCTCGCTGGTCAGCGGTCGGCTCCTTGTCGGCGGCCTTGCCCACCCTCTCGGCAGCCTTGCCGAGAAGACCGGCCAGACCCGTGAGCGCTGTCGCAACCGCCGGTCCCGTCTCTTGCGCGACCTTGCCGCCCACCTCGAGCACCGCTTGCCCGGTCTTGTCTGCCGCGCGGCCTACGCTGCGCCCTATGTCGGTCTGCGTCGCTTCGTCGACCGCCGACCCGATCTTCGTGCCCACGGCCTCGAGCCTCTCGCGAATCTCGGCGGCGTGCCGCCGGTTCTCCGGGTCGTCGACGGCAGACTTCGCCCACCGGGTCATCGAGTCAGCAAGCGCGTCGATCTGAGTGAGGACTTCACGCCAGGCCTCTTTGGGACCAGCGCCCCCCTCGGGGTCGGCGGCAGGTGGGGGCTGTTCAGCAGCGTCGACCCTTCCCGGGTCGGTCGATGGCTGCGCCTGCTCCTCGTCGGGAACAGGTGGCTCAGGAGCATTGTCGATCGTGTAGTGGCTCTCCTCGGTCATGGGTTCTCCCTTGTCGTCTCGCCTCGAGGCCTGCACCTCGGTGCTTCTCACGTCACGGCTGGGCGGCTCGCGCGGCCGCCTCCAGTATCGCGAAATGCAGCGGGTAGTGCTCGTACGCATCTATGGCGATCAGTTCCGCAAGCGACCTGCCCTCGAGCCAGGCGGGATCGATGTAGACCGTGATGCCGGTGACCGAAGTCAACTCGGCATCGTCGAGCGGCTCGATCTCGGTCAACAGATCGTTGAACACGAGCTCCGAGCGGGCCATGACATGCTCCGCCGACGTGCGCTCCGCATCTGCCCAGACTCTCGCGTTGAACGACTCCCAGCCATCCCGATCTCGGTCGAAGGCGGTGGTCTCACCGCGCCGGGCGGCACGCAAGCGCTCCACGATCAACTCCTCGTAGGCGATCACATGTGCGACAACATCCTTGGGCGAATGCGCGAATCCTGGCGGAGCGAGGCCACGTTCGGACGCGGGGACCAGGGCGACCTTGGCGTCGAAGGCGGCTCTCGAGTCCCGCAGGCGGGTCACGACCTCTTCCCGTGTCACTCTCGGCCTCCTCAAGCTGCCCGTCCCATCTGCCGGACATCGTGCGCACAGTACGTACCCAGCACAGCGAAAAGGCGCCGCCGGACGGCGACGCCTTCGCAGTTCATTCGGATGTCGAGGCTAGAATGTGGCCGCAGCGTTCCTGAACGCGGTGACGTTGGTTGCGGTCGTCTCGATGCGCCAGTCGTAGGTCAGTTTGGCGTTGAACCAGACCACCCCGCGAATCCGCGGGAACTCAGACTTGAGCGATGAGAACATGCCCTTGATCCAGGCGGCCTTGTCGCCCCCCTGATCCACCGAAGAAGTCTCGGCGATGAAGAGCGGCTTGGCGCTCAGGCTGGTGATGGTGTTGTATGCCGTCTTGAACGTGCCGCTGAACGTCCGCCAGCTCGACCAGCTCTGAGTCGTGCCGGCGTTGTACCCGTCGATCGAGGTGTAGTCGACGTAGGCGTCGCCCGGCCAGTACTTCGCGATGCCGTTCGCCGTCGTGTAGGGCACGCTGTCGTTGTTGACACACCAGACGAACTTCACGTTTGAAGCCCCGCGCGACTCGAAGACGTCGTGGACATGGCGCCACGCGGCGATCACGGCCGCCGGCGAGTTGCCGTTGGTTGAGCCGCCCCATGGATACCAGTCGCCGTTCATCTCGTGGAACGGGCGAATCCAGATCTCGTCGCCGAACTGTTTGGCCTGGTCCGCGAATGTGCGCAGATAGGCGTCTTTCGAGCCGTTCGTGATCGCGGCGACGCCGCCGTTTCTGGCCGACCAGAACTCGAGTGTCACGAGTGGCGTCGCGCCGTGGGCGACTATGTTCTCGCACCGCGAAGCGGGAAAGCCCTCGGTATCGGCGATGAAGAAGTTCACGACCGTCGCCTTGCGGCCCACCTGAGACTCAAGAGCCGCGAGCGGGGCCATGTTCGACGGGGCGCCGGGAACGTAGAAGCCGAGGAAGGTCCCTGCGGCCGCCGGCGAGGGCTCGGGCTCAGGCGCGGGTACGGGCTCAGGCTGCGGAGCGGGGCTGGGCTCAGGAGCCGGGTCGTCTGCGGGTGTCGGGTCGGCTGCAGGTGGCGGGTCGCTTGCCGGCTCGGATGGCGCAGGTGCTGAGGGTGCCGAGCTCGAAACGGCAGGTGCGGGAGGCCTCTTCACTCTGACCACGCCGCGCTTGCTCTTCGTCGTACCCCGGCGCACGGCGCTCACCTTGTAGGTGTACGCGCCCGGAGCCACTTTGCGCCCCCTCGCGTCACGCAGATTCCACGTGACGGTCTTGCGGTACCACGTGCCGCGGGTCTTGATGGTACGAATCTTCTTGCCGCGCTTGTAGATCGTCACCTTGACCTTGCCAGGACGACTCATCCTCGTCTTGAAGAGGACCTTGGTTGGCTTGCTGGCCTTGGTCACGGTCCGCACCCTTGCTGTGACTTTCAGTTTCGAGCGCGCCGCCACAGCCGGTGCGGGTGCGGCGAACGCGAACGATGCGACGAGCAGGACTGCAAGTAGCGCAGTGGTTTTCTTCAAAGCACTCACCTTCGGCAACTAGGCTGTCTCGAAGAGACCCTTGGTTTTGCGCCCCCGCCTCGCGACGGGTTTGCCTTTATCGAGTTGGAGCGTGCGACACGTTCCCGCCAGCGGCGGGATCCTGCGCCACAAGTGTGTTATCGGACACAGTCACGCGTGACTTGACGCAGCATGGCGCCCCGTTTGTGAGGCACATCACAGGAGCCCCATTGTGGGCAGGGTGGAGGAGGGCACAGGCCGAGAGCGTGGGCTCAAGCGGACTAGTAGATCGGCGGAATCGAGCGAAGCTCGCTCCATTCCTTCTCGGAGAGGGAGTTCGCCCACTCGGCCAAGCCCGGTATCGGCGCGCCAACGAAGTGCGGATCGGAAAGTGCATCACGATACGCTTCTACACTCTCAGGCGAGCTGTCGATCTGCCAGGCCTGTTTGTTCTTCAGGCCCTCTTCGTACTTGTCGTAGTAGACGACCGCAGCAGATCTTCCGGGTGGCGGGTCCGGATACGGTCGTACGAGTCGACTATCCACGCCGCCTTGTCGCCGCCGTCCGGGACACTGGCAAACTCGGAGAGCACGATGGGCTTGTCCACTTCTCGAAGGTAGGCGAGCACCTCGAGAGTAGATCTCGTCGAACTCCTGCCACCGTGTGAACGATCGACTCGTACCCCAGTTGAAGCCACTGGCCGACGTCCAGTCGACGTACTCGTCTCCGGGGTAGTAGAGCGCGTACGCGTTCTCAGCGGTGTTCGGCGAGCCTGTTGCGTTGATGGACCACACCCATGTGACGTTCTCGACGCCCTCTTCTTCGAAGATGTCGTGAACGTGGCGCCACGCATCACGGAACTGAGCCGGCGTGTTGCCGTTGACCCGGCCGCACCAGGGGTACCAGCTACCGTTCATCTCGTGCATCGGCCGCAGCATGACCGGGCCTTTGACCGACTTGATTCCCCGCGCCCATGAGCGGATGTAGTCGTCGTATTTCCCGTCGAGGATGTCCCTGAGTTGGTAGTCAGGCTGCTTCTCGGGGTTCTTCAGGTAGTTCGGGTCGCCGCCGGGATTCCACGGCTCCCACGTGATCAGCGGAACCGCGCCGCGCTGGAACGTTGAGACGACGAGCGCCGGATCGAACTCATTGGTGCCCTCCTCGTCCCACGGCTGAAACCACATGAGTAGCGCGGGCTGCTTGTCAGTGAACTCCTCGTACTGACGCAAGGAGCCGACATCGTAGGGTGCGGGCGGGCGGAACACACCCACGTACGCCGCGCCAACCGGCGGAGCTCGACCTTGCCGACCTCGAATGGCTCGGCAGCCTGGGTTGGCTCCATCGCAGCAGTTGGGGTGCTGGATCGCGGGGTCTGGGGCGCCTCAGCCGGCGCGCACGCCACAGGCGCGATTGCGAGCCCAAGACCGAGCGCGACCGTGGCTATCCAAGCGATCCCGTCGAGCATGCTGCGCCTCACGTCGCACAACTCCTCAAGCGACCTGCGTCTTGACTGATCCTAGGCAGACTCATCGGCTGCCTCCAGCTGCGTACTCGAATTGTAGTCGAGTTCTCGCATCGACGACGGGGCGCATGGCGTAGCGCACGAACCCCGACAGAACCAGGATGTGCCCGAGCGCGAACGCCACGTTGTTGGTGGTCGACGGCGTGAAGCCCTGCACGGCCAAACCGAAGACGATCGAGTATGCAAGCAGCGCGATGAAGAAGATGTGCACCACGACGGGTCTCAGGGACCTACTGCCTCCCGATTTCGCGGTCACCACGAACTCGGCTCGCCGACCGAACAGGGCGCTCCACACCGCGCCCACGTGCACGGGGAACGAGCCCAGCGTGAACCACAGCGCCCGGAAGTTGATTCTGAACTCCGTGGCATAGGCCATCGTCGCAAGCGTGACGACCAGATAGGGCAGGAAGTAGGACGGGTACTGGTTGGGAACCTGAACGGGACGCAAGCCGAAGAGCAGGTACGCGATGGGCAGGATGAGGTAGACGAGATATGCGAGTCCCGTGAACCAGTACAAGAAGCTCAGCCCATACTCGATACGAGCGGCCATCCGCATCCGCACCGAGAACGGGCGACGCTTGAACAGAATCTCGAGACCGCCGCGGGCCCACCTTGACTGCTGGCTGAAGTAGCCCGCGACATCGACCGGCCCGATGCCCTCCGCGAGGACTTCTGGCACGTACACAGCTCCGTAGTTCACGTCGAGCAGTTGCAGTGAGATCCGCAGGTCCTCGGTGATCGAGTCCTCGGGCATGCCGTTGACGGCCTCGAACGCTGCGCGACGGAAGATGACGTTCGTGCCGCACGAGAACACCGCTCCCCGATTGGTCCGACCTCGCATGATCGGGCCGTAGAAGATATCGAGCTGGTCTTCCGCTCCGGCGGCAACCCGGTTCTCTGTGCGATTCCCGTAGGACTGCGGTGTCTGGACGAAGCCCACTGATGCCCTTCGCGAACGCCCCCATCGTCCTTTCGAGGAACTCCGGCTTGGGCACGTGGTCCGCGTCGAAGATGACGATGAAGTCGCCGTCAGTCCGACCCAGCGCTGCGTTGATGTTGCCGGCCTTTGCGCCGATCCGATCAGACCTGGTGAGATACCCCGCACAGTTCAGCGCGGCGATCATCTCGATCTCGGGAGACATCCCGTCGTCAAGCACCCATACCTTCTTGCGAGGATGCCTGATTGCCATGGCTCCCTGTATCGTGCGCTCGACAACCTCGGTCGGCTCACCGCAGACGGTTATGAATACGTCGACCGTCTCGTGCGTGAGGGCCGAACTCGGCATCGGGTGGCTCGATCCAGTCCTGACGGTAGATGGTGTACCAGAAGCCCATGGCCTGAGCCACGTTGAACAGCTCGGCCCCCAGCAGCATCGCGTAGAGCAGCGGATTGCTGGGACGCGCGTCGAACAGAAGCCACTTCAAGTAGACCAGGGCGAAGATGACCGAGGCGACGACCAGGACGCGGGTCGCGCGCTGGTAGACTCTACGCCGAGATGTCATGCGGCCGGTCACGTCAGTCCCCCTCGCTCGGCGAGAACACCGAATCGCGAGAGCCATCACCCTCGTAGAGGAGGACGCGGACCTTGTTGAACTCGCGCACCTCCGCAAGCGTGTAGCCGTTGTTCGCGAACCACCCTTGCGTGATGCGGGTCGTTGCCAGGATGTCCTTGACGTTCTGGAAGCCGAGAATCACCCAGACCCGTCGCGAGGGTCCGATGGTGCGGTCGAGATCTTGGCCCAGCAGCGGGGCCGAGTCCCTGAATCCGCCCTTGGCACTGAACATCGGCAGACCGTAGGCAACGAGGTCTCGGGGCAGGTAGTACTCGACAATCCTGTCGATGTAGAAGGGTTCGTAGATTATCGTGTCGCCTGGCCTGGCGCTCCTCGCCACATACGCAACTGACTCGCGGTTCTCGTAGCGTCCCATGACGGTTCGATCGAAGGATTGATTGGTCCAGGATGCAACAGCGAGAACGACGGCAAGCGAGATCAACGGCCGGCGAATGCCGATCGGAATCATGTCGATCAGCACCGCCGCGACCAGAAGGCCCGCCGAGGCCATCCCCATGAGGTAGCGGGACAGGAGCACCACGCCCTGCCACTGGCCAAGCGTCCAGATGACCATCGTTCCGCTGATCATCGAGAACAGAAGCAGCACCGTCTGTGCGCGCACGTGCCGCCCAACGCCGAGCAACAGCATCACGAAGTAGATGACCAGCGGCCACATGGCTACCAGTCCGTAGACTATCCAAGGCGGGTGGAAGCCCGTCAGCACCTCGATCAGCGTTGTCCCTATGTCGTTGAACCGCAGGGCGAGGCTGGGTCCCGGCGCGCCGTATCCCAGCCCGGTGGAGGACAGGGAGCTGACCATGGAGCTGGGCCCCGTCGGAGTGAAGAAGACCGCCCAGTACATCCAGGTGAGCACGCACGCCGCGAGGCCTGAACTGACAAGCAGCCACGGCGCGAGCGTAGGGGCGTCGGTGAACAACCCAAGAGGGTGTCTCCACGTGGCTACTCTCTGCCCATCGCGACCGAGACGCATCTCACGTTGCAGAATCTCGACGAAGAAGTAGTAGAGGAACTGCCCGCCAAGGAGGAGCAGGAAGAAGTACTGAGTGAACAACCCGCAGAGCGTCACGGCGAAGTAGGCTGCCCAGCGCCGCGCTGTGTTCTCACGCATTGCGTTCACGAAGCAGGTGATCGACAGCAACCCAAAGAAGGTCATCATCGTGTACATACGTGCCTCTTGCGAATACCAAATGTGGTAGGGGGAGAACGCCAGGATGCCCGCGGCGAGAAGCCCGACCGTCCGGTTGTACAGCGTGGTGCCAGCCCAGTACGCGACCGGGATGGACAGAATCCCCACCAGAACCGAGAACGACCGCAGCGCCGCCTCGGATGTCCCGAAGGCCTGGGTCCAGAAGTGCATCAGCACGTGAAAGAGCGGGGGGTGAGTGCCGCCGATCTGGCTCTGTATCGTCTGCCACAAGGTGCCGCTGAACTGCTCGATCTGCGCTGCCTCGTCCTGCCAGAGGCCGCGAGTCGTCAGCGTGCTGACCCTCAGGATCGCCCCGGCGACGCAGAGCGCAAGGAGCGTCCACAGCGAACGACTGCGCGACGACGAGTCGGGCACAGACTGGCCGGTGCGCTGCATTTCGCTTTGGGACACTGTCGCCTCTACGGTGCTCATATGTTCACTATCGGTCTGGCGGGGCCCGCACCGAAGCGATGCGCGCGCGTCGTGGCCGCGCTGTGGTCCAGTCGTCCCGCCCGCCTTGAGCTGCGCCAACCGCTATCATAGAGGACATGAACGCGCCGAGACCGTCCATCGTGAGTCCGGAGTGCACGAGTCGAACAGGACTTGGTGGATGACCCCTGAGAACCCGCGAGTATCCTTCGGCGTCATCGCACGGACACGTATCCCCCAACTTGAGCACCTCGTGGCTCACCTGCTCGCGCTGATGCCACGGGGCGAGGGCGAGGTCGTTGTGGTGGTCGAATCCTGCGACGTCGACGCGCCTACAGAGACCGCCGACGCGGCGGGCGGCCGGTGGATCGAGGTGCCCGCGCGAAGAGGGTTCGGCTACAACCGCAACCGAGTCCTCGAGGCCATCCGTGGCGAGATACTCGTGTGGGCCGATGACGACTGCGAACCACAGCCCGGTTGGCTTGGCGGGCTTCTCGGCGCGCTCGATGACCCGACCATCGATGCAGCGGCGGGCGTACTGCGGATCCCGCCGTCGGGGTTCGTGGGCGACTCGATCTCGGCTCTCGGATTCCCCGCGGGAGGCAACGCCGGCTACGCGACCATGTTCGTCGTGCATCCCGATGGAACCACCGAGAACCTTCCGTCGGGCAACTCGGCGATCCGGGTCGCCGTCCTGCGTGAGATGGGGGGCTACGACGAGTCCATGACGCACGGAGGAGAGGACACCGAGCTCAGCCACCGTCTCATCGCCGCCAACAAGCGCATCGCGTTCGTGCCCGAGGCAGTCTTGGAGCACCCGGCTCGCACGAGCTTCGCCGAGTTCGCGAGCTGGTCTTTTAGACGCGGGCGCGCAAAGAAGCAGTTCTCGCGCAAGGTCGCAATCGGCGGGTACGTCAGCAATCGGCTTGGCAGCTTTGGCAGGATCCTCAAGGCGAACGCGACTGACGTCAAGATCGTGCTTGTCGTACCACTTCTCGTGGTGAACCTCGCGCTTCAGTGGCTGGGATTCGTGGCCGAGACGCTACATCCCACGCCTGCTCCGGTGGCATCGCGCAGCTAGCCGAGACCGTCGACCCCGAGCTAGCCCGTCTTTGTCGCCACAGCGCGCAAAGAGCGCAGGTCGTCGGAGTCGATCTCTCGGAAGAGCAGCAGCAAGGCCACGTAGACCGCGCCGGCCACCAGGTAGGCGGGAATCAGCCAGAACCCAACAGGATGGGCCAACGCGAGCCCCGCTCCGACAACAGCCGCGGCCGCCGTGGTGCGAAGCAACGTCCATCCGACCCGAGCACCGAGCAGCGCGCGCAGTGTCCACACCGCCGCGGTGCCCGCCAATGCGGCCGAGAGCGCCGCGACGGATGCGGCCCCGACCAGACCGTACCTTGGCGTGACGACCGCGAGCAATGCGACCTCGAACACGGTGGCCACGATGATGATGGTGAGGGCTTGCCGGCGCTGACCGCGCGCCATCAGCACGCTCGTGCATGTCTCGAGCACGTTGTGCCCGACGGCGGCGATCATCAGGACAGTGAACGCCGGAGCCGCGGCGGCGAACGCAAGCGTGTAGACGAAGACGAGCGCCTCGCGCCCCGTTGCGGCTATCACCGCGACACCCAGCACGCTGATGAACAGCGCAAGGCGCACGCCTTGGGTCGCATAGCGCGCTACCAGCCCCTCCTCCTTCTCGGCACCCGCTCTGGCGACCGAAGGGAAGAGCACGCGGCTGAGACCTGCGAAGAGGAATGTCGAGATCTCGGACAACGCCGCAGCCGCTCCGTAGAGCCCTGCCGTCGCGCTGCCCCTGAAGGCCTGCACGAACCAAAGGCCTGAGTCGCCAAAGGCGCCGGCCACAAGGCTCTGCGTCAGGAAGGGCACCGCCTCGAGTCCCATCCCGCGGGCTTCGCCCAGCGTGCGCTTGAACGAAACGTGGACGCGCTCCCAGGGCGTGAACATGACGATGAATCCAACGATCGATGCGACGGCATTACCGACCAGCGCACCAGGCACCGAAAAGCCGCGCCATACGAGCGCACCGATCGCGACGAACTTCGCCGTCGAGTACACCGTCATCCCGAATGCCTGACGAGCGAAGTCGTGACGGCCGAGCCGGATGCTACTCGCGAGCACGAAAGCGGCGATGAAGGGCAGGTCGAGAGCGGCGATGCGGATGAACGGCTCGAGGTCGGGCTCGCGCAGCAGCGACGCGATCACCCCGGCACCGAGCTGCAGCCCAACGAACAGCGTGCCCGCAAGCACAGACTGCGCGAAGTACGATCCACGTTCGATGACCGCCCGATTGCCCGGGTCCTGGGCAAGGCGCTTCGCGGCCACTTGAACCAACCCGCTGTAGAGCAGCATCTCCAAGTAGTTGAGCACTGAGAGCGTCACCCGCCACTGCCCGAATCCCTTCGGACCGAGCAGGTCGGCGAGGAAGTGATACAGCAGAAATGCCGTCAGCAGCTGCCAGAACTGCGCGGTGATGCCGAGGACGGTGCCACGGGCCACGCTCGTCCTGCGGGTCACCGCGCCCTCCTCGGTGCTCATGTCGCGTCGTCGGTCTCGCGGCCGACAACCGCGTTCTCGTACTCGGCGAAGACCCGCTCGATCGTCACCGCCCTGAGGTGACGGGCCTCAAGCGCAGTCGCACGCCCCCGCTCGCCGATACGAGACGCAAGCTCGGTATCTTGCAGCAGCCGGAGAATCGCCGCACCGAGCGATTCAGGGTCGGACCGCGGCACCATCAGCCCGTTCTCGCCGTCTGTGACGAACTCGTCGGGGCCCCCCGACGCCGTGCACACGCACGGGACGCCTAGCGCCATCGCCTCCAAGATACTCTTGCCGAGCGTCTCTGAGTGAGACGGAGAGGCGAAGACGTCGAGCGAGGCGAGAAACGGAGCGACCGGATTGAGGTAGCCCATGAGAAAGACCCGGTCTGAGACCCCGAGCGCTTGCGAGAGCGCGCGCAGGCGCTCTTCTTCAGGACCCTCGCCCGCGACGAGCAGAACAGCGCCAGGAAGATCCGGGGCGATGCGTGCGAAGGCGGTGATGAGATCGTCGACGCCCTTGAGCGGCTCGAGGAAGCCTGCGTAGCCTATGCGCGGATGACCAGCAGGGATGTCCAGCTGGCACCGCGCTTCAGACTCGATCTTCTCGGGATCGATCGCTCCCGACACGACGACGACACGGCCGTGGATGCCGAGTGCCTCGAGTCGCCTCGCGACCGCGCCCGACGGAGTGAAGATCGCGTCGAGCTTGGGAGCTTCGAGACGCGAGATCGCATTTCGCATCGCGAGCAGCGTTCGACGGAAGCGCTTCGCGGCCACCGGGAGCGTAGAGCTCGGGTCGATACTCACGTAGGCGAAGAATCCCACGCTGCGGCCTCGAGGAAGCAGACGCAGCCACCGCACGAAGGCGACAGGGTAGATGCTCATGCCGTGCACTATGTCGGGCCGCAGGTCACGCAGAAGCACGCGGAGATGAGAGATTGCCGCGGGAGAGAGGCGAAACTCGACGGCCTCCGAACGAAGCCCCCGACCCCGACAGGCTTCGTGGATCGCAGATTCCGCGGGAGCGATGACACAGACCTCGTGACCTTGAGAGCGTCCGTATTCGAGCAAGCTCAGCATCAGCCGCTCAGCACCCCGGATGCTCGGCCACCTCGAATTGGCAAGGTATACAATGCGCAATGAGTCTCCCGGGCAGGTACGTGCATACGTGGCGCCTGCGCCATTGTAGCGTGGAGGGGTCGGTGCACGGCGTCGGATGAGCGGAAACGGAGTTCGGTGAGGGGTCTCGAGACGGCGGGGACGAAAGTCCTTCTCTACCACGACCTCGCGTCGCTCACCGGAGGCGACGTCGGTACGGCACGCGAGCGCTTCCGCCGCCAGCTCACCCACATGGCCGAGTGGGGCTTCTCGTTTCGAAGCATGGGCGACTTCCTTGCCGGAGAAGCGAGCGGTCCTCGTGATGTGGTGATCACGTTCGACGATGGCGGCCGCTCGATCATCGACTGTGCCCTACCGGTGCTTCGCGAGTTCTCCGCGCCGGCCACCATGTTCGTCATCGCTGGTTTCGTCGGGTGCCACGGGCAGACGATGGAGTTCCTGACCTGGGATGATATGGACGGCATCGCGGCGCAGAAGATCGAGATCGGTTCCCACGGGCTCGGTCATCTGCCGCTGATCGGCTCCGACGCCGAAGAGATAGAGCGAGAGATCTTTGGAGCCGCAGAGCTGTTCGAACGTCACGGTTTCGCGCCGCGGACCTTCGCCTACCCATACGGTCGCCGCTCCGACACGGCCAAAGAGGTCGTTCGCTCGGCAGGTTTCGAAGCGGCCTTCATGATCAAGAAGGGTGGCTCCGACCCGTTCGAACTACGACGTCGTCTGTTCACGCTTGGCGAATCCACGGCGCTGCTTCGCTTCTTCATGAGCGATCACTACTTCGGCGTGCGCAACGCTGCCGTCTCGCTTCGTTCCCGATCGGTACCGCCGAGACTGCCGCCCGCTGCCCGAGAGCGCGATTGGAGCGAACGCGTTCGGGCTTGAGGGCTGGGAACCACCGGCGCTCTTGTGGACGCCCGGAGCAGAGCAGTGACCGCCAACGGGATGGCCTTCGAGCTGTATGAGGGTGCCGACGGGCTCCACCAGCTCAAGCGGGAATGGGAGGCACTTGAGGTCTCCTCGGCGCCCCACGTCTTCCAAACGTACGCATACGTGCAGCTGTGGATGCGAACGGTTGGAGCGGCAAGCGGAGCGACACCGATGATCGTGGTCGGCCGAGAGGACGACAAAGTCGTCGGCATCTTCCCTGCGTGTCGCATTCGCAACAACGGCATGAGGCTGATCGCCTGGCTTGGCGGACCCCGCGCGCTTGACTACGGCGACGTGCTGTTCGATGCGGCGGGCGCGAACACCACCGTCGACCATTTCGTAGGCGAGGCACTCGATATCTTGTCACGAGGGGCACGAAGCGAGCTGCTCTTCCTCACGAACGTCCGCGGCGATGCGACAGCCATCGAGCCGATACGCGCGCGCTTGCGTGTCGTGAAACAGACGTCTGCGCCCTACGTCCCAATCGAAGGAACGTACGACGACTATCTGGCCTCACGGGGCCGCAGCCTGCGCTACAACCTCAGCCGCAAGCACAGGCGCCTTGGCCTCGTCGGTGATGTGGAGATGGAGTTTCTCGAACCCGGGGACCCGCAGGTCCTTCCGACGATGGAGCGCTTGGTCGAGTTCGTACGCGCGCGGCACAACACGGCGGGGAATCGCACCGACCTATTCGAAGAGAGCTACGTGCTGCTCCGCACCGGGCTCGCGACAAGCCCGGCCGGTCTGGTCTCCAGGATTCGGGTCGACGGCGCGACGATCTCTGCGTCCCTGCACGCGCTCCATCGGCGTCGTCTCTACTGCCTGATTGTCGGCTTCGACGATTCCTACGCGACCTACTCCCCTGGACAGCTTCTACACGGGTTCATCGTGCGCTCGTGTTTCGAGCGTGGGTGGGAGCCATACGACCTGGGCTGGGGCGACGAACCATACAAGTACGAGTGGACCGACCTTGAAGAGCCGTTGACCAGCTTCGTAGGCGACGACGCGAAGGGCGCGCTCTACGCGGCCGCGATCGCTACCGGCAGACGGCTCGTCGGTGCGATGGGATCGAAGAACAGGACGCCCCCCAAGGCGTCCCGCTGACCCCGTGGCCTGGGGCACCGCTCATCCGGCGTCACGGCCGCGCTTCGGCTGCGTGTGGCGCCTAGATCCCGCCCGGCGCTGTCTCGCCGTGCGCACGAGCCTTCGGAGCGGACCGTAGCGGAACCGGAGCAGCGCGAGCACAAGCCGGCCCGACACGGGGCGCAGCGAGACGTATGCGCGGCGCAACTCCTTGGGAATCGGATGCCACGCTTGCAGCCACGGCGCATCGCTTCCCGAGCTCAAGACGTCGATGCTGGGGTCCTCGCAGCTCCACTCAAGACCCTTGTGCGTGACGAGCTTGCCAGGAGCGCAGAAGGCGTACTCCTCGTCGTAGCCCCCTTTGGGCCTATCAACGTGTCTTCTGGTCTGGATGCACAGCTCGGCGGCTATGCACTTGCCTTCCGCGTGTAGTGCGTTGATCTCGCAGTGACCGTCATCGACGAGGCGTTCGGTCAAGCCTCGGTAGAACGCCTCGACTTCGGGATGCTGATTGATTGCGGTCCCGCGCTCGCCCTTCCAGCCCGAGCCCTCGACACACAGGAGATGTTCGAATTCGACCTCAACGTCCCTCGGGTCCACTGCCCGTACGTACGTCGCGCCAGGCAGCGCCTCGAATCGCTGAATCGCCTTGCGGATCTGGGTGCGGAACTTCGATGACAGGCTAGAGATGAACTCCTCGCAAGACCTGTTGGCGGGCATCACGTACTCCGCCCCGTCGTTGAAGGAGAACTGCGTGCGCCCGAACCGGTCGAGCTGCCTCCACAGCACAGACTCGTCCGAACTCGGTCCAATCACCAGAATCGCGGGCCGACGCGGTTGACGGCGCAGATACTGGACGGCAGCCGACAGCAGGGCCTCGCGTGCATCATCCTCAAGCGCGATGACGTCGTTGGGTCGCCATTGGTTGTTCCACGGGACTCCCCAGACCCGAAGCGCAACACCCAGGCCCGGCTCACTGCGCTCCTCGATCGGCATGATCGCACGGACCCGCTCCCCGTCACTCAACGTCACGAATCGCACCTTGTCCGGCGCGGGGCACACCGTGTCGAGGAAGACCGAGAAGGCCTCGAAGGAGTGTCGCATCGCAGGATGGGGCATCTGGTCGTAGAGCCGGCGCCAGTCGGCCTCGACGGCCCTGAGGCCGTCCAGACCGCGGTATTCCCCGACGACCCAACGATCCTTGGCCACGCGTTCAATCCCCCCAGCGAACCTGAAAGCGCGCCGATCCACCCGTGACGCGACCCCACGCCGATGCTGAGAGGCTAGCGCGTCGCAGACCGAATGCCATACGCAGCCAGTCTCCGGCCTAGATTCCTTCGGACTCGGGCTCGATACCCCTGAGGCCAGCGGCGACATCCCGCGCATGGAGGTAGTCGCTCGCGGTCTCGGGCGAGGCCCCCGGCTCGAGCTGCAGTCTCGGCTCGACGACCTCGAGGCGGCGCGTGCCTCTCCGCTCGACCTGGACCGGCGTGGCAATGAGGCTGTCTCCTCGGCGGTCGACGCCGATCACCTTGGAGATCTTCTCGCGACCGGCGGGGCCGCGTTCCATGTTGTTGACCATCTCGGCCAACAGACCGAAGACGACAAGCTGCATTCCTGCGAGAACCAGCAGCATTGCGACGTCGAGCATCGGGCGGTTGCCAATGGCCTCGCCCAAGAACAACGCGACGTACCCCAAGTAGCCGAGTATCGCCACTCCTAGCGCTCCCAGAGCCAGACCGAACGATCCCAAGAAGTGCAAGGGTCGCTCCCGATACTTCGAAAGGAAGAACACCGTCGCGAAGTCAAGCGCACCCCGGATGTAGCGTTCGGCACCGTACTTCGAGTGACCGTTGGTCCGAGGCAGGCTCTCGACGGGAACCTCTGCGACCGTGTAGCCCATCTGCGCTGCGAGCAGGATGAAGAAGCGATGCAGCTCGCCGTAGCCGTAGCGCACGAGGTCGTCAGCGGCTTCGAACCGATAGGCCTTCAGACCGGCATTGAAGTCGTGAAGCTCAACGCCGCTGGTCGCTCGCACGAACCAGTTGAAGAACTTGGAAGGCAGCCGCTTGCTGAGAGGATCTCGGCGTATGACCTTGTACGCCGAGACCACGTCGTACCCGGCCCGCACCTTCTCGATGACACGGACTATGTCCATCGGGTCGTACTGCATGTCGGCGTCGGAGGTCACCATGATCTCGCCGCGCGCGAAGGTGAAGCCATTTGCGAGAGCAGTGGCCTTGCCGCAGTTACGTCTGTGTCTGATGGCTCGCACGCGGCTGTCTTTGGCGGTCAAGCCCTCGATGTGCAGCCACGTATCGTCGGTCGAGCCATCGTCTACGAACAGGATCTCGAACGAATGGTCTTCTCGGTCGAGAACACCCACGACCTGTCCGTACATGCCCTCGATGCTCTCCGACTCGTTGAAGGCAGGCAGTATGACGCTCACGTCGACCGGGCACTCGGGCCCCCTGAAGCCAAGCGTCGCATCCGCGTTTGTCGTTCGCCTCTCCGTGATCATGCCTACCGTCCATCTTGTGGGCTTGCCACCCACAGCCTCCATGCGCCCATCAGCGCGACCGTCCGTACCTTGTGATACTCGGCACAAACCCACGCGCTCATTAGCTTGTCCCCGCAATCGGCTCCTTCATCGCGGGCGATCGCCCCATACACACCCGAGACGCCTCGATCCGCATGGCGATGCGCCGCTCGCAGAACCCTTAGGTTGCGGACGCAGCAGTACGGGGGAACGGACCCGCGGTCGCACTTCGCGCGACGTTCGGGCGCCGCACAAGTGCCCTAGGCCGAGCCCGCGGAAGCGGTGATCCCGAGAAACGCGTTGACCACATCGGGGTCGAACTGGGTGCCGGAGTTCTTGACCAGCTCCTGGATCGCCTTCTCTCGCGGCAGCGCAGCTCGGTACGGGCGATCCGATGTCATCGCGTTGAACGCGTCGGCCACCGCGATGATCCGCGCACCCAGGGGGATCTGCTCGCCGGCGATGCCGGCGGGGTAGCCGCCGCCCGCGTAGTTCTCGTGGTGGTGCTGGACCAAAGGCACGACCTCGCTCAGGAACTCGAGCGACCCCAGGATGTTGGCCGCGATGTCTGGATGGCCCTTGATGATGTCGAACTCCTCGGCGGTAAGCCGGCCGGGCTTGTTGAGGATGGCCCCGTCGATGCCGATCTTGCCAATGTCGTGCAGCAACGCGCCGATTCGAAGCGTCTCGAGTTCGGCCTCGCCGAGCCCCATTCGTTGTGCTATTGCGATGGTGTACTCGGTTACCTCGCTCGAGTGACCGTATGTGTAGGGGTCTTTGGCGTCCACGGCTGCAGCGAGCGCCCCGATCGTGCCGAGGAACGTGTTCTCGAGGTCGACATAGAGCCGGGCGTTCTCAATCGCCACAGCAAGCTGGCCGGCGAACGAGGCGACGATCTTGAGGTTCTGCTTGCTGAACGCCTCGGGGGACTTCGCCTTGCTGACGTTGAGCACGCCGATGACTTCGCCCTTCGAAACGAGCGGTACGCTCAGTGCCGATCGGATTCCCTGCCGCTCCAGTTCGCTTGTGAAACCGTTGTTGGGCTGCGCGTCCACGAGGATCAGTGGCTTTCGGTGCTTGGCGACCCACCCGGCGATACCCTCGCCCATCCGAACGATGGTGGACTGGACCACGTCTTCCGACAGGCCGCGGGCAGCGCCGATCCTGAGTGTCAGCCCGTCCGGCTCGACAAGCATGATCGAGCCGGACTCTCCGTCTGTGACCTGCATGACTTGGCCTATGGCCCGATCGAGCACGGCGTCGAACTGAGTGTCTCGGCCGAGCGCCCACGCCAGCGTGTTCAGAGCGCTGAGCTCTCTCACACGCTGATTGCGATCGTCGAACAGCAGCGCGTTGCGCACGCAGATCGTCGCTTCGTCACGCAGGATCTCGAGGAAGCTGTGGTCATCGGAGGTGAACATCTCGCCTGAGAGCTTGTCGCCCAGCACGAGTGCGCCCAAGACGGTTCCCCCGCTTGAGAGCGGCACGACGACGCGTATCTGGTTCGAAGCGAGTGTTGCAGCGGTCTCGGGCTCGGTCTCGAGATCATCCGCGTACAGCGTCATGCCAGGCTGGCTCAGCTTCATGAGCGGCTCCAGCGCATCGGACGGCAGGGTCACTCCCGCGCCCAACCCTTCGAGCGTCGAGGCATGGTCGAGAACGACCGCCGAGAACGTCAGCCGCATTCCCTCGCGCAACTCCTCGGACAGGATGAGGGCCAGATCTCGAACATCGAGTGTCGAGGACATGAGAGAGCCGAGCCGGCTCAGGAGTCGTTGCGGATCGTACGTGCGGCGGTAGAAGTAGCGGTCAGTCAAGCGCTCGAGGCTCCGGGCGATCGGGGCGAAGGCAAGAACCGCGACCACGGTGGTCACTGCGAACAGAACCTCGGGGTCAACGCTCAGAACGCTCGTCAGCTGAGCGCGTGCGAGCGTGGCAACGGCTGCCAGCAGAATGCCGAGCCCTATCACCAAACCCGAGTAGACTGCGCCGCGAAGGACGACGAGCCGCACGTCCATAAAGCGATGCTTCACCATCGCGTACGCTGTGAACGCCACCAAGACGAGCGCCGAGAAGACATCCAGCGAACCGAGAGCATCAGTGCCGCTGATCAGAGGTACAAGAGCACTGGTGGTCAGTGACACGACCGAGAACAGCGTCACTCCCAGAAGCACGTACGCTATCTGTGCGCGAGCCCGCCCTCGGGCGCTTCGCAGCTTGAGCAGCATGACGGCGAGCGGCATCGTCACGCCAGCCACGACCCACGCTGCGACGACCGTATAGAACTGACCCGGAATCACGGTGGTGCCCGATTCTTGGACCGCAACCCCGCTGATGACCAAGGGGGTGAACGCGGTAAGGAAGGCGAACACGAAGTAGCTGCCCAGGAACAGGCGCCAGCCAAAATGCTGCTGAAGCTCGGCCGTCGGGAAGGTGAGAGCGAAGTAGAGAAGGAAGCCGCTCGCCGAGATCGCGGTCGCCAGCGCAAGGCGGCTTAGCGACAAGGCAACCAAGGCGAACTGCGGTTGCTCGGCGGCGAAGGAGAGGATCAACCACAGAACCACAGAGAACACTGCCGCCGCGAAGGCCCTGTGGGAGGGGTTGCGCTGGTTTCTGTGGTACACGGAAAGGGCGAGCACGATGCTCGCGGTGCCCACCACAAACAGACTGGTCAAGCGCAGGTAATCCACGTGCCGGCCAATCCCTGACGGAAAGATGTATCGACCTGCTGTTTATCGGACCGCTAGCGCGTCGTCTTGACAGTATTGCGAGAAGTACCGCCTTGTCGCGGGCCATCCGGCCGGCTACCACACCCGCCAGCAATAGACCGTCGGAGACACCTTGCGCTTCTTGAAGTGGAAGTCGTAGCCCGTCGAGCTCTTGGGAATCTCGTAGACGAACGTCGTGTGCCCGCCCATTGCCACCTGAATCGGGCGCACCTGTTGCGCGTTGAACGCAACGAGATCCGTCTTGAACGGCTTGACCCTCTCGCCCGAGGGGTCCGTCAACCAGAACTGGGTCGGCTTGACGACGAGATCCGTGTACGTGCCGATGTTGGTGACCTTCACGTTGACGTATATCAGGAGGTTGCCCTTCTTGGGCTTCCGGCCGTTGGACATCTTCGTATGCGGCTTGACCGACGTGACGGTGACCCGCCACGAGCCCGTCGCGAAAGACGTCCCCACGTCAGCTGGCGGCTTCTCCTCCGCGTGCGGCTCGGATGGCTCGGATGGTTCCGACTCCGTGGTCACAGCCTTCGCGGCGCCCTTGTCAGCGATTGCGTCGGGCGAGACGGTGGTGAGCGAAAGCGTCCCGTCAGGTGCGCGCTGCAGGGCAAGACAACCGCTTGCCGTTACGCAGGCCAACACCAACGCGGCAAGGACCCCCAGCCGCCATCCCCGCTGCGGCCACGGCGTCGTTCCGGCTCGTTGCGTGCCACCAGCCATCCACGCCTCCGACAGTCCGACTGAATCACAACGCTCCCCCTGATATCGGCCTCGAACGCCTCGAGCTGTACGCCGATGCTCACAGCTTACCAAGCACGGCGTTCATCCCGTCGCCTCCTATGGTCGGCGAAAAGACGCGGCCCAGTGCCCTGGCATGCGTGGAAATCGAACGACACTCGGGCACAAGCCGAAGTGACACCCAGCCGATCGGGGGCGAACCATGATCGATTCGTGGATGGAGGACTACATCGCAGCGTGGAGGTCGGATGACCCGGCAGCAGTGACCGCGCTCTTCACCGAAGACGCGCGCTACTATGCGACTCCGTATCGGCCTCCGAAGACAGGCCGAGACGAGATAGCGCGCTGGTGGGTAAGCCAGCGAGACTCCAAGACCGACTGGACCTTCGAGTACACCGTGCTGGTCGACGGGGCGGTCTCGGTGGTGCGAGGTGTCACGTCGTATCCCGCAAGCATCGACGATACCCAAGCACGCACGTACCACAACCTGTGGGTCATCCATCTGGAGCCCGATGGCCGAGCCAGCGAGTTCGTCGAGTTCTGGATGCGTGAGCCGGACGAGGCAGCCTAGCGTGGTACCGGATAGCTATCGCGTCGGCGGACGCCCCAATCGCTCGGAGGCCTCCCGCCGAATCAGCCTCTCTTCGTGACCTCGATGAGGTGGTAGCCGAACTGGGTCTTTACGGGACCCTGGACCTCGCCCACGGCGTACTCCTCCCCGAAGCAGACGTCGTTGAACTCCTTGACCATCTGTCCGGGCATGAATGTCCCGAGGTCGCCGCCGCCACGGCCCGACGGGCACTGCGAGAACTGGCGAGCGAGTTCGCCGAAGTCTGCGCCCTCGTCGATCTGGCGCTTGAGGTCGTTGGCTTGTTCCTCGGTGGAGACCAGAATGTGGCGCGCGCATGCGGTCGTCATGGTGTCACTCCTTGATCAGCATCAGGACCCACCAAGGATAGCGGGCAGACGACCGGTCTGTCGCGTCTAGTGCGGGACGAGGAACTCGCCGAGCAGGAACATCGTCACGAACAGCGTTGGTACGATCGTCAGCAACGTGATGAGCGAACGCTCCTTCTGCCTGAGAATGGCGACCAGCCCAACGACACCCGCCACGAAGCCGATCGCGAACATCCCAATGCCGTAGTAGGGCAGATACGTCGAACTGAACGCTCGCCAACCCGGGTCCGTGCTCGTTCCGAAGGCCCCCACGAAGATCGAATTGACGGCGAACATCGCCACGAAGGCCAACGCGAGCCACATGGACCACTTGCCAAGCTGCGTCGTCGGCAGCCTGGTATTGAACCCCTGCCGACTCGCCTCGCCAGAGCCACTACCGCCTGCAGCGTGAGTTGAGGGCACGACGCTGCACCTCCCTCCGGCAACCACGGGCGGGCCTTGTGCGCACCCGTGTACACAACAAGAGTGTCCCACCGTGGGACAGCGATCGACCCTTCGAATCCGCGAACGGCAGGGCAGGAACGAGCCGACCCGCAGCGTGAACCCTACCGCGCCGCCTGCCCGTACGGGGCGGCGAACCGCCTGTCCCACGCGCCGTTCTTCTTGAGCTGTCCGTTCCAGTAGAACTGAGTGACCGGCACTACCTTCATCGCGACCGACATCGCGACCGCGGCAGCCGGAGAGAGACGCTCCGTCGACGCGACCTTCGCGAGCGTCTCGTCGTCGAAGCGTCCGTCTCGGCACAAAGACTCGCCGAGGAGGCGCAACCGCTCGAAGAGCTTGCCAGCCGCCTCATCGGGCATCACCTGGAGCGACTCGCCGCCGCCGCGCACGATGGTGCCGGCGTACTCGCAGCCCAGACGGACGGCCAGCTTGGCGAGGTAGCGCTCGAGGGGCCGCGAGTGCAGCGCCTCGGTGAAACCGGACTGCACGAGGAAACCCAGCCGAGGGTTGCCCGCGCGGCCCACGTAGCGCTCGAGCGCCTCGATGTAGGTCTTCACCAGCGCCGGCATCGAGTCCGTGTAGAGCGGCATGGCGATCAGCACGGTGTCGGCGACGCCGAACGCCTCGACGGCGATCTCGAAGTCGCTCGACTTCGCGAGGTGCAGCGTCTCCGGTGCGGCGCCGCCCACTCGCGTCCAGCCCTCGCCCACCCGCTCGATCATGCGCAGGGAGTTGGACCGCGGGCCTCTCGGCGAGGCGTTAAGCAACAGTAGCGAGCTCATGAGCGACCTCCTCGGCGGTGCGGTTGGAGACTTCGCAGAACACGAGGCGCGACTTCAGGTTGCGCGCCATGCGTGCCCACATCGTCCGGGTGATGTCGATGTCTTCGTCGTCGGTGTCGGGACCTGCCGAGAGCAGCAGCCCGAACTCCGGGTAGTGCGCATAGCGGGGCAGGTGGTGCATCTCGCCGCCCTCGATCGTCAGGTACGGATGCACCAGCGGGATCATCTGGTCGGCAGCGCGCTTCAGAAGCGCCGAGGTGAACCCCATGCTCATCGGCGACGCGAAGACCAGCAGATCCGCATTCACGGCCTCTCGGCACACGAGCGCGCTGTCGTCGCGCTTGGCGCACTCGCCGGGTGTCTTCACCCAGCAGCCCCAGCACCCCGAGCAGCCCCTCAGCTGCAGCTCGCGCAGCTCCAGCACCTCGACCGTGCTGCCGGACAGGCGCAGGGTGTCGGCGAACGCGTGGACGTAGGCATCGAACGCCGCGGCGGCGTCCGGCTCTCCGTTCAGGATAGTGACCCTCATCGAACTCTCCTCACACTCCATTTGTTCTACACCGTAGAACTAGTGACAAGCCCGATTCTACACCGTAGAATGGACCTGTCAACACCCCATCTCGAAGGAAACCGTGAATGGCCGAGAACCAACGTCCGGAGCGCGACGATCGGCGTGCGGCCAAGGCCGACGCTCGTGTCCAGCGCGCGGGTGCGCGACGCGGTAGGCGCGGGGGGTCGGATGAGCCGCTCACGCGCGAGCTCATCGTGCGTACCGCGCTCGAGATCGTGGACCGCGACGGCGAGAAGGCGCTCTCGATGCGGCGGCTCGGTGCGGAACTGGGTGTGGATCCGATGGCCGTCTACTACTATCTGCCGAACAAGAGCGCCCTGATCGACGGCATCGTCGAAGCGGTCATGAGCGAGATCGATCTCGGCATCGACGACCCGGACGCCCCCGCGGAAGAGCGCGTCATGTGTGCGGCGTGGGCATATCTGCAGGTCATGCTCGCACACGCGAACGCGATTCCCATCATGCTCTCGCGCGGACCCAACACCCCGGAGGCGGCACGGCCCGTCGAATACCTGATCGGCGTTCTGCGTGACGCGGGCCTCTCCCCCATTCAGGCCATGGCCGGCATGAACGCGATCGCCGCAGCGGTGCGTGGCGTGGTTGGCATGGCCGCGACGCAAGGCACGGAGCCGCCCACGCAAGATGAGATGGACGCGCTCGCCGCGATGCTGCCCGCCGAGGAGTTCCCGTACCTCCAAGAGGCCACGATGCTCCCACAGGACTTCGCGCGCGATTTCGAGTTCGGAATGCGAGCGCTCGTGCGCGGGCTGTTGGCGAGCCGCGAACCATAGGGCGCCCAACCCGTCCCAGAATCTAGGACTACCGCAACTCCCCGACTAGCATGTCCATCAACAGGTTGTCGTGGAAGGTACCGTCGGCGCCCTTCTCGTATGCGCGCATCACGCCCACGGGCTTGAAGCCGACCTTTCCGTACGCGGCGATGGCGCGCTCGTTCGCCGCGGCCGGGTCGATGGTGAGCCGATGATGTCCGCGCTGCTCGAACAGGTAGCGCGCCAGCGTGCGCAGCGCGTCCGATCCAAGCCCTTGCCCCAGATGTTCGGCGTCGAGCGTGATGTCGATGCCCGCCGACCGGTAGTAGGGATCGGACTGCTCGGAGAACATGATGAGTCCGACAAGCTCGCCCGAGAGCTCGATCGCAAGAGTGGTGACGGTGGGGTCGCCAAGCGTGTCGGCCCGCAGTCTCGGCATGTCGTAGCCGGCCCACCACTCGGCCACACCTGGCGCCAGCAGCATCTCCAGCGTCGGCTGGAGATCTGCCTCACCGAAGGGCCGCAGGGTCACGCGCTCGCCGTGGAGGATGAGAGGTTCCATGCGAAGTTGATACCCGAGCGCAGTAGCGCACCGCAACCCTACTCGGCTAGGTGCTCGGCCACGCGCTTGATGCCCAGAAGCGTCTTGTGGCTGAACAGCGCGCCGCCGAAGTTGAGCGGTCCGTTCCACACCCATCTCGCGAAGCCGGTCTCGGTCCCGTCGGCGCGCATCCTGAGCAGCAGCCGGGTCCCGCCATCAGACGTCGGGCGCATCACGAACGCCATCGTGTTCTCGGTCCACGTCTCGGGCAAGGAGGCGGCTGGCTGGCCGAGCTGCCCGGGCTCGAGCGATCCGGCGGCCAGGACGAACGCGTTGCCGGGGTCGGCGGTCACGACGTCGTAGGCGACCATGTCGTTGATGTTGATCGTGTCGCCGACCTCCACGTCCTGCAGCTCGGGGACGACGCGGGTCGAGTAGTGGCCGTCGACGAAGTCGGAGGAGTTGGTCGCGTTGTAGAACCAGTCCCAGCCGTACCAGCCGGCGCGGTGCTGACCCATCTGCTGCACGAGTGCGTACACGACGGCGGGCGGCGCATCGATGGTGACCGCCTTGGTGGAGATCTCGCGCGTTGCGGGGATGAGGTCGTCACCGGGTAGCTGCGCCGAGCACTCCTCGGAGGTGGCGCCCCAGCGATCGGTGAAGGTACGAGTCAGCGGCGGGACGAGCACGAAGCCCACCACGAGTACCGCGACGAGCGCTCCGACCACGAGCGCTGCCCACTTCAGAATGCCGAGAACGATCGAACCCATCGTCTTGTCCCTTCCCAACCTGCATGATAACCTTACGTTGTAATGCTTACGCCGTAAGGTATATCACCGTACAGTGTAAGGGTCAACACCTTTCTCAAAGGATCTCGCCGTGGCCGCCAAGCGCACCTCCCCGCTCACCAGACCCGAGATCTTCTCGGCAGCTCTTGCGATCATCGACGCCGAGGGGACCGACGCCCTGTCGATGCGCCACCTTGCACGCACGCTGGGTGTGGAGGCGATGTCGCTCTACCACCACGTGCCCAACAAGCAGGCCGTGCTCGACGGCGTCGTCGAGTTGGCACTCACCGCGCAGGGGCCCACCGAACCCCCGGCATCCGACGACTGGCGAGACGTAGTCGCTGCCGCGGTGTGCGGGTTCCGCCGGGCGCTCGTCGCCCACCCCAACGTGCTGCCGCACATGGTCGACCACCCACCTTCGTCTCCGGAGGCGTCCGCGATGTACATCGACGGCCCGCTTGGCTACCTGGTCGCCCAAGGATTCGCCGATCGCGACGCAAGCCAGCTCTTCGAGGCGGTGTTCGCGCTGTCGTTCGGGCATGCACTGCTCACGACCAACTACCCCGCGATCGGCGGCGAAGGAGTCCCGCGGGTCGAGTTCACCGAGGAGTCGTTCGAACGCACGGTGCGGGTGCTGCTCGATGGCTATGGCGCCAACCGAAGGGTCTAGTGGATGAAGCGGACAATCACCCGGATCGAACTCGGCAAAGGCAACTTCGGAGTGAACGCCTACCTGATCAGAACCGAGGTGGGCTTCGTACTCGTCGACACCGGGATGCGCAAACACCGCGAGACGCTTGAGGCCCGATTGGCCGAGGAGGGCTGCACTCCCGGGACGTTGAAGCTTGTCCTCATCACGCACGGTGACATGGACCACATCGGCAGCGCGGCGCACCTGCGCGAGACGTTCTCGGCACCCATAGCGATGCACGAGGGCGACATCGGGATGACGCGAGATGGCGACATGTTCTCGGGGCGATCAGGCGGCAGTTGGGCGGTCCGCACGTTCCTGAAGATGCTACTCCGGCTGCCCCAAGCAGACCGTTTCACGCCCGACATTCCCCTCTCCGAGGCCTCGGACCTGAGCGCCTACGGCCTTGACGGCGTGAAGGTGCTGCGACTCGTGGGGCACTCGGCGGGCTCGGTTGCGTTGCTGTTCGACGACGGCTCGCTGATCTGCGGCGACCTGCTCGAGAACCGATCGACGCCCAGACTCGGCTCGATCATGGACGACATCCCGGCAGCCGAGGGCAGTGTCGAGCGGTTGCAGGAATTCCACCCGCGCACGGTCTACCCGGGGCACGGGACGCCGTTCGACTTCGCGGAACTGCCGATACAGACCGTTGGGTCCCGCGATGGCAGGTGAGCCCTGGTGGAAGGGCGCCCGCGGCGAGTGGTTCGTGGTCGTGCAGGCGGTCCTGTTCGTACTGATAGGTGTTGGGCCGCGCACCGTGCCGGGCCTGCCAGAGTGGACCGACCCGTGGATGACGATCGCCACATGGCTAGGACTCGTGCTCATGCTCGTGGGAGCCGCGCTTTCGATCGGGGGTGTACTCAAGCTGGGAAACAACCTCACTGCGCTGCCTGCACCAAAGGACGGTTCGGTGCTTGTCCAGCAGGGGCCGTACGCCATCGTGCGGCACCCCATCTATAGCGGCCTGACACTCGGCTCGATCGGCTGGGGGCTGTGGCTGAACGCTTGGCTGACGCTGGCTTTCGCCGCCGCGCTCTTCGTGCTCTTCGACCTCAAGCTCCGCAAGGAGGAGCGGTGGCTCTGCGAGCGCTATCCCGAGTACTCCGAGTACCAGAAGCGCGTCAAGCGGCTGATTCCCTGGGTGTGGTAGAGCGCGTCGATCCACGCATCGGCGACACCGTCGCTCGGCTAGCTCGCGACCTCGCGCACGCTCACGCACTCACACACTCGCGGGCGACCCGAGCGTGGCGCTCCAGCCAGTCGCCGACAAGCTCGAGCACGCGCGGGTCCATCGGCTCCTTCACCTGGTCCTTGTACGTGTTGATCGTCGGAACCGCGGCTTGATCGGCGCGCAGTAGGTGTGTCAGGTCGGGTACGACGTGCGACTCGAACTCGGAGCCGATCAGGTCGGCCATGATCTCGAGATCGGCGGGATCGACCTGAATGTCTTTCTCGCCCGTGATGCCGAGCACCGGCACCTCGATGCGCGCGAGGTCCTCGGCAGGGTCGTAGGCGAGAAACTCGCGCATCCACTTCGCGTTGAGCTTCTTGATGCCTTGGACACGGTAGGCGTCCTTCGTCGACTTCTTGATCTTCGCGAACGCCTTGAGCTGCGACTTGCGGACGTCGACGTGCAGCGCGCCGATGAGCCACTTGTTGAGTCCGCTCATTCCGGGCACGACCTGCTCGCCTTGCCACAGCAACGCTTCTTCGGCGAGGCGACCGACTCCCGCGAGCAGGATCGCGCCGGCGATGGGCTCGTGCGCGCCTGCCAGTTGGATGCAGATCGTTGCACCCTCGCTGTGACCGCACGCATACACGCGCTCCGGGTCGACGCCCGGCTGCGAGCGCAGACAGGCGACCGCGGCGGCGGCATCGGCAACGTTGTCGGACAGGCCGGCGATCCAGAAGTCGCCTTCGCTCGCTCCCACACCGCGCTTGTCGTAGCGCAGGCTGCCGATGCCGTTCTCGGCGAGATAGACAGCGATCTGGTGCATCACGTCGATGGGCAGCTTGTCTGCGTTCTCATCGCGGTCGACGATTCCGGAGCCCACGATGAGAAGCACCGCGGGACAAGGCGTCGGCGCAGTCCGGCAGGGTCAGCGTCCCCGCCAACGTCAGACCTTCCGAGACGAACGTCACCTCTTGCTGTGTCGTCACTGGACTACCTCCTCGTCCGAGGGGAGCACGAGGGTCCCCTCAATGATGTGCCGTACGCGATCCTTGGCCTCATCGATGCCGATCGCCCTACCCAAAGGGCCGAACATCCGTCCCGAGATGACGAGTGAGACGAGCCCATGGGCCATGCCCCACAATCCGGCATCCACGAAGTCGAGTGCCGAGCGGTGCTCCTCCGGAACACCTTCGAAGACCTGGACGAGCAGCTCGTGATCGCGATCGAGCCATCGTCGGCGTGCGGCCGCGCGGCTGGCGTCGACGGGCTTCTCGGCGGGGCGCTCGAACATCAAGCGGTACATCTCGGGGTGCTCGATACCCCAGTCGAGATAGGCGGCGACTCTGCAGCGGAGTGCGGATGCGGGCGGGCGACCTTGCTCGGCTTCATCTTGGGCATCGGCGAAGGACTCGAAGGCACGGTCGATCGTCGCCTGAAGGAGCTCGTCCTTGTTCTTGTAGTACAGGTAGATCGTCGGGCGCGTGTAGCCGAGTCGCTGAGCGACTTCGTTCAGGGCGAGCTTCTCGGCGCCCTTGTCCTCGACGATCTGGGCGGTCACGCGAAGGATGTCGTTCGCGAGCCGCGGGTTTGCGGGTCGTGCCACCACGGTGCTCCTCCTTTGTTGCTGACATCGTGTAAGTTACACCTTGTCAGTTTTATGTGCAAGGTCTACTATGTGGCTGTTTGAGAATTATCTTCTCGGACTTCATAGGTGGCTGACAGCTTGTCGTTTATCAGACCTGAGACTGTATTCGGGCGACTGCTGAAAGGGAGGCAGAGCACGTGAACGGTGAATCGACGGCGATCGAGGTGGTCGCGCTCGCCCGGTCGTTTGGCGAGACGCCGGCGCTCAAGAACGTCGACCTCGAGCTCGAGACGGGCGGCGTGTTCGGCCTGCTCGGTCCCAACGGCTCCGGCAAGACCACGACCGTGCGCATCCTGACCGGCGTGCTGCGGCCCGACAGCGCTCAGACGCTGCGCGTGCTCGGCAACGATGTGCCGAGCGACGTTGAAGCCGTCCGGCCGAGCGTGGGCGTTCAGACCGACACGGCGCTCTACGAACGGCTGACCGCACTCGACAACCTCACCTTCTTTGGCGCGCTGTACGGCATGCCCAAGACCGACGCGCAGCGCAGTGCCGCAGACCTGCTCGAGCGCTTCGGACTAGCCGACCGTGGTGCCGAGAAGGTTGGCGCGTACTCCAAGGGCATGAGGCAGAAGGTCCTCATCGCTCGCGCGCTGATCGCCAACCCCGACCTCGTGTTCCTCGACGAGCCGACCGCCGGTCTGGACCCGGAAGCTGCCCACGAGCTCATGACGTACGTGCGCGACCTTTCTCGCGAGCGGGGCAAGACGTTCTTCATCACGTCGCATCGCCTCGAAGAGATGGAGTCGGTGTGCACCAAGGTGGGCGTGCTTTCCGACGGACGCGTGGTCGCGCAGGGCTCGCCCACCCAGGTCGCCCGCGCAATCGTGCCCGAGATCCGGGTGCGCGTCGCGCCGGCGCCTGGCGCGCAGCTCGACCTGACTGCGCTCGAGGCTTTGCCCGAGGTCGTGCGCGTGCGCCGGGACGATGGCGGCGCGGTCGTCGAGGTGTCGACCCGCGACGCGATCCCGGCGCTCGTGCGCCAGATAGCCGCGATGCCGAGCGATCTGCTCGCCGTCGCCGAGGAACCGCCCACGCTCGAGGAGGCGTACCTGCGGCTCATGCACGCGAACGAGCCCGCCGAGGAGGTCGATGCCGCATGAACTCCAACGTGATTCGAGCAATCGCGGCAAAAGACCTCAAAGAGAGCGCCGGCTCGAGCCAGGTGCTCCTGCCCGTGGTAATCGTGCCATTGATCTTCGTGGTGGTGTACCCGGTTGGGCTCCTGATCGGGTTGCGCTACATGGGAGCCGCCGACATCAACTCGCTCTTCGAGAAGATCCCAGCCGATCTCATCCCTGCGATCTCGACCCTCCCCCCTCAGGGCAAGGCCGCCTACGTCGCGACCGCGTTCCTGTTCTCGGCGTTCTTCCTCATCATCCCGACGATGATGGCGACGATCCTGGCCGCCAACAGCTTCGCGGGCGAGAAGGAGCGGCACACCCTCGAGGGGATGCTCTACACGCCCGTGTCCGACACGGAACTTGTGGTGGGCAAGATACTCGGCGCCGTTGTCCCGGCGGTGGTGTTCTCGTGGGTCTGCTTCGTCATCTACGCGATCATCGTGAACGTTCTCGCTAGCCCGCTCGTGGGCAGGCAGTTCTTCCCCACGTCGAACTGGTGGGTACTGATGCTGCTCGTGGTGCCCACTGTCTCGGTGTTCGTGACCGCATGCGTAGTGTGGGTCTCGGCACGCGTCGCCACCTATCAGTCGGCGAACTCGATCGCCGGGCTCGTGGTGCTGCCGATGATCCTGCTCGTCCTCGGTCAGGTGAACGGCCTGATGCTGCTGGGGCCGACGCTGTTCGCGGTGATCGGCGTGGTGTTGGGCGTGCTCGACGTGCTCCTCATGCGTTGGATCGTGAAAACGTTCGACCGCGAGCGGGTGGTGTCAAGCTTCTTGTAGGCCTAGATCCGCGCCGAAGACTAGGATGCCGCGTGAGTCCGGCGGTCGCGTGGGCGCGGAATCGGCCGGCCCTCCGAACGCGCGACCGCAAGCCACGCGTCCCTGGCGATTTCGAGTTCAGCGAGCGCCTCGGCGGGCGTCCGTCCGAATGCAGAGCACATCGGCAGTTCGCGGATCTCCGCGATGTAGCCAGCATCCTCATCGCTGTAGAAGATCGAGATCTCGTAGTCGCTCGTCATGCGTCATCCTCCATCTCAAGCTTATACCGCGCGACGAGTTGAATGAACTGGCGGACTTGATACGGCTTCGCCGATCCGGCGACGGCCTGCAGATTCACCAGCTCGGAAACGCCCTCGCGGCCGAAGATGTGGTGGCTGCCCGAAACCCGCCGCAACCTAAACCCATAGGCCTCGACCAAAGCACACATGTCCGCGAACCGGATCTCGAGCTTGCCCGACTCGATTGTCTTGAGCGTCTTCTTCGGCTGCACTGCTCCCCCGACCGCCGTGGTGCGGCGAGCATGAGAGCTGTGTCTTGCCAGTCTCCTAGCGAGGCCTTGCCTTCTAGAACTCCAGCGCCTCCACGCGCTCGAACAGCACGCCGGTGCGCGTGAGGAACTCACGCGGATCGAAGCAGCGCTCAAGCGTCGCGAAGTCGAGCGGGAACTCACCGTGCGCCGATGCACTCGACTCGAGGTAGTCGCGGAAGCGGGGTCCCGGCACAGCTTCTTGGATGTCGCCCCAGACCTTCATCGCGGCCTCCTGCACGACCGCGTATGCGTCCTCACGCAGTCATGCCTGCGTCAACGAGCGCGAGCAGCACGCGGCTCGAGTAGATGAGCCCGCGTGTGGATTCGAGGTTCGCCATCATTCGCTCGGGATAGAGCACGAGCCCGTCGAGGATCCACTCGAGCTTGCCGAGGAGGTAGTCGAGCGCGATCGTCGAGTCGGCGAGCACCACGCGCTCCGCCGAGGAGTGACTGATGTCGCGCTCGTGCCACAGCGCCACGTTGTCGAAGCCCACCTGCGCGTTGGCCTTGATGACGCGCGCGAGGCCGCAGACGCGCTCGGCGGTGATGGGGTTGCGCTTGTGCGGCATCGCCGAGGACCCCTTCTGGCCCTGTGGCGAACGGCTCCTCGGCTTCGAGGGTGTCGGACTTCTGGAGCGCGCGGACCTCGGTGGCGATCTCCTCGGCGGTGGCGGCGACGGTGGCGAGCACGGCGAGGAACTGCGCGTGGCGGTCGCGCGGGATGACCTGGGTCGACATGGGCTCGGGGGTCAGGCCGAGCTTGCTCGCACACGTACTGCTCGACGAACGGGTCGATGTTGGAGTAGCTGCCCACGGCGCCGGAGATCGCGCCGACGGCGACGATCTCGCGGGTGCGCTCGAGGCGGTCGAGCGCGCGCTTCCACGCGAACGCCCAGCGGCCGAACTTCATGCCCATCGTCATCGGCTCGGCGTGGATGCCGTGCGTGCGGCCGACGCACAGGGTGTCGCGCTCCTCGAGCGCGCGGCGCTTGCAGATCTCGCCGAGCCGGCGGACGTCGGCGATGAGGATGTCGGTCGCCTGCATCATCTGGTAGCACAGCGCCGTGTCGCCCAGGTCCGAGCTGGTCATGCCGTAGTGCACCCAGCGGCTCGGCTTCGGGTCATCTGCCGAGAGACCCGCGTCGATGTGCTCGGCCATGTTGGTGAGGAACGCGATGACGTCGTGGTTGGTGACGGCCTCGAGCTCGTCGATGCGCGCGACCTCGAACGCGGCGTGCGCGCGGATGTGCGCGGCCTCCTCGCGCGTGATGCCGACCTCGCCGAGCTCGGCCTGCGCCTCGCACGCGAGAACCTCGATCTCCTTCCAGATCTCGAACTTGTTCTCGAGCTCCCAGATGCGGGCCATCTCGGGGCGGGAGTAGCGAGGGATCATGAGGTAGGCCTTTCGGTGCGACGACGGGTGCGACCGTGCTTGAGCGGCGAAGTCCGCTCGAAGCGCGGGGTGTGCGGCGGCGCAAGCCCGCCTCACACAGGATTATCGCCGAGACGGACGCGAGGGTCACGCGAACAGTGCCACTCGCCTAGAGTCCGCGGTACACGTCTCGCCGGTGTCCGATCTTCACGATCCATACGATGAGCAGGGCATCCTCAACGGAGTAGACGATCCGGTAGTCGCCCTGACGCACTCGGTAGCGTTCCCCGCCGGCGAGCTTCTCGCATCCGCGCGGCCGTGGGTCTTCGGCGAGTCGACCGATGCGTTCGACCACCTTGCGGCGGTCGGACAGCGGTAGCGCCTCGATCTCCCGAGCCGCCGAGTGCTTGATCTCGATCGAGTACACGGCGGCGGCGCTAGAGCTTGCCGTCGCGTCTGAGCGCTATCACGAATTCGCCGTAGGGGACGGTCGCCTCGGCCGCACGGTCTTCGAAGGCGGCGAGATCCTCGGCGTCTTCGATGAGCGACTCGCGAACCGCACCGTTCACGAGGTCGGAGATACTGGAGTCGGTCTCGATCGCCTTCAGGCGCAACGCGCGGTGCAGGTCGGGCTCCAGGTAGATGGTTGTACGCCGATTCTCGGACATTGGGATCACCTCGAGCCGAGCGTACTGCGGTAGCGTTTTGACGTCAAGACGTTCTGATGCCCACCGAGTCTACCCGTCTCACCATCGCATCAACAACCCGCTCCACGCTCCCTGGGGCCGTCTCCACAAAGTAGCTCGGCTCGAAGAGCTCGGCCTCGATCACCATCGGCCCTTTCGTCCCGGTCACGACGTCATAGCGCGCGTACAGCGGCATCGTGTTGGCGCCGAGCGCCCAGCCGCGCTCCTCGGCGATCTCCGCGACCGCTCGGCTACACCGCCACGCCAACTCGATCTCGGCTTCCGACGGCGTCACGGGCGTGATGTCCTCGCCGTACTCTCCGCCCCAGGTAGCCGCCGTCTTCGGCGAGGATGGGGCCCTTCGTGATCGCGTGCGAGTACTCGCCGTCGAAGAACAGTAGCCCGTGCTCGCCACCCGACGTGATCTCGGGGACCTCCGGCTCGACGAGCACGAGCTTGCCGGCGTCGAGCACCTCGGCGGCGTACTCGGGCAGCTTCGGGTCGTTGGCCGAGGTGATGTGCGCGCCCCACGAACCGGCACCGATGTTCGGCTTCACCACGATGCGCCCGCCGATCCTCTCGGCGGCTTCGCGCACCTCCGCGAGTGAGGACGCGACGATTGTTGGGACGATGCTGACCCCGTGCGCCTCGAGGTCGAGCAGGTAGCGCTTGTCGAGGTTCCAGCGGACGAGCGCGGGCGGGTTGAGCACGCGGTCGGCGGGAAGCGAGTCGAGCCACGCGAGGAACTCGTCGGTGCGCTGCGGGTAGTCCCACGGGCTGCGCATCACGATGAGGTCGAAGGCGCTCCAGTCCACGTTCGGGTCGTGCCAGACGGGCGCCTCGGCGGGAATGTTGCGGCGATTGAGCTCGGCGAGCAGCGGCTCGAGGTCGAACTCGTGGGCGAGCAGCTCGGGGACGTCGGTGGTGACGAGCGCGATGCGACCGGGCATGCGGCCTCCAGGAATGACCGCCCCAGCTCCTGCGGCTGCGCCGTTGCTCCCCGCGTTCACCATGTCGCTCCCCTCGTCGTGAACTCGATCGCGCCGAGAGACTTCTACCCGAAGTAGCCTCTTGACATTCTTCGTACGGTGTACCATATTGCTCAGTGTAAGGTTTCGTACACCGTACTATTTCGGCTTCGGCTCCGCCCGCTGCCGAGGCCCTGAGGAGGGACAACATGAACTCGACCCGCACCACCAACCGCAAGCCCATGAGCGTGAAGACGCTCATCCCGTTCTTCTCGATGGCGTTCGGACTGTCATGGGGCTTGGCCGCCATGGC
Source organism: uncultured Actinomycetes bacterium (assembly GCA_963700665.1). Classification (GTDB taxonomy): domain Bacteria; phylum Actinomycetota; class Coriobacteriia; order Anaerosomatales; family PHET01; genus CAVPCY01. The sequence continues at coordinate 209,472 of CAVOYK010000003.1, forward strand.
GATCTTCTTCGCCGACAAGCTCGAGCCGATCTTCGGCCCGATCGGCTACACGAACCCGCTGTTCATCGTGGCCGTGTACGCTCCGGGTCTCTCGGGAATCGCGCTCGTCCTGCGCCACTACGGCATCAAGGGCTTCGGCCGCTACCTGAGGCGCCTGACCCTGTGGCGCATGCCGCTCGGCTGGGCCGCGTACCTGGTGGCCGGCATCCCCGCCGCCTTCTACCTGGGCGCGTGGATCAAGGGCAGCTCGCTCGCCTTCCCCTTCACCCCGTGGTACACGGTGATACCTGCGCTGCTGATCGGCCTGGCCATCGGCCCGATGGAGGAGTTCGGCTGGCGCGGCGTCGCGCTGCCGCTGCTGCAGCGCAAGTTCCGGCCTATCGTCGCCGACCTGATCCTGTCGACGCCTGTGGGCTATCTGGCACGTGCCGGCGTTCTTCCTGAGCGGCACGCCGCAGAGCCAGTGGTCGTTCCCGGCCTTCTTCGTGGGCGTCGTGTCGATCTCGTTCATCCTCACGCCGCTGTTCAACGCGACCCGCGGAAGCATCCTGATCGCCGCTCTCTACCACTTCCAGATGAACAACCCGATCTGGCCCGACGCCCAGCCCTACGACTCGCTCGTGTTCGCCGTGATCGCCGTTCTCGTGGTCATCATCAACCGCAAGGCGATGTTCACTCGAGGCGCAGGAGTGACGGGCGTGCTGATGCCCGGTGACGATGAAGCCGTCGTACGCGGGCGCCTCATCGACCGCGGCGATCAGCGATAGTACGCTGTACGAACCCTCGACCGCCCAGACAACCGATGCCCGCCGAGGCGTAGGCAGGAAGCCGCACCCGATGGTCCCCCGCAAAGCCAACACCCCCACCCTCACCCGCGAGCAGATCGTCGCGGCGGCGATGGACGTCGTCGACCGCGACGGCCTGTCCGCGCTCTCGATGCGCAAGACTCGCCGCGGAGCTCGGCGTGGGACCAATGTCGCTCTACTACCACGTGCCCGACAAGTCTGCGCTCTACGACCTCATCCTCGACACCGTGCTCGCACCCTCGGACCACTTCGCCGACGACCCCACCGCGACGCCCGAAGAGCGCGTGGTCGCAATCGCCTACGCCCTGCGTGAGGCGCTGCTCGCACACCCGCACGCGGTCCCACTCGCGCTCTCGCGCTCGCTTCGCACGCCTGGGCAACTTCGCCCTGTCGAGATGATGCTGGGCGTGCTCTTCGACATCGGGCTCGAGCCCACCGACGCGATCACGGCCGTCGACGTCATCGGCCAGTACGTCTTCGGCACCACGCTCGCCTACGCGAACCACATCGCCGAGAGCGAACTCAACGCGGGCACCGGCGAGACGGACTTCTCGGCGATCACGCCTGACGAGTTCCCGAACATGGTCCGCCTCTCACAAGAGGCCGAGTACGTGGGCTGGGACGGCGAGTTCGACCGCGGCCTGCGCGCGCTCGTGAAGGGACTCGTGGTCGACAAGATGAGTGGCTGAGGCGCGATCTCGCGAAACGCTGGGCTTCGAAGGCCGGGTAGCCCCTACATCGTCAGGAACTTCATCAGCTCGTAGACCACGAACCCCGGCCAAAAGAACGCCTTGATGAAGCCGATCAACCCGTCGAAGAAACCGGTGGCCGTCTGGATGTAGTAGATGGCGGCCCCGAAGAAGCCGAGTCCGTAGACTGCCCCGGCTCCTGCGGCCGCACCGTTGCTCCCTGCGCTTGCCATGTCGCCCCCTAGTCTCGTGAAGCCTCCAACCCAAGGAGGTGCCGCTCGCCGCGACGGTCCGTTCCGCCGGGCGACCCGCTACTTCGCCTGCGAGATCTCGAGCGCCTTCGCGAGCTTGTCGTGGCACTCGCTGCAGAACTTCCTCCTATGGCACGTCGAACAGTGCTCGACTGCCACGGCAACCTCCTCGGACACGCCCTCTGCGATGAGTTCCTCGGCTTCGGCCTTCGCCATGCCGTATTCGGTGAGTGAATCCGTGGCCGCCTCTGCATGACCGCCCGGCAGCCAGCCCTTCTTCTTGTGCGTCTTGGGCACCAGCTTGAAGCTCTTGGGGTGGCAGACCTTGCACTTGCCGCTCGCCCGGCGCTTGCCCGCAAGGTCGTGACAGCGGAAGCACGCATCCATCTCCATGAAGTCCTCGTGCGGCACGTTGCCCTCGAGCGTGAGCTCGATATCGGCATCCTTGTGCGCGATGCGGTTGTGGCACGTCGTGCACGTCACGCCTTCCTTCTCGTGCGCCTCATGGTTGATCTTGACCCCGCCATCGGGGGTGATATCGCGATTCTTGGTGTGGCACTGCACGCACTGCTTGCTTCCCATCTCGTGTTCGTTGAGCGCGAGGGCCGAGCCCCTGTTGATCGGCAATCTGAACGTGTTCGTCGCGGTCGGCGGAATCTCGGCCACGCTCTTCGCCTTGGCGAGGATGACCTGCAGCGGCGTTCCGTTGGCCGGCTCGTGACACGCCACGCAGGAGATGTTGGCATGTGTGGACGCGTTGTACGCCGCGATCGTGTCGGCCTGCACCTTGTGGCACGGGGTGTGGCAGAACCAGTACGTCGAGGTCCCGATGATCCCGCCCAGAGCCACGAACAGCCCCAGCACCATCAGTGCGACAGCAGACCAAATCAGGTACGTGGGTCGGGACTTCGGATCGCGAAACCCTGAGAACGAGAAGCGGCTCATATACCCTCCTGCGGCGGACTCCTGCATACGCAGGTGTCACCTCGGTATTCGCCCTCACGTATCCGAACGCCTGCCCCGGCGTGGACCGTCGCCGAGAAGCTGACACCGCTCCGACTGTCGAGCAGCTCCGAAATCGTGTATTGACAGACACATCGACCATATGTCAGTCTTACCTGACAGGTAAGGAGAGGGATGACCGACGATCGGACAGGCGACCAGCTGCTGCAGATGCTTTCGGCTTTGGCGAACCCGCATCGCCTGCGCATCCTGGCAGCGCTGAACCAGCGCGAATCATACGTGAGCGAGCTTGCGCGCGAGCTGGGCATCGGGCGTCCCCTGCTTCACATGCACCTGCAGACGCTGGAGAAGGCCGGGCTCGTCGTGGGACGCCACGAGATCTCGGAGGACGGCAAGGCACTTCGCTACTACCGGGTGGCGGAGTTCGACGAGAGCATCACGCCTCAGAGGATCACCGAGGCGGCGAAGACCCTGAGTGCCGAGGGCACTCGCGACAGAAAGGCGAAGAGATGAGCATCGGATGGCCCGCAGCGATAGTGCTGGCAACCTTCATCATGGGAGTTGTCATCCTCATCGTCTCGCAGATGGCGACCAAGGGCTCGCTTCAGGTCGAGGAAGCCAAGGGCAAGTACGGCGAGCAGTACCGCATGCTTGCTGACGAGTACACGAAGCTGGCCCAAGACACGCATGACTCGCAGGTCGCCATGCAGGCGGACGTCGAGGCGCTCAGAGGCTCTGTGGAGTCGATGGAGCAGATGATGCGAGAGGTCGGGTAGGCACGTGAGCCCGCTGATTCGGGGAGCCGGTCTCGCGCTGGCGGCGGCCGTGGTGATCGCAACCGGTTTCTGGCTGGCCCGCGCCGGCCGGCCGTACGGCACTCTGCTCCTCAACGTGCACAAACTGGTCGACCTGGGAGCGGTCGTGTTCATCGGCTGGAGCGTGTACGGCGCGAGCCGCTCCGCTCCCCTACCAGGGGCGCTTTGGGCAGCCGCCGCGGTCGCATCGGTGTGCACGATCGCTGCGTTCGCCACCGGCGGTGTGGTCAGCGCCAACGCAACGGCGCCGGGATGGGTCGCCCGCATGCACGGTGTGGGAGCGTGGCTCTCCGTAGGGTTCTCGGCGGTCACCTACTCCCTGCTCCTCACGCGCTGAGGCCAAGGCGGCTAGCCGCGTGAGACCGCCACGAATGCCGCTTGTACCAACGAGACCCCGACCTTGCCACCGATAAGCACGGCCAACGCGACGACCATCGCTGTGTCGGTCGGCAGCAGCCGCGGACGAAACCCAGTGGCGAACACCACAGCCAGGCCGAGAATCGCCAATCCCAGTGCGATGCCTGCAAGCATCGTCGGCGAAGCCCAGTTGCCGTTGGCCCGCTCGAGCGACCTGCCGATCCCGATCGTCGAGCACGCGACGAACCCGATTGTAAACAGTCCCCAGAAAGCCATCTTCATCACTGACTCCACTTCCTCTCGCGGGCCGGCTACTTGACCGGCCACATCAGGTACTCGGTGAACACGAGAATCGAGACTACGAGTACGAACTTCAGGGCGAGCGCCCACGGCATGCTCCAGATCCACAGGGCGGTCATCCAGGGCAGGCAGAGCAGCCAGGTCACCAGCTGGATCATCAGCGGCAGCGAGCGGATCCAGACCCACAGGTCGGTGAGCCGGGTCGGGTCGGTGAACAGGTAGTAGGCGAACGCAGCGCTCGCGACGGTCGACAGACCGAACACGCGTGACCGAGAAGACCTTCTCGCCCGCTGTCTGAGTGGCCCATCCCGTCGTCTTGGCTGCAGCCGTTGCCGCCGTGTCCATCGCCGTAGTCGTTGATTCCATCGGTCTCTCTCCTTCTGTTGTGGAAACCATTTCGGTGTCTGGTTTCCATTGGTCCGAACAATGGGCCGCTCGGCGCTCCCTGCGGCCCAGCAGCCCTACCGTGCCGTGCTAGCCGACGAAGCGCAGAATCCGCTCGACCAGCTCCTGGTCCCGGTCGTAGGCCGGGTCCGAGTTCACCATCACCAGGTACTCCACCACCATCGCCGCGATCATCTTCTCGACAAGCGCGGCGTCTCCCTCGACGAATTCGCCGGTCCCGATCCCGTCGGCCACCAACTCCCGAATGAGGTCACCATGCGCCTTCTTGAACGCGTCCGCCGCAATCTCGTACTCCTGCAACCACTCGGCCTCGGTGGTCTCGGCTATATGCGCGCGAGCCGAGGCGATCACGAAGCTCACGAGCGTCTCCACCTTCTCCCGGGTCGTTGGCAGCTGCGAGATCTGAGCCTTCATCCGAAGCCGCTCCTGGTTGGCCACGCGTCCGACGATGTATTCGTAGATCTCGCGCTTTCCGTCGAAGTGGACATAGATCGTCTTCTTGCTGATGTGCAGCTCCCGCGCGATCTCGTCGAGTGTCGTCTTGGCGTAGCCGAAACGAGCGACGTGGCGCTCGAACGCCTCGGCTATCTGCTCCTTCTGGCTCACTCCGTACCTCCTCGGCGGTCGTCGCGGAAACTCTCACCGCGTTCAGTTTCCACCACGGAAACTCAATTGTCAAGCAGTTTCCCACGACAATGCCTGTCTCGCCCCGCTGCTTCTCTAGTGCGGCGGCCGCCGGCACCACGGTCGCAACGCGCCTTGCGTTCTCCAGGCCCGAGCCGAGCAAAGGGCACTCGTTGGCTCAACTTTCGCATCCGACGCCCCCGTGTGAGGGCACGCACACCACCGCCAGCGCGGAAGCTGGTAACCTGCGTGGTGTAGAAGGGGAGTACATGAAGGCGTCGACCATCGCAATCCGAATACTGCTCGTCCTGCTCGCCGCGCTTCTGCTCGGGCTGTCCGCCACGCTCGCGTATGGCGTGGTGCTCGACTACCAGTCGCGCGGTTTCGTGACCGCGGGCGTCACTGTCGTGGGGCGCGATCTGGGCGGTATGACTGAAGACCAGGCTCGTGCGGCCATCGAAGAAGCCGTCTCGACGCCGATGCTTCGGCCCGTGACCGTCGTAGGCCATGAGGGCGAGAGCTGGACGCTCGATCCCAAGGGCATCGTCAAGATCGACGTCGATTCGATGATCGCCGAGGCGTACGCGCCCCGGCGCAATGCCGCCTTGGTCAAGCGCCTGTCGAGCCACCTGGCCGACGTGCCGATTCCGGCCGAGATCGAGCCCCAGTACTCGGTGGACACCAGCGCCGTCGCCGCGTGGGTCGCGCAGACCGCGAAGCGGGTAGACCGCAAGCCGGTCAACGCCAAGCGCAAGATAGTCAAGTACAAGTTCAAGATCACGCCCGAGATCTACGGCGCCAGAGTCGATCAGGCTGCCGCCGTGGAGCAGATCTCGCAAGCACTCGAGGCGGACGCCGCACTCTCCTCGGCAAGTCGTACGGTCTCCCTGCCTGTCGACCCCATCAAGCCCAAGGTGGTCGCGGCGAAGTTCAAGACCGCCATCATCGTGTCGATCTCACAGACCAAGATCCGCCTCTACAAGGGCGACAAGCTCGTCAAGTCGTATCGTTGCGCACCAGGGAGCTACGCGTTCCCCACGCCCATCGGCGACTTCAAGGTGGTCACCAAGCTCAGGTACGCGCCGTGGATCAATCCAGGCAGCGCGTGGGCCAAGAACATGCCGCCGAGCATACCGCCCGGACCCAACAACCCCATGGGCGTGCACAAGATCGGCATCGACCACGCGGGCATCTTCATGCACGGCATCCCTCCGAGCGAGTTCGGTAGCATCGGCACCCGCGCGAGCCACGGTTGCATGCGCATGATGCCGAGCGACGTCGCCGATCTAATCGACCGCGTCAAGATCGGGACGCCGGTCTTCATCCGCCCGTAGCTGAACGACGGGCCGCCGCCGGAGAGCCGCATCACCCGCGGTACCCAGTGAAAGCACCCCCCGAAGCCGCGCGGTTTGGCGTATACCCTGTGGGGTATATGTAGGGTTGTGCTTCACAGTAACTTCAACGGACCGAACAGGTCCTCAAGATAGGGGCGATTGAAATGACAACTGACACCAGCACCCGGACAATCGTTGATGTAGCCGTGGAGTCGGGCAGGACAGGAACGCTCGTGTCCGCCGTCCAGGCCGCAGGACTCGTTGAGACTCTATCCAGCGAGGGTCCGTTCACCGTATTCGCACCGGTGGACGAGGCCTTCTCGGCTCTTCCGGCGGGAACGCTCGAGTCTGTTCTAGCCGACAAGGAGATGCTGACCAAGATTCTGACGTATCACGTCGTCTCTGGACGCTATCTTGCTTCTGACGTGCTCTCTTCGGGTTCGCTCGAGACCCTCGAGGGCGGCAGCCTTCCCGTGGTCGTTGACTCCGCCGGCGTTCACATCGGCTCGGCGATGATTCTCGCGACTGACATCGTGACGAGCAACGGAGTCGTTCACCTGATCGACTCGGTGCTTCTGCCTGAGTAGAGGTAGAAGAGCTGCAACAGAACTAGATACCGGCACGCGGAGGGGTCGGCCCGGACGGGCCGGCCTCTCGTGCGTAGACCAGCCCATCGGGTCGCGCTCAGTCAGACCAGCTACCTCATGCGCAGGTACTCGCTCATGTCACAGCCCAAGATGGCATGGAGTTCAGACAGGTCGTCGCTGGGAACCTCGACGAAGGTGAAGGCGAAGACCGGGTAGCGATTGAAGTCGGTTGGGCGCAAGTCGAGTACGTGGCTGAAGCTGCGCCGCGAAGCGCTCGAAGTCGACCGACTCGATCGCCGCGAGATCTACCGAGCTCGGCAGATCCGAGACGACCAGCGCCGTGGTTCGCCCCTCGGACTCTCGCGCGATGCGCCGCCAGTCCGGGCACTCCCCTCGCAGATAGCACCGGTACGGGTTCACGCCGTAGGCGAAGTGCGCGAGGTCCGTCGCGCACCACCCGCCGAAGCGCATCGGGTTGACCTCGATCGGTGCGACGTTGCCATCCGAGTCGATGCGCAGCTCGGCGTGGACCGGGAAGTCGTGCAGCTCGGCGCGGCGCCCCACCTCGGCGAGAAACTCCATCGCGGGCGGTCCGAGTCGCTCGATCGTCTGCGGTGTTGGTCAGGTACACGCGATCGCTGACGTCGTCTGCCGAGGCGAACAGGTGCGCGTAGACGTCCACGAGCACCGGCGTTCCGCTCGCGTCGAAGTACGCGTCGACGGCGAACTCCTCGCCCGGGATGACCTCCTCGACCACGAATCGGTCGAGCCCCAGCACTTGATCGGGGTAGATCGACGCGAACGTCTTGACCTCGCGCTCGAGTCTCGGCGACCATGGCCGGCCATGCCTCGGCCGAGTCGACCACGTGGACGCCCATGCTGAAGAACCCGACGGCGGGCTTGACGACGAAGGGCGCGCGTAGGCTTGCCGGGTCGAACGTGCGCAGCTCGTCGAGGCGCAGACCGCAGAAGCGGTAGTCGGGATACAGGTCGGCCACCAGCTCCCGAAACGCGACCTTGTCCTTGAACAATCCCGACCATCCTGGGCAGGTCGGTTCTGGCGAGGTGCTCGAGCGATCCAGCCGATGGCGTTCTCCGAGTTCGAGTAGAGCCGCGCTTCGGGCCGCGCCGCCGCGGCGGCGAACTCGCCGTCACCCACCAGCCGCGCAGCATGCGGGCCGACCAGGGCGCGCCGAGCCATCGGCGTGTCGAGCACGGGGAGACCGAGTTCGGCCGACGGTGGCGGCAAGCAGGTCAGAGACGTACGGCTCTTCGAGGATGAACACAGGCGGCTCCAAAGACGGCTCGCGAGACAGACTCGCAACAGGATAGCGGACGATGACAGCGCCATCGCCAAGGCGGGTACAGTCGCCCTAGACCCGTCGAGGGGAACCGAATGACCGAGGTGCTCGATCTCAAGAAGCAGCTGGCGTACCTCTACAAGCCAAGCGCGAAGGTGCCCAGCATCGTCGAAGTGCCCACGATGCGCTTCCTCATGCTCGACGGCGTCGATGACGTGGGGGGCGAATCGTTCTCTCTCGCCTTCGGCGCGCTCTTCGGCCTCGCATACCCGGTCAAGTTCGCGGCCGCGAAGCAAGCTCGACCTCAGCTACCCGGTCATGCCCGCCGAGGGTCTGTACTGGGACGCCGATCTGGGACCACTCGCCCCCCTGTCGGCGGCCTCGCACATGGCGTGGCGTCTCATGATCATGCTGCCCGACCCCGTGCCCGGCCGAGTTCGTCGACGAGGTCCGCGAGAAGGTGGCAACCAAGAAGGACGTGCCGCGGCTGTCCGACGTGCGCGTCGGCAGCTTCACCGAAGGCACCGCGGTCCAGCTTCTCCACATCGGCCCGTACGCAGAGGAGACCCCGACGATCGAGCGCATGGAAGCCTTCGCCGCCGAGAAGGGCTTCGAGTTCGCCGGCGCGCATCACGAGATCTACCTCGGCGACCCGAACCGCGCGAAACCGGAGAAGCTCAAGACCGGGCTTCGGCACCCCGTCCGACGGGCGAAGTAGCCTCGATCGCACGGCGACGCAGTGCTCAGGAGGTGGAAGCGATGCAGACAGCGCAGGCACGGATCGTATCTGAGGTCCCCGCTGCGACGCTCGAATGGTTGCTCGAGCCAGACAACCCAGCGGTCGCAGTGCTCACGAGCCGCACGCTCCTCGGAAGACCCGATTCGGCCGAGACGGACTGCGTTGTGGGCGCGGCGAAACGAGTACGCGCCGGTCGCCCGGATCCTCGAGGCGCAGCACGCCGACGGCTCGTGGACCGATCCCGGGCACGACTACCAGAAGTACGGCGGGTCGCTGTGGCAGATCGTGTTCCTCGGCGAGTTGTGGGCACGCGCCGAGGACCCGCGCGTGCAGCGTGGAGCCGACTACGCGTTCTCGCGCCAGAAGCCCGACGGCGGGTGGAGCGCCAACCCCAAGGCGAGCTACCACATGCCATGCCTGACAGCGAACGTGGGGCGGGGTCTCGCTCGCATGGGCTGGGAGCGAGACGAGCGCGTCATCGCCGCGATCGGCTGTATCGCCGATGGCTACCAGCGGCTGGGCTTCTTCGGCTGTTCGGACATGCAGCCGTTCACGCTCAACGGCTACTGCCACATGCTCGCGCCCAAGGTCCTGCTGTTTCTCGGCGAGGTGCCCGACCAGCTGTGGCCCGATGGGACCGCCGCGCTGCGCGATGCGTGCGTCGAAGCCCTGCGCAGCAAGGAGGTCTTCCGCTCGCTGCCCGAGGAGTTCGCCGAGTTCAAGGAGGTGGTCTGGCCGGCCCCCGCCGCCCAGCGACCGGCCGCCCGTGAGCGGTTCATCGAGGAGCACCCCGAGCTGCACTACAAGGAGAAGGTCGGGTGGACGCGCTTCGGCTACCCGCTGTCGTACAACTCAGACGCGCTCGAGGCGCTCCACGCGCTGATGGGTGTCGGCGAGCCGATGCGCCCCGAGTACGAAGCGGCCGTCGAGCTCGTGCGCTCCACTGCCGACGAGCAGATGCGGTGGACGCTGCGCAACAGCTTCAACGGCAAGATGCTCGCGGACGTCGAGCGCAAGGGGAAGCCCAGCAAGTGGCTCACCCTTCGGGCGCTTCAGGTACTGGAGTGGGCCGGGGCAGACGCCTGAACCGGCTGCGACAACTCGATCTCGAGCCCGTCGGGATCGTTGAAGAACGCGATTCGGAAACCGAGGGGGACGTCGCGCACTTCGACGTCGGCGGGCACGACTCCGGCCGCCTTCAGCTCGCCGAGCGCCGTGTCGATGTCGTCGACGTGAAACGCGAGGTGGCGAAAGCCGAGCTGCTTGCCGGGCGTCGCGATCATTCGCGGCGGGCGTCTGCGCGTACCAGAACAGCTCGAGCTGCAAAGCGCCTGACTCCAGAAAACGGATCGCACGGGAGCCATCGTCCCACGGGATGTCGTCTACGACATCGAAACCCGAGCTCTCGGTAGAACGCAGTCGAGCGCTCCAGGTCGCTCACAACGATTCCGACGTGATGAGGACGCAGATGCATAGCGGCTCCTTGCGCGAGCTGGTTGGCGGGCGGCGCGCCGCGACGGTGCGCGCATCCGAGTCTAGCGCACGCCGGACAGACGAACGCGCTATCATCGACGGACACTCCCGAGGCCTCAAAGGAGCACCCATGATCTCTTCGTCCGCCTCCCCTGCCGAACTGCTCACGGCCTACCGAGAAGGTCCGGGAGTCCTGCGCGAGGCGATCGCCGGTCTCGACGCCGAGGCGCTGCGGGCACGCCCGATCGCGGGCAAGATGAGCTCGCTCGAGGTGCTGTGCCACATCGTCGACTCCGACCAGTTCATGTGCGACCGGATCAAGCGCACGATCGCGACACCTCGAGCCGCTGCTCGTGGGCGTCGAGTCGGCAGACTACCCGGAGCCGCTCGGCTACCACAGAGCGCGACCCAGAGCTCGACCTGCGCCTACTTGAGGTGCAGCGCGAGCAGCTCGCCGCCGACCTCGAGCGCCTCGCGCCGGAGACGTGGGAGCGCACGGCCGTACACTCCGAGAACGGCATGCTGGACCTGCGCGAGATCTTCCACCACGCCGTCGAGCATCTCGAGGACCACGTGCTGAGCATCGCGGCCAAGCGCGAGGCGATGGGGCTGTAGCAGCGGTCGCCATGCCGCTTCAGGACCGACCCCGGCGCGGTCACCGCGGTCGCCGCCGGGTGAGCGCGAATCGACACGGCTACGAGCGGGAGAACTCCTTGTCCAAGACTCCCAGCGCCTCGATCACCAGATCGACGTCTTCCTCGGTCAGTCCGTGACCCACGCTCAGGCGTAGCGCTCCGGACTCCAGCGTGCCGAGCGAGCCGTGCGCCCACGGAGCGCAGTGCAGCCCGGAGCGAGCGGCTACTCCGTATCGTCGATCCAGCGCGAACGCCAGCTGGTCGGCTTGTGCTCGCTCGTGCACCAGCGAGACGACCGGCACACGGGGCTCTCTCGGCCCGGGTCCTAGCAAGACGGTACCCGCCCAGCATGCCGATTCCTTCGAGCAGCCGCCGCACGAGCGCCGTCTCGCGAGCCCGTTGCGCTCCGCCGTTCTCGGCAAGCCATCGAACGGCAGCCCCCAGTCCTGCGATGCCGGGAACGTTGGGAGTCCCGGCTTCGTAGCGGTCGGGCCGGTTGGTCGGTCCGACGGGAAGCTCGCTCTCGCCCTGCCCCGTGCCGCCGAACACGAGCGGGTCTATCTCGCACCCGGGCGCAAGATAGAGGAGCCCGACTCCTTGAGGGCCGAGCAGTCCCTTGTGGCCCGAGCACGCCCAGACGTCGGCCGACGAGCGTACCCAGGTCGACCGAGAGATGGCCGCCGGCCTGGGCGCCGTCGACGATCATGATCGCCCCGTGTTCGTGGGCGATGTCGGCAAGATCGGCCACCGGCTGTATCGCGCCGGTCACGTTGCCGGCGTGCTGGCAGACCACGGCTCGCGTGGGAACCCGCGCAACCAGCTCCTGGACCGAATCGGGGTCCACCTGACCGGCGTCGTCGGTCTCGGCCAGCACGACCTCGACGCCCCGCTGAGACAGCACGTTGAGGGGCCGAGCGACCGCATTGTGCTCGGCGGGACAGGCGACGACGCGGTCGCCCGGGGACAGAAGCCCGAACAGCGCGAGGTTGAGCGCCTGCGTGCAGCCCGGCTGGAAGAGCAGGTTCTTGGAGTCATGCACGCCGAGAAGGGCTGCGGCGTCTCGGCGGACGCCGTGGATGGCGCGCGCCGTGTCGACCGCCATGCGGTACGCGCCGCGGCCGGGGTTGCCACCCAGTTCCACGAGCGCGCGCTGCATCTCCTCGGCCACGCCAGGAGCCTTGGGCCACGAGGTGGCGGCGTGATCGAAGTAGACGGTACGCGCGGGCCCGGGGGGCGCTGTGTTCTGGGCTGCAGTCACCTGGCTAGTGGCCTCCGCCGCGCATCATCTCGACCGCGTGCTCGAACTGGTCGGCGACGAACCCGAAGCACTCGCGCGCGGCCTTCTCGGAGCCGGGAAGGTTGACGACGAGCGTGCGGCCCCTTGCAGCGGCCGACTCGCGCGCGATAGCATGGCGCGGCCGGTGACCTTGAGTGACTCGGCACGGATGTGCTCGGCGATGCCGGGGACCTCACGATCGCACACCGCGAGCGTCGCCTCGGGCGTCACGTCGCGCGGGCCCAGGCCCGTACCGCCGCACGTCAGCACCACGTCGGCACCGGCCTCGGCCATCGCGACTATCGCGGCCTCGATGGTTCCGCAGTCGTCCGGGCAGATCTCGTAGGCCTCGACCAACCAGCCGCGTTCCGCGATCAGCTGGGACAGAGCGCTTGCCCGCAGTGTCCTGCGCTTCACCACGCGAATCCGAGCAGGTGAGAATGGAGATGCGCAGCTCAGCCATCGGCCTTGCCCGCCTTCTCCAGCTTGCGGCACTCATTGGCCGAGCGGACCGACTCGGACTCCGCGAGGGAGTCGTGCGGCGAACGCTCGCAGGTGCCGTCGCCCAGTGAGACGATCTCGACGCTGTCTCCCACCGTCACGTCACCCGCCTCACGAACCACCGCGAAGACACCCTCGCGGGGCATGACGCAGTCACCCGCCTGGTAGTAGATCGCGCACTTGTTGTGGCAGACCTTGCCGATCTGGCTGATCTCGAGCACTACATCGTCGCCGACGCGGACGATCGAGCCCACCGGAAGCGTCATCACGTCCACGCCCTCGGTCGTGATGTTCTCGGCGAAGTCACCCGGCCCCACGTCGAGGCCCTTGGCTCGCATCTCGTCGATCGACTCTTGGGCGAGCAGCGACACCTGCCGGTGCCAGTCGCCCGCGTGCGCGTCGCTCTCGAAGCCACGATCGAGCACGAGCGTCCCGCGCTCGAAACGCTGTCTTGCGCATCGTCTTTCGCTCCGACAGGTTGACTGAGACCACGCGGCCCTTGGTGCCCGCAGGGTCGTTGCTCACTCTTGCGCCTCCTCTCGCATCCACGTTCCGGACGCGCCGCCTTCCTTGCTGAGCAGACGGACGTCCGCGATCGTCATGCCGCGGTCGACGGCCTTGCACATGTCGTAGATCGTCAGCGCGGCGACCGAGGCGGCCGTGAGCGCCTCCATCTCCACGCCGGTCTTGCCGTCGGTCTCGGCTGTCGCCGTGATCGACACGCCAGGGCGACCGTGTTCCCCGGCTGCGAGTTCCACGCCCACGTGCGTCAGCGAGAGCGGATGGCACAGCGGGATCAGCTCGCTCGTTCGCTTGGCGGCCATGATGCCCGCGATCCGAGCCACTGCAAGCACGTCGCCTTTGGGCGCCGAGCCGCTGATGATCATCGCCAGGGTCTCGGGTTTCATCTCCACGAACGCGCCTGCCACCGCGCGGCGGTGCGTGACAGCCTTGCCAGCCGACGTCGACCATGTGCGCATGGCCCTGTGCGTCGAGATGAGTGAGCTCGTCTGCCATGGCTAGCCTCCGATCTGTGACATGCGTCGTTCGGTGCCTACCCGCTCGGCATGGTTCTCAGGCTTGATGCGCAGCGCCTCTCGTACGATCGCACGAACGTCCTCGTCGCGTGCCGCTGCGCAGCACCGTCCTCGCGTCGAGCTCGTTGTCGCTGAACAGACACGGTCGCAGTCGGCCGTCAGCGGTCAGTCGCAGCCGATTGCACTCCGCGCAGAAGTGGTGCGAGAGCGGCGAGATGACGCCGATCGTTCCTTGCGCCTGGGCGAACCGGTAGTAGCGCGCCGGGCCCCATCCGCCAGGGGCATTCTCGCGGACCACCGGCAGCAGCTCGCCGAGCCCGGCCGCCGCGCCCTGCGCAGAGATGGATTCAAGCACCTCTTCGCTGGGCACAGAGTCATCGCGCGTCCATCCGGTGACGTCAGAGGTGCAACCCGCACCATCCTCGGCCTCGCCCACCGGCATGTACTCGATGAAGCGCACGTGCAACGGGCGCTCGAGCGTCATCTTCGCGAAGCCGAGCAGATCTTGCTCGAGCGAGCGCACGACCACGACGTTGAGCTTGACCGGCGAGAAGCCGACGTCGAAGGCCGCGTCGAGCCCCGCAAGCGCGTCGGCGAGCCTGCCGCCGCGCGTGATGCGGGCGTACTCGTCGGCGTCGAGCGAGTCGAGGCTCACGTTGATGCGCTCCAGGCCCGCGTCGCGCAGCTCCTTCGCGTAGCGCGGAAGCAGCGTGGCGTTCGTCGTGAGCGCCACGCTCTGAACACCGATGTCGTGGCGCAGCGCACGGACGAGCTCGGCCACGCCCTTGCGCACGAGCGGCTCGCCGCCGGTGAGGCGGATCTTGCTGATGCCCTCCTCGACCGCGATGCGCGCGAAGCGCTCGATCTCCTCGTAGCTCAGGATCTCGTCGTGGTCCTTCCACTCCACACCCTCGTCGGGCATGCAGTAGACGCAACGCAGGTTGCAGCGGTCGGTGAGCGAGATCCGCAGGTAGTCGATGCGGCGCCCATGCGCGTCAGTCGCCATCGACACCACCCTCCGGAGGTGAGCAGGGGCGACGGCACCGTGCTCGGACAGTCCTCGGCGCTGCGCGTCTACGGAACTGCGCGCGGCACCCTCGCCCCTGCTCCGCCCAACACGGCCTCCATCACGAGGTCGGCCACGCCGCTGAAGCCGTCGTCGAGGTCGAAGACGAGCACGCCTGCATCGGCCATCTCGACCGCGAGCTCATCGTTGTCGGTCACCAGCGCCAGCATCTCGCCCGGCTCGCAGATGAGCGCATCCGAGCGCTCTCGGCGCGAGATCTCGATGCGATTGCGGCCCGCGCGCTTGTAGCCCTCGGTGATCAGCAGGTCGCACCCGGTATCCGCAGCGATTCGCGCGATCGCGTCGAGCGGCATCTCCTCGGCGACCTCGTGGATGAGCGCGAACTTCTCGGGAGAGGAGACCATCGTCGCCACGGCGCCCGCCCGCGCATGGCGGTACGAGTCCTTGCCGGGCACATCGATGTCGTAGTCGTGTATGTGGTGCTTCACGGTCGCGACGCGCACGCCGCGATTCGCAAGCTCTCGGATCAGCTTCTCGAGAAAGGTCGTCTTGCCCGAGTCGCCCTTCCCAACCACCGAGACGATAGGCACCGTTTTCGGCGCAGTCGCCATGCTCGCCCCTGTCGTGTCGGCTCGGCTAGAAGCAGCCGAGGTCGCAGTTGTGTACGCGGATGTCGGCCATGTCGGCCGCGGCTCCGGCGACCTTGTACGGCACGCCGCTGTCCTCGGCGAACTTGCGCAGCACGGGACAGGTGACCTTGCCGTCCACGGCCTTGGCGCGGATCGCGTCCTTCATCTCCTCGGTGACCTGGCGATGTCCAGCGCGGGTCGAGTTCCTTGGGTCCTTTGTCGCTCACGGCGTGCCCTCCTCCATGTCGAGCCGGACGCAGTCGACCTGCGTGCCGGCGGGAAACACTCCATCACCTTCCGGCAGAACCACGAAGCAGTTGCCGCGGTGTGCGGCGGTGAGCAGCGCGGAGGACTGGCTGCCTGACAGCGCTGCCTCGTAGCCGCCATCGGAGGCCGCCGAGCAGCGTCCGCGCAGGTAGTACCTCCGGTCCTGCTTCTTCTTCACGTCGTGCGAAAGGCGCGCCATCGTAACGGGGCGAGCAAGCGCCGAGAACCCCTGCATACGCCGCAGCGCGGGCCGCACGAAGATCTCGAAGCCCACGTAGGTGCTCGTCGGGTTGCCCGGCAGCCCGAAGAAAGGCACTCCGGCGATCGTTCCAAGTGTCTGCGGATTGCCCGGGCGCATCTTCACCTTGCAGAACGTCAGCTCGCCCATCTCCTCGAGCACCGGCTTGACGAAGTCGAAGTCGCCCACCGACACGCCACCGCTCGTCAGGATGAAGTCGCACTCGCCCGCCGCGCGTTCGAAAGCGGCCCGGGTCGCCTCCATGTCGTCGGGCACGATGTCGTAGCGCACCGGCACCGCCGCCGCTCGCAAGCACCTGCGCGGCGATCGAGTAGCTGTTCGAGTTGCGGATCTTGCCGGGCCCGGGCTTCTCGGCGACCTCGACGAGTTCGCTGCCGGTCGAGATGCACTCGCCACCCGCGGCCTGCGGTAGACCGCCACGGTGTCGTGTCCGGTCGAGGCGAGCAGCCCGATGGCCGCCGGGCCGATGACCTCGCCTGCCGAGACGACCACGTCGCCTGCGAGCACCTCCTCGCCGCGGCGGCGGATGTGCTCGCCGAGACGCGGCTCGAGCTCGAAGGCGACCCGGGAGCCGACGCCACCGTCGCCCGTGACGGCGCGAGTGCGCTCGACCATGACGACGGAGTCGGCGCCTGCCGGCACGGGCGCTCCCGTCATGATGCGAGCGGCTTGCCCCGGGCCGACTTCGCCTTCCCAGAAGTCGCCGGCGGCGATGTGCGCGACGACGTCGAGTTCGACCGGCGAGGACTCGCTTGCGCCGACGGTGTCGGCGGCGCGAACGGCGAAACCGTCCATCGCCGAGTTGTCGAACGGCGCGACGTCGATGTCGCTCGTCGCGTCCTCGGCCAGCACGCGGCTGAAGCGCGTCGAGCAGCGCCACGCGCTCCGGCGGCAGGGGCGAGACGTACCCCAAGACGAGCTCCAGTGCCTGCTCGACCGTCATGGTCTCGGGCACGGAATCACTCCTGTTCGTCGGAGCCGATGATGCGCTCCGGCCGCGTGTAGACGGTCAGCTTGCCGCCGCGCGCGTACCCAACGAGCGTGATGCCGAGTTCGTCGGCGATCTCGGCGGCAAGATCGGTCACCGCACTGCGGGTCACGACCACCGGCACCTTGCCCTTGGCCGCCTTGACCGTCATCTCGTAGCGAGAGGCGACCGGTTGACAGAAGAATCGCGTCGCTGGTGGGAATCCGCTCGAGCCACGCGCGACCCAGGACCTTGTCGAGCGCGTTGTGCCGGCCCACGTCCTCGCGCACGATCTCGAGCTTCCCCGCGCGCGCAAGACCACAGGCGTGCACTCCGCCACTGTCGCGATACATCTCGGCGCGCCGGGCCATGTCACCTATCAGGTCGTAGAGTTCGTCGGCGCCGACTCTCATCTCGGAAACGACCGGAGCCAGCCCTCGGGCATGCCCGACGCTCGCGAACGTGATTCCACGACCGCAGCCACTCGTGAGATAGCGCGCGCGCTCTGCAATGTCGGTCGGCACCTCCTCGGCAGAAGTGACCCACGCGAGCCCACGCTTCGCGTCCACGTCGATGCCGATCAGCTGATCGCGCTCGGAGAGCAAGCCCCTCGGAGAGCAGGAACCCGGCGGCCAAGTCCTCAAGTGCAACCGGTGTGGCCTGAGTCGTCGCGATCTCCTTGTCGTTCAGGTAGATGGTGACCGGAAGTTCGCTGGGCATGGAGCGGGTCGATCGACGGCTCGACACCTCCATGACCTCGAGCTTCACCCCACCGCGCACGTAGCGCGGTTCACCCTCGGCTGCCTCGCGGGCCTCGATCAGGTCCGCCGGCGTGTTCACGTTGACGAGCGATCGCAGGTCCGGATCGACAGAGCGCAATGCATCGGCGGGGACCTCGACCGTCGTCACACGCGAGAAGACCGCGACCGGCCGGCGGCGGCCGGTGGAAAGCACCTCACGCGCCGCGGGCAGACACGCGGCGACGCGGTAGAGAGCAAGCAGCGGCTCGAGCCCCTTCTCGGTGACCGGTACGACGGCATCCGCATCTCCTCGCAGCTCCCACAGCGCGCCTACGACCTCGGACGTGAGATGCGGCATGTCAGCGGCGACCGCGAGCATCCACTCGCACGTCGCCTCGGAGAGTGCGGTCGTCAGCCCGCCCAGAGGACCCTGGTATGCCACCTCGTCTCGGATCACACGGACATCGTCCGGAAGTCCGGCGCCGTCGAGCGCCTCGGGACGGTTGGTGACTACGATCGTTTCCTCGCACGACGTCGCTGACGGCCTCGACCACGCGCGAGACAAGCGAGCGCCCGTCGACGTCGAGCAGCGTCTTGTCGACGCCCATGCGCAGGCTGCGGCCGCCGGCCAGCACGGCAGCGGTGATGGGAAGCTGTTCGCTGGCCGAGGTCACGCTGTGCCGCCTTCATCGCCGGGGGGCTCTGGGTCCACATCGAGCAAACGCCAGCGTACCGCTGTTGCCTTGAATACCGCCAGAGCAAGGGCGCCAGTCTCAAGGCCGAGGTCCGACGCGGCCGCGCGTGACACCGAGGCGGCGAGCCTCAGCCCCGCTGCGTCCAGCACCACGTGGTTCGTTGCCCCGCGCGACTGGCACGAGAGCACCGAGACGGGCAGCTGATTGCGCGCGGTCGTGAGAGGCAGCTGTGCACCCGCCTCGAACAAGATCACGTCCTCGGGCCGCACCGCGAACAGGACTGCTGACCCAACGGGGGCGTCGCCAGAGACCACAACCCGTGCACCTTCGCACTCGATCACGACGAGCCCGTCGTTGCTGGCGAGGACCCTGCCGGTCTGTGGCTCCTCGACACCGAGGAATGCGGCGGTCCACTCGTCGGACGGAAGGCCCATGATCTGGTCTGCATGACCGCACGTGACGACGCGCCCCTCGTTCACGATCGCGACCCGGTCGGCGACCATCAGCGGCCTCGTCCTGATCGTGTGTCACCCAGATGACGGTCGCGTCCGTGTCGCGAACGATGCGCGCGAACTCCTCGGCGAGCTTGCGCTTGAGAAGCGCGTCCAGAGAGGCCAGGGGCTCATCGAGGAGCAGCACCTTGGGCTCGAGCACAAGCGCACGGGCCAACGATACCCGCTGCGCCTCGCCCCCGGAGAGCTGGTGCGCACCGCGGTCTTCGTAGCCCCCAAGCCCCACTCGCTCTAGCGCCGCGGCGACGCGCTGAGAGCGCTCGCGCCTGGGGACGCCGCGCATCGCGAGACCGTATCCCACGTTGCCGGCGACCGTGCCCTTGAACAGGTACGGCCGCTGGAACACCGCGGCCATCGAGAGCCGTGCCCCGCGGTCACCGCGAGAGACCTCTCGGCCCCCCAGCAGAATGCGGCCCTCGTCCGGTTTCTCCAGCAGGCCGAGGAGGTGCAGCAGCGTCGTCTTGCCCGAACCACTCGGTCCAAGCAGCGCGAGAGTCGAACCAGCCGGGGCCTCGATGCTGTCGACCTGAAGCGCAAAGCCGCTCTTCGCATAGGTCTTGTGCAGACCCGTCGCCTGAAGCGAGAGAGCCCCGCTCATTGCGCACCCGCCTCGTAGCGGTCGGCCGATGTCTGCATGGTGGCCAGAACGATGTTGACGAAGACCACGATCGCCATGAGCACCAGCGCGAGCGCCAGCGCGGGTCCGTATTGGCCCTTGCGCGTGAACTCGACGATGGCGGTCGTCATCACTCGCGTATCGCCGGCGAGGTTGCCGCCCACCATCTGGACCGCGCCGACCTCCGAGATGATCGCGCCGAACCCCGCGGCTACTGCCGCGATCAGGCCAACGCGAGCCTCCGCGATCGTCAGGGTACCGACCCGCCACGGCGGAGCACCGAGCGACAGCGCCTGCAAGCGCAACTCACGCGGCACCGACGGAGATCGCCGCGGCCGACACGGCGACGATCACGGGAACGGCGATGATCACCTGCGCCATGACCATGGCCGTCTGCGAGTACAGCAGCGAGAGATCGCCAAGGGGCCCTCGCCGCGAGAGGGTCATCGCGACGAGGAGCCCCACGAACACCGGGGGAAGGCCCATTCCTGCGTTGAACACGACGAGCGCCACCGTACGCCCGATGAACCTCTTCGCGCCAAGCAGCATCCCAAGCGGAAGACCGAAGGCGAGGGCGATCGATACTGCCATGCCCGAGACACGCAGCGACGTGAAGATGATCGTCCACACGTCGAGCGTCCCTGCGGTCAGCAGTGCCCAGCCGTCGCGCAGAGCCTCGGTGTAGATGCTCATGTCGACGGCTGGGCTTCGCTACCTACTGTGCGTTCGGGATGAACAGCGGCTCGCCGTACTTCTCGACGCCGAACTCTTGGATCGCCTTCTGGCCCTCTGCCGAGACGATCCAGTCGGCAAAGGCCTGGCCGGCAGCCTCGTTCTTCGCCCCCGTCACAACGATGACCCCGTACTGGTTGAGCAGGTCCTTGTCGCCTTCACGGACGATCACGAGGTCGACCGCCTCCTGCATCGACAGGAAGGTGGCACGATCCACAAGCGTGTAGCCCTGCTTCTCGGAGGTGATCTTGAGGGTCTCGCCCATGCCTTGGCCGGTCGACAGATACCAGTCATCGGCCTCGGGGGTCGGAGTCGGCTCGACGCCCGCGGCGGCCCACAGCTTGAGTTCCTTCTTGTGGGTGCCGGAGTCATCTCCGCGCGAGACGAACACCGTCTTGCCTGCCTCACCCGTCGTCTTGATCGAGTTCATCGCTGCCGAGATGTCCGCCGCCGACTTCACCCCTGCCGGATCGGCTTCAGGGCCCACGATGATGAAGTCGTTGTACATGACGTCCTTGCGCTCTTTGCCAAAGCCGTTGGCGACGAACTTCTCCTCGTCGGCCTTGGCGTGCACCAGCAAGACATCGGCGTCCTTGGTCTCGCCCAGCTTGAGTGCCTCGCCCGTGCCCACGGCGATGACCTTGACCTTGTAGTCAGGGTTGGCGGTCTCGAAGGCCGGGATGAGCTCGTCGAACAAGCCCGAATCCTGCGTTGAGGTGGTCGACGCGAGCACGATCTCGGTGGGCGTTGCGTTCTCGGTGGGCGTGGGCGTCGCGCTCTGTTGGGCGCAACCCACCACCGAGAAGACCAGCAGGATGGCGAGTGTCAGACCCGCCAGGCGCCTCTTCCGAGGCGCTGCAACGAAGTGGAGCATATCGATCCCCTTTCCAAGTACGGGAGGCGGGGCCGTTTCCGTTCCCCGCCCTATCGGTCCGGCATCCGTGGGCGTTGGGCGACGCCGTTAGGTCAGCCGGACTCGGAGATGTATGAGCCGCGCACCGGGCGCGACCACTTCTAGAGTACCCGTTCCAGCGTCTCGGGCAACAGGGACGCGACCGCACGCGAGGGGTGCGAGCAGCGCACAAGCGAGTGGCGAGGCGTATCTGGGGAAGGTCAGTGCCTGGTCTCAGGCACCGGCGGGCCGGACGCGCAGAGCCCAGCGGCCAGAGTCTACTTGGCTGAGTGCCGTCCTCGTGGTGGCCCGATCGCTGCCACCCCCGCCGAGTGGCGACCGCGCGGCGGTCCGAACAGTCGTCCGAACGCCGTATGCACGTCGGAGAATAGCAGGGCCCTTGGGATTCGCGAGCCCATCGCCTTGATGACGGGCGCGAGCGGTGTGGTCGCAGAGGCAGTCTGATTCGTCCACGCCCCGTCCGAGGCGGCTTCGCCCTCCGAAGGCCGCTCGGGGACAGAGGTGGCCCGCGCTGACCATTCGGATGCGTGCTGGCTTTGCAGTGGCCAGGCCGCGGCGGACCTGGCGGTCGACGGTAGCGCAATCGGGGCGACGGGCGCCGTCGGGCGTAGAGAAGCCGCGCGCTGCTCGGCAGTGGGCGGCTTCGGCTGACCGGTCCGGCGGTCGATCTGTGCGGCGTACACGCCTCTCAGATTGGAGCGTGCATGCCCGTAGACGCACTCGCCCTCAGACGACAGGAGCACGTATGCGCCGCAGGCGGAGCAGTAGGCGGCGGTGTACGTGGACATGGCAGCTCCTCTCTGGCTATGTTGGGCGTATAGGAAGTCTGCCCTCAACGGCGCCCGCGGGGAACTTCCTCCCGGATTCGGCTGTGACGGTCGTCACTCCCGAGCGTCAAAGGGGATGAACCTCCTGGGATCACGCTTGGGGGAGAGTATGGAAGACACTGCGAGCACGCAGGCAAAGCCACCCTTGCGTCCCTCGGCGGTCACCCATCCCGACCGACCCGAGCGCACACGGGTGCACTACATCGACTGGCTGCGCGTACTCGCGGTCCTGCTGCTGTTCCCGTTCCACGTATCACGCGTGTTCAACTACGGCGAGCCCTTCTACGTGAAGAGCGAGCACCTGTCCATCGCCTTGAGCTACGCGCTGGGTTTCATCGACTTCTGGCACATGCCGCTGCTCTTCTTGCTTGCGGGCTCCTCCAGCTACTTCGCGCTGCGCAAGCGCAGTGGTGGCATGTACGTCGCCGAGCGAGTCAAGCGGCTGCTCGTGCCGTTCCTTTTCGGCTGGCTCGTGTTGATTCCCCCGCAGACGTGGTACGGTGCCCGATTCAATCTGGGCTACAGCCAGTCGTTCTGGTACTACCTGACGAGCGGGGACTTCCTCATCTGGAACATCCGCGATGGCGGCGACTACTACGGCGGGTTCGGCCTGGGCCAGCTATGGTTCATCTTGTGGCTGTTCGTGATCTCTCTCTTGGCGCTACCGCTGCTGCTGTGGGGACGCTCAGAACCCGGCCGCGCGGCACTCCAGCACTTCGCGAGCAGACTCGCGCGTCCCGCCTGGTGGCTGCTCGGCGGCCTCCTGATCTTCCTAGGCGAAGCGCTGCCGGATCCCGTTGGCAAGAACCCGTTCTACTTCCTGGTCTTCTTCGCCCTGGGCTACGTGATCATGTTTGATGGCTCGTTCATCGCATCCGCCGAGAAGCACCGCGCCGTTTCACTGGCGCTGGGCGCCAGCATCTCGGTCGCATGGATGGCCTTGGGGCCGTGGCGCGATGCCCTTCCCGATCCCGGCGCGCGGGCCGCCCTCGTCTCGCTCGTGGCGAACACCGGACGGTGGCTGATCATGGTGGGACTGCTCGGCATGGGCAAGCACTATCTCGATCGCTCTACGCCGGGGCTCACGTACCTCGCCCCCGCCTCGTACCCGATCTACATCCTCCACCAGACCGTGATCGTGATTGCAGCGTTCTACATCGTGCAGCTCGGCCTTGGGGGCGTGGCCCAGTGGCTGGTGCTCTTTGCCGTGGCCGTCGGCGTCACGTTCGGACTCTACGAGGCGGCACGACGGGTCCCCGGCCTTCGGACGCTTGTCGGCATCAAGTGAGCGCCGAGCATCCGGCTCCCGGCTAGCGGAGCGCCACCTGAAGCGCGGCAATCCTCGCTCATGCGAGGACGACGGTCCTCTACAGCATGAACTCCCCGCGCGCTACAACGACCGCCGAGCCGCCGACCTCGACCGACGCGACCTCGTCGCCTTCCGCCCGGGCGCGAGCATAGAGCGTACTCGGGCGGCCCACCTCGGCGCCCTGCGAGATCGCGATCTCCTCGCCCCACGGAATCACGCCCCAGCGCGCCAGATGCACCGCGAGCGGACCGGCGGCGGAACCGGTCGCCGGATCCTCGGCAATGCCCGCATCGAGCATGAACATGCGCGTCTTCACGCGCCCGTCCTCGACCGCGAACACGTTGACACCCGTCTCACCAGCCGCCGCTTCGAGAGCGCGCTGATCCGGGCACACGGCCGCAACGTCAGCGAAGCTCGACAGCATGACGTAGACGTGTTGGAGTCCGTTGTCGTAGACCTCGACGGGCAGCCGAGACGACTCCACTCCCAGTGCGGCAAGCAGCCGCTCATCGTCGCCCCACGCCTGATGAGTCGGAATCGGCTGCTCCATCCTGCCGAAGACGAGCTTGGCGCCCTCGCGCTCGAGCATCACCGGGATCGTCCCGCCGGCAGTCTCGATGTGCAGTCTCGTGCTTTGCAGCGGTCCCGCCATCGCGAACGCCGTACCCAGCGTAGGATGACCTGCGAACGGCACCTCTCGCACCGGCGTGAAGATGCGGATGCGGAAGTCGCCGCCCGTCTCTGCCGAGAATACGAACGTGGATTCGCTGAAGTTGACCTCGCGCGCGAGGGCCTGCATCTGTTTGGCGGTCAGCCCCGCAGCGTTCGTGAAGACGGCCAGCTGGTTGCCGGCTAGAGCGGTGTCGGTGAATACGTCGACGACCAGGTAGCGGTACGAGCGCATGTGACCTCCGAAGTCGGCACTATCTGAACCAGCGGAAGACTACGTTGAGGACGATCGTGAGCAGCAGCGAGATTGCGATGGACGCCGCCAAGGGAACGAAGCAACTCCAGTTCTCGCCTTCGAGCCTGATGTTGCCCGGCAGCGACCCGAGGCCCATGCGGCCGCCAAGCCAGAACAAGGCGCCCACGATTGCCAGCCCGAGTGCAAGGAAGATGAGCATCTTGCCCAACGACTGAAGATCCACCGAGCCAAGCCCCCCGTTGTCGGAAACCTACGCCAGCGGCCGACCCATCATGCCGGCGACCATCCCGCCCAAGTACGGGACCAGCCAGAAGATCCACACTGCCAGGCTGTAGCGGTGAAACACCTGCCGAGCATGCTCGTCGTTTCGGATGACCACTGCCGTTGCCCAGATCGTATGGATCGCCATGAGGGCTATCGCGGCCATTCCGGTGATCGTGTGCCATGACGTCCAAGCGATGCGACCGCTGATGAGTTCCATGGCATACGTCCCCGCCGTGTCACACGCGAGCCCCAGCCAGAAGAACACCAGGTGCCACGGCTTGAGATAGCGAGCGATTCGCTCGGCCCACACCGCAATCGTGTAGAACAGGAGCGCGAGCGTGATCAGAACGGTTGCGATTCCGAGTGTGGAAGACATGTGAGGAGCATATCACCGAGTCACGGAGAGTCTGCCCAGTGAGGCCGGCGCACTCGATGCGTGCTCGATGCGAGACCCAGGCTCGGTCACGCTGGTGTAGATCCTCACCGCGAGCACGATTGTCGCGGCGAAGGCGCTGCCGAACATCGCGAAGCCAACGACATCAGGCCGGCCCTCAACCACCCACGCCGAGACCAGCATCGCCAGGATCGCACCCGACATCGTCACGCCCTTGATCGCCACAACCGACGACATCAGAAAGCCGATCGGCCTTCTGGCCCATGCGGTAGCAGCGGTAAAGATGCAGAGCGGCACAATCAGTCCCAGGTCCAGCGCCTGGACGACCATCGTGGTCTGCCCCAGGAGCATCGCAGTCGCGAAGTCTCCGCGCAGTCCGGCTGCGATGCGCTGAGCCCACATCCCAACGAGTGCGAGCGCCATGAGTCCGCTGAAGATCGCCATGGCGCGAGCCGGGAACCGCTCGGTAGTCTGCTTGGCGAGTGTCGAAAGCGTTATCGTCGACACCGTCCACACGATTCCGCCGAGGCTGGCCGCGTACAAGGCGATCCAGAGCGGGAACAAAGGGCCGAGCGCCCACGTCATCGAGTACATCAGGTACTGGTAGAAGGTGTAGGAGAGCAGTCCCACAGCGAACAGGCGACCCCTCAAAGAACCTTGTGAAACGAGCCATGCCGCCGCAATCAGACCGGGAACCACGACAAAGAGCGTGAATACGTCCCAGCCGACGCCCTCGGCGACCACCCGTTGCGCGTTGTACGCGTACACGCCGCTGGTCGCGTAGTCGTAGCTCTCGCCGCGGATGCTCACCGCCGAAGCGATGCTTCCATCCCCGCGCGCGAAGACGCCGAGTGCTGATGCGACGCCCGCGGCCACCGCGATGGCCACACACAGTGCCGCGATTCCGATGCGCGCGCTTGTGCTCAACTTCTCCTCCTCGATACAGTCTTCCGGCCGAAGCCCGGACGGGCGCAGCCTCGGCAGCCACCTAGGCCGACAGCTCGAGCGAGATCTTCTCGGCCCATGCGTCTATGGCGTCCCATTCCCGGAAGTCGCCCTCCGGTGTCTTCATGAGCTTGAGTATCGACCGCTCGGCAAACGAGAACTCCTTGGGCTTGAACGAGCCCGCGAACAGGCCGATATCGACAGGTTCGATCCCCGTCGCCTCGATGAGAGGATCCGTGTAGGCCAAGACCTCTTCGGCCTTGCCGTCTTGCGTGATCATGAGACCGCAGGTGAAGAAGGCCACCGGGAGCCCCTTCAGTTCGGCTGCGTACGTCTCGACCCACTTCTTGACGGGCGCATGCCATTGCCCCGCGCGGACACCGCTACCCACGACCACTGCATCGTAGGCAGACGGGTCCGGGGCCTTCTCGGCGGCGACGACCTCGACCGATGCGCCGCCATGCGCCAGCGTCTCGGCGACGCGCTCTGCGATGCCTGCCGTGCAACCGGACTTCGTTCCGTACACGACGAGTGTCCTCTTGGTGCCTTCTTCGATTCCGATTCTACTGTCCACCCTGCTCACTCCTTACGCCTGTCCAGAACAGCTCCACGAGCTGTTCGACCGTCTCTTTGGATGCGAGCTCCTCGGCCGGTCCCGCATGGCCGAGGAGATGCCGCGCCATCACCATCGTCGATGTCAGGTTGAAGAACGCTTCGGCCATCAGACGAGGATCCATGTCCTGGCGCAGGTCGCCGGCGGCCTGTCGGTCCGAGAGGTACTCCGCGAGTCCGTCGAAGTTGGCTCCGGGCCCTCCGCCCATGATCTGTGCAACCTCCGGCACCATCTGGGCATCGAACGCGAGGCGCATGGCGACACCTCCGTCACGCACCGCGCTGTCGATCTCGAGGCGGGCGAGTGACGCAAGCGTCCCGCGGGTGTCGGACGGGTCGGGCATGGTGGGCACCACAACGCCGGCCATCGTTTCGGCCCATCGCTCGCCCAAGGCACGCAAGACGCCCGCCTTGTTTTCGAAGCGGCGGAAGAGCGTGACCTCGTTCACGCCTGCTCGATGTGCGATCGCTCTGGTCGTCGTGCCGGCGTACCCTCGCTCCGCGAACAGCTCCGCTGCGGCGTTGAGGATTCTCGTCTCGGTGTCTTTGCCCATCGCCCAGTCCGTCCCGTCCGCGTGGTGCGTGTAAGTGCTTGCTTGCATTGTAAGTAGACACTTGCATTCCTGTCAAGTCCCGCGACCGGCTGGGAGTATCGTCCCTCATCGCGCCGGAATCCGGGGTAAAGACCAGGCGGGAGGTATGCCCATGTCAGCACTCAAGCGACCGCGCTACCCGATGCCGCCCGACGTGCACGACGCGCTCGTCGGAAACGGCGTCTTGGACGCCTACCGCGCTCGCCCCGCATACCAGCAGAACGACTACATCGCCTGGATAGAGCGCGCCAAGCGTGACGAGACCCGGGCACGCCGGCTGCTGCAGATGCTCGACGAACTCGAGGCCGGAGACGTCTACATGAAGATGGCCTGGAACCCAGCTCCACGAGATCGCCAGTGAAGCCGCGTCTCGAGGACCTCCCCCTCATCGAGCCCTCGAGCCGCGCCGAGTGGCGGCAATGGCTTGCCGAGAACCATGCGTCATCGCCGGGCGTGTGGCTGGCGGTCGGCAAGAAGGGCAACACGATCACGACGCTGACCTACGACGACGTGGTCGAGGAGGCACTGTGCTTCGGCTGGATCGACAGCACGGTGCGCACGCTCGATGCCGACCGATTCAGGCAGCTGCTCACCCCGCGAAAGCGTGGCAGCGTCTGGGCGACGTCGAACAAGGAGCGCGTAGCGCGGCTCACGCGAGAGGGCCTGATGCAGCCGGCCGGCGTCGCAGTGGTAGAGACGGCCCGCGCCGACGGGTCGTGGGACCTGCTCGACGATGTCGAAGCCCTCGTGATACCAGCCGACCTCGCTGCCGCGCTCGACGCCGCTCCCCCGGCTGCAGACAATTTCGCGGCCTTCAGCACCAGCGTGAAGAAGCTTGCACTGTACTGGATAGCAAGCGCGAAGCGCCCCGAGACGCGCGCTCGACGCATCGCCGAAACCGCCGCCGCTGCCGCCCAGGGGCGCGGGCCTCGCTAGCCGAGCCCGAGGGAATCACGTGCCCGGGAGCTCTTGGTGGCATACATCGCATAGTCGGCCGCGCTGGTCAGCTGGCCCATGTCACCGCCGTCGCGGGGGCTGACCGCGATGCCTACGCTCGCGCCGATGACGAACGAGTCACCCGTACACAGGTCGCAGGGGTTCTCGGACAGCGCGGTCATGAGCCGGTCGGCGACTACGGCCGCCTCGTAGTCGCCCGCGCGCGGCAGCATTATGGCGAACTCATCGCCTCCGACGCGTGCCACCGTGCTGTAGCGGCGAACCTCGGACCGGAGAAGCTCCGCGAACCAGACGAGGACCGCGTCACCGCAGTGATGCCCGCGTGTGTCGTTGATGTCTTTGAACCCGTCGAGGTCCAGCAGTATGTAGGCCACCGACTCGCCTGTGCGATCCGACTCGGCAAGCGCCCTCGCGGTGTCTTCCTCGAGACGGCGACGGTTCACCAGCCCGGTCAGGTAGTCGTGGTCGGCCGCGTGCTTCAGCGCGGCTTCGGCCTCGGCCAGCCCATCGAAGTTCCTGTTCAGCGCCACGGCGAGTTCTGCGATCTCGTCGTCCCCGTCGACGGTGAGCCGACGGTTCGTGACGTCGTTGCGGCTCGTTCTGATCACCTCATCGTGCAGTGTGGTAAGGCGTCGCATGATCACCCGCTCCATGGTCACGCCGAGTGCCGTTCCGAAGAGAAGCACGACACCAAAGAGCCCGAAACCCATGTACCGCACCGTGTCCGACGCCCGCTCCATGGCGGGCCGTGCCTCCGATACGACGTAGAAGAGCGCCGCTCTTCCGTCGAGCCCCCGCAGCGTCGCCCAGCTCTCGATCGTCTCGGAGTCGTGTGCATCGACGTATGCCCGCCCCAGTTGCTCGCCCTCGCCGTGGGGGTGCTGAGGAAGAACCGAGGCCCGCACAACGGGACGAGCTGCCAAGACGTTGACCTTCGACACGCGCTTCGCCTCGGCGATCTCCTCTCGGCCCAAGAACCTGCCCACGGCCAGTGTGCCGTTCGGTGGCACGCTGCCATCGCCGTCTGAAATCTCCTCGAAGGCGATCGCCGCGGGTCCGTCGGGCAAAGACACGAGCCCGCTGCGAGTCCCCCCGTCTTCGCCCGAGGTCGGGGACTCCCGGTTCAGAGTCACGATGGCCTGTTGGCACGACGTGCTCAGCTCGACAGTCTCCTTGGTCTCCGGATCGACTGCTGCCGAGTAGTAAACGCCGCCATCGGCATCGAAGAAGCAGATGAAGTCCGCATGGATGGTGCTCAGCAAGTCTCCCGTGAGGTTGTCTTCCGCATAGCCGGGGTTGCGTCCGGCCATGAAGTCGTACACGTCGGTCCGCCGCGCCCAATCGCCCGATACAGCACGCATGGCAGCGACGTTCGATTCGAAGACAGCCTGAACGCGAGCGGAGTCGCGGACTATCGTTTCGCTCTCCAGCTCAGAGAAGGACTGCGTCACGACGCGGTTGAGCAGCAAGGCGAAGCTGAGGACTGCCACGACAAACACCGCGAACATGACCCCGAGAACTCGGCGTCGTAGGGTCGGCTGAGTCAGCTTCATGACGTCAACCGTCCAGTCGGCGACATGCCGAAGTGCGGGCGCTCGCCATCGAGGCCCAGCTCACTGCAGTCCAGTGCATGTCGCTGCTTCGCGCGGCGTGGCTCCGCTGCACTGCGTGCGCGCGCGTACACCCGGGCACGCTCCTTTCCCGTCCCGTTTGTTATCGGGAGCGGGGCTGAGCTGCTTGAACGCGATGCCTGTGATACGGGTGTCTGAAGCGTGAACCGGCGAGCGGCCTAGGGGGCTGAGGCGCTCTGCCACGCAGAGAGGGCTGGCACTGGCCCGGCAAGGTAGTACTTGTCGCCTACCGCTCGTCGATACGCTCGAGCACTCCTGGACGAACTGGTGATCTGCCAGTCCTGGGTGCTGCCGTCGGGCTGGTTGTCTTCGCCCTTGTCGTAGTACACGACGGCCTTCACCTCGGGGTGGCGCCACCTGAGAGTCGCGTACGCGTGCTTGATCCACATCGCCTTGTTGCCGCCGGACTCCACTGACGCCATCTCGGCGAGCACGATCGGCTTGCCATACACCTTCAGCGTGGTGAGAACGCTGGTGTAGACCTCCTCGAACTCCTGCCATCGCGTGAACGAGCGGCTGGTGCCCCAGTTGAAACCGCTGATGCCGATCCAGTCGACGTAGGTGTCGCCGGGATAGTACGCCCCGATGCGGTTCGCATAGGTGTTGGGCGAACTGCGCGCGTTGGGACTCCACACCCATGTCACGTTCGTGGCGCCCTCCTGCCGGAAGATCCCGTGTATGCGCCGCCACGCGGCCCTGAACTGCGCGGGTGAGTTGCCGTTAACTGGGCCGCCCCACGGGTACCAGTATCCGTTCATCTCGTGCATGGGCCTCAGCATCACCGGGCCCCCGACCGCCTTGATTGCGCGGGCCCAAGAACGGATGTAGGCGTCGTGCCTGCCTGCGTTGATGTCGGAGAGTTGGTAGGCCGACTGCGCTGCTGTGTAGCCATACTTCGTCGGGTTCCACGGCTCCCAGGTGATCAGCGGCACGGTGCCACGAGCGAGCACGGCCTTGACCTGGGAGGTGAGGAACTTGTCCGCCGAATAGGAATCGCTCGTCTTCACGCCCCACTGCTGGTACCACATCGCGATCGCCGGCTGCTTGCGTGACGACTCGGTGGAATACCGGCTCAGCGCCTCGACATCCCATGGCAGGTTGAACTTGTACAGCCCGATGAGAGCACCTTTGGCGGGAGGCCTTACCTTCCCCGCCACCGGAAGGGCGGCCGCCGAGTACGTTGAGTTTGCGCCTGAGCCGCTCGCGGCCGGTGCCCCCTCGACGAGACTGGAGCCGAGCACCGCCGCCCCGATGCAGAGCGCAGCGATAGCCAGCACCGTCGTCGCTCGTGTTGTGGGCGTCCTTCTCATCGAGTCCTCACGTGGTAGCCCGCTCCCCCCTCTCGCGAGAGGGAGAGGCGATGCCCTCACCCTAGTATCCTTGTCTCGATGCACGCAAGCCTCGGACCATGACGGGGGAGCCATGACAATCCGATACCGGGTCTTGTCGCTCGACGGTGGAGGCTTCAGGGGGCTGCTCGCCTCGCGGCTTCTCGAACGGCTTCACGCGGCCCGCCCAAGAATGCTCGACGCGATAGACCTGTTCGCCGGGACATCGACCGGGGCCATCCTCGCCCTGAGTCTCGCCGCCGGACACACGCCACAACAGACGAGCCGCCTGTATCTCGAGCACGGAAACCAGGTCTTTGACGAGAACCTCTGGGACATCACCGACATCGACCGGCTCGTGCGGGCAGACTACCGTGGCGAGGGCCTGCACAAGGCACTCACGAAGACGTTCGGATCGCTCACCATGGGCGATCTTCCACGCCGGGCCCTGGTCGCGACGTTCGACTTGGACAGCGGCTCGGCGACACGAGAAGGGCTGCGCTCCTGGAAGCCCAAGTTCGTCCACAACTTCGAAGAGCCGGGCTCCACAGACCGCGACCAACTCGTGGTAGATGTAGCCATGCGCTCCTGCTCGGCGCCGACATACTTCCCTGTATACCAAGGCTACGTCGACGGCGGCGTCGTCGCCAACAACCCGAGCATGTGCGCGCTCGCGCAAGCGCTTCACGCTGACACCGGCAAGCAGCATGCGAGCTACATCGCCTTGCTGTCGCTGGGAACGGGAGCCTCCCCAAGATGGATCGAGGAGCAAGACGCCGACTGGGGCTACGTGCAGTGGGCCAAGCCACTGCTTGGAATCGTGTTCGAGGGAGGTTCGGGCATCGCGGACTACCAGTGCCGGCAGATTCTCGGCAGGCGATACCACCGAGTCAATCCTGTGCTCGATAAGCCGATCGCGCTCGATTCCGTTGAGAGCGGCCCCGAACTCGAACTCGTCGCGGCCGGTACCGACCTCGGCGAGACGCTTCAGTGGGTCGACCGGCACTTCGCTGCCGGATAGTTGCCTCGCAGAACCCGGGAAGCGGAGTCGGTTGGATGCGCAGGCATCCGCATCGCTCCGACTGCACCGCTCTCTCGGCGGGCGCGCAACCCTACGTCCGCCCGCTGCCCCGACGCGAAGACCGCTTCGCCAGCAACAACCCGATACCTAGCGCTATCGCGAACACCAGCAGCGTTCCGACGACACCCGCCGTCGTGGTTCCCCTATCGACCGCCGGCCATGCGGCTGCGGCCTCACCGTCGGGTGCTTGCTCGTCGGTCGCGTCCTTGAACGCATAGTCCGGCAGAACCGCGGTCCGCTCTTGGATCGCAGCGAGCGCGCCGTGCAGCGCAGCTGAGGCCCCCTCGATCTCGGTCGACCCGGCCACCTTCTCGATCGACCACTCCAGTCCGTCAGGGTTGGTCGAGGCGAACCAGGCGAACGCCACGCCCGAGATCAGGGCCGCGGTGGCAAGCCCTATCAGAACGGGCTTGAGGTTCAGGCCCTTGAGCGACGATTCGCTGGCGTTGCGCGCGAGCAGCTCGGGCTGGGCCTGCTTCACGAAGAGAACCACCCCTGCGGTGACAAGCCCCTCGACCAGGCCTATCCCGAGATGGATCGGAAGCATGAGCACGAGGAAGGTCATCAACGGCAACTCGCTGACTTGCGAGAAGAACGTCTCGAGCACCACGCCCAGCGCTCCCAGCTGGAGGCCCACGATCGCCGCGACGATGCTGCCGGTCACAAGGCGCCCGCGGGTCGGACTGGCGCCGACTATCTTCTTGTAGATGAAGGGGTATGCGACGAATGCCGGGAAGAAGCCCAGGTTGAAGATGTTCGCGCCAAGCGCAAGCAGGCCCCCGTCCGCGAAGAACAGCGCTTGGACTCCGAGCACGGACGCCATCACGAGGAATGCGGCCTCCGGCCCCAGGAGTATCGCCAGTATCAACCCGCCGCCCAGGTGCCCGCTCGATCCGGTCCCCGGAATCGTGAAGTTGAGCATCTGCGCCGCGAAGATGAACGCTCCGGCCACTCCCATCAGTGGGATCTTGCTCTCGTCCGGATCCTCACGGACCTTCTTGGCGCAGTAGACGGCGGTCGCTCCCGTTGCGACCCACATGGCCCCGCCTACCGCTGGCGAGATGAGCGCGTCTGCCATGTGCATGCCGGTTGCCCCTTACAAGGAGTACGCTTGCCGATTTCGTATGCCTAAGGTGTTACGCACTGCAGATTCGTGCTACCCTTCTAGTCGAACCTAGTCCCGTGGAACCGTGGCGTCAACTGCTTTGGGCCAATTCGCACGAACTCGTCTCAAAGCGTGCACCCGGTGGCACCACGTACTCGTGTCGTTCGCACGAAGTGAGCCTTCAGGAGGTCAAATATGCCCGAGGTCGTGAGATTCGGAATCTCAGCAGACGAGCGCTTGCTCGAGCGCTTCGACGCCCTCATCGCCGATAAGGGCTACGTGAACCGCTCCGAGGCGGTCCGCGACCTCATTCGAAACGCGCTCGTCGAAGAGCAGTGGGAGGTCGGCGAGGACGAGGCGGTCGGCACCGTGACGCTCGTCTACGACCACCACTCGACCGATCTTGCCGACAAGCTCACCGAGCACCAGCACTCCCACCACGAGGAGATCGTCTCCACGCTGCACATCCACCTCGACGCGCACAACTGCCTCGAGGTCGTCGTACTGCGAGGTCAGGCCCGAGAGATCGGGCGCCTCGCCTCTCGAGCTCATCGGCACCAAGGGTGTGAAGCACGGCAAGTTCGTGGCGACCACCACCGGCGACGGTATCGCGTAGGCGTGCGACGATGTCGGCACTCGAAGAAGGCCTCTACGATCTGGGAAGACTCGACCAGCTGGCGTACCAGGACACACCTGTGCACCGGCTCGACCCGCGCGCCAAGGTGGTCACGACGCTCGTGTTCATCGTGTGCGTGGTCTCGTTCGGAAAGTACGATCTGCTGGCGATGACGCCGTTCGTCCTGTACCCGGTCGTCACGGCCGCCGAGGGCAACCTTCCCTTCGGCTTCCTCGGACGCAAGCTGCTCATCGCCGCTCCGTTCGCGTTCTTCGTGGGCATCTTCAACCCCTTCTTCGACACAGCGACCGTCGTGCAGTTCGGATCGGTCAGCATCTCGGGCGGCTGGCTGTCGTTCGCCTCGATCATGTTCCGGTTCTTCCTGACCGATCAGCGCCGCGCTGGTGCTCATCGGCACGACCAGCTTCAACGGCGTGTGCATGGGACTCGAGAGGCTCGGCATGCCCGACGTGCTCGCCACCCAGCTGCTCTTCCTCTACCGCTACATCTTCGTGCTCGGCGAGGAGACGATGCGCATGGCCCGGGCGCGGGCGAGCCGCTCGTTCGGCAAGCGGGGGATGGGCGTGCGCGTGTACAGCCAGATCCTCGGCCATCTGCTGCTTCGCACCTACGCACGAGCGCAGCACGTGTACCAGGCGATGCTGGCGCGCGGCTTCGATGGCCACGTGCGAATCCTGCGAACGCTCGCACTTCACGACTCGAGACGCCGTCTACATCGCGGGCTGGTCGGCCGCCTTCCTGGTCTTCCGCATGTACAACATCCCGCTCGTGCTCGGCCAATTCGTGACGGGGTTGATCTCATGAGCCACCACAGCATCGAAGTGACCGACCTCGGCTTCTCCTACCCGGACGGAACCGTCGCTCTTGAGCGGCGTTTCGTTCTTCATCGGACACGGGGAGTCGATCGCGCTCGTCGGCGCCAACGGGGCGGGCAAGTCCACGCTGCTGATGCATCTGCTCGGCTTCCTGATGCCCACGACGGGCAGCGTGCGAGTCGGCGACGTACCGGTGACCAAGTCCGACGCTCGCCGACATCCGCAAGACAGTGGGCATGGTGTTCCAGGACCCCGACGATCAGCTGTTCATGCCAAGCGTCTTCGAGGACGTGGCCTTCGGGCCGATGAACCTCGGCTTGCCTCCCGAGGAGGTCGAGGCCCGGGTCGCCGACGCGCTGGAACGAGTCGGCGCCGGACAGCTCCGAGACCGGCCACCCTACCGGCTATCCGGCGGCGAGAAGCGCGCTGTGGCCATCGCGACGGTGCTCGCGATGTGTCCGAGCCTGCTCATCATGGACGAGCCATCGTCCAATCTCGACCCGAGGGCTCGTCGCCGACTCATCGAGCTGCTCGCCACCTTCGAGCACACCAAGATCATCGCGACTCACGACCTGGATCTCGCCATGGACCTGTGCGACCGCACGATCGTGATGAGCGGGGGCACGATCACCGCCGATGGGCCAACACGCGAGCTGTTCGCCGACGATGTACTACTCGATGCTAGCGGGCTGGAGCGACCGCTCGGGCTTCAGGCCTGTCCGGTGTGCGGCAACGCCTGAGCTGCCGGCGCGCTGGCGCGAGAGCGGCTGCCACGTGGAGCTACACCAGTCCCGTGTGCCTCCATACGCCCGCCGCTATCCCGAACGCCGGGCCGTACCAGACTAGTCCTCCGATGATGTAGATGACCACGTCCTTGCGGGCCTCCTCGGCAAGCTGACCGATGAAACCCACCTGGAAGACGCTGATGTAGACCACGTAGCCCACGAGAGCCAGGGCGGCCGCCAGGGCAACGGCTTGAACCGCGGTGCGCAGTTCAAGCCTCGCGCGAGCCCGGCGGACGAGCGCCAGTGCGAGAGGCGCCGCGAGCCCGACGAGAAGCAGCGCGGCCAAGGGCGTCGTCACCGCTCGATACTCGGGTCCGAGAAACTGGTTGATCGGGAGCAACAGCAGCGAACTGGCGAACAGGACCGCCACGCCGCTCAGCACCACCAAAGGAACCAGCACGGCGATGCGGATCAGAACGGTCCGGGCATCGTCACGACTGTCTGTGAGAAAGGTCAGCAGCAGCCCGAGCACGAAGGGCACGGTCACAAGAGCGACGTATTGGAAGGTGTACGTGCGGAATGGCAGCTGGCCCACCGCGATAGAACCCGGCACGAGGAACAGCAGGATGAAGGCGTACGCGAGCGCGTAGGTGTCGGATACGCGAGGCTCGGTTGAGACTGCGGCCAGCTCCTCGGACATGCAATGCCTCCTGTCGGTTTCGAGATTCACGCGAAGCATGCCTGCCGGAAGAGCCCGCGGGATATGACTTCGGTCAAATCGCGCGTGCTACCATTCCTTCCTCCATACGGTGGCGAGGGGGACCAGTGGCTTCTCGGAAGCACAGCGTGAAAGCGGGCGCGAAGGACGTGGCGCCGATCCTCCTTGGCATCGTGCCCTTCGGGCTGGTAGCGGGCGCGTCGGTGATCGAGGCGGGCTTCGGCCTGCGCGAGGTCATGGGCATGTCGCTGCTGGTGAACGCCGGTGCGTCTCAGATCGTCGCAACCTCGCTCTTCCAGGAGGGTGCGCCCCTGGCGGTGGTCATCGGCACTGCGCTCGTCGTGAACGCGCGCATGTTCATCTACAGCACGTCGATCGCACCGGTGCTCTCCGACGCATCGTGGAAGCTTCGCCCGCTGCTCGGCCACATGCTCGTGGATCAGAACTACGCCACGACGATGACGATCGGGCGCTCCCGAGAAGACGTCGACGTCATCTGGTACTACATGGGGTGCTGGTTCGCACTCGCCGGCGTGTGGCAACTGTCGAATGTCGCGGGTGCGCTGCTCGGTTCCTTCCTGCCGTCGTCGTGGTCACTCGACTTCGCCGTGCCCCTTGTCTTTCTTGCGATGCTCGCGCCGGCCCTGAAGGGCCGCACCGAAGTCGAAGTCGCGGTGGTGACCGGCGTGGCGGCGGCCATCCTCGTGCCGCTTCTGCCGATGCAGACCGGGCTGCTCGCGGCGATGCTTCTGGGCATGTCGTGGGGCGCGTTCAAGCCAGGACCATCCGAGGGCGTGAGTGCGTGAGCCAGCTTGCGAGCTTCTGGGTCGTCATCCTCGTGCTCGCGGTGGGAACCTGGCTGATGCGAGCGCTGCCCATCATGCTGCACGGCGCTGTGGCGACTCCTCCGTGGGCCGAACGACTACTGCGCTACGTTCCGGTCGCGGCGCTTACCGCGCTGGTCGTTCCCGGCTCGCTCTACGTCAAGTCGGACGGCCTGTACGCGTTTGCACCGGCACGCACGATCGCGGCGATTGTCGCGTTGCTCGTCGCCTTGCGGACTCGCAGCGTGCTGGCGACGCTGTTGAGTGGCATGGTCGTGTTGTGGGTCGCCCAAGCGATCGTCGGCTTCCTCGGCTGACGTGGGTACACACCCTCAGGGGGTGTTTGAAGTGTTCGAGCCGGAGATCAAGACCGTTGAGTCCGGGACCGTGGCCTTCATCGAGATGCAGGGTCCCTACAATCAGATTCCTGAGGCGTTCGGGCGACTGTACGGTTGGGTCGCCCAGCACGGGCTGACTCCACAAGACATGCCCGAGGCCGTCTACCTGACCGCACCCGACGAGGTCCCCGAGGACCAGGCTCGGTGGGAACTCTGGGCGCCGGTGGCAGGAGAAGTCGTCGACCAGTCTGCCGACGAGACGGGGTGCGGCGTCAAGCGCATATCTGAGCGAGTGGTGGGCTGCAGCATGCACACCGGGCCGTACGAAACGCTGGATGAGACCTACGGACTGCTCATGCAGTGGCTCGCAGGCCAGGGCCGCACGATTACCGGCCCTCCCGAGGAGGTCTACTTCTCGGACCCGGACGAGGTTCCGCCGGAGGAGTACCTCACCGAGGTGCGATTCCCGGTGGCTGCGAAGTGAGTCCTCAGGAGTTGAACGTCAACCAGCGTGCTGTCGACGAGGTCGTCTCGGCATGGCCGGATGTACGGGCGAAGCAGGTCTTTGGACACCGCGGCTACGTGCGCTCCGGCAAGATGTTCGGATTCCATGCGAGCGAGGGCGTCGCGGTGAGGACGTTCTCCGAATCTGAAGCGGACGCGCTCTACGCACGAGCGGGCGTCGTGCCGTTCATCTACAACGGCTCGATGGAGATGCGCGCCTGGCCGGTGCTTCCGCTGGCAGACGACACGCAAGTTGCCAGCGCGCTCACAGCCTTGCAGGAGGCGTACGCGCGAGCGGGATGATGCAGTCGTCAGCCCGGGGCTCTCGACGCTCCGCCTGCTCGAAAGAAGAACGCGACAACGGCTGCTGCCGCCAAGTAGCCGACACCCTCCGAGAGGCTCGATGCGGCCTGGGTGCCGCCGCTCACCCCAAGGCCGGCCGCCAAACCCGACGCCACGTCGATCGCGCCAACGATCCAGACCGCGCGAAGCGTCTCCGCGCCGAGCCGAGGGTGCAACCTCGCAAGCAGGATCGCTGTCGCCCCAGCGAGGAACGCGGCACCGACAAGAAAGGCACTGGCGGCCCACATCGATCGCTCGACGATCTCCGTGACGCCCAGAGGCGAGGACAGCACAGCATCGGCCAGGGCGCTCACGATCCAGAGCCAGAGCACGGCAAGCAAGAACCAGCCGACCGTCGACAGCAGTCGACGCGGTTCAGCCGCAGTCACAACTGGGCTCGGTACCACGAATCCAGCCATTGATGATCGCAGCTGCGCATCCCACTCCGGGCTCCAAGCCTATGGCGCCCTGGGAGCAGTTGCGA
This sequence comes from uncultured Actinomycetes bacterium, assembly GCA_963700665.1. GTDB lineage: Bacteria > Actinomycetota > Coriobacteriia > Anaerosomatales > PHET01 > CAVPCY01. The sequence continues at coordinate 248,280 of CAVOYK010000003.1, forward strand.
GCGCACGCCCCGCACTCCATGCACGCGTTGCGATCGGCGATGCTGGCCTTGCGATTCCTCACGATGAACACGCCGTGAGGACAGACCATGGTGCACATCAGGCAACCGTTGCACTTGTCGACGTCCAGCTCGAGAGTGACGACGTCTTCTATGTAGCGTAGTCCGGCCACGGTTCCCCTATCTCACAACAAAGCCTGCGACGAAGAGCCCGATTCCGCCCACGGCGCCCAGGACCTGCATGGGAATCGCTCTGCGCATCTCCCATTCCACTCCCGACGGGGACGTGTACGTGGAGGAGCCGGTGAAGTTCATGCCCACGTAGCTCGCGACGGCCACCCCCGCGAGCAGCGAGCCCCACGCCCACAGCGGTGCGGGCCTTGAGGTGCCAGCGAGCATCAGGGCAGGCACGATCAGCAGAACTCCGGCTGCCGCGCCCTTGAGCGAGAAGGCCCTGCCTGGCAGCCAAGGCAAGAGCAGCGGGACGAGGGCGGCCCCGGCCGCAACCCCAAGTGCCACACAGAGGAGCCCGATGAGCGCGGGCAGGAGAACCTGGGGGGCGACCAGCGAGACAAGCACCGCGGCCGCAACGAACACCGCCGCACCCGCCAGCACCCGCCAACGCCACAGTAGCGACAGTTCCACGCCGACGAGCTTGGCTCTGTCACGCATCGGGAAGGTGACCGTTCGCATCTGAGCGCTCGCCTTCATACCCGCATCCAGAAACGCCGGCACGTCAGTGATTCGCACCGGGCCCCAGGACACGGCGAAGCCCGTCTGCGCACGCACGTCATGAGCCGCTACCCCGGTCGCACTCAGTTGCGGCAAGACGACCCTGGTATGACTGACGATCTGCTCGAGCTTCGCAGCTCGAATGCTGCGAACCACCTCAGCGGTATCGAACGTACCCTTGCCCGCCGCACACCACACGTTGACGCCACGAGAGTCGACCACGAGCAACCATGCGTCGAGTCCGCCAAGCGCCTGTCGAACCACATCAAACGTCAGTTTGTAGTTGCCGGTCACGAGCACGGGCGACGTATCGTCGGGATCACCGACAGCATAGAGGCGCGGCCGCACTCGGTAGTCGTTTCGCCGCACGCCGAGACGAACTCGCAGCGTCCCCGAGTTGTCCGCCGCGGAGAGCTCGGTCCGCACACGGGGTATCGGTCCTGCGAAGGTGTCGACCTCGCCGCTTAGGTATGGCTCGGGCCCATACTGGTACTCCGGCGGCGCTCCGCCACCGCAGCAGGGCTGGGCGGGACCGCAGCACTCACTCATCGTCGTCGCTCCTCCCGCAGCAAGCAGTCTCCCCGCACGACCCGGCAGCACCCAGCGCCTTGCGCTCGACCAGGCCGCTCAATTCGTCCACGACCGCCAAGATCGCACCTTCCTCGAGCCTGCAGTGCAACCAGGCTCCCTTGCGCCGAGTCGCCACCAACCCTGCCTCACGGAGCTTCTTGAGGTGGTGCGAGGCGAGCGCGCTGGAGATTCCCAGCGACTTCGACACGTCGCACACGCAAAGCTCGCCATCGGCGAGGAGTTCCACGATCGCTGCTCGGTTCTCGTCTGCTAGCGCCTCGAAGGCTGAACTGTTCATGGACGCATTCTAGTCAAACCAACGTTTGACTGTCAAACGGTCGTTTGAATCTCGTCGTGCGCTCCGCCGCGGACGCACACAAGTGACCCTGAGGCCGCCATCCGGATCGGCGACCACCGTTCGACCGGCCATGCTAGCCTCTCACGCCGCTGAGACGCCCTCTGTCAGATACCCCCGTCGGTATGCGAGGAATCAGGGTACAGGAGAGTAGAAAGAGGGTGCTGAAAATGACTACTTCAACGGCAACTCGTCTAACAACAGCTCCGGCGTACGCAGTGCTGCCGGCAGAGGACTTGAGTAGGGCTCGTTCGTTCTACGGTGACACGCTTGGCTTGGAGATCTCAGAGGCCGGTATGGGAGGTCAGTTCTTCATCACTGCTGGATCGGGGACCAAGGTCATGGTCTACGAGCGTGCTCGCACGGTTGCGGAGCACACGGTCTTGACCTTTGTCGTCGATGACCTCAGAAGCGTGGTCGCGGAGCTGCGGGAGCACGGGATCGTGTTCGAGGAGTACAGCATGCCCGGCCTGAGCACGGTAGACGGCATCGCCGAGATGGACGGCGGCTACGGAGCATGGTTCACGGATCCTGAAGGCAACATCATCAACATCTCGCAGATGTAGAAGGCCATTGCTGCGAGAACGATCGCGCTGGGCGGCGCCCGTCGGAAACGGCTGGCGCCGCTTGGCGTCTCGGGTACAGCCCCTTGCTGTCATAGTTGTTACATTCGGTTACATCGGCACTCTTTCTGCGTACACTCGGTGAGCAGACCACTCGTACTTTGGCGCTCGGCCGGCACCAGGCGTCGCATGGCAGGAGGACCCCATGGCGCACGTCCGTTCGCTCTTCTTCGATGGCCCCCTCTCCGAGGTCGAGAACAAGGCCCTGAAGGCATACTCTCTCGGTCGGCCCAGCGACGTGATCTGGAACATCACCAACCGATGCAATCTCCTGTGCGACCACTGCTACATGTCCGCCGACGGTCACGCCAAGCCCGAACAGCTCTCAGACCAAGAGACCATCGACCTGATCACGCAGATGGGTGAGCTTGGCGTACCGCTCGTCTTCCTGTCCGGCGGCGAGCCGATGATGCGCAAGAACTTCTGGGACATCCTCGAGACCGCACACGGCTTCGGGATGCACATCACGGTCTCGACCAACGCCACGATGATCGACCGCGAGGCTGCCAAGCGGCTCAAGGTCAACGGCGTCGACTGGATCGCGACGTCTCTGTACGGCCCCCCGCACTTCCACGACCAGATGGTCGGCGTCCCGGGTACTCACGCGAAGGTGATCGAAGCCATCAAGATCCTGCGAGAGGAAGGCGTGGGTGTCGCTCTGAAGTCCGCGGTGTCGAAGGACACGCTGCAGTTCATCCCGCACATCATCGCCAAGGCCAAGGAGCTCGACGCCCGCCTCGTCTATCTGTGCGACCTGATCACCAGTGGACGCAGCGAGGGCGAAGAAGACGCTCGCGTCAGCGCGAAGCAGTGGCAGGAACTCGCCGACTGGATCCTCGGGGACCTGCTCGACCCGGCCTCCAACACCGAGTACGACATCGGAGCCATCCCCAGCGTCATCCCCTACCTCGCCGAGAAGCTCAGGGCCGAGGGCGTCGACATCAGCAACGGGCTCGCGCGCCTCGAACTCGTGAGCGCGTGCCCGGTGGGCAAGGGCCACATGAACATCAACTCCGAGGGCGGCATCATGCCCTGCCAGTTCGCTCAGGACTGGACGGTCGGCAACATCCGTGACATGACACTCACCGAGGCGACTCAGGAGCTCTACAAGCTCGACGCCCAAGAGGCGAAAGGCATCTGCGCTCCAGAGAACTGCGAGTACTCGCGCATCTGCCGCGGCTGCCGCACCAAGGCGTGGCAGGCGACCGGCGACGCGATGTTCGAGGATGACACGTGTCTGCTCAAGCGCCTTGCCGACGGCGATGCCAGCGGGAACGGGGACGAGGAGTCGAAGTACGAGCGCACGCCGCTGTCGGCTGCGGCCCCCTGCGTGGCACCGGGAGCCTGCGGCTAGCGCCGATCGGGCGCGCGGCAATCCCAGCAAGCAGAGAGGGCCGCCGATTCGCTCGGCGACCCTCTCCTCATCGCTGCGTCACAGCGACAGGTTGCACATGTGTGTCCGTTGCCATCTTCTGAGCGAAGGTATCGGCAACGCTGCCGCTTCTCAGACCGTCCCGGCCTCCGTGTGACTCGTGGTGGACAGGACCCGCGCTGCGATGTGTTTGCTACTCAACGCTGGATCACCTCCTAAGTCTGCGGCACGCCGGATTGCGCCCTGGGCAGGTGCCCTCGCCGAGAGCCCAAGCGAGACTCGTGCCGAGGAGTACCATAGTGCCCCACGAATCGGCGAAAGGGTGTTCGGTGAGCACAGCCCAAGGAACTGCACGGGAATCCAAGACGAAGTGGCACCGCTCGTGAGCGCACACCCTCGCGGCGCCGAGCTGCTCGCAGGCGACACGTGGCTCGTACCGGGGCTGACGAATTCGGGATTCGTCGATGGGCTTCTGGTGGACACCGGCCCCGAGTTCGAGGTCTACGCCGGCGTGCGAGTCGACACGCTCGCGATCACTCACGGGCACGCTGACCACTTCTCGGCAGGGTCCCAGATTCGCGGAGCGAGCGGCGCCCGAATCGTCGCAGGCCGTGACGACGCGCGGCTCGTCGAGAACCCGGAGGTCAACATCCGAGGCATGTTCTCGTGGGCGCGACCCGGAGACATCCTGGTGAGCAAGTTGTTCATGGGCGTTCCGTGCCCGGTAGACAGCCTCATAGAGACGTGGGAAGACGCGCGTGTCACGCCCGTCCCGCTCCCCGGACACACACTGGGCCACCACGGGTTTCTGACGCGCGACCGCGTGCTCTTCACGGGGGACGGCCTCTACCAGGAGCAGATCTGGGATCGCCACCGTCTGCCCTACGCTATCGACCCGACGCTCGTCATCGACTCGTTGCATCAGATGCGCGAGCTCGACTTCGACTGGCTCGTACCTGGTCACGGCGTTGCCTGCAGCCGTGACGAGGCCGAACACCATATCGACTATCACCTCGGTCAGATTCGAGAGATCGAGGAGTTCATCGTCGACGCGCTTGGCGTGGAGCGGACGACCGAGGAGGCCATCGCGCTGGTATCGGAGCTTCGCGGCCTCTCGGACAATGCCGCGCAGTACTGGCTCGCGGTGACCACGGTCAAAGGGTTCCTCGGCGATCTGCTGGCCCGCGGCGAACTGGAGTTCTTCGTCCGTGACCATGCCGGTTGGTGGCGGACCGCCCGCTGACACGCGCGCGGTCGGGCGTCTTGGACGGTATCATGGGTCGTTGGGGGCTTTCACGCGATCCGTCACATCCTCGGCCCGAGGTACCTGCTGAATGCGCGTTCTCATCGTTGTGGCCACATGGTTCGCCCAGGCGCTCTACGCGTTGCTGAAGCTACTGCCTCAGCGACGCAAGGTGGTGTTCCTGAGCAGGCAATCGGACCGCCCATCGCGCGACTTCAAGATGCTGGCAAGCCAGCTCGAGAAGCTCGACCCCTCCCTCGAGGTTGTCGTCCGGTGCAAGTTCATCCATCCCGGGTTCGTTCACCGGGTCGCCTACCTGGGCGAAGTGCGTCACTCAGATGTACCATCTCGCCACGTCGATGGTGTGCGTGGTGGACGGCTACATCGTCCCCGTGAGTGTCTTGTCGCATCGCCCGACGCTCACCGTCGTCCAGATGTGGCATGCGCTCGGTGCGATCAAGCAGTTCGGTCTGCAGTCGGTGGGGCGTCCCAGTGGCCGCTCGTCGCAGGTCGCATCGGCGATGAAGATGCATCGCAACTACGACATCGTGTTGTGCGGCAGCCCTGCGTGGGTCCCCGCGTTCGCTGAGGCTTTCGGCGTCGAGCAGCCAGCCGTGCTCCCGCTGGGCCTCCCGCGCGTCGACTACCTCGTCGCATCGGCAGCTGCCTTGGCCGACGGCTCGCACCCTGAGCCCCTGCAGCGCCTCGTGGCTCGATTCCCGCGACTCGCAGACGCAACGAAGACGATCGTGCTCTACGCCCCCACCTTTCGAAAGGACTCCGAGGGGGCGTACTCCGCAGTGGCGGACGCCTTCTCGGACGATCGATTCACGCTCGTGGTCAAGCCGCACGACCTTGAGACGGCGATGCTGGAGGGCGCCAACGTGATCGATGCGACCGGAGTCGACGTCGTCGATCTGATCCTGCTGGCCGATGTGGTCATCACCGACTACTCGGCGGTGGCCATGGAGGTCTGCTCGGCGGGCAGGCCCCTGTACTTCTACGTCTACGACATCGACGACTACTCCGCAGCGCACGGTCTGAACCTGAACCCACTGACGGACGTTGCCGAGATGTCATCGAGAGACATCGGGGCGATAGCCGCCCGTGTGGGTGCGCATGACTATAATGCCGAGTCCGCTCACTCGTTCTGCGAGCGCTACGGACCGCCGATTGACGGCGGATGTACTCTTCGGATAGCCGAGTTGGTCGTCGAACGAACCGCGAGGGGGGCGCGAACATGACGGCCGAACGTGCCACGCTCGCATCCCGGTCACAAGCGCTCGTGTCTTCGATCGGCAAGCGTCTCCCGTTCGTCTTGGGCGTCGCACGCGACGTCGTGACCGTCGCCCGGAGAGCCAGCTACCGGCGTCTCGAGCGTGCCAACCCCGTCCGTCCCCGCTCGGCGCTGTTCAAGGCGTACTCAGGACGGAACTATGCGTGCAGCCCGCGAGCGATATACGAGGCTATGCTTGGCGACGCCCGTTTCGACGACTTCGAGTTCTTCTGGGTGTTCCGGGAGCCGATTGCACGCGCCCTGTCCGACAGGGGCTACGAGGTACGCGGGCTACAGGGGAACGAGCACGGGCAGCCCGCCTTCGACCTCGACGCGGCCTTCGGCTCCAAAGCACTCGAGCACCTGCGCAGGACGGTGATAGTGGTGTGGGGCTCCAAGGAGCACTACCGGGCACACGCCAGGAGCGCATACTGGTTCGCGAACTCGGTCATTCCCTGGCACCTCGCCCCGCGAGCCGGGCAGGCCTACGTCCAAGGGTGGCACGGCACCCCACTGAAGCGGCTCGGATGCGATATAGACCTCAGTATCGCCAAGAACGCCTTGTACACAGGGAAGCAGACCCACAGGCGTTACACGCCGTGAGGGAGAGCGTTTCACGTACCTGCTGTGCCCCTCGGCCTTCGCCGCCGGCACGCTCTCCTCGGCCTTCGCACTCACAGAGGCTCAGCGCGCGAGCAAGGTGCTGGAGTTGGGCTATCCGCGCAACGACGCACTCAGCCATGTCGACCCTGACGAGATCCGCTCGCTCAAGGTGCGGCTGGGGATCCCCCCGGACAAGCGCGTCGTTCTGTATGCGCCTACATGGCGAGACGACCAGCACTCATCGGCATTGGGCTACACTTTGCAGCTGCCCTTGGACTTCGACCGCCTTCGAGCGGAACTCGGTGGGGAGTACGTCATCTTGTTTCGGGCCCACTACCTCATCGGCAATGCGTTCGACTTCGAGAAATACGCCGGCTTCGTCATGGACGTGTCGGACGTGAGCGACATCAACGAGCTGTACCTGGTCAGCGATACTCTCGTGACGGACTACTCGAGTGTGTTCTTCGACTACGCCAATCTGAAGAGGCCGATCGTGTTCTACATGTACGACTTGGACGACTACACCGACAACATGCGCGGCTTCTACATCGACCTCGCAGACCTGCCGGGTCCGATCGTGCGAACGGGCGATGAGTTGGCTGCCGCGATCCGGTCGGCAGACACGCAAGACCAGAGACTCGCAGAGCGCTACCGACGCTTCAACGAACGCTTCAACTACCTCGACGACGGGCACGCAAGTGAGCGGGTCATCCAACGGGTGATCGCCGAGTGAGCGCCGCGCGCCTGAAATCACGTCGTTTCCAGGAATCGGCTCCGCTGCGCACGAGGCTCAAGCGGACCGTGTGGCGCGCCGGTATGGCCGTCGGGAAGCGCTTCCTGCCGTTCCGATACGCCGCGCGCCGATTCCTGATGGCGCAGCGGACGGCGGCATACCGGCGCATCTGCCGCCGCACCCCGATCGATGAGAAGCTGGTGACGTTCGAGTCGTTCATGGGCCGCTACTACACCGACAGCCCCAAGGCGCTCTATGAAGCGATGCTCGCCGACCCGCGCTTCGAGGACTACACATTCGTTTGGGCCTTCAGGAGCCCCGAGGACTTCGCCGACGTGCCAAACCTCAAACGCGCAACGATCGTGAAGTATCGCTCGCACGAGCACTACGAGGTGTATGCCAAGGCAGTGTGCTGGTTCTCGAACTCAGTGACCCCCGGGCACGTCTCCCCACGTGAGGGGCAGGCGCTCGTTCAGACGTGGCACGGCACGCCCTTGAAGCGGCTGGGCCGAGACCTGATCGGCACGATCACCGCCAACGCCAAGTACACCGGCGACGAGATCGTGAAGCGCTACGAGAACGAGGGCCGCAAGTTCACCTACCTCTTGTCGCCTTCGCGCTACGCGACCGAACGGTTCAGCTCCGCGTTCGGCCTCACTCCGGAAGTCGCGCAACACAAGGTCCTGGAGGAGGGCTATCCCCGCAACGACGGCCTGTTCACTGCGACGCAGGCGGATGTCGCTGGAATCAGGGGTCGGCTGGGCGTGCCTGAGGGCAAGAAGGTGCTCCTCTACGCTCCCACGTGGCGCGACGACCAGCACGTCTCCGGCGTGGGCTACACCCTCTCGTTGCCCGTCGACTTCGACCGGCTGCAGCGCGAGCTCGCTGACGAGTACGTGATCTTGTTCAGGGCCCACTACTTCGTCGCAAACCAGTTCGACTTCGACAGGTACGCAGAGTTCGTCATCGACGTGTCGGACGTAAGCGACATCAACGACCTGTACCTCGTGAGCGACATCCTCATCACGGACTACTCGAGCGTCTTTTTCGACTACGCGAATCTCAAGCGGCCGATCGTGTTCTTCATGTACGACCTCGACGCCTACGCCAACGAGATTCGAGGCTTCTACCTCGACGTCACGGAGCTGCCGGGGCCCGTCGTCACGACCGAGGCCGAGCTGGTCGCCGCGATTCGGACAGCCGAGCAGCCCGACGAGGCGCTCGCCGAGCGCTACCGGGCCTTCAGCGACCGCTTCAACTACCTCGACGACGGTCACGCCAGCGAGCGAGTCTTGGCCAAAGTGTTCCCTGCGGAGCGCGCGGCTGCCCAAGGGGCCGAACAGTGAGGGCGCTCGTCTTCGGAGGGGCGCGCTACCTGGGCGCGCACGTCGTCAACGCGCTTCGACTGCACGGTCACGAGGCCGCAATCATCGACTTCCCCAATCCGCTGGACCCCGATGAGGATCCCGAGTTCGAACTGCACGTGTCGGGTCAGATCCTCCAAGGAAACGAGAGCGCCGCCCGAGCGACACCGCTGCAGTTCGAACCGTCCGACTTCGATGCCGTCATCTTCTGCGGGCTTGACGGGTACTGCTCGGCCGCCGACCCGGCGGTGAACCCGGATGACCTCGCAGCGGAAAACGCGATGCTCGAGCGCTTGGTGTCGGCCCGTCCCAAAGGCGTGGTGCTGTGCTCATCCACCGTGGTGTACTCGGCAAGCGACACGCCCGTCATCGACGAGACCGCGCCCACACTGGCTGATGTCCCCATGGCGGTGCACCTGCGTGGGCTCGAGCAGATCGCTCTGACCGCCGCGCAGCGTGACGGCTTCCCCGTTTCGATCCTGCGCTGCTCGATCGTATCGGGTGCGAAGCCCGGGACCGTCTACTACAGGCGCCCCCCCAAGCTGGGCTATCTGCTTCCTGGGCTGCGGCTACTCGACGTAGCCTACCCGATCGTTACCGCAACGATCGGCACCGACCAGCACGGCTTCGCCGACCACAACGTCATGGACTTCGTCCACGCAGGCGACGCCGCGACCGCGCTCGTCATGGCGGCAGCGTCTGTGGCCCAGCGCCCCGGTGCACGAGACCTCTTCAACGTGAGCAGCGGCGTCACGATGCCACTGGCGGAGTCGCTGGCCACTGCTCGCACCTCGGACAAGCTCCGGCTCGAGGTTGTGTCCGAGCCGGACGAGAAGGTCTTGCCCCGCTCGGCGGTGTCTCGAGAAGCGATCGGAAGGGAGCTCGGCTGGAAGCCGACTCTGCCGGCGGGCCTCATACCGGCAGATGAGACCGTCCATTTCTGCAACAAGATCCTCTCCACCAAGAACATCGGGCGCTCGGCGCGGATCAGCAACGAGGTGCTGTGGAGTCGTGTCACGAGCACTCACCTGGTCATCCGGGGCCTGCTGTTCGTGCTCGATCGCGCAGGCGGGTTCTCGAACGAGAACATCACCTTCGAGGTCAACAACAAGAGCTACCGGCCCGATATCCTGACTCAGCGTGGGATCCGTGTGCCGTTCAAGCAGATTCGCGTCAGCCCGTATCGGCTGAGAATCCCGATCGAGGACGTCAATGAGTTCCCGATCCAGAACCCGGTTCGCATCGTCTACGTCACCCCCGACGGGCACTGGTTCCGACGACGGATGCGCTACTCGCTCTTGCGTTCCCGTCCCCGTCATGCCCACCGCAGGCTGCACAAGATCGCCCACAGCGACTCCACGCTCTATCTGCGGCAGGCCGGCAACAACTTCCTCTACATCACGCTGCGCGCACGCATCAGGACCGACAGCTGGCGGATGTCGCCGAAGATATGGGCTGCTCGCACCGCTGCAAGCTTGAGACGCAAGTCGGTGGTGTTGCTGTTCGAGAAGGAGTCGAGCAAGTACGAGGAAAGCGGCTCGGTCCTGTTCGAGACCATGGTCGATCGAGGTCGCACGGACGTCCGATACATCTTGGACGCCACGCAGATCGGGCAGGTGCCCGAGAAGTACCGCCCCTTCGTGGTCCCGCGCTTCTCCTTCAGGCACCTCTACTACTTCTTCTGCTGCCACACCTTCATCGGCACCGAGGCGGTGGCTCACGCGGCCGAGCTGAGAACGGCGAATCGGGCGGTCCTCAGCAAGCTGTTCAGCAACGACTACCAGTACGTCTTCTTGCAGCACGGGGTGATGTACATGGTGGCCTTGAGTTCATCACAGCGGGCCCCCTTCCGAGCAGGCGGCTCGATATTCCCGCCGGGAACCAAGATCGTCGTGTCTTCTGAGCTCGAAGCACGCCACTTCGTCGAGCTCGGCGGCTTCCAACACAGCGACATGTACGTGAGCGGCCTGCCCAAGTTCGACCGGGCCCAGCGCAATCCGGACGCCGATCGGATCCTCATCATGCCCACGTGGCGCCCCTGGGAGCACAACACGATCCGTGCGAACCCCTCGCAGGCGCCGTACTACAAGATGACGGTCGAGCTGTTCGACGCCGTCCCGGACCATCTGAAGCCACATACGACGATACTCCCGCATCCGTTGCTTGCGTCGGTGCTCGCCGAGACGGAGCTCAAGGATCATCTCTGGAGCGGCGGCTCGTACGATGACGCACTGCGCCAGTGCGCTCTGCTCGTCACCGACTACTCTTCCATCGCGTACGACGCCTTCTACCGGGGTGCAAACGTCATCTTCTGGTGGAAGGAGAAGGACTTCTGCATGCAGCAGTACGGTGGGCACCTCCTGCTTGAGGAGGGCACGGCGTTCGGTCCGGTGTGCTACGACGCGCCAAGCCTGAGCGAGTCCGTCTCGGCGGGCTACGGGACCGCGCAAGACACCGAGTATGTGAAGCGGTACCGTGAGATCGTGCAGTTCCACGACGGCAGAAACACCGAAAGGCTCTTGGAGTTCATGGGAAACGACCACCTGCTCGAGCCCTGACAACGCGGCAGCGTGAACCTGAAAGGCAATCGCTTCATGAGAAGAGTCCTCACCTACGGTACGTTCGACCTGCTCCACCACGGGCACATCCGACTTCTGCAGAGGGCGAAGGCACTCGGCGACTTCCTCGTCGTCGCCGTATCGACCGACGAGTTCAACGCCGGCAAGGGCAAGACGGCGTTCCACGACTACGAGACCCGAAAAGAGATCGTCGAAGCGATCCGCTACGTGGATCTGGTCATCCCCGAGACGTCATGGGATCAGAAGGTCGATGACGTCAAGAAGTACGACATCGACATTGTGGCGATGGGCGACGACTGGGCCCAAAGCGACCGCTTCGACTACCTCAAGGACTATTGCGACCTGGTCTTCCTGCCGCGGACCGAGGGCATCTCCACGACGGGCATCAAGGAGGACTTGGGCGGCAAGTAGCTCGTCTTGCGGGACCCGCCCGGCCCCGGCTGGCCTCGGCCGTGCTCGAATCTCACGCTACTCGTTGTCGTGGAAATTCGCCTCGACGTGGCTCCCGTCGCAAAACGGCTTGTTCGCCGACTCGCCACACCGGCACAACGTGACTCGATTCCGCACCTCATAGGGTGCGTACTCCGCCGAGAAGACCGGTATCCCTCCCCGGACCCACAGAGGACCGCTCACCCCCAGCGAGGGATCCTCGACCAGAGCGATCGATGGCTCGAACACGGGCTCGTGGGGCTCGTCGGTCACGGGGTCGCAGGCGGAGTAGCGTCCGGACGGACACAGGGCGGCCTCCTCCAAGACAAGCGCACGCACCTCGGGGTCGTCGCAGCCCTCGATCAGGTTCCATATCCCGCCGGCCCGGTCGCAGAACCTGGCCTCGGCGCACAACTTGCGCGCGTCACGCAGTTTCACACCCGGGCCATCGATGCAGGCTGCTGAGTCGATGTACGACTCCGCGCCGGCGGACTCTGTGCCATCGAACCCCACCTGCTCGTGGGCCCCGTCGCAAAACGGCTTCGTGCAGGAGTGCCCGCAGCGGCACAGCATGTAGCGATCGGGTGCCCGGAGCTTCTCGGTCTCGAGCCACGATACCGACTCGCCGGCCGCGTTGGTCACGATCTCGACCCGGACAAGCGGTACGCTTCCCGACACGAGGTACGGGCCGTTCTCGGTGACGCTGATTCTCATCCGTCGTGCGTCCGTGCTCACGTCGTGTCCCTTCGAAGTGGTCGAGCGATCCGCCTGCCTATCAGGATACCCAGCTTCAACGAAGGCTAGATGCCGTGCCTGGGGATCGAGAACTGCCGCTGAGCGGAGAAGACTTTCTCGGCTCCCTCCCACGCCTCGAGCAGATCGTCCACAAGGAATGACTCGGCGTCGCAGCTCATCGTCGCGACCGCCACGACGCGCGCATGCCAACCGTCGCGCTGGAGCTCCCAGTCACGACGCGAGGTGGTGACAGCCGAGAGCGGGTCCAGTTCCTCGATGGAGTACTCGTCGGAGCCACGTGTCGTGAAGACCGTTGCCGCCGGGGGGAGCGTGCTGTGTCCGTACTCGCTGTCCAGGATCTCGTGCCGCACCCCGGGCCCATCTCGCAGGAGATGAGACCGTGTGTGCACCGCGGTCGGATCCGCGGCGGGTGAACCTTCGGGCTCGGCGAGCACGGTTGCCTCCCGCAGCGCGGCGCCCCCGACTACCGGCAGCTCCAGACGGCTCGAAGCACCGACCTGAAGCGACATCGTCACAGGCTCGGGCGACGGCCAGGCATGCGGCCAGTACGCGGGGGAGATCGCGAGCCGAAGCCTGTTGCCTCGCGAAAAGCCATGGCCGATGGTGTTGAGCCGGACGCTCACATGGTAGAGCCTGCCCGGCTCCAACCGAGCGGGCTGCTCGGAGCCGTCGCGGTGCGTGAGGTTCAGAAGCCCCCAGGACACCAGTGTCGAGCTCGCGTTGGGCGCAACCTCGCACAGTCGGACTGCGACAAGGGCTATCGGCCTATCGACCGATAGCGTGAGGTGCGCAACAGGATCGCCGAGCACCTCGACAGCGGCCACAAGCGGTTCGGAGTCGAAGCAGGCCGACAGCTCGTCGTCCGGCCGCTGATCGAGAGGCAGCTCCTCGCCCAGCCCGTTCGCACACCACGCACCCGCACTCCGGCCCAGATGCTGCGGAGAGGCGATCTCCACGCTCGAAGGCTCGTCCCCGGGTTCCTCGGCAGGAATCAACACTCCCGGCTTCCCGAGGCGCCACGACATCGCGCTGAGACCGGGAGGCGGCCAGCTGTCGACCGCGATCCAGCGACCCGGACGCTCGCGATAGGAGGCGGACGGCGCCACGCTCTTCTGCATCCACACGCGCAGGAGCGGGTCGGCATCGACTCCGGTGTCGATCCCCTTGAGCCAGCGGTCGAACCAGCGCAGGCACTCCTGCAGAAAACCTATCCTCGGACCGGGCTCACCGGGGAGATAGGGCAAGAAGTGGGCCCACGGTCCGACGATTCCGCGACGTTCGCATGTCAAGCGTTCCAGGAGGCGCGGCACAGCGTTGGTGTAGGCATCGGCCCACCCGCCCACGATCAGCGTCGCCGCGCGGATCGCCGAGTAGTCCTGGGCAACAGAGCCCTGACGCCAGAACTCGTCGCGCGTCTGGTGGCCGAGCCAGTCCTCGATGAAGGCGGGGGTTCGCGCGAGCCGGTCTAGCCAGACCTCGCGCCAGTCGTCACGAAACCGGGGGTCCGGCGGCAGTGCGTTGTAGGCGCGCATGGACGTCGCCCACTTGAGCATGTCGCTGCCCAGAAGGCAGCCCCCCATGTAGTGGCAGTCGTCCGAGTAGCGGTCATCGGTAGAGTACGCCGAGACGACCGCCTTGAGCTGTGGCGGTCTGCGAGCAGCGATCTGCAGCCCGTTGAACCCGCCCCACGAGTAGCCGATCATGCCGACGCTTCCGTTGCACCAGGGCTGTCTGGCCAGCCACTCCAAGACCTCGAGTGCGTCGTCCTGCTCCTGCCGCAGGTACTCGCCTTCTATCAGTCCGTCGGAGTCGCCGGTGCCGCGCAGGTCGACACGTACTGCAGCGTAGCCGTGCTGCGCGAAGTAGGGGTGACGAGTCGAGTCCTGATTCGCGGTCGCGTCGTCCTTGCGGTACGGAAGGTACTCCAGAATCGCGGGCATCGGCATCTCGGCCGCGCGCTCGGGAAGCCAGACGCGCGCAGCGAGGCGACACCCGTCGGCCAGCGGAATCCACGCATTGAGGAGTTCGCGCATGGTGACTGCGTCTCCAGGAGTCATGGGCTCGGTCGGGCAGGGGCTAGCGGTCCGCTCGCCCAGAGAATACCCGCACTTGCCGCGTTGCGCGCTCAAACTCGGGTCTGGATGGGAATACCACAACAGACAGGCACGCCGATTCGCGCCGTAGCCAAGGGGGAACCATGGGTTGCTGTTTGTTCGCATCGATGCTGGCCGGAGCGCCCAGGCTCGCGTTCCTTCTGTTCTGGCTGTTCAGGCCGGTGCAGGTTCAGGCGGCACTCGGCTCGTTCTTCATCGCGATCCTCGGCGTGATATTCCTGCCATGGACCACGCTGATGTACGTGTTCGTCGCGCCGGGCGGACTGGTGTGGTTCGACTGGATCGTGCTGGGAATCGGAGTCCTGATCGACATAGGGACCTACACCGGCGGCGTCTACTCGAACAACAAGCGCACAGCCTGAGGTCGGCAACCGAGTCAGGCCATCGGCTGCTCTCCCGTCACTCATGACCTCCGCCGCACTCATCGCCTTCTTCGCGCTGGTCGTGGTGTACTCGCTCGCCGCGAAACGCCTCGAGACACTGAACGTGACCGGGCCCATCATCTTCCTGCTCTCGGGCCTCGTGTTCGACTTGGAGTACTTCTCGCTCGCAACGCCGGGGTTCGGAGCCGAGTTGCTGCGTGCGGTCGCGGCGTTCACGCTGGTCCTGCTGCTGTTCTCGGATGCCTCCACCATCGACTTGCGCGCGCTTCGTCGCGACCGGCAGATCCCGATGCGGCTCCTGCTCATCGGACTTCCGCTCACCATCATCCTGGGCGGGCTCGTCGCGCGCGCGACGCTGCCCGGACTCGGCATCGGCATGGCTTTGCTCGTGGGTTCGGTCTTGGCGCCCACCGATCTCTCGCTCGGGCTGGCGATGTTCTCGAACCCGCTGGTGCCACAGAAGGTGCGCCGAGAAGTGAACGTGGAGAGCGGTCTGAACGACGGTATCGCAGCACCACTTGTCGCGCTGGCCATCGCCATCGCCATAGCGGAGTTCGACCAGTCGTCCGCACCGATAGTCGATGCGCTCGCGGAGATCGGCGTGGGTGTCGCCATCGGCGTGGCCGTCGCCGGAGTTGGCGCGATCGTTCTTCGAGCCTCGAAGCGCAAAGCATGGAGCACCTCGACCTCGCGCCAGTTCGCGACCTTCGCCCTCGCGTCGCTTTCGTACGCTCTCGCTCTCGCGCTGCACGGCAACGGCTTCATAGCTGCGTTTGTGGGCGGCCTGACGTTTGGCGCCATCGTCCGCGAACAGGCGACCGAGGCCGCTCGGTTCGCCGAGGAGAGCGGTAGCCTGCTATCGCTCGTCGTCTGGTTCCTCTTCGGGACGGCGATAGCGCCCGTGCTCGCGGCAGCCGGGCTCGACTGGCGGCCAATCGTCTATGCGGCTCTCAGCCTCACCGCGATTCGCATGATCCCGGTCGGGTTGTCGCTTCTCGGATCGGGAGTGCGCAAGGAGACGACCGTCTTCATCGGGTGGTTCGGACCCAGGGGTCTCGCCAGCGTCGTGTTCTTGATAGAGGCGCTGTCCGCGCTCGACAAGGCGGGCCTCGAGACCTCGACCGTTGCGGCGACTGCGGGCTGGACGATCATCGGATCCGTCGTCTTGCACGGCGTGTCTGCCGGCCCGGTCGCAGCCTGGTACGGAAAGGCATCGGGAAGCTTCGATCCTTCCAGCCCGGAACTCGAACCCGCCGAGGCCGTACGGAGCCGTCACGGCATCGCGCGACCCACATCGGCATCAGAGACCTAGCGCCCCGCGCGTTTGCGGTCCTTCTCGCCCAGTAGACGCTTGCGCAGCCGTATCGACTTGGGCGTGACCTCGACGAGCTCGTCGTCTTCGATGTACTCGAGCGCCTCCTCGAGCGTGAACGTGATCGGCGGCGCCAGGATGATGCCCTTGTCGGCCGAGGAGGCCCGCATGTTGGTGAGCTGCTTGGCCTTGGCGACGTTGACGACGAGGTCGCCGCTCTTGGCGTGCTCGCCCACGATCATGCCCTCGTAGCACATCACGCCGGGACCGACGAACATCTTGCCGCGCTGCTGCAAGGCGTCGAGCCCGAAGGCGACCGACTTGTCGGTCGACATCGCGATCAGCGAGCCGTTCTGGCGCCCGCCCAGTTCGCCACGGTACGGACCGTAGTCGCTGAAGTGGTGGAACAGCGTGCCCTCGCCACGGGTCGCGTTGAGGATGCGCGTACGCAGACCCATCACGCCGCGCGACGGGATCTTGAACTCGAGGTGCACGTGTTCGTCGCGCTGCACCATGTCGGTCATCTCACCGCCGGCCGAGCCGAAGATCTCGATGACCTTGCCTGCGTACTCGGCGGGCACGTCGACGACGGCCTGCTCGATCGGCTCGAGCTTCTTGCCGCGCTCGTCGGTCTTGAGGATGACGCGCGGGCGGCCCACCTGGAACTCGTAGCCCTCGCGGCGCATCGTCTCCATGAGCACCGAGATGTGCAGCACGCCACGGCCGGCGACCTCCATGCCGGTCTTGTCCTCCGTCTCGGTGATGCTCATCGAGATGTTGGACTCTGCCTCGCGAAAGAGGCGCTCCTTGATCTGGCGTCCCCCGACGATGTCGCCCTCCTGGCCCACGAGCGGGCTGGTGGAGGCCTCGAACACCACCGACATGGTCGGCTCTTCGACGTGGATCGGCGCCAGCGTGATCGGGTCGATGCGGCAGGTGAACATGTCGCCGATGTCGGCGTCCTCCACGCCGACGACAGCCACGATGTCGCCCGCGTGGGCGGACTCGGCCGCCTGGCGGCCCATGCCCTCGAAGGTGTAGAGCTCCTTCACCGTCGCCTGGTAGCGGCTGCCGTCGTTCTTGATGACGAGGATCCGCTCGCCGGAGTGCATCGTGCCCGAGAAGATGCGGCCGATGCCGATGCGCCCGACGAAGTTCGAGTAGTCGATCGTGCACACCTGCATGGCGACCGGGCCGTCCGGGTCGCAGTCGGGCGCCGGGATGTGGTCGACGATCGCGTCGAGCAGCGGCAGCATGTCCATGTTGTCGTCGTCGGGCTCGAGTCGCGCGTAGCCGTTGACCGCGCTGGTGTAGACGACCGGGAAGTCGAGCTGCTCGTCGTTGGCGCCCAAGTCGAGCATGAGGTCGAAGACCTCGTCGATGACTTCGTGCGGACGGGCGCCCGGGCGGTCGATCTTGTTGACGACGACCATCGGCTTGAGGCCGTGCTCGAGCGCGTGACGCAGCACGAAGCGCGTCTGCGGCATCGGTGCCCTCGAACGCGTCGACGATCAGCAGGCAGCCGTCGGCCATCTTGAGCACGCGCTCGACCTCGCCGCCGAAGTCGGCGTGGCCGGGAGTGTCGATGACGTTGATCTTGGTGTCGCGATGCCGGATCGAGATGTTCTTCGCAAGGATCGTGATGCCGCGCTCGCGCTCCTGGTCGTTGCAGTCGAGCACCCGCTCGGCGACCTGCTGGTTCTCGCGAAAGACGTGCGTCGTCTGCAGCAGCCGGTCGACCAGCGTGGTCTTGCCGTGGTCGACGTGGGCGATGATGGCGATGTTTCGAACGTCGTTCTGTCGCATGACACTCCGATACGGCAAGTAGGTTGTGACGAGGCTCGGCGAGCCCGCAAGCGCACAAGGGTATCATGCCTCGCCCCTGTGACGACCATTCCCGAAAACACCGTGCCGTCCGTCGGAGCATGGCTACCACTCACCGACCCCGACTGTGAAGGTCTGGTTAATGTGGTTCCATCGCCTTTAGACCACCCTGTGACTACCCGATAGCACTCTCGCGAGCGAATGAGGCGGCATCGTGTGCGGCATCGACGGCGCTCGCCTCGCACGCGCCATACAAGCAGACGCAGACTAGACGCAGACAGGAGCACAAAGTGGCCGACTACGAGCCGCGCATACTCGGGGTCCTGTGCAACTGGTGCTCGTACTCGGGCGCCGATGGTGCGGGGCAGCAGCGAATCGAGTACCCGCCCAACGTGGAGGTCGTGCGCGTGATGTGCAGTGGGCGCGTCGATCCGACACTTGTGTTCAAGGCGTTCGCCGACGGCATGGACGGCGTTCTGATCTGCGGTTGCCACCCGGGTGACTGTCACTACATCAACGGGAACTGCAAGGCCGTCGCGCGCTTCGAGCTGATGGCACGCATGGCCGCCGACCTCGGGATCGAGAAGGAGCGCCTGCGCCTGGAGTGGGTCTCGGCTTCCGAGGGAGCCCGCTACGCCCAACTCGTCGCCGAGATGACGGAGCAGATTCGCGCGCTCGGGCCACTTGCACCCACGGCGGGCGACGCCATCGGGGTGAGCGGCTGATGGCCGAGAAGCTCAAGATCGCCGCGTACAGCGCCGCTGGATGCGGGGGGTGTGAGATCGCCCTGCTCGAGATCCACGAGCGGATCCTCGATCTGGTCGCCGCCGCCGACATCGTGTTCTGGCCGGCCATCACCGACTTCAAGTACTCCGACGTCGACGCGATGGATGACGGCTCGATCGACCTGTGCCTGTTCAACGGCGCCATCCGCACCGAGGAGAACGCGCATATCGCAGCGCTGCTGCGGAGCAAGTCCAAGGCGCTCGTCGCCTTTGGTGCGTGCGCGTCGTTCGGAGGCGTGCCGGGGTTGGGCAACCTGTTCGACACCCACGACGTGTTCGAGCGCGCCTACACGACCGAGTCGACGGACGTCACGGACGTGCGCCCGCAGACTTCGACGACTGACGGCAGCTCGTGCGTCCCGGCGCTGACCGATCGCGTCAGCGCGCTGTCGGGTGTGGCCAAGGTCGACTACGTCGTTCCCGGATGCGCTCCCGAGTCGCCCCAGGTGTGGGCGGTCTGCTCGGCGGTCATCAACGGTGAGCTGCCCACGGACCAACTGACCGTGGGAGCCGGGGACCGCTCGGTGTGCGAGGAGTGCCCACGCGAGAAGCGCAACACCCGCGTGCGCGCCTTCGTGCGGCCGCACCAGATAGTGCCGGAACCGGACTGGTGTCTGCTCGAGCAGGGCATCGTGTGCATGGGCCCGGCGACCAGGTCGGGCTGCGTCGCGCGCTGCCCCTCGGCAGCGATGCCGTGCCGCGGGTGCTACGGCCCGGCGGGCGACTCGCTCGACCAGGGCACGAAGATGGCCGCCGCACTCGGCACCATCGTCGACAGCGAGGACGAGCAGACGATCCTCGACATCGTGGACGGGGTCGCCGACCCGACAGGCACCTTCTACTGCTTCACTCTCCCCACTTCGCTCATGGGTGGCGCTCGCGCGCATACCGCTCGCAAGGAGGCCCGCCGATGAAGCGCGTGAGCATCGACCCGATCACCCGGCTGGAGGGACACGGCCGCATCGACATGTTCCTCGACGATGCGGGCGCCGTTGACTCGGCGTATCTCGTGATCCCAGAGCTGCGGGGCTTCGAGAAGTTCCTCGAGGGCAGACCGGTCGAGGAACTGCCGCTGATCACACAGCGCATCTGCGGCGTGTGCCCCGAGGCGCACCACGCCGCGGCGGCCAAGGCAGCCGACGCCGTCTACGGGCTGCAGATCCCTGTGGCCGCCGAGATCTCGTCGGCGCCTGCAGTACAACGCGTTCATGGCCGGCGACCACGCGACGCACTTCTTCGCGTTGGGGGGACCTGACTTCATCGTCGGCCCTGACGCTCCGGCCGCCGACCGCAACATCCTCGGTGTTATCCGTACCGTCGGTCCGGAGTTGGCGGGCAAGGTCATCCGCATGCGCAAGGAAGCACACGAGGTCGCCGAGCTTCTGGGCGGGCGACGCATCCACCCGGTCTCGATGGTGCCCGGCGGCATCTCGCAGCCGGTCACGCGCGAGACCGCCGATCGCGTCGCCGAGATCGGACGCTACATGGTGGCGTTCGCGCTCGAAGCGCAGCAGATCTTCGCCGACGTCGTGCTGGCCAACCCGAAGCTTCTCGAGATGATCACCTCCGAGGAGTACATCTCGCGCACCTGCTATCTCGCGCTTGTCAACGAACAGAACCAGCCCGACCCGTACGACGGCAAGGTCCGCATCGTGTCACCCGACGGTGTCGAGCTGGTGAAGTACGCGCCAGCCGACTACCTGGATCACTTCTCGGAACGAGTCGAGCCGTGGAGCTACCTGAAGCTCCCGTATCTGAAGAAGCTCGGCTGGCACGGCCTCGACGACGCCGCGGCCCATGCCGTGATCCGCTCGGGGCCACTGGGCAGCCTCAACGCCGGCGACGGGATGCAGACCCCTCACGCGCAGGAGCACTACGAGAAGTTCTTCGCCACGCTGGGCGGCAAGCCCGTCCACAACACGCTCGCCTACCACTGGGCACGCCTGATCGAGATGTTGCAGGCCGCCGAACTCGTGGTGCAGTACGCGACCGACGATCGTCTGGTCAGCACCGACATCCGCGCGCTGCCCGGCAAAGCCGTCGGCGAGGGCGTGGGGACGGTCGAGGCCCCACGCGGCCTGCTCACCCACCACTACAAGACCGACGAGAACGGCATGGTCGAGAAGGTCAATCTGATCGTCGGGACGACCTACAACTACCCGGCGATCCAGATGTCGGTGCAAAAGGCCGCGCGCGGCCTGATCACAGCCGGGGTCGAACTGACCGAGCCGCTCATGAACCGCATCGAGATGGCGTTTCGCGCCTACGACCCTTGCTTCGGCTGCGCGACTCACGCGCTGCCCGGGTCGGGCCCGCTCGAACTGCGCGCCTACGGGCCAGACGGCAGCCTGCTCGATGCGCTTCGCCGCGATCACGAGGGCACCGTGACTCACGTCGACGAGAGCGAGGTGCTCAGATGAGTTCGCCTGACACCACCAAGACCGTCGTCTTCTTGTGCGAATGCGGCCCGATCATCAAAGACCTCGTCGATCTCGATTCGCTGCGTCAGAGCGTGTCCGAGCTGGGCGATGTGGGCGCGGTCGAACGCTACCCGACGCTGTGCTCGGCGGATGGCAAGAAGTGGCTCGCCGAGAAGATGCGCGAGCACGACGGCTTGCGCCCGGTCTTCGCGGCCTGCTCGCCGCGCGAGCACGTCGAGACGCTTGCGGAGGCGTGCGTGGAGGCCGGCGTCAATCCCTACATCACTGGCAGGGCGAACGTGCGCGAGCAGTGTGCGTGGGTCACCAACGATCGCGCAGCGGCTACTCGCAAGGCCGAGCACCTCATAGAGGCGGCGATTGCACGGGCCTTGGAGAACGCGCCTCTGATCGCGCCGGAGATCGAATGTGATACCGGCGTGCTGGTCGTGGGGTCCGGGGTGGCCGGCATGACGGCCGCGCTGCTTCTCGGCGACGCCGGACGCCGCGTGACGGTGGTCGAGCGCGAGCCGGTCATCGGAGGCAAGACGGTGCTGCTCGACGAGCTCTACCCGGACATGGACTGCGCCCCATGCCTGCTCGAGCCGCTCATGGACAGGATCCTGCACCACCCCAACATCGAGGTGCTTCTCTCAAGCGAGGTCGAGGGGGTTCTCGGCTACCTGGGCAACTACACGGTGCGAATCGCGCGCAGAGCCCGCCACGTCTCGATCGAAGGCTGCTACGGCTGTGGCAGCTGTGCCGACGCGTGCCCGGTCGAGGTGGCCGACCCGATCAACGGCGGTCTGTCCACGCGCAAGGCGATCCACATCCCCTACGCGGGATGTCTGCCGCACGCTTCGGTCATCGACACCGGTGCGTGCCTGCACTTCAACGGCGGCGAGTGCGAGGCGTGCGTGAACTGCATGCGCTTTCGCGGCGATCGATCTGGCCGAGAAGCCCGAGACCGTCGAGCGCGAGATCGGCGGCATCATCGTCGCGACGGGCTCTGAGATCGACAAGCAAGGCGACGTGTGGTCGCATCCGGGCATCCTGAGCACCTACGAGTTCGAGCGGCTCCTGAATCCCGACGGCCCTTCCGCCGGAGAGATCGCGTTGCCCGGTGGTTCCGCGCCGCGATCGATCGCGCTGGTCCACTGCGCCGACTCGAGCGGGTCAGCTCCGGCACAGACCTGTTCGAGGACCTGCTGTCAGGCTCTCGCCAAGTTCGCTCACGAGATCGCCGAGAAGGCGCCAGATACCATCGTCGCCGAGTTCACTTGGGATCGCGTGCTCGGCGGCGACCACGTGCGAAGCCTCACCTTGGCCGAGAAGTACCCCTCCAACCTGACCGAGGTACCCCTCGGCATGGGAGACAGGCTCAAGGTCGAGCCGGCTGCCGGCGGTGGCGGCCGCGTCCTGTTCACGCAAGGCACACAGACCCGGGCCTTCAAGGCGGACATCATCGTGCTTGCCGCCCCGCACGTTGGCACCCCGTCTGCGATCGAGATGGCCAGCCTGATGGGCCTGCAGCTCGACGAGCACGGCTTCGTCAAGCCGTCCAGCCGCCTGCTGCAGTCGTTTTGCAGCCGGATCGACGGCATCTTCGTCGCTGGCGCAGCGCAGGGGCAGAAGAACGTTGGTGAAGCCACCGCCCAGGGAGCTGCGGCTGCGGGCGCGGTCCTCTCGGCACTCGTTCCCGGTAAGACGCTGGTACGCGAGGCCGCGACCGCCTACGTCGACGAGGACTTGTGTGGCGGTTGCTCGACATGCGTACTCGCGTGCCCCTACAGTGCGATAACATTCGACCGGGAGAAGAAACGAGCGAGCGTCAACGAGCTACTCTGTCACGGCTGCGGCACCTGTGCTGCCGCATGCCCATCGTCGGCGATAACGGCCAAGCACTTCACGGACGCACAGCTGGTAGCCGAGATACGGGCCCTAGCGCACGCCGGTTCCGTTTCGGAATAGATGACGGATTTCTTCCAGGGGAGAGGTAAGGATATGGCGGTCAAAGTGGTGGATGCAACGGGGCTGAAGTGCCCTCAGCCGATTCTCAAGGTCACGATCGCGATGCCCGAGATGCAGCCGGGCGACATCCTTGAGGCATCGGCAGACTGCGCGTCGTTCGAGGAGGACATCCGCAAGTGGTGCGAGCGCATGAGCAAGACGCTTCTGGCGATCAACCGCGATGGCGAGAAGGTCACCGCACAGATTCAGTTCTAGGTGTCGCCTCGGCGGTCTGATAGTCACGTCTCTCAGGGCCCCGGCGACACCGCACCGCGCCGCCGGGTGCTCCTGCTCGGCATCGGAAACACGGTGCTGACCGACGACGGCATCGGCATCCACGCCGTCAGGCTCGTGCGACGAGAAAGCCCATGAAGCCGGCATCGCGGTCACGGAGGCCGAGGTCGCCGGCTTCGCGCTGCTCGACGTCTTGGAGGGCTTCGACGCCGTCGTGGTGATCGACGCCGTCAAGTTGCCAGGAGCGTCCCCCGGCGATGTGATCGTCGTCGACGCCGAGACCATGCCGCCCTCCCTGCATCTGGTCGCCGGCCACCAGGTCGATCTGCCCACGGCTCTGGCGTTGGGTCGCGAGGCGGGGTCTCACATGCCCACGCGAGGCCACGGTCGTCGGCGTGCAGATCGAAGAGGACCACGTGTTTGGCACCGAGCCCACACCGGCGGTCGCCGCAGCGGCCGAGGAGGCCGCGACGCTGGCGCTTCGACTTGCGCTTGACTACGCCGCGGCTAGACTCACGCCGCTGCAGGCGGGTCGTCGTGCTCGCGAGGCAGCATCCGGAACGCACCGCCTTGAGTCCCCGGGAGCCATCCGATGCCCAACCACAGTCCCGAGACCTACGAGCAATTCCTGGCCCAACACCCTGAGTACTCGCAGGCCGGTGACATCGACTCTCTGCGCGCCCGGGACTACTCCCGCCTCGACCGGCTCGGCCACGTCTACCTCGACTACACCGGCGGCGGCCTCTACGCGGAGTCGCAACTTGCCGCCCATCATCGCCTGCTGGAGGCCGGGGTGTTCGGCAATCCCCATTCGCACAACCCCACGTCGCTTGCGAGCACCGAACTCGTTGACAGAGCACGCGAGGCCGTGCGTCGCTACTTCAACGCGGCCGAGGACGAGTACGAGGTGATCTTCACTTCGAACGCGAGCGCGGCTCTCAAGATAGTGGGCGAGTCGTACCCCTTCACAGAAGGCGACACCTACCTGCTGTCGTACGACAACCACAACTCCGTCAACGGTGTGCGCGAGTTTGCTCGGCGCAAGGGCGCTCGCGTCGTCTACGTGCCGGTCACCAATCCGGACCTGCGACTCGACGAAGCACTGGTGGAGCGAGCACTGCACGACACGGTAGCCGAGCAGGAACCACCTGTTCGCCTACCCCGCGCAATCGAACTTCAGCGGGGTCCAGCACCCGCTCGAGTGGGTCGCCGAGGCACAAGGGCTGGGCTGGGATGTCGTGCTCGACTGCGCCGCCTTCGCCCCCACGAATCGGCTGGACCTGTCCGAGATCACGCCGGACTTCGTACCGCTGAGTTTCTACAAGATGTTCGGCTATCCCACGGGCTGCGGCGCGCTGCTCGTGCGCCGGGAGAAGCTCGCCAAGATGGTGAGGCCGTGGTTCGCGGGCGGCACGATCACGCTCGCCTCTGTGCAGGGTGAAGGCTGGCATCACCTCGCTCCGGGTGCGACGGGCTACGAGGACGGCACCGTGGACTACCTCGGGCTGCCGGCTCTGACCATCGGTATCGAGCACGTGGACCGCGTCGGAATCGATGCCATCCACGATCGGGTCAGCGCACTGGCGGACTGGATCCTGACGCAGATGCGCACGCTGACGCACTCCAACGGTGCACCGCTCTTCCGTGTCTTCGGCCCCGATACCATGGACCGCCGAGGAGCAACGATCGCGTTCTACCTGCTCGACCCGCACGGCGCGGTGTTCAGGGTCGAGCGAGTCGAGGAGCTCGCAGGCGAGCAGCTCATCTCGGTGCGAACCGGGTGCTTCTGCAATCCGGGCGACGGCGAGATCGCCCACCACATCACGCGTGACGAGATGGCCGACTGCTTCGAGGAAGAGACGGTTCCCGTGACCCTCGCTCAGTGTCAGCGGATCATCGAGGACGCCACCGGCAAGGTGCCCAACACGATCCGAATCTCACTCGGCATCGCCTCGAACTTCGCGGACGCGGAGCGATTCATCGGGTTCGCGCGCTCGTTCACCGACAGGGCCGTCAGCGAGATCGAGTAGGCGCCGTCCCACACTCAGCCACACCGCACTCCCCTACAGGGCAGACGCGATGTGCGCCGCGAGACGCGCATTCGCGTACACAAGCTCCTTGTTGGCCGCCTCGGTGATACCCCCTGACAGCGTGTGCAGCCGAGCCAGCAGAAACGGTGTGACGTCCTTGCCGTGAACACCGGCGGCAGCGGCCTCGCCCAGCGCCGTGCGGGTCCAGCCGTCGAGAACCCCGGGGTCGATGGCGTATTCGGGCGCTATGGGATTGGCGACCACGACTCCGCCGACGAGACCGAGCTCCTCGCGTGCGTTGAGCACTGCGGCGATCTCCTCGACGGACTCGAGACAGGCATCCGTCCGGGACCCGCTGCTACTCGTGTAGAAAGCTGGGAACTCGCTCGTCCTGTAGCCCAGCACGGGCACTCCGTGCGTCTCGAGAACCTCAAGGGTCAGACCGATGTCGAGGATCGACTTCGCGCCCGCGCATACCACGCACACCGGCGTGCGAGCCAGCTCGATCAGGTCCGCCGAGATGTCGAGGGAGTCCTGCCCGCCCCGATGAACTCCGCCGATGCCTCCGGTGGCAAAGACCCGAATGCCGGCGAGTGCCGCAACTACCATCGTGCCGGCCACCGTGGTCGCGCCATCCACGCGCCGCGCCACGAGCACGCCGATGTCGCGACGAGACGCCTTCGCAACACCCATAGGCCCCAATGACGCAAGATGCTCGATCTGTTCGATCGACAAGCCCACAGTGGGTCTGCCGCCCAGAATCGCGATCGTAGCCGGGACCGCCCCGCTCTCTCGAACCTTCGTCTCGGCAGTGAGCGCGCACTCCACGTTCGCCGGATACGGGAAGCCGTGGCTGATGATGGTGGACTCGAGCGCGACAACGGGCCGACCGGCCGCGAGCGCCTCGGCGACCTCAGGCGCCACGTCAAGTGCGGGATTCAGCCCGCCGGGCACTGTCGTCATCCGGCCATCGCCTCCATGAGCGCCGCCACTGCGTCTCGGCTGACGCCCTCGCTCACGGTCAAGGTACTCGCAAGTGCTATACCCGCAAGCGCGCTCCCGAACCTCGCGCAGTCGCGCACTCCCATGCCCTCGAGCATCGCCGCAGTCACTCCCGCCGAGAACGCGTCCCCTGCGCCGGTGGCGTTGACCACCTCGATAGCGGGCGGCGGTAGCCAGCCACTCTCATCGGCGCTGGCGAAGTGGACACCGCTCCCGCCGGCGGTGATGAAGACGCTTCGAGCGCCGGTCGCCACCAGCTTCTTGGCCGCGTAGACCACTTGCGCTTCGCTTCGCAACTCCCCCATTCCGAGAAGTGCGGCGGCTTCTGCGGCATTGCACTTGAGCACCGCCAACCGCCCGACAAGCCCGCGGGCACGCGGCACCTTGGCGACCGAGACTGGGTCCAGGACAAGCGGCGCGCTCACTTCGGCGGCGATCCACTCCAAGGACTCCGCTGGGAGGTTGGCGTCGAGAGCGACGAGTCGCAGCGCTGTCGAAGACCGGCCGGCGCTCGGCGAGTGCCTCGGGCGTGAGGCGGTCCAGCGCGCGCATGTCGTTGAGGGCGATCTCCATCTCGCCGTGCTCATCAAGGATCGCCAAGTAGGTCGAGCCGGGGAGTTCGGGCACGGCGAGGACATGGTCCAAGCCGACACCGGCGCGCGCGCAGCTATCTGCGAGCTCGCGAGCGGTGCTGTCGCCGCCGATGGCCGTCACCAGCTGAGTATCCACGCCGAGACGAGCCAGGTTCTCGGCGATGTTGCGGCCCACCCCGCCGGGACTCCATCTCACTGATCCGGGATTCGAGTCGTGCGCGACAAGCGGCGCGAACGGGTACCCGACGATGTCGGTGTTCGCGCCGCCCACCACGACGACACGCGGAGCTGCAGACTGCGGATCGGTCACGCCTCGATCCCCCTTTTCGAGGAGTCGGGCGACACCGCCCGCCGAGGGCTACATACCCGCTGAAGCAGCGGTCGGAGTCGCCGGCGGCGCAACCGCCGCTGCAGGAGCCGAGATCGCGCCGCGCTCGATCTTGCGATAGACCATGAAGAAGTAGAACACGCAGGCGATCTGGAAGAACACCATCAGCAGTATCCATACGACCTTCTCGTTGCTGCTTGCCGATGGATACTCGTGGTCGCGCCTCAGCGCCGAGTCGACGAGCATCCACAGCCAAAACAGCGGGAACAACACGCCTGCGATGATCCAGAAACCAATCTGGGCAGCGAGGCCCAACGCCAGTACTCCTGCCACGAACTCGAACATCTCGCACCATCCTTCATGCGCGGTGGACCCGCGCGATCGTCTCGGGTCACCGGCGGTCCGCCGCTACTGCATCGTCGCGACGAACCGCCGGGGATTGTCTAGGGAACCATCTCCACGTCCACTTGCCCTACGCCTCGCTGGAGTCGAATCTCCATCTTCACCGCTGCAGAGCCCCATGCATCGTTGACGTACGCATCTCCATCGGCTTTGAACCCATCGATGTTGTAGTCGCCGATCCCCTCACGCGTGCCCGAGATGCGCACGCCCACGCTCTGCGGCACCTTGAGCGTCAGCTGGCCCACCCCGGCCTCGATGTCGGCGGTCACGTCGCTTGTACGCTCGCCGCTCAGGTCGATGGTCGTCTCACCTACACCGGTGAGCACGTGCAGGTCCCGCACGTCGACGTCTGCCAGCTCGATCGTGCTCTCGCCGGCTCCCAACTCGATGTCGAGATCGGTAGGAATGCCCGAGGCGAGCTTGACGTCCCACACGTTTCGTTTGTTGCCCATGAGGTCGAAGTCGGCTATGTCGGGCTGGCTCACGCGGAGCACCCCTGCCGTTCCCTCGACCGAATACTGCACGTCAGGGAGCCAACTGCGAGGCGACGCCTCGAACGTGGCGTCCATGGCACCGGTTGAGCCGCCTGCAAGCGTCATCTCTCCCGCCGCCATGCGCATTCGCGCGTCGAGCTTCTCGGCGCCATCGAGGGCTACCGACTTCGTGGCCGACTCGAGTCCCGTAGGACCCTCAACGTCCTCCAGCCTTACTCGGCGGCACCCGGTGGATCCGAGCGTCGCCGCCAGCGCAACAACTAGCAGCAACGCGATCGCGGTCCTCGTTCTCATGACTACTCAACCCCCTCGGCGCCGGTGCGCCCGACAAGCATGACCTTGGCGTACTGGCCGTGCAGGAATCCGATGCCTTTCGAGATCCAAAGCGTGATGAAGAAGCCGACGATCCCGGCGGCCACGAACAACGGGTACGCCCACGGCTCGACGTAGTAGCCGTACACGCCTGCTCGAATCAGCGGGCCGTCGCTGACCATCTGAGCGAACGGCAGCGCTATGGACGAGACACACAGCGAGAGGCTCGTGATGATGATCGTGAAGTAGATGATGCCGAGCGGAAGCTGCAGCACCATGTAGAGCATCGTCGTCCAGGTGCGCACGTCGGTCAGCCAGCTCTTGATGCGCTCCCATACCGAGCCCTGCGCTCCAGCGATCGTCCTCGGCCGACGAGGCATACGCACGCCGAGAAGCCCTTCGACGATACGGCCCTCGGCAAGCGAGATCGCACGCACGACCGCGATCGTGAGAAGCGCCATCGGAATGCCGATGATCAGCACGAGCGTGCCCAGCGTGACCGACACTCCGGTGACCACGATCGTGAAGTACATGATCCCGGTGACGAGCGCCAGCAGCAGGTAGAACAGAGCGCCCCACGCCTGCGGGTCGGCGATGACCCCGAAGAAGCGCGCGAACGGGTTGCCAGAGGGCGTTGCCGCAGGCTTCGGGCCGCGCAGCGCCTTGGCCACAGTGTGCTCGGTAGCGCGATAGGCCGCCGCAACCTCTTCGGGAGTCCCGTACGCTTCTATGGCTGCGTCGAACGCCTCCGGGTCGCCCTGCGCCTCGTTGAGCGCGCTACGCAAGTACTCATCGGCGTCGTAGATCGCATCTTGCACCAGTGCGGGATCCGCACCCGCGAGGTGCCTTCTGAGTTCAGCGAGGTATCCCTCGACTGTGCTATCCAAAGTTCCCCTCCAATGTCGCATCCACAAAGTCGCGCGTACGCGTCCAGTGGGTCTTCCACTCACCCAGCACCGAGCGTCCCTGGTCGGTGATCTGGTAGTACTTGCGCGGCGGCCCCGAGACACTCGGCTCCACCGACGACGTCAACAGTCCGTTCTCCTCCATGGCACGCAGGACCGGATACAGCGTCCCTTGCTTGATCGTCACCTCGCCCTGCCATCCCCCCTCGATACGCTTGGCGATCTGGTAGCCGTAGAGCGGCTCCTCCGAGCGGTCGAGGATGGCCAGTAGCACGAGTGACACGATTCCCGCATTCAGCTCCTTTTGGAACTTGCGAAGCAACGCTTCGAACTCGGACACGGCCCACCTCCCTTGTCTATCCGCGATGCAGTAGTAGGCATCTCTCACTAGTACGAAGTGCATAGTACCCACAATCCAAACTATTGTAAACACCACACTAGTAAGAATTCGAAAAGGGCGCTCTTCTACTTTTCGGATAGCCGCGCCGCGGCCGCTGCGCCTACACTCGCTTCATGAGTCTCGACACCGCCATCGCAGCCATCGACTCGGCAGTCGATGCGGGCGAGCGGCCGCCGTCGCTGGCAGCCCTCGGCCGCCTCGCTGACACCACGCCCTCGGCCCTGCGCGCCGGCTTCCTTTCGCGCGTCGGACTCACGCCCAAAGCGTACGCGGACGCCCGCCGCGCGCAGCGTCTCCGCGAGTCCCTCGCTTCAGGCGAGCAGGTCGCCGACGCACTGTACGGCTCGGGGTACGGCTCCACCAGCCGAGTGTACGAGCGCCATGGCGACTTGCTTGGCATGACTCCGGCGGCATACCGCAGGGGCGCACCGGGCGAGACGATCCGCTACGCGCTCGCGACGAGTTCGCTCGGGCGCATCGTGGTGGGCCTCACCGCCGCGGGCGTATGCTTCATCGCGTTCGGTGAGAGCGATGAGGCCCTCCTCGGTGACCTGGCAGCGCGCTTTCCCCGCGCCGAGATCGCGCCCGCCCATCCGCAGGACGCCGAGCTCGTCTCGGCGGTAGTCGCGCTCGTGGACGATCCGTCCCGCAATCGCGAACTCCCCCTCGACGTCCGTGGCACAGCGTTCCAGCAGCGCGTATGGACGGCGCTCACACGGATCGCTCCCGGCGAGACGGTGACCTACTCGGAGTTGGCCCGCCGCATCGGCAGGCCCAGTGCGGTTCGGGCCGTGGCTCAAGCGTGCGGCGCCAATCCCGTTGCCGTCGCCGTGCCGTGCCACCGCGTCGTCGGTGCTGACGGCTCGCTCACCGGCTACCGATGGGGCGTGCAGCGCAAGCGCGAGCTTCTCAATCGCGAGTCCGAGTGAGCCGTTCCGTCTCGCACCAGCGAGTCGTTCGCGCTACGCTTGTGCCACGCTGGAGGAGCCTATGAACACGAACCGCACGATTCGCGTATGCGCCACAGGCGCTGAGTGCTCCGGCAAGTCCACGCTCGCCCGCGACCTGGCCGAGCGATTCGAAGCGCCGCTTGTCGAGGAGTACGGCCGGGAGTACTTCACCCGCAAGCTCACCGCCGGCGACGCGACCGTCTTCCCGGGCGATCTCGTGCGCGTCATCGGCGAGCAGTCTCGCCGAGAAGACCTCGTGGCGAGCGAGCATCCCTCTCTCATGATCTGCGACACCGACGTGTTCACGGTGGCCGTATGGCACGAGCGGTATCTGGGGGGTCGCCGCCGAGAGATCGACATGCTTTCGGACATGCGATGGGACGAGGGCGCGGGCATGGACCTGTACCTGTTGTGCGTGCCGGACTTCCCCTTCGTACCCGACGGCATCCGCACGGGCGAACCGCTGCGCACTTCGATGCACGACGTGTTCGTGCACCGGCTCGATGACAAGGCCTACCCGTACGTCGCACTTCGCGGACCGCACGAAGAACGCCTGGCCAAAGCAGCGGCCGAGATCCAACGCCTCTTGCTCGGCGAGCACTAGACCCTCCACCCGGCGGCTGTGTGGGCTACACTCTGTCACGGCTTCGCACGTCCCGAGGAGAGTACTTTGGCCCGTACCATCGTCGTTTCTGACCTGCACGGAGACTCCACGCTTCTGGAGCGCGCGCTCGAGCACGCGCGGTTCTGCGCTGGCGAAGACAGCCTCGTGGTCGTCGGCGACTTGGTCGACGTTGGAAGCGACGACACCATCGCCGTGGCAGAGCAGCTGGGTGCAACGATCCTCGCCGGCAACCACGAGGTCTCGGCCGCCATAGGCCTGCGCATCAGTCCGCAGCACCCCGAGACGCTCGCCGCGGGGCCCGAGTTTGCCGACCGGTTCGCGAGCGGCGAGTGGCCGCTCGCCGTCGCGATCGACGGTTGGCTGCTGACGCACGCGGGAGTGTCGGTGGCGCTCGACGACATCGTGTCGAACGCAGGTGGCGACGTTGATGCACTTGCTGAAGAACTCAACAGACTCTTTCGGGTGGAGATCGAGAGCGCGGTGCAGCACGCGCCGGTCACGTGGGATGGCCTGACGAGTTTTCGGTTGATCGGCGGCGAGATGGGACCTTTGTGGTTCCGCCCCATGAGCCTGCATCACATTCCCAGTGGGCTGCGACAGATTGTGGGTCACACTCCGCCCGAGATGCTGTCGCCCGGCCACCTGGCTGCGCTCCAGTCGCGTGGCTGGAGACTCGTGGAGCCTGGAGGGCGCCCGGACCGGGGAGCGGGCTTCCGCTACGCAGTCATCGAGGGCGGAGACGCGTGCGTGGTGAGCGGCTAGTCCGCCACCCGCTCGGCGCCCAAACGCGCAGCACCCTGCGGTGTGCCGTTCGATACCGGCCCGTAGGCGAGATGTCATCGCGCAGCAAGGCATAACGACGACGCGCTTCGGGTATCCCTTGTAGCGTGACAACCAACTACGAGACGGAGGACGCGATGCCGAGCATCAAAGGCACCCTGACCGAGCAGAACCTGCTCAAGGCGTTCGCTGGCGAGAGCCAGGCACGCAACCGCTACACCTACTTCGCAAGCGTCGCCAAGAAGGAGGGCTTCGAGCAGATCAGCGGCCTGTTCATCGAGACTGCGGACAACGAGAAGGAGCACGCCAAGGTCTTCTTCAAGTACCTCGAAGGCGGAGAGACCGAGATCACGGCCTCCTATCCCGCTGGCAAGATCGGAACCACCGCCGAGAACCTGCTAGCGGCCGCCGAGGGCGAGCAGATGGAGTGGAGCACTCTCTATCCCGACTTCGCCAAGGTCGCCGAGGAGGAGGGCTTCGCCGACGTCGCCGAGTCGTTCCGCGAGATCGCCGAGGTCGAGGCGCACCACGAGATCCGCTACCGCAAGCTGCTCGAGAACGTGAACGGCTACAAGGTGTTCAAGAAGGACGGCAACGTGTTTTGGAAGTGCCGCAACTGCGGCTACGTCCACGAGGGCGCCGAGGCGCCGGAGATCTGCCCGGCCTGCAAGCACCCGCAAGCCTACTTCGAGGTCTTCACCGAGCCCTACTAGGCGAGCGACAGACACCGAACGGCAGCGACCTCGGGAGTCTCACGACCCCGGGGTCGCTCGTTGTCACCAGCCGCCCTTGATGTCTGGGTGCGTGCCGATTCTCGCGCCCGTGTCGAGCCGGTCGATCGTCTCCATCTCGTCGTCGGTGAGCTCGAAGTCGAAGACGTCCGCGTTCTCGGCGATGCGTTTCTCGTGAACTGACTTGGGTATCGCGACGTAGCCCATCTGCAAGATCCAGCGAATCGACACCTGGGCCGGGGACTTGCCGTGCACCCTCCCGATCTCGACGAGTTCCGAGATGTCGTTCACCGCCCCGCGCATGATCGGCGCCCACGCTTCGAGCACGATGTCGTGCTCGGCGAGGTATGCCTGCAGCCCGGGCTGCTGAAGCCGTGGGTGGAACTCGATCTGGTCGACCATGGGGGCGACAGTGGCATCGCGCATCAGTGTCTCGAGGTGGTTCGTCAGGAAGTTGCACACTCCGATCGAGCGTGTTCTGCCCTCCGCAAGCAGCCGCTCCATGGCGCGCCACGTCGAGGCCACGTGCTCGCGGATCGGCCAGTGCACCATGTACAGGTCGAGATAGTCGGTCTCGAGGCGCGCCAGCGACCGCTCGCAGGCAGCCAGCGTACCCTCGTAGCCTTGGTCGTCGTTCCAGACCTTGCTCGCCAGGAAGACGTCCTCGCGCGCGATGCCGCTCTCAGCGATCGCCGAGGCGATGCCCTCCTCGTTGCCGTAGAGCGCTGCCGTGTCGATGCTGCGATACCCCTGCCGCAGCGCAGCGGCGACCGAGTCCTCGACCTCGGCTCCCGGGGCGGACTTGTAGGTCCCCAGCCCCAATATCGGCATAGCGATGCCGTTGTCGAGCCCGACCGTCGAGTCCAGCGACAGCTCCATCCGTGACACCTCCGCTCAAGGACGTACCCGAACCCGAGACCGCACCCTCGCCCCGCAAACGAGCGCGTCGAAGAGAGGCTACATCGTGTGCTCGGCAGGATCCTCGCCAGGCTCGTCGGCGTGTCCTGGAAGCCCCGGCCTCTCGGCTCGCATCTTGAGACCGAGCCACACGCCCAACCACACCTCAGCGCCTATGAAGATGAGAGGCTCGATCGCGCCCGCGATAGCCATGCCGTACTGCTCCCACTGCGTGTAGTTCACGATCACCGTGGCGATCAAGGAGATGATGAGCACCGTCCAACCCACGATGGTCCAGACGCGCTGACGGCTCTTGAACTTGGCAGGTCCGAATCGCGGCCGTGCGCCGGGAAGCACTTCGAGTCGGATCGCCTCTTTTCGCCACAGTAGCGAGTGCGCGCTCGCGCCCACCCACAGCCGGACGATCCCGTTCACGGCCTCGGCAGCGACGGTGATTCCGACGAGCATCCGCACGGAGTCCGCGCCATCGCCTAGCCCCAGCGCCGCGCCCAGTACCAGCGGCAGGAGGAGCGACAGGAGCCACCAAGTGACGATGGGCCACACGCCGTAGGCAATGCCCCAGAAGAAGGGCAGCGTGAAGGCCGCCCAGCTGAAGCGGTAGAGGTCGTCGGGCATCGGCCCTACACCAAAGCCCACCTCGGGCGGCGTCGCTGGATCTTGGGGTTTCGCCTCGTAGATGCCGCCAACGCACTCAGCGCCGTGCCCGTGCTGGCACGCGCCGTCTTCGTCGACCCATATCCACTCGCCGCATTCGCGGCACCACCCAGCTTGCGGCATCCACACTCCCTCGTCGGTCCGATGCCCAGTGTGCCACACGCCGACGGGCGGCGTGTGGAGGGAGCGTGGCGGCGCGGCGCCCTACTTCACGATCTTGCTGATCGGCAGCTCCAGGATGTCCTCGGCGCCTGCGGCCTTGAGGCGCGGGATGAGCTCGTTGACGGTAGATTTCTCGGCGACGGTGGTGATCTCGTAGTCCTCGGAACCGTAGAGCTGGTTGACGGTGGGCTTCTTCATCGCCGGTAGTTGCGCGATGACCTCCTCGAGCCGCCCAGAGGCGACGTTCATCGACAGCAGCACCTTGCCACGGGCCTCGATGACACCGAGCAGGAGCGTGCGCACCTCCTCGATCGCGGCGCGCTTGGCCGGATCGGCCCAGGCTTCCTTGCTGGCGATCAGCCGCGTAGTCGAGGTCAGGATGGTGTCGACGATCTTGAGACCGTTGCGGCGCAGGGTCGAGCCCGTCTCGGTCAGATCGACGAGCGCGTCCATCATCTCGGGGACCTTGGCCTCGGTCGCTCCGTAGGAGAAGAAGACCTCGACATCGATACCCAGGTCGTCGAAGAACTGCTTGGTCGCCTTGGGGAACTCGGTGGTGATGCGGCTGCCGGGCTTGATGTCGCGCGCCGAGTTGACCGGCGACTCGTCGGGCACCGCGAGCACCATGCGCACGAAGCCCGTGCCGGTCTTGGCGTAGGGCAGCTCGGCGACCTCGACCACGTCGGCGCCGCTCTCCTGCACCCAGTCGTGCCCCGAGATACCGATATCGAAGTAGCCGTCTTGCACGAAGATGGGAATCTCTTGGGGGCGCAGGATCTTGGTGCGTGAGATCCGTGGGTCGTCAACGGTGGGGTTGTAGGCCCGGCTCGACTTGCCGATCGTCATGTCGGCCTGATTGAACAGCAGGATGGTCTGCTCTTCGAGCGACCCCTTGGGCAGGGCGAGAGACAGCATGGTTCGGCTCCTTCTCGGAAGGTGGGGTGTGCGCTCGGTCGCGTACGCTAGGTACCTTGCGCACCCCATCACTCTACTGCGCTAAAGCGAACCACGCTAGTCGCCGCTCCTACGAGATGAGCGCTGCAGCCGCTGAACCCCCCAGCAGGCCTATGAAGAGTGCGAACGTGGTCGCGAGGTAGATGGCAGGGGGCAGAAAGAGCAGCCCGACCCAGTAGCGGCGGGCGGCCCAAGCGCACACCCCAAAGACGACGGCGTCGAGCACCGCCAAAACGAAGAAGATTCCGAGCGGCCCGATTCCTTGAGCGGCCGCGAGCAGAGGCGGCAGCGGCAGGCCGGCATTCGAGAACAGGGCCAACATCACGGGGGTGAAGGCGATCGCGAACCCGATCTGCACCGCAACGAACAGCGAAGCCACTCCAAACGCGATCAGCATGATGATCGCGTCTCCGCTGTCACCGGAACGTGGCAGCGCGGCACGAGGCATCTGCGTCTGACTTCCGCGACCCTCCACGTTGTCTCCCCTCTCATGGTCTCGAGGGTGACGATACCCTTGCCACGCCGGGAACGGAACGCCCTTCTCGGCAAGTCGATCGGGTTCACGCCGGCGGCGCTGCATCAGAATGACCCTAGAATGCATCAGACGCCCCAAGCGCCAGGCAAGCGCGCGGGGCGTCTGACAAACGGGTGACCGCCGCCGGGGGATGCCGGCAGCGGCCGCAAGGGAGCTAGATGAACTGGGCGAGCATCGCGAGTGCGATCGCGGCACCCAGAACGAGCAACGTGCGACCGTAGAACACATCACCTGCGCTGAAGCTGTCATGCATGCTGGTTCCTCCTTCGAAGCCGGCGCATCCATCTGCGCGAGGCGGTGTCGTCTTCTCTAGAGCAATCATCGGCCCTTGAACGCAGAAGATACAGTGTCGCTTTCTTATGCATATCGTAAGATGTTCTACATGTTGAACGTCACACGACTCAAGATGCTCAGAGAGGTCGCCGCGCGCAAGACGATAGCGGCGGCGGCCGAGGCGCTGTTCATGACGCCGTCGGCTGTCTCGCAGCAGATGGCGGTGCTCGAGCGCGAGGCGGGCGTGCCGCTGTTGGAGCGCTCGGGGCGAGGCGTCCGACTCACCGACGCAGGCGAGGCTCTCGTGGTGAACACCGAGAAGGTGCTCGCTGCCCTCGAGCATGCCGAGGCGGACTTGGCCGCTGCGTCGCAGGGGATCGTGGGAAGCGTGAGGGTCTCAGCCTTCCCTACTGCCGCTCGAACGTTGTTGGTACCTGCCCTGATCGACCTGCGACAGAACCACCCCAACCTGCGGGTCTCGATGATCGACCTCGAGCCCGAGGAGTCGATCCCCGCGCTCAAGGCGCGCGAACTCGACGTAGTCGTCACATACGAGTGGGACCTCCTGCCCACCTTGGAGGACAGCGGCATCGAGCGCGAGGAGCTCTTCGTCGAACACGTGTATCTGGCGTTGCCGCACGCTCACCCCCTGGCCGTGCGCGGAGGTGACGTGGCGATCGCCGAGCTCGCGAACGAGCAATGGATCGTGGGAAGGGACTCGACCTCGATGCTGGACCTGGTCACCGCCGCGGGTCGCCGCTCCGGCTTCGAACCCAAGACGGACTTCCACTCCATGGACTTCGAGGTCATCTTGGCGGCCGTCGCCGCTGGCCTCGGGGTTGCACTAGTGCCCCCGTTGGCCTTGGTGGGCGATCTGTCGGGAGTTGCGGTGCGCGATCTGGTCGACTTGGACCTCAACCGCTCGGTGTGGGCGGCGATTCGGCGCGGCTCGGGCTCTCACCCCGGTATCGCGACGGTGCTCTCGGCGCTCAGAACAGCCGCCACCGATGCGACAACCACTCCGCAAGCGGCGCTGCCCCAAGGGGCTTCTGAGGCGCCATGAGCCGCACGCTTCTCAGCGTCGCCTTCGCCGCCCTGCTCTTGGCCGCCGCCGCGGTGCAGATCCAGGCCGCTCGCGTGGCCGTGGCGGCACGGCAACTCCACACCGCTGCCGGAGTCGAATCGCGTGCATGGGACGAGCGGCTGCGAGACGCCCGCCAGGCTTCCGAGCTGCGGCCTGATGTAGTCGCCTACTGGCAGCGCGCCGCGTCGCTCCAAGCCGCTCGCTACGTCGAGATCGGTGCGCTTGAAAAAGCGCGCGCACTGCTGATCGATGCGTGGGAACGCGACCGCTCGGCGGTCTACCTTCGCGAGCAGCTTCGCGAAGTCAACGGACTCATCCTTGCCAACGACAGTCGCAAGGCTCACGTGCTCCACGGCCGAGAAGGACCGGGCGGTGCTTTGGATCCCGACGATCTGATGCCCTGATGAGGTGCGAAGCCCTCGCGTCGGGTAGGTTGAATGGCAGACACCCACAGCGAGCAAGGGGACCGCGATGCAGCGAGTAGAGCCCGGACCGGGCCAGGAGTCGGTGTGGGACTACCCACGCCCTCCAGTCCTCGAGCCGATCACCAAACAGATCCGCGTGGTGTTCTCGGGAGTGGTGATAGCCGAGACGAACCGCGCGATCCGATACCTGGAGACCAGCCATCCGCCCACCTACTACATCCCACCCGAAGACGTGTGCGCCGAGTACCTCGTAGCGTCTGAGCGGAGTACCTTCTGCGAGTGGAAAGGCCAAGCGCACTACCTCTCCGTGGGCGCAGGTGGCAGAATCGCTCAAGACGCAGCCTGGTACTACCCTCACCCGCGCACGGAATACGCTGCCCTGACCGGCTACATCGCGTTCTATCCGCAGCAGATGGACGAGTGCTCGGTCGACGGCGAAGTCGTGCAGGCCCAGGAAGGCTCGTTTTACGGCGGATGGATCACCAGCGACATCGTCGGGCCGTTCAAAGGCGCGTCCGGCACCATGGGTTGGTAGCCTGGCGGCCCCACACCGGGAGGTAGCGTGACACTTCAGTCCACAACGGCGCTCGTGACCGGCGCAACCAGCGGCATCGGTCTCGAGACCGCGCGGCAGCTAGCGGGCCTGGGCGCTCGCGTGCTCGTGCACGGGCGGTCGCGACAGACCGCGTCCGTCGCTGCACAGGACGTGCTGCGCCACGGGGACGCCGAGCCGGTCTGGGGCGACCTGGGCAGCTTCGACGAGGTGCGAACGCTCGCCTCCCAGATCACCGAGAAGACCGACGAGATCGACGTGCTCGTCAACAACGCGGGCGTGTTCATGACCGAGAGGACCGAGACGGTCGACGGACACGAGATGACGCTGCAGGTCAACCACCTCTCGATGTTCCTGCTCGCCACCGAGCTCTTGCCGCTCGTGTGCGCGGCCCGCGCGTGCCGGATCCTGACCGTCTCGTCGGTCGCCCACTTCCGAGGCGATCTGGACTTCGACGATCTCGAGCACCGTCGCGACTATACGGGCTTCTCGGCGTATGCCAACACGAAGCTCTACAACGTGCTGTTCGCACAAGAGCTCGCGGAGCGGCTGAGGTGCGAGGCCGCCACCTCCAACGTGCTTCACCCCGGAACCATCGCGACCAAGCTGCTCAAGGCAGGCTTCCCCTCGGCCGAAGGGGGCCCGCTTGCGGACGGGGCCGCGGCGCTGGTCTACCTCGCGACCTCCCCGGTCGTGGCCGACATCACCGGCGCCTACTTCGTGGACAAGCGCCAAGCCCACCCTTCACCCAAGACCCGCGACCCCGAAGTGCGACACCGCTTCTGGGACGAGAGCGAGCAGCTCCTCGGGCTGTGAGCCGGGCCTGCCGGGCGGCAACGGCGCGCTACTCAGTCGGCGATCACCAGCGTCATGCGATCGAACGAGCCGGTCTCGAGCGCCTTGAGGGCGACAGCGGCGACATCTGCCCGAGACACCCGCGAGGCCTTGCGCAGCAGCGAGCCGTCGAGTGACAGACGGTAGTGCCCGGTCGCGGGGGTATCGGAGAGTCCCACCGGCCGAACGATCGTCCAGCTGGTACCCGATGCCGCTATCCGCTGCTCCATACGCTCCAGATCGTCGTAGACCGGCTTGAGAACCGTCGCGATCATCGTCCGAAACCCCATCGCCATCCGTCGGTCCTTGCGCGCGAAGACGCCGGCTGCACTGATTGCGACGAGCGCCGATACGTCGTGCGCCGCCATCGCATGCAGCACGTTCGCGATGCCGTCCGAGAAGACGCGCACGTCTCGGCCGCCTCCGGAGCCGGCGGCGAACGCAACGCCGTCGACGCCTTCGACGGCCGAGTTCACGGCATCGAAGTCGAGCACGTCGCCTCTCACGATCTCGAGCCGCTCGTGGCTGACTGACAGTTCGGTCGAGTGGACCATGGCTCGGACGGTATGGCCGTGACCGAGCGCCTGCTCAACGATGTGACGGCCGGTTCGTCCGGCCGCACCAATGACGAGAATCATCATTCCTCTGCTCCGTAGCCTCAGTCGCGTCGCGCCCAGTGCCAAGTCCGGCTGCTTCTGGATCAGGTATGTCCTGTTGCGAAACCTAGGTCTGCAGCGCGGTCCTGTCCAGCGTCGGCATGCTGGGCTTGAATCGACGCAGAAGAAGCGAGCTCGTCACGACGCTCACGCTGGAGAACGCCATCGCGGCACCGGCGACCCACGGGACCTGCGAGAGCAGGCCCACCATGGCGACCGGGATCAAGATGGTGTTGTAGCCCAGCGCCCACACGAAGTTCTGGCGGATCTTGCGCATGGTGGCCCGCGACAGCTGGATGGCGGTGACGACATCGCGCAGGTCGTTCTTGATCAGCACGATGCCGCCGGTCTCCATCGCCACGTCGGTGCCGGCTCCCATGGCGATACCCACGTCGGCCTGCGCCAGAGCGGGAGTGTCGTTGATACCGTCGCCCACCATCGCGGTGACCTTCTGGGCAGCTTGGAGCTTCGAGACCTCGGCGGCTTTGTTCTCCGGCAGGACCTCGGCGAGCACGTGGGCATCGTCGAGACCGGCCTCCAACGCGATCGCGCGAGCGGTCCGGAAGTTGTCACCGGTGATCATGAACGTCTCGACGTCCATCTTGCCGAGCGCCGATACTGCCTCGGCCGAGTTCGGCTTGAGCGTGTCAGCTACGGCGATCATGCCGGCGAGCTTGGCACCGTTGACACCCACGAGCATAACGGTCTTGCCCTCGTCCTCGAGCGCGCA
The DNA here is from genome assembly GCA_963700665.1 of uncultured Actinomycetes bacterium. GTDB lineage: Bacteria > Actinomycetota > Coriobacteriia > Anaerosomatales > PHET01 > CAVPCY01. Next base: position 289,321 of record CAVOYK010000003.1, read on the forward strand.
GATGCGCGGCTCGAAGGCTTCGATGTCGATGCCTTCGCGTTCCATGAGCTTGCGGTTGCCAAAGGCGACACGCATCCCCATGACCGTGCCCTCGACACCGTGTCCGGGAATCGCCGAGAAGCCCTCGACCTCGGGCAACTCGATGCCATCGGCCTTCGCGCGCGCGACCACGGCTTCCGCGAGCGGGTGCTCGGAGTTGCGCTCGAGCGCCGCGGCCATCGTGAAGACGCGCGTCGTGTCGTGTCCCTCGGCAAGCTCGATGTCGGTGACCTCGGGGGTTCCGTGCGTGAGCGTTCCGGTCTTGTCGAACACGATCGCCGAGATCTTGTAGGCGCTCTCGAGCGCCTCTCCGTTCTTGATGAGGATGCCGTAGCTGGCGCCCTTGCCGGTACCCACCATGATCGCGGTGGGCGTGGCCAGACCCAGCGCACACGGACACGCGATGACAACGACGGCGATGCCCGCGAGCAGTGCGGCGATCCACCAGCCGTTCATCGACGCGGAGAGCAAGATGGGCTCAAGGATGAGACCGCCTGCCATCGGGTCGGGCGAAGCGCCGAAGATGGCCGGCCCGGCCAGTCCCCAGAACAGGAACGTGAGCAGCGATGCCACGAGCACGAACGGAACGAAGACCGAGCTGATGCGGTCGGCGAAGCGCTGCACGGGCGCCTTGGACCCCTGCGCGTCTTCGACGAGGCGCACGATCTGCGCGAGCGCCGTGTCCGCGCCGACCTTGGTCGCGCGAAACTTGAAGCTGCCCAGCTTGTTCATGGTCGCGCCTATGACGGTGTCGCCTGCGGTCTTCTCGACCGGGATCGACTCGCCGGTGAGCATCGATTCGTCCACCGCCGAGGTGCCTTCGATCAGCACGCCATCGACGGGAACCTTCTCGCCGGGACGTACCACGACCAGATCGCCCACGACGACCTGCTCGACTGGGACGTCGATCTCTTCGCCGCCGCGCACCACTCGTGCGGTCTTTGCGGCCAGCCCCATGAGCGCCTTGATCGAGTCACTGGTGCGGCCCTTGGCACGTGCCTCGAGAAGCTTGCCGAGCAGCACGAAGGTGATCAGCAATGCGCTCGTCTCGTAGAACACCGGCTCCATCTCGAGCGCCGGGACGAAGGTAGCAGCAACACTGTAGAAGTACGCTGCCGAGGTGCCGATGGCGATGAGCGTGTCCATGTTGCCCGTGCGCTGCTTCAGAGCACCCCATGCACCCTTGTAGAAGCGCGCGCCGGCGATGAACTGAACGGGCGTGGCCAGCAAGAACATCACGTACTTGGCGACCAGCATGGGGTCCCATGCGCCGCCCAGCGTCTTTGCCAGCCACTCGGCTATCGCCATGGGCACGGCCTCCATGAACGGTGGCACCATCGCGATGAGCAACAGTGGGATCGAGATCGCCAGAGAGAAGAAGAACATGCGCTTCTCCGCCGCGTAGGCTTTAGCCTGCGCTTCGCGCTGGGAATCGGCTCCGCTCGTGCCACCAGCGGCGGTCTCCACCTTGACGGTGGCACCGTAGCCGGCGCTCTTCACGGCGCTGATGATCTCGTCGATTCCCACTACGGCGGGGTCGAACTCGACGGTGCCGGTCTCGATGGCCAGGTTGACAGAAGCGCTCGTCACGCCCGGAAGCTTGTTGAGCACCTTCTCGATCAGGCCCGAGCAGCTTGCACAGTGCATGCCCGTGATCACGAGCGTCACCTTGCCGGCTTGTGCAGTAGGAGTCGCGGCCTCGAGCGGCATGGCGGTGTAGCCAAGCTTCTCGACGATCTCTGCGATCTTGTCGTCGGTGATGATGGCGGGGTCGAACGTGGTGGCGAGCCGCTCGGTAGCGAGGTTCACCGTGCTCGAGCTCACTCCCGGGGTCTTGGCGAGTGTCTTCTCGATCACCGCCACACACGACGCGCAGGTCATCCCACCGACCGCGAACGAGGCGTCGGAGAGCTCGTCGCCCTCCGGCACCGGCTCGGGGTCCGGGACCGTCTCCAGACGAGCGATCTCGGCCTCCTCGGCAGCCATGTGCCCGGAGTCCATGTCGTGATGCATGTGTTCGGCTTCCTCCGAGGGCGAAGCCGTTACTGCTCCTGACTCGAGCGCCGCATCGTCATCGATCACGAACGGATCACCGGGCGTGAAGCCGGATTCGATCACCGCGCCGGTGAGCTCGTCGAGATCGACATCGTGATCGAGCTCGACGGTCACGAGTCCCGCCTGTGCGTCGGCGCTCACCGATACGACGCCGTCGATCTTGCCGGCGTTCATCGACACGAGCTTCTCGCACGCGCCGCAGTGCATGCCTTCAACGCGCAGTCTGAGTTCTGTGTGTGCTGTCTGCGTTGCCATTTCCGTCTCCATGACTACTGCACGACGATCTTGCCGAACACCATCTCCATACCGCATGAGAACGAATACTCACCAGCGTCGAGCGCGGCGAGCTTCACGGTCCTGGGACCTGCGGTCAGGTCTTCGAAGAAGTTGAGGTCCTTGCTCATGACCTGACCTGTGCAGCCGCTGCCCTGACCGAAGGTTATCTCAGCCGGCACGCCCGCCTTGAGCACGATGACGTTGGGCTCGTAGTATCCCTTGGACAGATCGACTGAGATGGCCTGCGTGTCGCCGTTGACCACCGCAGCGCCTTCGACCGGGTCACCGGTGACGCCACCCTCGGTCGGCGCGCTCGAGCCGCAACACGAACAGCCCGCACTGCCGGCGCCCGAGGCGCTTGGGTCTGTGCCGGTGACGGCGGCCGACACGGGTGCGGAAGCGGCGTCGGCGACCTGACCGCCGTTCTGAGCCTGTGCGAACTGATAGGCGCCAAAGAACGCGCCTGCTACGAGTACCGCGAGCACGATGTAGCGAGCTGTGCCGCCTGAAGTCTTTGAGCTGGTCCTGATGGCCATATCGGTAGTCTCCTCTTTCTCGAGTGTCTAGGTGAACATCCCGCCGAGCGCGAGCCCGGCGGCGACCGCAGCACCAACTGCGATCACGATGAGTACGAGTTCCGCGGGACTGAAGCCGAACAGACCGGAGACACCGGACTGCGGTGCGGACTGCTCGACGTGCCCCTTGCCATTGCCGCCCTTGGTGTTGCCGCCGTGCTCCTTGCCACTGTTGCTCCCTGGGGAGGTCGCCTCGGTCCTCTTGGCCTCGGCCATTCGCTTGTCACGACGATTGGCGACGTAGAGCGCTCCACCCGCGCCTGTGACCGCAAGCAGGATCCATGGCAGCGGCCGAGGGCCAGATGCCGCTTCTCCCACGATCAGTTGGCCGGACATCATGCTCATGCCGCAGGTCAGTGTGTAGGCGCCTGCCTTCGTTGCCGGGATATCCACGAGCGTGACCGCATTGGGCGCAAGGTCTTTGAGGATCTCGAGCTGCGGGAGGTAGATCTGGTCCGAGCATGCGCCGTCCTCGCGCCGATCGACCACGAGCCGCACCGGCGTGTCGGCAGGAATCTGCACCACCTGCGGCACGAACTGCGTGTTCTCGATCGTGAGCGGTATCTCGACCACGCCGTCGGCTGCGGTCGTATAGCTGACCGCGCTCGCGCTCGGAGTCCCGAGAAGCGCCGTTCTCACCGTGGTGAAGTTGACCGGAGCGCCGGTCGCCGTGAGGCCCCGGTTGATGAAGACGACTCCGAACAGGATCACACCGACAGCCAATACCGACATCATCCGTTGCTTCCACACGCGAGGAATGAGGCTGCCGGCGGTGCCGAACGCCACCATGAGCGGTGCGGTGCCAAGACCGAAAGCCGCCATGCCCAGCGCGCCAGTGACCGGGCTGCCGCTCGCCGCGGCCGCGACCTGTGCGGCCATCAGCGGTCCACAGGGGAGCAGACCGGTCATGAGGCCGAAGGTTATCGGCGTGGCCAGCGTGCTCGTACCGTGCTCGGCGTCATCGGCCGACTTGCGCCGTAGGCTCACGAGTGCGTTCATGAGCCACTTGGGTGGGCGCGGGGTGAGCCGCGCGGCCCACGGCACTTTGCCGGTCATGCCCAAGCCGAGCACGATCATGAACGCGCCCGCGACGTAGTAGACGTAGGGGCGAGCGGCATCGAGGTTGAGAAACGCGCCGAGAGCGCCGAGCAGCAGACCGACGAGCATGTAGCTCACGATCTTGGCGCCCTGGTAGGCGGCGTTGGGGGTGATCTTGCGGTACCACGGGCCGTCCTGCTCGCCCTTGACCGCGTAGGTCAAGACGAGCGGGCCGCACATGGACACGCAGTGCAGGCTCGTTCCGAGCCCAAGCACGAACATTGAGATGATGAATGCTTGCAACGAAGACTCCTCGTTGTGGTCGGGTTTCTCGCACGCGGCGAAACCGCGCGCGAACGACGTCCGCTACCAGGCACGACGAGGCGCACCACGGCTGCGGAAACGAGAAGCCAATCAGACTCTGAAGCGCACTCCCAGTGGTTCCTCGGGAGGCGGATGAGGCGTCGCGTCAACAATGAGAACCGGACGCGCCACCATCTGCGGGCGCACGAGCGCCACGACAGCGGCAATCGCTGCGAACAGTGCGAGCACGAGCGTATTGATGCTCGCAGGGACGATTCCCTCGGGGACGTCGGAGAGGCTCCACGTACCGCCACAGTCCGAGAACAGGCCCGCGGTGTCACCTGGGTGCATGAACCCCATGTAGCCCATCTCCATCTGGCAGCCCACCATGCGACAGGTGGGCACCACGACAGCGACGAACGCGATGACTATCGCGATCGCAATGAGCGCCTTGCGGTTGTCGAGCAGTCGGTGCATGCACTCTCCGGAGCCGAGGGGCGTTGGTCTCAGTGCAAGTATCGTGCCCACGAGACCACGATTTGAGCGAGGCCCGGCGAGCGGCGTGGCGCGCCCAAAATGGCCCCTCGAAAGGCCTAGGGCGTCTCGATAGCACAGCCCGGCGCAGAGGTGGCGTCGCTGACTCTGGACAGGAGGTAGGCGCGAGCGTTCTCGCCAAGCCCAAGAAGGTCTGCTTCGCCCTCTAGCTGGGCTTTCGTCCCGTAGCCGGCAACGTATCCGTTGACCCGCGCAGCGGCAGTGCTGTCGCGGAAGGCCTCTTGGTCGTCGCCGTACATCGCCCGAAACTCCTGGGCGAGTGTCCGATCCTGCCGCAGATAGTACTTCTGGTGGTAGTCCTCGGCCGGGTAGAAGCGACCCCTCTTCTCAATCTGCGTGAGCACCTTGTTCCCTGTGTCACGCTCGTACTCCTCCGCGCTCGCCCGCGCTGCCGCGAGCTGCTCATCGTCGCTGGCGAGCACGAGCGAAGAGTACTGTCTGGCATACGGCCTCGCCGTTGGATCGTGCGACTTCCAGAACAGCGCGAGGAGCTCTTCATAGGAGACGACCTCGGGATCGAACAGGACCTCGACACTCTCGACCTGGTCGCCGATATCGGTGTAGGTCGGCGACTCCTTGGTCCCACCGGCGTAGCCGACCCTCGTGCGCCATACGCCTTCGACAGCCCCGAACTGGGCGTCAGCTCCCCAGAATCAACCGAGAGCGAAAGTAGCGGTCTCGAGCTTCGCGGGGACCTCGCCGTCGAGTTGGGGCGCGGGACGACTGACGGCAGCCGAGGTCGACGAGCTCGAATTCCCGAATCCCGCGTCCCTGGGCGCGCATCCAATCAGACCGAGACCGAAGACGGCCACGGCGACTGCGGCAAGCACGAGCAGCGCGGCGAGTGCCACGCGCGGCTTGCGGTTGCCGCGCCGGGGATGTGCGGTCATTCTCGGCATCGCTACTCGGTGGACTCGAAATCGAGCGACACGGAGTTTATGCAGTAACGCAGGCCGGTGGGCTTGGGCCCGTCGGTGAACACGTGGCCCAGATGCCCGTCGCACACCGCGCACCTGACCTCGATGCGCACCATACCGAAGCTTGCGTCGCGGTGTTCGGTCACCGCATCGTCTTCGACGGGCTCGAAGAAGCTCGGCCAGCCGCAGCCGGAATGGAACTTCGCCGCCGAGGAGAACAACTCTGAGCCGCAGCCCGCACAGCGGTACATGCCCGGCTCGGCGGTATCGGTGAGTGCCCCCGAGAACGCCGGCTCGGTGCCCGCACGCCTGAGCACGCGGAACTGCTCGGAGGTGAGCAGCGCGCGCCACTCGTCGTCGGTCTTGGTCACCTTGTCACGCGTCATGGTCTCTCCCTTTGCGATGGGGCGCTACCGGCAGTGGGAACGCAGGTGCTTGGCTGCCGGCTCGCTGAGCCCCAGGACCGGCAGGTCTCGGTCGACGCGAGCACAGGGGCTCCCGTAGACGTGGGCATTGACGCGCGCGGCGGCGGGGCTTGCCACGAAGTCGGCATCGAGTGGGTAGGCGGCGCGGAACTCAGTCATGAGCGTCCGGTCGTTTCGGAGGTAGTACTTCTGATGGTAGTCCTCGGCCATCCAGAATGAGCCGAGCGGTTCGATGCGCGTGGCCAGCGCGCGTCCGTACAACCCCACCATTCTCTGGGCACTCTCGCGAGCGATGGCCAGCTGACCATCGTCGTGCGTCAAGATCAGCGAGGCGTACTGGACCTTGTGAGCAGACCGGGTCGCGTCGTGGCTTTGCCAAAAGAGCTCGAGCAGATCCTCGTAGCTGATCACGGCCGGATCGAAGTCGACCTGGAAGCACTCGGTGTGATCTCCCATGCGGTGATACGTCGGGGCCTCCATGGTTCCACCCGCGTAGCCCACACGCGTGCGCCAGACCCCGTCCACGAGCCCGAACCGGGCGTCAGGAGTCCAGAATCAACCGTTGGCGAATGTGGCCGTCTCGAGTGTGGCGGGAACCTGCAGGTCCAAGGGCGGCACGGCGTGCGCGCCGGCGGATGGCTGCTGGGTCGACTCTCGGGATCCGAACAGACCGAACATGGGAACCGCACCTCCTGGGTGGTCGATACCCGCAAGGTGCAAGACGTGTGCCGCTACGCTTCGAACTCCTTGACGAGCTGCTCCAAGAACAGCCCCGCATCGGTGACGACGCCGATCGTCTGCCACGAACCGCGATCCGCGAGCTTGGTCACGACCGCCGGATTGATGTCCACGCACACCGTCGTGACGCTCGCCGGCAGCATGTTCCCGGTCGCGATCGAATGCAGCATGGTGGAGAGCATCAAGCACGAACCGGCTCGCTGCGCGTACGCGCGCATCTCGCGCTGCGCTTCCATGACGTCGGTGATGACGTCGGGCAGCGGACCGTCGTCGCGTATGGAGCCGGCGAGGACGAACGGTGTGCCCGTCTTGACCAGCGTGTACATGAGGCCGTTGGTGATGTCGCCCGCCTCGACCGCGGCCGCGATGGAGCCGTGACCGCGCACGACGTTGATCGCCTTGAGATGGTGCTGGTGGCCTCCCGCGGCCGGAGTGCCCTCGGACAGCGAGACGCCCAGCGACGTACCGAACATGGCGGCTTCGATGTCGTGCACGGCCACTGCGTTGCCACCGAACAAGACGCTCACGTAGCCCAGCTCCACGAGCCTGGCGATATGCTCTCTGGCTCCGGTGTGGACGACCGCGGGACCGACCACGGCGATGACCTCCTTGCCCGCCTCGCGCGTGTCACGCATCATGCGCGCGATCTCGGCGACCACTTGGGCCTTGGGCTTTTCCGAGGAGACAGCGCTCGACATGAACTCGAACGACTGACTCTCGCGCGGACGCTCCTGTGGATGCACGCGGATGCCGTTGTGCCCGACGATGTAGAGCTCACCCTCTCGCACGTCCGCCATGGGTATCGCCTCAGCGAGGAGCGCTTGCGGGTCCACTCGGACACCCAAGTCCATCTCGGGGTTGGCGACGTGGATCCACTTGCCCGACAAGCGCACATCGGTCTCGAGGTTCGTTGTCGAGTAGAAGCCCTCGGGAAACACGCCGTCGCGCGGTGCGGTCGCGAAGACCGCATCCGACGGCTGGCAGGCGACCGCGCCGTGTTCTTGGATCGCGAGCAGGATCTCTTCGAGCAGTCCGCGGTTCTCGGCGCGCACACGCAGCACCGCCACCGAGGCGTCCTGGTTGGTCCGCCCTACCTCGAACGACAGGCTCTCGAACTCGCCGCCACGGGCGATGATGTGGTCCATCACCTGGGACATGATGCCCGAGTCGATCAGGTGACCCTCGATCCGGACATCTTCAAAGGCTCCGTGCTGCATGGAATCCTCCCGCAATCGAATAGCTCACGCCTGTGGGCGTGTCTCGGACAGTATCGCCGAGGAGCCTTCGCGCGGGAAGCGGCTAGAAGTGGCCGTGCGGAGACGCACCGCCTTGCGCGCAAGCATCGAGCGTCCCGTTCGCGTCAAAGACGTAGGCGCCTTCCGCGACCGTCGGGTTGTCCGGGTCAGCGGGATTGGGCGCCGCGGGGCACGTGGGTGGGCGGCCGATGAAGTTCTCGACCTTGAGCACGTGGGCTCCGTTCACCGTTCCCACCAGATCGGCGATGTTGCGATTGGGCTGTGCAGCCTTCCAGATGTGTACTGCCCCTTCAAGCTCGCGCTGGTTGGCGAAGCAGGTGCGCGTGGCCGCCAGGACCTGCGCAGACTGGAACACCGGAATCGCGATTGCGACCAGGATCCCGATGATCATGACAACGACCATCAGCTCGATGAGTGTGAATCCCTGGTCCTGGCGCATGTGGCGGCGAAGCACGGATACAACTCCCAGCTGACCGTAGGCGGGCTCGTGGGAGGTGTATCGGCAGTCAGGCTCGCACCTCTGAGAGACTGACAGTGACGCGCGTCACCGCGGATAGATGGACCAGCACGCTGCTGCCTTGCCCGATCAGGCCTCGGACATGGCCTTCTTGTAGGCGACGACCCGCTCGCGGTACTCGGGCATCGACGTGCCGAGCATCTGTGTCGCAAGGATCGCCGCATTCTTCGCACCGTTTATCGCGACGCACGCCACCGGAACACCGGTGGGCATCTGAACCATCGACAGCAGCGAATCGAGTCCTCCCAGATCGCTCGTCTTCATGGGCACGGTGATGACCGGCAGCGGCGTGAAGGCAGCCACGACACCGCCGAGATGGGCGGCCTTGCCGGCGGCGGCGACGATGACTTTGAGGCCACGATCGCCTGCGCTCGATGCCCAGTCGTGGACCCGGTCGGGATTGCGGTGTGCGCTGGCGACGACGATCTCGTACGCGACGCCTAGCTCCTCGAGCTGCATGGCGCACTCTTCCATGACGCCCATATCGGACTTCGAGCCCATGATGATGCCCACGAGCGGGTTCTCAGCCATCGGTACCTCCAGCGGTGTCGGCGGACGCGCCGTCTGCGTCCGAGTCCTGCGCGTTCGAACGAAGTGTAGCTGGTTCGCGCCTGATCGCGAGCTCAACGCCGACGAGAGCGGCGAGAGTGGCCAGCAGTGGTACCAGCAGGTTGACCGCCGAGATGCTGAGCGCGTCCGCCGGACCCGTCAGACCGAGCATCGTCACGCTCTCGACGACGAACACCATCGACCCGAACCCGGCGCTCAGCGGCACGAGCCACAGTGACACCACTCCCGAGCGGAGCGTCACCGCGCGCGCCGCAAGGAGCCAACTCGCAACCAGCAAGATGGCGAACACCACGCCGATGCCGTTGGCGGCGAGGCCGCCGTCGAAGCGACCGGGAATCAGCAAGGCGACCAGACCGAGCGCTGCGGCGACAAGTCCCACTACGGCCGCCGCCGCGACGAACGCGAGCGCCAACCGTGCTCCCCCAGCCAGCGGCTGACCCTCCCAGCCGACGAAGCTCCAGCCCGTTCCGGCCGGCTTGGACCTCAGCCCCTTGCCGTTGGGCTCGTCACCAGAGAAACCGGTGTCCCGAATACGAGCCAGCGACACGGTAGCCGCAATCCACGCCCCGGCGAGCGCGCCCAACCCAACGCCGAGATGCGCCAAGACCGCCGCCGCGCTCGAAGCCCAGAAGTCACTGCCCGTCGCCACGAGGCCGGGGCCGGGCGCGAATCCCGCGGCGGCGACACTGCGAGTGCCTAGGAACGCTGCGGGAAGCCCGATGATTCCCAGTGCGATATCAAGCGCTGCCCCGAGGGCTACGTAGAGGGCGAGCACCTTGGGGGCCCGGGCAAACCGGATCAGCGCCGCAATCACCAGTGCGACCGCGGCGAACTCCACCAGAGCCGTCACCACATACGCGCTGCGCGTGGGCATCGGGTCTTCGAGCACGATCGAGCGCATCTGCTCCAGAGCCAGACCACCAACCCTGCCGGCGATCCACCCCACCATCGCCCCGCCGAGCGCCAGCCACAGCGCGGTTCGGCGTTCGGTTGGTGGCAAGAAACGGTCGAGAAAGCGGCTCATCGCTGCCCGGCGAAGGGTGCAGACTCGGCGGTCCCGGTGTCTGCGATGGCTTCGACAAGCGAGTTGCGGGCGTCATCGGCGCAGTGTGCACCGTCGCCGAAGAGCAGCTTCCGCTCTTCGCCCGAAAGCGCGTTTCGCGCCTGATCGCGCAGGTTGTTCACGGATATGAAGAACTCACGCATCATCGCGACGAGCAGGTAGCGGCCCTTCTCGGTGAGGACGAGCTGCTCGGAGTTGTCGATCTCGAACGCCCCGGCCGAGCGCATGAACGCCATCTCCAGCGGGAGGCCATGCTCGATCTCGGTGCCGAAATCCGTCGCGAACGTGCGCTTGTCGAGCGACATGCCAAACAGCGACATCAAGAAGCGGTAGCGCATGAGGTCCCCGCGGGGGAACGCCCGGCTCTGGGTCACGCCCATCATCCCTTCGCCGACGCGCTGCGCATACTCGCGAAGAGAGAAGGTGTTCACGTAGAGGCTGCCATCGAGGAAACTGAAGGCACCACTCCCGATGCCGACGTAGTCCTCGTAGTCGACGATGTACTCGTCGATCATCCCCCCGCCGGTTCGAGAGAACGTCCACGCACTCGCTGGGGTGAAGCGCTCTGAGAGCCCTTCGACGATCTCGTGGTAGTAGCGGGCTTCTCGGTGGTAGTCCACCTTGCCGACGGTTCTCTTGAGCGACTCGGCAACGGCGGGTGAGGCCATCAGCGGGTAGAAGGTGACCTGGTTGCAGCCGCTGTCCTTGACGAATGCGATGTCGGCTGCAAGGTTCTCGGGCGTCTGGCTGGGGAAGTTGAAGATCATGTCCACGTTGAGCGAGTGGAACGCGCCCTCGACCGACTGCAGGCGTTCGATGATCTGAGCCGCCGAGCCGTACTTCTCGTAGCGGTCCATCTGCTTGAGCAGCTCGTCGTCGAAGCTCTGAACTCCCACACTGAATCGGTCCACGCGGTCGCGAAGCGGATCGACCCACTGCGGGTAGAGGTGGTTGGGGTTGGTCTCCGAGGAGACCTCACGAATCGAGAACAGCTCTTTGCCCAGGTCGATCGTCGCGCACAGCTCGTCGATGTCGACGGTGGGCGTGCCGCCGCCCACGTACATCGACTCGAAGTCGTAGCCCAACTCGGCCACCATACGCATCTCGTTGCGAAGGTGCTTGAAGTACTGGGTCGCGCGCTCCTGGTCGAAGGGGAAGCGGTTGAACGAGCAGTACGGGCACAGGCGCTCGCAGAAAGGTACGTGGACGTAGAGCAGGTAGGGGCGCCCCTCGATCGGTGCCGGCAGGGACCGGACGTCCGAGTCCTCAAGCGTCAGGTAGCGGGAGCTGGCCTGACGCATGACTTGTGTGAGCAGTCGCTCTGAGAACATGCGGCTGGCTACCCCCTAGCCGGATCGGTCGCTCAGCGCGCGACGCCCGATGTCGCGCCGGCAAAACGCGCCCTCGAACTCGATGCGGTCCACGGCGGCGTACGCGGTCTCTATCGCCGAGGCGAAGTCGGGGCCGGTCGCGGTCACGTTGAGCACGCGCCCGCCAGCGGTGACGAGCGTTCCGTCCACTACCTTGGTGCCCGCGTGATACACCGTCACACCGGGCAGTTCCTGGGCGGCGTCGATGCCCGAGATGGGCTTGCCCGTCTCGTACTCTCCCGGGTAGCCGGCGCTGGCGAGCACCACCGAGACCGCCACGTGGCTCGACCACGACAGCTCCACCTCGTCGAGTCGACCTTGCGCGCACGCGAGCAGCACCTCGGCAAGATCGGTCTGCAGCCGAGGAAGCACTACCTGCGTCTCGGGATCACCGAAGCGCGCGTTGAACTCGAGGAGCTTGGGGCCCTCCTGGGTGAGGATGAAGCCGCCGTAGAGAACGCCTCGGTAGTCGATGCCTTCGTCGGCCATGGCGTCGGCGGCCATCCACATGATCTCGATCATGCGCGCGTACTCGTGCTCGGTGACGAGCGGGACCGGCGAGTAGACGCCCATGCCGCCGGTGTTGGGGCCCGTGTCGCCGTCGCCCACGCGTTTGTGGTCTTGGGCAGGCGCCATCGGCAGCATCGTGCGGCCGTCGACAAACGCGAGCAGCGAGCACTCTGGACCCTCGAGGAACTCCTCGACGAGCACCGTGGCTCCTGCGGCGCCAAAGCGGCCCTCGAAGCATTCGTCCACGGCGGCCCGAGCTGTCTGAGCATCCATCGCGACGGTCACGCCCTTGCCCGCGGCAAGGCCGTCGGCCTTCACCACCACGGGGGCGCCGAACTCCTCGAGCGTAGCGTAGGCCTGCTCGCGCTGCTCGGCGGTGAAGACTTTCGAGCGCCCGGCCGGGATGTCGTGGCGCTCCATCAGGTCCTTCGCGAACGCCTTGCTGCCCTCGATGCGCGCGCCCGAGGCTCCCGGGCCGAATGCAGGAATACCCGCAGCGCGAACGGCGTCGGCGACACCGGCGACCAAGGGGGCCTCGGGTCCGATGACCACGAGGTCGATCCCGGTGTCGCGAGCGTAGGCAGCGACAGCCGACGGGTCCTCGATGGACAGATCCACCGCGACGGTGTCTCTCTCCAACGCCGTGCCGCCGTTGCCCGGAGCGGCATGAATCGCGTCGACAAGCGGAGAAGCAGCAAGCGACTTCACAATCGCGTGCTCGCGGCCGCCGGAGCCAAGTACCAGAATACGCATGCCCATGCGAGGAGCCTTTCGCATCGGATTGAAACGTCTCGCCGCATTGTAGCCGAGGGTGCGCTCAGATGATTCCCTCCGAGCACGTTGCACGCGCACCAGGCACAACCCGCCATCGCCGCCTACAGACGGGTACGAACCAGCCATGAACACACGGCCGGAGATCGAGCTGTCCCACGACGCACGCGCACTCGCGCGAGCACTGCTCGACGCCGGACGTGACGCGGTGGTTGTCGGCGGCGCGGTGCGCGATTCTCTCATGGGCCGGCCGGTCAGCGACGTCGACCTTGTGACGGACGCCTCGCCCGACCAGATCCGCCTCTTGGCCCACCACGGTGAGTGGGCTCGCAGCTCCTTTGCCGTGGGCGAGCGTTTCGGGACGATCGGCGTTGTCCTGTCCGACGGCGCGGTGGTCGAGGTGTCGCGCTATCGGGCACAGGCTCTGGAGTGCACCACGACCGCCGATCGCTTCGCCGCCGATGCAGAGCTTCGCGACTTCACGATCGACGCTATGGGCGTGGACCTTGCCACGGGAGCACTATTCGACCCGCTCGACGGGCGCATCGACATCCACGACAGGCTGCTGCGCGCGCCGGGTGACCCCGCGGCTCGGTTTCGTGAGGACCCGCTGCGTGTCTTGCGCGCAGCGCGTCTGGCCGCGGAGCTGGGATTCGACGTCGATGCCGCGACGTTCGAGGCTTTGAGCCAGGCGGCCAGCGGACTCGAGGCCGTGGCGGTGGAGCGCATCCGTGACGAGCTCACCAAGCTGCTCGTCTCCGAGCATCCCGCACGCGGCCTCGACCTGGCGCTGCGCTCGGGAGCACTCGCCGTCGTGTTGCCCGAGGTAGCGGCGCTCGACGGGGTCGAGCAGCCGAGCTTTCACGACCTCGACGCACTCGCACACACGATCCAGACGGTGAGCAACGTCGCCCCGACCCCGGTTCTGCGATGGGCCGCGCTGTTCCACGACGTTGGCAAGGGGCCTACGCGAAGCGTCGAGGCCGGCGGACGGATCCGCTTCTTTGGCCACGCGAAGGCCGGTGCCGCGCTCGCAGAAGCGGCGTGCCGGCGGTTGAGGCTCTCCAAGGCGGACACCGCCGCAATCGTGCACCTCGTCCAGGAGCACATGCGGCTCGGCGAGCTCGACGTCGATAACGAACGCGCTGTAGACCGGGCGGTTCGCAAACTCGACTCGCGGCAACGAGATGCGGACACCGGCCGACCGGCCGTCTCGGCAGAACAGGTACTGGAACTCACGATGGCCGACTTCGAAGCCACGGCGCACCGAGAGGAGGCCGAGCCTGTGCGCCGAAGCCTCGCCGAAGCGATTGCCGCGTCTCGGCAGCGAGGTACCGAAACGCCCGTGACCTCGCCGCTTTCTGGTGAGGAAATCATGAATTTGCTGAACATAGATGAGGGAGAAGGAGTAGGATTAGCAAAGAACGCTATTGAGGCGGCCCTTCTAGACGGAACGCTCGCTGCTCAAGACAGGGCAGGTGCGCTCGATGTGGCCCGCAAGGCCGTCTCACGACTTCGGGGGGAGTCGAGTTAGATGCCGAGATGGGTGTGCACGGCAATAGCAGTAGCGTTGTGGCCAGTAGCGATGACTCTGGGCATGGTGCTCGTTTCGGCGCCGATCCTCGCCCTCTACGATGCTGGCTCACTTGGACCCTCGCCTGTGGCACCCATGACGTTCATCAGCATCGGGGCGATCGCCCTTTCGGTGGGTATCTGCGTCGCTTTGCGGGCCGTTCTCGTCGCGTTCACCAGGCATGCGGAGCACCGCCCGGGCCGACCGCGCCACGCGCAGTAGGCGGGCCGCTAGGCTCGACCGGCTGGCTCTTTCCATCTTCACCAGCATCCCGTTAATTCTTTCGCGCGCCAAAATGGATACACACTCAAGTGGACTGCAAATCGACGGGATCCGTTTTGGACGAAGGGGGGATGCATCATGGCTTGCACTCGCAACAGAGCGCGGCCGATCGTTTCAATCCTGCTCGCACTGGTGATGGCTCTTGCTCTGCTGCCCTACTCGGCAGCGGCAGCTCCGACCAAGTCGGTCGGAAAGCAGGTGCGCTTGCAGATTCTCGCAATAAACGACTTCCACGGGCAGATCGCGCCGTACAGCGCGACACTCGGCGGCTCGGCGAACCTGGCGGGCTACTTCAACGCACGGCGGGCCGAGGCCAAACTCACCAACACCGACACGTGGACCCTGGGTGTGGGCGACCTGATCGGTGCCTCACCGGCCGTCTCGGCGCTTCTGCAAGACGAGCCGACGATGGAAGTGCTCGACGAGATGGACTTCAAGTACTCCACCGTGGGCAACCACGAGTTCGACGAGGGACTCGCCGAGCTGTACCGGCTGCAGTACGGCGGGTATAGCGACATCACCGGCATGTGGGGCGGCACGGACATGAAGTACCTCGCCGCCAACGTCGTGGACGAGGACACGGGCAAGTCGATCTTCCCGCGCTACGTGGTTGAACGCGTCCGCGGGGTTCCCGTTGGCATCATCGGCGTCGTCACCGAGGAGACACCGGGTATCGTGACCGCGTCGGGCGTCGAAGGGCTCGAGTTCACGGACGCTGCCGAGGCTGTCAACGACTGTGTCGACGAACTCAAGGCACGGGGTGTCGAGACGATTCTCGTCCTGGCACACCAGGGTGGTTCCGGTACGACCACCGGAGGCCCGATCTCAGGCAATATCGTCCCGCTGGTTGAGGCGATGGACGACGAGGTCGACGTCGTGTTCTCGGCACACACCCACGCACGCTACTGGGGCTACATCGACGGCAAGCTCGTTACGCAGTCCCACAGCGCCGGCAGGGCATTCGCCGACGTCGACTTGGTGATCGACCGCAAGAGCGGCGACGTGGTCTCCAAGAGCGCCGAGATCGTTCCCACGACAATCTCTGACGCGATCACGCCGGACCCGG